>NZ_LMJY01000012.1 GCF_001421325.1 Novosphingobium sp. Leaf2 | reverse complement strand
TAGGGTCCGGACTCATTAGAGCCACCATATGACGAAGGCGGCGATGGCGATGGTTGCCATGAAGGTCTTGATGTTGCGGTCAAACCTGGTGGCTACGCGGCGCCAGTCCTTGAACCGGCAGAACATGCGCTCGACGACATTACGCTGACGGTAGATCTGCCGGTCGTGCTCGATCTGGACTTTGCGGTTGGACTTTGACKGGATAACCGGCGTGGTGCCACGCTCGATCAGCCATKAGCGCAAGGCGTTACTGTCGTAGCCTTTGTCAGCGACCAGATAGTCCGAGGGCGGCACGGCATTGATCGCCAGCATGGCCACCTTTGCGTCGTGTGTATTGCCAGGCGTCAGCAGGAGGACGTGGGGACGCCCCTTCTCGTCGCAGATGGCGTGGAGCTTGGTGTTCCTRCCGCCTTTGGTGATGCCGATACCATGAGCCAAGGCCCCCCTTTTGCGCCACCAGCAGTGCGGTGAGCCTTGATGCACGAGCTGTCGATGAACAGCTTGGATGGCACGCCTTCGAGCCCGGCGAGGTCGGCAAAGATGCGCTCCCACACGCCGCGCTCTGCCCAACGCCGGAAGCGGTTATAGAGCGTCTTCTTCGGGCCATAGAAGTGTTCAGGACAATCGCCCCAACGACCGCCGCTCTTCAACGCATGGACAATTCCGGACAGCACCCGCCGATCATCTACCCGCGGCATCCCTCGCGTATTCTGCGGCAAGAGCGGCTCGATCCGCGCCCATTGCTCATCCGAAAACCAGAAGAAATCCGCCATCCGCCATACCTCCTTGCTGGAGGATGGTGAATCATATCCCGGCGCTGCTGGGAATCCTGTTTATGGGTCCGGACCCTANAAACCAGAAGAAATCCGCCATCCGCCATACCTCCTTGCTGGAGGATGGTGAATCATATCCCGGCGCTGCTGGGAATCCTGTTTATGGGTCCGGACCCTAACATATTATGATCCGTCTCAATAGCCTTTAGACCATCATCGTATACTGTATCATAAATCGATTCGAAACCCTATTGATAGAATCAATGTTGTCTCAAGGTTTGTATCGATGGGGTATACCCATGCTCGCGGTTGGCGAGCCACAGAAGCTCCGCTTAAGGCTCTGGCGGCTGGCAAGGGCCTGCCCAAGCAATCGGGCGGCAAGCATCACCCGGCCATGCCCTATGCCGATGTGCCGGCTTTTCTAACCCGCCTTCGTGTCACTGGGGGAGTGTGGGGACGCCTCGCACTGGAGTTTGCTGTGCTGACCGTTGCTCGTTCGCAGGAAGTGCGACTGGCGACATGGGACGAGTTCGATCTTGAGAACGCCTTGTGGACTGCCAGCCGATCACATGAAGATGCGGCGTGAACATATTGTGCCGCTATCGCTCGAATCCGTGGCTGTACTGCGAAGCGCGATTGCCGTGCGGAGGGCAGGAACTGATGTGGTATTCCCCGGCATGAACGGCGGCGTTATGTTAGACATGACGCTGTTGAAGTGCTTCGCAGAATGGCGGAACCAGTGACGGTTCACGGCTTCCGCTCTTCGTTCCGTACATGGGTTGCCGAGCAGACGAATTTCCCTGGCGAAGTGGCGGAAGCAGCGCTGGCTCACCAAAACCCCAACGAGGTTGAGCGGGCCTATCAGCGGGGTGGTATGCTCGCAAACGCCGAAAGCTGATGGATGCATGGGGTACCTATTGCGCCACGGATCGTGAATTGACCAAAGTTGTGCCGATTACGAGGCGGGCTTGAGAGGTGAAAATCTTTAGGCGGTCAGATCATATAAGCGTTTCCATTCGCGGGTGCGTCGCACTGCTGGATCGGCTTCCGCCACGACCTCCAAGGCCTTGCCTAATTGATAGGGCATCTGTGACCTGTCATCCGCAATCAACGCATCAAGAAGCTGAAGCGTTTCGACTGGAAACTTCCGGGCAAATCCTTGGTGCCTTCCTCTGATTCCTTTGAAAGGCGGTAGGTTATCATATCTAGGTGCGCTACTGGGCGCATCAGCCCCACGATAGTTCGAACCGCATCCGGGAAATTATCACCGGACCGTTCGATCGAATGCGCGAACCCACGCGAAGCGCTATCAGTTCGAAATTTGACCTGACGAGGCCAAGCCTGCTCGATGAAGGGCTTGACGAACGCATTCCATGTCCCTGGTTCAGATGCAATTTCTCCTAACATCCACAGCGCGTCGCCTCGCTCTTTGTCATCCAGAGCAACCAGAACCTCTCGTGCTGCTTTGAACGAGATAGGCGGACCTCCATCATTTTCAGGTCTGGTACCCAACGGGATAAGATCGGGATCGACTTCCACGCAAACGTCGTTGCCGATCCAGCATCGCCATCACCACATCGTATAAGTGTGAATCCCGCTTCTACGATGTATTTTACCTTATTCACACTTATAGGTGTTTTCTTTGGGCCTGCCTCGCAGGCCCAGCCATGAAAGGGGGAGTTATGAAGTCATTCAACGTGTTTTCGGACGACGCCGGCGATTACATGCGTTGCGATTTCCCTTCGGCGCTCCGCAGCTATTCCCACCATGCATCCTGCATCGCTGCTTTCCTCTAACAGCCGGGGACCGGCATTCGGCCCCCGACCGTGTAAGGGCACCACAACGAGCAGCATTGGCCAGATTGGCCGGTTGCATGGGGTTGTCCGTTAGAATGTTCAACTTCTTGGCTCCCGCTCCGTTTCGGGCTGTCTGGGGAGTGGCCAAGTCGGCTTCTCGGCCACTCTCCCGGATTTGCCGCCACTGACGACACATGGGCAACTTGGCCGAAAACAAATGGTTTTGAGCCTCGTCGTCCGTGCTTCAGCCGCTGTTGCTGCCACACGCCGCTGGCGTGTCATGCTCCTACACAGTGCCATCCCCGGTTTCATTGGTGTTGGCATGGTCGGTGTCGGATGTGGCGTTTGTTGTGTGTGCTGGTGACATAGGCAGGTAGCGCTTCCATGCATCATGAAATGCTTCGCGCTAATAGCCTTTGGGCGTCTGACCATTGGGCATACGGATCGTGGACGAGCGGATGCCATATTCACGCAGCATCTCGGCCAGCAACCTGTCCAGCACATCGACGGTGGTGATCCGATCAGCATCGCCCAAGCAGGCAGAATGTCCGCCAACAGTTGAGCACCCAAAGAAGGGCGCGCACTGGCCTTCGCTGACATCACGGCATTCGTCGCAGCCATCCTCACCGCTTCGGGCCATGCACCTCCTGCCAGATCGGCGACCGTGAACAGCCGTCCCCACACATCGGCGTTCCGGTTGGCAATACAGTCCGGCATGGCCGGTTGTGCCAATTCCGCCAGACCGGCCATGCTGGCGGCCCATTCGGCCAGTTCGCTCCGCAGGGCTTCTGCTTCAAGCTCATGAATACGGGGCTGGAAAGGTTCGGCACTTTCGCCAGCCGCTCGTTTCTGCATTCGGATGACGACCGACCGGCTCATGATAGTGTCGGGCGGGGTGCCAAGGCCGCCCATTGCGAACGCCGCATATGTAGCCAGTTCAACAGGCTGCACCTTGCCGCGTTCCGTATTGCAGCGACCCACCATGGCACCACGGCGATAGCCTGCATTGACCATTCCCCGTAGGTCTTCGTTGCCGCCTAGCGGCAGGGCCAAAGATCGTGTCGATTTCATCATACAAGATCGTTGGCCGGTTCGCCTGATCGGAGACCTTCCACAGAATGTACGCCGCAGAGGAGTTTACTGACAGCAACGGGTTTGGAACCAGCATCGCTGTAACCTCCAACACCCGCGACTTCCCGCTTCCTGGCTCAGGGAACAGCACCGCAAGGCGCGGCGCCAAAAACCATGCCTCCATCAGATGCGTGTGGGCGATCCACAGGACATGTGAGGTGCTGGCATGTTCCGAGGGTAGCAGATGAAACGGCGTGTAAAAGCGTGAATGCGGTTCAGCAGTCCCGCACCATCGACGTTTGCCGTATCTGCCTGCATCTCATCTGGCTTCATCGGTTGGTCCGGGTTAGACAGTGGTGCCGGGTTCGCAGCTTTGGCATCTTCCGGGCCGGTTGCTGTTGACGCAGCACCGGCCCATTCGTTCTGGCTGGCATCGTTCATGCGGCACCGCCAGTCAGGCGCTCGATCAGTGCCCGAATGCTGGCCACGTTGACCAGCCGCCTTGTGCCGATTTGCATGGACAGGATTTCGCCCTTCGCGATCATGTCATACAGCTTGGTTCGTCCGACTCCCAACATCCTTGCGGCATCGGAGACAGAACACAGATAGGGTTCATTCATCGACTTGATTCCCTGCCCGTCAGCCAACGTATCCATGCGTCCGCTTTCCGCGGGCAGGTACAGTTGACTACGAATCCGGGAGGGTGTCGGCTGGTAAGGGTTGGAAACTGGTTTTCACCCTTTTCATTATTCCGTTGGCCCGCTTGCGGATTTCACTGTCGGCAGGCGCATCGCCACCGGCCTGAATGAACCAGTCACGGATGATTTCCTCAATCCGCGCCTGCGCCCCTCGCTCTGACGGCAGCCCGTCTGGTGTATTGGCTATGGCCACGACATGGATCAGCGCACCTTCCCAATCCCATGTTGGCGGGCGACCGCCCTTATTTTTTGACTCGACAAAGCTGGAGCGATGATTGTCGAGATGCCGGACCAGCCTCTGGCGCACAGCATCGAACCTTTCGCCAACCACCTTGAGCGTGGGAGGATGCAATGGAACGCCACGCCCCTCCCAGAGCGGATTTTATCCCAAGAACGCGCCAGCTAACTCGGGTTTCCAGTTCTCCTCCTGCGCAACCGCAAGCCCCCAGAATTTGTCCACGCCGCCTAGCGTTGGGAGGCCATATACGTCAGAACCGCACCTGGCTTTCAAGCTCATCTGCCCGCGCCGCCGTTTTCAGGACCACGCAGCCGCCATCGACGGTGTTGCCGTTGATCTTGCAGGTGTAGTCGCGCTCGGCGATCCAGCGCCGCTGGCGATCACGCAATGCGAGCTTCGCCGATGGGTTGCTGTCGAGCTGGCGCATCACGCGCTGATAGGCCTTGTTCAAACGATCGTCCTGCGCGCCGGCTTCGCGCTGCGCGCAGACGTTACGTTGCACAGTGTTGTTCCCGGCGCGCGCAACACAGGCTTCGAAGGCCGGCGAAAGGTGCGGCGAACCTTGCGCGAGCGCAACGCTTGGGATGCCTGCTGCCGCCAGAACAGCGATCATCAATACCGATTTCATATCCATCTCCACAAACGCCTTGGTATGGTTCCACTCATGAACCCGCGGGTCAAGGTCAGCAAGGGTTGCCGCCGCCGCCTTCGATGGACCGCGACGAGGCATGGCGACCAAAAGCGGAAACTATCTTACACGCGGTGAGGGCCGGTGCTGCGGGCGAACGGGAGACATGTCATGGTCAGGTGTTCGCATTTTTGCATCGATCCGTTCGGATCATTGCGTTTGCTCGCTAGGGTAGGCGCGGGCAGGAGAATACCGGCATGTGGCGACCACCGTTCCTCTTCAAGATCCACCCTTTGGCGCTGGGTGCCGGTGTGGCGGTCGTCACGGGGTTTGTTGCGTTGCGCGGTAATCGGGCGCTTGCGCCCGGCGGCGTGATCCCGCGCACACGCAGGCAGATCGCCGCTGCGGCAGCGGCGCGCGGTATGCGCGTGCCGGTCGCGTGCGCGCAAGGCGTGGCGGCAAACCTGGCGCTGCTTGCCGAGCATGCCGAACGACTGCGCACGGATGCGCCCCCGGGGCCATCGTGACCGTGCTGGTGGAAACCGCCGCGCACGTGCGGAGCGGCCAGGCGCGCGCCGTCGATCTTGTGGAACGGGCCTTGACGGACCTTGCGCAGCACGGCGCGGCGTTGAACGCGGTTACGCGCCTGCTGCCCGAGCGCGCTCGCCGCGAAGCCGCCGCCGTGGACGCCGCCATTGCTTCAGGCCGCGATCCGGGCCCGCTTGCCGGGGTGGTCTACGGGGTCAAGGACCTGTTCGACGTGGCCGGCCTGCCCACCGCCGCGGGTTCCGCGCTGTATGCCGATGCACCCGCAGCCACGGGCGATGCCGAGGCGATAGTCCGGCTTCGCGACGCGGGGGCAATCCTGGTCGCGACGCTTAACATGGATGAGTTCGCCTATGGCTTTGCGACGATCAACGCGCGCCACGGCACCACCTGCAACCCGCACGACCTTACGCGGCTGGCCGGCGGTTCCTCGGGCGGATCGGCGGCGGTGGTTGCGGCCGGGCTGCTGGCCTTCTCGCTGGGCTCGGACACCAACGGCTCGGTCCGGGTGCCCGCCAGCCTGACCGGTACCTACGGCCTCAAGCCCACGCATGGAGACTTGCCGTTAGGGGGCGTGTTTCCTTTCGCCGAGAGTTTCGACGATGCCGGTCCGTTCGCCAACAGCGTGGCCGACATACAGGCGGTATGGCAGGTTCTGGCCGGACGGGCAGCAGAGCCATCGCCGTCTGCCTTGCGTGTTGCCCGGCTTGGCGGCCGCTTTCGCGAGAACGCCGACCCTGACCAGCTCGCCGCGATCGATGCCATCGCCCCGGACGCGCCGCTGATCGTCTTGCCCGAGATCGCCCGCGCTCGCTCCGCAGCGTTTCTCATCACCGCCTATGAAGGCGGCGCGCTGCACCGCGAGGCCTTGTCCCGAGACCCGATGGCGTTTGACCCGGCGACCCGCGATCGCCTGCTCGCCGGGGCCTTGCTGCCGGATGAGCTGTATCGGGAAGCGCAGGCGTTTCGGCACGCCTACAAGTCCCGGATCGCTGCGCTGATCGGCGATTTCGATGTGCTGCTCGCGCCGGCCACGCCTTGCACCGCGCCCGTGATCGCCGACCCGCGCATCGTGATCGACGGCGCGCTGTCTCCGGCACGGGCGGACCTTGGCATTCACACGCAGCCGATCAGTTTTCTCGGGCTGCCGTCTCTGGCGGTGCCGCTGCGCAGGCCAGATAGTCTGCCGCTGGGGCTGCAACTGGTGGGTCGCCCGTATCGCGAGGCAGACCTGTTTGCCTTCGCCGCGCGGCTTGAGGCACAAGGGATTATCGGGTGGACGGCGCCGCGCGGGAATGCGCGCGGAACCAAGCAGGGGGCAGCGGCGTGACTCAGATTCAAGGGGCAAAGCCTTCCGGGGACCAACCGGACGGCACGCCGGAAACCGGCGCTCTGGGGCGCTATTTCCAGCTTGGCGCGCGCGGCACCACGGTGCGCACCGAAGTGCTGGCCGGCGTCACCACGTTCCTGACGATGGCCTATATCGTGCTGGTCAATCCGGCGATCCTGGGCAGCGCGGGGATGCCGGTCGCCGCCGTTGCCGCCGCGACGTGTTTTGCCGCCGCGTTCGCCTCGATCCTGATGGGGCTGGTGGCAAACACCCCGCTGGCGCTCGCGCCGGGCATGGGGCTGAACGCGTATTTCAGCTATACCGTGGTCCAGCAGATGGGCGTGCCCTGGCAAGTGGCGCTGGGCTGCGTGTTCATTTCCGGCGTTGCATTCCTGCTGCTGACCGCAACCGGGGTGCGCCAGCTGATCGTCGCGTCCATCCCACCATACTTGTTTGCGGCAGTGGCGGGCGGGATCGGCTTGTTCATCGGCTTTATCGGCCTCAAGGACGCCGGCATCGTCGTTGCCAACCCGTCCACTTTCGTCGCGCTGGGAGACCTCAAGGCGCCGGGCGCGGCGCTGGCGATCTTCGGGTTGGTGGTGATCGGCGCGCTCAGCGTGTGGAAGGTGCGCGGGGCGATGCTGATCGGCATCGTGGCGACCACGCTGGCCGGCTGGCTGACGGGCCAGGTTTCGGTCAGCGCGCAGCCTTATTCGCTCGACGCGTTGACCGCCACCGCCTTCAAGCTGGACCTTGGCGGCGTGCTGGGTCTGTCAGGCAAGCAGGGCCTTGGGCTGCTGGAAATCCTGTTCGTGTTCCTGTTCGTCGATCTGTTCGACAACATCGGCACCCTGGTGGCGGTGACCAAGCGCGCCGGGCTGATGGATGCCGATGGCCGTATCCCCAAGCTCAACCGCATCCTGTTCACCGATGCAACCGCCACCATCGTGGGTTCGATGGCAGGCACCAGCACGGTCACCAGCTATGTCGAAAGCGCCGCCGGGGTGCAGGCGGGCGGGCGCACCGGGCTTACGGCTGTGGTCACCGGCGTGCTGTTTCTGGCGACGATGTTCGTGGCGCCTTATGCGCAGCTGATCCCGCTGGCCGCTACCGCCCCGGCGCTGATCATCGTGGGCGGGCTGATGCTGCTGCCGCTGACCGAAGTCGAGTGGGAGGACCCGCTGTCCGCGATCCCGGCGTTCCTGACCGTGGCGATGATCCCGCTGACGTTTTCCATCGCCAACGGCCTGGCCTTTGGCATCACCGCGCACGCCGCGCTCAAGCTGGTGCGCGGCACGATCGTGAAGAGCGACTGGTTCCTGCTGGTGCTGGCCTTGCTGTTCGTATTCCGCTTCGTCTGGATGGGAGGCGCCTGATGCGCATGATCTTCGCGCTGCTGCTGGGCCTATGCGCCACCCCCGCACTTGCCAGGCCGATCGACCCGACCCCGCGCACGGTGGTGATGACCGCGTTCTTCCCCGAATGGCAGGCGCTGGAACACGCGGTGCAAAAGCCCAGGACCTACAAGATCAACGGTCTCACTTTCCTCACCGGCACGATGGACGGCAAGCCGATCGTGCTGATGCAAAGCGGCGTCAGCATGGTCAATGCGGCGATGAATACGCAGCTGGTGCTCGACCGGTTCACGGTGAAGCGCATTGTTTTTTCGGGCATCGCCGGCGGCGTCGACCCGGATCTGTCCATCGGCGATGTCGTGGTGGCCCAGGACTGGGCGCAGTATCTGGAGGTCTCGTTCGCGCGAAAGACGCCGCAAGGCTGGAAGACGCCCGAGCCGATCGACCCGCAAGCGCCCAAGAACTGGGAGATGATGTTCCCGCGCGGCGTGCGGGTGGGCAACGCGAAGGAGGAAGCCAGGCGCCACTACACCATCGCCGTCGATCCCGGACTGGTGACGCTCGCGCGCAAGGTCGCGGCGACGACCCGGTTGCAGCGCTGCATCGGCGCCGCGCCCGCCAACGCCTCGGCCCCGCGCGGTTCCTGCCTGGAGCATGAGCCCAAGATCGTCGTCGGCGGCACCGGGGTGAGCGCCACGGTGTTCGCCGACAATGCCGAGTTTCGCCAATATCTGCAGGCCACCTACAAGGCGCGCGTGCTCGACATGGAGAGTGCGGCGGTGGCACAAGTGGCGTATGCCAATCAGGTGCCCGCAATCGTCTTCCGCAGCTTGTCCGACCTCGCCGGTGGCGATGAAAGCGAAAACCAGATGGAGACGTTCATGGCGCTGGCGTCGGTGAATTCCGCGCAAGTGGTGCGCGCGTTCGTCAAGGCGCTGCCGAACTGATGCAGACAGTCCACGCCTACAACGGGATCGTTACCGCGCCGCACTATCTGGCGGCGCAGGCCGGCTGCGATGTGCTCAGGGACGGCGGCAACGCGGTGGAAGCGACGGTCGCGGTCGCGGCAACGCTGGCAGTGGTCTATCCGCACATGACCGGCATCGGCGGCGACGGCTTCTGGGTGATCCGCGAGCCGGATGGCGTCGTACATGCGATCCACGGCTGCGGCGGTGCGGCGGCCAGCGCCGACCTGTCACTATACGCAGGGCTGGGCGCGGTGCCGACACGCGGACCGCTGGCGGCGAACACCGTGGCGGGCACAATTTCTGCTTGGGAAGCCGCGCTGGCCGCGCCGTACTGCCAGCTGCCGTTGAGCCGCCTGCTGGGCGATGCGATTGCCCATGCGGAAGCGGGGGTGATGGTCACTGCGGGCGGGGCCGCCATCGCCGCCGCCAAGGGGCCGGAACTGCGGGTGCAGCCCGGCAGCTACGGCGCGGCGTTCGAGCCGGACGGCAGGGCTCTGCAACCCGGCGACGTGCTGCGCCAGCCGTTGCTGGCGGCAACATTGCGCACGCTGGCGGCCAACGGCCTTGACGATTTCTACCACGGCGCGCTGGCGGCGCTGATCGCGCAGGATCTTGCCATGCTGGGCAGTCCGGTTTCCGCCGCCGATCTTGCCGCACATACTGCCAGCCGCCCCGCGCCGCTGAGCACGGCGATAACCGGGGCGCGGCTCTATAACAGCGCCCCGCCCACCCAGGGGTTTGCCTCGCTGTTGATCCTGGCGCTGTTCGACCGCCTTGCTGCCGCCGCGCCCGACGGGTTCGACCATGTCCACGGTCTAGTGGAAGCCACCAAGCAGGCGTTCCTGCTGCGCGATCTCCACGTGGGCGATCCGCTGCACACGGCGTACGCCTTTCAGGCGCTGCTCGATGATCCCGCCGCGCTTGATGCGCTCGCGACGCGGATCGACCGCCGCCGCGCACTGCCGTGGCCACAGCCGCCCCAGTGGGGGGACACCTGCTGGTTTGGCGCGGCGGACAGCGACGGGCGCGTCGTCTCGGCGATCCAGTCGACCTACTTCGAGTTCGGCTCCGGTCTCGTGCTGCCGCAGACCGGGATTACCTGGCAGAACCGGGGCAGTTCGTTCCGGCTCGCCGAAAACGGCTGGAACGCACTGAAGCCCGGGCGCAAGCCGTTCCACACGCTCAACCCGGCATTGGCGGTGTTCGACGATGGCCGGGTCATGGCCTACGGCACCATGGGCGGGGAGGGCCAGCCGCAGACGCAGGCCGCGCTGTTCACCCGCTACGCCCGCTTCGGCGTGGATCTGCAGGACGCGATCAGCGCGCCGCGCTGGCTGCTGGGCCGCACCTGGGGCGAGCAGTCGACCACACTCAAGCTGGAGGACGGGTTCGATGAGGCGCTCTACACACAGCTTGCCGAGGCTGGGCATGACGTTGAGCGCGTCGGTCCGCTGACGGCCACGATGGGCCATGCCGGTGCGCTGGTGCGGCTGCCGGAGGCTGGCTTCATCGGCGCGACCGACCCGCGTAGCGACGGCGGTGTCAGCGCATGGTGACGGGAAGCTGCAGTGGCGGGGCCCGCGCGGTTGCACGCTGCGACCAGCTTGGCCTCGCGCCGTACAGCGATATGATGGGCGGGTTGTACCGGGCGTATCTGACGCCCGCGCACCGCGCCACCGTCGATCAGGTGGGGGGCTGGATGTTCGAGGCTGGCATGAGCGCTCGCATCGACCCTGCCGGCAACCTCGTCGGACATTATCCGGGCGCTCGGAGCGATGCGCCGGCATTGATAATTGGCAGTCACCTCGATTCGGTCCGGGACGGCGGTTGCTATGATGGGCCATTGGGCGTGATGCTCGGGATCGAATGCGTGGCAGCGCTACACGCCGCCGGGCGACGTTTGCCCTTTGCCATCGACGTATACGGGTTCGGCGATGAAGAAGGATCGCGCTTCCCCGCCGCGATGCTCAGCAGCCGTGCGGTGGCAGGCACGCTCGACGTGGATCTGATGACGATCGCCGATACGCACGGCGTGCCGCTCGCCGATGCCTTGCGCGATTTCAACGCTGCTGATGACGACGAAGGCGTGATGCAGATTCTTGAAACGGCGCCGCTCGGCATCGCGGGCTTCCACAAGGCCCGCCGCCGGACCGGTCATGTGCTCGCCTATCTCGAAGCGCACATCGAGCAGGGTCCGGCCCTCGAAGCCGACGGGCTGGCTGTCGGCACCGTCACCGGTATCGCCGCACAACTGCGGTACAGGGTGGTGGTGACGGGCATGGCGGGCCATGCGGGCACCACCACCATGCGCCTGCGCCGCGATCCGCTGGCCGGTGCGGCGGCGATGGTGCTCAGCGTCGAGCAACTGGCGCGCGCCGACAACTCCGACGTCGTCGCCACCGTCGGCATGATCGAAGCGCTGCCCGGCGCACCCAACGTCATTCCCGGCGAAGTGCGCTTCACCATCGACGTGCGCTCGGGCGTGGAGACCCGCCGCGACACCGTGGCCGAGCAGATACTCGATCGCATCGTCGAAATCGCCGATGCGCGCGACCTTGATTTCGCGATTGAGCGCATCCACGATCTTCCCGCCAGCCCCTGCGATGCTGCGCTGATGGACCTTATGGACGCGGCGCTCGTCGCCGCCGGTCAGTCGCCACGCCGCCTTGTGTCGGGCGCGGGGCACGATGCGATGAACATGGCTGCGCTGTGCCCCACCGCGATGCTGTTCATCCGCTGCAAGGGCGGTATTAGTCACAATCCCGCCGAGCACGTGGACCCTGCGGACGCCGACATCGCGCTGCAGGTCATGCTTGGCTTCATCGAACGACTGGCTGCGAAACATGCTTGATCTGGACCCCCTTCTGTTCGGTGAGATCGACCCGCCCCAGCGCCTGCTGATGGGCCCGGGTCCGGTAAACGCGCACCCGCGCGTGCTGCGCGCGATGAGCGCGGACCTGCTTGGCCAGTTCGACCCCGAGATGACCGGCTACATGAACCAGGTCATGGCGCTGTATCGCCCGATCTTCGGCACGCAAAACCAGTGGACGATGCTGATCGACGGGACCGCGCGCGCCGGGATAGAGGCGGCGCTGGTGAGCATGGTGGCGCCAGGTGAGACGGTGCTGGTGGTAAACTTCGGCCGTTTCGGGCTGCTGCTCACCGAAATCCTCAGCCGCATCGGCGCGAAGATCGAGACGGTGGATGCCCCGTGGGGCGAAGTGGTGCCGCTGGAGGCCATCGCCGAGGCCATTCACCGTGTGCAGCCGCACCATGTGTCGACGATCCACGGCGATACCTCGACCACCATGGCGCAGCCGCTCGACGGGGTGGGCGCGCTGGTGCATGCCGCCGGCGCGCTGCTTTACGTCGATGTGACCGCCACGATCAGCGGCATGGAGATCGCCGCCGATCGCTGGGGCGCGGACGTGGTCACCGGCGGCTTGCAGAAGTGCCTGGGCGGGCCTTCCGGCTCAGCGCCGATCACCATCTCGGACCGGGCGGCGGAGCATATCGCGCGCCGCCGCCATGTGGAGCAGGGCATCCGCCGCGCTGACATCGCCGACGGGCAGGGGCCGCGCATCGGCTCCAACTATTTCGATCTGGCGATGATCATGGATTACTGGTCCGACAAGCGCCTGAACCACCACACCGAGGCGACGAGCATGCTGTATGCCGCGCGCGAATGTGCCCGCGTGGCGCTGGCCGAAGGGCTTGAGGCGCGGTTCGCCCGCCACGCCAGCGCCGGCCGCGCGATGACGGCGGGCCTGCGCGCAATGGGGCTGACGGTGTTTGGTGACGATCGCTATCGCATGACCAACGTGACCGGCGTCTACATTCCCGATGGGATCAATGGCGAGGCGGTGCGCCTTGCCATGCGTGAGCAGTTCGAGATCGAGATCGGCACCGCTTTCGGTCCGCTGCAGGGCACGATCTGGCGGCTGGGCGCGATGGGCTACAACGCGATGAAGCACAAGGTGCTGCTGACGCTGGCGGCGCTGGAAGCGTGTCTGAAGCGTGAAGGGTACGCTGTTCCGCTGGGAGAAGCGGTGCCTGCGGCGATTGCGGCGTGGCACGCATGAGCCCGTCGCGCGATCTCGTCGGCTACGGCGCCACGCCGCCCGACCCGCAATGGCCGGGCGGCGCACGGGTGGCGGTGCAGTTCGTCATCAATTACGAGGAAGGCGCCGAGAACTCTGTGCTGAACGGGGATGCTGGATCAGAGGCGTTCCTCTCCGAAATGGTCGGCGCGCCCAGCCATCCGGACCGGGCGATGGCGATGGAGAGCCTTTACGAATACGGCAGCCGCGCGGGCTTCTGGCGTCTGCATCGCCTGTTCACGCAGCGCGGCCTGCCCGTCACCGTGTTCGGTGTGGCCAAGGCGATGGCCATGAACCCGCAAGCCGTGGCCGCGATGCTGGCTGCGGATTGGGAGATCGCCAGCCACGGCCTGCGCTGGATCGACTACCAGACCGTGCCCGAAGACGTTGAACGCGCGCACATCGCCGAGGCCGTGGCGCTGCACGAGACACTTACCGGCAGCCGCCCGCTAGGCTGGTATCAGGGCCGCACCTCTCCCAACACCGCGCGGCTGGTGGCCGAGGAAGGCGGGTTTCTCTACGATGCCGACAGCTATGCCGACGATCTTCCCTACTGGAGCGGGGAGCAGTTGATCGTCCCCTACACGCTGGACGTGAACGACATGAAGATCGTGGCGCTTAACGGCTTTACGGAGGGCGAGCAGTTCTTCCGCCACATGCGCGATACGTTCGACCAGTTGCGCGAAGAGGGTGGCCGCATGATGAGCGTAGGCCTGCACGCGCGCATCGCCGGCAAGCCCGGCCGGGCGCGCTGGGTGGCGCGGTTCCTCGACCACGTGATGGCCAGCGGGGACGCCTGGATCGCGCGCCGGATCGATATCGCGCGTCACTGGATGGAGGTGCATCCGCGGGCAAAAGGGCTGGCGCATGGAGATCGATAACCCCGTGCGCCTTGCCGAAGTCACCGCCGCCTTCCACGCTTACGAACGCGCGCTGATGGCGGATGACGTGGCGGCGATGGACGCCTTGTTCCACGATGCGCCCACCACCAACCGCTATGGCGTGGGCGAAGTCCTCTACGGCATCGCCGCGATCCGGCACTTTCGCAAGGGTCGCGGCGGCTCGCCCCAGCGCACGCTCGGCCGGGTGGCCATCACCACCTATGGCGACGCTTTCGCCACCGCCGATGCGGAGTTCTTCCGTGAAGGCAGCGCGCGAAGGGGCCGCCAGACGCAAAGCTGGGTCCGGTTTGCAGATGGCTGGAAAGTGGTCTCCGCCCACGTCAGTCTGGAAGGGACCACTGCGTGACCGCGCTGTTCGAACACAGCCCCTGGGTGGAGGAGCGCGCCGCCGCGCGGCCCTCCACCGGCGATCGCCATGCCGACCTGATGGCGGTGCTGCACGATGCGACGCCTGACGAGCAACTTGCGCTGATCCGCGCGCACCCGGAACTGGCGGGCAAGGCAGCGATCGACCGCACGCTGACCGATGCGTCCGCTGCCGAGCAGGCCAGCGCCGGGCTCGATCGCCTGAGCCCCGAAGAATACGACCGCTTCCACGCGCTCAACGCTGCGTATCGCGCGCGGTTCGCCATGCCGTTCATCATCTGCGTGCGGTTGACCGACAAGGCTGGTATCCTCGCCGAAATGGAACGGCGCCTTGGCAATGCGCGCGAGGCGGAAATCACGACGGCGCTTGAACAGATCGGTGAAATCGTGCGGCTGCGCCTAGCGGACCAGGCGGTATGAACGGCCCCGGCGACCTTGCGGCGCTGGAAGCGCAGCTTGCCCGCCAACTGGCGCTGATCGGCCACGGCGGGCCTGACTGGACGCGCCCGCGCGCGCACCCTTGCGGCCATGTGTACGATGTCGTCATCGTCGGCGGCGGGCAAAGCGGACTGGCTGCCGCGTTCGGCCTGCTGCGCGAACGGGTGTCCAATATCCTCGTCATCGACGAGAACCCCGCCGGCTATGAAGGCCCGTGGGAAACGTACGCGCGCATGCTCACGCTGCGCACGCCCAAGGATCTGACCCCGATCGACTTCGGCGTGCCGGCGCTGACGTACCGGGCATTCTGGGAGGCGCAGCACGGGCCAGACAGCTGGGCCGCGGTGGACAAGATCGCGCGTGGAGACTGGATGGCGTATCTGCGCTGGTATCGCCGCGTGCTGAACCTGCCGGTGCGCAACGATGCCAGGCTCGATAACATTGTGCCAGTCGAGCCCGGCCTGTTCCGCCTCGATCTGGTGAATGGCGCCCCGTTGCTGGCGCGCAAGGTGGTGCTGGCGACCGGCATTCAAGGCGGCGGCGAATGGCATACCCCGCCGATGATTTCGCGCGCGCTGTCGTCGACACGCTACGCGCATACCAGCCAGCCGATCGACTTCGCGCCGCTTGCCGGCAAGCGGGTCGCGATCCTGGGTGGCGGCGCTTCGGCGTTCGACAACGCCAATGCCGCGCTGACGCAAGGGGTGGGCGCAGTCCATGTCCATATCCGCCGCAACGTGCTGCCGCGCATCAACCCGATCCGCTATATGGAGCGCGTGGGCTTCACCGCGCGCTATCCGGCGCTTAGCGACGCCGAAAAGTATGCCGTGATGCGCGCGTTCCTGGGCCATAACCAGCCGCCCACCAACGACACGTTCAACCGCGCTGCCGCCTGGCCGGGCTTTGAACTGCACCTGGGCTCGCCGTGGCTGTCGGTCGAGCAGAGCGACCAGGGCGCGCGGGTCACCACACCGCACGGCACGTTCGACTACGATTTCCTGATCCTTTCGACCGGCCTTGTCAGCGATCCGTCCTTGAGGCCCGAACTGCGCGTGCTGGGCGAGCGCATCGCCCGCTGGTCGGACCGTTACACGCCCCCAGCAGGCCAGGAGAACGCGCTGATCGATGCGCATCCCTACCTTGGCCCCGCGTTCGAGTTTCTCCCGCGCGATGCAGGCGACACTGCGCTGCACGGCCTGTTCGCCTTCAACTACTCCGCGCTGATCAGTCTGGGGCTGTCTGCCTCGGCGCTCTCCGGCCTCAAGAACGCGCTGCCCCGCCTGGTCAAGGGCGTGGCGGACCAGCTGTTCCTTGATGACCGTGAGGCGCTGATCGCCGATCTCGTTACGTACGATGAGCACGAGTTTGTGGGCGAGTGGCCCCGGCGTGCGCACGGCTTGCAGGAGGGGGCGCAATGAGCAGCCTGTCTACCCATGTCCTCGATACCACTCACGGACGGCCCGCAGCCGCGGTGTCGCTGACGCTGCGCAGCGTTGACGGCGTGGTGCTGTTCGCCGGAATGACCGACACGGATGGTCGCTGCCCGGGCCTTCCGGTGTTGGCGCAGGGCCGCTACACGCTGACGTTCGCTGTCGCCGATTATTTCCTGAAAGCCGGCATGGTGCTGCCCGAACCGCCGTTCCTTGATGAAGTGGGGATCGACTTCGGCGTATCGGGTGAGGGCCATTATCACGTGCCGCTGCTGGTCTCGCCCTATGGCTATTCGACGTATCGGGGCAGCTAAGGTGGCGGTGCGTTTCCTTCTCGATGACGCGGTGATCGAGCTTGCCGAAGTCGATCCGACCGCGACCGTGCTCGATTACCTGCGCTACCAGTTGCGCCGCACCGGCACCAAGGAGGGCTGCGGCGAGGGGGACTGCGGCGCCTGCACGGTGCTGGTGGGGGAACTGGATTGCGCGTCCATTAGCTGGCGCGCGGTCAACGCCTGCATTCTGTTTCTGCCGATGCTGGACGGCAAGGTGCTGATGACGGTGGAAAGCCTGGCGCCCATCGGCGAACTTAACCCGCTGCAGGCATGCATGGCGGCCAACGGCAGCTCGCAGTGCGGGTTTTGCACCCCCGGCTTCGTCATGGCGCTGCATGGCCGCGCGATCGGGGCGAGCGGGTGCGACTTGCCGGTGGCGGACGGGATCGCCGGCAACCTGTGTCGCTGCACCGGCTATGGGCCGATTCTGGACGCGGCGGCATGCGTTACCACGGTGCCGCAGGACGATAGCGCACTGATCCCCGCGCTCCGAGACATTGCGCCGCAGACGATGACCTCCGGCGAATACCAGGGCCGCACGTGGTTCGCGCCGCGTGAGCCCGCGATGCTCGCCCAGCTTCTCGCCGAACATCCGGATGCGCGGATCGTCGCGGGCGCGACCGACGTCGGCCTGTGGGTGACCAAGGGCCTGCGCACGCTCGACACGCTGATTTTCATCGGCGATATTCCCGAACTGCGTGCGGTCGAAGAGACGCCTGCGGGCATCAACTTAGGCGCCGCCGTCACCTATGCCCGGGCGCACAAGGCGCTGGGGCGGCTGCATCCCGACCTTTACGAACTGACGCGCCGCTTTGCCGGGCTGCAAGTGCGCAATGCGGCGACGATCGGCGGCAACATAGCCAACGGCTCCCCGATCGGCGACGGGCCGCCGGCGCTGATCGCGCTCGGCGCCACGCTGACCCTGCGGGGGCCAGAGGGACGCCGGACGATGCCTCTGGAGGACTACTTCCTGGAGTATGGCAAGCAGGACCGCCGCGCCGGCGAGTTCGTGGAGAGTGTATTCGTGCCCCGCCCCAAGCCAGACTCGGTGATCCACATCGCCAAGCTCTCGCGCCGGTTCGACAGCGACATCTCGGCTGTGTGCGGTGCCTTCGCGCTCGACGTGCGCGGCGGCACGATCGTCACGGCGCGCGTGGCGTTCGGCGGCATGGCGGCAACCCCGCGCCGTGCGACGGCGTGCGAGGCAGCGCTGGCGGGTAAGCCGTTCAGCGCAGAGACGATCGAGGGGGCGGCGCGCGCGCTGCGGCAGGACTTCACCCCGCTCGACGATGTGCGCGGCAGCGCGGCCTATCGCCTGGAAGCCGCCGCCAACCTGCTGCGCCGGCTGTGTGCGCGTGAGCAGGGGCAGGCGATCTCGGTGCTGGAACTGCAGGCCGATGGCTGAGTGCGATCCCGCCTTGGTGCTGCCCAAGCCTTCGCACCCGCATGACAGCGCCCGCCTGCACGTGAGCGGCGCGGCCCGCTATGCCGATGATGTGGCCGAGCCTGCCGATCTGCTCCACCTCGCGTTCGGGCAGAGCGCACAGGCGTGCGGGCGGATCGTGGCGATGGATCTGTCCGACGTGTGGGCGGCAGACGGGGTGGTCGCGGTCTTCACCGCCGCCGACATCCCCGGCGAGAACAACGTCGGTCCAGTGGTGCATGACGATCGCCTGCTGGCCGATGGCGAAGTGATCAGCCACGGCCAGCCGCTGTTCCTCGTCGCGGCGACGAGCCAGCGGGCCGCGCGCAAGGCGGCGCGCTTGGGCAAAGTGACGTATGACATAGCCGAGCCGATCCTCACGATCGCCCGTGCGCGGGCCGCCGCGTCGTTGATCGAGCCCACCCAACGCATGGCGCGCGGCGATGCCGAAGCGGCGCTGGTACAAGCCCCGCACCGCCTTTCGGGCGGGTTCGCGATGGGCGGGCAGGATCACTTCTACCTCGAAGGCCAGGTAGCGCTCGCCACGCCGGGGGAGGATGGGCAGATCCATCTGCTCAGTTCCACCCAGCACCCCAGCGAAGTGCAGCACCTCGTCGCCGGCCTGCTGAACCTCAGTTCCGCCGACGTTACGGTCGAAGTGCGGCGTATGGGCGGCGCATTTGGCGGCAAGGAGACGCAGGCCGCGTTGTTCGCCGCCGCCGCTGCGCTGGTCGCCGCGAAAACCGGACGACCCGCAAAATTCCGCTGCGACCGCGATGATGACATGGTGCTTACCGGCAAGCGTCACCCTTTTCAAATCCGCTACGACGCGGGGTATGACGATGCGGGCAACCTTCTGGCGCTTGCGCTGCATCTGGCGTCCGATTGCGGCGCCAGCGTGGACTTGTCCCCCGCCATCAACGACCGGGCGATGTTCCATGCCGATAACTGCTACTTCATCCCGGACATCACGATCGTGTCCGAGCGGCTGAAGACCAACACCGTCTCGGCCACCGCCTTTCGCGGCTTTGGCGGACCGCAGGGGATGCTGGCGATCGAACGGGTGATGGATCACGTGGCGATGGCGCTGGGCCGCGACCCGCTCGACGTGCGCATGGCCAACCTCTATGGTCCGGGGCGTGACGTGACGCCTTACGACATGCAGGTGACGGACCATATCGCCCCGGCGCTGATCGCCCGCCTGCGCGCAACCTCACGTTACGATACGCGTGCCGCCGCGATCGATGCGTTCAACGCCGGCAGTCCGATCCTCAAGAAAGGCATCGCGCTGACCCCGGTCAAGTTCGGCATCAGTTTCACCACCACCCATCTCAATCAGGCAGGCGCACTGGTGCATGTCTATGCCGATGGCTCGATCCAGGTGAACCACGGCGGCACCGAGATGGGACAGGGGCTTTACGTCAAGGTGGCGCAAGTGGTGGCGGACGTGTTCGCGGTCCCTTTGGCCAGCATCCGCAACACCGCCACCCGCACTGATAAAGTGCCCAACACCTCTGCCACCGCCGCTTCATCAGGGGCGGATCTGAACGGCATGGCGGCCTATGAAGCGGCCATCGCGATTCGTGAACGGCTGACGGCGTTCCTGGCCCGCACTTACGGTTGCGCGCCGGAACAGGTGCTGTTCACCAGTGACGGCGTGCTGGTTGCAGGCGAGACAATCCCCTTTGCCCATGTCGCGCGCAAGGCGCATATCGGCCGCATCTCGCTTTCCTCGACCGGATATTACGCCACCCCTGGCATCGAATACGACCGCGCCGCGCACAAGGGGCGACCGTTCTATTATTTCGCGTATGGCGCGGCGGTGTCGGAAGTTGCGATCGATACCCTGACCGGCGAACACAAAGTACTGGCCGTAGACATTCTCCACGATGTCGGACGCTCGCTGAATCCTGCGATCGACTGCGGCCAGATCGAGGGTGGCTTCGTGCAGGGGCAGGGGTGGCTGACCACCGAGGAGCTGGTGTGGGACGATGCTGGCCGCCTGCTCACCCACAGCCCCGCTACGTACAAGATCCCCACCGCGTCAGACCGGCCCAGGCGCTTGCGGATAGACTTGTGGGACGGTGAGAATGCCGAGCCGACGATCAACCGCTCCAAGGCGGTGGGCGAGCCGCCGTTCATGCTGGCGATCTCGGTATTCAGCGCGCTGAACCGGGCCATCGCGGCGACCAAACCGGACAAGCGCGCCATGCCCCCGCTTGATGCGCCCGCAACGCCGGAAAAGATCCTGAATGCCATCGCCGGGCACCGATTATGACCCAATGGATCGGCTGGCTGCGGCGCCTGCCTGACAGGCCCACCGCGATGATCTCGCTGCTGGCGACCGAGGGCTCTGCGCCCCGCGGTGCCGGCACGCGGATGCTGGTGTGGGCGGACGGGCAGGAAGGCACCATCGGCGGCGGCCAACTGGAACTGCGCGCGATCGCGCAGGCGCGCGTCGTGCTGGATATGCCGCGCGGGACATGGCGGGTGCAGGATTATCCGCTTGGGCCGATGCTGGGCCAGTGCTGCGGCGGGCGGGTGCGGCTGATGGTGGAGCATCTCGACCCTGCCGCGCTGGACTGGCTGCATGATGCGGAGCCTGGCCGGATGCTGGAAACGCGGCTGGACGACGGCACCGTCACCCGCGCCGTCCACGTGCGCGAGACTTCCACCCGCCAGTCCGCACGCGGCGACAAGCCCACGCCGGGTGCGCGGCTGGTAGAGCCGGTGGGCGAGCGTCCGCGCCCGTTCTATCTGTTTGGCGCGGGCCACGTCGGGCAGGCCATCGCGCGGCACATGACCGGCCTGCCGTTTCAGCTGGCATGGTTCGACACCCGGCCCGAGCAGGCGGCGATCGATGGGGTGACGGTGGTGGACGAGCAAACGGTTGCCGATTGTCTCGCCGACGCGCCTGCAGACGCGGCAGTGGCGATCCTGACGCACGATCATCCGCTCGATTATCATCTGGTGCTGGCGGCGCTCTCGGGCAAGCCGCTGGCTTTCGTTGGCCTGATCGGCTCGCAGACCAAGATCGCGCGGTTCCGATCGCGCCTTGCGGCGGACGGGGTGAGCGAGGAAGCACTGGCCCGCCTCACCACGCCGATCGGCATGCCAGGCGTGCGCGGCAAGGAGCCGGACGTGATCGCGATCTCGGTGCTGGCGCAGCTACTGACGTTGCGGGGCGCGTAATGATCCACGCCATCCGCGCGGAACTTCTGTCCGTTCCCCACGACCCGCGCGATGCGCCCGGCGCGGTGCGGCACGAGGCGGACGGGCTGCTGGTCATCGAGGATGGCATCGTCATCGCGCGCGGGGCGTATGCCGATCTTGCCGGGCGATACGCCGCAATCCCCACCGAACGCCTTGCCGGACTGATCGTCCCCGGCTTCGTCGATGCGCACATCCATTACCCGCAGACCGATCGCATCGCCTCGCACGGCGCGCAACTGCTGGACTGGCTGGACCGGCATATCTTCCCCGCCGAAAAGGCGTTTGCCGACAAGGCCCATGCGGACAGCGTCGCCGCGTTCTTTCTCGACGAATTGCTGCGCAACGGCACCACCAGCGCGCTGGTTTTCCCGACCGTTCACGAACATTCGGTCGACGCCCTGTTCGAAGCAGCGCAAGTGCGCAACATGCGCGTGATCTCAGGCAAAGTGCTGATGGATCTTGGCCCGGATGGCTTGCGGGACACCCCCGCTTCGGGCCGGGCGCAAAGCGAGGGGCTGATCCGCCGCTGGCATGCGCGTGGCCGGCTGGGCTATGCGGTGACCCCGCGCTTCGCGCTGTCCTCCAGCGACGCGCAACTGGCGGATGCCGGCGCATTGGTCGCCCGGCACCCGGACGTGCTGATGCACACCCACCTTGCGGAGAACGTGCACGAATGCGCGGCGGTGGCTGCACGGTTTACAGATTCGGCCGATTATCTCGACGTTTACGACCGCTTCGGCCTCCTCACGTCGCGATCGGTGTTCGCGCACGGTATCCACCTCAGCGACCGCGCCTGGCACCGCCTGCACGAAAGCGGCGCGGGGATCGCGGTGTGTCCTAGCTCCAACCTGTTTCTGGGTTCGGGCTTCTTCGATTTTGCCCGCAATGACGCGCACAAGGTCCGGCTGGGCCTTGGCACCGACGTTGGCGCGGGCACCTCGTTCTCGATGCTGCACACAGCGGGCCTCGCGTATCAGGCGGCCTTGGCGGGGGGGCAGGCGCTGGACCCGTTCCGCGCGCTGTATCTGGCCACGGCGGGAAGCGCCGCGCTGCTCCATATCAGCGACCGGGTGGGCGCGCTGGAGCCGGGGCAGGAGGCGGATTTCGTGGTGCTCGATCCGGCCGCCACGCCGCTGCTGGCGCGCCGCACGCACGATGCGGACCTTGCCACCCGGCTCTTCGCACTCCAGATCCTGGGCGATGACCGCGCGATCGCGGCCACCTACATCATGGGCCAGCGCGCCTGGCGCAGACCCTGCCAAGGACAATCATGACCGACCTTAACGCCTTCATCACCGGCCTGCCAAAGGCAGAGCTGCACCTGCACATCGAAGGCAGCCTGGAGCCCGAACTTATGTTCGCGCTGGCGGAGCGCAACGGCATCGCCATCCCCTATGCGTCAGTGGAGGAGGTGCGCGCCGCCTACGCCTTTTCCAACCTGCAGGACTTTCTGGACATCTATTACGCCGGCGCGGCTGTGCTGCAGACGCGCGCGGACTTTCACGATCTGGCCGCCGCGTATTTCGCACGTGCGGCGGCGGATGGCGTCACCCATGCCGAGATCATGTTCGATCCGCAGACGCACACTGCGCGCGGCATCGCGTTTGGCGACGTGATCGAGGGCCTGATGTCCGCGCAGGCTGAGGCCCACCAACGCTACGGTATGACGACGCAGCTGATCCTGTGCTTCCTGCGTCATCTGAGCGAGGACGAGGCTTTCGACACCCTCGCCCAAGCCGAGCCGTGGCTGGACCGGATCACTGCCGTGGGGCTAGATTCTTCCGAAGTGGGCCATCCGCCCGCCAAGTTCGCACGCGTATTCGTCGCCGCCCGCGCCAAAGGCCTGAAGCTAACGCTGCATGCGGGCGAGGAGGGGCCGCCCGCGTACGTTTACGAGGCGCTGGACGTGATCGAGGCCGACCGGATCGACCACGGTAACCGGTCGCTGGAGGACGCCGTGCTGGTGGAGCGGCTGCGCGATGCACAGATGACGCTGACGGTATGTCCCTTGTCCAATCTCAAGCTGTGCGTGGTGGACGATCTGGCCGAACACCCGATCGACCGCATGCTGGCGGCGGGCCTGAAGGCGACGATCAACTCCGACGATCCGGCCTACTTCGGCGGCTACGTCGGCGAAAACTATCGCGCGGTGGCTGCGGCGCGCGGGCTAAGCCGGGACGATCTGGCGACATTGGCGCGCAACAGCTTTACCGGCGCATTCCTGCCGCCAGACGAGATCGCGCGTCATCTAGAGACGCTGGATGCGTATCTGGCGGCGCATCCGTCATGACCGGCTGACGGCTTTAAACGTCCTTGTCGCCCAGCCAGTGCTCGGTTTCTGGCGGAACGAACCCGGCGATGCGATCAAGCAGGGCCTCGGGGTCGCTTTCCACCAGAAGCATGGCGCGGTGCCGGGGCTGCAGGAAGCCCTGTTCCACCACATGGTCGATGAAATCGCGCAGGCCGGAATAAAAGCCGCCGACATCCAGCAGCCCGACCGGCTTGGCGTGATAGCCTAGCTGCGACCAGCACCACGCCTCGAACATTTCCTCGAACGTGCCGATGCCGCCGGGCAGGGTGACGAACCCGTCCGCCAGATTGGCCATCATCGCCTTGCGTTCGTGCATGGTCTGCACCACGTGCAATTCGGAGATGCCCTGGTGGTCGTGCTCACGCGCGCGCAAGGCTTCGGGGATCACGCCGATCACTTCGCCGCCGGCTGCACACACCGCATCGGCGATGACGCCCATCAGGCCTACCATGCCGCCGCCATAGACCAGGCCGATGCCGCGCTTCGCCAGCAAGGTGCCGAACTGCTCTGCAGCGTCGCGATAGATAGGCCGGGTTCCCGCCGACGAGCCGAGATAGACGCAGATCCGCATCAGGACAGCCGTTCCGGCACGGACAGCGCCTCTTCCACCAGCGCCGCCTTCGAGCTGACAGCTTCCCAAGGGAACACGAACCACCGCTTGTCTACTGCGCGATCGATGCTGTCGGTCCAGTAGTCTACCTGCGCGCGGCTGCCGGTGTTGGTGATCAGGACCGCGAAACGCAGGTTTTCCGCCGCGCAGCCGTTGCCCACGAGGAGGTCGCGGATATAGCCGATGGTGCTGCCGCTATCGTTGATGTCGTCAACGAACAGCAGCCGCGATCCATCCGCGCTCATCGCCGCGATCTTGGCGAGCAGTTCGTCCGCAAAGCCCGGCACGCGGCTGGAATGGTCGATCGACAGCATCGGCAGGTCCAGCTGGTGCGAAATGTACACCGCCGGCACCAGGCCCCCGCGCCCCACGCCGATCACGAACTCCGGCAACCAGTCGCCATCACGCACTTTGCCGGCGAGCAGGCGCACCTTGGCGAGGAATTCCTCGTAATATTCCAGATAATACAGATCGGGGGGGGCAGCGTCGCTCATCGATACTCCTGGGCGGCAGATGGCCGGCTTTCTGCGGGGCCTGCCTATGGCGTAACCCAGCCGCGCGCGGTGGGCAACCAGCCTTGGACGTCAGATAGTTTCCTCCGCCTTCGCCGGCGGGGTATAGCTCAACTGCGAAAAGCCGTTCTCGATCTCGGTCAGAACGATCCCGGCGGCGTGGGACGGCATGCGCGCGGCAGCGGTGCACAGCGCCAGCGTCATCGGTCGCAGCAGCGTGTCGGAGATGCGCGTGAACGAGAGCACGCCTTGCTCCACCTCGGTCATCACGTCGAGCGAGGTGAGGATGCCGATGCCCACGCGCTGCAGAACCAGCGAGGTTATCATCTGGATATTGTCGGACGTCGCGGCCCGCTCGATCTGCAGGCCCGTGGCGCCTTCCAGCACAGCGATCTGCTGCGATACCGCCAGCGGTTCGGCTGGCACGATCAGGCCCGCGCCCATGCAAGACGAGAAGCGCGCCTCGCTGGTGCCGGCGAGCGGATGATCGGGTGGGGTCACAAAGCCCAGCACGACATTCACGAATGCGCGCACGCTCAGTTCGCGATAAGAATGCGGTTCGAACAGGATGCCGAAGTCCACCGATCCGTCCGCCACCGCCTTGCGCACGGCTTCGTTCTCCAGCACTTTTACGCCGATGGTGATGCCGGGATAGCGGCTTTTGATCGCATGGATGGCCGCCGGGATCACGCCTTTGGCCAGCGCATCGATGATCGCCATGTCCACATGGCCGCGCTTGAGACCACGCAGGGCTTCTATCTGGCCGCGCACGTCAGCCATGTTCTTCTGCCAGCGCCCGCCGGCAGCCATCATGATTTCGCCTGCTGCGGTGAGCCGAAGGCCCGATGGCAGCCGCTCGAACAACGGCGCGCCGATCTCCGCCTCGACGTTGAGAATCTGGCGCGCGATCGCCGAGGCCGAGACGTTGAGTTCGTCGGCAGCGCGGCGGATCGAGCCCAATCGGCCCACCGTCATGAAGTAGCGCAGGAAGCGTGAGAATGCCGGCATGAACCCCGCTCTAATTTTTGCAACGCAGCGAAGGATTCATTGCGTTTGCGAGCGCTAAGTCAAGCGCATACCACTTCTGATTAACGATGACGCGCGCGTGCTGGCCACGCGCGCTCTCCAGACGGACGGGGCACCGGGCGCATCTGGAGACGATCAAGGTCACGCAATGCGGCACTTCCAGGGTGCGATCGGGAGAGGGCGAACAGGGTACGGGGACCGAAAGCGGCAGCGACGCCGGCTTTCGGCTCATCAGGGGGGTTAACAATGACGGCCAAGCTCGATTCCGTTTATCGGAACTTTTACCGTGTCCCACACGCGGCTCCACGGAAATCTTTGGCGGCACTCACGGCGACAATGCTGTGCTGCACCGCGTTCACGGCGCCGGCGTATGCGCAGGACAGCGCAAGCGCCGATCCGGCGAACGAGATCATCGTCACCGGCTCGCTCGATGCCTTGCCGATCAAGGACGTGGGCACCGTCTTCGGTTTCGACAAAACGGTGACCGAGACGCCGCGCTCGGTATCGACGGTCAGCCAGAAGCAGATCGAGCGTTTCGGCGTTACCTCGATCTACGATCTGATCGCGCAGGCGCCGGGCACCTTCACCAACTCGTTCTTCGGGGTCGGCGGTTCCCTCGATATTCGCGGCACACCGGGCGAGACGTATTTTCGCGGGATGCGTCGCCTCGACAATCCGGGCAACTATCCCACCCCGATCGGCGCGGCTGACCGGATCGATATCGTGCGCGGGCCAGCCTCGCCGATCATGGGTCCGGCCAAGACTGGCGGCTACATCAACTTCATTCCGAAGTCAGCGCGCGTTGCCGGCGGCGGTTATATGAGCGAGCCGAAGGCTGAATTCACGTACACGCGGGGCAGCTGGAACAACAACGTGCTGTCTGCCAGCGTCGTCGGACCGGGCAAGATCGGCAATCATCCGTTCGGCTACAGCCTTTACGGCGAACTGACCGATTCCGACAGCTACTACGATAATATCACGACCCGCCAGACGCTCATCCAGGCCTCGTTCGATACCGACATAACCTCCAATCTGCGGGTTGAATTTGGCGGTATGTACCAGAACTACAAGGGCGCGCAGAACGGTGGCTGGAACCGCGTGACGCAAGACCTGATCGACAATGGAAACTATATCACCGGACAGGCCAAGCCGCTGGATACCGATGGAGACGGCAAGATCTCCACCGGCGAAGCGCGTGCGGCAAATGGGGGCAAGGGGCTTGGCACCTTCGGCGGAGCGCTTTGCACGACACCTGCGTTCAGCAACCCCTTTGCGTCGGGCCTGAACAACGCGTGCCTGCAGACCCTTTATCCCGATTCAGGTCTGACGAATGTGGGCGCCGCCAAGCTCAGCCGCCGGCAGACGCTGACCGGTCCCGATGATTTCCTCAACACGATCGCCAAGACCATCTACGCCGATCTAATCTGGGATGGTGGTGACGATCTGGAGATCAAGAACCAGTTCTTCTACGATGGCTACAAGAACAGCAACGAGAACGCCTACGGCTTCTCGCAGTTCGCCAACTCCTACGTGATCGAAGACAAGGTCGTTCTGTCCAAGAAGTTCACCAGCACGGCGGGCACGTTCCAGATCCAGGCCGCGCCTTCGATCCGCTACACCAAGTTCAAGCACGCCGACGACTTCGGGTATGAATACTTCGGCCGTGTGGATCTGACGGAAGGCTACACGCCGCTGTCCACCCGGCTGCTCTCGACGCAGACAGACAGCGATTACTCCAGCTACTTCCAGGGCCACTATACCGACGCGGCGATGAGCCTGCTGGCCGATCTCGATTTCGCCTTCGGTTTCGATGTGACGGTGGGCGGACGTTATGATCGCATGAGCGTTACCTCCACAGCGGTTTTGCCCAAGATTGATGCCACCCAGTTCAGCGTCAACATTCCGCTGGCAGCGGTGAATACCGCCAACCGGCCAAACGGCAACAATACGCAAAAAGACACCAAGGGCGTATGGTCGTGGACCGCAAGCGCCAACTACAAGCTACCCTTCGGGCTTATTCCCTACGCCACGATCGCCAAGCAATCGGTGATCATTACCGGGCAGGGGGCGGAAGTAGACCCGTCAAACGTCTATAGCGACAGCTGGATCACCTCGTCCAAGCTGTACGAAGGCGGTATCAAGGGCAGCTGGCTGGACAATACGCTGTATGCCGCGCTGTCGGTCTACAAGCAGACGCGCACCGATTACTCGATCCAGTCGCTGACGGTGAACCAGGCGATCCGCACCACGGGCCTCGAAGCGGAGGCGCGCTGGTCGGTCAACCGCCAGTTGCTGCTGACCGCCGCCTATACCCACACCAAGGTTCTGAACCTGGCATTCGCCAACAGCGGGGGCGCCTTCTTCTATTACTACGGCGCCGATCTGCTCGCCAACAACGGCGTCGACCCGGCACTCCTGCTCGGTGCTGCCCCTAGCGGCCTGGTTGCGCTTACCGGCAAGGACCTTGCGGAACGCCCCGGTATTCCGCGCAACCTGTATTCGGGCACGGCATCGTACGCGTTCGACAACGGCATCGCGTTGACGGCCAGCGCCTATCACGTGCCCAAGACCTGGGCGGATTACCCCCATACGCTGCGCCTGCCGGCGTACACCATCGTCGATTTGGGCGTTTCGTACGAGACGCCGCACTGGCTGTTTCAGGTCAACGTCAAGAACGCCCTGAACGAGCGCTACTTCCGCGCCAATTTCGTCGAACTTTATGCCTCGCAGAACATCAAGCCGGAACTGCCGCGCAGCTGGCAGGCGGCGGTGAAGTACAAGTTCTGATGCGCCCGCCCTTGCTGCTGCGCCTTGCTGGGCACGGCGGCGAGGGCAGGTTTTCGTGATCGACGAAAGGGTATCCATGCGCTTCCCGTTTTGGGCGAGCCTGCTTGCAGGCGCCGCCGTGCTTTTCGCCGGATCGGCGCCGGCCACGGCGGCCCCGCAACCGGTTGCCGCCGCGCAATGTCTGCCGACCGGGCCTTGCGCCCATCCCATCGTCGTCAAAGTCGTGATCGTGTCGCTCTTCGAGATCGGCAAGGACGAAGGCGACCAGGCCGGCGAGTTCCAGTTGTGGAAGGCGCGGCGCGGGCTGACCCAGCGGATCGCCTTCCCGCAATCGTATCATGACCTGTATTACAACCCACAGACCCAAGTGCTGGGCATGGTAACGGGCATCGGCACCTCGCGCTCGACAGCGGCGACTATGGCGCTGGGTCTCGATCCGCGCTTCGATCTCAGGCATGCCTACTGGCTTGTCGCCGGGATTGCCGGGATCGATCCGCAGGACGCCTCGATAGGATCAGTCGCCTGGGCGCGCTATGTCGTCGATGGTGATTTGGCGCACGAGATCGACGCGCGTGAAATCCCCAAGGACTGGAAATCCGGCTACTTTCCGCGCGGGTCCAAAGGGCCGAATGACACCACCACCGTGCTCGATCCCGATGGCGAGGTATTCCAGATAAATCCGGCGCTGGTGAACTGGGCCTACCGCCTGACCAAGGACATGCCGCTACCGGATTCGCCGGCGATAAAGGCGGAGCGGCTGCGCTTTACGGGCCATCCCAACGCCCGCAAGCCGCCGTTCGTGCTGGAAGGCGATCAGCTTTCGGCCATGACGTTCTGGCACGGCACGCTGTTGACTGACTGGGCCAACACCTGGGTAAAACGCTGGACCGGCGGCAAGGGCGAGTTCGTCACTTCCGCGATGGAAGACACCGGCGTGCTTCAGGCGATGACGTATCTCGACAAGGCGGGGCGTGCAGACAAGCATCGCGTGCTGGTGCTGCGGGCCGGCAGCAATTACACAATGCCGCCGCCCGGTGTCGATGCCGCGAGCTATCTGCTGCGCGAGAACGAAGGCTACGCCGGCCTCGAAGCCGCAGTGGAGAACGTCTACCGCGTGGGCTCGAAAGTGGTGGATGCGTGGCTTGCCGATTGGGCCACGTTCGAGAAAAGCCCGCCGCGCTGAAAGGGGGGCGCGGCGTAGGGCGCCAATCCAGGCGGCCTGGGTTGCACATGCCGGCTGGTGATGCGATAGGCCGCCTGGGTGTTCACGTTTCCCTTGTGGTGTGTGGGCAGGTGTTAACGCTGGTCGGGCCGCCAGCGAAAACCGCCGATGCCAGGAATACACCGTATGCTGACCCTTCACGCCCGCCCTAGCGCGATCCGCAAATTCCTTGAAGGCCAAGCGTCTGCCGGCATCGTGTTGATGGCGGTGGCCGTAGCGGCGCTGGTGATCGCCAACTCGCCGCTTGGCCCCGGCTACGAAGCGATACTGCACGCGAAGCTGGGGCCGCTCTCTTTCGGGCACTGGATCAACGATGGGCTGATGGCCGTGTTCTTCCTGTTCGTGGGGCTGGAGATCAAGCGCGAGATGCTGGATGGGCAACTGTCCACCTGGTCGCGGCGGATCCTGCCGGGGATCGCGGCGCTAGGCGGGATGATCGTGCCCGCGCTGATCTTCCTGGCTTTCAATCGCGGCGCCACGGCGTCCGGGTGGGCGATCCCGGCGGCAACGGACATTGCCTTTGCGCTGGGCGTCATCGCGCTGCTGGGCAAGCGCGTACCGGCATCCTTGCGGATATTCCTCGCCGCCCTTGCCATCATCGACGATCTGGGCGCGGTGATCATCATCGCTGCGTTTTACACGACCAGCATTTCGGCCCTGTATCTGTGCGGCGCGATGGTGGCCGTGGCGGTGCTGGTGGCCTTCAACCGACTGGGCGTACAACGTCTGCTCCCGTATCTTCTGGTGGGCGCAGTGCTCTGGGTGCTGGTTTTGCAGTCGGGCATTCATGCAACGCTTGCCGGGGTGATACTGGCACTCACCATTCCGATGGACCTTACGCCAAGCCGGTCAGACGCTGAATGCGACAGCCCCTTGCACCGGCTTGAGCATGCTCTGGAAAAGCCGGTGGGCTTTCTGGTCGTTCCGCTGTTCGGGCTGGCGAACGCCGGGGTCATGGTGGTGGGGCTGCCGGCTGCCGCCCTGATTGCGCCGGTCACATTGGGCGCGGCTGCCGGGCTGATGGTGGGCAAAGTGCTGGGCGTATTCGGGTTTTCGATGCTGGCCGTAAAGTTTGATCTTGCCGACATGCCCGCCCACGCTACCCGCGCGCAGATGCTGGGGGTGGCGCTGCTGTGCGGCATTGGCTTTACGATGAGCATCTTCATTACGCTGCTGGCCTATGCCGGCGACCCCTTGCTGCAGACCGAGGCCAAACTGGGGGTGCTGACCGGATCGCTGCTGTCCGGCCTGGCGGGCTATGCATTGCTGCGCTGGGCAGGCGGCACGGCGAAGGGCGAGGTCAGTATCGCTGCGGCGTGAAACGTCAGCGCGCCGCGATGCCCCCCCGTTCAAACGGCAGGAAAGACGAGCGCGCGTGATCGATGAACCGCTGCTCGTCCGCATAAGCATCGCCGGCGATTTCGGGTGAGTTGAGGCGTTTCAGCATCGCCGGCAGATCGACGAAGTAAGCCTCCGCGACGCCGTCGAACGGTGCATGGGGCAGCGCAGACGCCGTCACGCGGTCAGTGGATGGCAGGGCCGCCGGGTGGACCTGGCAGTATCCGTTGTGCGGGTTGTCGCGTCCGAACCGGGCATGCTCGTGCAGCCAATAGTGCTGGAACTGCGCCGGACCAAGGTGCGCCCTGCGGATCAGTGGACAGAAAAGCGCCACCTCGCCGCGCCCCGGGACGATGCAGTATTCGGTACCGGCGAACACGGCGCTGCGCTGAGAATCGATCGGCGCGGGCCAGGTCATGCCGGCGAATGCGTCGTGGACGGCGGGCGTACCGGTGAACTCCAGAACGAAGTCGTAAGCATCCAGCCGCGACTGACCTTGCGGGCTGGCGCCCAAGGTATCCGGGGGCAGGGCTACCCAAAATTCCGCCATGACCTCCGGCGATCGTGTTGCAACGATTGCGTGGAGAAGCGTGGCTTGAACCGACGCGCGATCAGCCGGCGCACACGCCAGGAACGCCAGGATCTTGGTAGAAGTTGCTATTGCCGGACTGAAGGGCGCGGTGGGCATCTAACGTCGCCATCCTTCGTGCGCTTCAACCAGTCCCATGTCTACGCACCCACGCCTTGTTACGGGCGGAGGATAAGCTGCACGTTGGCACGGCACACTGATCCTTTTGAACAGTGCTCGTACAGGGCCGGGCTATGCACCCGGCCCCACGATATCAGCGGCAGCGCACGTCGCTGTTGTTCTGGTCTACCGACTTGCCGAGCAGGGCGCCCAGCGCACCGCCGATAAGCGTGCCGGCCGCACGGTGACGACCGCCGTCGATCACGTTGCCGGCAAGCGCGCCGCCCACGCCGCCGATGATCAGGCCGGTGGTGCCATCGCTGCGCTTGCAGTAATAGCGACCGTCGGAGCCGCGATAGACCTGATCGTCCGGCCCAAGGCGGCGCTCGGCATAGCGCGGGTCATCGCGGTAGTAGCGCGAGGCATCGTAATCGGTGACGTAGGGATCGCGCTGGTCCGCGCCGCCGTAATATGCGCCGCTGCGACGGGCCCAGCTGATATTGCGGCTGGTATCGTCCAGACGCTGCTCCAGCATCACCGCATCGCGCCGGATACCATCGAGTTCGCGCTGGGCACGGTCAGCCTCGCGCCGATCCATCGTGCCATCGGCCACGCCGCGGTTGATGCGCTGCTGCAGCCAGTCCACCCGTTCGCGGATGCCGGCAGGCGCACCGCGCCAGAATGCATCGCGGTTCCAGGTGTCCCCGGCGCGCCAACCTGGACCGGCGGGCTGTGCCACGCTGGGTATCGCGGTGCCAAGCGTGGCACAGGCGACGGCGAGCAGAACGGGCCGCACTATTCCAAACGAACGTTTCGCCATTTTTCAGTACTCCTGCTTCCATAACGTAAATTAGTGTTTCTCTGCTGCGTTAAATTACGGCGGTGGCTGGTTGTTCCAACCGTTCGGCGAACGGGCAGGGCGCTCTGGCCGGCATGTGCCGGCAGGGGGCGCTCTGCGGGCTGTGCAAAGGAGGATTGAGGCTAGGCGAAGCAGGCTTTATGAGCCGATTGCGCCGCTGCACGCAGCCGCGCGGCCCAAGACGACTGGTCATCGCGCATCGGTATAAGATCCTGCCGCACCTCAATTTCGGCATAGGGCAGGCCCCTTGGAAATGCGTGCAAGGGCACCGTGTAATCGGTCTCGTCCATCGCGTAGGGGACATTGTCGCCCACCGTAATTGAGGGGTCTGTGGCAAGCGCATCGCGCAGCGCCAGCGCGAAGGCGTTTTGCCCGGCCCAATGCAGGATGCCCACATGCCACGGCCGAGGAATGCCGGCCATTACCGGCGTAAAGCTGTGCAGGGACAGCAGGATCGTTGGCCGACCCGCCGCCTGCCTCGCGTCGAGAACGTCCGCCAGCGCGGCGTGGTACGGGCGGTGGATGGCGGCGATCCTTGCCTGTCGTGCAGCCGTTTCGAGCCCGTGATTGCCGGGAATCGCGGTGCCGTCCGATATCGCCGGGACGGCGTCTGCGTGGCCGGGGTTGCGGTTGCAGTCCACCACCAGCCGAGAATAGGCTTGGTGCACAAACGGCGCATCGAGCGCGGCAGACAAGGCCTGCCCAAGCCCCAGCACGCCGATGTCCAGAGCGATATGCCGCTCCCGATCGACAGCGCCAAGGCCAAGATCGCCAAGCGTTTTCGGGATGGCCCAGCCCGCATGGTCGCCGATCAGCAGGAACGGGGAAGTCCCTTCTGCGTTTAACACTCCAACTGGTATCGGATCGTCCGGCCCTAGCACCATATTCGCCGTAAGCCCGGCCATCAGGACCATCCTCCATGCCGCTGCTGACGATCCGACATGCGACGCACTATACCTACAAACGACCGGTGACGCTGGGTGAACATCGTATCATGATGCGGCCGCGCGAGGCGTTTGACCAGCGCTTGCTGTCGGCCCGGCTCGATATAGATCCGCCGCCCACCGAACTACGCTGGCTGCATGACGTGTTCGGCAATTCGGTTGCCATCGCCGCGTTCACGGGACGGACCGCCAATTTGACCGTCACCAGCGAGGCCACCTTGGAACACGCCCCGCTGGCGCAGACGCAAGTGGACGTAGAGGCTTATGCGCGGCTGTTCCCCTTCACCTATTCGGCGGAGGACATGCCAGATCTGTTGCGCTCTATCGAACGCCAGCATCTGGATCCGGAGCGCGTGGTCGACAATTGGGCGCGCAGCTTCGTCACCAATGACGGCAATACCGAAACGATCGCGCTGGTCACCGACATCGCCACCAGCATCAAGCGCGACTTTACCTATGTGCCGCGCCACGAAAAGGGCACGCAGACCCCGATCGAAACCCTGCAAAAGCGGCAGGGCACGTGCCGTGATTTTGCGGTGCTGATGATCGAGGCAGTGCGCGCGCTGGGCTTCGCAGCGCGGTTCGTGTCGGGCTATGTCTACAACCCGTCGCGCACCGAAGGCGTGGTGGGCGGCGGCAACACCCATGCATGGGTGCGCATCTTCCTGCCCGGTTCCGGCTGGGTGGAGTTCGATCCCACCAACGGCATCATCGGCAATCGCGGCCTGATCCGCGTGGCGGTGGCGCGCGATCCGTATCAGGCGCTGCCGCTGTCGGGCACGTGGTTCGGCCTGCCCACCAGTTTTCTGGACATGGACGTGACGGTCGATGTCCACCGCGCCGACCCTGACCAGTTTCCCTCGAACGCGCATGGCGCCGTCAACAGCCGCCGTATTGGCCCATTAGGAGAATGACCCCATGCTGATCCGCTGCGGATATGACATCCGTTTCCAGACCGAGACGAAGACCGCGATGATGGCGATGCTAAGCCTGCATCCCTCGCGCCATCAGGACCTTCGCACCCCGCAGCGCCTGCTGGCGGACCCGGACATTCCGCTGTACCAATATGAGGACGCCTTCGGCAACGTGGCGACGCGCCTCAGCATTCCGCCGGGCGGCGTAACGCTCTCGTGCGAATTCGTGATCGAGGACAACGGCCTGCCTGACATGCGCGCGCCGGACGGTCCGCAGATGGCGGTCGAGGACTTACCCGATTTCGTGATGCCGTTCCTGCTGGGCAGCCGCTACTGCGAAACCGACCGTCTCATGGGCGTGGCATGGAGCAACTTTGGGCATTACACCAGCGCGCGAGACCGGGTGGAGGCGATCGTCGATTTCGCGCATAACCATATCGAGTTCGGCTATCATTATGCCCGTCCCGACAAGACGGCCTGGAACGCCTATCAGGAACGCCAGGGGGTATGCCGTGATTTCGCGCATCTGGCGGTCACCTTGTGCCGGTGCATGAACATCCCTGCGCGCTATTGCACCGGGTATCTGGGGGATATCGGGGTGCCGGTATCGGATGCGCCGATGGATTTCAGCGCTTGGTTCGACGCGTATATCGACGGCAACTGGTACACCCATGATGCACGTCACAACAAGCCGCGCATCGGGCGCATCCTGATGGCGCGGGGTCGCGATGCCACCGACGTGGCGCTGACCACCGCGTTTGGCCCCGCCATTCTCGAACGCTTCGACGTGTATACCGACGAGGTCGCTTCCCTTGAATGACGGCGCGGCAAACCCGCTGCTGCGCGCCTGGGATGGGCCGCTGGGCGCACCGGATTTTGCCAGCGTGCGGGCGCAGGACTTTCTACCCGCGCTCGAAACCGCCACCGCGTGGCACCGCGCCGAGATCGCGGCGATAGCGGGGCAGGGGGATGCGCCGACGTTCGACAACACGATTGCGGCGCTGGAACGCGCCGGTGAGCCACTTGCGCGCGTACGGCGGCTGTTCTGGATGCTCTCGTCCGCGCATGGGACGCCGGACATCCGCGCGATCGAAGGCGCGGTGTCTACGCTGCTTAGCGCGCATGGCATCGCGATCAGCCATGACGCGGCACTGGCCGCGCGGGTGGCCGAGGTATACGAAGCGCGGCGCACCACCGGCCTCACGCCGGAGCAGGTGCGGCTGGTCGAGGGCAGCCACAAGAGCTTCCTGCGCGGCGGATCGGCGTTGTCGGCGTCGGACAAGGAACGCTTTGCCGCGATCGGTATGGAATTGTCCGCGCTGTCCGTGCAGTTCGGCCACAATGTGCTGTCCGCATCGACCGCTTGGGTGCTGGATCTGGCGGCGGACGATCTGGACGGATTGCCTGCCGCCATGCGGGACAGCGCCGCCGCCGTGGCCGCCGCCGCCGGGTGGGAGGGCCGGTTTCACATCACCTTGAACCGCACGGACTACGAAAACTTTCTCAGTTTTTCAACGCGCCGTGACCTGCGCGAAACGCTTTGGCGCGGCTTCAACGCCCGCTGCGACGGCGGGGCGCACGACAACTGGGCGGTCGTTGCGCACATTCTGGCCTTGCGTGACGAGCGTGCCGTGCTGCTGGGCTATGCCGACCATTGCGACTACGCATTGGAAGACAGCATGGCCGGCACGCCGGACGCCGCGCTGGAGCTGCTGCGCCGGTTGTGGGTGCCGGGCAAGCGCAGCGCCGAAGCCGAAGCAGCACAGTTGCAGGCGCTGATCGATGCGGACGGTGGCGGCTTCACCCTGGCGCCGTGGGACTGGCGCTTTTATGCGGAGCGCGTGCGCCGTTCGGACTATGCGCTGGATGGCGCAGCCGTGGCGGCCCACTTGCGGCTGGACCGGGTGCGCCAGGCTGCGTTCGACACCGCAGGGCGGCTGTACGGCCTGGCTTTCGTGCCTCGCCCCGACATCGGCGGCTATCACTCTGACGCGGAGACGTGGGAGGTGCGCGATGGCACCGGCGGGGCGGTCGGGCTGTTGCTCACCGATTATCTCGCCCGGCCCGAAAAGCACGGCGGCGCGTGGATGGGCAGCCTGCGCGTGCAGGAGAGTATGGACGGGCCGGTGCTGCCGATCGTCTACCTCGTTGCTAACTTCGCGCCCGCGCCGCCGCCCGATCGCGGTGCCACGCAGCTTTCGATCAACGAAGCGCGCACGCTGTTCCATGAGTTCGGCCATGCCCTGCACGGGTTGCTCTCACGCGTTACCTATCCCAGCCAGTCGGGCACGGCAGTGGCACGCGATTTCGTCGAGTTTCCCAGCAAGCTGATGGAAAACTGGATCGTGAGCGGTGAAGTGCTCTCTGCCCTTGGCATGCCGGACGCATTGATTGCAGCGATTCGCAATGCCGAAGGATACGGGCAGGGGTTTGCCACGGTGGAGCTGATCAGTTGTGCGCTGGTCGATTTGGCGGTGCACGGGTCCGCGGCGGCGCGCGCCGATCCGCGCGGTTTCGTGGCGGCGGAGCTGGACCGGATCGGCATGCCGCCGCAGATCGGCCTGCGCCACCGGTTCCCGTGCTTCACCCACGTGTTCGATGGCGGCTACGCCAGCGCGTATTACAGCTACGCCTGGTCCGAGGCGCTCGATGCGGATGTGTTCGAGGCGTTTACGGCAAGCGGCGATATCTTCGATCCCGTGCTGGCCGACCGTTTCCGGACCGAGATCCTGAGCGTTGGGGATACGCGCGATCCGATGGACTCGTTCGTGGCCCTGATGGGCCGCGCGCCCGATCCCGCCGCGCTGATGCGATCACGGCATCTGGCGGACGTGTGACCGGGCCACAAGCGCAGGAGACTTTCGTGACGTACGACATCGATACCCTGGTCCTCGTGCCTGACGATATCGACCTGTCGCGCTCGCCGCTGGCGGGCCAACTGGGCGTGGAGACCTACGTGCTGGGCGCGTTCAACCCCGGCCTGACGAGGCTTCCCAATGGCAACCTGCTGCTGATGGTGCGGATCGCCGAGGCGTTGCGCCAGCCGGTGTTCGACGGGCATGTCCACGCGATCCGCTGGGACGAGGCGGACGGCGGACGCTATGCGCTGGACGCCTGGCCGCTGGAACATGCCGACACCACCGACCCCCGCAAGTTCATGCTGAGCGGGGGCGGCTGGAAGGTCATGGCGCTGACCTCGCTGTCGTGGCTGCTGCCGGTCGAACTGACGCCGGACGGACTGGCAATTGTTGCCATTCATTACGACAAGGCGATTGCGCCTGCCAGCAGCCTGCAATGCTACGGGATCGAGGATGCACGCATCAGCAAAGTGGGCCAGCGCTGGCTGATGACCACGTGCTCGGTCAGCCCAGAGCGGCATTCCACCACGCTCTATACGTCCGACAACGGGCTGGACTGGACGTTCGCGGACATCGTGCTGGACCACCAGAACAAGGACATGCTGATCTTCGAAGGGCTGATCGGTGGCCACTATTGGGCACAAACCCGTCCGCTGGGTGATCTGTATTTCGCCTACCCCCCCGGCAGCGAATGGCGCGCGGGCCCCTCCATCAACCTGGCGCACTCGCCCGACGCGCTATTCTGGAAGCCGAGCGCGAAGCCGGGCATCCGTCCGCATGCCGCCACCCTTGCCACCGCGCGCATGGGCGGCGGCAGCCCGCCGGTATTGACCCAAGGCATTGCGGAAGGCGGGTGGCTGACCTTGTGGCACGGGGTGGAGCCCAAGGAAGTGGTGGGCATCTATCGCACGTACTGGTCGATTCTGGATGCCGACGATCCCAGCGTGGTCATTCGAACGCAGCATCATCCGCTGCTGGAGCCCAACCCCGAACTGACCCGCCCGCTCGAACACCAGATGTATATCCGCGACGTGGTGTTCACCACCGGCATCGTCGATGCCGGCGATCATTACATCGTGGCATCGGGCGAGGCGGACTTGGCGTGCCGTATTACCCACGTGCCCAAAACCGCGTTTGCGCCCGGCTAAGTCGGCGCGATGGCTGCAAAACTTAAAGTATTTGCCACCGCCATCGGGTTTCACGATGCCTACGTTGCGGTGACAAGCCGCAAGGCGGCGCTGGCGGCCTGGGGCGCGAAGGGCGATCTGTTCGCATCGGGCGCGGCGCGGCAGGTTACCGACCCGGAACTCACCAAGGCCCCGCTTGCCGATCCGGGCACCGTCATCACGGTTGCGCGCGGCACGCTTGACGAGCATCTGGCCTCGCTTCCCAAAGTGCTGGCCAAATCCAAGGCGGTGGGCAAAGCCAAGGATGGGGGCAAACCCAAAGCGGCGGGCAAGGCCGGCAAAGCCGATACGCCGCGCCCCAAGCGTCCAAGCCGCGCCGCGCTGGACGATGCGCAAGCGCGCCTGGACCGCGATCGGCAGGAACTGGCTGACGAAATCGCGCGCATCGAGGCAGAGCGCCAGACCCTTGCCGATCGTATCGTGCAATTGGGCAAGGACGCGAAGGCGCGCACGGCCCACCTTGAACGCACGGTCAAGACGGCGCGTAGGGCCTACGATGCGGCGATGACCAGATGGCGCGCCGCCGATTGAACCGTGCGCAGGTCGGCTTACTGTTCGCCGCGCAACTGTCGCTTCACGGCCGAGCGTGGCCACCATGTCAGCGCGTGCTCGTCATGCGCGGAGGTCCAGATGCCGGACGGGGTGTAGCGCAGCGCGCCGCTGCCAGCGGGCTTTCCGATGCGCGCTTCGATCGCCGAGGAGGCGTGATCGATGACCACGAACACCTGATCGTCCGTGGTGCGCAGCCACACTTTGCCGCCGCCGGTATCGATATCGCCCCACTTGAGATTGTCGCCCACCTTGATCCGCCCGGTCACCACGCCGCTTACAGGGTCGATGCGGGCAACGGTGCCATCGCCTTGTTCCTGCACCCACACCGCGCCTTCGCCGGCGGCCAGGAAACCGGGCTCCTTGCCCAGGGGTGTGCGCACGGTGACGGTGTTGGTCCTGGGATCGATGCGCTGCAACGATTGCTGCGAGGCGCTGACCGCCCACACCGCGCCTTCCCCGAACGCGAGGTACCACGTGCCCGGATCAACGGGGACCGAAGCGATCACCGCGTTGGTGGCCGGATCTATGCGCGCGACCATGCCTTTCGCGTCGCTGGCCACCCAGATCGACCCGTCGCCCGCTACCACGTTAAGCTCACCCTTGGGATTGGCGATGCCGGTAGGGATCGTGGCGGTCAGCGTGGCGGTGCGAATATCTATGCGATTGAGCGTACCTTTTCCGCAATCGGCAACCCACAACGCGCCATTGGCGATCGCCATCGCCCCGCACGGGTGCGCCATCGCCACTTGCGCCAGCTTGCCCTTGCGCGACCATTGTTCCACCCGGCCCTTGTTGGTGGCCCACACGGTTTTGCCATCGACGGCCAGAAAGTCGGCAAAGCCGGGCACGGCGATAACCTGCTCGCCTTTTGCTGATGCGGCGGCAGATACCCCGAGCCCGACCATACCTATCGCCAAAGCCATCAATTCGCGCTTGCGCATGTGTGCCCCCTTAGTGAACGTGTGTGGACAATGAGCCCTTTGCAGCCGGTCAGGCCCCGCGTGCGATATAGGCGCGCCAGCCGCCCAGGCTGGTGATGTCTTCCGCGCCATCCATCGCGCGCGGTTCGGCGACGAAGCCCTTGACGCTGCTGCCATCGGCCAGGGTGACCGTGCCGATCGCCAGCGGCGCAGGCACATCCACCACGAAGCTGCCGAATTCGGCCACGCCCAGTTCGTACACCTCCACCGCGATCGGTGCGCCGCTGTCGCTGTGCACCAGCGCGGGCTTTGGCGGGACGCTGTCGGCCATGGCGTAGAGCCGGTAATTGGGTGCGGTTTCGAACGCGCCGACGAACGTGGCATCGCGCGATGTCAGCTGCCAGTGCAGCGGCATGTCTTTCAGGTGCGCGCCGACGACGGCCAGTTTTACGGTTTGCATCTTACCCTCTGTATCAAGTGGTGGGACGGCGGAAAGCTCGGCGCTGGCAAGGTAGGCATCAGCCGCGTCCAGCAGGGCGCGGTCGCTGTCCGCCGGGCCGATCAGGGTGATGCCAAACCCGGTCGCGTTGGCCCTGATGCCCGCTGGAACCGCTACGGCGGCCATGTCCAGCAGGTTCACGAAATTGGTGTAGAACCCCAGGTTGCTGTTGAGCGCGATGGGGGCCGCCAGCAGTTCCGCCACCCGGTATGTGGTGCCGGTGGTGGGGAAGGCGAGCATGTCGATCCCGCTCCACAGCGTATCGGCGTGGCGCTTGATTTCGGCCAGACGATACATGCCGTTGAACAGATCCACCGCGCTGAACGCGCTGCCGGGCTGCACCACCGCGCGCACGGTTTCGTCCACCGCGTCGGGGTTCGTGGCCAGGATATCGGCCATGGCGGCGGTGCGTTCAGACACCCACGGGCCGCCATACAGCAACTGCGCGGCTTCCTGCAGCGGCGCGTAGTCTATCTCCACGATCTGGGCGCTACGGGCCAGCGTGGCAAGCGCGCGGTCATAGAGATATTGCGCCTCGCCGTCGCCGAACCAGTTGCGTTGATGTGCGCGCGGCACGCCGATGCGCCGGGTGCCCATGGTGCGGTCTATCAGCGGCTTGGAATACGGATCGCGCGGGTCGAACCCGGCGACCACGTGATCCACCAGCCGGGCATCGACGGTATCATCGGTAAATACCGTGATGCAATCCAGCGTGCGGCAGGCCGGCACCAGCCCGCGCGTGCTCCAGCGGCCCTTGCTGGGCTTGAAGCCGATCAGGTGATTGAACGCGGCCGGCACCCGGCCCGACCCGGCGGTATCGGTGCCCAGCGCGAAAGCGACAAGCCCTGCGGCCACCGCCACGGACGATCCCGAACTGGACCCGCCGCTGACGTAGGCCAGGTTATAGGCGTTGCGCGGAATGCCATAGGGACTGCGCGTGCCCACCAGCCCGGTGGCGAACTGGTCCAGGTTGGTCTTGCCCACGCACAGCGCGCCGGCATCGAGCAGGCGTTGCACCACAGCGGCGCTGGAGTCCGGATCATAGGCAAAGGCCGGGCAGGCGGCGGTGGTGGCAAAGCCGGCCACGTCGATATTGTCCTTCACCGCGAACGGTACCCCGGCCAGCGGCAGGACTTCCCCGTTGGCGATGCGCGCGTCGATGGCGCGGGCGGCGGCCAGCAGATCGTCGCGATTGGCACGGCTGATCCATATCTGCGGCTGAACCGCATCGTAAGCCGCGATGCGCGCCAGGGTTTCGGCGGCAACCTCTTGCGCGCTGGTGTTGCCGGACTGGACGGCGGCGGCGATGGCCGCTGCGCTCTGGCGCGGCGCGGCGCTCATGCGTGCCGCCTCAGCGCCAGCATCGGCGCGCCCGGTTGCAACGATTGCCCCTCCTGCATGTACAGCGCGGCCACGGTGCCGCTGCCGGGGCTTTCCACCGACGTTTCCATCTTCATCGCCTCGATGATCGCTATCTTGTCTCCGGCGGTGACGGTATCGCCCGCCGCCACCAGCAATTTCGTGACGCTGCCGCCATAGGGCGCTTCGACCAGATCGGAACCGGCAGGAAGCTCCACTGCCGCATCTGCCGGCGCTTCGGCTTCGCCAAGATCGGCCACCTGATCGAATTCGCCCCGGCGCTCCCACTCGGCGCGCTCCTCGTCGAAGGCGGCCTTGCGGCGTTCCTCGAAGGCGGTGATTCCCTCTGCATTGCGCGCCAGAAACGCGCGATAGTCCGCCAGCCTAAATTCGGATTGCTCGATGCGGATGGAACGCCGCCCGGTGGGAAACTCCCGCCGCCAGTCGGCCAGTTCCTCGGCGCTGACCGGGTAGAAGCGGATCTGGTCGAAGAAGCGCAGCAGCCAGGGTTTGCCTTCGGTGAAGGCGTCCGTCTGGCGATAGGTGTTCCATACCTGGATGGTGCGGCCGAACAGCTGGTAACCGCCCGGACCTTCCATGCCGTAGATGCACATATAGGCCCCGCCGATGCCCACCACGTTGGGCGGGGTCCAGGTGCGGGCGGGGTTGTACTTGGTGGTGACCAAGCGATGACGCGGGTCCACCGGCGTTGCCACGGGCGCGCCCAGGTATACGTCGCCCAGGCCCATAACGAGGTAATTGGCATCGAAGATCAGGTTTTCCACCGCGTCGGCATCGGCAAGCCCGTTGATGCGGCGGATGAACTCGATGTTGTCCGGACACCACGGCGCATCGGCGCGCACCGTGGCCATGTACTTCGCGATCGTCTCGATAGTCGCCGGGTCACGCCAGCTGAGCGGCAGGTGCACCACGCGTGAGGGGATGGTGAAATCCTCCAGATCGCCCAGCCGCTCCTCCGCGTCGATCAGCGCGGCCAGCGCGGCGGCGGGGCGCATCGTCTCGCCATCGAAATGTAGCTGGAGCGAGCGGATGCCGGGCACGATGTCGATGATGCCGGGCAGGGCCAGCCGCTCAAGCTCGGTCATCAGCGCGTGCACGCGGATGCGCAGTTCGATGTCCAGCACGATCGGGCCGTATTCGACCAGGATGTTGCGGTCGCCCTGCTGGCGGTAGACGGTGCGCGGACGGCCCGGCCCTTCCGGGATTTCCGCCAGGATGGGAGACAGTGTCTCGATCGCGCTAACCGGGCCTTGAGCGGGGCTTAAGCCGTCGCTGATCAGCGCGCGCTGGGCGGCATCGGCCTGGCCTGCGTCCTCGATCGTCACGGGTGCGAAGCGCAGCTTGTCTCCCGGTGCCAGTTGCCCGATCTTCCAGCGATCGGCCGCGATCACCACGAACGGGCACACGAACCCGCCCAACGACGGCCCGTCCGGCCCCAGGATGATCGGCATGTCGCCGGTGAAATCGACCGCGCCGATGGCGTAAGGATTGTCGTGGATATTGGACGGGTGCAGCCCCGCCTCGCCGCCATCGGTGCGCGCCCAGCGCGGCTTGGGGCCGATCAGCCGCACCCCCGTGCGGTTGCTGTTGTAGTGGACCCGCCACGCCGCCGCCAGGAACGTACTGACGTCCTCGTCCCGGAAAAAGTCCGGCGCACCGTGCGGACCGTACAGCACGCGCAACGTCCACTCGTTGTTGATGGCCGGCAGGGCCACCTGTGGCAGCGCGGCCCCGGTATCGCCATCGCCCAGGTGCAGCGTGTCACCGGCCAGCAAGCGGCGGGCGGCATGGCCACCGAACTGTCCCAGCTCGAACGTGCTGCAACTGCCCAGATACGGCGCGATGTCCAGCCCGCCGGCAAACAGGATATAACCGCGCAGGCCCCCGCTGGAGGCCCGGCCCATCGCCAGCGTCTGGCCCGCCGCAACGTCGATGGGGACACCCGGGTCGACCCGCACGCCGTCCAGCGTCGCGCCAAAGTCCGCCCCCGTCAGGCAGATGCGCGCCGGGGCGACGAACGCCAGGGACGGGCCGGTGACGGTCGCTTCCAGGCCGGGCGTGCCTTCGGGGTTTCCGAGCAGGCGATTGCCGAGGCGGAACGACTGGTCGTCCATCGGGCCCGACGGCGGAACACCCACCGCCCACAGCTTTTGCCGACCGGGCCAGTCCTGCACCGTAGTAGCGGTGCCGCCGCTGATGACGCGGATGGAGCGGGGCTGATACGCGATGGTATCGAGCACGCGGGTGGAAACCTCGCCGCTGGTGAAGGCGGGCGCACGCACGACATCGCGCAGCCACCGCAAGTTGGTTTCGATACCGTCCGCGCGGCTGGCGTCGATCGCACGCTGCGCGGCCGTCACCGCCTCGGCGCGGGTAGGGGCGTGCACGATCAGCTTGGCGAGCATGGGATCGTACCACGCGCTCACCGTACTGCCGGACGAACACCAGGTTTCTACCCGGATATCCGACGGAAATTCCAGCGCCGTCAGCGTGCCCGAAGTAGGCCGGTAATCCAGCGAGGGGTCTTCGGCGTACAAGCGCATCTGCACCGCATGGCCTTGCGGCGTCGGTGCCGGCCCATCGAGGAACGTGAAGTCTTCGGCGGCCCCGCGCACCATCCATTCGACGAGGTCGATCCCCATGACCGCTTCGGTCACGCCGTGCTCCACCTGCAGCCGGGTGTTCATTTCGAGGAAGAAGAACTGCTCGCGGTCAGCGTCGTACAGGAACTCGACCGTGCCGGCCGAGCGATACTGCGCAGCTTGCCCCAGGCGCACGGCGGCATCGAACAGGGCTTCGCGCACAGGCTGCGGCAGCAGCGGTGCGGGCGCTTCTTCCACCACCTTCTGGTTGCGGCGCTGCAGCGAGCAATCACGCTCACCCAGCGCGATCACGCGGCCCTTGCCGTCCCCAAACAGCTGCACTTCGATGTGCCGCGCGCGCCGGATGTAGCTTTCCAGGAAGACGCCGGCGTCGCCGAAGTTGCTCAGGCCTTGACGCACGACGGCTTCGAAGCTTTCGCGAAGCGATGCCTCGTCCTCGCACACGCGCATGCCGATCCCGCCGCCGCCGGCAGTGGCCTTGAGCATCACCGGGTAACCGATCTCCCACGCGGCGAAGACCGCCTGGTTCTCGTCCGTCAGTAGGTCGGTGCCCGGCGCCAGCGGCACCTTATGGGCGGCGGCGAGCGCACGGGCGCTGTGCTTCAATCCGAAGGTGCGGATGTTGGGCACGGTCGGGCCGATGAAGACGATACCGGCCTGCTCGCACGCCTGCGCGAACTCCACGTTTTCGGCCAGGAACCCATAGCCCGGATGGATCGCGCCGGCACCGCTGGCGCGGGCTGCGGCCAGGATCGCGGGAATGTTGAGATAGCTTTCGGAAGCGCGCGCGCCGCCGATGCAGATCGCCTCGTCCGCTTCGGAGACGTGGTTGGACCCTTCGTCCGCTTCGGAATAGACGGCGACGGAGCGCAGGCCCATGCGCCGCAGCGTGCGGATGATCCGGGTGGCGATCGCGCCCCGGTTCGCGATCAGGACGGTGTCGAAGCTCATGCGGAAACGATCATGCGCACGGGCGTGGGGTTGAAGCCGTTGCACGGGTTGTTGATCTGCGGGCAGTTGGACACGACCACGATCACGTCCATTTCCGCGTGCAGATCGACCGACAGGCCGGGCGCGGAAATGCCATCGACGATCCCCAGCACGCCATCCGCTTCCACCGGCACGTTCATGAAGAAATTGATGTTCGAGACGATATCGCGCTTGCCCCGGCCTTCCAGCAGGTTGGCTTCCAGGAAATTCTCCACGCAGGCGTGCTCGGCCTTGGTGTGATGTCCGTAGCGCAAAGTGTTGGATTCGCACGAACACGCGCCGCCGATGGTGTCGTGATATTCGACCGAGGTGGCCGCGATGGTCATCATCGGGCGGCCCTCGTTGGAGCGCAGCACGGTGCCCTGGCGCAGGAACAGGTTACCCTGCGCGGCGACGGTATCCTGCGCGCTGTAGCGTTCGGCATCGTCCGCGGCGGCGTACAGCAGGAAATCGACGGCCTGGTTGCCTTCGAGATCGACGATGCGCAGGGTTTGGCCAGCAGCGATATGATGCAGCCACGGCGCGCGGGCGGGCACGATCTCGTCGTGAATAACGGCGCCTGCAAGGCCGGAAAGGTGGAGGTCGGCAGTCATGGCAAAGCCTGTCCTTGTCAGCGGCGGAAGTAATCTTCGGCGTTCTGGAAGGCGCGCAGCCCTTCCGGCGTGGCGTTGCGTACCGGGTCGTCGGGCGGCGTGACGGGGCCGCGCCATGCCGAGGCGCGCAGCGGGGTCACCGTCCAGTCGTCACGCGGGTCGAGGACATGCGGGCAATTGGCGATCACCACGATGACGTCCATCTCGGCGCGCAGCACGATGCTGCGACCCGGGGCGAACGGGCCGACCTGCGGCGTGATCGTGCCGTCCGCCTCGATGCGTGCGCCCTTGAAGAAGGTAATGCACGGATGCACGTCGCGCCGGCCAAGCCCGTGTTTGGCTGCGCCCAGCAGGAACCGGTCGCGCCCGCTGGGGAAGGGGCCGCTGTTGCTGCCGTTGCCGTACTTCGCGGCATTGGTGGCCGCGTTCGACGTGCCGCTGAAGGCGTCGTGCGTCTGCGCGTCATCCTCAAGGATGCTCATCAGCACCCGGCCCATGTCGGACAGCAGCAGCTTGCCCGCGCCAAGATACGCGTTCCACTGCACTTTCACCGTGTCTGCGACGTTTAGGCGTTCGCTGGGCATGTCGGCGTTGAACACCAGCATGGAGGCGCAGGCATCGCCCTTGAGATCTATCAGCCGCAGCCGCGTGCCGCGCGACAGGCGCCGGGCAGCGTAACCGCCCGCAGCGATGGTTTCCTCCCACACATGGTCCGCAGCCTTGACGTCGGGCGGCAGATCGTCGGCTTTGGGTGGCAGCACCGGCATGCTTTCGGCCACGGTGCCGGCCATCGCGCGCGCATGGTCACGCGCGGCCAGGGGATTGGCCAGGGTTTCGGTCATACGTTCACTCCGGTGGATTGGGTGGTGCCGGGTTCCGGTTCGTAAAGCGGAGGCAGCAGTGAGGTAGTCGTCACCAGTTCAAGCTGCTGGACGCCGCGCACGCGCCGGATTGCGTCGCACAGGGCCTTCAGCTTGGCGGCGGGGCCCTGGACGAGCAGGACTTCGAGCGACTGGTCGTCCTCCAGCACCACATGCTGCGAGGAGATGACCTCTTTCAGAAATTCCGCCTGGGTCTGCGAAAGCAGATGGCGCACGCGGCCGCGCTCGCTGCGGTAGACAACCGTGATGGTACCCGCGAGCGTCTCGTCAGGCCGGAACAGGGATTCGTGTTCCACCAGCGCATGGCGGATCAGTTCGGCGATCAACTGCGAGCGTGAGGGCAGGCCGCGTTCGCTGACCATCAGGTCAAGCTGGCGGAACAGGTCCGCCGGCAGGCTCATGCTGAGCCGCGCAAGGGTTGAGGATTCCGCGCTCACGCCCGTGCCTCCAGAATAGTGGCAATGTCACTGGCCGTGATGTCGTCTGCCGCCACGTCAATCCGGTTGCGCAAGGGCAGGTCGTATACGGCAGTGGCCCCGAAGCGGTGCGGCGCGTGCGGGTCGTGCCGGCGCTTGTCCAGCGCGAGCACGCGGGTTCCCAGCGTAAACGCTTCGCGGATATCGTGCGTCACCATGATGATGGTCAGAGCATAATCGCGCCAGAGGCTTTTGATCAGCGTGTGCATGTCGGCGCGGATGCCGGGATCGAGCGCGCCGAACGGCTCGTCCAGCAGCAGGATGCGCGGGCGCTTCACCAGCGCCTGCGCGATCGCCAGGCGCTGCTGCATGCCGCCGGACATTTGCGCCGGATACAAGTGCATGCTGTCCGCCAGGCCGACCGAGTGGAGCATCGCCGCCGCTTCGTCCCGTGCTGCGCGACGGGCGGCGCCGAACAGGCGGGCCGAGAACGGCGCTTGCGCACATTCGATCCCCAGCATCGTGTTGCGCAGCGCCGACAAGTGCGGAAACACCGAATAACGCTGAAACACGACGCCGCGGTCCGGCCCGCATTCCGGCTTGAGCGGCACGTCATCCAGACGGATGCTGCCACGCGTGGGCGCTTCCTGACCCAGGATCAGGCGCAGGAACGTGCTTTTGCCAGCGCCCGATGGCCCGATTACCGACACGAACGCGCGATCCGCGATCTCCAAGTTCAGCTTCTCGATGACGATGCGGTCGCCGTATTCGACCCATACGTCGCGCAGGCTCAGGATCGCGCTCAATGGCTTTCTCCGTGGGCCCAGGGGAACAGCCGCCGGCTGAGGAATACGAGGAGCGTATCCATCGCGATCGCCAGCAGGGCGATCCACGCCACGTACGGCAGGATCACGTCCATCGACAGGTAGCGGCGAACCAGGAAGATTCGGTAGCCCAGCCCCACGTCCGACGCGATCGCCTCCGCAGATATCAGGAACACCCAGGCCGGCCCCAGCGAAAGGCGCATGGCGTGCAGCAGCCGGGGCATGGCTTGCGGCAACGCCACGCGGATCATCACCTGCCAGCTGCTGGCGCCCAGCGTTTGCGCCTTGATGATCTGCTCGCGCGGCAAGGCGCCCACGTGCGCGGAAATGTCGCGGATCATCACCGGCGCGATGCCGATGACGATGAGCGCGATCTTGGAGGTTTGGCCAAGGCCCAGCGCGATGAACAGGATCGGCAGCAGCGCGATGGGCGGAATGACGGCGATGCCGGTGACGAGCGGCGAAAAGGTGGCGCGGATGGGCGGCAGCACGCCCAGCGCCAGCCCCACCACCAGCGCCATCAGCGTGGCTATGCCAAGCCCGGCGCCCAGGCGCTCAAGGCTGGCCAGCGTATCGGCCCAGAACACCAGCTGGCCCGACATCACATCCGGCTGGAATATCAGCGCGGCCATGCTGTGCGCCATGGTGCCGGGCAGCGGCAGGATCTTGTCCGCCGGGTTCGCGGCATGACGATCCGCCGCGACCACCAGATAGATGATCGCCAGCACTGCGATCGGCAGCGCGCCAAGCAAAATCCGGTCGCTGCCCCGCACGTGGCGGTTCACCCAACGCATATCGTCATGTCCTCAGGTAGAAGGTGAGGGAGCGGGCTTAGAGCTTGCCTTGCGCAGCCAACTTCATGAAGCTGTCGTCGAAGCGCAGCGTCACGTGCTGGGGATCGCCCAGCGTCTTGCCGCCGGGAAACGCCATGCCCACCGCGTCGGCGGAGGTAGCGCCTTTGAACAGGCCCTTGGAGAAACTGAAATCGCGCACCCGGGTCATCGTGGTGATGAGCGAGGGGCTGGCCGTGGCGGCAACGGCGGCCTTGGGATCGGCGTAAAGATAGGTCGTGGTCAGCTGATTGTCGAACGCCTCGGGTGTGGACCCGGCCAGCTTCGCCATCGCCGCGCGCGCGGCCTTGCCTTGCGCGTCCTGGCGTTTCATCAGCGCAACGGTTTCGTACCAGATGCCCGCCAGCGCCTTGCCCAGCTTGGGATTGGCCTTGAGCGTTGCGGTATCGACCGCCAGCAGATCGAGGATTTCGCCGGGAATGTCGGCGGAGCTGAACACTTCCTTCGCGCCTGCCTGCGTCTTCATGACGGAAAGCTGGGGGTTCCACGCCACCGCTGCCTTGACATCCGGGCTGGCGAACGCACCGACGATGTCGGCGTCCGCGGTGTTGACCGTCTTCACGTCTTTAAGCGACAGGCCGACCGTGCCCAGCCCGCGCGCCAGCAGATAGTGCGAGACGGACAATTCCACCAGATTGACCGTCTGGCCCTTGATGGCCTTCAGATCCGACGCCCCTTTGAGCATAATCCCGTCGTTGCCGTTGGAATAGTCGCCCACGATGATCGCGCTGGTATCCTTGCCGCCTGCGGCCGGTATCGTCAGCGCGTCCATATTCGCCACAGTAACGCCGTCCAGCTTGCCGGCAGTGTACTGGTTCACCGATTCAACATAGTCGTTTACTTGGACGACATTGATCTTGATGCCGTACTTGTCAGCCCACTTCTTCACGATGCCGGCCTGTTGTGCGTAAGGCCACGGCATCCAACCGGCATAGATCGACCAGCCGATGCTGAATTCCTGGCGGGGCTTTTGCGCATCGCCTGATGTTTGTGAACAGGCGGCGGTAAAGAGCGCTCCGGTCATCATTGCGACCTTGGCTGCACTACGGATCGATACGCTCATCACTCGGTCCCCTTTCGCACTGCAGCATCGCTGCGATTCGCACTTTTGTCCATCACAAAAATATTACGAGCAGATAATTCTGTAATACTTTGGCGGAGCGGGAATATGTGTGGATGCGGCGCGGTGTTTGATGAGCGGTGGGCTCGGCGAGAACCAACCGGCAGGCGCTGCGAGTCAACGCATCGGTCGGCCGGTCAGGCCGCAACCTCGCGCTTGGAGTGTTTCGCGCCGGGCGAAGGCAGATCGTCGGCACCATCCGGCTCATGCAGCTGTGGCAGCAGCGCCGTCGTCGTCACCAGCTGAAGTTGGTGGACGCCGCGAATGGCGCGCAGCGCATCGCACAGGCCTTTGAGCCGCATCGCCGGGCCTTGCACCAGCAGCACTTCGAGCGACTGGTCATCTTCCAGAAAGACATGCTGCGAGGAGATCACTTCCTTGAGGTATTCCGCCTGGCTCTGCGCCAGTTGCTGCCGCACCCGCCCGCGATCGCCGCGATAGACCAGGGTGATCGTGCCGGCGAGCATCTCTTCCGGGCGAGTGTGCGCTTCATGCTCTGCCAGCGCATGGCGGATCAGTTCGGCGATGAGCTGCGATCGCGAAGGCAGGCCCCGTTCTTCCACCATCGCGTCCAGTTGCCGGAACAGTTCTGCGGGAAGGCTCATGCTGAGGCGGGCAAGGGAGGGGTCGGTGCTCAAGCTGTATTCCTGTCCGCTGCTGGGGCTGCGCGCGACCGGAGTTGCCGCGTTTGGCGAACGCATCGGTATCAACGCCGTGCGCCGATACCAAGCGGAAAGCGCCCTGCGAATCGCCATGCGGCCACGACGGCGCGTGTTTGGCCTGCAGCACCTGCGCCAACGCTATCGTCCCAATGTTACGGATTTACGCACAAAGCCCGCATCCGCGTCGGTTTGCGAAAGGCTGAAGGCAAAAAGTGGTGTGGTAAATTAATACGCTTGACCGGAAACGTAATATCCATACCGTATGAGTATTCGCCTGGCAGAGCGATGTTTCCGGGAGAGAGAATCTTTAGCAACCAGTCGGGGTGTCCGGCTTGGATGGGGGTTTTCTATGGAGCGATTGCCGGCCTGCAACACGATATCGTCAGACGACGTGTCATCCGTCGCCGGCGCTGCATCGTTCACCGTAAAGCCTGAAGCCGAGCAGGGTTCCGGCACGTTGCGGACACATTTTTTCAACCTGCTGCCACCCATCTTCGTAGTGGCGATCGTTGTGTTCTGGGCATACGCCCCACCGTCGCTGGTCAACAATGCGTGGGCGATCGTCGTAACCTCCGTTCTCATCTCTGCGCTGGTGCAGGCACTGGAATTTATCCACGAGCGTCACTCCGGCTGGCGTATCACTACGCATGAGTTCGCGACGGACTTGTTCTACGTTATTCTGAGCTTCACAGTCATTGCCTGGGCGTCGAGCGCATTCGCCGACGATCCGCTGCACGCCGTGAAGCAATCGCTGGGCATCACCACGCAGTGGGCGATGCACATGCCCTTCGTGGCGCAGGTGGCTCTGGTCGTTGTCCTGATCGAGTTCGGTCAGTACTGGATGCACCGCGCGATGCATGGGTGGACGCCGCTGTGGCTTACCCATGCGCCGCATCATCACATCACCCAGCTCAATGCAATGAAGGGCTATGTCGGAAATCCGGTCGAACTGTTCCTGATCAGCCTGAGCGTAGTGGCCTTGTTCGACGTGCCGCTGGCGGCCGTGTTCTGCGGGCTCAGCATCCTCAACGTGGTGTCCACCTTCGCGCACGCCAACGTGCGCTCAGACCCGCCGGGCTTTTACGCGTTCTTCTTCACGACGATCCGTAACCACAGCCTGCACCACTCGGTTGGTTACGAGAACACCCGCTGCAACTACGCCAATTCACTGATCCTGCTCGATCGCATATTCGGCACGTACTGCGAAGGTGAGTCCGACATCGTTGGCCAGGACGCGCGCAAGCGGCTGTCGATCGGCGAACAATTCCTGTTTCCGTTCCAACCCCTGATCGCTCGGATCGGAGCACGGCACGGAAAGACCGGTTTGCCGGTGCCATAATGCGGTTCGTGTCAGGAGGCACGCATAGCAAACAGGTCCGGTAACACGTTCAAGCCGGGCCGCAGAACTCAACCGGCATGACATCCGCAAAGCGATGGCCGGCGAAGACCAGGGACTTCAACCAGACGCCTGCCGCGTCTGACCACGTGTGGTCAGGCCGCAGGACAGACATGACCAGAAAACGGGGAAGCACATGAAACACCGCGCCAAAATGAGGGCAGCGCTACTGTCCGCCACAGTGTTCACCAGCGCCGCGCTGGCATCGCCGGCACTGGCTGCCGAAACGCCGGCAGCCGCCGCCGCAGCGCCTGCCGCCGATGCAGCGCCGGCACCGGCAGATGCAGCCGCTCCGGACACGTACAGCGGCGATGCGATCATCGTCAGCGGCACGCGGCGCAATACCACGATCATCGAAACCCCGATCAACATCTCTGCGATCGGTACTGAGGAAATCCAGCGCCAGCGCATCGACGATGTGCGCGATCTTGCCGCCTTTACGCCTGGCATGACCATCTCCGATACCGGTCCCGGTTCGACCGGAACGATCGTCCTGCGCGGTCTCAATGCGTCGGACGTCGGCTCGAACGGCAATAGCTACGACGACTCGCTGGGCATTTACCTTGGCGAAGTGCCGCTCTATTACGACTTCAAGCTGCTGGATATTGCCCGCGTGGAAACGCTGCTGGGCCCGCAAGGGACGCTGTACGGGCTGGGCACGCTGGCGGGCGCGATCCGCTACATTCCCAACCGGCCCAACGTCGAAGACTATGAAGGCGAAGTGCACGGGCGGTTGTACGACAAGGCGCACGCCAGCAAGGCGGGCTACCAGATGGACGGGATGATCAACATTCCGATCGTCAAAGACCACATCGCGTTCCGCTCGGCAACGGGCTACTACTATGATCCGGGCTTCATCGATTACCCGCTGCTGTTGCAAACGCCGGGCGTATCGCTCCCGCAGCCGAGCGGCCCCACCAGCGTGACGCCTGAAGGGTATGCGGCGAACCTCAAGTCCAAGAAGGATCTCAATTACGAGAAGACCTTCACCACCCGCAACCAGCTGCTGTTCCAGACCACTGACGACCTGAAGGTGATCTTCACATACGCGTTCCAGCAGACCAAGACCGATGGTGCGCAGTCCAACAGCGCCGGGGTGCTGGGCACGGGCAAGTATCAGAACGCGTCGCGCTATGAAGAGCCGGTGAACCGTCGCGCGCATCTGGCCAGCATGGAGGTCAACGCCAACATCGCCGATATCGCCGATCTGGTATCGACCACCGCCTACACCAATGTGCGCACGCGTTCGCGCAGCGACAATACCGATCTGCTGCTCGATCTCGATTACGGCTACCAGCTGTTCCCGGCCTTCTCCAGCTGGAACGAGAGCGACAACAAGCGCAAGCAGTTCAACCAGGAAGTACGCCTCGTTTCACGCCACGGCGGTCCGTTCAGCTGGGTGCTGGGCGGGTTCTACAACGAACAGAAACTGCACAACGACTATGCCGAGCACGTGCCCGGCCTTTCGGACTACTACGGCATAACCGGCAACCCGCAGGATCTGGAATACGTCAGCTACACCAAGTCGAAAGTGACTGAAAAGGCGATTTTCGGCGAAGGCACCTTCAAGGTGACGCAGCAGTGGCAGGTCACCGCCGGTGCGCGCTATTTCAAGTATACGTCGAACATCCAGGGCGCGTTGACGCTGCCGCTGCTTGGCGAGCCTCTCAGCCCCTATGACGTGAAACCCGCAGGCGGCGCCGCGAAGAAGGATGGCTGGGTGTGGAAGTTCAACACCTCGTACAACTTCACGCCGGACCTGATGGTCTACGGAACCTACAGCAAGGGCTATCGGATCGGCGGACCCAACCGCGTTGCGCCGTGTCCGGCAGACCTCAAGGAAGTGCAGAACGCCTGCGCGCTGCCCAATGAAATACAGTACGGGCCGGACCAGACGAAGAACGCGGAAATTGGCGTGCGCATGCAGTTGCTGGATCGCAAGCTGACCTTGAACTTCGATGTGTACGACATCAAGTGGCAGGGCATCCAGGTAGATTCCGCGACATTCTACGGGGCGACCGGCATTACCGTGAACGGCGGCGCGGCAAAATCGCGCGGCTTCGAAACCTCGTTTCAGTTCAAGCCGGTGCCGCAGCTGTCGATCCAGGGCACGTACTCCTACACGGACGCGAAGCTGACCGAGGATATTCCCAATATCCTGACCGTACGCACCACGCCGGGCGATTACGACACCAGGCCCAAGTTCACCCAGCTTGATGCACTGGCGGGCGATCGCCTGCCGGGTTCCGCCAAGAATGCCGGCAGCCTTGGAGTTACCTACACCACCCCGTTCAAGGCTGGGAACATCATCGCCAACTGGACGGCCACGTATCGCGGCAACATCGTATCGCGGCTCGGTTATGACCGCGCTTACGGTGACAAGATACCCGGCTACGTGCTGCACCGTGCGACGCTAGCGTATGAGACGGACGCCTACACCGTCAGCCTGTTCGCCAACAACATCTTCGACAAGTATGCGGTGGTGTCGGTCGGCAACGACCGGTCACGCATCGGTGTCGTCGATGGCGTGACGGTCCGGTACTATCGCCAGACGGTGCTGAACCCGCGCACCGTGGGCATCGAGGCGCGCATCAAATACTGATCGCGGCAAGGGAACAGGGCGTCGCGCAACAGCGCGGCGCTCTGGTTCCGGCTGGGAGGCAAGGATAGTTCCGAACGAAATGGGTGGCGATATGCGTGCGCGGTCGAGAGTTCCCTGAATGGCTTACTTTGGTGGATTCAGGACGGTCGGGTTTGAGGCTACAACGATCGTAAGGCGTAATGTCCGGTCGCACCTACTGGCTAACGCTGTCGGCCCTTCGCGCAAAGGGCCTGCCCTTTCGGGCCGAAGTCTATTCGATCAAAAAAGGCTTTGTCCTTCGTGCTCCCGTCGAAAACAGAACCAAAGAATTGGTTTTGCCAATCACCCCTCTCAGCAAGATAGCCACGGAACTTGCCATTTTCGATCGCGCGATGGACGGTTACACCATCGCGGCGCATTAGTAACGGACCGTTGCCCTGGACCTGCGCGGCGTTGCCGCTATACACGCCCCACCAGTGATCAGTTGATCCGGCCGGTCCCTCAAACCGAAAGACGTTGAAATCCGGTCCTCTTTCAATGAAGACCTTCTCATTGGGACCAAGTTCGACCCACGCCAATCCAGCACAGATGCCGCCATCATGTGTGGGAGCCGCCTCGGGCGCGTCAGCGGCAGCAGCAAGCATCAAAAATCGGCAGCATTTTCGCCTCCCTATGGCGTTGATCTATGCCAGCCGATGAGAACGTCAGCAATAGGGCGCGCCTTGGTTGCGCTCTAACGGCGACAAAGGGGCGTAAGCAGAAAGTCCGGTTGCGATCAAACACCCACAACAAACCATGCCTTGGCCCCAAACTGAACCTGCCCACCCCCTAACCGGTAGCGATGCCTTGCGCTGTTAACCACGCGCGCGCCGGTTCCAGTTCGTGCGCATAGGATCGCCATTTGCCCACGGCCTTCGCGTTCATCGGCAGGCGCACTTGCGCGGCGCTGGGCGTGGCCACCGCTGCGCTGTTCCGGTGGAATGACAGGCAGGCATCGTCCCACGGCAGGCCGCAATGGGCCAGCAGCGCGCGGGTTTGGCCTTCCTGATCGGCGACCAGCGCTTCGTAAGACAGTTGCAGCACGCGGTCGGGGAACAGCCGCTGCCACAGCGTCATCAGCCGGTCGAACCAGGCGTAGTAGCGCGCGGTGTCCATCAGGTCGTACGAATAGGCGTAGTAGGCGGACTGGCTGGCGAACAGGTTCTTGTAGTTGCTCCAGATCGTGTCCATCGCGCCGCGCCGCAGGCACACGATGCGGGCATCGGGCAGGGCGCGGGCTATATGGCCGATATACAGGAAATTGGCGGGCAGCTTGTCCGTAAAGCGCGGTTTGCTCGTCCGCCGGTGATGGCTGGCCTGCGCCAGATACGCATCGGCTATCGCGGCGGGATCGATGCCGCCGCTGGCCCGCACCGTGTCCGGATCGATGATCGTGCGCGATGGCGTGCCTGCGAGCTGCTTTACCGCCAGCGGCATCGCCTGCAATTCCCCGGTCGCCTCCACCGCGTGATGGGACGACAGGATGCGGTCTACCAGCGTGGTGCCGGTGCGCGGCATGCCCACCACGAAGATGGGCGAGGGGCCGGCTTTGCCCGCGCCGTGCGCCAGCGTGCCGTCCCCGCCGAACAATGCTTCGATGGCATCGAACATCGCCGCATCGTGCGCGAAATCATACCCGATCGCGCGCTTGTAGGCGGTGTTGGCGCAGGACAGATGCGCGAATGCGCCGGCGGCTTCGCCGATGTCTTCCAGTTCCTTGGCCAGTGCGTACCGGATGCGCAGCGCGTCCTGCGGATCGCGGGCCTGCGCCAAAGCGGCTTCAAGGCGGGGTACATGGTTGGCCGCAGCGGTCTGGCGTGACAGGATCGCCAATGCGTAATGCGTGCGCGCATCGCCGGGATTATCCGCCAGGATCGCTTCGTAGTGGCTGCGCGCCTCGTCCACCCGCCCGGTAAAGCCGCTCGCTGCCGCAAGGTTATAGCGATAATCCAGATTGTCGGGCTCTGCCGCCACGGCGGCGGTGAAGGGCTGCACCGAGGTTTCGTGATCGCCAAGCCGGGCCAGCACGCAGCCGATGGTATCCAGCGTCAGCGCGTCGTCCGGCTCCAGCGCCAGCGCGGCACGCGCGGCCTTGGCGGCATCGCCATCGCGGCGCAGCAGGATCAGCAGCCGCGCAAGCTGCGCCAGATGTTCAGCCTGCGGTTCGCGCGACACAGCGGCCTCGATAAGCGGGACGGCCTTGGCCACATGCCCGGCTTCTGCAGCCACCATGCCGAGCAGGAAAAACCCGGCGGCGCGGTCCGGCTGCTGTTCGGTGAGGGTGCGGGCGGCCGAAACGGCGGCGGCCAGATCTCCGCGCGCGAGGGCTGCCCTGGCCTGTGCTTCCAGTGTCAAAGGGGAGCCTCGTCCTGTCGCATGATGCATTCGGCGATAGCCAAGCGCAGGCAGCGTGACAATCGTACTGTGGCGCGCCGTGGCGTTACTGGCGCTATGCGGCGCGAGCGTATAAAGCGCCGCGATGCTTCGCCTTACCGACATTACCCTGCCGCTGGACCATGCCCCCGCCCATCTGGACGCGGCGGTCTGCGCGCGCCTGGATATCGCGCCCGCCGATCTTGAGCGGGTGACGGTGTTCCGCCGTGGCAACGATGCGCGGCGCAAGAATGCCATCAAGCTGGTCTATGCGCTGGATGTGATCGTGCGTGACGAGGCCGACGTGCTCGCCCGCTTTGCCGGTGATCCGCATGTGAAGCCCACGCCCGATACCGCTTACAAGTTCGTGGCGCGCGCGCCCGAGGGCTGGGACGGTCCACGCCCGGTGGTGATCGGCGCGGGGCCGTGCGGGCTGCTGGCGGCGCTGGTGCTGGCGCAGATGGGGCTGAAGCCCATCATCATCGAGCGCGGCAAGGCCGTGCGCGAGCGGACCAAGGACACCTGGGGCCTATGGCGCCGCTCGGTCCTCGATCCCGAAAGCAACGTGCAGTATGGGGAGGGCGGTGCTGGCACGTTCTCGGACGGCAAGCTGTACAGCCGCATCAAGGACCCGCGGCACCTCAGCCGCAAGGTGCTGACCGAATTCGTCAAGGCCGGCGCGCCGGACGATATTCTCACCGAAGCGCATCCGCATATCGGCACGTTCCGGCTGGTCACCATGGTCATGTCCATGCGCGAGACGATCGAGCGGCTGGGCGGCGAATACCGTTTCGGCACGCGGGTGGAGGACTTCGCGATCGGGGAAGATGCGCACGGGCAGCGGCGCATCGAAGGGTTGCACTTGTCGTCCGGCGATTATCTGGAGGCCAGGCACGTCATCATGGCGGTGGGGCATTCCGCGCGCGACACGTTCGAAGTGCTGCACGCGCGCGGCGTCTATATGGAAGCCAAGCCTTTCGCGATCGGCGTGCGGATCGAGCATCCGCAAAGCTGGATCGACAAGGCCCGCTATGGCGCTTGCGCCGGCCACCCGATCCTGGGCGCGGCGGCCTATTCGATCTCGCACAAGGCCAGCAACGGGCGCACGGTCTACTCCTTCTGCATGTGCCCCGGCGGGCGCGTGGTCGCCGCCGCCAGCGAGGAAGGGCGCGTCGTCACCAACGGCATGAGCCAGTATTCGCGCGCCGAGCTCAATGCCAATTCGGGTCTGGTGGTGGACGTCAGCCCGGAAACCGACTTTCCCGGCAACCCGCTGGCGGGCATCGCCCTGCAGCGCAAACTGGAAGAACTGGCGTTCGTGGCCGGCGGGTCCAATTACCAGGCGCCGGGGCAGAAGCTGGGTGATTTTCTGGCAGACCGGCCCTCCACCGCGCTGGGGTCGGTGACGCCCAGTTATCAGCCCGGCGTCCACCTGACGGACCTGAAGCAATGCCTGCCCGATTATGCCGTGGAGGCGATCCGTGAGGCACTCCCGGTATTCGGGCGGCAGGTGCCCGGATACGACCATCCGGACGTGGTGATGACCGGGGTGGAGACGCGCACGTCCTCGCCCGTGCGCATCACACGGGGGCGGGACTTCCAAAGCCTCAACACACGCGGGCTCTATCCCGCCGGGGAGGGTGCAGGGTATGCGGGCGGCATCCTGTCCGCCGCGGTGGACGGTATTCGCTTGGCCGAAGCGCTCGCTCTCGAACTGGTGGGGCCGCAGGCGTGAGCCAGGGCGCCGCCGAGCAGTATGACGCCATCGTGCTGGGTGCGGGCGCGGCGGGCCTGTTCTGCGCGGCCACTGCCGGGCAGCGGGGCAAGCGCGTGCTGCTGCTCGACCATGCGCCGGAGCCCGGCCGCAAGATCGTCATCTCGGGCGGCGGGCGGTGCAATTTCACCAACCTGCACACCGCGCCCGACCGCTATCTGTCCAGCAACGGGCATTTCGCCAAGTCCGCTTTGAGCCGCTATACGGCTGCGGACTTTGTTGCGCTGGTGGACGCATACGGCATCGCCTGGCACGAAAAGACGCTGGGGCAACTGTTCTGTGACGGGTCGGCCAAGCAGATCGTCGCCATGCTGCTGGAGGAATGCGCCAAGGGTTCGGTGACGTTGCAGTGCGGGCAGGCAATCGGCGAGATCGGGCATGCCGACGGCGTGTTCCAGGTGGCGCATGGCGGGCAGATGGCGCAGGCAAGCGCGCTGGTCATCGCCACCGGCGGACCCTCGATCCCCAAGATGGGCGCGACCGGCCTAGCGTATGATCTGGCGCGTCGTTTCGGGTTGAAGGTGGTGCAGCCGCGCCCCGGCCTGGTCCCGCTGACGCTGGCTGGCGACGAGGCACTGTTTCGCGATCTGTCCGGCGTATCGACAGAGGTGGTTGCGCGCTGCGGCAAGGCGTCGTTTCGCGAAGCCGCGCTGTTCACCCATCGCGGGCTGTCCGGCCCCGCGATCCTGCAGGTGTCCAGCTACTGGACGCGCGGGGATACGGTGACGGCGCAATTCCTGCCCGATCGCACCGAGGGTTGGTTGCGCACGCTCAAGCGCGAACGGCCCCGCCAGGCCTTCCGGACGGCGATGCGCGATGCGCTGCCGGAGCGCTTGGCCGATGCGCTTTGCGCGCGGCTGGGGCTGGAGGGCGAACTTGTGGGCCTGACCGACAAGGCGCTGGCTGCCGCCGAAGCGAAGTTGATGCGCTGGCCGTTCCTGCCCGACGGCTCCGAAGGGTTCGCCAAGGCGGAAGTGACGGCAGGTGGGATCGACACCGCCGGCCTGTCCTCCAAGACGATGGAGGCGCGCAGCGTGCCGGGCCTGTACGCGATCGGCGAAGCGGTGGACGTTACCGGGTGGCTGGGCGGCTACAACTTCCAGTGGGCCTGGGCGAGCGCGCGCGCCGCTGGCCTGGCATTATAGCCCCGTTAAGGCGCGCTTAGGTGCGCCATAGCGTGGGCCACGTCTTGCGCAGCGCAGCCAGCTTGGGCGCATCGTATCGCACGATGTAGCCATTGTCCGGATTGCGGCGCAGATAGTCCTGATGATAGCTTTCCGCCGGGTAGAAATTGCCCGTCTCCAGCCGCGTGGCGATGGGCCGATCGTAGACATGCGCCTTGTTCAGCGCCGCGATGTAGGCCGCTGCGACTTGGCGCTGCTGGGGGGACTGCGGGAATATCGCCGAGCGGTAGCTGGGGCCGGAATCGGGGAACTGGCGGTTCACCTGCGTCGGGTCGTGCGCCACGGAAAAGAAGATCTTCAGCAACGTGCCATAGCTCACTTCGCGCGGATCGTAGACGATGCGCACCGATTCGGCATGGCCGGTCTTCTCGGTAGACACCGCGCGATAGGTGGCGTCGGCCCGGCTGCCCCCGGCATAGCCGGCGGTCACGGATTTCACCCCGCGCACGTGCTCGAACACGCCTTCGATGCCCCAGAAGCAGCCGCCGGCCAGCACCGCCACCTGATCGCCCGACGCTGCGGGTTCGGACGGCGGGGCGGGGAAATTGGCGGCGGTCGCCTGGGTCGAGGGCCATGAGCCCGCCGCAACGGCGACAAGGCCAAGAACAGCGGCGGCAGCGGCAAGGGGCAGGGTGCGCACAGGCATGAAAGACACTCCGGTTTAGACGGATATGGGAAGCCCGCACCCCGCGCGCCAGAGCCGCCGCAGCTAAAGCATCGCGGCTACGGAACTTCGCCGCGCGCCTGCCGTTGCGACCGACACGTGGGCGGCTGCGATGGAAGGGTGAAGCACTATGCATCGGCTTGCTGGTATCGAAATGGGGGGCACGCACACCGTCGTTGTTCTGGGCGAGCCGGGCCGCATCGACGACCGGGTCGAGTTCGACACCACGGACCCTGCTGAAACGCTTGGCCGCGCCGTGGCGGTGATTGAGGACTGGCGCACCGCGAAGCCGGTGGATTCGGTGGGTATCGCCAGCTTCGGCCCGGTGCGCGTGGCGCGCGGCGCGGCGGACTATGGCACCATCCTTGATACCCCGAAGCCGGGATGGCGCGGCGCCGAGGTGATCGCCGCCTTCGCCCCGCTCGGCTGTCCCTTGGGGCTGGATACGGATGTCAACGCCGCCGCGCTGGCCGAACATCGCTTCGGCGCGGCGCAGGGGTGCCAGAACACCGTGTACCTGACGATCGGCACGGGATTGGGCGGCGGTGTGCTGGTGGCCGGTAAACCGGCGCATGGTCTGCTACACCCCGAGATCGGCCACATGCGCCTTCGCCGCGCTGCAGGAGACCGCTACAAAGGGCACTGCGCGTTTCATGGGGATTGCCTGGAAGGCCTGATCGCCGGCCCGGCGCTGGCGGCCCGGTTCGGCACGCACCCCTCGCGCGTCGACCCTGAAAACCCGATGTGGGAGCCGGTGGCGCATGATCTGGCCGAACTGCTGGCAAACCTGATCCTCACGCTCTCGCCCGAACGCATCGTGGTGGGTGGCGGGGTGACCGGACACCAGCCGCACTTGCTGCCGATGGCGCGCGCACGCGTGCCGGCGCTGCTGGGCGGATATCTGCGCGACTGTACGCCCGAGGTGCTGAAGGCGATGATCGTGCCGCCGCAACTGGGAGACGACGCCGGGCCGGTTGGTGCCTTGATCCTGGCTGGAGAGGCGTTGGCTGCGATACCATCGCCGTCTCACCGCCATTGAACTAATATTGCGCAGGTCGGAAATCTCGTTACAAAGATGACGAGCCACGGGAATTACGTGGAGCTGCGGAGAAATCCTGTAATCCGGTGGATGCAGGGCCGCGCCCATGGACCTATATGGCCACATGCCTGGCCGTCCCGCCACCAGAAGCGGGCGCTATGCAGCAGCGAGGATCGCGGAGAAAGTTATGAGCGAAGGCGACGTTGACGTTTCGAAGAAGGCTTCCAAAAAGCGCGGAGGCCATCCGCCCGATGCGCTGCACGCCGGGCTTTGTGATGAACTGCGCGCCACCGTGCTCCCCGGCGAAGAGGCGGACGGCACGTGGATCGAGGAGGCTGCACGCTTCCTCCTTGCCGCCGCAGACCAGCGGGCACCGGGCAAGACCGCGATAGATGTCACCTCGGCCAGCGAAGAGCGGCGCATCCTGCGCATCGCGCTCATCAACGACGATATGCCGTTCCTGGTCGATTCCGCCGCTGCCGCCGTTGCGCAGGCAGGTCTGGTGATCGATCGCCTCGCTCATCCGGTCATCCCGGTGCGCCGTGATGGCGATGGCAAGCTGCTGGAACTGCCCGCCGGGCCGGACGGTGCCACTGCGCGCGAATCGATGATCTACATCGAAACCCCGCGCGCCGATGCCCGCCAGCGCCGCGAGCTGTTGCGCTCTCTTGAAACCACGTTCGCGGATGTACGCGCCGCCGTGGCGGACTGGCAGGCGATGGTGGCCGCCATGCGCGCCGATGCGGACCGGGCCGACGGCGCGGGCATTGGCGATACCGAAGGCGCCGAACTGCTGCGCTGGCTTGCCGATGGCATGCTGACGCAGATCGGCCATGTCACGCGCCACCGTGATGGCACGCGTACGCAGCCGCTGGGCGTATGTCGCGATGCCCCCGAAGACCTGCTGTCCGATCAAAGCTATGCGCGCGCGTTTGCCGTGTTCGACGCGCAGCTTGCGGAAGGGGCGATCCGCGCGCCCCTGGTGGTCAAGGCGAACCGCATGTCCACCGTCCACCGCCGGGTGCCGATGGACCTGTTTCTGGTGCCGGTGATCAAGGCAGGCAAAGTCACTGCCCTGTCCGTCCACGCCGGGATCTGGACCAGCGCCGCGCTGGCTGCGCCGCCCAGCCGCGTGCCACGCCTGCGCCGCCACTTTTCGGAAATGGCGGCGCGGCTTGAGCTGGACCCAGTTGGGCACACCGGAAAGGCGCTGGCCCACGCGCTCACCAGCCTGCCGCACGATCTTGTTCTGGGCTTCGCGCAGGAGGACGTGGAACGGCTCGCGATGATGATGACCGGGCTGGTCGATCGTCCCCGGCCACGCCTGCTGCTCGCCCGCTCGCCGCTGATGCGTCACTTGTTCGCGTTCGTGTGGCTGCCGCGCGATCTGCTGTCCACCCAGATGCAAAAGCGCATCCAGCACATGATCGAGGAGGCCGCGCAGGCCCCCACGCTCGATTGGAGCATGCAGGTGGAAGCTGGCAACCTGGCGATGCTGCGCTACACGCTGGATGTGCGCGAAGGCGCACAGGAGCCTTCGGAAGACGAACTCGACGGCGCGTTGCAGGTCATTCTGCGCGGCTGGACGCAGGCCGTGGAAGCGGCGCTGGCCACCACCCTGGAACCGGGCCGCGCTGCTGCGGTGGCTGCTCGGTATGCGGAGGCCTTCCCGATCGGCTATCGCTCGGAGTTCGGCGCTGCAGAAGCGGCGACCGACATCGCCTATCTGCGCCGTATTGCCGTGGGCGAGGGGGCCGGCACCGCCGAGGTCGAGGCGGCGCACCGCGACGTGCGTTTTCATGCACGCGAAGGTGATCCCGAAAACTGGCTGCGGCTCAAGATTTACCAGTCCGAAGGTGGCCTCGCGCTGTCCGATGCCGTGCCGGCGCTTGAAAACTTCGGTTTTCGCGTCATGGCCGAAGTGCCGACGCCATTGGAAAAGGGCGCGCTGGGCACGATCCACGATTTCCTGGTGGAAACCGCCGATGGCCGCGCGCCGGGCGACGTGCTCAACCGCGCCGCCGCGATCGAGGACGCGCTGCGTTCCGTGTTGAACGGCAGCGGTGAGAACGACGCGTTCAACCGCCTTGTCCCTGCGCTGGGCCTTTCCAGCACCGAAGTGAACTGGCTGCGCGCCTGGTATCGCTACTTGCGGCAGGCCGGCACGCACTTTGGCATTCCGACCGTGGTGGACGCGCTGGAAGGCGCGGCCGGCGTAACGGTGGGCATCGTCGCGCTGTTCAAGGCGCTGCATGATCCGGCCTTCGCTGGCGATCGCATCAAGGCCCGCAAGGAGGCTGAAGATGCGATCCGCAACGGCCTCGCCGGCGTAAGCGCGATCAACGACGATCGCGTGCTGCGCGCCTATCGCGACATCGTTCTGGCAATGCTGCGCACCAATGCGTTCGCGCCTGCGGGCGAGGTGGCGCTGGCGTTCAAGTTCGATTCCGCGCAAGTCCCCGGCCTGCCCAAGCCGCTGCCGTGGCGCGAGATTTTCATCTATTCGCAGCGGGTGGAAGGCATCCACTTGCGCGCCGGGCCGGTGGCGCGCGGCGGGTTGCGCTGGTCCGACCGCCGGGACGATTTCCGCACCGAAGTGCTGGGGCTGATGAAAGCCCAGCGCGTGAAGAACGCGGTGATCGTGCCGACCGGTGCCAAGGGCGGGTTCTATCCCAAGCAGTTGCCCGATCCCGCGCGAGACCGCGCGGCATGGGCGGCAGAAGGGCAGGCATCCTACGAAGTGTTCGTCGATACGCTGCTGTCGATCACCGACAACATCGTGAACGACAAGGTGGCGCACCCCGAAAGCGTCGTGGTGCTGGACGGGGAAGACCCGTATTTCGTCGTCGCGGCGGACAAAGGCACGGCCAAGTTCTCCGACGTTGCCAACGCCATCGCCGAAGCGCGCGATTTCTGGCTGGACGATGCCTTCGCCAGTGGCGGCTCCAACGGATACGACCACAAGGCGATGGGCATCACCGCCAAGGGTGCGTGGCTGTCCGTGCAACGCCATTTCCTGGAACTGGGCGTGGACGTGCAGGCAGACCCGGTGCGGGTGGTGGGCTGCGGCGACATGTCGGGAGACGTGTTCGGCAACGGCATGCTGCTGTCCAAGTCGCTACGGCTGGTGGCGGCCTTCGATCACCGGCACATCTTCCTCGACCCAACGCCAGATCCCAAGGCAAGCTGGGAAGAGCGCGCGCGCCTGTTCGACCTGCCGGTTTCCAGCTGGAACGACTATGACAAGGCGCTGATCTCCCCCGGCGGCGGCGTGTTCCCACGCTCGATGAAGTCGATCCCGCTGAGCGAGGAAGTGCGCAGCGTGCTGGGCCTCACCCAGGCGGAGATCGACCCCGATGCGCTGATCACGGCAATTCTGTGCGCGCCGGTTGACCTGCTGTGGTTCGGCGGCATCGGCACTTACGTGAAGGCCTCTGCCGAAAACAACGTGCAGGTGGGCGATCCCACCAATGATGCCTTGCGCGTCAGTGGCAACGAACTGCGGGTGCGGGTGGTGGGAGAAGGCGCGAACCTGGGCGTCACGCAGGCCGGACGTATCGAATTTGCCACGCGCGGCGGGCGCATCAACACCGACTTCATCGACAATTCCGCCGGCGTCGATTGCTCGGACAACGAGGTCAACATCAAGATCGCGCTCGCCGCCGCCAAGCGCGCGGGCAAGCTGACGGAGCCCAAGCGCGTAGAACTGCTGCGTGACATGACCGACGAAGTGGCGACGCTGGTGCTGGAGGACAACCGCCTTCAAGCGCTCGCTCTGTCCATCGCCGAGCGGGGCGGCGCCCAGGCTAGTCCTTCGCATATCCGCCTGATCGAAACGATGGGCGATAGCGGCTATCTGGATCGGCGCACGGAAGGGCTGCCGGACAATGACGTGCTGGTCCGTCGGGCGCAGGACGGTCGCGGGCTGACCCGGCCAGAGCTGGCCGTGCTGCTGTCCAGCGGCAAGCTGCAGATGCAGGCCGCGATAGAGGACAGCACTTTGCCGTCCGATCCAGGCCTGACCGACCTGCTGCTGTCGGCATTCCCCACCCAGATGCAGCACAAGTTCGCCAAGTTCATCAAGGGGCACCGCCTGGCGAGAGAGATTATCGCCACCAAGCTGGCCAACCGGGTGATAAACCGGCTGGGCATCGTCATCCCGTTCGAACTGGCGGAGGAGGAAGGGACTGACCTGTCGCAAGTCGCCGCCGCCTTCGCGCTGGCAGACCGGCTGTTCGACCTGAGCGCGCTGTGGGAGCGGCTGGAGGTGGCCCCAATGGCTGAGACCACCCGCGTCGCCTTGTTCGAAACGGTGGCGCTGGCGGTGCGCGGCCACATGGCCGACCTGCTGCGCGCTGGCGCCGGCCAGATCGCCCCTTCCGAACTTGCCGACCGCCTGCAGAAAGGCATCGCGGCACTGTCCACCGATACGCTGGACCTTCTGGGTGAGCGCACGCTGGCGCACTCGCGCAAGCTGCGCGACGGGCTCACGCAAATGGGTGCGCCCGATGACATGGCGGCGCAAGTGGCGAACCTGTTCGACCTTGACGGCGCGGTGGGTATTGCGTCCCTTGCCGCCGAAACGGGGATCGCGCCGCGCCGTCTGGTCACCGCGTTCACTCGCGTCGGCGCGGGTCTGGGCCTTGACTGGGCACAGGCGAACGCGGCGATGATGAGCCCGTCCGATCCGTGGGAGCGGCTGCTGGTGGCCGGGCTTGCCCGCGATTTCCAGCAGATGCGGCTGGACTTCCTGCGCGGTCTTGCCCGCACCAAGGCCGGCAAGGCGGACCCTCTGGCGGCGACCGAGGAATGGGGCCGTCAGCACGCAGCGGCGATCACCGCCTTCCGCGGCATCGTCCACCGGGCCGAAAGCGCAGTGGCGATCACGCCCGCCATGCTGGCGCAGATCGCCAGCCAGGCGCGAAATCTGCTGGGGCGTTAAACGCGCGATACCCGCCGCTCCTGCAAAAGGGGCGGCGGGGCGCACTATCCCACCGGCAGCGCGCGTTCTTCCTTCACGGTTTCCAGCACGATGATGGATTTCACGTCGCGCACGCCCGGTATGCGCAGCAATGTGCGCAGGGTGATTTCGGACAAGTGTTCGACGTTGCGGGCGATCACGCGCACCAAATAGTCCATGTCGCCTGTCACCGCGTGGCAGGCGATGATGCACGGGTTGGCCGCGATCGCCGCCTCGAACCGCGCGATGTTTTCATCGACGTGCGCGACCAGGTTGATGAGGACGTAGGCTTCCAGTTCGAAACCCAGCTTGCCGGGATCGAGCACGGGCATGTACCCGCGGATCACGCCTTCGTCTTCCAGCCGCTTGATCCGGCGGCTGACCGGCGTGGCGGACAGCGCCACGCGCTCCGCCACCTGGGCTACCGGCATGCGCGCATCCTCTTGCAACGCTGCAATGATCCCGCGATCGAATTGGTCCAGTTGCACGAATCCTCCATGTCCACCCACATTCTTGGCGCGATACCCTAATAACACGCTGTGCCCGCGCATCAATCGCACGAACCTGATGCGGGCCTTGTGGTATCGTTCAGGCATGAAGAAGCCGAGCACGCTGACCACAAGCAGCGGCCTTCGTGGAGAGTACGAAGCCGCCGCCGATGACTATGTCGTCGGGCAGGACTGGCATGCCTACACGCCTGATATGCACGATCGCTGGGCGCGCCTGTATGCCCGGCAGTCCGCGCTGGTGCGCACCCACGCCTGCGCCGCGTTTCGCGACGGTCTGGCGCGACTGGACTGCGCCGATGGTATCCCGCGCTTCGAGGATGCCAATGCGGTGCTGGGCGCGGCCACCGGCTGGCGACTGGTGGCGGTGCCGGGTTTCATCCCGGACGCGGTGTTCTTCGATCACCTTGCCCACCGCCGGTTCCCGGTAACCCGCTGGCTGCGCGAAGAGCATGAGCTGGACTATCTGGTCGAGCCGGACGTGTTCCATGACTTTTTCGGCCACGTGCCGATGCTGCTCGATCCCACGATCGCCGATTTCCTCGAACTGTACGGCAAGGCCGGCGCGCGTGCGATGGAGATGGGTGCACTGGACATGCTGGCGCGCATCTACTGGTACACGGTAGAATTTGGGCTGGTGCGCGAAGACGATGCGCTCAAGGTATTCGGCGCGGGCATCATTTCGTCCTCGGGCGAAACCCGCTTTGCGATCGAGGACCCCGATGTTCTGCGCCTGCCGTTCGACCCGGTGCGCATCATGCGCACGGCCTACCGGATCGACAGCTTCCAGCAGACCTATTTCGTGCTCGAAAGCCTGCCGCAACTGATCGACGAACTGGTGCGGCTCGATTTCGGACCGGTCTATCAAACCTGGCGGGACCATCCGCCGCTGCCGGCGGGTGCAACCCTGCCGAACGAAATTCCCTTTACCGGAGCCCGCGCATGACTGACATCTTCGACAACCCGATCGGCCTCGATGGTTTTGAGTTCGTGGAGTTTTCGGCGCCAGAAAAGGGCGTTCTGGAACCGGTGTTCGCGGCCATGGGCTTCACGAAGATCGCACGCCACCGCAGCAAGGATGTGGAACTGTGGCGGCAGGGCGGCATCAACTTCATCACCAACTACGAACCGCACAGTCCGGCCTGGTATTTCAGCCGTGAGCATGGACCGTCCGCGTGCGGCATGGGCTTTCGCGTGCGCGATGCCCGCGCCGCCTACGCCGAACTGCTTGCCCGGTCGGCAGAGCCGGTGCAGGTGTCCACCGGGCCGATGGAACTGCATCTTCCCGGCATTCGCGGGATCGGCAATTCGATCATCTACCTGATCGACCGTTACGAGAAGAACGGCGATGCCGCGCTTTCGATCTACGATATCGATTTCGAATACCTGCCCGGCGTTGACCGCCACCCGCAAGGAGCCGGCTTTACCACGATCGATCACCTGACGCACAACGTCTATGGCGGGCGCATGGCCTACTGGGCGGACTATTACGAGAAGCTGTTCAACTTCCGCGAAATCCGTTTCTTCGACATCAAGGGCGAATATACCGGGCTCACCAGCAAGGCGCTTACCGCGCCCGACGGCAAGATCCGCATTCCGCTGAACGAGGAAGCGGACGGCGGCAAAGGCCAAATCGATGAATTCCTGCGCGCCTTCAACGGCGAGGGCATCCAGCATATCGCGCTGATCTGCGATGATCTCGTTGCCGCATGGGACAAGCTCAAGGCGCTGGACGTACCGTTCATGACCGCGCCGCCGCAGACCTATTACGAGATGCTGGAAGAACGCCTGCCGGGCCACGGACAGCCGGTGGAGGCGCTCAAAAGCCGGGGCATCCTGCTGGACGGCACGGTGGAGGGCGGCCAGCCGCGCCTGTTGCTGCAGATTTTTGCCGAAGCGCGTGTCGGGCCGGTGTTCTTCGAATTCATCGAGCGGCGCGGCGATGACGGCTTTGGGAACGGAAACTTCAAGGCGCTGTTCGAAAGCATGGAGCGCGACCAGATCAAGCGCGGCGTATTGCAGGTGAGCGAGCCGGCACAGTGATGCCAGCCACCTGCTTCTTGGGAGAGATGTGATGACGCAGACCACCATTATGCCCGCACCGGCGCTGGGTGGGATCCACCACGTGGCGTACCGCTGCCACGATGCGCACGAGACGGTGACGTTCTACCGCGATGTGCTGGGCATGGATTTCATGCTGGCCATCGCGGAGGATAAAGTGCCTTCCACCGGCGCGCCGGATCCGTACATGCACGTGTTCCTCGATTGCGGCGGCGGCAACGTGCTGGCCTTTTTCGAACTGCCCAACGCGCCGGCGATGGGCCGCGACGAGGCAACCCCGGCATGGGTGCAGCACATCGCCTTCAAGGTCGATAGCGAGGAGGCGCTGGTGGCCGCCAAGGCGCGGGCCGAGGCGGCTGGCCTCGCCGTGATCGGACCAACGCACCACGGGGTGTTCAAGTCGATCTATTTCTTCGATCCCAACGGCCACCGCCTCGAACTGGCCTGGCAATTCGGCACCATCGATCAGATGGCTAGCTTGCGCGCGGTGGCTGACGACATGCTGGAGGAATGGGCGCGCACCCGCAAGGCGCCGCGCCATGCCGCCTGGCTGCACGAAAAGATCGCGGCGGAAAGCTGACGCGCGCAGGGCCTTGCGCTCTTGCGCGTCAGGCAGCGCAATGGCACGCGGCGGCAGCTTCCTGACGTAAAGGCCTTTTTCGTGCCGCTGCCGATCCTCTACAGTTTTCGCCGCTGCCCGTATGCCATGCGGGCCAGGCTGGCGTTGGCGATCAGCGGCAAGCGGTATGAATTGCGCGAGGTGAAGCTTTCGGCCAAGCCAGAGGCGATGCTGGCGGCCTCGCCCAAGGGCACCGTGCCGGTGCTGGTGCTGCCCGATGGGCGCGTGATTGATCAGAGCATCGACATCATGCGCCATGCGTTGGCGCAGCACGATCCGGAACGCTGGCTGGATCGCGACGATCCGGCGCTGATCGCCGACAACGACGGCCCGTTCAAGCACGGCCTTGACCGCTACAAATATCCCGACCGCCACGGCGTGGACGCAGCCGCGCACCGCGATGCCGGGCTGAACTTTCTGCAGCGACTGGAACATACGCTATGCGCCAGCGCCTATTTGGGCGGTAACGAGCGCGGCCTTATCGACGCGGCGATCATCCCGTTCGTGCGTCAGTTCGCTGCCGTGGACCGGGGCTGGTTTGACGCCGAGCCGCTGCCCAGGCTCAAGGCGTGGCTTTCGGCCTACCTGGCATCGGGGTTGTTTGGTGCGATCATGCTGCGCGTGCCGCCGTGGTCTCCGCACACACCCGACGTCATCATCGGGGGCTGAGTTGAGCGGGGACATCTGCGTGTCCACCATTTCTCGACGGTTAATCTGACCCGGGATACTTTCGCCATATTGGACGACACGTCCGGCGAGGCGGACACATGGTCATGATTGCCAGCTTACCTTCTGTTTTACGGCACGGCGGGGTAGCGCTGGTGCTCTGCTCGGTGCTGACCGCAGCGCCGGCCCGCGCTGACCCGTCCGCCGCGGACATCCAGTTGCTTGATCGGATGACCTGGGGCGTGAATGCGCAGGGCGTGCGCGATCTTGCGGCAGGCGGCGCATCGCGGTTCGTCGAACAGCAGTTGCGCGCCGAGACTGCAGCATTGCCCCCGGCGGCGCAGGCGCAAGTGGATGCCATGCGCATCACCCGCGAACCGATGGCGCAACTGGTAGTGGAAGTGGATGCGCAAAACCGCGCGGCCAAGGCGCTCATCGATCCCGAGGCGAAAAAGGCAGCGCATACGGCATATTTCAAGGCCTTGGCGGATCTGGACCGGGAAGCGCAATCGCGTTCGCTGCTGCGCGATCTTTACGCGCCAGACGGCTTGCGTGAACAGATGACGTGGTTCTGGTTCAACCACTTCAACGTCCACGCGCAAAAGCGCGACATTCGCGCGATGGTGGGCGATTACGAGGATCAGGCCATCCGGCCGCACGCGCTGGGCCGCTTTCGCGATCTGCTGGAGGCCACGCTGCGCCACCCCGCGATGCTGCGCTATCTGGATAATGACCAGAACGCCGCCAACCGCATCAACGAGAATTACGCGCGCGAGATCATGGAGCTTCACACCATGGGGGTGGGTTCCGGCTATACCCAGAAGGATGTGCAGGAACTCGCGCGCATCCTGACCGGGGTGGGGGTGGACATCAAGCCCGATGCGCCGAAGATGAAGCCGCAGTTGCAGCCGCTGTATATCCGCGCGGGCCTGTTCGAATTCAATCCGGCCCGCCATGATTTCGGTACCAAGACGTTCTTGGGCCACACCATCAAGGGCAGCGGTTTCGACGAGGTTGAGCAGGCGCTGGACCTGATCGCCGCATCGCCCGCCACCGCGCACCACGTATCCGAAAAGATCGCCGCCTATTTCATCGGCGATACGCCGCCGCCCGCACTGGTGGACAAGATGGCGACCACCTTTTGCCACAGCGACGGCGATATTGCCGCCGTGCTGCGCACGCTGTTCCGCTCGGCAGAGTTCAAGGCGTCCCTGGGCAAGGCCTTCAAGGACCCGGTGCATTACGCGGTATCGGCGGTGCGGCTGGCCTATGGCGACCGCGTGATCGTCAACACCGATCCGCTGGCGAACTGGCTCAAACGCATGGGCGAGGGGTTGTACAATCACGAAACGCCTGACGGATATGCCTTGGCGCCGGCGGCATGGTCGGGCCCCGGCCAGATGGAAACGCGGTTCGAAATTGCGCAATCCGTTGGCAGCGGCTCGGCAGGCCTGTTCAAGCCGCGCGACCCTGAGATGCCGGAGCAGCCCGCGTTTCCGCAGATTCAAAGCGCGCTGTTTTTCGGGTCTTTGCAGCAGCAGTTGAGCCCGGCGACCGCCCATGTGCTGGCGCAGGCGAAAACCCCGCAGGAGTGGAACACGCTTTATTTGTCGTCCCCGGAATTCATGCATCGCTGAAGGAGAGGTATCGTGGACCGTCGAGATCTGCTGAAAGCTGCCGCCGCCATGGCCCCGATGGTGATCGCCGGGCGCGCCTTTGCGGCCCCCGCTGCGAGCGCGCGGCTGCTGGTGGTGTTCCTGCGCGGCGCGTACGATGCGGCGAACATCGTCGCCCCGGTGGGCGCCGACTTCTATCACGAAGCGCGTCCGACGATCGGGCTGGCAAAGCCCGATCCGGCGAACCCGAACGCCGCGCTGCCACTGGAGGGGGACTGGGGTTTGCACCCCGCGCTCAAGGACAGCATCTATCCCTTGTGGAAGGCCCGGCAGATCGCCTTCGTGCCGTTTGCCGGCACGGACGACATGACCCGCAGCCATTTCGAAACGCAGGACACCATCGAACTGGGCCAGCCGATCGGCGGACAGCGCGATTTCCGGTCCGGGTTCATGGCGCGCCTGTCCCAAGCGCTGGGGTCTGATCAGCCGATCGCCTTTTCGGATCAGGTGCCGCTGTGTTTCCAAGGGTCGACGCGGCAGGCGATCCCTAACATCGCGCTGACTGGCACGCTTAAATCCTCGATCGATCCCCATTCCGCAAAGCTGATCCAGGCGATGTACGAAGGCCGCGATGCCCGGTTGTCGCAATCGGTGGCGCAAGGGTTTGCGACTCGCGAAACCGTTTTCAAATCGTTGGCCGACGAGATGACGCAGGCAAGCCGCGGCGCGGTGACAGCCAAGGGCTTTGAACTGTCTGCCCGGCGCATCGGCACCTTGATGCGCGATCATTACAATCTCGCCTTCGTGGACGTGGGGGGATGGGACACCCATGTCAATCAGGGCGGGGCGCAAGGCTATCTTGCGGGCCGCATCGGCGAGCTGGGGCGCGGCCTTGCCGGCTTCGTGGAGGAAATCGGCCCCGCGGCGTGGCGCGACACGACGGTGATCGTCGTCTCCGAATTTGGCCGCACGTTCCGCGAGAACGGGGACAAGGGTACCGATCACGGGCACGGCAGCGTGTATTGGGTGATGGGCGGGAACGTGCGCGGGGGCCGCATGGCAGGCCCGCAGGTGCGCCTGTCGGCCCAAAAGCTGAACCAGAACCGCGACCTGCCGGTCCTCACGGATTATCGCGGCCTTATCGGCGGGGTTGTGCAGGCCCAGTTCGGGCTTGGCGCCGACCGGCTTGCAAACGTGTTTCCCGGTGCGCCGCCGGTCGGGCTGGAACTGGTGTGACTTTTGGTCTGGCGGCTTTGCACATCGTGACCCAGCGCAAATCAGCCAAGGCGGCGCGCGCCAGACGGGTCTTTGCCGCCCTGCGCCGTGGCCGGATCGGCAAGGTCGCCATCGTGACTGTGCTTACGGCAATCGTTTTCGCTATCGACACGGGCACCGATCTCGAAATAGCGACCCCGGTGTTCTACATCATGGTGATTCTTATCGCGGTGGGCATGTTCAGCCGTCGCGAAGTCATCCGGCTTGCCGTCGTGTGCATGGTCCTGACGGTTTTCAGCGCAACGCTGACGCGCACGGGATCGCAAGAAGCCGGCGTGATCAATTCGGGCATCAGCATCGCCGCGATCGCCATCACCACGTGGCTGGCGCTCAGAGTGGTCTCCGCTGAAAGCGCCGCATACGAAACGCGTGCGCAGTTGATACGCATCGCGCGCGTAAACAGCCTGGGCGAGCTTGCGGCGTCCATCGCCCATGAAGTGAACCAGCCGCTGTCCGCCATCGCCACCAGCGGTAATGCGTGCCTGCGGTGGCTGGGCGCCGATCCGCCCAATCTGGATCGCGCACGGCTGGCGGCAACCCGCATCGTCGAGGATGCGAACCGGGCCAGCGGCATCGTCGGGCGGATACGCCAGCAGGTGCGGGGCAAGGGACCGCGCAAGACGAAAACGGCGCTGAACGCTGTCGTGCTGGATGCGCTTGCGCTCGCGCAGGGGGAAATGGCGCGCCACGGCACGGTGGTGCGCACCGACCTTGCGCCCGATCTGCCGATGATCCTGGGCGACCGTATCCAGTTGCAGCAAGTGCTGGGCAACCTGATCCTCAACGCGATCGAAGCCAGCGCTGGCCTCCCGCCCGCGCGGCGCGTGATTACGCTGTCTACGGGGGTTGCGCGTGGCATGGTTCATCTGCGCGTAAAGGATGAAGGCATAGGTGTTCCAGAGCAGGATCTTCCCCTGCTGTTCGATGCCTTCTGGACCACCAAAGACGGCGGCACCGGCATGGGTCTGGCGATTTGCCGGACGATTGTCGAGGCGCACGGCGGCGCGATGAACGTGGCGCTGCCGGAGCCGTGCGGATTGGAAGTCACTGTCAGTCTACCTGTGCGAGCGAAATCATGACCGACGAAACCGAATCTCACGAAGTGCCCCCCGTCGTGCGGATCATCGATGACGACGCATCCGTGCGTGCTGCGGTGGAAGACCTGCTGGCATCGGTCGGGCTGGAGGCGCGATCCTACCCCTCGACCCAGGCCTTTCTAGATAGCGATGAGCCCGAGGCACCGGGCTGCCTGGTGCTCGACGTTCGCATGCCGGGCCAGAGCGGGCTCGATTTCCAGCGCGAGATGACGGGCCTGGGCATCGGTCTGCCGGTAATCTTCATCACCGGGCACGGGGACGTGCCGATGTCGGTGCGCGCGATGAAGGACGGGGCGGTCGAGTTTCTGACCAAGCCGTTCGACGATCAGGCGCTGCTGGATGCAATTCACGACGGCATCGGTCGCGATCGGCTGCGGCGCGCGTTCGAATGCGAAATCGCGGCGTTACTGGCGCGCTATAGCACCCTTAACGCAGGTGAACGGGCCGTGATGGCGCTGGTGGTGAAGGGGCTGCTCAACAAGCAGGTGGCAGGGTTCCTTGAGGTCAGCGAGATCACCGTCAAGGTGCGCCGCCGCCAGGTGATGCTCAAGATGGGCGCCACCTCGCTGCCGCAACTGGTGCGCATGTACGATTCCATCGCCGCGCAGATCGAGGACGTGCCCGCGCTTGAGGATGCGCCGGTCCGGTAAAAATACGGGGCACGTCTTCGCAAATCCGTCAGACCCATACCACGATACATTGGTATCGCCCTTCCGCTGCGCGTTGACATCGCATGGCGTGGGGGGCATCGGCCCGCCCGTCCGCACCGGGTGCGGCAGCCAGGAAAGCCCACAATCAATGCCAAGCGACAGTAGTCGATTGTCCCAGTCATTGGCGGCCACGCGCCGAGCCTGATCCCCGGCGGTCTTGTCTCACAGTGGTTGCCGATGGCGCTGCGTTAAGGTGAGACGTGCAAAAAATGATCCCGATCTCGCGGGGCATGCGGCCTTTTTCACGCATGCTGCGCCTTACCGCTCCCAACCGGGCCGACGCTATTGCCTTCGTGCTGTTGGCGGGGCTGGCGATGCTGGTCGTGCGCGGCGCGGAGGGGATGGCGGAGCCGCTGTCACGCCTGCGGGTGGAGGCGGTGACGCTCGATCCGGCGATGCTGCCGTATTACGCGCTGCGCACCACGCTGCGCATGTTCGCCGCGCTGTTCGCCTCGCTCGCCTTCACGCTGGTGGTCGCCACGTTGGCCGCGCGCAGCAAGCGGGCCGGCCAGATCATCGTGCCCGCGCTCGACATCCTGCAATCCGTGCCGATCCTGGGCTTTCTGACCTTCACCGTCACGTTCTTCATGGGCCTGTTTCCCGGACGCATCCTGGGCGTGGAACTGGCGGCGGTGTTCGCCATCTTCACCAGCCAGGCATGGAACATGGCGTTCAGCTTCTACCAGTCGCTGCGCTCGGTCCCGTCGGACCTGGACGAAGTGTCGCGCGGCTTTGGTCTTTCACCGGTGCGCCGCTTCCTGCGGCTGGACCTGCCGTTCGCCACCCCCGCGCTGGTGTGGAACATGATGATGTCGATGTCGGGCGGCTGGTTCTTCGTCGTCGCGTCAGAAGCGATCACGGTGGGCAACACCACGGTGACGCTGCCGGGCATCGGCTCGTGGCTGGCGCTGGCGATCGCGCGTGAGGATTTCGTCGCCATCGGCTGGGCGGTCGGCGCTATGGCGGTGGTGATCGTGTTGTACGATCAGCTGGTATTTCGCCCGGTGGTGGCATGGGCCGATCGCTTTCGTTTCGAGCAGACCGCCAGCACCGAACGGCCACGCTCCTGGGCGTTCGACCTGTTTCGCCGCACGCGCCTGCTGCCGCTGCTGCTGGTGCCGTTCACGGCTGCGGGCCGGCTGCTGCTGACGCTCGATCGAGGCCGCCCAGCCGGACTGGCCGCAAAAGCCGATCGCGGCCCCGGCACGTTGGGCAACGCGCTCTGGAGCCTAGCGGTGGCCGCCGCGCTGGCTTGGGCGGCCTGGACCATCGTGGGCTACGTTTCCCGCCACTTGACGCCGGGCGATGCGGTGACCGCGTTCGGTCTGGCGGGGTTGACGATGCTGCGGGTGATCGTGCTGATCGCACTGGCCAGTCTGGTGTGGGTACCGATCGGCGTATGGATCGGCCTGCGCCCCAAATGGGCGGAGCGGCTGCAACCGATCGCGCAATTTCTGGCGGCGTTTCCAGCCAACGTCCTGTTCCCTTTCGCAGTGATCGCCATCGTGCACTGGAAGCTGAGCCCCGGCATCTGGCTTTCGCCGCTGATGATCCTGGGCACCCAGTGGTATATCCTGTTCAACGTAATCGCCGGCGCCAGCGCCATTCCCACCGACTTGCGGGAAGCGGCTGGCATGTTCGGCGTGAAGGGATGGCAATGGTGGCGCCAGGTCGCGCTGCCCGGCGTCTTCCCGTATTACGTTACCGGCGCGCTGACCGCATCGGGCGGATCGTGGAACGCCAGCATCGTGGCCGAAGCGGTATCATGGGGGAATGCGCGGCTGGAGGCAGCGGGGCTGGGCAGCTACATCGCCAAGGCGACTGCAGCGGGCGATTATCCCCGCGTGGCGCTGGGCATCGCCGTCATGTCGATCTTCGTCATCGCTTTCAACCGCCTGTTGTGGCGGCCGCTTTACGCCTTTGCCGAACGCCGCCTGCGGCTCGCCTGATCCTTCCGACCTGAAAGGAGCCTTTGCTCATGGCTACCCACGCAGCAACCCGCACGCTTCTGGAATTGTCCGGCGTGCGCCATCATTACGGCAAGGGGCAGGGCCAGATGCTCGTGCTCGACAATGTCGATCTGACCTTGCGCGAAAACGAGATCGTCGGGCTGCTGGGACGCTCGGGCTCGGGCAAGTCCACGCTCCTGCGCTCCATCGCCGGGCTGCTCCGCCCCGATGAGGGCGATATCCGCTTCATCGCCGACGCTGCTGGCCAGCGCCCCAGCGTCAGCATGGTGTTCCAGACCTTCGCGCTGTTCCCGTGGCTCACGGTGCTGCAGAACGTGGAACTGGGCCTCGAAGCACAGCGCGTGCCGGTCGAGGAGCGCCGCACCCGCGCGCTGGCGGCGATCGACCTGATCGGGCTGGACGGGTTCGAGAACGCGTATCCCAAGGAACTGTCGGGCGGGATGCGCCAGCGCGTGGGGCTGGCCCGCGCCATCGTGGTTGACCCCGCGCTGTTGCTTATGGACGAGCCGTTCTCGGCGCTGGACGTGCTGACGGCGGAAACGCTGCGCACCGACCTGCTGGACTTGTGGTGCGAAGGGCGCATGCCGATCAAGTCGATCCTGATCGTCACCCACAACATCGAGGAAGCGGTGCTGATGTGCGACCGCATCCTGGTGTTTTCGTCCAACCCCGGTCGGGTAGCCGCCGAAATCACGGTGGAGCTGCCCCAGCCGCGTGATCGCCTGGACCCGGCCTTTCGCGCGCTGGTGGACGACATTTATGCGCGCATGACGGCGCGCGCGCCATCGAATCCGGTCAACGAGGGGCTGTTTCCCGGCACCGGAATCGCGATGGTCCTGCCGGTCGTTTCCACCAATGCGCTGGCGGGCCTGATCGAAGAGGTGGACGGCGCGCCGTTCGATGGCCGCGCCAGCATGGCCGACCTTGCCGACCAGCTGCAGCTGGAGGTGGACGAGCTTTTTCCCATTGCCGAAACCCTGCAACTTATGCGCTTTGCCGAGTTGAAGGGCGCTGACATCGCGCTGACCCCGGCCGCCCGCCAGTTCGCGCAGCACACGGTGGACGAGCGCAAGGCCCTGTTCGCGCAGGCGCTGCTGGCGCACGTGCCGCTCGCCCAGCACATTCGCCGCATTCTGGACGAGCGTCCCAGCCACGTCGCCCCGGCCCGCCGTTTCCGCGACGAGCTGGAGGACCACATGTCCCCCGATTACGCCAGCGCGACCCTCACCGCCGTCACCCACTGGGGCCGCTACGCCGAAATCTTCGCCTATCACGAAGACGCCGACCAGTTCAGCTTGGACGATCCGGCTTAGGTGGGCAAATGCAGGGTGGCCGGGGCGGCAAGCTATTGGCCGTAATTGGCCTTTCCGGTTATGTTCCATCTCGGCCCGTTCAAGTCATGACCTCGGGTGCAGAGCAGGCCGATTTTCGCGGAAGCACGGCGCAGGTCTAGGCAAAGGTGCACGTAAACTTGGTATGGCAAGCTAGCCGATCGGGAGGGGGCATGATGCGTCGTGGATTTCAACGGACAAGCCGTCTCACAGCGTTCGGATGCACAACAGTCGTCAGCATCGCCGGATCGGCTGCCTGCCTCCTCGCCGGTGCCCCGGCGTTCGCCGAGGGCACTGCGCCGCGAGCCGCAGTGCTGCCTCCGGTTGTGCATCAGGCGCAGGTGGAGATCAGGGCGCTGAACACGCCTCGCCCCACTCGGGGAAGCGATGGCGCCTTGCATGTCGCTTACGAATTGCGGATCACCAGTTTTCAGGCCGGAAGCGATCTTTTGCGATTGACCAAGCTGCAGGTCTGGCAAGGATCGGACCCGCGCCCGCTGATGACCCTGGAAGGTCGGGCACTTGCCGGGGTTATCGTTCAAACCGGTGACGATGGCGATGCAACAGATGGGGTGCCGATCGCCGCAGGCACGACCAGGACGTTGTTCCTGTGGCTGCGCTTGGCCGCACCGCGAGACGCGACTGCCCTTCGGCACGAACTGACGTTCACGACCGCCCACGGTGTGGTTCAAATCGCTCGTAATGTGCGTATTCCCGTTTCAGCCGTTAAACCTATCGTGATCGCCCCTCCGCTTCGGGCAGGCCCTTGGCTCGCAGCCGAGGGGCCGGGGAACCACCTGTCACACCACTGGGGCGGCATCACCGCCATCGACGGCAAGCTGACCATTCCGCAGCGTTTCGCGATTGACTGGTTCTTGATCGACGATCGCGGCCATGCGTTCAGCGAGGCACGACCGATGCCGTCCGCAACCACGGATGAGGACTGGTTCGGGTATAACCAGGACGTTCTCGCGGTGGCAGATGGCGTCGTCGTGGATGCGAGGGATGGCGTGCCCAACGGGAAACCGCTGGCACCGGTGGCTTCTCCCGACGATCTTACGAGCCGGACGCTGTACGGCAATTTCGTCGTGCTGAAGATCGGCCCAAACGTCTACGCTCATTATGCGCACCTACGCAACGGCTCCGTCACCATGCGGATTGGGCAGCGGGTAAAGCGGGGAACGGTCATCGGCCGCCTTGGTCAGACCGGCGCGGCGGGTGCGCCTCACCTACATTTCCATCTCAGCGACAGTGCCCGGTTCGAGCAGTCGGAGGGACTGTCCTATGTCATCGATAGCTTCGCCCGGATCGGCCACGGATCGATCAACGACATGCTTGACCCGGCTCGCCCGGTTGATTGGCGCTCGAAGAAGACGGACACGGTATCGCTGGGGCTACCGCTGGATGGCGACATCGTCCGTTTCGCCGGATGAAACCATCGCGAAAATGGAGCGATACCGCGATCTTGCAGGGCGTATCGCCTCGCTGGTTTCCGCGCAAAGGTTCGCCCCGATCAGCGCGACGCCGATGACAAAGCCGACGCCACGCGGAAGATTCTCGGCCTCAAAGGTCAGGGTGCTTCGGGCGCGGCCACATGACAAGGCGGGATCAGGAACCGAGCACGCAGACCCTCCACCGGAAACTCTACCGACGCGGTGCCGCCCAGTTCGTCGGGCACCGTGCGTTCGATGATCGCGGCACCCAAGCCGCGATTCGATGGGGGCTGCATGGGCGCCCCACCTTCCTCTCGCCAGTCGATCCTCAGACCACCCTCATCCGTGCGTGCGACATCGACCACGACCTGACCACGCGGGCCCGACAGCGCGCCGTACTTGCACGCGTTGGTCATCAGTTCGTGGATTACCAGCGCCAGCGCGGTGAAGGCACCAGGCGTGATCGTAGCGTCATACCCGGTCAACACCACCCGATCGCGGGTGTCGCCGGAATAGGCGTCGGCCTCGGTGCGGATCAGGTCGTGCGGCGATGCCGGCGACCCGCCCACCCGGGTGACCTGATCATGCGCGCGGGCCAGGGCATGGATGCGGCTGCCCACGATGTCGGCAAACTCGTCAATCGTGCGTGCGCTGTCCTTGCCTTGCATCACCAGACCACGGATCAGGTTCAGGATGTTGCGCACGCGGTGGTTGAGCTGCGCGACCAGTACGTCCTGCTGCTGACTGGCCCGTTCGCGCTCCACATTGACCGCATCTGACAGTTTCAGCACCACTTCGAGCAGCGTCACCCGCAGCAATTCTGCCGCCGCCACTTCGTCCGGGCTCCACGCCTTGGCATGGCCGCGCCGCTCTTCTTTCCAGATGTCGAAGCTTTTGCGCGGCGTCAGGCGCGGGCCGAGCGGGCCGGGCTCGATCTTCTTATCGGGATTGCCCGCCCAATTGACGTCGCGCGTCGCCTCATGCCGGAACAGCACGATATAGTCTCCCGGCGTGCGGCTGACGGGGAGGACCAACATGCCGGCGGCCTTGTCGATCCAGTCCCCGGCGGGCGGATAGAGTGCGGCGATGCTGTCCGCCGCCAGGATTGCCCCGTTGCCTTGCGCGTCCAGAAAGTGAGTGAGGGCGCCGAACTGCGCCTCGTCCGGCGCCGCGCCTTGCGACACGAAGCGGCCATCCACCCGCCCCGCAATGCCATCGAACGCGATGACCTTGGCGATGGACCGGGCAAAATCGTCGAACGTATCCAGCAGCGATCCGCTGCCTACCATGCCGGCCATGATCTCGTCATGCACCCGCATCGACAGCGCCTGCCGCTCAAGCAGGAAATCCGCTTCCTTCTGTTCGAGCAGGTACGCGAAGAATTCGCCGAACAACTCAGCCGCCGTCCTGACCGAATAGGACAGCACCAGCGGCGCATAATGGTGGCAGGCCATCAGCCCCCACAGCTTGCCCCGGCGCATGATCGACACCGACATCGAGGCCTGCACGCCCATGTTGCGCAAGTATTCGATATGGATCGGAGATACCGCGCGCAGGCCGGACATGCTCAGGTCCAGCTGCTCACCTCCCGGCGTATTGTCCGGATAGATCGGGACGGTGGGCTCGCCCACGTCGCTGATGATGCGCAGCAGATTGCGCGCGTAGAGCCTCCGGGCTTGCGCGGGAATGTCCGAGGCGGGGAAATGCAGCCCCTTGAAACTGTCCACCGCGCCGTTCAGGCTTTCGGCCAGCACTTCGCCCGATCCGTCCGCATCGAAGCGGTACACCATCACCCGGTCGAAGCCGGTAAGGGCGCGCAAGTTGCGTGCGGCGCTGGAACACAGCTTCTCGATCGTGCCACACTGGCGCAACCGTTCGATCATCGGGCGGATGTGCGAGATGGTGTCCTGCCGCTTGCCGGATGCGTGCGGCTCCACCTCGATCACGAAGGAGCGACCCGATGCGTGGACGGCGATATCGAAGGTGCGGCCATCGCCCAGCAGATCGAACGCGAACAACCGCTCTACCGCGCCGCCGGGCCCGACGATCTGCAGGCGGGTGCGAATTTCGTGGATGGCATCGGGCGACAGAATTTGCGGCGCGCGCATGCCCACCAGTTCGCGCGCCTCGATGCCGAACAGCGCATCGCAGTTCAGCGACGCATGGTTGACCACCCAGTCGCTGGAAAACGACAGCAGCCAGCCAAAGCTCTGGATCCGGCCGATCGTGTGGATCGGTTCCGCATCGCAGGTGGACAAGTCAACGGGCCGGGCGTCGTCAGCCATGCGCGTTCTGCTTCGCCTCCGAAACAGCCGCTACGGCGCTGGCAAAGGTTTCGAACGCGGCCAATGCGGCCATGCGCGCTGCCGCGATGTCGTCAGGCGAATGCCCGCCCTGCTTGAACAATGGCACCAGGGCTTTCCAGGCTTCCTGCCCTTGCGTGTCGCTCATGTAGGCTGAGCGAAAGCCATGATCCTCGCCCCAGTATCCGTTGTGGCGCAACATGGCCAAGCCAAGCCGAGAGCCGCACACCACATAACCCACGCCGGCCGCGATGCCGGGGCGCGCGGAATCGAGCGGCATTGGCGGCGTGATTACAGGTAACGCATCCGCATCGATACCAAGTTGCCGCAGATCGCCGCGCAGCATGGCAGGGTAATCCGGGCAAGGTAGACCAAGCGCACCTTCTATAAATGCGCAGACTGTCTCGAACAGTCGGTTCAGGCCCATGAAGTGGGCGGACAGGAACCCGATCAACCCCTCTCGCGTCGACAAGTCCAGACGGCCGAACGACACATCGAGCCGCTCATGCGATGCGCCGGTCGATTCCCGCAGCGCCGAGAGCAGGTCTGTGTGGGCGGTTTCGGCTTCGGCTTGCATTGATATGTACCGCAAAAATGCCCGCAGGCGATGGCTGAACGATCCGGCTGTGGCGCCTTTTCAAAACGCGGATTCGTCCAGACTGTTCCGTAGTAACACAATAGCGTCATCCAATTCCGGCGTCTGTGCACTTTTGGCCTAAACTGCGGGGGAACCGCTTCTGCCGAGCGATGTTTTGTTACCCGGCGGCACCTTAAGGCGGGCCGCAGGTGCCAAGGACCGAATATGAGCAGTATCCCGCACGCCACGCCGGCCTCTCGCAGGTCGATCGCCGGAAGCGACCTTCTTTCCGCGTTGCGGCTGGACGATCTGGCGTTGCTGGAACCGCGTCTGAGCGAATGTACGCTTAAGGCCGGAGAGATCATCTACCACCCTGGTGATACGGTAGACTACTGTTATTTTCCCACCGATGGCGCGATGTGTTCCTATTTTGTCGAAATGGAAGATGGCACGGCGGTGGAAACCATTCTGGTCGGTCGCGAAGGCGCGCTTGGCGGGATTGTAAGCCACGGCTCGCTTCCGGCGTATGCGCGCGCCAATGTGCTGCACGAGGGCGTGTTCATGCGCATCACCATGCGCGACCTTGAGGACGCGAAAAGCCGTTCTACCGCGATTGCCCATTTGTTCACCCGCTATGCCGATTGCATGATGGCCCAGGTTTTTCAGTCGATCGCCTGCAACGCGGTGCATACGATCGAGCAGCGCGCGGCGAAATGGCTGGCGTCGGCCGTGGAGCGGATCGGCCGCAACGACGTGACGATGACACAGGAACAGCTGGCCTCGATGATGGGCATCGGCCGCAGCTATGCCAGCCGGGTGCTGCAACGCTTCAAACGTGACGGCATGGTGCGCACGCGGCGCGGCGGCATCGAGGTGCTGGACAAGGCCGGTCTGCGCGAGCGCGCGTGCGTGTGCAATTCCCAGGTCGAGGAGCATTTCCGCAAGGTGCTCGGCGAGGTCTATCCCCAAGGCAACTGATTGTAGCGCCGGCCCGCCCGCAGCAAACCGGCGGCGGAACAGCGCACCGTCAGATCCACGTCAGAAAAGCGCCATCGAACCGCCTTCAAACCTGCGTTTTGCTGTCATGAAGCATCCCTAGCTGTCGGTCCCGCGACTAACGAAGGGGGCTACCATGACAGATCTTTCCCACGCGGCTGCGGCGTATACAGACGGCGGCACCGATACCAACGACTCGATCCAGCCGACGCTGGAAAGCCTTGCTGCCGAGCGCTACTCGCGCCGTCAGGCGATGTTCCGCGGCGCTGGCGCCACTACGATGGCAGTGATGGGCACCAGCCTGATCGCGGCGTGCGGCGATGATGCCAACGGTTCGAGCGTAAGCGTATCCGCCGGGGCCAGCGTGGCTACCAGCGCGGGCCGCGTCGTTACGCTGACGGGCAGCCCGGACAACGGCTATGCTGGCTTTATCACCGGTTGGGCCCAGTCCAGCGGGCCTTCGGTCACGCTGACCGGCTCGGGCAGCACCGTCACTTTCATCGCGCCGGCTGTTTCTGCGGCAACCGACCTTGTGTTTACCTTCAGCGCCAAGTCAGTGGCCGGTGACGTTCGTACCGCCACCACCACGGTGCGCGTCTCGCCCGCGGTACTGGGCTTCACCGCCGTTGCGCACAGCTTGGCCGATGTGGTTGCCGTGCCCTCTGGCTATTCGGTCACCGTCATGACGCGCCTTGGCGATCCGCTCGCCGCGTCCGTTTCGGCGTACGCGAACGATGGCACTGACACCGGCTTCGACCAGCGGGTGGGCGACCATCACGATGCGCTCCATTTCTTCGGTCTGTCCGCTGCCGGCGCGCCCGATGTGAACAGTTCGACGCGCGGCCTGATGGTCGAAAACCATGAGAACATCACCCAGACCTATCTGCATCCCGCCGGCCCCACCACCGTGGGCGGCGCGCGTCCGCAGGCCGAAGCGCTTAAGGAAATCGAAGCGCACGGCGTGTCCGTGGTCGAATACGTCGACAGCGGTGACCGCAAGTGGAGCTATGTCCAGAACAGCAGCTTCAACCGCCGCATCACCCCCAACACGCCAATGGTGTTCACTGGCCCGGCGGCAGGCTCGGCCTATCTCGTCACCGCCTACGGCGCTGACGGCAAAACCGGCCGGGGCACCATCAACAACTGCGCCAATGGCATCACCGGCTGGAGCACGAACCTGACGTGCGAGGAAAACTACGCCGGGTATTTCCGCCGCGATGCCGCTGACGATGCCAAGCGTACGCCGCGCGAACTCGCTTCGCTCCAGCGCAACGGCGTGACCAGCCGCACCGGAAGCTATGGCTGGTCTACCGCATCGTCCACCGACACGCGCTTCACCCGCTGGAACGCCACGATCAGCGGCGCGGCGGCGAAGGACGATTTCCGGTACGAGCCCAATCAGTTCGGCTGGGTGGTAGAGATCGATCCGTACAACCCCGCTTCCACCCCGCGCAAGCGCACCGCGCTGGGTCGTTTCGGCCATGAGGGCGCGTTCGTGCGCATCGCCACCGGCCAGAAGGTGGGCCTGTACATGGGCGACGATTCGCGCGGCGAGTATCTCTACAAGTTCATGTCCGCCACCACCTGGAACGCTGCCGACGCCAATGCCAGCGATCGTCTGGCCATGGGAGACAAGTACCTGGATGCCGGCACGCTGTATGTCGCGCGCTTTAATGCGGACGGCACCGGCACCTGGCTGCCGCTGGTCTACGGTTCGGTGCCGACGCGCGCGGCCAGCGGATCGTATCCCGCCTACACGTTCGAGAGCCAGGCCGACATCTGCGTCAACACTCGGTTCGCGGCGGACGCGCTGGGAGCAACGCCGATGGATCGCCCGGAATGGACGGCGGGCAATCCGGTGACCGGGGAAATCTACCTCACCCTCACCAACTCGAACAACGCCTCGCGCCCGCTTACCGGCACCGATGCGGCCAATCCCCGTTCGTACAACGACCCCAAGGGCACCGCGAACACGGCGCAGACCGGAAACCCCAACGGCCACATCATCCGCCTGCGTGAAGATGGCGACACCACCAGCGCCACCACGTTCAAGTGGGACATCTACCTGTTCGGCGCCGATGCCACCGATGCCGATCCGGTGAACGTCAACATTTCGGGCCTTACGGTCGCGAACGACTTTTCCAGCCCGGATGGCCTGTACTTCTCGCGCTCGACCAGCCCGTCGGGCCAGGTCAATCCGCTGCTGTGGATCGAGACGGACGATGGCGCGCTGACCGATCGCACCAACTGCATGCTGCTGGCGGCGATCCCCGGCAAAGTGGGAGACGGCGGCGCGGTGACGATCACCAACACCAATGGCGGCACCCGCACGCAGGCTACCATCGCAGGCGCCAAGGCTACGGCTGCCAACTTGCGCCGGTTCCTCGTTGGGCCAGTGGATTGCGAGATCACCGGCATCGACATGACGCCCGATGGTCGCACGCTGTTCGTGGGTATCCAGCATCCGGGCGAGGGCGGTACGTATTCCGCGCCGACCAGCCATTGGCCCTACAGCCAGACTGGAACGCCCGGCGCTACCGTGCGCCCGCGCTCCGCGCTGATCGCGATCACCAAGGACGATGGCGGCGTGATCGGCTTGTGAGCCGGTAGTCATGGCGGCCCGTCAGGGCGGATGATCAGGGGAAGGGGCGGCGCCGCGCGGTGTCGCCCTTTCTTAGGTATACCGCAAAGTGCCGCCCGGAACCGGTTGCAAATGCACGCGTTCCATCTTTCAACATGAGCGGCCATGTCGGGTCGCCCGCCCTGAAAGGTGTGCCCCATGAACGTGAAAATCCTGGCGCTGGCATTGGCCGGCACAACATTGTCCCTCAGCGCCTGCGCAACCGACGGGTATGGCGGATACGGCTACTCGTCAGTCGGTTGGGGCACGCCCTACGCGTACGATGGCTATTACGATGGGTTCTACGGGCCCATTTACGATGGCTACTGGGGCCGCGACAATTATTTCTACTATCGCAACCGCGATGGCGATCGTCGCTTCCGTCGTGCGGATCGCAACCACTTCATGCGTCAGGCACCTATGGGGCAGAACCGCTACCAGCCGATGCGCGGCCAGTTCCGTCCGCAGCAGGGCATGCACATGCCCCAGTTCGGCGGCGGGCGCGGCGGACCGGGCAGCCATCGCGGCCACCGCTGAGGCAATTGGCATTCGGGAAAGCGGGCTTGCATCCGGCCCGCCTTTACCAACCCAGGTCGTCGTGCTGAAACGGCCCGCAAGTTGAGCCTTGCATAAAAGGACCAATCGCCAGACCTCTCCGGCTGGTGGCAACACCCTCATGGCGGCTTGCCGTGAGCGGCCAAACCGCGCAAAGACGGTGGCTCATACCTTCAGCCTTCGGAGAACCCACGGCCATGGCCGTCATGATGGACAAAAGCGGCACCGACACCGCGCCCGGCGGATATGTCGACGCACCCGAACTGCGCTACTTCGTGATGGGGCTGTTCTTCATCTTCGGTGGCATCACCAGCCTGAACGACGTGATCATTCCCAAGCTAAAGGAATTGTTCACACTCACCTACACGCAGGCGATGCTGGTGCAGTTCTGCTTCTTCGCCGCTTATGCGCTGATCGGCATCCCCGGTGCCATGCTGGTGCGCAAGGTCGGCTACATGCGCGGCGCCGCGATCGGCCTCATCGTCATGATCGCGGGGTGCCTCGCGTTCATCCCGGCCTCGCAGACTGCCACGTACTGGCTGTTCCTTGCCGCGTATTTCGTGCTGGCCGCCGGCGTGGTGATTGTGCAGGTCGTGTCTAATCCGCTGATCAGCCTGCTGGGCAAGCCGGAGACGACCAGCTCGCGCCTCACTTTCGCGCAGGCGTTCAACTCGCTGGGCACCACGCTTTTCCCAATTGCCGGGTCGGCGCTGATCCTGGGTAGTCTCAGCAAGGTATCCGCCAAGGACTTGTCCGGCGCCGCGCTCGATGCGTACCGCAGCGCGGAGAGCCAGGCGATCGTTTACGGGTATCTGGGCATTGCCGTTGCGCTGGCGCTGGTTGCCGCCGCCGTGTGGATGTTCCGCAATCGCCTGCCCGAGCAGACCCATGCCGATAGCAAGGGCTTTGCCGGATTCAGCCTGCTCAAGCGCCCACGGTTTGGCTACGGCGCCTTGTGCATTTTCCTGTATGTCGGCGCGGAAGTGTCGATCGGGTCGCTGATCGTCAGCTACCTCATGCAGCCGCGCGTCATGGCGCTGGCAGAACAGTCTGCCGGGCACCTCATCTTCGTCTACTGGCTGGGCGCCATGATCGGCCGCTTCATCGGGTCGGCGGCGCTGCGCGTGCTGAACCCCGGTCTTGTGCTGGCCTTCAATGCCTGCGCCGCGATCGCGCTGATTGCCGTGTCCGTCACCACCACCGGGCATGTCGCCGGCTATTCGCTGCTGGCGATCGGCCTGATGAACTCGATCATGTTCCCCACCATCTTTAGCCTGGCGAGCGAAAGGCTGGGCCTGCGCGCGGCAGACGGTTCGGGCATCATCAACGTGGCGATCTGCGGCGGTGCGATCGTGCCGCTCGCGACCGGCGCGATCGCCGATGCCGCAGGGGGCAATCTGGCGGTGGCCCTGGTCCTGCCGGCGGCCTGCTATGCGGTGATTGCCGGGTTCGGCCTATTCGCCCGCAAGCCGGCCCCCCCTGTGGCTGACGAGCCTGTGTTTAGCTGATTGTTAAGCGGGTCGTGCGTATTGTGTTTCGCATGACCCGCCCCGTTCTTGCCCGTCGATCGATGCGCCGCCCGGTTGCCTTGGCGGTGCAGTGCCGCACGCAAAGCGGGATGCGCGATGACGGTCAGATTTCCGACATTTCCGCTGAAGGGTGCTGCCTGCGTATGAACGGGCTGTATTTTCGGGTAGGTACCCGGCTGATCATTCGCCCCACGGGCATGGAAGGCCTGCCCGGTGTGGTGCGGTGGGTAACGCGCGATCTGGCTGGGGTGGAATTCGATCGCCCGCTGTATGGCCCGGTGCTGGACCACATCGCCACGGCTTTTGCCGTCCAGCGCCGCGCCTGAAAGCGCATCAGCCGCGTTTGGCGGTGTCCACCCGTTCACCGGTTACCGGGTAGCCAAGCCCTTCCGGAAACACCAACCAGTCGCCGTCCGGCCGGCTTTGCACCACAGGCTGGATACGCACGACGGGGTAGGCGGCGATCTGCTCCAGCGCATGGGCATGGCTTTCATACAGCGCCAGCCGTTCCAGATTACGGCGGGTCGGGAATATCACCGAAATCTCGCCCCGGTCCGCCATGTCCAGCGCCGTGCCCGCGGTGACCCAGAACAGCCGGGCATTTTCCGTGCCATCCACCTGCAGATCCACCGCGCCGGTGCCAAGGTCGGTCAGGAAAAAGCGCGTGTCGAAGGCGCGGGGCAGAAGGGCCGGACACCAGTGCGCGAAGAGGCACAGCGCATCCAGATCGAGCGTCCAGCCATAGCGTTCCAGCACCGTATCCAGCCGCCCGCTGCCCAGCAGCAGGGCCCGGGCGGCAGCAGCGTCGGCCGCGCTGACAGGGTCGTGCGTGGCGATCAGCAGGCCGGTTTCCTCAAGCGTTTCCCGGATCGCCGCCACGCGGGCGGCGGCAAGCTCCGGGGGCTGCTGCGGTGCCAGACGCTCCGCCAACTCGTAATCGGCAGGGTCCACGCGCCCGCCCGGAAATACCGTGGCACCGCCGGCAAAGCGCATGGCTTGCGCGCGCTGCACCATCAGCAGTTCGGGAGGGCCGCCGCCGGGGGCATTGCGCATAACCACCACGGTGGCCGCGGGCGATACGACCGGGCCGTCCTTCGGCATAGGTTGGTCTGATGGTGCGGTAATCATCATCATGGTCTTGCCGGGAAGGGGGCATACCGCAAGTAGCAATGCCGTCGCCGGCACATGTTGTGTCGGGATCGTTTACACCTGACCTCGGGGAAACCAGCAGTGGGTGACAAGGAATGCCCGCAAATCACGGCAAAATGCGTATTGGCACGCCTCGTGCTTAGAGTAATCCGTACCCGTAGCAGTCCTTGCTAGAGGCGGGGCTGGTTTAGTCTCCCGGTCCCGCCTCCCCGGACATTCATGCAAGGGTATTCCCCCGCCAGCCACGAAAAAGCCCGAGGCGCCAGGCCCCCGGGCTTTCGCAAATTCATCGAACGGTTTCAGGCCTGTGCAGCGATACCGCTGTCGGCCATCAACTGGTGCAGTTCGCCCGCTTCGTACATTTCCATCATGATGTCGCTGCCGCCCACAAACTCACCCTTCACGTACAGCTGGGGGATCGTCGGCCAGTCGGAAAAGGCCTTGATGCCCTGGCGGATCTCCATGTCCTGCAACACGTCCACGCTTTCGTAAGGCACGCCCACGTGTTCCAGGATCGCGATGGCCTGGCTGGAGAAGCCGCACTGCGGGAACAGCGGCGTTCCCTTCATGAACAGCACGACATCGTTGCTTTTCACAATGCTATCGATGCGGGTGTTGACGTCGGACATCTCGTAAACCTTTGGCAAATTGTAGGCTGATCAGTTGGGGACGGCGGTGGTGAGTTGCAAGGCGTGCAGCACGCCGCCCATCCGGCCACCCAGTGCTTCGTAGACCAGCTTGTGCTGGGCCACGCGCGGCTTGCCTGCGAAGGCAGCAGACTCAACGTGCGCAGCATAATGATCACCATCACCGGCAAGGTCGGTGATGGTGACTTGTGCGTCCGGCAGCGCGGCACGGATCAGCGTTTCGATTTCGATGGCAGACATGCCCATGATTTACATCCTTACGTCAGGAACTGGCGGCGCGCTTCGACCTGTTTGGCTTCCAGCATCAGGCGCACTTCGCCTTCGGTCGTGTCCGCGCCCGCCGCGATAATGTCACCCATCAGCTTGCGGATTACGTCCTCGTCGCCGGCTTCCTCGAAGTCTGCCTGCACGACGCCCTTGGCATAGGCTTCGGTTTCCGCCGGAGACAGCTTCATGCGCTGCGCCGCCCATTCGCCCAGCAGGCGGTTCCGGCGGGCCTGGATGCGAAACAGCGTGTCGGCATCATGCGCGAACTGCTCTGCTTCGGCACGCTCGCGGTCCTGGAAACCTGTCATCAGACACCTCGCATGTGAAAAGGCCTCGCAAAAGCAAAGACCGGGCTCGGGTTCTGGCGATAGGCTGCGCGGGGCCGGGGTTCAATCCCGATTCGCGTTATGCCACGCTGGCCGGCGTGCGGGCCAGGAACGGCAAAGCCTCACGCGATCTGGCTTCGTGCGCCGCGATCGCATCTCCCTGCGCCATCGTCAGCCCTACTTCGTCCAGCCCATTGAGCAGGCAGTGCTTGCGAAAAGCGTCCAGTTCGAAGGTGAAGCGATCCTGGAACGGCGTGGTCACGGTTTGCGTATCGAGGTCCACGTCGATCGGGTGGTGCTGTGCCACTTCCATCAGACGGTCGATCGCGTCTTGCGGCAGCGCCACGGTGAGGATGCCGTTCTTGAAGGCGTTGCCGGAAAAGATGTCCGAAAAGCTGGGGGCGATCACGCAGGTGATGCCCATGTCGAGCAAGGCCCAGGCGGCATGTTCGCGGCTGGACCCGCAGCCGAAATTGTCCCCGGCGATCAGGATCGGCGCGCCGGCCCAGCGCGGGTCGGTGAAGACGTTGCCCGGCTCTGCCTTCAGCGCTTCGAACGCGCCCTGGCCCAGGCCTTCGCGCGTGATCGTCTTCAGCCAGTGGGCCGGGATGATGACGTCGGTGTCGACGTTCTTGCGGCCGAACGGGATCGCCTTGCCGGCAACGTGATCGATCGCCTGCATCAGTCGGTCTCGGGCGGATAGTGGGGTGCGGTGCCGGTAGCGGGGGGCTGCTGTCCGGCGGCCTTGCGATCGTTGCGACGCTTGACGAACATCACGGCGGCGGCAACCGCGGCGGAGCCGATGGCGGCGCCGGCGGCAATGGCGGCTTTGGACGCCAGCGAGTTTTCCGAGTCTTTGGACATGGTTTCGATCCTATCAGTTCGCGGCTTCAGCCAAAACAGGCAGATCGCGCACGTCGGTAAGGTGCCCGGTAACCGCCGCGGCGGCGGCCATCGCCGGGCTCATCAGGTGGGTGCGCGCGCCGGGGCCCTGGCGGCCAGTGAAGTTGCGGTTGCTGGTGGACGCGCAGCGTTCGCCGGGCGGCACCTTGTCCGGGTTCATCGCCAGGCAGGCCGAGCAGCCGGGTTCACGCCATTCGATGCCGGCATCGGTGATGATCTTGTCCAGCCCTTCGGCTTCCGCCTGCTGCTTCACGAGGCCAGAGCCGGGCACGATGATCGCCCATTTGACGTTGTCGGCCTTGTGCCGGCCTTTGAGCACGGCGGCGGCGGCGCGAATGTCCTCGATGCGGCTGTTGGTGCAGCTGCCGATGAATACGTTCTGCACTTCCACGTCAGTCAGCCGGGTACCAGGCGTCAGGCCCATGTAGTCCAGGCTCACCTTCACCGCATCGCGCTTGGAGGCGTCCGCGAAGTCTTCGGGGGCGGGCACCACACCGCCGATCGCGGCGGTGTCCTCAGGGCTGGTGCCCCAGGTGACGGTGGGCTGGATGTCCTCGGCGCGGATGAATACCGACTTGTCGAAGACCGCGCCTTCGTCACTCGCCAGGCTTTTCCACCAGGCGACCGCCTTGTCCCAGTCGGCACTTACGGGTGCGTAGGGACGGCCCTTGAGATACGCGAACGTAGTTTCGTCCGGCGCGACGAGGCCGGCACGCGCGCCGCCTTCGATCGACATGTTACACACGGTCAGTCGTCCTTCGACCGACATCTCTGCAAACACGTTGCCGCGATATTCGATGACGTAGCCGGTGCCGCCGGCGGTGCCGATCACGCCGATGATGTGCAGGATCACGTCCTTGGGCGTAACCCCTGCGCCCAACGTGCCTTCCACGCGGATCTCCAGCGTTTTGGACTGCTTGAGCAGCAAGGTTTGCGTGGCGAGCACGTGCTCCACCTCGCTGGTGCCGATCCCGAAGGCGAGGGCACCCACGCCACCGTGGCAGGCGGTGTGGCTGTCACCGCACACGATCGTGGCACCCGGCAGCGAGAAGCCCTGTTCGGGGCCCACGACATGGACGATGCCCTGCTCCACATCGGCATCGCCGATGTAGCGGATCCCGAATTCGGGCGCGTTCACTTCGAGTGCGGCCAACTGCTGCGCGCTTTCGCGATCGGCGATCGGCACGCGGTTGCCGGCGGCATCGCGGCGCGCGGTGGTGGGCAGGTTGTGATCGGGCACCGCGAGCGTAAGGTCAGGGCGGCGCACGGGTCGGCCAGCGGCGCGCAAGGCTTCGAAGGCCTGCGGGCTCGTCACTTCGTGAACGAGGTGTCGGTCGATATAGATGAGGCAGGTTCCATCGTCGCGGCGGTCGACGACATGGGCGTCCCAGATCTTCTGGTAAAGCGTGCGCGGGTGCTGTGTCATGATTATGGGCGAATAGGCGCGCCGGCCCCGCAATTCAAGCGGTGCCGGCGCGCCGTTTCAGGCAATTATCGTTCTGCGGGCAGCAGCGCGGGTTTTAGCCGCGGCGTCCGTCATAATCGCGGCGTTCCATATGCAGGGCCACGCGGACCTGATTCACGCGGGTTTCCAGCATCCGCGTTTCCCGGGCGCTCAAACCATCGCGGGCATACTGCGCATACAGGCGCTGGACTTGGGCGGCCTGATTGCGCAGGCCTGCCGCTTCGCGCGGAGAGATGGTGCGGCGCTGGGCGGCACGGTCGATCTGGGCGCGCAGGCCGGAGATGTCGGCGCGGATGTCGGCATGGCGCATGGTCTGCTGCTGATGGCGCATCGGCTGCGCCATGGCAGGCGCGGCGGCCGACAGGCCAAGGGCGGCGATAAGCGCGGGGGCGACGATCTTGGTGAACTTGCGCATGAGTAACTCCTGTTGCTTCAATCTGATTGTTCGGACGGATGTTGGCGCCGTCTCGATGCATTCAGATTTAAGCCTCCCAAGCTGAACGTCAGCTAGACGACCCGTCGCAGGCGTGTCGACGATTGTAAGAGAGTGTCGCAAGGCCCCGCCCGGCAGGATGACGGGAGGCTTTGTTTGCGCCCGGCTTTGGCGCTATAGCGCTGGCCATGTCGCTGCCTGCCATCATCGTTATCGTTCTTGCCACCGTTGCCGCGATGGAATTCGTCGCGTGGTCCAGCCACAAGTATGTGATGCACGGCTTTGGCTGGGGCTGGCATCGCGATCATCACGAACCGCACAACAACCTGCTTGAGCGCAACGATCTGTATGCGGTGTTCGGCGCAGGGCTGAGTATCGCCATGTTCGCCCTGGGATCACCGCTGGTGATGGGTGCATCGGCGTGGGCGCCGGGCACTTGGATCGGGCTGGGCGTGCTGATCTATGGTGTCATCTACACGCTGATCCACGACGGGCTGGTCCACCAGCGCTATTTCAAATGGGTGCCCAAGCGCGGCTACGCCAAGCGGCTGGTGCAGGCCCACAAGCTGCATCACGCCACGATCGGCAAGGAGGGCGGGGTCAGCTTCGGGTTCGTGGTGGCGCGCGACCCGGCGCAGTTGAAGCGCGAACTGAAGGTCCAGCGCGAACGCGGCATCGCGGTGCTGCGCGACGCGGTAGAGGATCGCTAAGCGACCGATATATTGCGTATGATTGCAAGGGGCGGCAACCTGCCCCGCGCATGGCACCTTTCATCCTGCGGGTGCACGTTTACCTATTCCCATGCAGGACAAGAAGGATACGTTAGTATGCGAGCCACCGGGAGGGCGTTGTCCCCCTTGCGCCCTCCCAACCGGCTGCTCCTTCGATCATTGATATGACGCAACGCCGGGTTCTTGCGGCTACTCGGCGCGGGTCCAGATCCACGGGCCGATGATCGCCAGCACGGCGACGGGGATCAGCGTCCACCATCCGCCCAGCGTGAACCACACCGCAGGAATGCTCAGGCTCATCGAGGCGATGGCGGCGATCTTGCCCTTGCGGCTTACCGCGCGCCGATCGCGCCAAGCGCGCAAGTGGGTGCCGTAGATCGGGTGCTGGTATAGCCGCTCCGCCCAGGCCGGATGGCTTTTGGAAAAGCACCACGCCGCCAGCAGGTAGAACACCACCGTGGGCAGCAAGGGCAGGAAAATGCCCAGCGTGCCCAGCCCGACGAAGAACGCGCCGCCCGCAATCCAGAGCGGCCGGCTAATCCGGCGCATAGCGCGCAGCCGTCTCCCGGATCAGGGCGATCATGTTGGGGATGCCTTGCGTGCGGTTGGACGACAGCTGGTTGCCCAGGTCGAACGGGGCCAACGCGGCGGCAATGTCGGTCTGCGCCACGGTGCTGGCGGGCCGGTCTTGCACGGCAGCGATCACCAGCGCGACGATGCCCTTGGTGATGGCCGCGTTACTGTCCGCCAGAAGGTGGAGCGTGCCATCCTCGCGCGCGGTGGGATAGACCCACACGCTGGCCGAACAGCCGCGCACTTTGGTGGCGTCGGTCTTGAGCGCATCGGGCATCGCGTCCAGTTCGCGGCCCAGTTCGATCAGCAGACGATACCGCTCGTCGCCATCGAGAAACTCGTATTCTTCGCGGATATCGTCCAGGGATCGCATAGCCGGCATTTAGGGGCGGAAGCGCCAAGGGCAAGGGGAACATTGCCTCCAACGCCGGTTGGTGTCAGGGATTTGCGCATGACCGAGCCGCATGACCCGTCCTCCGCCACGCAGCATCCGTTCTTCGCGATGCACGACCATGGCTTCGTGCGCGTGGCCGCCGCCACCCCGCGCGTGCGCACCGCCGATGTCGCGTTCAATTGCGATGCGGTGCTGGAACATGCGCGCGCCGCGCACCAGCGCCATGTCGACCTGCTGGTGTTTCCCGAGCTATGCCTGTCCTCCTACGCGATCGACGACCTGCATCTGCAAGGCGCGATGATCGATGCGGTGGAAGCCGCGCTGGCCACCATCGTGAAAGCCAGCGCCGACCTGTCGCCAGTGCTGCTGGTGGGCGTGGCGCTGGCGCGCAAGGGCCGGCTGTACAACTGCGCGGCGGTGATCGCGCACGGGCGGCTGCTGGGCGTGGTGCCCAAATCCTACCTGCCCAATTACCGCGAGTTCTACGAAAAGCGCTGGTTCGCCAGCGGCAAGGCGATCCGCAATGCCACCATCGCGGTAAACGGGCAGGAGGTGCCGTTCGGCGTCGATCTGGTGTTCGCGTCGGACGTGCTGGCCAACTTCCGCTTCTTCGTGGAGATCTGCGAGGATGTCTGGGCGCCCACGCCGCCAAGTTCGCTGGGCGCGATGGCCGGGGCAACGATCCTGTGCAACCTGTCGGCCTCCAACATCGTGATCGGCAAGTCGGACGAGCGGCACTTGCTGTGCCGCTCGCAATCGGCGCGGGCGATGGCGGCGTATGTCTATTGCGCGGCGGGGCACGGGGAAAGCACCACCGATCTGGCCTGGGACGGGCAGGGCATCGTCTACGAACTGGGTGACATCCTCGCCGAATCGGAGCGTTTCGCGCTGGAGCCGCAGATGTGCATCGCCGATGTGGACTGCGATCGCATCGTGATGGACCGCATGCGCGTGCCCACCTTCAACGACGCAGCGGACCTTGCCGGCCATCCGCAGGACACCTTCCGCACCGTCACCTTCCGGCACGCGCCGGCGGGCGGCGACATCGGCCTGCTGCGCGCCGTCAGCCGCTTCCCCTTCGTGCCTGCCCGTGCCGACAAGCTGGATGCGGACTGCTACGAGGCGTTCAACATCCAGGTGGACGGGCTGATGCGCCGGATGGAATCGACGCAGGCAAAGTCGATGGTGATCGGCATTTCCGGCGGGCTGGATTCCACTCATGCGCTGATCGTTGCAGCCCGCGCGTGCGACCGGCTGGGCCTGCCGCGCTCCACCATCCGGGGTTACACGATGCCCGGCTTCGCCACCAGCGATGGCACCAAGGCCAACGCCTGGAAGCTGATGGAGGCGGTGGGTATCACCGCGGCGGAGATCGACATTCGCCCGGCGGCCACCACCATGCTGGAGGATATCGGCCATCCCTTCGGCAAGGGCGAGCCGGTCTATGACGTTACGTTCGAGAACGTGCAGGCGGGGCTGCGCACCGATTACCTGTTCCGCCTGGCGGGCCAGCATTCCGGCTTCGTGATCGGGACGGGGGACTTGTCCGAGCTGGCGCTGGGGTGGTGCACCTATGGCGTGGGTGACCAGATGAGCCATTATGCGGTGAACGCGGGCGTGCCCAAGACGCTGATTCAGTACCTCATCCGCTGGTGCGCGACGACCGACCAGTTCAGCGCCGACACCGAACGCACGCTGCTGGCGATCCTGGATACCGAAATTTCGCCCGAACTGGTGCCGGCCGGCGCGGACGGCGCGATCCAGAGTACGGAAAGCCGGATCGGCCCGTACGAATTGAACGATTTCTTCCTGCACCACGTGGTCCGCTTCGGCCAGAAACCGTCCAAGGTGGCGTTCCTGGCGTGGCATGCCTGGCGCGATGCAGCGGTGGGCACCTGGCCCGCGGGCTTCCCGCACGAACGCCGCAACGCCTACGATCTGGCGACGATCCGTTCGTGGCTGGAGAAATTCCTCCAGCGCTTCTTCGCCTTCAGCCAGTTCAAGCGCTCCGCCATCCCCAACGGGCCGAAAGTTTCCTCCGGCGGCGCACTCAGCCCGCGCGGAGACTGGCGCGCCCCCTCCGATGCCAGCGCGGCGGTGTGGCTGGCCGAACTGGACGCAAGGGTGCCGCGATAACGCGCACGGCCCGGCGCCCGCTGGCGAATGCGGGATAACGCCGGGGACTGGCGCAAGGGCCGAAACGAACATCGGGCCGGCGTCGGGGCGTCCTGTGCGGGACGCGAGGGGGGAGCTTCTGCGTGCGAACAACCGGGTAAGAGCTTTCACAGCCCGGCTCGATCCTGACGGAACGGTTCGTCGGGGCGGCGGCGTGGATTCGCAAGACGGCCCACGACGCCGGCCCGATACACCGCCGTGCCTAAAGCGCTCAAGGCCTGGCAGATGGCGGGGCTTATAACCAAAATGGTTATAATTGGGCGTTTATGTACTTTACAAACCCGCCATGTTGGCGATGAGCCTGTAGAGGCTCGTTAAGGCAGTAGCGCCCCATAGGCACATGAACAGCCAGTACCAGAACGGGTGCCGGGCGCGGCTTACATCAAACGACCTGAGCCCCGTCACCCGGTCGGCCAAGCCTTGGTAGGTTAGTCCTCCCCCCACCAGGAGGGCAAGAACATAAGCTGCTGTTGGCGTTTGCTCAGTCAGCTGGCTTCTCCACCGGCTTGTGCTTGGCGATCCTAGCCAGCTTCTCTCTGAAGCGCTTAGGATCGTGGTCCGTCTCTAGCTAGTGGGCGGCTTACTTGAACCTGTCGAGTTGGGATTGTCTCAGGTCGGGCATGAGAACAAACTATCTAGTCCATAATTGCCTATAATTGTCAAGTGGGGCCAGTTACGCGAAAACGCCCGCCGGATCGCTCCGACGGGCGTTTCGTGTGTTTGCCGGCGGTGCGCGTCAGCGCAGGCGGACGGGCACGAACATCGCGGGCTGGCCGCGTGGTTGCACGCGCAGCAGGATGGCGCTCCGGTTTTCGGCCTTGGCGGCATTCACCGCCGCAGTCAGGTCCGCCTGCGTGGCGACGGGGCGACCGTTCGCCTGCAGGATGATGAACCCGCGCTGGAAGCCCTTCTGGCCCGCATCCGAATTGGGATCGACGGCCACGATGACGACGCCGCGCGTACCTTCGGCGGCGCCGAGCTGGCGCGCGATCGTGGGTGTCAGCGGAATGACCGACAGGCCCAGCGCCTTTTCGGCGACGCCCTGTTGCTCCTGCTTGCTGGGCGAATCGCTGAACGAATCGTCGTCCTGATCGGCGTTGGGATCGAAAGCCTGCGCCAGTTGATCTTCAGCCGGCCGCTTGGCGACGGTGGCATTCAGCGTCATGCGGCGGCCGTTGCGAATAACCTCGATCGGGATGGTGGTGCCCGGCGCGGTATTGGCCACGATGTACGAAAGCGTCTGGTCGCGGGTGACTTCCTTGTTGGCCACTTTGACCACCACGTCGCCGCCCTGGATGCCGGCCTTCGCGGCAGCGCCGCCCGGCTCGACGGACTGAATGAATTCGCCCTTGTTGTGCTCGATACCCAACGAATCCGCCAGATCCTCATTGATCGGCTGGATCCGCACGCCAAGGTAGCCGCGCTCGATCGCCTGGCCGCTCATCAGCTTCTGCACGATGGGCGCGGCGGTCTCCGCAGGGATCGCAAAGCCGATGCCCACGCTGCCGCCGGTGGGCGAGAAGATGGCGTTGTTGATGCCGATCACCTGGCCCTTCATGTCGAACATCGGGCCGCCCGAATTGCCCCGGTTGATCGCCGCGTCGGTCTGCAGGTAGCGGTCGTACGCGCCGCCCGCGCCGGTGTTGCGATAGACGGCGGAGATGATGCCGGCGGTCACCGTGCCGCCAAGGCCGAACGGGTTGCCGATGGCGATCACCCAGTCACCTACGCGGGCATTGCGCGAATCGCCGAACTTGACGAACGGCAGCGGCTTGGGCGCGCTGATCTTGAGCACGGCCAGGTCCGATGCAGCGTCCTTGCCGATCAGCTTGGCGGGATACTCCGCACCGTCAGGCATGGTGATCGTGATCGATTCCACCTGGCCCTTGCCCTCGGCGGTGATGACGTGATTGTTGGTCACCACATAGCCGTCGGACGATACGATGAAGCCCGATCCCAGCGACTGCGCCTCGCGCGTCTGCGGGGTGCCGCCACCGCCGCCGCCGCCCTGGCCGCCGAACAGCCCTTCGAAGGGCGTGCCGGCGAAGGGGTTGGCGCCGCCGCCGCCCTGAACCTGAACCTTCTGGCGCGTGGAGATATTGACGACAGCGGGTTGCAGCTGCGCGGTGAGGTCGGCGAACCCGGCGGGCGCGCCGGCGCGCGGCACGACGCGGGAAATTTCGCTGGCTTCATTCTGAGCCACCTGCGCGCCTGCGGGGTAACCGGTGACGAGGGTGGCGGTGGCGCCTCCAAGCAGGAGCGCTGTGGTCAGTCCATAAGCGTATCGCACGGGCTTCACGTCCTTTGATTCCTCCGTCTCGGCAGTATGGGGGCCGGGTTTCCCGCGAATGCGGGGCCGGCGAAACATACCGCCCGATTCACGCCTGATCAGCTTAACCGGATTTGAATGACGCCGGCTTGATCGCGCCATTCACCGGATGTTCGGGCCAGCAACGAGCCACGCGGCTCATGGCTCCCGGAAGCGCTTAAGATAGGTGTTGTCCGGGCTGAGCAGGATGGTCTTGTTGCCGTTCTGGCCTGCGGCATCTTTGCCGAACGCCACCGAATAGCTCTGCATCGCCCGGTAGAAATCGTAGAACGCCGGATCCTTGCCGTAACTGTCGGCATAGATCTTCGCGCCTTGCGCCTCCGCATCGGCGCGGATGATCTGCGCGTCGCGCTGGCCTTTGGCGGCGATCGTCTTGGCCTCTTCCTGACGGCCCGCTTCCATCCGCACGAAGGCTGCGGCGAGCGCCCCTTCGGGAAGATCGGCGCGCTTGATCCGCACGTCCACGATCTGCGCGCCGTACTGGCGGGCTTCGCGGTCAAGCAGGTCGCGGATGTTGGCCATCGCCTGGCCGCGCTCCGCCGTGAGCAGTGACTGGAAGGTGCGCTTGCCCAGTTCTTGGCGCACCACCGAGGACAGGATCGGCTCCAGCTGCTCGGTCACCCGTTCGCTGGTGCCGGCAGACCGCACCATGCGGACCGGATCGACGATGCGATAGCGGGCATAGGCGTCCACGTTGAGCCGCTGCTGGTCAGTGGAAAGCACCTGCTGCTGCTGCATGTCCACGGACAGCAGGCGCTTGTCGATGCGGATCACCTGCTCCACCAGCGGGATGCGCAAATGCACGCCCGCGCCGGTCTGCCCGTAGGCGGCGTTGGGCACGAACGGGTTGTATACGCGCACGGGCCGCCCGGCCTGGACGATCACCGCTTGCTCGTTTTCGGGCACGATAATGACGCTGAGCATCAGCGCGATGACGGCGACGCCAGCGGCGATGATCGCAGTCTTGTAGTGGTGCCAAAGGTCTCCCATCACTGCTGCCCCCCAGTGTTGGTAGAGGTGCGCGTGTCCGGCACGGTGATGGTGGTGCCATCGGGTGCGGCAGCCGTGCGCCGCTTGAATTCGGGCAGCGGCAGATACGTGGTGGTGCCGCCATTGGTTTCGGCAACGACGGTATCGTTATCGCGCACCACGCGCTCCATCGTCTCGTAATACAAACGGCGTTTGGTTACCTCTGGCGCCAGCTTGTATTCGGCGTAGATCTTGTCGAACGCGCTGGCATCGCCCTGCGCGCGTGCAAGGACCTGCTGCGCCCAGGCGCGCGCTTCCGACCGGTCGCGCTCGGCTTCCTGCTGAGCCACGTTCACATTGTCGAACGCGCCTTTGGTCTTGGCCGGCGGGTCCGCCTTCTTGATTTCGACGCCCTGCACGGAAATGCCCGCGTGGTAGAAATCCAGGATCGTCTGCATGCGTTCGCGCACGTCCTGCTCCACATCGGCGCGCCCGGCGCCGGAAAGCGCCTGCCCCAGCGATATCTGCGCGATCGAGGCGCGCATCGCGGCCTCGGCCACTTCGCGCACGGTCTGCTCGGGATCGGCCAGACGGAAGGTGTAATTCTTCAGGTCCTTGACGTTCCAGCGCACCAGATAGCTCAGGTCCACCAGGCTCTTGTCGCTGGTGAGCATCAGCTTTTCGTTGTCGTCGTCAGGAATGGTGACCAGCTTGAACGAGCTGACATCCACCACGTTCACATGCTCGATCGGCCAGGGCAGGGTTACGCTGACGCCGGAATCGATGGTGCGCGAATATTTGCCCAAGGTTGTGACGACGCCTTGTTCCTTGGGGCCGAGCATGTGGACGCTGGACGCGCCGAGCAGCACGACGACCGCCGCGCCGATCGCCAGCGGCAGCCAGGATTTGCCGTCGGGCCGGCGCGGCAGGTTCGGAAACCCGCCAAGGCCGGGTCCGCCACTACCGCCGCCAGAACGACGCGGATCGCGGCCGCGCAGGATGTCTTCAAGGCCGGACGCACGGCGCGGGGGAGGAGGCGTATCGCCGCTGGGCAGCCAGGGATTGCGCGGTCCGCGACGCTCGCCGTGATCCGTACCGCCGGCATCGCCTTCGTCGCCGGTGCCTGAGTCGTCAGGACCGGAGCCGCCAGCGCCACCGTCCTTGTCGCCGCCATCCTTGCCACCGCCGCCCCAGGGGCTGACCGGCCCGGCCATCGCCAGGGGTCCCGTATCGTCCCCCGCATTGTTGCTGCGTGTGTCTGCGCCACCGTAAGATTTCATGGCCCTATCTATAGGAACCCCGCCATCAAATAACAGCCTCTCTCTTGCCCTTTTTCCCCGTGTGCGCCACCTGAGCGCACGACAAGCGGGGATGCCCGGAAAAGCGGAGACGTCCAGTGAGTGGCACAGATGGCGGCCCCGATGGTGGCAAGCCCGCACCCGACGATGCTGCCGAACGCCTGACGGCGCTGCTGCCCCCCGGTCTGGCGCCGCGCGTGCAGTCCGTGCAGGTGCGCGATGGGCGGGCAACGCTGGTGCTGGGCGCGGACGGGATGGACGCCAGGGCACGCGCCGAAGCGGAAAGCGCGGTGCGCACGGCATTGTCCGGTGCCCCCGGCATAACCGACCTGCGGATTGCCCTGATGGCGGGGAAGGACGATGCGCAGGCTGTTGCGCAGCCAGCGAAAGGACCGCGCATCATCGCCGTCGGCTCCGGCAAGGGCGGTGTCGGCAAGTCCACGCTGGCGGCCAACTTGGCGGTGGCGCTGGCGCGCGCCGGGCACAAGGTGGGGCTGGTGGACGCGGACATTCATGGCCCGTCGCAGGCCCGGCTGCTGGGCACCGAGGGCGCGCGGGCCAAGGCGCATGAAGGCAAGCTGGTGCCGGTGGAAAGCCGCTATGGCGTGCCCGTGCTGTCGATGGCGCACTTGACCACCCCCGGCCAGGCCATCGCCTTTCGCGGCCCCAAGATTTCCGGCGCGCTGATCCAGCTGGTGGAGGCGCACTGGGCGGGGGCCGAGGTGCTGGTGGTGGACCTGCCGCCCGGCACCGGCGACGTGCAGTTGACCATGCTGCAGCGCTGCCGCCCCGCAGGCGCGGTGATCGTATCGACCCCGCAGGATCTGGCGCTGATGGACGCGGCGCGCGCCGTCGGCCTGTTTACCCAAGGCGACATTCCGGTGATCGGGGTGGTGGAGAACATGGCGGGCTATGCCTGCCCGCACTGCGGCGAGGTGAGCGATCCGTTCGGCCACGGCGGCGCGCAGGATGCCGCGCGCGAAATGGGCGTGCCGTTCCTGGGGCGCATCCCGCTGGACATCGCGATCCGGCGCGAAAGCGATGCCGGCACCCCCACGGCGGCGGGCGATGGCCCGCAGGCGCAGGCCTTCGCCGCGCTGGCCGCGCAAGTGGCCGCCTGGCTGGACGCACACCCGGCATGACGCCCACCCGCCGCCGCGTGCTGATCGGTGCGCTCGCGGGTGGCGGGCTGGCGCTGGGGTATGCCGTGCTGCCGCGCCGCTATCCGCTGGCGCTTGCGCCGCGCGCGGGCGAATTTGCCTTCGACGCATGGCTGCGCATCGGGCGCGACGGCGTGGTCACGGTATCGGTCCCGCAAGTGGAGATGGGGCAGGGCGTCACCACCCTGATCCCGCAAATCGTGGCGCATGAACTGGGGGCGGACTGGCGACAGGTCTCGGCCCAGCCCGCGCCGGTCAGCCCGCAGTATGCCAATCTGGTGCTGGCCGCCAAGTGGGCGCCGCTGTGGATGCCCACGATGCCGGCGCTGGCCGACCGCCCGGACGATCTCATCACCCGGCGCTGGGCGGCCGACCATCTGTTCATGGCTACGGCAGACGGCACCGAGATCGCCGCGTACGAGGCCGGCGCGCGGGCTGCCGCAGCCTGCGCGCGCGTCATGCTGATGCAGGCGGCGGCGGCGCGCTGGAACGTGGCGTGGGAGGAATGCACCGCGCGCGACGGCTTCGTGCAGCACCAGGGCAAGCGCCTGCCGTTCGGCCCGCTTGTAGAGGATGCCGCGCAATATGCGCCGCCATCCCCCCCGCCGCTGCTGCCTGAGCCGATGGCCGAAAACCCGGTGCAGGTCCCGCCCGGCGCGGCCTTGCGCTATCCCCGGCTGGACCTGCCCTCCAAGGTGGATGGATCCTGGACGTTCGCCGCCGACGTGCGCTTGCCCGGCATGGTGTTCGCCGCCATCCACCACGCGCCGATCGGCAGCGACGCGGCGCTGGCATCGCTGGACGAGGCCGCGGCCAAGCCCTTGCGCGGGATGCTGCACACCGTCCGCGGATCCGGCTGGGTGGCCGCCGTGGCGCAGGACAGCTGGACCGCGCAAGCGGCGCTGACCGCGATGGCCCCGCGCTTTTCCTTTACCCAAGGCGCCAATTCCGACGCGGTTGATGCGGCGATGAACGAGGCGATGCGGGCTGGCAGCGGGCAGGTGCTGTACGAGGCGGGTGATCGTAGCCTGATGCGCGGCGCCCTGCCGGTGCAGGTGCGTTACGAGGTGGCCCCCGCGCTCCATGCGACGATAGAAACCGCCGCCGCCGCCGCCTGGCTGCATGACGGCAAGCTCGAGCTGTGGATCGGCACCCAGGCCCCGCAGGCCACGCGGGAAGCGGCGGGCCGCGCGGTTGGTCTGGAGGCGCGCGACGTTATCCTCTATCCGCTTCCCATCGGCGGCAGTTTCGATCGGCGGCTGGAATGCGGACACGCCGCGCAAGTCGCCACGATTGCCAAGGCCATCGGCAAGCCGGTGCAACTGACCTGGAGCCGGGCCGAGGAGTTTCGCGCCGGGTTGCCGCGCGCCCCCGTGGTGGCGGTGATGGCGGCGCGGCCCGATACCGAAGGGTCCATCGCCGCGTGGCGCGCGCGCATCGCGGTGCCTGCCACCGCGCGCGAATTCGCCCGCCGCCTGTTCGCCGGAGACGCGCCGTTCGATGCCATGGCCGCCGTTGCCGGCAAGGCCGATCCGATGGCGCTGGAAGGCGCGCTGCCGGTCTACGCGATCCCCAACGTGGCGATAGATCACGTGCCGGTCAGCACCGGCTTGCCCAGCGCCCGGATGCGGGGCAACGCGCATGGCTGGACCGCCTTCTTCAACGAAAGTTTCGTGGACGAGATGGCGCACCGCGCACGCCGCGAGCCGCTGTCATATCGCATGGCGATGCTGGGGGGCGACCCACGCCTGGCCGCATGCCTGCAGCGTGCCGCCACGCTGGCGCAGTGGGGCGGCGGCGGCGATGCCAGCGGGCAGGGCATCGCCTGCCACCGCATTGGCGAGGCGCGCATCGCGCTGGTCGCCAGCGCCCGGCGCGATGCGCAAGGGGTGCGGGTCGATCGGCTGAGCGCGGTGGCGGACGTGGGCCGGGGCATCAACGTCGACATCGCGCGCCAGCAAGTGGAGGGCGGGCTGATCTTCGGCCTCGGCCTCGCGCTGGGCTGCACGGTGCGCTATGAGCGTGGTCGGCCCGATCAGGAAACGCTGGGTACGATGGGCCTGCCAACCCTGGCGGACTGTCCGCAGATCGAGGTAGAGTTCATCGACAGCAACGCCGATCCCGCCGATCCCGGTGAAATCGGCGTAGCCGTCATCGCCCCTGCCGTCGGCAATGCGCTATTTTCGGCAACGGGCCTGCGCCTGCGCCGTTTGCCCTTCTTTGCCGAGGAATTGTAATGCAGCCCGCTCACGCCCCGTCCGGTCACCCCGCGCTTGCCACCCGCAAAGTGGGCGTGCTGCTGGTGAACCTTGGCACCCCCGATGCCGCCAACGCGCCTGCCGTGCGCCGCTATCTGGCCGAATTCCTGTCCGACCGGCGCGTAGTGGAAATCCCGCCGATCGCGTGGAAGCCTATCCTGCACGGCATTATCCTGCGCACCCGCCCGGCCAAATCGGCCCATGCCTATGCGCAAGTGTGGACGCAGGGCGGCTCGCCGCTGGCCGCCATCACTGCCGCGCAGGCCGCCGCCCTGCAGGCCATCCTGGGCGATGGCGTAAAGGTGGACTGGGCGATGCGGTACGGCAATCCCGCGATCCCGGCGCGCCTGCAGGCGATGAAGGACGCCGGGTGCGATCGCATCCTGGTCGCCCCGCTCTACCCCCAGTACTGCGGCGCGACGAGCGCCTCGGTGATGGATAAGCTGGGCGATAGTTTGCGCGCCATGCGCTGGCAGCCCGCGCTGCGCACGCTGCCCCCGTATCACGACGATCCGGCCTACATCGGCGCGCTGGAGGCAGACCTTACGGCGCAAGTGGAAGCGCTGGATTTCGCGCCCGAAGTGCTGCTGCTCTCGTTCCACGGCATGCCCCAGCGCACGCTGGAACTGGGCGATCCCTACCACTGCCACTGCCGCAAGACCGCACGCCTGCTGGGCGAGCGGCTGGCGGTGCGGCTTCCCGGCATCCGGGTGGAAACCAGCTTCCAGTCCCGCTTTGGGCGCGCCAAGTGGCTTGAACCCGCAACCGACACCGTGCTTGCCGCCGAGGCCCGCGCCGGGACCCGCCGCCTTGCGATCGCCGCGCCGGGCTTTTCGGCGGACTGCGTGGAAACGCTGGAGGAACTGGCGATCCGCGGGCGTGAGGTGTTCGAAGGCGCGGGCGGTGAGCGGCTGGCGGTGCTTGCCTGCCTCAACGATCGCGCGCCCGGCATGGCCATGCTGGAGGCGCTGATGCGCCGCGAATTGTCGGGCTGGGCTTGACCTTGCAGGAATTTAACCGCGCCGCTGCTTGACCCGGTCCTGCTTTGTTCGCATCGCAGCGCGGGCATGGAGCGAAAAGGCGGGGCAATGCAGCAGACCGGGCACGGCGGGGAAGATTTCGTCTACGGCGCGCCTGCGGACAACGCCGGGCGCGATGCCGCGCCATCGCTCTCCATCTATGCGGACCGTCCGCACTTGCGCGCCACTTTGCGGGAAGATGCCGCGGCGGCGGGCCTGCGCGTGCACAGCGCACAGCGACTGGACGAGCTGGAGGACGATCATCGGGGCCTAAGCGATGTAGTGCTGGTCGATTGTCCGCAGGTTGACGGGGCGGCACTGGCCGCGCTGGCGGCGCTGGATATGCGCGCGCAGCAGGCGGGTGCGCGTCTCATTGTGTCCACCACGGTCGATGCGCTGGACGATGTGTTCGCCTGCATGGACCAGTCTTTCCCGGTGCTGCTCGTCAACCCGGACCGGGCGGAGCGGGTGATCGCGCTGGGGCAGGTGCTGGCGCGGTTCCCGTCTGCCCGCCTGCGCGAATTGTCGGAAGACGATCGGCTGATGCTGCTGCGGCTGACCGAGCAGGTTGGCCAGATCGCCGGGCGGATGGAACGGCTGGACCCGCGCGGCGGCGTAGTGCCGGTTGCCCCGCCAGCTCCAGTGCTGTCAGCGCCGACCGCGCGCGGTGAAACCGATCTGCCCGATGCCAAGCTGGTGCGCCGGATCATCCGCCAGCGCCAGCTGCGCGCCCGCTTTCTGGAGGGGGACCTGTTCGCGGACCCTGCGTGGGACATGCTGCTGGACCTGACGGCGGCGCGGATAGAGGGCAAGCGCGTGTCGGTCACCTCGCTGTGCATCGCCGCGAACGTGCCGCCCACCACGGCGCTGCGCTGGATCGGCCAGCTCGTCGATGCCGGGCTGTTCGTGCGCGTGAGCGACGATGCCGACAAGCGCCGTGCGTTCATTGCATTGAGCGATACGGCGGCGGCGGCGATGGCGCGCTACTTCGCGGAAATCACCCCCGCCACGCCGTTGCCGGTGTAGCGCCGCCTCTGGTCAAAGCCGCGCAGACCCTTCTACCCAGCGCTTCGCCACCTGCCGCACCAGTTCACGGTCCTGCGGCAACCGCGCCCGATCATCCAGCGCGCGCGTGGCAATCAGCACCGCCTTCTCGACCGGGTCGATAAACGCGATGCCGCTGCGGTCGGCATGGCACCACACGACCGTGCCGAACGCGTCGAACCGGTCCCATTCCAGCACCACTTCGCAGCCGATCGCCAGCGGCTCGTGCATCAGCACCCGCGCGCCGTTGCACGACAAGTCGCTCAGCACGACCTGGCGCGTTGCGGTGTGGGTCACCAGACGGGCGGGCAGGCGGACATGCAGCCGCCCATTGCCGCGTCGGCCCGTCGTTATCCCGGGGTCTGGTAAGGAACCATCTACCACGTCGCACTTGTACGCGCCCGGTGGCTACCAGGGGATTGCGCGCGCCATCAGGATAGATCCGTAAACTGCCTTTGGCAGACGCTCTGACCGGCTCGCGGTCAATATCGCACGCTCGGCGCCCGATCTCGGAACGGCTGCAAACGCCCAACTCCGGACATCAGTGAAGCACTGGAAGCGATGGCTCTTTCGCAACCATTGAGGAGCAGACCCCAACGGACCCGCGCGGAAGGGCTTGCGTTCCCGCATGCAACACGCGGAGCGCCTCTCCTGATCGCTGCATGATCACCTTAGCGCAGAAATATCCTCGGCTCGACAAGCTGGAAGGTTCTGCTCCTTCATACCCAGCCCCTAACTTCTCGAGCATGAACTTGTAGTCTAAGTGCGCAATGTCAATGTTGGACCAGATAGGCTCAGGCTGTATAGTCCAACTTGATCCCGTTCTAGAGTCCGAGCGATACGCGCGATGTATTGGAACTAAGCTCTGATATGTCACCGTTTTAGCCTTTGGAAAGTCGAGCCTATTCTCAATGATATTTGCGATAGTGCTTGTGGTCAGAAGAGACGATAAGCCCCCTAAAAGGGCGAAGCAAAAGACGGACATCAACAAGCGTGAAACAAGCTTGCCGCTAGATTGGAAAAAGCCGACGAAAGCCGATGTGAAGGCAACAGCACTCGCAAACCAGAAGCAGTATTCAAGAACATCAGTATGATTTGGCGTGAGTTCGGTCGTGTTATCAAAATGGCCGAGAGGCCACACCGACAGCATCGCGAACCCCAACGCACCCAGCCACCACCAAGCACACTTTGTGAGCCTGACACTCGGTTGCTTGGCCTCATCTCCCATTCGCGCTGTTTGCATCATCGAGCGAGCACAATCCAGCGCTTACGGGGATGCTGCCTGTCCGCTTTCCACTGATTCTCGCCATTCCCCTATGCACCCGCGTCGGCTGCCAACCCTCAGGTTCCGCCGCCAACAGCGCGCAGCGCCCCGCATCATGCCGCGATCGGGGTGTAGATCGGGCCGGCCAGATCCAGCACGGCCACGGGGCGGGCGAACAGGTAGCCCTGGCCCAGGCGGCAGCCCATCTCGGTCAGCCGGTTGCGCTGGAGGTGGGTTTCCACCCCTTCGGCCACCACCGTCTTGCGCAGGCCGTGGCCCAGCCCGATGATCGCGCGGATGATTTCCTCGCTCTGGCCGTCGTCCTCGAACAGGCCCAGCGTGAACGACCGGTCGATCTTGAGGCTGTCGAACGTCAGGTGCTTCAAATGGATGAGCGAGGCGTAGCCGGTGCCGAAATCGTCCAGCGCCACGCCGATGCCGGCCCCGTGCAGCAGCGCCAGCGCCTCGGCAGTGCGATCCAGCGTACGGTCCAGCACGACGTTCTCCGTCACCTCGATGCACAGGCGTGAAGGCGTGATGTCCATTTCGCGCAGGCGGCCCAGCAGCCGTGCGGCGGCGTGCGGTCCGTCAAGCTGCGCGGACGTCAGGTTCACCGACAGGCGCGGCAGGGCGCCGGGATGATCGCGCAGGGCCTGCAGCGCCATGTCCAGCGCATGGTGCTGCACGCCAAGGCCTGCCTTGCACTCGCTCAGCATGTCTCCAAAGACGGCGGGGGTGATTTGCCCGCGGGTGGGATGCTGCCAGCGTAGCAGTGCCTCGCACGAGTCGGTAAGGCCGGTCTGCAGGTCCACTATGGGCTGGAAATGCAGGGAAAACTCGGCCCGGGCGATGCCTTCGTCGGCCTCGCGGCTGAATGTCAGGGTGCTGTCCAGCCGGGCGCGCAGGGGCGGTTTGTAATGGCGCAGGCGGCAGCGGCCCTGTTCCTTGGCCTGATACAGCGCCAGGTCGGCGTTGGTGAACAGCACTTCCGGGGTATCGGCATCGGCAGGAAAGCGTGCGCAGCCAATACTGAACGAGACCGCCCACGACCGCCCGGCATGGGAGAGCGTGGTTCCCTGCAGCGCTTCCAGCGCGTCGCGTACACGGGCCTGTTCATGCTCCCCCGCCGCGATCACCAGCGCGAACTCGTCCCCGCCGATGCGTGACACATGGGCGTGTACGCCGCCGGCCTGGAGCAGGCCCTTGCCCACTTTTTCCAGCAACTTGTCGCCGCCATCGTGGCCCAGCCGGTCGTTGATGTCCTTCAGATGATCGACGTCCACCAGCATCAGTACGAACGGCTCGCCCGCGGGGGCTCGGCACATGGCGGTCAGGGTCTTGTTGAAGGCCGCGCGGTTGCCAAGGCCGGTCAGGTAATCGGTGTGCGCGGCGCGACGGTGGCTTTCGCTTTCGATGGCGATGGCGCGGCGGGCCTGTTCGGCCAGATCGCGTTCGCGGCCCAGCAGGCGGAAACGGTCGGCGATGGCGAGGGAGAGGGCCACCGATTCGAACGCCAAGGTGGCGAAGGTCGCCATGTCGATCGCGTCGGCCTGCAGGGCAAGGCCGAAGTTGCGCAGCACGCGCAGGGCGAATACCGCCAGCACCGGGGTCCATCCGGCGAGGTAGAACCACACGACCCGGCTGCGGGCGCGGATCGCCAGTGTCACGCCGACGATGCCGCACGAGGCGCTGCACACGAAGGCGACATTGAGCACGCGATCGAGGGTGACCGGGCTTGCGAGGCCACCCTGCCAGGCAGCGAGGCCGGCGGCGATATTGAACGCGGCGAATGCGGTGCCGGTCCGCTTCAGCCAGCGCGGCAGCACGCCGTCCTCGATCACCGAGAGGAAGAACATGTTGCCTGCCGCGATCAGGCCGGACACCAGCAGGATGTCCGTCCGCACCGCCAGCGGGCCGGTGAAGCCGGGGATGAAAAAGGCGGTTACGTTCGTCCACGTGAAGCCGTAGGCCAGGGCGAGTACCGACCACAGCAGATACCAGCGCTGATAGACTAGTCGCTGCCCGGTGTAGATCAGCAGGTTGTAGGCGAAGGCGGACAGGATCGCGCCGCCGAACACGCCCATCAGGCCCATCCACAGGTTGTCCAGCCGCCGTGCGTTATGCGGGCCGATCGCCGAAAGCTTGCGCATCAGCGACAGCCCGTCGAGCTTGAGAAAGCCCACGTAGACCGCTTTGACCTGCGCGCCCGGGCGGTGGACGGTAAAGCGCTGGCTGCCGCCCAGCGCCCAGTTGTCCCCCATCGCGCGCGGGGCAAGCGTGCGTTGCTGGACGCTGCCATCGGTGTTGACGACGATGACGGAAAGGCGTGCGAAGCGGGCCTGGTCCACCAGCAGCTTCCAGTTCGCGGGCAGCGCGGCAAGGCGCGAAGGGTCTTGCACTTTCAGCCATACCCACGCGTTGCGATAGCGTGCGTACGGCGGCTCGGCCCGGCAGTCGTAGGGGAGGGCGGATATGGCTGCCGCGGTCGCGCGGTGGCCTGCGGGAGCAATTGCATAGCAGGCGTCCTGCCGCAACGTGATGACTTGCGCATCGGCCTGCCCGGCCACGAGCAGCCAGGTCATCAGCATCGACACAAGCACTATCACGTTACGGATGGTGAACCTCCCAGCCCCTCCTGTGCGGCGAAGTCTAGGGAAAATTACGTTATAATTGGTTAACGACATATCTTGACCGTCGCCGCGTGCCGCGATGAGGCAAAGTTGTTGGTGAAGGCGGGAGCGATAACGCCGCGCGCTCGTTCAACAGTCAGTTCATAGTCCAACGCAGGAGAATACGATGAGCGACCTTTCCAAGATCACCGAGCACATGGATGTCATCGGTGCCGACGGCGTGCATGTGGGCACGGTGGACAAGGTGGACGGCGATCGCATCAAACTGACCAAGAAGGTCGGCGGCGCCCATCAGAACCATCACCACTACATTTCCGGCGGCCTTGTCGCCGAAGTGGAAGGCAACGCGGTGCGCTTGTCCGCCAATGCTGACACGGCGGTGCTGCTGGAAGAAGAAAAGGGCGGCGGCGCGACGTTCGACAAGGGCGCCTGATAGCGCTGCGCCCATCGCCCGGCGCGTGCGGCCAGCGTGCCGCGCCAGTCCGGGCGGAGGGCGACGGCTTACGACAGGGCAATGCCGCGCACGTTGGCGCAGGATGCCGGGCTCTTGGCGGGAGATGGCCTGACTTCCAGGACGGCCTCGGCCAGCGCGAGTGTCTCCTCATCGTCGACACGCAGGGCCGGCAATCCATCGTCCATAACGACCGCTGCGAGATGCAGGTTGAGGCGATCGCCAAGGCGCGTTGTGGCGCCGCTCAGGGACAGCGCGCGCAGCATCAATAGCAGTTTCGCCAAAAGCCCGAATACGCGAAGAGTGCGTAACAGCCCGCCCGCAAACGGACCTCCACTTCCCAGAAGGCGGGCAACGCCAAGCGCATCGCAGGATGACAGCGCAATCAGGCCGCAATCGGCATAAGCTCCATCGGCAAACACATGTAATGCTGCGCGAGGCGCGGTAATTGTATTTTGCGAGCGGATGACCGCGAAGGCAGCCTGCGCACCGTCCAGCGCAGCGATCATGGTATCGACCGCTTCGCCTGTCAGCAGTGCGTGGGTTGCACGAGTGATGACCAGCGCGCCGCCCCACCCTTCGGCAGCGGCGGCGATGCTCTGCGCTTCGGTCTCGCGCGCCGCCACCAGCTTGACGATCCCGCGCCCCGGCACATGCGACAGCACATCGAACACCGCGTCGAAAGCGTCGGGCGCGATCGACACAGCCAGACTTTCTACGCTGGGGTGCAGGGCGGCCACCTTGAGCACATGGGCGATCAGCGGCTGCCCGGCCAGCGGCACCAGACAGGGGTGAGTCACGCCGAACCGGCGGGCCAGAGCGTCCGCCCCTGCGCTGCCGCGCCCGGCCAGTACGATGACCCGCACCGGGCGATCCGGTTCCAGGGCAGCGATGACAGGCGCTGCGGGGTGCGTTGAAAGGTCCATGGCTATACGCTGTGCGGCACCGATGTGACGGAGCGATGAAACCGACAGGTCCGCAATGCGCGCGTTTTGCCTGTTGCGAAGGAGCGCCCCGTGGCAATAATGGCTTGAAACGCAAAAGGCAAAGATACGCATGGCGAACGATCAGGGGGAAACGCGTCCGGCATCGGTAAAGGAGCTGACGCTTCGCGGCATTGCGCTGGGCGGCATCATCACGTTGCTGTTCACCGCCGCCAACGTCTATCTCGGGCTCAAGGTGGGGTTGACGTTCGCCACGTCCATTCCCGCCGCCGTGATCTCGATGGCGGTGCTGCGCGGCTTTCGCGATTCCACGATCTGGGAAAACAATATCGTCCAGACCGTGGCGAGCGCGGCAGGTACGCTGGCGGCGATCATCTTCGTGCTGCCCGGTCTGGTGATGATCGGCTGGTGGCAGGGCTTCCCCTATTGGACCACGGCGGCGATCACCGGCACCGGCGGCGTTCTGGGCGTGCTGTTTTCCGTGCCGCTGCGCCGCGCGCTGGTGGTGGACACGCCGCTGCCTTATCCCGAAGGCCATGCCGCCGCCGAAGTGCTGCGCATCGGTTCCGGCTCACGCGAAGGGGCGGAGGAAAGCGCCAAAGGGCTGTCCATCCTGTTGTGGAATGCGGTGGCATCCGCCGGGTTCGCGGTGCTGACGCAGACCAGGCTGGTGGTGGGCGAAGCGGCGGTGTGGTTTCGCGCCGGCTCCGGGGCGACCGGCATTTCCGGCGGCCTGTCGTTCGCGCTGCTGGGCGTGGGCCATCTGGTCGGCCTGTCCGTCGGCATGGCGATGGCCCTCGGGCTCGTCGTGGGCTGGTGGGTGCTGCTGCCGATCCTGACCGCGCAAAACCCCGCAACCGGCGATGTCGGTGCGTGGGCGCAAGGCGTGTTTTCCGCTGACGTGCGGTTTTTCGGCGCTGGCGTGATCGGCGTGGCGGCGGTGTGGACCCTGCTGCGCATCGCCGGTCCGGTAGTGGGCGGCGTGCGCTCCGCACTGGCCGCCAGCCGCGCGCGCGGCGCGGGCCAGGTGCTGGCGATCGAGGAGCAGGATATTCCCATCGGCATCGTTGCGCTGGCCGCGCTGGCGATGATGGTGCCGATCGCGCTGTTGCTGTGGAGCGTCATCGCGGGTGGCCCGCTGGCCGGCAGCGAAGGCGTGCTGATCGCGGGCGCAGTGGTGTTCGTGGTAGTGTTCGGACTGCTGATCGCGGCGGTGTGCGGTTACATGGCCGGGCTGATCGGCGCGTCCAATTCGCCGGTATCGGGCATCGGCATCCTGTCGGTCGTGGCCGCATCGCTGATGCTCGTCGGTCTGTTCGGGCGCGAGCAGGGCGCCTCCACCACCGAGGCGCTGGTGGCTTACGCGCTGATCGTCACCGGCATCGTGTTCGGCGTCGCCACCATTTCGAACGACAACCTGCAGGACCTGAAAACCGGGCAACTGGTGGGCGCGACCCCGTGGAAACAGCAGGTGGCGCTGGTGATCGGCGTGGTGTTCGGATCGCTGATCATTCCCCCGGTGCTCAACGTGCTGAACAGCGGGCTGGGCTTTGCCGGAATGCCGGGCGCCGGCCCCAACGCTCTGCCCGCGCCCCAGGCGGCGCTGATTTCGGCGCTGGCCAAAGGCGTGCTGGGCGGCGATCTCAACTGGACGATGATCGGCTGGGGCGCTGTGGCGGGGGTGATCTTCATCGTGCTCGATGCCGTTCTGGGCGCGGCCGGACGGCTGCGCCTGCCGCCGCTGGCGGTGGGGATCGGCATCTACCTGCCGATGAGCGTGATCCTGCCCACCGTGCTGGGGTCGCTGGTGGGCCGGTTCTACGACCGCTGGGCGGAGCGGCGCAGCGATCCGGAAATGGCGCTGCGCATGGGCGTGCTCACCGCCACCGGGCTGATCGTGGGCGAAAGCCTGTGGGGCGTGGTGTTCGCCGGGATCGTGGCGGGCACCGGCAAGGACGCCCCACTGGCGCTGGTGGGTGACGGGTTTGCAACGCCCGCGCTGTTGGGCGGCACGGCGCTGTTCCTAGGGCTTACCGCCGCGCTGTACGCGCGCACGCGCAAGCTGGCAGGCGGCAGATAAAACGCGATGCAGGCGCGGCAAAGTTAACCTGACCTCAATCCTGCAGGGTTACAGGATTTAGGTGACGTCATGCGTCTGGCGAGGAAGCGCCCATGCGGCTCGTTTCGAGAAGCGTCATTGCTGTAGCGGCGTTCGCGTTTCTCGCGAGTCACATCTTCGTGCTTGCCATCGAAGGCAGCGGCATGCGCCTCGCCTCGTTCGCCTGGCTGGTGGCAGCCCCCGCCATCGCCGCCGCAGCCTGTTTTCGCCGCGCCGCGCGTGACGGGCTGGAAGGCTGGCTGGCCGCCGGCATCGCCATGACGTGCTGGGCGGGCGGCATGGCCAGCGTCACGATCGCCGCCACCCTGCTCGACATCGGCGACGAGAACCGCATGGGCATCCTGCTGTTCGTCTTGTACGCCGTGCCCCTGATCTTCGCGCTCGCCAGCCTGGAGGTGGACCGGTGGCCGATGCGGCTGGTCGATGCGGCGCTGGCGGTGGCCCTGGGCTATCTGTTCTACGTCTACGTCGAGCGGTATACCACAATGGCGGGCACGACCTCGGTTAACACCGGGGCGCTTGCGCTGATGTTTGATATCCAGAACATCTACATCGCCGCGTTCGCTCTGCTGCGCCTGATGTCCTGCACGCCAGCGCGCGTTGCGTTTTTCCGCGCAATCGCCGCCTATGCCGTGACCTACGGACTGGCCGCCGGATACATGAACCACTTCCAGTATGACACCCCGTTCGGGGTATGGCTGGACGTGCTGATCGACGTGCCGTTCCTGCTGCTTGCGGGCATGGCGCTGCGGCCGCACGCGGTGTCCTCTGCAGCCGAAGGACCCCGGCGGGCGGCACTGGCGCGGGTGGTGCGTGCGGGCAGCCCGATGCTGATCCCCGTCACGCTGCTCACCGTGTCGGTGCTGCTGGTCTCGTTCGATCCCGTGATCGCCGTGGCCGGGTGCATCATCGCCTCGCTGGGCTATGGCCTGCGCACGGTGCTGGTGCAGGTGCGCAGCCTGGCCGAGCATGACGAGCTTTCGCGCCTGTCCCAGCGTGACGGGTTGACCGGCATCGCCAACCGCCGCCGGTTCGACGAAGTGCTGCACCGCGAATGGGCGCGGCGCTCGCGCAGTTCGGGACAACTGGTGCTGCTGATGATCGACATCGACCATTTCAAGCCGCTGAACGATCAGTTCGGGCATTTTGCGGGCGATGAAGTGCTGCGCAGGGTCGCCGGCGCGCTGGCCGATTGCGCGCGGCGCGAAACCGATGTCGTGGCCCGCTACGGCGGAGAGGAATTTGCCGCCATCCTGCCCGATACCGATCCTGACGGGGCCGCTGCAATCGCCGAACGGATGCGCGCCGCGGTGGAGGCGTTGTGGCTGCCGCAATGCAACGGCCTCACCGTCACTGTGAGCATCGGTCTGGCCTGCGCGGGCGGCCCCAATGGCGACGTGTACGCGCTGATCGGCGCAGCGGACGGGGCGCTGTATGATGCCAAGCGGCGGGGCCGCAACCAGGTGGTGCGTCAGACGGCTGCCGAGGTGGTGCCGCTGCGGTCGGGCCGCTCGGCGCGAAACTGAGGCCGGGCGCACGACACGGTGCCGCCGATAGCCACGCGTGCCGCTTTACGCAGGCGCGCGTGCGTAAAATTTGATTGCGCCCCGCTCGACAAGCGCGCCGCAACCGTGTTGAGGGTCCTGTAGATCGGCGCATGCACCGCATGGGCCACGCCGCCGCCACGGACAGGATGAGACATGGACGAGACCCTTCGCCGCGCCGCTCTGGATTATCACCGCCTGCCCAAACCGGGCAAACTGGCCATCGAGCCCACCAAGCGCATGGTCAACCAGCGCGATCTGGCGCTGGCCTATTCCCCCGGCGTTGCCGCGCCCTGCATGGAAATCGCCGCTGACCCCTGCAAGGCGCTGGACTATACCGCGCGCGGTAACCTGGTTGCAGTGATCTCCAACGGTACTGCCGTGCTGGGGCTGGGCGCAATCGGCGCGCTGGCCTCCAAGCCGGTGATGGAAGGCAAGGCCGTCCTGTTCAAGAAGTTCGCCGACATCGACGTGTTCGATATCGAGGTGGACACCACCGATCCCGAAAAGTTCATCGAGGCCGTGGCGCTTCTGGAGCCCACGTTCGGCGGCATCAATCTGGAAGACATCAAGGCCCCTGAGTGCTTCGCCATCGAGGCCGCACTCAAGGCGCGCATGAACATTCCGGTGTTCCATGACGACCAGCACGGCACCGCGATCGTGGTGGCCGCCGCAGTGCGCAACGCGCTGGTGCTGCAGGGGCGCGAATTGTCCGAAGCGCGGCTGGTGACCTCCGGCGCGGGCGCGGCGGCGCTGGCCTGCGTGGATCTGCTGGTGACGATGGGCCTGCGGATCGAGAACGTGACGCTGACCGACAAGGACGGTGTGATCCATTCGGGCCGCGAAGGCATGCTGCCCAACATGGCCCGCTATGCCCGCGCCACCGATGCGCGCACGCTGCCCGAAGTGCTGCCGGACGCCAACGTGTTCCTGGGCTTGTCCGCGCCCGGCGTGCTGAAGGCAGAATGGCTGCCGTTGCTGGCGGACAGTCCGCTGATCTTCGCGCTTGCCAACCCCGAACCGGAAATCCGCCCCGAAGTGGCGCGCGAGGTGCGCGCCGACGCGATCATCGCCACGGGCCGGTCTGACTATCCCAATCAGGTCAACAACGTCCTGTGCTTCCCCTACATCTTCCGCGGCGCGCTGGACGTGGGCGCGACGCAGATCAACGAGGCGATGAAGGCCGCCGCCGCCGAGGCGATCGCCGCGCTGGCCCGCGTTCCCGCGCATGACAGCGTGGCGCAGGCCTATGGCGGGCGCAAGCTGGTGTTCGGGCCGGAATACATCATTCCCACCCCGTTCGATCCGCGCCTGATCGCCGAAATCGCCACCGCCGTTGCCCGCGCGGCCATGGAAAGCGGCGTGGCCACGCGTACGATCGACCTGGATGAATACCGCCGCACGCTGGAAACCGGCAATGCCCGGTCGGGCCAGCTGATGCTGCCGGTGTTCCACGCCGCGCGCGGATCGCAGCGCCGGGTGGCCTATGGCGAGGGCGAGGACGAACGCGTGCTGCGCGCGGTGCAGGATGCGCTGGGCGAAGGCATGGTGCGCCCCACACTCGTGGGCCGTCGCCGCATTCTGGAAGCGCGGCTGCCCGAACTGGGCCTGTCGTTCAAGCTGGACCAGGACGTGGACCTGCTGGACCCGGAAACCGATCACGAAGCGATGGATGCGCTGATGCAGGCCTATCGCGCGATCGCCGCGCGCAAGGGCGTGCCCAACGCGGAGGTGATGCGCCACGTCTATCGCCGCCCCAGTGTGACGGCGGCGATGCTGCTGCGCACCGGCAAGGTCGATGCCGCGCTGGTGGGCGGCAACTCGGAATACTGGGGCGAGGTGGAGCACGTGCTGCGCATCGTCGATCGCGCCCCCGGCGTGAACCGGGTCTATGCGCTGTCCGGCCTGATCCTTGATGCCGGCGCGCTGTTCATCACTGATACTCACATGGTGCCCGATCCTACACCTGAGCAGGTGGCGGAAATGACCGTGCTGGCCGCCGATGCGGTGCGCCGTTTCGGGCTGGAGCCCAAGGTGGCGCTGCTCTCGCACTCCAACTTCGGGTCCTCGCACAGCCCCAGCGCGCGCAAGATGCGCGCCGCTACCAAGCTGGTCCACGTCGCCGCGCCCGATCTTCTGGTGGACGGCGAAATGCACGCCGATGCCGCGCTCAGCCAGGCTCTGCGCGAAAAGCTGGTGCCGGATGCGCGCTTCGAAGGCGCGGCCAACCTGCTGGTGATGCCCAACCTGGATGCAGCGAACATCACCCTGACCGCGCTGTCCGCCTCGTCCAGCTCGCCCACGGTTGGGCCGATGCTGCTGGGGCTGGCGCAGCCGATCCACGTGCTGACGCCCGGCGTCACCGCGCGCGGCATCCTGAACCTCACCAGCATCGCCGTGGCGCGGGTGAACAGCGGGGTGGAGGAAACCGCGGGCCGCTAAGGCGGCGGAGGCGGCCCTACGCTATCAAGGGGCGCGGGGCGGCGAGGATATTGGCCAGCTCGTCGCTGCGGAACGGCTTGGTCAGGCGTGGCAGGTCGGCCTCGATGCTGTCCACTTCAGCATAGCCTGACACGATCAGCAGTTGCAGGCCGGGCTGGCGTGCCTGCAGGCGGCGGGCCAGTTCGGTGCCGGTCATGCCGGGCATCAGGTGGTCGGTGACCAGCAGGCTTGGGGTCAGGCCTTCGTCCACCAGTTGCAGCGCGCGTTCGGCGGAACTGGCTTCCACCACATCGTAGCCCAGATCGGCCAGCATGTCGGCCACGCTGATCCGCACCAGTTTTTCATCGTCCACCAGCAGCGCGGTGCCGGCGCCGGTGAAGGGGGGCAGGGCCGGGCCCGGTTCCACCGATGCAGACGCCTGCATCTCGCTGACCGGCAGCCACAGTTCGATGTTCGTACCGACGCCGGGCTTGCTGTGGATGGTGAGCGCGCCCCCCAGTTGCAGGGCCAGGCCGTGCACCATCGACAAGCCAAGGCCGGTGCCGCGCCCGATGCCCTTGGTGGAGAAGAAAGGTTCGACCGCGCGCGCCAGCGTATCCTCGTCCATGCCGATGCCGCTGTCCGTCACCGATAGCACGACGTAGTCGCCCGGGCTGACTTCGCCTGCCTTGCTCTCCGCAACGATGCGGGCGGCAGCATCGATGCGCAGGGTTCCCCCGTCCGGCATCGCATCGCGCGCGTTGACCGCCAGGTTGAGCAGCGCCATTTCCAGTTGGTTGGGATCGGCCATGGCGGCGGGCAGGTCGGGCGCGGCGTCCACGATCACCTGGATTTGCGGGCCGGTGGTGCTGGCGACCAGATCGGCCATGTTGCGCACCAGCAGTCCTGCATCCACCGGCATCGGCTGCAGCGGCTGGCGTCGGGCGAAGGCCAGCAGGCGCTGCACCAGCGTCTTGGCGCGATCGGCGGACTGGATCGCCCCTTCGATCAGCCGCTGCTCGCGCGCGGTGCCCACCCCGCGGCGCTTCAGCAGGTCGAGCGAGCCGACGATCGGCGTCAGCAGGTTGTTGAAATCGTGGGCCACCCCGCCGGTCAGGCTGCCCATCGCTTCCATCTTCTGGCTTTGGCGAAGGGCCTCCTGCGCCGATGCCAGTTCGGCCTCGCGCTGCCTCGTCAGAGTCAGGTCACGGCCCACGGCGATGAAATTGACGCCGTCCGGCTCTGGCGCCACGGTCCACTCGATATGCTTCCAGCCCCCCGTGCTGGTCGCGATGCGGTTTTCGAAACGGCTGGGTTCGCGGGTGCGCGCCATGCAGGCGATGGCATCGCGCGTGGGGCCGATGTCGTCTGGGTGGGTGACGGCGGCATAGCCCCGGCGCAGAAGTTCCTCCTCGCTCCACCCTAGGATGCGCGTCCATGCCGGGCTGACGGCGGACATCGCTCCGTCGAAATCGGCGCGGGCCAGCATATCCTGTGACAGGTTCCACAGCTGGTCGCGCTCGGCGGCGCGGGCGGCGACCTGCTCCTCCAGCGTATCGTTGAGCACGCGCAGACGCTCTTCCGCGTTCTTGCGGGCGGAAATGTCGTTGAACAGGATGGCCACGCGGCGGTCTTCCGGCTCGCTCACCCGAAAGGCGTAGACGTCGAACCAGCGGCCCAGCGCGGCGGAGCCCTGCTCGAACCGCGCAGGCTCTCCGGTCGCGGCGATGCGGCCGTACATTTCGTACCAGTATTCCTCCAGCGCGGGCGCGGCGGCACGCAGCCACAGTCCGGTGATTTCCTCGGGAAAGCCGGTCTGTGTGTAAAAGCCGGGGTTGGCCTCGATCACCCGGTAGTCGCACCGCCCATCGGCGGCTTCCAGATCGACTTCGACAACGCAAAAGCCCGCGTCGATCGATTCGAACAGCGTGCGATACTGCTCCCGGCTCTGCCGCAAGGCGCGCTCGCTGCGCGCGCGCTCGACGGCGGTGCGGGTGCGATCGGCAAATGCGCGGATCAGGGCAATGTCGTCGTCGCTCCAGCGTCGCGGCGTTTCGTCGTTGACGAAAAACACCGCGACCAGTCGCCCGCGCTCAAGGATCGGCGCGATGACGAAGGCGCGGCAGCTCGTCATTCCCCGCGCGTTGGAGGGTGCGCCGCTAGCGATGTCCCGGTCGGCGGCGTTATCTGTGACGGCGATGACCTCGCCGCGCTTCAGTCGATCGACCAGCGCCGTGTCATCGCCGGGGTCGAACGTGCCCGATATCGATTCCACGTCCGGCGCCGTCCAGTCCCGATCGACGTCCAGTACCCCCGTGCGGGCATCCATGGTGGCGTATCCCACCCGGCCGACCTTCAGTGCGCGCCCCAGGATCTGGGCTGCGGCAAAGGCGATATCGCCGGGATCGCGCAAGTTGCGCAGGGCGTCTGCCAGATCGACGAGCGCGGTGGTTCGCGCGTCGCCATTGCCCGCAGCGGGAAGAGGATCGCCGGTGGGGCCCATCGTGCCGGTATGGATAAAAACACCGACGCCAGCAAGTTGAGTCTGTCGCTTAGAAGTCCACGCTGGCCGAGAACCGGACCTGCCGCCCGAGCCCGACGTAGAACACCGATCCGCCAGTGGACCAGTAGCGCCTGTTGGTGATGTTATCGCCGTTCACGCGCAAGGTCAGGGTACGGTCGGCGGGCAGGGCGACCTTGTAGTTCGCTCCCAGGCTATAGGTCGTGTATGCCGGCATCCGATAGGCGTTGAGGGCATCGGCATAGCGCAGCCCGGTGTAATACATTCCCGCATTCACGCCGAGTTCCGGCAGGATGGCGGGGCGGTATTCCGCGAACACGGAAGCCGACCAGCGCGGCGTGTTGTCCACCCGGTTGCCGTCCTGTGTGGCGACGCCCGTGTCGCGCTGGACGGCGTTCAGGTACTGCCCGGACACCGCCACCGAAAGCTGGCGCGTGAGGTTGCCCTGCAGCGATGCTTCGACGCCCTTGTGGATCGCCCGCCCGTTCACGACGTAGGTGTTGGCGGCGTCGGTATAGCTCAGGCCCCGGTCGATGTGGAAATAGGCCAGGCTGGCCAGCGCGCCGCCCACCTCGATCCGCGCCCCGGCCTCGATCTGCTTGCTGCGCACGGGCGCCAGCACGTCCCCTTCGTTGACGGTTCCGGCCGGCGCGGTGCCGGCGCTTTCCAGCCCTTCGATATAGGTGAAGTACAGGCTTGAGGCGGCGGTGGGCTTGAATACGATGCCGCCGGTGGGCGTCCAGGCCTTCAGACGGTAATCGCCGGTGCTATCGTGGGTATCGTACAGCACCCGGCGGATGCCGCCGATGACCAGCACTTTCTCCCCCACATGGGCAATGTCCATCGCATACAGGCCGGTGTCCACGTTGACGCTGCCGGGCTGGAGGCGGGTGGTGGTGAAATTCAGGCTGTCGAACGCGATGGCGCGCGGATCGTAGATGTTCTGCGCTACGGCGGTGTAGCTGGTCTGGTTCTGGTCTTCCTGCACCTGCCGGTTGCGCGCCACGCCCAGCAGCAGGTCGTGGACGACGCCGAAGGTATCGAGCTTGCCGGCCAGTTCGGCGCGTAGGTATTCGTTGCGGTATTCCTGGTCCGGCGTGTAATTGCCTGAAATGCGGCCCGCACCGCTGTCCACCGTGGCCGCGCTGGTGAAGCTGAAGTCGGCGCGGCTGCGCTGGCGGCGCGATTGCGCCAGGCCCGCCTCGGCGCGGATCGACCACTCGTCGCCCAGCGCATAGTCGGCGCGGCCCAGCACGTTGGTGGACCACGTGCGATAGGGCGCGTTGACCGGCGCATAGCGGTTGCGCGGATCGGGGATGCGTTTGAGCAACTGGAAGGCGGACAGCGCGATGCCGCCCGGCTCGTCAGTGGCGCGGCGGTAATGCTCGACATCGAACTTGAACGACAAACGCTCGCTCGCCTGCCAGTCAAACGCGCCGCTGACCAGATAGCGCGAGCCGTTCACGCCGTCGATCGGGGTCTCCACATGCGCGGCATAGCCATTGAGGCGCACGCCGAACTGCCCGTCCGCGCCGAACTTGCGCCCGATGTCCACGCCCGCGCCATAGCTGCCTTGCGCATCGCCGTTGACATAGGCGTTGGTGGTGGGCTGGTCGCCGGCGCGCTTGGTCACCACGTTGACGATGCCGGACGGCGTTGCCAGACCATAATACAGGGCAGACACGCCCTTGAGCAGTTCCACCCGCTGCTTGTTCTCGATCGGCACCGGGCTGAGGTTGATGATCTGCAGCGCGCCGTTGAGGCGATAATTGGTGCGCGCGTTAAGCAGCACGCCGCGGGACACGAAGTTGTTGCTGGTGGTGGGGCTGGTGGCCTGCTGGGTTACGCCGGGCGCGTTACGCAAGGCGTCCTCAAGCCCGGTGGCCCCTTGCGCGTCGAGCAGGGCCTTGGGGATCACCGCAATGCTGGCCGGCGTATCCATCACCGACTGGTTGCGGAAAGCGCCGACCTGCACGACCTCGGCCTTGAAGGTGGGGACTTGCCCGGTGACGACGATTTCCTCGTCCAGCTTGCGTTCCACCTGCACGTCGTTCTGAGGCGCGCCGGATGCCGGATTCCCGGCCGGATCGCCCCCCGATACGCCTGCCGCAACCCCTGCAGCCGACGCCGCGATCAACCAGATGCTCATGTATGCCCCCACGTGCGAATAACGCCCCCATAGTGATACTGCGAATTGTTCGCAATTGCATTTTTTGGCAGACTGGGTGATAGGTCGGTCGCCGGGTTCAGGACGGACGCGGTTTCGGGAACGGTAGTGACACGGCGCGTCTTCTTTCAGATCCACTGGTTTCTGGGCATTACCGCCGGGCTGGTGCTCGCCATCATGGGCGTGACCGGCGCATCGATGAGCTTCGAGGACGAGATCAGCGAGGCGCTGTCGCCCGCGCTGTACGCGCCAGGCGTGCCCGCCGCGCCGGATCTGCTGCCCGATGCCCTGATCGCGCGGGCTGAGGCCGATCACCCCGGCTACTACGTCAGCCGGCTGGACTGGGAAACGCCGCGCGAACGCTCGCACGCCGTGCGGCTGACCGCCAGCGCAGGGCGCGCACGCATCGAAGGGCGGGTTGACCGCGCCACCGGACGCTGGCTGGGCGCACCCAAAGCGGCGCCCTTTTTCGAAACGATGGACGGGCTGCACCGGTGGTTGGCGCTGCCCGGCGGCGGCAACGGCATCGGGCGCCAGATCACCGGATTCAGCGCGATCGCCCTGATTTTCTTCGCGCTGTCGGGCCTGTATCTGCGCTGGCCGCGCACCGCGTCCGACTGGCGCGCATGGCTGGTGGTGGACGTGCGCAAGACCGGGCGCAACTTGTGGCGCTCGCTCCATGTGGTGATCGGCACCTGGGTGCTGGCGTTCTACCTGCTCAGCGCCGCCACCGGCTTGTGGTGGAGCTACGACTGGTATCGCAGCGGGGTGTCCTACGTGCTGACCGGCAAGGACGGGGCCGAGGACAAGGACCGCAAGGGCGGCGGCATCGCCCCGCGTCCCGCGATCGACCCGGCCTTCTTGGCGTTCCGCGCCGAGACGGGCAATCGCTACGCCTGGGTGCGCATCGCCCGGCCGGCCCCCGCCGCGCCGATGAAGGCGATCACCTTCGATGCGCGCACCGCCGACGCCCGGCACCCGCGCCAGACGGACCGGTTCAGCTATGCGCCCGGCACGGCCAAACTTACCAAACGCGACCTGTACGATCGCCGCCCGCTGGGCACCGTTATCACGCAAAGCATGCTGGAACTGCATCGCGGCGCGTTCTTCGGCCTGCCGGGGCGGATCGTGATGCTGCTCACCAGCCTGACGATGCCGCTGTTCACAGTCACCGGGTTCCTGCTCTACCTGTCGCGCCGCAAGCGCACGCGCCTGGCGCGGGCTTTGGCCGGTGGTGCCGCAGGCTCAGAGCCCGGCGATCTGCTGATCGTCTATGCCAGCCAGACCGGCACCGCGCAGCTGCTGGCGCATAACGCGGCGCAGGCGTTGGGCACCGGCGGCGTGCAGGCCCGCGTGGTGCCGGCGGGCAAGGTCACCGCCGACATGCTGCGCGCCGCCACGAAAGCGCTCTTCGTCGTCAGCACTTATGGCGATGGCGAGCCGCCCGATATGGCGCGCGGATTTACATCGCGCCTGCTGCGTGGAGACGGGATTGACCTTGCGCATCTGCACTATGGGGTGCTGGCGCTCGGTGACCGCGAATATGCCGATTTCTGCGGCTACGGCATCGCGGTGGACGCTTGGCTGGCCCGCTGGGGCGCCACCGCGCTGTTTCCCATGATCGCGATGGATCACGCGGATGCGCATGCGCAAACGGCGTGGCAGTCCGCGCTGCGCCAGCAGGGCGCAGTGGCGGGAACGCGCGGCCAGGCAGGCCCCACGTTTGCCGCCTGGACGCTGGTGGAGCGTATCGCGCTCAATCCGGGCAGCGCTGCGCCCCCGGCCTATCATTTGCGGTTCGAGCCGCCCGCCGGGCATGACGCACAGTGGCAGGCCGGGGATATCGTGGAAGTGCAGCCCGGCCTTGCGCCTGCCGACGAGGAAAGCGCATTGGCCTTTGCCACGATGGCCGAGGGGGGGGTCTTGACGGCGCCTGCGCAGGCTATCGCCACCACTGCGCACCCCGGCGCTGCGACGCGCGAATACTCCGCAGCCTCGATCCCGGCGGACGGGACGCTCGACCTGGTGGTGCGGCAGGTCCGCCACGATGACGGGCGGCTGGGCGCAGGCTCCGGCTGGCTGACTGCACACCTGCCGCTTGGCGCTTCCACGCCGCTGCGCCTGCGGGCCAATCCCGGCTTTCGGGTCGCGGCGGAGCCCGGCGACGATACGCGCCTGATCCTGATCGGCAACGGCACCGGCATCGCTGGTCTGCGCGCGCATCTGCGGGCGCAGGCGCATGCGGGCGGGCGGGGGCACTGGCTGCTGTTCGGCGAGCGCCATGTCGCGCACGAAAGCTACTTCGACACCGAACTGCGCGCCTGGCTGGCCGACGGCACTTTGGCGCGGCTGGACCGCTGCTTCTCACGTGATGGCGATTACGGCCGCTATGTACAGGATCTGGTAAGAGCGCACGCGGACGCCATCGCGGAATGGGTGGAGGCCGGCGCCACTGTTTTGGTCTGCGGCAGCCTGAATGGCATGGCGCAAGGCGTGCATGATGCGCTGTCCGGTATCTTTGGTATCGATAGTATGGAGCGGATGGCGGAAGCGGGTCGGTATCTGCGGGACGTGTACTGAACTGGGGCAAGAAACCGCACAGGGCGACGGCGGTGCGAAATGCTGCGGAACCTAACGTATGTAAATCGGTTTGATACATGAGGCATCGGCCTCGATATTGATCCAAGAAGGAGGCCACCATGGGTGAGTTTACGGACAAGGTAAGCGCCGCTGGCAACAAGATCGCCGGCAACGTCAAGGAAGCCGTTGGCAAGGCTACGGACAACGACCGCCTGGAAGCCGAAGGCAAGGCCCAGCAGCTCAAGGGCACTGGTCAGGACGTCAAGGGCAGCGTCAAGGGCGCACTTGGCGACAAGATCTGATCTTGATTGCATCCAGAAGGGGCCGCTCCGCACCACGGGGCGGCCTCTGCTTGTTTCAGCGACCAGTAAAAATCATGCGCTTATGCTAGCACATTTCGCTATGGCATTGGGAAGCGATGAGCCTGGCCCGGCTTCGTGGCAAAAGGCTTTTTAGATGTCTGACGCATTTTTGAGAAATTCGTTTTCCCCGCAAGAAGAAGCGCGTCTGTCCAACCTTGCGGCCTTCGATGTCCACGGGCTGGAAGGGGATAATGGCCTGAAGGCAATCACCGATTTCGCCTCCGAACTGTGCCAAGTGCCGATCGCGCTGGTCAGCATCGTGGAAGGGCATCGCCAGTGGTTTCCCGTGCGCACCGGGCTCGATGCCACGGAAACGCCGCGCGAAACTTCGTTCTGCGCGCATACCATGCGGGGCTGGGAAATCATGGTCGTGCCTGATGCCACCTGCGATCCACGGTTCAGCACCAACGCACTGGTGGTCGGCGATCCGGGCATCCGCTTCTATGCCGGTGCGCCGCTGGTATCCGACGATGGCGTGCAGATCGGCGCACTGTGCGTGATTGACCGGAAGCCGCGCGAGGGTCTGACCGCCATCCAGCAACAGGGTCTGCGGGTGATGGCGGACAATATCGTCGGACGGTTGACGCAGCGCCGCTCGCAGATCCGCACCAGCCGTGAGCTGGAAGAAGAGGCCATGCGCTTTCGCGTTCTGGCTGACGCGATGCCGCAAATGGTGTGGTCAACGCAGCCCGACGGATTTCATGACTACTACAACGCGCGCTGGTACGAGTTCACCGGCATGCCGGTCGGCTCTACTGACGGTGAGGCATGGAACGGCATGTTCCATCCCGACGATCAGGAACGGGCTTGGACGGCATGGCGCCATAGCCTGGAAACCGGCGACCCCTACGAAATCGAATACCGCCTGCGCAATGCCGATGGGCAGTATCGCTGGACGCTGGGCCGGGCCTTGCCGATCCGTGGCAAGGACGGAAAGGTTACCCGCTGGTTCGGTACATGCACGGATATCCATGACCACAAGATGACCCAGGCGCAGCGCGAAGTCATCGCGCAGGAACTGAGCCACCGGATCAAGAACATCTTCTCTGTGGTGAACGGGCTTATCAGCTTCTCCACCCGCGATCGGCCCGAACTTGCCGATGCGGCGGACGATTTGCGCAACCGCATTCTGGCGCTTGGCCGGGCGCATGATTTCGTGCGCCCGCACAGCGACCTGTCGCGCCCATCAAGCCGCCCGAACAGCCTTTCGGGCATGCTGACGCAGCTTCTTGCCGCGTACGTGGAACGCGTGACCATCGAGGGCGAGGACATCACCATAGATGATCATTCGGCCACGCCGCTGGCGCTCAGCTTCCACGAACTGGGCACCAACGCAGCCAAGTACGGCGCGCTTTCGGTGACGGACGGCACGGTCGTGATCCGGTGTTCTACCGAGGGCGACTATACGGTGCTGGACTGGCTGGAACGCGGCGGGCCGATCGCCAGTGCGCCGTCGGATGCCGGATTCGGCAGCAAGCTGATCGAACTTAGCGTGGTGCGCCAGATGGCGGGCACGATTGAGCGCTGCTGGGATGCCGATGGGCTGAACGTGCGGATGAAAATACCCGCATCAGCCATGCTGCGCCGCCCCCGGCCAATAGCCGTAGAGCAAAGTGCTATATCCGGATGATCGCCTCATGTGCGGCATGATGGCCTGATCCTGCGGCAGCGGCGGCTGCCGCCAGGATCGCGTCGTCGGTGAATGGCTTGCGAATGCAGCCGATCGCGGTGCACGCAGGTTCGCCGATCTGCGCCGGATTTGCCGTTACGTAGATGATGCTGACACCGTGTTTTGCGGCCAGTTCGCGTGCGATAACGGCGCCGGTGGGGCCATCGCGCAGGTTGAGATCCACGAAAGCCACTTCGGCGGAATGACCCATGCTGAGCGCGTCGTTCTGATCGGCGGCGATCGCGACGACGCGATAGCCGGCATCCTGCAGAATGCGTTCGATTTCCATCGCAATGAAAATCTCGTCCTCGACGATCAGTACAGTCTTCAACTTACAGGCCCCTTGGTATCCTAATTCACTATAATGCTGCAGACGCGTTGTCGTTCCGCAAGCAATCGGCATCATCGCGCCGCAATGAATTAAAAGCTGTAAACCACGCCGCTAGGACCGCCACTCTCGCTGGGTTTCCCTTCAACGGGGGCAAAAGCCCGCTTGAGCTCGCGATGAAAAAACCCCAAGTAGCGGCCCACCACAAGACAAGAGGCTTGCACACCGGTGAATGGCCTGCTGCCGCAAACGCACGACATAAAAGAGACGGCGCGCCAATTGCTTAGGCAATGGCTTGGGCGCGAAGAGGACGCGATCTCGGCTATCGACGGCTTGGGGCGGGCAGCAATACGTGCTGCTGCACAGGCTGCGGAACGGATGGCGCGCGGCACCGCCGCTGTCGACTCCACAGACGGCGTGCTGAGGCAGCTGCAGGCGCTTGCCGATACCCATACTGCGCCTCGCCCCAGGCGTCTGCGCTTCGGCTGGGGTTCGCGCCCGCGCGAAGCGGCCACCGGCGATTTGAACGTCCTGGTTGAAAGCCTGGAACGCGAAAGCGACACTGTCGCACGCGCGCTTATCGCGTTGGAAACCGACAAGGCGAGATTGCACGATGCGCAGCGCGGCCTGGACGATGCATTGGCGTTGATCCGCGCTTGTCACGCTGCGGTCGAGTCGGCCGCGCGCGAACTGGCGATCGATCAACCCGAGCGTGCGCATATACTTATGGAAAAGCTTGCCCCCCGCCTGGTAGAACGGGAGCGCGATGTCCTTACCCAGCTTGCGATAACGGGCCAAGGGGTGCTGGCGCTGCAATTGGTCGCCGATGGACAGGAGGCACTTGGCCAGGCCATCGACCGTGCCCGCAATTCCAGCGTTGCCGCCCTGCGCACGGCGATGGCCGCGCGGCGGGCGATTTCCGGCAATCGGGATCTGCTGGAGCAAGCGCAAGCGCTGGAACGCACGGTCGATGCAGCCCAGGCGACGCCGGCATCGGGCCGGGAGGTCGAACGGGCATTGGCCGATGCATTGGCGCAGGCCCGGCGCGCGATCGATGCGGCACAGGTATCGCCGCGCACCCTCTAGCGCTATGCAGGCCCGTCGCTTAAGAAGGCGATCGTGGTCGGTTTTCTGGAAACATTGGCAGGGTGGTTCGGGAACAGGCCGGAGGTGGTCCCGGCCGTGCAACACGAGGGCGCGAACCCTGCGCCTCCTCGGTTGAGCGCGGACGATCCTCGCCTGCCTGACGCATCGCGTCCGATCGTGGCGCGGATGCTGGCGCTCATCGCCGACGTCGAAGCACGCACACAAGACGATCCGCTGATGATATCGGCGCTGGCCGAAGTGCGCCAGATGCGTGACAGTCACCTGCCCCGGCTGGTAGCCAGCTATGCCGAGATCCCGCCCGAGCATCGCGCCGAAATCTTCCGCAGGACCGGGCGCTCGGCCAGCTACAATCTCAACCAGGGGTTCGAAAAAATGGTCGGCCGCCTTGAGGCGCTGTCGCGTTCGCTGGCCCAGGAAGACCTGGACAGTTTCGCGGACAACCTGCGCTTCATCGACCACCGCTACGGCAGCGACGATCCGCTGCGATAAGGCTCAGCCCAGCCGGACCGTCGGCGTCAGCCAGACCGTGCCCTTGCCGCGAAACACGTAGACGAGCCCCTCGCCGCTGCGCATCGCGTTGCGCAGCCCCCGCACGAGGGGGCGCAGTTCCACTTGCAGGCCGGCCGAGAACATCAGCATGAGGTCACCATCGACGATGAGTTCGTCCTGACCGTCCAGTTCGATCACCTCGATTTCGTCCACTGGCACCGGCGCCTCCACCACGAACGCGCCCCGGCCGGCCAGCTTGGGCTGCATCAGCCCGTTGCCGGAAAGCAGCCCCTGCACGGATCGGTGGATGTGGGTCGATAGCTCGATATTGGCGTCGCAGGCATAGAACGCCCCGTCATCAAGGATGAGCGCGTCGCCCGGGCCGTCCATCGCGGCAAGGATGAAGTGCTTGGCGGTTGCCTCGGTCCACACCTCGCCGTGTCCCGAATAGCGGGTGGCGAAGGCGCTTTCGCCGGTGCCTGCCGAGGTCATCGCACGTTTGAGGAAACCGCCGGCGCCGGCGTTCTTCTGCATGTCGACCTGAAGCCGCCCGTGGGCATATTGCAGCGCGCCGGGTTCGAGCAGCGCGGCCCCGCCTTCCAGCACGATGCGGACCTGGCGGGCCGTGGCGCCATGTGGCGGATGCAGATGGATGCTGGGCGAAGCGCCCGCTGCCGCGGCGCCCAGGGTATGGACGGCGGTACTCAGCGCGTGGCTCTTGCGGGCGAACTGGTACAGTTCGAAGCGCACCCCACCTGCGCCCTGTTCGTCGATCTTGACCCGATAATCGCTCATCGCCGTCTCCTGGTGTGAATCATGCCCGCAACGCGAGCGGTTCGACTATGCCGAAATGCGCCGCCCGCTCCAGCATACGCGTGGCCCAGATCCGATGCGTCGCAGGCTCGCACATCACGCCGTCGCGCCCGAACACCGCGGGGCCGTCCTCGGCCAGCAGCAGCCGCGCTTCGTCCACATCGTCAGCCGGCGCTGCCAGCGCGGTCTGGATGACGGCGATCTGGGCGGGATGAATCGCGGTCTTGGTCAGCAGTCCATGCTCTATGTCGCGGATCATTTCCTCACGCAGCAAGGCCGTATCGCCGAAGCGTTCCAGCACCGGGGCGCTCAGGGCGAAACCCCAAGGCGCGAAGCTGGAGACGAGTTGGGCGATCACGGCGCCCAGCGGCCCTTCATACGCGGTGCGGTGGGCGAGGCGCCGCAAGCCCATCGCCTGCAGCAGGTCGTTGCCGCCGATCCGCAGCGCCAGGATTCGATCCTGCACGGCCAGCAACTGATCACGGAAACGGCGCATCTCATGCGGATCGCAGGCCTCGCGCGTTTCCAGCGTCGGCATCAGCCGGTGTCTGTCGTGCAGCGGGAGGGCGAGGTAAGCCGGCAGGGTATCGGCATGTGCCTTGGGGATCACAAACCCATCGATCCGCTCGATCCCCGGCATGCACAGGATATGTTCCAGCATCCCGGCGGAGCGCGGGCGCACGAACACCAGCGGATCTGTGTTGGCGCGGTCGCGGGCGGCAAGCATTCGCAGGAACGCGGCGAGGTGGCCCAGTGCGGCGGGCAGGTCGGTTTCGCGCACCGAATCTTCGAGGCACAGCACCGCCGAGCGCAGGCCTGCGGGGCGCCGCGCCCCGATCACCGTGGCGAAAAGCTCGCCGCGCATGCACGGGACATACAGCGTTGCGCCCAAGGCGATGGCGGATACCGACCCCGTCATGCTCACGCCTCGTTGCCCAGGCTGCGGATGATCGCGACAGCACGGTAGCGAGTGTGCCCGGCCAGCGTTTCAACGGCTATGCCGTGGCCCGAGGCAAGATGGAGCAAATGCGCCACGTCCGCGTCCTGCCGATCGCGGATCAACAGCCGCTCCGGCATGCGGCGCAGCAGCGCCCGGGTCGCTTCGGCAATGCCCGGCTTGATCCGGTTGCGATCGCTGGTGCCGGCATCGGCGAGCAGTGTTTGCAGCATGTCCTCGCACTGTGCAGCCAGCAAGGCGCGACGCCCGCCATGTTCGCCGATCGCACACGGGGGTGCGGTTGCCGCCAGCGGGGCGACCGTATCCACGAACGCGCGCGACAGGTCTGCATGCGCATACTGGGGATACGTGACACAGGCGTGAAAGTCGCCCGGCCCGACCACGCGCGCGTTGAGGATCGAGCGGCTGACCAGGCCCGAGACGATGCCGTTGAGCAGCCCGGAAGCGATCAGGTAATCGTCGTCGGTGGCGGCGATGTCGGCCTGTCCGGCGGGATCGGCGATCACCGCCAGCGCCGGCGTGAAGCCGTGGGGATTGTCCGCCAGCGCAGCACGCAGTTCGCGCGCGATCGCACCCTTGCCGGTCCAGCCGTCCACGAACACTGTATCGCGCGGGTCGTGCCGGGCTGCAATGTGGGCGAGCGCCACCAGGTCGATGCCGCGATCGCGAATGATGCTGATCGAATAGTGCACGGCCTGAAGGCCCCAGGATCGCAAGGTGCGTACCAGTAGCACCCCGATCGGCGTGCCCGCCCGCGCGAGCGAGATGACCACGATCTCGCTGCCCGGGCGGCGCTGTGCGAGCGCGGCGGCAAGGCTGGCGACGTCCTGCCCGAGCCGCGCGCCGTTGCGGGCGAGGGCGGAATGGTAAAGCGCCAGATAGCCCGCGTCCGGAATCGCTTCAGGGGCGATCATCTCGGAATAATGGCGTCGACCGGACTGGATCGCGGCTTCCTTGGTGGCCACATCGGTCGCGGCCATCGTTACCGGCTTGAGCAGGAACATGACGTCGCCTGGATCATAGCTGCCGGAAAAGCCGGCGTCGGCGCGGGGCATCGTGTCAGCCACCATCGAACATGCCCGCCGCCAGTTGCGATCGGGTGGGCATCATTGCGAAATCGCACAGCCCCATGAACGGCGCGTCAGTCAGACTGTCGCCGATGCCGATCACCGCAGCATCGGGAAAACGGGCACGCAAGCCCGGCAGGATGTGCGCGACAGCATGATGCTTGCCAAGATATGGCGGGATTAGCGCCACGTTGTTGCCGTTGCGGTGGTCGGTCCATCCTGGCGGCAACGATGGCACGGCGGCATCCACCACCGCGAACAGCGCGGCGTGATCGGCGTCCGCATGCTTGGCCAGGGTATAGAGCGGCAACGGCCCTTCCATCAGCACGCGGGCGTTGATCGGAACGCCGCGCGCCTGCGCGTGCGCGGTGATCGCCTCAGCCAGTTCGGCAAGCCGGGCTGCATGGTGCGCCGCCTTGCCGGCAATCGTGTGCGCCCAGTGGGCATCGATGTCGCCCGCTTCGTCGAGAACGACGCCGCCGTGCGCGCACACCGCCGCGCGGAACGGTATGCGCGCGCGGCGCAAGGCGTCCAGGCTGCGTGCGGTCACCGGGACGAGATGCGTGGTTTCCGCCAGCCATCCCAGGAACGACATCTGCCGCGGTGTCGCATAGCTCAGCGCGGCGCCGTCCCGCCCGAAGCCGAGCGGGGTCAGCCGCTCGTGCGGGATATCGGGGGGACACTTGCGCAAGGTCTGGAACAGGGTGTCGTCGAGATCGACCAGGGCGATGGCGCGCATCAGGCGTCCCACCCGATCAGCGTGGCGTCCAGCGCCGCGACCAGCGCGGGGTCGATGGTATCGGCGCCGGTCTCATGCGCGATCCAAGTCGTGCGCGGGTCTGCGGGATCGGCGTTATAGAGATAGTTGGGCACGCCGGTCGCGTAATTGTCGGCAAAGCGGAGCCTGGTTTTCATGGCCGCAGCCACGCGCGCCGGGCTGCGGCTTGTGGCCTGCACCACCACATCGTGCCCGGCTGCGGCCATGCGTTCGGCCAGGCGGAAGGGGAGGTACGTGAATTCACCGGTGCCGACTATGCGAAGCGGGCCCTCGACCGCGGGCAGGGGCGTCACCGGAAGCGTGGCCACCGGAGCGTCAAGCCCGAGACGGCCGAAATTGCGATGCGTGGCCATGCGCCCCAGCGAGGCAGCGGCGGTGTCGAACGTGGCGGTATCGCCCAAGGCTGCAGCCTCACCCTGCGTCCATGCGAGCCGGCCCGAGAGCAGCGCTGCGACCTGTGCCGGACGCGGCATCCGGACTTGCCAGCTGCGGCCCACGGACCAGTCGGTCAGCGCCGCCACGACGATCGCCTCTACCCCCGGCCATGCCGCTACCAGCGCCTCGGCCAGATTGCAGAGCGTCGTCCCGGTGGAAATCTCGTCGTCGACGATGACCAGCGCGCGCGGCGCTGGCAGGTCGGGCCGGTAGATCAGATGGGCAGACGCATGGCTGTGCGGTTCCTCGAACCGGCACAACAGTGGGTGCGCGATCTGCGCGATGCCCAGCTGCTGGCGGGTCGAGTGGATGAAGTGAATATCGCTGCGCCCGGTTGCAAGGCGCAGTTCCTCGTGAATCGTCTGGCCCAGGCAAATCGCGGTTTCCGCCAGGCCCACCACCATGACCGGGCCGGGCAGGTCCGCCGGAATGCGCGCGGCAAGATCATGAACGCTGCGGCGCATGACCTGCGGGGCGACCGGTATATGCCGGCCCAGCACGCGCGATACGACGAGGAAGCCGCGCCGGGGGTTTTCGCGCGCCGCAAAATCGCACAAGTCGTCCAGCACCCAGGCGGCGTCCTCAACGGTGATGTCCAGGCGCCCGGTGGGCAGGTCGATGACGCGGGCGGCGGGCGACAGCGTCAGCACTGGCATGTGATCCGGGCGATCGCGTCACGCGCCTGGCGCACTACGGCGGCGCGCCCCAGGATCTGGGGATCGCGCCCGGCCATCGGTGGATCGATGCCGAAAGAATCGAGGAAACTGAGGATAACGGCCCCTTTGATGCCGAAGTTGATATTCTCGGCGCTGCCACCGGACTGGCGGATGTGATCGAGGTTGAGCGAGGAACTGACCAGCCCGACAAGATCGCCGGCCATGTCGAGGATCGGGCCGCCGCTGTTGCCGCTGGCGATCGGCGCGGTGAACTGGAACACCGTGCTGTCGTTGCCGATGCCGCACAGCGCGGCGATATTGCCTGCGCTCGCCTGCGGGCCGGTGCCCAGCAAGCCCTGCAGCGGAAAGCCCAGCGCCACGATGTCTTCGCCCAGATGCAGTCCCACTTGCGAGCGGAAACGCGCCGTAGCCCCCAGCGGCGTCTCGATGCGCAGGAGGGCCAGATCGTTGCGCGGATCGGCGAACACGATTGCCGCGTCCAGTGGCCGTCCGCCGGCATGGACAGTAACGACCTGCGCATCCTCTACGACATGCGCGTTGGTGAGGATATGATGGCGATCGATGGCAACGCCGCTGCCGGTCGACGCGCCGCTGCCGCGTGCGCGTTCGCCGCCGGGCGCACCGGTTGCCGCCTCTGGCTGCTGCAGGCGCGGGATCAGGCGCTGGACCCATCCGTGATCGATGCCGTGGGCCCCGGCGATAGCGGCTAGACCCATCGCGAAACCCTGGCCATTGGCGGCCATCCGCCATGCGCCCTGGTGGCGATAACATTCGATCACAATCACCGCCGCATCGTCGCGTCCCCGCAAATCCACGGTGAAACGCACGTCGACCGCCTGCACCGTCAGCGGCATGCCGATCGGGCGATTGTCGCGGTCGAAAGCGACCAGCAGCAACCGGTCTACCTGCGGTGATACGGCGCTGATATCGAGGAAGAGCGTTTCGGGGTTCTCGAACCGGGCGGCGGGGCGCATCTCGCGCGTCAGGCAGTCGATCGGAGGAAAGTCCGCCGCTACCCGCCGGTCCGGCCCCAGCGCGATCAGCGCCAGGGTCGGCGCGGATGCACCGCTTCCGGCGAGCACGAATGTGCAACCGCCGGAAATCGGAGCGCGTTCTCCCGCAACGAGGTCACGCATGGGGCGGGGCGGCGCAGGTCAGACGTTGACGCCGAAAGACGAGGCCAAGGGCCCCAGTCCGCCCGCGAAGCCCTGGCCGATCGCCTTGAACTTCCACTCGCCATTGTGGCGGTAGAGTTCGCCGAAGATCATTGCCGTCTCTGTCGAGGCGTCTTCCGACAAGTCGTAACGCGCGATCTCGGCCGCGCCGGCTTCATTGACGACGCGAATGAAGGCGTTCGAGATCATGCCGAAGTTCTGGCGGCGGGCATCGGCATCGTGGATGGTCACCGCGAAGCTGAGCTTCTGGATTTCGGCCGGGATCTGGTCGAGCGACACCGCCACGACCTCGTCGTCACCGCTGCCCTCGCCGGTCAGGTTGTCACCTTGGTGGACGACCGAACCGTTGCCGCCGTTCTTGTTGTTGTAGAACACGAAATCGGCGTCCGAGCGGACTTTGCCGGTATCGCCCAGCAGAAATACACTGGCATCGAGGTCGAACGCGCTGCCATCGGTGACGCGGGTATCCCAGCCAAGCCCCACGCGCACTGCCTTGAGGCCGGGCGCTTCCTTGCTGAGGCTGACGTTGCCGCCTTTGGAAAGCGAAACTGCCATGTGTTGGTCTCCTTGATCTGGGGTTCTGGGTCGGCTTCAGCCGACGCTTACGCCGTAATTCCTGGCGAGCGGGCCAAGGCCGCCCTTGTATCCCTGGCCAACCGCCCGGAATTTCCATTCGCCGTTGTAGCGGTACACCTCGCCAAAGATCATCGCGGTCTCGGTGGAGGCGTCCTCGGCCAGGTCATAGCGGGAAATTTCGCGACCGGTCACATCGTTGACGATGCGGATGAAGGCGTTCGACACCATGCCGAAGCTCTGGCGGCGCGCTTCGCCGTCATGGATGGTGACGGCGATCGCGATCTTCTGCACCTCGGCGGGCACCCTGGTCAACTCCACCTTCAGGGCTTCGTCATCCCCATCGCCCTCGCCGGTGCGGTTGTCGCCGGTGTGTTCCACCGAGCCGTCGGCGGAGCGCAGGTTGTTGTAGAAGATGAAATCGCCGTCGGCGCGCACCTTGTCGCCATCGGCGAGCAGAAAGGCGCTGGCATCGAGGTCGAAGTCGGCTCCGTCGGTCGTGCGGGTGTCCCAGCCCAGGCCGATCAGGATCTTCGAAAGGTTGGGTTCTTCTTTGGACAGGCTGACATTGCCGCCCTTGGCCAGGCTTACCGACATAGACGTGTCTCCGGGTTAGAGGCGATCGCCGGTGGCGGCAATCGGGGTGGCTTCCTTGCGGTTGTTCCGCAGCGAATCGTAAAAGGCGATGCCGATCAGCGCCGCGCCGATCAGGCCGGTCACTGTTTCCGGAATCTCGAAGCGCACCGACGCCAGCATGATCGCGGCCAGCGCGATGATTGCATAGAACGCGCCGTGTTCGAGGTACCGGTATTCGGACAAGGTGCCCTTGTCGACCAGCATGACCGTCATCGAACGCACGAACATCGCGCCGATGCCCAGGCCAAGCGCGATGATGAACAGGTTGTTCGACAAGGCGAACGCACCGATCACGCCATCGAACGAGAACGAGGCGTCGAGCACTTCGAGGTACAGGAAGCCCGCCAGGCCCGACTTGACGACGGCGCCGGTTGCGGCCTGGCCGAGGCTGGGCCCATCGGACTGTTCGTCCTCCTCCTTTTCGAGCAGTGCACCGATCGACTGCACAGCGATATACGTGACCAGGCCGAAGATGCCCGAGACGATGAAGGTCATCGCCTCGTCCGGCGCGATCAGGCGCGACATGCCGTACAGCGCCAGCAGGACGATACCGATCGCAAGGCCGGAGATGCGCGAAAGGCCGGCGAACGGACGCTCGATCACGCCGATCCAGTGCACGTCTTTTTCTTCGTCGAGGAAGAACGTCAGCCCGACCATCGCCAGGAAGGCGCCGCCGAAACCGGATATGCCGATATGCGCGCCAGTGATGATCTGCTCGTAACGGACCGGGTCGTTCGCGGCCATCATGACCGCGTCGATCGGGCCCATCTTGGCCGCGATGGCCACGATCGCCAGGGGAAAGATGATGCGCATGCCGAACACCGCAATCAGGATGCCCCATGTCAGGAAGCGCCGCCGCCAGACCGCGTCCATGTCGCGCAGCACGGTGGCATTCACCACCGCGTTGTCGAACGACAGCGACACTTCCAGCACGCCCAGCACGGCGACGATCCACAGGATGCCGAGCGTGCCGGCCACGTTGCCGGTCATCCCCCAGCCCAGCCAGGCGGCGATCGCCAGGCAGATGGCCGTGAAAATGAACGAGCCCTTGTAATATTTAAACACTGTAAACCCCCGTTTGCCGCGTACGGCTCAATCCTTGCGGCCCGCTGTCCAGCGCAGGCCCCAGCCCAGGCTTTCGTCGAGAAGCTTCTGGTCGCGCACGTAGTCGACAAGGCGCGTGGCCTTCAAGCGGCCACCGTCGTTTTCGATCAGCACGACCCCGCACAAGCGGCGATCGTCGCGCCCTTCGGTCATGCGCACCTCGATCGGCGGCTGATCGGGCATGGTTACGAGGACGACGCCGTCGGTCTGCTGCCAGTTCGGGACGCCGTCGTAGATATTGGCGAAAATGGCGACGCGCCGGATCTCGTTCCAGTGCGCGCCATTGATCCGCAGCGTTTCACCCTGCGAGACGTCGCCGGTCCGATCATCGCCGGACAAGGCGATGTAGGGCGGCTGCGCGAAGGCGCCAAAGACGTTGCCCAATGCCTGGACCACGCCCTTGCGGCCATCCGTCAGTTCGAACAGACAGCCCAGATCGAGGTCGATCGCCGATCCGCCGCCGAAGAACCCCTTGCGCCCGCGCGACCAGTTGAGGTTGACGGTGATTTCACCGAAGCTGCTCCCGCGCTTTTCCAGGCTTACCGTCTGTCCGCGCTTCTCCAGCGTCACCTTGCTCAGGTTCACCGGGGTGCTTGGCGCCGGGGGTGGGGCGGGCGGCGGGGCAGGGGGCGCCGGCGCGTCCTCGGCCACGTCGATGCCGAACGAGCGCGCCAGGGGCGCCAGGCCCCCGTTGAAGCCCTGACCGACCGCCCGGAATTTCCACTGTCCGTTGCGCAGGTACAGCTCGCCAAAGATCATCGCCGTCTCGCTCGCCCCCGCAAGCACGGGCCGGAAGGCGAGGTCGGGCGTTCCGCCGGAAGGCGCGACCGCAATGCTGGCGCCTTCGAGCAACGCCAGGGTCTGCCCCTTGGCGTGCGCTTCGTGGATGGTCACGCAAAACACCACCTTCTCAATCTCGGCAGGCAGGCGCGACGGCTCGATCTCAAAGGCACCCTGGCCCGAGCCCGGCAGGAAGCGGATCGCGCCACCACCGCCTTGCGGCTGGTTGTAGAACACCATGTCCGCGTCCGAGCGCACCTTCCCGGCACCCGTCAGCAGGTAGGCTGAGGCATCCGCATCGACATCCCTGCCCGCCACTGCGGGCCAGGCGAATGAAACCGCCAGAATGCCGGCCGGGACAGGCGCATTGCCGCCTTGCTGCAGATCAGTCATTGCGGGCCTTTGCTGGCGGTCACGCGCGGCACGCTCAAAGAGCGCCGAGAATGGCGGGCATCATGTCGTGGAACGTGCGGCCGGTGGGGCGTTCGCCCAGGGCTTTCATTTCCCATCCATCGCCGCTGCGCACGACTTTTGCCATCACCTGGCCGGTGTGCGATCCCGAACCGGACAGGTCGTAGCGCGCCAGTTCCGCGCCATTGGTCGAATCCACCAGGCGGCAGTAGGCGTTTTCGATCCTGTCGAAGCTGTCGCCCAGAAAGCTGTTAACGGTGAACAGCAGGGTCTGCACATTGGCAGGCACGCGGGTCAGATCGACGTTGATTACCTCATCGTCGCCATCGCCCGCCCCGGTGCGGTTGTCACCGCTGTGGACAATGCTGCCGTCGCGGCTGGCGAGCTGGCGAAACCAGATCTGGTCCAGCATGTTGGCTTGCGCGTCGAACAGCAGGCACGATGCATCGAGATCGATCTCGGCGCTGCCGCCGCCCGTCAGCTTGGCGAAGAAGCCCTTGGCCTGACGTACATCCCAGCCAAGACCCATCGCCACGCGGGTCAGGGTGCCGCCGCCGGATTTTTCCAGACGAACCGTCTGGCCTTTCTGCAGACTAACCACGCAATACCCTCGTTCATTGCAAAAATCGCTCCCCGTACGAGTACGGGCAATGCCTGATGTGACGCAAGAGAAAGCGATGTTAAAATTTCTGCTTCTCACTATCAACTTGCGTGATTATCGCGCTCCCGCCTTCTAGCGGTTTGACGAAGGCAGTTTTTTGACACGATACTGCCGTGGGGCAATTTTCTTCTGAAATGGATAGGCTGAACCGATGATGGTCGAAACTGACCGCCTTCTGGCGCTGCTCGACTATGTCGAGGCGACCGAGCGGGACCGTCTGCCCCCCGTGCTGGACATGGCCGACTATCGCGGCTTTCGCCGGGCAGGGGACGACCTCATCAAATTGCCCGGCGTGCTCGTCAACGTGCGCGACGGCGAAGACCACGTGTGGCTGAGCGTGGAGCGCCTCGTGCGTTGTCCGCCCCCGCCGCCCACGGATCCGCTGCTGCGCGCCTGGATCGACCTTCAGGACGACGTCGGCGCGGGGCCCACGCTGCGTCCGGAAATCCCTGATCCCCACCCCTCCGACGGTGCCGCAGGCAAGGACTGCGACGCCATTTTGCGGCTCAAGGATCATCCCGAACTGGCCCGGCTGGAGGGGCTGCTGGCGGGCTACGTGCGTGAAGTGTGGACGCCCTGGGCGTTGGAAGAACGGCCGCGTCGCCACGTGATCGATCTGTACAATAACCTTTTTTCCCTGCGCCAGACGCTCGATGGCGCGTCGGAACAGCCGGTCGAACTGATCTGCGGCATCGGCATTGCCCGCTGGACGCGTCACGGCGCGAAACTGCACCATCCGCTGCTGGCGGTGCCGGTGGAACTGACACTCGATGAGCGGACCCACGCCATTGCCCTGCGTCCACGCAGTGAATCGCCCACCAGCATCGAAAGCGCGCCGCTTGATGCGCTGCAGGCGCCGTCGGTGGACGAATGGCGCAAGGGCGCGCAGCAGTATTTCGATACCCTGGAGGGCGAGGGGCTCGATCCCTTCCAGGTGGAGAGCTTCGCACCGGTATTGCGACGCGCGGTGGCGCTGCTCGATCCCGACGGCCATTATCTTCCCGATCTTGGCGAACGCCGTCCACCCAGCGGCGATACCCTTCAGGTGGACGACCGCTGGTATCTGATCGAGCGGACGCGCCGCGCGACCCAGCTGATGGACGACTTGCGCCGTTTCCGCACCCAGATCGCGGCGATCGACGATCCGCAGCAGCTCCCGCCGGCGGTGCTTGCCTTGTTGCAGCCGCCGGCCGATGCCGCAAAGGCCGTCGAATATCCCGCCTATCGCGGCGTCTCGACGATTCCGGGCGTCACGTCCTCGGACGGATCGGGTCAGGACCTGTTCTTCCCCAAGCCGTTCAACCGCGAACAGGTGGAAGTGATCCAGCGACTGGCCACCCGTCCCGGCGTCGTTGTCCAAGGTCCGCCGGGCACCGGCAAGACCCACACCATCGCCAATATCATCAGCCACTATCTGGCGCAGGGCAAGCGCGTGCTGGTCACCTCGCAAAAGGCGCCGCCGCTCAAGGTTCTGCGCGAAAAACTGCCAGATGCGGTGCGCCCGCTTGCCGTGAGCCTTGTGGAAAGCGACCGCGAGGGGCTCAAGCAATTCCAGCAATCGGTCGACATCATCGCCGACCGCCTGCACCGCACCCGTCCCGCCGAAGTCATGCGCGAGATCGCCGCGCTCGACGCACGGATCGAGGCACTGCATCGCGGGCTCGCCGCGATCGACCGGCAGGTCGATGAAATCGGCCGGGCAGCGATGACCGCCGCCACTTTGGACGGGGCACGGATAGAACCGGTCGATGCGGCCCGGCGCCTCGTCGCCAGCGGGGAACTCGCCGGCTGGTTGCCCGATGCAATCGACGTGATCGCCTCGCACGATCCCGAATTCGACGATGCCACCGTCTCGCGCCTGCGCACCGCCCGCAAGGCGGTGGGGGATCGTCTGGCTGGCCTGCACCATGCGCCGCCGCCCGATACGCTGCCCGATGGGCACGCGCTCGTTGCGCTATACCACGATCTGGTCGAGGCTCAGCGTGTAGAGGCGGCGATGCGCGCGGTCGACGCGCTGGCACCGGACGCGTCGATCGAAGCGGTATCCGCTGCCAGGCAGGAGGCCGCCGACCTCAAGACCGCGCTGCAGGAACCCGATGCGTTGCCGTTCACCTGGTCGCGCGAAATTCTGCGTCGCTGGCGAGAGGATGACGATGACCCGATCCTGGCGGCATTGGCCGGGCTGGAGCCGCAGGTCGTCGCCGTAGCGGCGCAGGCGCGCCATTTCCTCGTTCGCCCGGTGGATCTGCCCGCCGATGGTCTGACCGACGCGTCGTTTCGCGAAACCGTCAGCCAGATGGCGCGGGGCGAGGAGTTGGGGCTGCTCCAGAACCTGTTCGCCAGGCAGCTCAAGGCGCAGGTGGCAAGCGTGCGGCTGTCCGGCCGGGCACCGTCCGGGCCGGCGGAGTGGGCCGATGTCGAACGCTATCTAGGCGCGCTGGACCAGGCGCAACGCCTTGCTGCCGCGTGGAACAACGTGAGCATGCAGGCGGGGCTCCACCCCGCGCAGGGCGTCGATCTTGCCATTGCAGACGGTATCCGGCGGCAGTTGGAGCATGTCGTCGAACTGCGGGTACTGGCGGAGCGCGAGCGGGCGTTGCAAGCGGGCGCGCGGCGGCTGGTGCCCGGATGGTCAGCGCGCATTGCCGGCGATATCGCCGGTCTGGACGCGCTGATCGGTCTTTTAGACCGCCACCTGCTCAGCGCCCGCCTGGCCGCAGCAGACGTCGAACGCAGGCGTCTGGGCACGATGCTTGGCGGTATTCAGGGCGCCATCGGCGAAGAATTGCGCGCGGTGTTCGACAGTGCCGTGGGTCTCTCCGCAACCGATGAGGCGGTGCTGGCGCAGCGCTGGACCGATGCGCTTGCTGAGGCGGCGTTGCTGCGTTCGCTGGCACCGCATTTTGTTGATATCCGCCAGTGCGCCTCCCTGATCGAGGAAAGCGGCGCCCCCTTCTGGGCGCAGCGCCTGCGCGAGGAGCCGGTCTCCGGCACCGAGGACCCGCTGACGCCGGGGGACTGGCGCGAACGCTGGACCTTGCGGCGTATCGCCACCTGGATGGCCCGGATCGACCGGCACGACCGGCTGCGTGCGCTTGGCGACGAGCGGACCGATCATGAAGGCCAGCTGCGCCGTGCGTACGAGCATGCGATCGAACTGCGGACGTGGTGCCGGCTGGCGGAAAAGGCGAGCGACCAGGTGCGCGCCGCGCTGGCCGCTTATGCCCAGTCCATGCGCAAGATCGGTCGCGGCACGGGTATCCGCGCGGGACGCTATCGCAAGGACGCGCGCGCCGCTGCCGACCGTGCCAAGAATGCCTTGCCGTGCTGGATCATGCCCCATTACCGTGTCTCGGAATCGCTGCCCGCGGAATTGGGGCTTTTCGATCTTGTAGTGATCGACGAGGCCTCGCAGTCGACGCTGGCGGCCTTGCCCGCGCTGCTGCGCGCCAAACAGGTGCTGATCGTGGGCGACGACCGGCAGGTCAGCCCGGATGCGGGTTTTCGTGAAGAGGCCAGGATGAACCAGCTGGCCGACCGCCATCTTGCCGGCCAGCTGGACGATTACCGCTCCGCCCTGCGTGAGGAAAAGTCCCTCTACGATCTGGGAACGGTGGTGTTCGCGGGCGGGGCTATCCTGCTCAAGGAGCATTTCCGCTGCGTGGGCCCGATCATCGAGTATTCGAAGGCGCAATTTTACGCCCACCAGCTGGTGCCGCTGCGACTGCCTTCGGCGTCCGAGCGCCTCGACCCGCCGCTGGTCGATATCCTGGTCGAGGACGGGTATCGCAAGGGCAAGATCAATCCGCCCGAGGTGGACTGCATCGTCGATGCCATCGGCCGCATCGCCGATGACCCGGCGATGGGCCACCGCTCCATCGGTGTCACCACCCTGCTGGGGCAGGAACAGGCAGTTGCGATCCTGACCGCGATCGAACAGGTGCTGGGCGCAGAAGTGATGCTGCGGCACGACATCCGCGTCGGCGAACCCGCCGCGTTTCAGGGCGACGAGCGCGACATCATGTTCCTTTCGCTCGTTGCCGAACGCGGCAGTTCCGGGCTTTCCGGGCTGGGGTATGAGCAGCGTTTCAATGTCGCGGCGTCGCGCGCGCGGGACCGCATGGTGCTGGTGCGCTCGGTCGAACTGGAAGACCTGCGCCCGTCGGACGCGCTGCGCCGCAGCCTGATCCAGCACTTCCACGCGCCGTACGCGGCGGAAACCGGCCTTGCGCAAGAACGGCGCAGCCGCTGCGAATCGCCGTTCGAGTGCGAGATGTACGATATGCTGGTGGAGTGCGGTTATCGCGTGGATACGCAGGTTCCGGTCGGCTCCAAGCGGATCGACCTGGTGGTCGAAGGCGCTGATGACAGCCGCCTGGCGATAGAGTGCGATGGCGATCGCTATCACGGCCCAGAGCAATGGCCCGATGATATGGCCCGCCAGCGTATGCTCGAACGGGCTGGATGGACGGTATGGCGCTGTTTCGCCTCGCGTTTCGTGCGTGAACGCCAGAGCGTGATCGACGAACTGGTCGGCGTGCTGGATGCGCGCGGCATCCTGCCCGAGGCCGGTGATCTGCCCCCCAGCCGCCATACCGAACATCGCCGCTGGCGCAGCACACCCGGGCACACCGAGCCGGTGCCGTACGCGTGGCTGGTGGCCGTCGATCCGTTCTGAGAGACCGTCAGACCTGTCCGCCGCGTTGGCGTAGCGCGCGCGCTATCGTGGGCATGACCGGATGTAAGGTGGGCATCCTCCAGTCCGCGATCTCGCCCACCACCTTGGCCTCGATGCCGTAATAGCCGTGCGGTGAGAGCGAGCCGCAGTCGCTGCGGTCCCGGTCGATGCCACCACCAGCGCCGGCACGCGCACCTTGTCCGGGTCCGCATCGAACACCGTCTCGCCGCTACCGCCCATGACCGATACGGATTCGCTTAGCACGACGCCGTTGATGCTGGCCGGCGCGGCATGGGCCGCGCCGTTCATCGCCGCGATCGCGCCCTGGCTGGTGCCCAGCAGGATCACCGGCGCGCGCGCCTGCGCGTGGGCGAGGCGCACGAGATCGCCGACACGCCGGGCGTAGTCCGGCCCGCTGCGGGCGCCCCGCAGGTTCTGGCCTGCTGCGCCGCCTAATAGCTTTCTGGTCGGCCCAAGCCGCGTTGGTGCGGCACGCCCGGTGTGCGGGCGTGACGAATGCGATTGTCAAAGCGCTTCCCGGTCGGATACGTAGCAGCGGGCACAGCGGCGGGGCAGTCGCTGAAAACAGGAGATCTGCGATGTTAAAGCATTCCGCAGTAATGGTTTCGGCCATTGCACTGTTCTTTGCAGCCGGCGACGCGACTGCGCAGCAGCGCGGCGCGCGCGCCAGCGGGGGCCAGAGAATGCAGGAGCAGGCCATCACCGACGTGCCGCGTTGCACCCGCAAGCTCGGCACTGTGTCGGTCGTCGACGGTGACGATCCCAGCGCCTGGACGCAATACTCACTGGCGCCGCCGCAAAAGCTGCTGAAGGTTCTTGTCCAGCGTTCCGGATGCTTCAATCTGGTCGATCGCGGCACCGGCTTGCAGGCGGCGGAGCGTGAGCGGCAGGTCGGCTCTCATCTTGGTCTCCAGCGCGGCTCCAATGTGGGGCAGGGCCAGATCAAGGCTGCAGATTACGTGCTGGTGGCCGAGATCCAGAGCGCCAACAGCAACGTCAGCGGAAGCGGTGTCGGCGGGGCCGTGGGCGGGCTGATCGGCGGCGGATTTGGCGGTCTTCTGGGCGGGATCAAAAGCAAGAAGATGGAAGCCAATACCGTGCTGTCGCTGACCAACGTGCGCACCACGGAGACGATCGCTACCCAGGAGGGCTATGCGGTCAAGAACAACCTCAGCTTCGGCGCGGGCGGCGCCGGCTTCTTCGGAGCCGGCCTTGCCGCAGTCGGCGGCGGTTATGACAACACGGACATCGGCCGGATGGTGACGCTGTCGTTCATCCAGGCCTATTCCAAGATGGTCGACGAACTCGGGCTGGTTACGCCGGGCGCAGCCGGGACCGCCGAAGCGGCGCCTGCCAAGACCTTTACGGCGCAGCGCCCCGTGATCATGCGCGCATCGGCTGCAGGTGCGGGGAAGATCATCCGCACCCTGCCTGCGGGCGCAACCGTATACCCCACCGGCAACAAGAGCGGGATCTGGTGGGAAGTCGCTGACGAGAACGACAATGTCGGTTGGGTTCTGAACACCGGGCTGGCGCCAACCCAGCATTGAGCGCGCGCCGTCCTGCCGGGAACGGGAGGACGGCGTTTCCCGCCAGTGCGACCGACACCCATTCGCGCGGCAGTCGGTATCGGCAGCACCCACGCCGCCTGGCGTCATGGTTTGGTAATCTCGCGGCAGGATAGTGCTGCCGCGATGGCCCAGACCGATCCTTCCATGCCGCCCCCGCCCGCCACCGCCTCCCGGCGCGCCTTCATCGCCGGGGGAACCGCTTCGGCTGCATTGATGTCGATCGGCGCGCGCGGTTCAACGCCGCTGCCACCCGGTCTGTTCTCCCTCGGCGTTGCTTCCGGCGATCCCGAACCTGCCAGCGTCATCCTTTGGACCCGCCTTGCCCCGCAACCCTTGGCACCAGACGGCGGGCTTCCCGGCGTCGCCGTCCCTGTACGTTGGGAAGTGAGCGACGATGAGGGTTTCGCCAGGATTGCGCGTGATGGCACGGCGCTGGCCGATCCGCGATGGGGCCATAGTGTCCATGTCGATGTGCAGGGCCTGCGCCCGGACCGCAGCTACTTCTACCGCTTCATCGCGGGCGGGGAAGTCAGCATGGCGGGGCGAACCCGCACGACACCTGCCGCCGGCGCGCCGGTGGATCGGCTGCGGCTGTGCTTTGCGTCCTGCCAGAAATATGAGGCTGGCTTCTATGCGGCATGGCGGCATATGGTCGCCGAAGACCCGCATCTCATCCTGTTTCTTGGCGATTACATCTACGAAGGCGCGCCGGGTAGCAAGGATGCGGTGCGCCTCCATCGCAATCCCGAGCCGTTCGATCTTGCAGGTTACCGCGCCCGCTACGCGACGTACAAGCTGGATCCGCTCCTGCAGGCCGCGCATCAGGCAGCGCCCTGGGCCCTGACATGGGACGATCATGAGGTCGCCAACGACTATGCGGCTGCGCTGGGGGAAGACAACGAAGATCCCGCCGTGTTCCTGCGCCGCCGCGCAGCTGCCTATCAGGCCTATTACGAGCATCAGCCCCTTCGGGCCAAGCCGCCGCGCGGACCCGACATGACGCTTTACCGTACGCTTGACTGGGGCGCTTTGGCCCAGTTGCAGATCATCGACGATCGTCAGTATCGTGGCGCGCGCGCCTGCCAGCCGCCGGAGCTTGTCGCCGCGCATAAACGCTATCTCGACAAGGTTCCGTTGCAGTGCGACGATCTGTTCGATCCATCGCGCACCATGTTGGGCAAAGCGCAGGAACACTGGCTGGACGAACGGCTGGCACGTAGTCAGGCCACGTGGAACATCCTGGCCCAGCAGACCCTGATGCATCAGTCCGCCGAACCGAACGAGGCAGGCGAGATGCGCTACTCGGCCGATAACTGGTCGGGTTATCCGGCTGCGCGGGATCGCATTTTCCGTCGTTGGGTGGAAGCCGGCACGCGCAACCCGCTGGCGCTGGGCGGGGACATCCACGCCTTCGCCGCCGCCGACATCCGCGATCCGGACAAGCCCGATCGCGCACCCATCGGCGCGGAGTTCGTCGGCGGATCGATCACGTCAACCCGCCCCGGATCGCAGTTCAAGCGCCTTGGCGCGCAGAACGGTCTCAGCTTCGCGGAAGATCAGGTGCGGGGCTATGGCAGGCTCGACATCGACCGGAACGGTGGCACGGTGACTTTCCGCGGACTTGCCGATGCACGGCGAGAGGACTCCACCATCGCCGACATCGCGCGGTTCTCGTTGGAGGCAGGCCGGCCAGGGCTTCATACCGAAAGCCTCTGACCGTCTGCGGTCGAATGGTTCAGGTTCCGTTCGGCGGGCTAGGCGGCGTGGACAAATTCCGCAGCGCCACGACTGGGGGCAAAAGCCGTTAGTCCGGCGAAGGCGTTCAGAATGGCGACCCCGCTCATGAGGCCCCTTCGGAAACGTCCCATGCTACGATGTGCGGCGGCTTTTTACCTGTGCGCCACCTAAGCGCGAATACGTAGTTAACTGCATGCATTGACAGCGTAATATTCCGCGGGCACAGCGACGTTTGAACTTAATCTGGCTTTGAGGGCGACTGTGCTACAAGAAAATGTTTTGGCCGATCAAGCCCCCGCCGTCCCAGCTACGGACCGGATTGCCATCGAAAGCTGGAACGACAAAGAGATAAGCGGAACTGTACGCAATGGTGACGCCGTTCGTCTCAACATCTACCTCGCAAACCGCCGTATGGTGTCGCTCGACGCGAGCGTGCCGCTTGTCCATTTCGACAATGCCACCTTCCAGGTAAACACTGAGTTTTTTCCCGCTGCCTGCCTGCGCGATATCAATCTGACAATCGAACATGCCGACGGTGCCATTTCGTCGTTTAATCCCAACGATGTACGCCACGTTTCGAACGCTGTTCCTCATAGCTTGTATGGGGGCATGTGGATCGACTATCCTGATTGGGAAGAGCGGCTGAACGAAAAACTGCGCGATGGCGTCGTAAGCGAGACAGTAGCCGAGCTTATCCGCACTTTCGTGGCTGATGGTTATGTCGTCATTCCGCAAGCTGTCTCTCCCGAGGTCGTAGCGCACGTCAACGATCGCATGCTGGATGTCTGGGCGGGTCAGGTGCCCGGCCATAAGATCGAAGTTTATGGCGAGAGCGTGCAGGTTGTTGACGTCGACAGCAAATATTACAGCCAAGCGCATAAGTTGCTGGATTCCTATGCCTTCATTCCAGAGGCGCAGCATGCCGCATCGGCACCGGCAGTCGTGGAGTTCATGTCGGCGGTTTTCGAAGACAAGCCGAAGGCCTTTCAACAGCTGACATTCGAATGGGGTTCGCAGCAGGCGATCCATAAAGATACCGCCTACGTGAAGATCGACGGCAATCCTATGTCGATGATGGCCACATGGGTCGCCCTGGAGGATATCACCGAAGGCACGGGCGAACTGGAATACTATGTCGGTAGTCACCGTTCTCCTGATTATATTTTTGGATCACTTTCAAAGTGGATGGAAGCTGCGCCGCAAGAACATGAGGATTTTCTAGCCGCCCTTCACGCAGATGCGGAGGCGTATGGCCATCGACGGGCGAAATTCCTGCCCAAAGCTGGCGACGTGCTGATCTGGCACGCAGATCTGGCGCATGGCGGCAGCGCGGTAACGCGCCATGGCGTCACGCGCCGCAGCCAGGTGACGCACTTCACCGCAGCGAAGAATGCGCCCTATTACAGCCGTTGGTCCGGGTTTGCTTCCAATGTGCGCAACGGCGTTGAATTTGTATCCAGTTACTCGAACGTCACGCCTGATTGACGTTCTTACCAGCACGGCGGTGCGGCTTCAGTATAGGGAACCGCGCTGCCATCAGGTCGCGCCGAAGGTCCACCCCTCGGTTGCCGCAAGCTTGGGCGTCAGTTCGGCTGGGTTCCATAGCGCCTGGCGCGGGGCAGCGACGCGCAGCCATGCGGCGGTGACCAGCGCATCGGCGCTGTGATCGTCGATCGGCCCGGTTTCAAGCGTGGCTGCGTGTGATCCCAGTGTGTTCAGCGCTGTGTTCACCGCAGCCCAGTCGGTCATCTTGGCGCGCCCGGCGGTGCGACCGGCTTCCATCGCGGCGAGCGTGGTGTAGATTTCCGTCACCACCGAACCCGACACCGGCAGCGGGTCGATCGGCCACACGGGCAAGGCCCCGTCCAGCCGGTGCAACAGGCGCATGCCGGTGAGGCTGGACTTGCCCACTTGCGCGGCGCCCACCAGGTTGAAGTTGGAATAGGGCCGGCAGCCCATGCGCGCCTGCGCCGCTTCGGCCACGCGCATCCGCCCGCGCTTGTGCGCGGCCCCCGGATGGTGGAACAGCGCGCCTTCGCGCCCGCCGTGGCGGCGGAAATAGGCGCTGAGGTCCACGTGGTCGACAAAGCTGGTGGCGGACAGGTGCGGGTCTGCGGCGCACACCGTGTCGACCAGCGCCCACAACGCGCGCGCATCGAGCGGGCTGTGCGCCCAGCCGGGAAAGAACGCGCCGGCATCGGCAAACGGCAACGAAATGCCAAGGTCCATGCCCACCAGCGTGTCGGGCGGCAGGCGGTGGAGCAAAAGGTCCAGCACATCCGCGCGAGACCAGCGGGCGTGGCAGGGCGGTGCGATCAGCCGGGGCGCGTCATGGCCCGCCGCGCATAGCGCCACGGCGATGCCCTTGTGCCGCTCACCCACTGCGCCCGACCAGTCGATTGCCATGAAGTGCCTGAACCGCACGGTCTTACGGCCTGCGCCGTTCGCCGCGCTTCTTGTCCCACCAGTCCAGCCGCTTCTTCAGTTCGCGCTCGAACCCGCGTTCGACGGGTTCGTAATAGGTCTGCGGCGCCATGCCCTCCGGCCAGTAATCATCGCCCGAGAACCCGTCCGGCGCATCGTGGTCGTATGCGTAGTCCTTGCCGTAGCCGATGTCCTTCATCAGCTTGGTCGGGGCATTCAGGATGTTGGCGGGGGGGCTGAGCGATCCGGTTTCGCGCGCGCTTTTCCATGCGGCCTTGTACGCGGTGTAGCCCGCGTTCGATTTGGGCGCGGTCGCCAGATAGACGCAGGCCTGCGCGATCGCCAGTTCGCCTTCGGGAGATCCCAGGAAATCGTATGCGTCCTTGGCGGCCAGGCACTGCACCAGCGCTTGCGGATCGGCCAGGCCGATGTCCTCGCTCGCCATGCGCACCAGCCGGCGCAGAAGATACAGCGGCTCCTCGCCCGCCGTCATCATCCGCGCCAGATAATACAGGGCCGCTTGCGGGTCGGACCCGCGCACCGCTTTGTGCAGCGCGCTGATGAGGTTGTAATGCCCGTCACGGTCCTTGTCGTACACTGCAACCCGGCGCTGCAGGAACCGGCCCAGCGCCGCCGGGTCCAGCGGTTCGGGGATCTGCGCCGCATACAGCGTTTCCGCCTGGTTTAGCAGAAAGCGGCCATCGCCGTCAGCGGAGGCGACCAGCGCAGCGCGCGCGTCGGGCGTCAGGGGCAGGGGGCCTTCCAGCGCCTCGCCCTTGTCCAGCAGCGCGTTGAGGGCGGCAGCGTCCAGCCTTTCGAGGATCAGCACTTGCGCGCGGCTGAGCAGCGCGGCGTTCAGCGCGAAGCTGGGGTTTTCCGTGGTCGCGCCCACCAGCGTCACCGTGCCGCGCTCAACGAAAGGCAGGAAGCTGTCCTGCTGGGCGCGGTTGAAGCGGTGGATCTCGTCCACGAACAGCAGCGTGCGCTTGCCGGCCTTGGCGGCAAGGTCGGCTTCCGCAAAGGCCTTCTTGAGGTCGGCGACGCCGGAGAACACCGCGGATACGGCGGCAAAGCGCATGTCCACCGCCGCGGCCAGCAGGCGCGCGATGCTGGTCTTGCCGGTGCCGGGCGGACCCCACAGGATCATCGAGGACAGCCGCCCGGCGGCCACCATGCGCCCGATCGCGCCTTCCGGACCGGTCAGATGCTCCTGCCCCACCACGTCTGAAAGTGTGTGCGGGCGCAGCCGGTCGGCGAGCGGGGCATCCTCGCGCACGTCGTCCGGCGCGGACGGGGGCGGCAGGTCATCGGCAAAAAGGTCGGCCATGACGCCTATCTAGGCGCTTCGCCCGGCAATTGCATCGGCTGGCGTGCGGCACTACGGCAGGGGCGAAGGAGCGTGCGCGATGACGACGGGGTGGCGATACCGAACGTTGAGCTGGCTGGCGGTGGCATGGAATGCGCTGCTGTGCCTCGACACGTTCCTGATCGGATCGCGCGATCGCACCTTCCTGGCCGCCACCACGCCGGACACGATCGACTGGCTGGATTCGATGCCGATATGGATCATGCCTCCGTGGGCGTTGGGCGCGTGCGCGGGTCTCGTCGGCGCGCTGCTGCTGCTGGACCGCTCACCCCATGCGGTGACGGCCTTCGCGCTGTCGCTGGCCGGATGGACGCTGACGCTGGCGTGGCTGGCGGCAACGGGGCTTCCGGCTGGATTAGCGACGCCGGGGGTGGTGGCGATCCTGGCGCCGGTCTGGCCGGTGGCAGCGGGGTTGTGGTGGTTTGCGCGGGGGAGGCGTGGGGAGGGCGCGCTGCGCTAGAATCGCGCGGATCATCTTTGAAATCGTGAATCGTGGAGGGTGAAAGCGGAACGTCCCCATTCGCCCCAGTTGCAGACATTCCCAATCAGCCTGCTTTGGAAGCGTGCGGGTTCATTAGGATCAGCGAAAAAACAACGGCGCAGAAAACTACCGCTACAATCAGGCTAAACACCATCTGCTGACGAACGGCGCGTTGATGAACATTAACGACCTTATATGATGCAACAAGTGCCACCAGCACAACGATCGCATCGGGCAAGGCGAAAAGCATAAGTTCTCCGCGCGAGGCGGGACGGTCCACCAGCGGAGTGAAAAACAGCAAAACGTTTACCAATAGGGCAACGAAGAACCCAACGCGGGGCCATCGTTCATTGGGATAGTCCCTCCCAAGCTTAAAGATAAATGCGAGGCACCCAACGGCGCATGCAATGCGGTACGTCGTAGCAAACGGTATGCCGAGATCATTATCGAGCGCTATGCCGATCATGACGGCTCCGATCACCCCGCCAAGCGCTATGCCCACACGCTTAAAGTAAGTTCGCAACGCCCAGCCCTTCATTGCCACTGCCGATGCATAGAGCAGTTGCCGACTTTGAGGAACGACCGCTTCCCACCAAAGTCGGACACTACGCCCCGCCGCAACCTAGCCCCTCAGCCCCGCGCTTTTTGCCGCACCAGCCGCACGTACGTGTCGGCCACCGCGTGGTTGATGCGGTCCCAGCTGAATTCGGCGGCGCGGGCCATGCCGGCTTCGCCGTGGGCGCGGCGCAAGTCCGGCTCGCCGATGTAGCGGCGCAGGGCTTCGGCGAAGTGGTGGACGGCGCCGGGCGGGACGAGGCGGCCCGAAACTGTGTCGTCCACCAGGCTCTGGCTGCCGGTGGCGGCGGCGGCGACGACGGGCAGGCCGCAGGCCATCGCCTCCAGCGTGACGTTGCCGAAGGTTTCGGTGACAGACGGGTTGAACAGCACGTCCATCGAGGCGACCGCGCGGCCAAGGTCGGCACCGCCCTGAAAGCCTACGAAGGACGCGCCGGGCAGGCGTTCCTCGAACCATTCGCGCGCCGGGCCTTCGCCGATCACCAGCACCTTGTGCGCCACGCCGCGCCGGCGCAGTTCGTCCAGCGTGTCGGAAAAGACGTCCAGCCCCTTTTCCATGACGAGCCGGCCCAGAAAGCCCACGGCAACGTCGCCGTCGGCGATGCCGTGGCTGCGCCGCCAGTCCAGATCGCGGCGACCGGGGTTGAACACGTCATGGTCCACCCCGCGCGACCAGATCGACACGTCGTAGTTCATGCGCTGCTGGCGCAGCAGTTGCGCCATGCTTTCGGACGGGGCGACCAGCGCATCGCAGCGGCGGTAGAAGCGGCGCAGCATCGCCTCGATCAGCGGCTCGCCCCAGGCCATGTTGTAGTAGCGCAGGTATGTCTCGAACCGGGTGTGGACGGAAGCCAGCACCGGCAGATTGCGCCGCCGCGCCCAGGATACGGCGCGGTGGCCCACCGGATCGGGCGAGGAGACGTGCACCACATTGGGGGCAAACGCGGCGAGATCGCGGCCCGCCTTGCCGATGAAGGACAGCGGGATGCGGTATTCCGGACGGTTGGGAAAAGCCACCGAATGCACGCTGACCAGATCGCCGGTCGGCTCGAACGCGGGATTTTTCACGGTTGGCGCATAGACTCGCACTTGCGCGCCCTGGCGCAGCAGGTAGCCCACAAGACGGTTCAGCGCCTGGTTCGCGCCGTCGCGCACGTAATTGTAGTTGCCCGAAAACAGGGCGATGCGCAGGTCGGCGATATCCATGATGGGCTGCCCTTAGCCGCCTCGGAGGCGCTTGGCGAGTGGGCTTGGTGGGCGCGCGTGGAACCCCGGTAATGCGCTTTGCCGCGCAAAATGCGGGCCGGCGATGATCCGCCGGCCCGCAAGCGATTATGCATTGGTATCGTTGGCCGCGTGGGTCAGGACATAGACCTTAGCGGCGCCAATCCCGGTGATAGCGTCCTTCACCGCGCCAGTGGCGATCGCCGCGCCAGCCCGGTCCGCGACCCCAACCGCCATCGCGCCAGCCGGGACGGCCCCAACGCTCACGATAGTAGGGTGCGTAGTAGCGGTCGTAATACCGGTCCTGATAATAGCGGCCGGGATACCCGTCGTAGTAATAATAATAGCCGGGGCGATCCACCACGGTCACGTACCGGCGCGATTCCCAGCGATCGCGGTCGTAATAATAGCGGTCGCTGCGGTCCGCCAAGGCCGCGCCGACAGCCAAGCCAAGTACGCCTGCGCCGACTGGGATCGCCGCACCATCACCGCCCCGGTGATAGGAGTGCCCGTACCAGCGCTGCGCCTGTGCGGGAGAAGCCGCGGCCAGTACCGAAGCCGTCAACGCAGCTCCAAGGGCCAGTTTCTTTCCAAACGAATTCAATATCTTCATGTCACTATACTCCCTTGTCCGGCCAACCGGGTAACGGCGGTTGCGGTGGGCGCGTTACTGAAAGAGGTAGGATTTTCGGACTGAACGACGAGTGAATTTTGAAGCCTGCATACCCGGCTTGCGACAAGCCGTTGCGCAGTGTCGCCGGATTGCGAACGACGCCCGGCCAGGAGGAGCGGCCGGGCGTCTCGCGCGCCGGGTCAGGGGATCAAACCCGGGCCTCGCGCAGGGCGGCGTCAGTAGCCCCAGCCATAGCCGCCCCGGTTGTAGTCATAGTCGCGGCCATAGGCTTCGCCGCGATAGGCGTCGTAGCGACGGTCGTAAGCGTCGCGCTCATGGCGGCGGTCGTATCCGTCCCGGTAATAGCCCTCGCGATACGTGACCACCCGGTCGCGGTCGTAATACCGGCCCCGGTCGTTGGCGGATGCGGCGATTGCGCCGACCGCCAGCCCCAGGATGCCCGCGCCGATGGCCACGGCGGCAGTGTTGTCGTGGCCGCGATGCCAGTCGCGCGCCATGGCCGGCGTGGAGGCTACGGTCCCGGTAAGGGCCGTGGCGGCAAGACCGGCGGCGATCGCGCTTTTCTTGATCAGGTTCATGGCAACATGGCTCCTTGCACATCTGTGTCCGGGTTGAAGCGGCGATGGCCGTCTTCAACGTGTTGAGCCTTTTCTACGGCAGCCAGCCTGAACCGGGTCAGTGCAGGTTTGGCAGACTCCGTTCATGTTTGCATGAAGTTATATGAATGTTGCTGGGAGCCGCGCTGGCAACATTTCGTAACCATCACGCCCAAGATGCGACACGCGCGGCCCCCACTCTAGTTTTCAATAGATTGCCCGATTGGAGAAACCCATGTTTATTTCCGCCGCCGTTCTTGCCCTTGCCACGTTGTCCACCCCCGCCGCACCGGGCACTGCCGCTTATGCCGGTGAGTCCGTGACGGCATCCAAGGGCCACGCCACGCCCGCACGCGCCGCTGCCCGCGCCTCCGCACCCGTGGCCTGTCATCCCGATCCCATGAAGGGCCGCGCTTGCCGCCACCTGATCGTTCAGGCCGAGCAGGCTGACGATCAGGCCGTTGCGGTGGCCGAGGCTGACCTCAAGGCCGCGCCGCGCGCGCAGTAACCCTTCCGATCGCGGCACCTGATCCCGGCGCAGCCGTGCGTCGGCATCGGTTTCCGCATTTCTCGCGGCGCGATTTGCCTGATCGCGCCGTTTGCCTATAGAACAAGGAACAAGCTCATCTCGATGACCGCAACGTCCCGCTATAGACTTCCGACAGACGTCATGAACACGCCCCCCACCATATTGCTCGTCGAAGACGACGGCGCCCTTCGCACGCTGACCGCGCGTGCCCTGCGGCAAAGCGGCTTCAACGTGCTCACCGCCGCCACCGGCGCGGAAATGTGGGTGACGCTGCGCGAGGCGACGGTGAACCTGGTGGTGCTCGACATCATGCTACCCGGCACCAGCGGCTTCGACCTGTTCCGCAAATTGCGCCGCGAAAGCGACGTGCCGATCATCTTCGTCAGCGCCCGCAGCAGTGAGGAAGACCGCGTGCTTGGCCTCGAACTGGGGGCCGACGATTACCTCGCCAAGCCGTTCAGCACCCGCGAACTGGCCGCGCGCGTCAGCGCCGTGCTGCGCCGGGGCGGCGGGCTCGATTCGTCGAGCGAGCCGATGGCGGAAACCCGCGCGCCTGACGCAGTGCATTTCGAAGGCTGGCAGGTGTCGATGGCCCGGCGCGAACTGCGCTCGCCCAGCGGCGCCATTGTCGATCTGACCGGCGCGGAATTCGATCTGCTGTCCACGTTCCTGGGCTATCCGCAGCGCGTGCTGGGCCGGGAACGGCTGATGGAGCTGTCACGCTCGCGCATCGGGGACAGTTCGGACCGTTCGATCGACGTGCTGGTCAGTCGCCTGCGCCGCAAGCTGCAGGCCGAAGGCAGCGAATCCCCGATCGTCACGGTTCGCGGCGTCGGCTACATGTTCAAGGCGGAAGTGACCCGCGCTTGATGGCAGGCAGGCTCGTCGCCCTGTTTCGGCGGATGGGCCTGCCCGAGCGGCTGCTGGCGGTGCTGCTGCTGGTGGTGCTGGTCGAATTTGCCGCCAATTCCTTCGTGTTCGAGCGGGTCAATTCGTTCGAACTCAACCGCGATGATGCCGAGCGCATCGCCGAGAACCTCGTCCTCGCGCGCCGCACCATCGAACGCGTGCCATCTGCCGAGAGGGACGACATAGCCAATGCGCTGAGCACGGACCGCTTCACGCTTGACTGGATGCCGCCCGGCGATCGGCGGCGCGGTACGCTGGGGCTGTCCAACTTGCGCGCACAAGTGGTGGAAGCCGCCCCGGAACTGGCCCTTGCCGACGTGGAACTGCACCTTGAGGAACTGCCCGGCAAAGGCAACATCGGCGGTTCGTTCCGTCTGGCGGACCGCAGTCTGGTACGGTTCCATACCCATGCCAACGCCGCCTGGAAGCTGACCGCCGGGCGCATCGCCAGCCTGGTGCTGCCGACATTGCTGCTGGTCGCGCTGGCCTGGGTGTTGGTGCGCACCACTTTGCGCCCCTTGCGCGCCCTGATCGGCGCCACGCGCCACCTGGGCTCCGGCCCGCCGCGTCTGGTGCCCGAACGCGGGCCTGACGAACTGCGCGAACTGATCCGTGCGCTGAACGCCATGCAGGAGCGTATCCACCAGTCGCTGGTGGACCGCACGCAAACGATGCTGGCGATCGGCCATGATCTCAAGACCCCGCTGTCGCGCATGCGCTTGCGGCTGGACGATGAAAGCGTCGATCCCGAGGTGCGCGAGGGGCTGAACCACGACATCGACGAGATGCGCAACCTGCTCGATTCGATCCAGGCCTATGTCGATAGCGATGGCCGCTCGATCCCCGCCGAGCGGATCGACATCGCGGTGATGGCCGAAACGCTGGTGGACACCGCCGCCGATCACGGGGCGAGCGCCACCTATTCCGGCGTCTCCAGCCTGGAACTGGTGGTGCGCCCGGTGCCGATCCGCCGCGCGCTGTCGAACCTTATCGAGAACGCAATCCATTACGGCGGCAGCGCCCACGTCACCGTGCGCAAGGACGGCGGCGCGGCGGAGATCGTGGTGGAGGACAACGGGCCTGGCATACCGGACGACCGGATCACGGACGCGCTGCAACCGTTCGTGCGGCTCGATACGGCGCGCGCGCGCGATACCGCGGGGATGGGGCTGGGGCTCCCGATCGTGCGCAAGGCGGTGCGCATGGAGAACGGCACCCTGGACTTGCGCAACCGGCCCGAAGGCGGCCTGCGCGCCACGATCCGCCTGCCGCTACTGCCCGGCTGAGCGTGTAGGCGCGGGGTCGGCGTGCCGCATCGCAGCAAACTTTCGTAACACCGGCGCACGATGGCTGACAAGCGCGCCACTTACCTTCTCCTGTGAGCCCAAGGCCTACTTGGTCGATGGGCACTGCAACAGAAAAGGTGATCAACGTGAACGAACTCATCGGCCGCGTCTTCAACTTCGAAAAGACGCTTTTCCCCGCCAGCAGCGAACTGTTCAACAAGCTCACCACGCACGGCCAGTCGCCCAAGGCGCTGATGATCTCCTGCGCGGATTCCCGCATCGTGCCCGAGCAGATCATGCAGGCAGACCCGGGCGACCTGTTCGTATGCCGCAACGCCGGCAACATCGTGCCTCCCTACGCTACGCTGAACGGCGGTGTCACCTCGACGGTGGAATACGCCGTGGCGGCGCTGGGCGTGCGCGACATCATCGTGTGCGGCCACTCGGACTGCGGCGCGATGAAGGCGCTGTCCGATCCCACCGGCCTTGAAGCCATGCCCAACGTGGCCGCGTGGCTCAAGCACGGCCTTGCCGCCGAGCAGATCGTCAGTAGCTGCCATGCGCATCTCGACGGCAAGGAGCGCGTGCGCGCCATCAGCCTGGAAAACATCATCGCCCAGATCAGCCACTTGCGCACGCATCCGTCGGTTGCCGCCGGCATCGCGCGCGGCGAAATCACGCTGCACGGCTGGTTCGTCGATATTCACGCAGGGCAGGTGCTCGGCCTGAACGGCGAAACCGGCGAATTCGTGGTGCTGCGTGAAGACCGCGATCTGCCCGTGGCCTTGGCTCCGCGCGCCCGCTTCGCCACAGAATACGCCGAAGCGGCCGAATGACCGCTTCCACCGCAATGGGCGAAGAGCGCCGGGGGATCTTCGCTCACTTCGGCCGGGATTTAACGGCGTCGATCGTCGTCTTCCTGGTCGCCATGCCGCTGTGCATGGGGATCGCCATCGCGTCCGGTGTGCCGCCCGAAAAGGGGCTGGTTACCGGCATCATCGGTGGTCTGGTGGTGGGATTGCTTGCCGGCTCGCCGCTGCAGGTCAGCGGGCCGGCGGCGGGCCTTGCTGTCATCGTTTTCGAATTCGTGCGTGAGAACGGGCTCCAGGCGCTGGGGCCCGTTCTGCTGTTGGCTGGCCTGCTCCAGCTGTTGGCCGGCGCCTTGAAGCTGGGCGGCCTGTTCCGTGCGATCAGCCCGGCGGTGGTGCACGGCATGCTGGCCGGGATCGGCGCGCTGATCGTCATCGGCCAGTTCCATATCCTGTTCGACGCCAAGCCCATGTCCAGCGGCCTGCAGAACCTGGCGGCGATGCCGGGCCGTGTCTTCGGGCTCGATTTCTCCAATGCCGCCGCCACTGAAATGGCGCTGCTGATCGGCGTTCTGACGATCGTGGTCATGCTCGGCTGGGAAAAGCTGCGGCCCCGCTCGCTGACGCTGGTGCCCGGCGCGCTGCTGGGTGTTCTGGCCGCGACAGCCGCCGCCTGGGGGCTGGGGCTCGATGTCGCGCGCATTCAGGTGCCGACCTCCATCGCCGCAGCGTTCGCCATGCCCACCAGCCTTGCCTGGTTCGCGCCGCTGGCGAACCCCGCGCTGCTGGTGGCGGCGCTGGCCATCGCCTTCATCGCCAGCGCGGAGACGTTGCTGTCCGCCGCTGCCGTTGATCGCATGCACAACGGCGTGCGCACCAAATACGACAAGGAACTGCGCGCGCAAGGCATCGGCAACCTGCTGTGCGGCCTGTTCGGCGCCTTGCCGATGACCGGCGTGATCGTGCGCTCGTCCGCCAACGTGCAGGCGGGGGCGCAGACCCGTCTTTCCACGATCCTGCACGGCGCCTGGATACTGGGCTTCGTGGCGCTGCTGCCGTGGCTGCTGCGCGAAGTGCCGATGGCGGCGCTGGGCGGCATTCTGGTCGTCACCGGCTGGCGGCTCGTCAGCCTCAAGCACGTGACGCACCTGTTCAAGGCGCACGGGCCGTTGCCCGCCGCGATCTGGGCGGTGACGTTCGTGCTGGTGGTGACCACCGATCTTCTGACCGGGGTGCTGGTCGGCCTGGCACTGTCGGTGGTGGAACTGCTGCCGCACGCGCGCCACTTGCGCCTGAAGGTGCACGAGCATGACGAGGGCGATGCCACCCGCGTGGCGCTGACCGGCGCGGCCACATTCGTGGGGCTTACCCGGCTTAACGCGGTGCTGGAAAAGCAGCCTGCCAACCGGCCTGTCCACCTCGATCTGGATCGCGTCAAGGCGATGGATCATACTACCGCCGAAACGCTGTCCGAATGGATCAGCCGGCGTCGGCTGGGCGGTGAAAGCGACCGGGTTACCGGACCGGCGGCGATCCTGCGGCCTTTGCCTCTGCCCGCCTGAGCTACGCGGGCCGGGCCGGCTGCAGGTCAAGGGTTAGCGCACCGGGCGGAACGCCATACGTGTTCCTCCCGGTGCGGCCTTGCCATGTGGCAAGGCGGTGATGCGCATCACCGCCAGTCGGTCAGCTATCTCGGCTGTGTTGCAATGCAACAACACCTCGGCGCCGAGTGCGCCAGCAATGTTTCGTAACTGATCCGCAAGTAAAGAGACAAGCGGGAAACGTAATCGTAGCATGTCGGCGCGAAACGGACCTGCCATGCAGCAATGGTTCGGCACGCTGGCCGCAGGATGGGCGTAAAACACAACAACATAAGGGTGTTTACGAACCATGAAGTCCCGTCTTTTCGCCGGTCTGGCCGGCTCTGCTGCTGCTTTTGCCGCTGCCTTTCTTGCCAGCCCCGCAGCGGCGCAGGAAGCTGCTCCCAAGGAATTCACGGTCGCCGGAAACGTCGCGCTCGTCACCGATTACCGGTTCCGCGGCGTCTCGCAGACCGACAAGGAACTGGCCGTGCAGGGCGGTGTTTCCGTCACCCATTCCAGCGGCGTGTACGTCGGCACCTGGGCCTCGAACCTTTCAGGCTGGGGCACCTTCGGCGGCTCGAACACCGAACTCGATCTGTACGGCGGTATCGCCAAGGAAATCGCCAGCGGCGTCAAGCTGGATGTCGGCCTGACCTGGTACATGTATCCCGGCGGTGCATCCAACACCGACTTCGCCGAACCCTACGTCAAGCTGTCGGGCTCGCTGGGTCCGGCAAACCTGCTGGCCGGCGTCGCCTATGCGCCCAAGCAGCAGGCCCTGGGCCGTTGGTATTTCAATGCGGATTCCTACGCCACCGGCATTCCTGACCGGTTCAACGCCAAGTCGGACAACCTGTACATCTGGGGCGATGCCAACACCGCCATTCCCGGCACACCGCTGACCATCAAGGGCCACCTGGGCTATTCGGACGGCAATTCCGGCCTTGGCCCCAACGGCACCAGCGTGGCGCCCACCGGCAGCTATCTTGACTGGATGCTGGGTGCGGATGCGGCGCTGGGACCTGTGACGGTCGGCGTGGCATACATCGATACCGACATCTCCAACGCGGAATCGGCGTATCTGAAGCCCAACTTCTCCTCCACCAAGAACGGCTCGTCCATCGCCGGTTCCACGGTGGTATTCTCGCTCTCCGCAGCGTTCTGACGGTTGGCAGTGCCGGCGATGCCGATGCATGGTCGGCACTGCAATTTGTACTGAGTATAGTATAGATCGACTATATTTTATTTCTGGATTGTAAATATTTTCCAATATTGTGTGTAATTCGCGGAAGTATTGCAACAATAGGCTTCGTGCGAACGTAACTGCCGGTGAAGGGCGCTAATGCCTGACACAGGAAGGACCGCATGATCACCAAGACCCGTATTCTGACGGCTGTGGCGCTTGCCGCTGTCACCGTTTCCACACCCGCTTTCGCGCAGGACATGGCGCCGCAGGCGGAAGGCCGTGACAGCCATTTCGATGGCCTTTACATTCAGGGCTTCGGCGGCCTGTCCGCCCAGAACGCCGACAAGCGCGAGCGTTTGAAGTTCGATACCGACGGCGACGGTTCCTACAACAACTCGGTCAACACCCTCACCGGCGCCAACGCGTTTTCGCCGGGCTTCTGCACCGGCCGTGCCCGCGGCGCGACGCCGGCTACCGGTTGCCGCAGCGACCGTGACGGCGCGGAATACGGCGCGCGCATTGGCGTTGACCGGCGCATGGGCAACTTCGTGGTCGGCGCCCTGATTGAAGGGTCGAAGAGCGAAGCCAAGGACGCCGTGTCCGGCTATAGCACGACGCCGGCCAGCTACGCCCTTCAGCGCGAGATGGACTGGGCCGCTTCGGCGCGCCTGCGCGCGGGCTACACGCCGGGCGGCGGCGCGCTGTTCTATGTCACGGGTGGCGGCAGCTACGCGCGGCTTGATCACACGTTCACCACCACCAACACCGCCAATGCGTTCGAAGAGCGGCGCGACAAGCGCGGTGTGTGGGGCTGGCAGGCCGGCGGCGGCACCGAAATCATGGTGACCGACCACATGAGCCTGGGTCTGGAATATCTGTACAACCGCTATTCCGACAACAAGTACAACGTGCTGGTCACCCGTGGCAGCGCTGCGGCGACCAACCCGTTCATCCTGACGTCCGGGTCAACCGCGATCAAGAATTCGGACAAGAACTTCGACTATCACTCGCTGCGCGCGACGGTAGGTTTCCGGTTCTGATCCGAGCCCGATAGCTCGCTTAACGAAAAAGGGCGCGACGGATAACCGTCGCGCCCTTTTCTACATGTCTTTGCGCGGCTGCGCGGAAATGGATCAGGCCATTTCTTTCTTGCGGCCCTGCTTCTTGCGCTCGTTCGGGTCGAGGAACGCCTTGCGCAGGCGGATGGACAGCGGAGTGACTTCGACCATCTCGTCCTCGTCGATGTAGGCGATCGCCTGCTCCAGCGTCATCACGCGCGGCGGGGTGAGGCGGATGGCGTCGTCCTTGCCGGTCGAACGGAAGTTCGTTAGCTGCTTGGACTTCATCGGGTTCACTTCAAGATCGTCGGGCTTGGCGTTCTCGCCGATGATCATGCCCTCGTAGATCTTTTCCTGCGGCTTGATGAACAGCACGCCGCGCTCTTCCAGCGAGTTGAGCGCGTAGCCCACCGCTTCGCCGGTGCCGTTCGAAATCAGCACGCCGTTCTGGCGGCCTTCGATGGCGCCGCGATACGGGCCATACTTTTCGAACAGGCGGTTCATGATGCCGGTGCCGCGCGTGTCCGACAGGAATTCGCCGTGGTAGCCGATCAGGCCGCGCGACGGAGCCGAGAAGGTGATGCGCGTCTTGCCACCGCCGCTGGGGCGCATGTCGGTCATCTCGCCCTTGCGCATCGCCATCTTCTCGACGACGGTGCCCGAATATTCCTCGTCCACGTCGATCACGACGGTTTCGTAAGGCTCGGTGCGCTTGCCGTTTTCGTCGGTGCCGAACAGCACGCGGGGGCGGCTGATGCCCAGCTCGAAGCCTTCGCGGCGCATCGTTTCGATGACAACGCCCAACTGAAGCTCACCGCGACCGGCCACTTCGAAGCTGTCCTTGTCGGCGCTTTCGGTGACGCGGATAGCGACATTGGATTCCGCTTCACGCGCCAGGCGATCGCGGATCATGCGGCTGGTGACCTTGGAGCCTTCACGGCCCGCCATCGGCGAATCGTTCACCGCAAAGCGCATCGACAGCGTCGGCGGATCGATCGGCTGGGCGTGGAGCGGCTCGGTTACGGTGGGGTCGGCGATGGTGTTCGACACGGTCGCGGTGGTGAGACCGGCGATCGAGATGATGTCGCCGGCCTTGGCCTGATCCACCGGAACGCGGTCAAGCCCGTGGAACGCCAGCAGCTTGGAGGCGCGGCCCACTTCGACGACGTTGCCGTCATTGTCGAGCGCGCGGATCTGATCGTTGACCTTGACGGTGCCGGACTGGACCTTGCCGGTGAGGATGCGGCCCAGGAAGTTGTCACGATCCAGCAGGGTGACCAGGAACTTGAACGGCCCGTCAACGTCGGCGGCCGGGGCGGGCACGTGCTCGATGATCTTTTCGAACAGCGGGGTCAGCGTGCCTTCGCGCGCATCGGGATCTTCGCTGGCGTAGCCGTTGCGGCCCGAGGCGTACAGCGTGGGGAAATCGAGCTGTTCGTCGTTGGCGTCAAGGCTGACGAACAAGTCGAACACTTCGTCCAGCACTTCGGCATGACGGCCATCGGGACGGTCGATCTTGTTGACCACGACGATGGGCTTGAGGCCCAGGCCCAGCGCCTTGCCGGTGACGAACTTGGTCTGCGGCATCGCGCCTTCGGAGCTGTCGACCAGCAGGACCACGCCGTCCACCATCGACAGGATGCGCTCAACCTCGGCGCCGAAGTCGGCGTGGCCGGGGGTATCGACGATGTTGATGCGATAGCCGTTCCACTCGATCGAGGTGGGCTTGGCGAGAATCGTGATGCCGCGCTCTTTTTCCAGATCGTTGGAATCCATCGCCCGCTCTTCCACGCGCTGGTTGTCGCGGAAGGTCCCGGACTGGCGGAAAAGCTGATCGACGAGCGTGGTCTTGCCATGATCGACGTGCGCGATGATCGCGATATTGCGCAGGGGAAGCGGGGCGGACATTGGGTCTTCTTTCGACAGGAGGTTTCAGCCGTGCAGATGCGTGCTGCACTGCAAAATTTGCGCGCCCATAACCGATCGGGGCAATTTCGGCAAGCGTAGTGCGACGGATCGGTCTGTGGCGGTGCCGCCACAATGGTGCAGGTTGTTGGCACTATTCATGTAAGAGTATTGCTCTAGCGCTGGTAACGCCATAGCATATCGAAACTAAAACGCACAGATCGATGCGCACCGCGACGGGGCAGTCGCGCGAATTGGGCAGGGGATTTTCATGCAGGATGTTTTGGCGGGCATCGGCGCGCGGGAATCGCGCATCTTCTTTTTTCGGCGCGGAGCGGGGCGGGCAGGCCTGGTCTCGCTGGCGGCGGCGGGCGCGGTTCTGAGCTGGGCGCCCGGCGCGCTGGCGCAGGACGGGACAACGGATACGGCGGACGGCGATGCCAACGCGATCATCGTTACCGCCACCAAGCGCGAGCAGACGCTGCAGGATGTGCCCGTTGCCGTTTCGGTAACCACCGGCGCCACGATCGAACGCGCGCAGATCCGTGATATCAAGGACCTGCAATCGCTGGTGCCCAGCTTGCGGGTGAACCAGCTGCAATCCAGCGCGAATACCAATTTCTATATCCGCGGGTTCGGCAACGGCGCTAACAACGCCGGGATCGAGCCTTCGGTGGGCCTGTTCATCGATGGGGTGTACCGGTCACGGTCGGCCTCGATGATCGGCGATTTTCCCGATGTGGAACGGATCGAGGTGCTGCGCGGGCCGCAGTCCACGCTGTTCGGCAAGAACGCGTCGGCCGGCGTGATTTCCATCGTGACGCGCAAGCCGCAGTTCGATTTCGGCGGCAACGTGGAGGCCAGCTACGGCAATTACGATGCGCGCGTCATCAAGGGCGTCGTCACCGGCCCGCTCAGCGACACTGTGGCCTTCAGCCTGGCCGGCGGGATCAACAAGCGGGACGGCATCGTGCGCGATCTGGCGACCGGCGAGCGCACCAACGCGCGCAACCGCTGGTTCGGGCGTGGTCAACTGCTGCTGGACAATCACCAGGGCCTACAAGTGCGGTTGATCGGCGATTACAGCAAGATCGACGAGAACTGCTGCGCGGTGGTCAACTTGCGGCAGGCCGCACCCACCGCCGCCATCTTCGCGCTGGGCGGGGCGGTGAACCAGCCCGGTCAGAAGTACGACAACGTGGTCTACAACAATTTCGAATCGTCCAACCGGATCGAGAACTGGGGCGTTTCCGGGCAGGTGGACTACGATCTTGGCGGCGCTGCGCTGACCTCGATCACCGCCTACCGGCGCACCAATGCGCTGACCAACCAGGATTCGGATTTTTCCAGCGCCGACCTGCTGGGCCGCAACTGGCAGGACTTGCGGATTAGGACCTTCACCCAGGAACTGCGCGCCAATTTCTCCATCGGGGAGCGGATCACCGGCCTGATCGGCGGCTTCTATTTCAACGAGAAGATCGACCAGAACAACCAGGTGCTGTGGGGCAACCAGGCGCGCCCTTATGCCAACCTGCTGGTGCAGGGTCTGTCCGGCGGGGCGCTCAGCGTGCCGGCGCTGGAAACCGCGTTCGGCGCATCGGAAGGCAATCCGGCCAAGTACGCCGGCCAGTTCTTCCGTGCGGGCACCGGTTTGACCGAGGCGTACGCGGTGAAGGACGAGGCGTGGTCTGTGTTCGGCCAGCTCGATTTCAAGGTGGCGCCCGGCCTGACGGTGACCGGCGGGCTGAATTATACGCATGATACCAAGCGGTATGCCACCAATACCACGTCCAACGACGCGTTCGCGGCCATCGATTTCGACAGCCCGCGGTATGCCGGATTTCGCCAGCAGCTGCTGCTGGGCGGGGCGCTGCGTTCCGTGGGCGTGAACCCGACCAACACCGCACAAGTGCTGGCCTTTGCCACCAGCCCGGCCACCGCGCCGATCTATCGCCAGCTGGTTGCCTTCGCTGCGGGCAATGCCAACAACCCGGCCGCCAACCCGCTGAACGGCTTGCGCAAGCTGCAGTATTTCCCCCCGTTCATGAACGTGCCCAATGCGGTGGAATCCAACCGCCTGAGCGACGGGGATGTCAGTTACACCGCGCGGATTGCGTGGGACGTGACGCCCACGGTCAACATGTATGCGGCCTGGGCGACCGGCTACAAGGCGGCGTCCATCAACCTGTCGCGCGACAGCCGGCCAACGCCTGCCGATCTGGTGGCCTTGCGCGCGCAGGGGCTAGCGGTGAACAACCTGACGGCGGGCAGCCGCTATGCCGATCCCGAAGATGCCACCGTGTATGAACTGGGCCTCAAGGGTAACTGGGGGATCGTGTCAGCCAACGTCGCGGTGTTCAAGCAGACCATCCGGAACTTCCAGTCCAATATATTCACCGGATCCGGCTTTTTCCTGGCGAACGCGGGCAAGCAGTCCGCCTTCGGGATCGAGTTCGAAGGATCGGCAAAGCCCGTGGAGCCGCTGACGCTGACGATGTCGTGGACGTATCTCAAGCCCCGGTTCGACCGGTTCCAGCTTTCCGCGTTCGGTGATCTTTCGGGCACCACGCCGGCGGGCGTCTCACCGCTGTCGGTCACCTTCGGGGCGGAGCTGGTGCAACCTGTGGGCACCCGCGGAGACCGGGTGATCCTGCACGGCGACTATCATTACGAAGCGCAGTTCCAGCTGGTGGAAGGGCTGCCGGGCCTTGTGGTGACGGACACGCAGGGCCGGGTGGTTGACGTGTCTGCCGCGCTGGCGGCGGCGCGCGAATTCAAGCAGGACATCAACGACGTCAACGCATCCTTGACGTATGCTATGGCGAACGGCCTGGAGCTGAGCGTGTGGGGCCGCAACCTGCTGAACGATCGCACGATCCTGCAGATATTCGACAGCCCCGCGCAGCCCGGCTCGATCTCGGGCTATCCCAACCAGCCCCGCACCTACGGCGTGGCTGCACGGATGCGATTCTGACGGCTGGGCAAGCACTGTGCAGAAGTGCGCCCACGTTTGCATTAGCCTGAAACTTGGCTATCCCCTTCGCGTTAACGTTTGGCGCGAGGGTTTCTTTCGGCCCTCGCCCAACGCTGAACAGGGGAACAAGCAATGGTGCCTTACGGCGGTTTTTGGTGGCGATCACTCGCCTACATTATCGATTCAATCATTTTAAACATTGTGGCGTCGATTGTCGGGGGCATATTTGGTCTTGGTTTCGTGCCGGGGACAGGGGCAGCCACTGCGGGAATGGTCGGCGGTATTTCGATCAGCCTGATCCTCAGCTGGCTGTACTTCGCGCTGATGGAAAGTTCGTCGACGCAGGCCACAGTCGGCAAGCTGGCAGTGGGCCTGATCGTGACCGACGAGCAGGGCCAGCGCATCAGCTTCGGCAAGGCGACGGGTCGTTATTTCGGCAAGATCCTGTCGAGTCTGATAATCGGCATCGGCTTCATCATGGTTGCCTTTACCGAGCGCAAGCAGGGCCTGCACGACATCCTAGCCAAGACGCTGGTCTACAAGACCCGCGATCCGCGCGCGGTGTGGGATAACCGGGACGTGTTCGCCTAACTGGCCTTGCGCGTTCTACAGTTCGCGCAACGCCCTGGCCGGCTTGGCCCGCAGCAGCGGGAGCGAGCCGGCCAGGGCAAAGCCGAGAATAAGCAGCAGGCCGATGCCCAGCACCGCCAGCACGCGCGGCCAGTCCGGCAGCCAGGCAAATTCGAACAATTTCACCACCACGGCCCAGGCCATCGTGCTTCCGGCAACTAGCGCGACGAGCGCCAGCACAGCGGCGATCAGGCCGTATTCCGCCAGTTGCAGCATCAGCAATTGCCCCTGGCTGCCGCCCAACACCCGCAGGATCACGGTGTCGTAGGTGCGGCTGGCCCGCGCCGCCGCAATCGCGCCTAGCAGCACCGCAAGCCCTGCCAGTACCGCCACAGACGCTGCCGCCAGGATCGCGGCGGACAACTGATCGAGCAGCCCGCGCGCATCGCGCAGGAGGCTGCCGGTTTCGATCACCGAGGTGGACGGGAAGGCGCGCACCAGCCGGGGCAGCAGGCCGGTGGTGGGCGTGCCCTTGGGCACCTCGATGGTGGCGGCAAGGTTGTGCGGCGCGTCTTCCAGCGTGTTGGGTGAGAACACCAGCACGTAGTTGAACCCCAGCGTATCCCAGTCGATCCGGCGCAGTGCCGCGACCCGCGCGGTGCGCTCCACGCCCAGCACGCTGACGGTGATATAGTCGCCCACGTTCAGGCCGATCGCCTGCGCCAGTTTTTCATCGAGCGAAACCAGCGGCTCGCCGCGATAGAGCGGCGGCCACCAGGCACCGGCGGTCACCGTGCTGCCTTCGGGCACGCTCGCCGCATAGGTCAGGCCGCGCTCGCCGCGCAAGGCCCAGGCGCCGTCCGGCAAGTCCTTGCCAAGGCTGGACACTTTGGTCATGCGACCTTGCGGGCCGTAGGCGATGATCCGCCCGCGCAAGTTGGGCACCAGCCGCAGCACCGCGCCGGGCACCGTCTGCGCCACCGCGTCGCGAAAGGCAGGGGCCTTGGCGGGTGGCACGTCCAGCACGAAGAAGTCGGGCGCGCGGGCCGGCACGGTCTTGCGGATGTTGGCATCCAGACTGGTCTGCACCGCCGCGATCAGCACGAAGGCGGACAGGCCAAAGCCCAGCGCGGTCACCAGCGCGCCGGTCTGCGCGCCCGGGCGGTGCAGGTTGGCAAGCCCTGCACGCAGCATCGGCCCGCGCGGGCGGGGCAGGCGGGCCGCGCCCTTGCGGATGCCCAGCCCGATCAGCGCCAGCAGTCCCAGCATCCCCGCACTGCCGGCCAGAAAGCCCAGCGTCACCAGCGGCTGCGCGGCATTGACCAGCGCCAGCGTGACGATGGCGGCAAGGCCCAGCCCCACCGGAACGGCGAGCGCCTTGCGATCTGCAACGAGGGGCGAAACGCCGGCCCGCATCAGCGCCATCGCCGGCCAGCCGCGTGCGCGCACCAGCGGCGGGGCGGCGAACACCAGCGCCACCAGCAGGCCATAGGCGGCTGCGGTGGCGAGCGCTGCCGGTGATACCGTGAAGCCGCTTTCCACCGGCAGCAGGTTTTGCAGCGCGCTGGCCAGCAATGGCGTCACCAGCACGCCCGCCATGAGCCCGGCAAGGCTGCCCACCAGTGCGGCTGCGCCCACCTGCAGAACATAGATCCGCGCGATGTCCCCGCTCGTCGCGCCCAGCACCTTGAGCGTCGCGATCGCGTTGCGCCGCGCCTGAAGGTAGGACGAGACACCGCCGCCGATACCGATCCCGGCGATCACCAGCGCGGCCAGGCCCACCAGCACCAGAAATTCGCCCATGCGGCTGACGAACCGCTCGGTCGTGGGGGAGGCGGCGTTGCGGGTGCGCGCCTCGAACGCGCCATCGCCAAAGCGCACTTTCATCGCGTCCACCACGGGTTCGGGATCGCGCGCGCCATCAGCGAAGCGCACGCGGGTGACCGAGCGGAACATCGCGCCTGGCGACGTCAGCCCGGCGCGGGCCGGCAGGTCAACCGGCACGATAGCGGTATCGCCCAGTGCAAAGCCCTCGCTCATCTGTTCGGGATCGGACGCCAGGATACCGCCCACGCGCAGCGGCACGCCGCCGACCACGATCGTCGCGCCGGGGTTTACGCCAAGCCGCGCCGCTGTGCCTTTGGCAATCCAGACGGTGCCGGGCGGCGGTGCGCCAACGTGGCGGCCATCGGTCAGGTCCAGCCGTCCGTACAGCGGCCAGGCGCCGTCCACCGCTTTGAGCGCAACAGGGGCCGTGGCGTCGCCGTGGGTGGCGATCGCCTGCATGCGATAGCCGGTGGAGACTTGGCCCAGCCGGGCCAGCGCCGCGCGTTCGTCTTTCGACACGTCGCGCTGCCACACGCGCAGTTCGATGTCGCCGCCCAGGATCTGCCGGCCGCGCGCGCCCAGCTCGTGCTTGATCGAGCCGGTCAGGGTGCCGATCGCGGCAATCGCCCCCACGCCCAGAAACAGGCACACCAGCAGCAACCGCAAACCCTTGAAGCGGGCGGACAAATCCCGCCGGGCCAGCATCCACGCGGTGCGCCACGGCAGGGCGCGGCCTTGGCGGTCACCCACGCGTGTCGCTCACGATCCGGCCATCGGCCAGCGTCACCACCCGTTCGCACCTTTGCGCCAGGGCTGCATCGTGCGTGATGATCAGCAGCGTCGCCCCGGCCTCCGCCCGGCGGGCGAACAGCAGGTCGACGATGGCCGCGCCCGTGGCGGCATCGAGGTTGCCGGTCGGCTCGTCGGCAAAGACTAGCGCCGGGCGCGGGGCCAGCGCGCGGGCGATCGCCACGCGCTGCTGCTCGCCGCCGGAAAGCTGCGCGGGGTAGTGCGACAGGCGATGGCCAAGGCCTACGGCGGCCAGTTCCGCCTCGGCCCGTTCGCGCGCGTCCGGCATCCCCGCCAGTTCCAGCGGGGTGGCCACGTTTTCCAGCGCGGTCATCGTAGGCAGCAGGTGAAAAGCCTGCAGCACCACCCCGATGCGCCCGCGCCGCGCCCGGGCCAGCGCATCCTCGCTCATTCCGGCAAAATCCTCTCCCGCCACCTGCAGCGTGCCGGCGCTGGCCCGCTCCAGCCCGCACAGGACCGCCATCAGCGACGATTTGCCCGAGCCCGAAGGCCCCAGCAGCGCCAGCGTCTGGCCGCGCGGCACGGCAAGGTCGATCCCTTTGAGGATCTCCACCGCGCTGGCACCCGCCCCCAGCGTCAGCCGCAGGTCGTGTGCAAGAATGGTGGGGGCGGGGCAGTGGGCAGGGCTTGTCACGCTTCCCATATGGGATAGCACAGCGCCGTCCCACAAGGTGGCGGCTACAGGAGAATGTCGTGCGCAGCCCATTCATCGCGCTTCTTGCCGTCTCCACGCTGGGTCTGGCGGCTTGTGACAAGACGCCCGCACCCCCGGCGCCGGCCAGCCAGAGCGCGACGGACGCCGCGCCGCCGATGCCGGTCATGGGGCCGGAGCGGTCGATCCTGGCCTTCGGGGATTCGCTGCTGGCGGGCTATGGTTTGCAGGACGGTGAAAGCTATCCCGACCGGCTGGAGCAGGCACTGCGCGCGCGCGGCATCAACGCGAAAATCGCCAACGCGGGCGTTTCGGGTGACACGACGGCGGCGGGGTTGCAAAGGCTGGACTTCACGCTGAAAAGCCAGACGACAAAGCCGCAGCTTGCCATCATCAGCCTTGGCGGCAACGACATGCTGCGCGCGCTCCCGCCGGCGCAAACCCGCGCCAATCTGGAAAAGATCCTCCAGCGCCTGCAGGCGGACGGCATTCGCGTGGTGCTGCTGGGCATGCTCGCCGCGCCGAACCTGGGCAAGGATTATGCCGCCACCTTCAATCCGATCTACCCCCAGCTTGCACAGAAATACCACGCGGTGCTGGTGCCGTTCTTTCTCCAGCCGGTGATCGACAAGCCCGACCTGATCCAGGGCGACCACGTGCACCCCACCGCCATCGGCATCGACGCCATCGTCGCCGCCACGGTGGACGACGTGGCCGATGCGCTGCCGAAGGCGGGGAAGTAGGCGCGCGTTCAATGTTCCGTAGCTTCAGGGTCGGAGTCTAACTCGCAAACCGGCGCTACGCCGCATTTTTGAGGAGCGCTTTTGGCTACCACGCTTGCGTCAACCATCGAACCGGGAAATCTTCCTATCACGGGCGACAGATTGAAGCAAGATTGCCCGCTGCCGCTCGATTATTCGCGTGAATGTTGCTTCCTCGCCCAAGCCTCGGGCCAAGACAATCGCGCCCTGTATTGTGCAAATCGTGTCTTCAGCAAGGTGAGCGGCCAGTACGGGCGGAATTTTACCGGCTTCCAGGCATTTAGCCAATGCAGAGATCCAGCGCGCGAAGTATGCCGCCACCCTGTCTTTGAAGGCCTCGCCAGCGGTGTTGAGGCCGAGAGAGCCGACCAGGCACACTCTTCTTCCTGACCTGAAATATGCAGCCACTTCCTGCATCATCGACGTGACAGCGGACGTCGGATCAACCGTGTGTTCCAGAGGCGAAAAGATCATCTCGGAAAACCAGCGGTCTATGTCCTCGAGGACGGCGTCCATCATCTCAGCTTTCCCGCCAGGAAAGAAGTTGTAGAGGCTCCCCTTGCCAAGGCCTGTCGTCTTCGACAGCGTGGCCAGGCTCGCACCTTCAAAGCCATGCTCGCGGAACGCCTCCGCCAAAGCTGGCACGGCACTGTCGCGATCGGTCAGGACGCGCTTGGTGTTCAAAGGCCGAGATCGCTCAGCGAAGGATGGTCATCGGGACGGCGCCCAAGAGACCAATGAAACTTGCGCTGCGTTTCCGCGATCGGCATTTCGTTGATGCTGGCGTGCCGGTTCGACATCAATCCGTCAGCAGCGAAGAGCCAGTTCTCATTTCCGTAGGCGCGGTACCACTGACCGCTGTCATCACGATACTCGTAGGCATAACGCACAGCGATACGATTTCCGGTGAAGGCCCATAGCTCCTTGATCAGACGGTATTCGTGTTCCTTGTTCCACTTACGCTCCAGAAACTCCTTCGCCTGTTCGCGGTTGGTCGCGAACTCCACCCGATTACGCCAGCGTGTATCGAGAGTGTAGGCAAGCTCGACTTTGGCCGCATCGCGCGTGTTCCAGCCATCTTCGGCCAAGCGAACCTTCTCTACCGCAGTCTCGTGGGTAAAAGGGGGCAGTGGAGGACGAGACATAACCATTTCTTTCATGATGTGAATGCGGGCCACGCCGGTGCGTATACTTACCGCGTTTGCTAACGTGTACTGATCGGTACAACTGCAATTTTTCGATGTCAAGCGCGATGGATCGAACCAGCCAGCGTGGCGTATGCGCAAGTTATGCAAGGGAAAGCATCGCGCATACAGAGCCCAAGTGCCTGTGCGGACAGCACGTATATCGAAAGTCGGCTTATTGGGTGTGCGTCAGATCGCTCAGGGCGAAAAGCGGCTTTCTGTGGTTCAAGGAAAGCATAGTCATGTTTCCTAGCTCGTCTGGCCTAAACCCGCCGCACCGTGCCCGCGCTGACCTCCCACACTGCCGCCTCCTTCAGGATCGCCTCGAACGGGGCCGCTTCGGTGCCGGTCAGCCACACTTGCGCGGTGCCGGCGCGCAGGCGGGCGAACAGGGCTTCGCGGCGCACCGGGTCGAGGTGCGCGGCTACTTCGTCCAGCAGCAGCAGGCGCGGGCGGGCCTCGCCTCCGTTCGCCTCGGCCTGTTCGAGCAGGTGCGAGTGGGCGAGCGTGATGGCGATGAGCATCGCCTTTTGTTCGCCGGTTGAGCATTCGGCGGCGGGCTGGGTCTTGCCCGCCATCGTCACCGCCAGCTCGTCGCGGTGGGGGCCGGTCAGCGTGCGCTGGGCGGCGCGTTCGCGCGCGCGGCCTTCGTGCAGGGCGATGGCCAGCGCGCCGGCCTCCACCGGGCCGCCGGGTACATACGCCAGCGAGGGGCGGGCGAAGGGGGCGTCGGGCAGGGTGGCCAGCGTCGCCTCCAGCCGGTCGACCAGTCGCGCGCGCGCGCTGGCGACCAGCGCCCCGGCCTCGGCGATCTGCACTTCGATGGCATCCAGCCAGCGCGCGTCGGGCATGCGCTCGCCCGCCAGCAGCCGGTTGCGTTCGCGTACCGCGCCCTCCAGCCGCGCGGCGTTGGCGGCGTGGGCAGGGTGCAGCGCCATCACCAGCCGGTCCATAAAGCGGCGGCGCGCACCGGGCGTTTCCACGAACAGGCGGTCCATCGCCGGGGTCAGCCAGCCGATCGACAGCCACTCCGCCAGCCCCAGCGCAGAGCCTTGCGCGCCGTTCACCTGAACCAGCCGCCGACCGGGCCGCGCGGAAGCAACACCCGTGCCCAGCCGCACCGGCTCGCCGCCCCTGCCTTCACCGACGCCGGGCATAGTCAGCGCGGCGCTGATGCCGAAGCTGCCGTCGCCGCCTTGCGCGGGCATGTCGGGCAATTGCGCGCGGCGCAGGCCCCGGCCGGGGGCGAGCAGGCTGATGGCTTCGAGCACGTTGGTCTTGCCCGCGCCGTTTTCGCCCACCAGCAGGTTGAACCGCGCGGTGCCCTCCACCACGGTGTCGGCATGGTTGCGGAAGCGGGACAGGAGGATGCGGTCGAGCATCGGCGCGGCCTAGCCGCTTAACGCGCCCGCCTCAATCACGCACGGAGCCTGCCTTGGCGAAGGGGGAGAAGTTCACGTTCTCGTCGAACACCTCCACCCCCTCGCGCCGCTTTAGCCAGCCGACGACGGCATACGTGACCGGCGTCAGCACCACTTCCCACAGCACCTTGAAGAACCAGTTGGTGACCATCACCGTCAGCACCTGCGTGGTGGTCCAGGTGCCCAGGAACGCGATGGGGTAGAACAGCGCGCTGTCCACCGCCTGGCCGAACACGGTGGAGCCGATGGTGCGGGTCCACAAGTGCTTACCGCCGGTCAGCAGTTTCAGCTTGGACAGCACAAACGAGTTGACGAACTCCCCCGCCCAGAACGCCACGACCGATGCCAGCACGATCCGCCAGGTGGAGCCGAACACGCTTTCGTAGGCGGCCTGCCCGCTCCACCCCGGCGCGGGCGGCATGGCGACGACGACGAAGCTCATGAACGCCATGAACACCAGCGCGAAGAACCCCGCCCACACGCAGCGCCGGGCGTTGGCATAGCCATAGACCTCGGTCAGCACATCGCCGATCACGTAGCTGACCGGGAAGAACAGGATCCCTGCGCCGAATTCCACGCCGCCTACCTGGGCCAGCTTGGACGCGCCGATGAGGTTGGACAGCAGCAGGATCGCCACGAACGCGGCCATCACATAGTCGAAATACGCAAAGTGCCGCCGCGCGCCTGCCGCGCCATCGATGCGGGAGAGGGCAGGGGCGGCTTTCGGCGGCATGGTCATGGTCCGCAGGCGTAACGCGCCTTCGCCTCTGCGCAAAGCACAACTTGGGGGTGCGAGACCGTTTGCACCGCGCGTGCGCCGCGCTATGGGGAGCCTTGCGCGCGCCCGTAGCTCAGCTGGATAGAGCACGAGCCTTCTAAGCTTGGGGTCACAGGTTCGAACCCTGTCGGGCGCGCCAGTTTTTGTTGAGCCCTCAGGCGCCGGGCGCGGGCATTCGCCCGCTTGGCTTTCCTCGCATAAGCTCGGGCGGCCGTTTGGCCTTGCGAACACCTTTTCGGGGTTCGAGGCCTACGCTTCGCTGGCGTCGTCGTTCTGCGCTTCGGCTTGCAGGCGGCGTTGCTTGATCGCTTCGATCTTGGCGTTGATGCGATCGACGATTTCCTCGGATGAGGGGCCGCGCGCATTGTGGTCCGCCACGATCCGCTCGTACAGCGCGGAGCCGGGCTGCGGATCGCGCCCCGGCGCGGCGACGGGGGCAAAGCGCGCGGCGCGGCGGTGGCGGAGCAGGAACATTAGCAGCGCGCTGTCATGGCGCATGTAGGTGGCGACGACGCGGCCCTGGCTCACCACCGGACGCTCCTCGCCCCGGATCGCGCGTTCCAGCGCGCAATCCTCCAGCCGCATCATACCCCGGTCGATCGCCGCATCCCACGCGCCCGCAAAGCCCTGCGCGCCCTGGCGATGGCGCAGCTTGTACAGCGCCTCCACGCTGACCCCCATGACGCGCGCCGCCTGCGTCACGATCCCGCTGGCGGCAAGCGCGGCGACGAATGCGCGCTGCCGGTCCGGTGTGATCGAATTGCGGCGCGGCGCGACATGTTCGTACGGCGTGAAGCCCAGCAGCGGATCGTCCGCGTCCACCTCCGCGTCGAAGAACGCCACCCGCGAAGTGCGCCGCGAAGGCCGCGCCGAGCGCGACGCCGCCCGCCCCGCAGGCCCGGGCGTGTTCTCGGGTGCAGGCGCATCGCAATACCCAAACCGCAACCCGAAGCGCGGCAGCGCCGGGCCGTCGCCCTCGGGCGGGTGGGAAGCAGGCGGAAGGTCAGGTTCGCCCGGCTGGCGGGCGGGTCCGAAATGGGGGTCCGAATGCGACATAAGGCTGGAAACTCCATGGGTTGTTGGAGTGAGTGCCCCTCATGGCGGACTTATGTATCCGAGGTATGGGTATGTAGGAAAATGCTTTCTGTTTGTCTGATGGAGGCTAGACTGTCCTCGTGCTTTTCCTGCTCCTAAGTGACTATGCAGCGAGTATAGGCGTTGGTGTTTTGATGTGGTGGCATATATCGGGATGTGTATGAGCGATTCTCAAAAATTTAGTGGCGCTGCCGTACCAGAGGCGATTGAAACGAAGGATGATCGCAAGGTCGTCCGAGACGCCACTTTTATTCGCGTTGTGGCGGATGAAGTGCTCCCGCTCCCGCTCGGACGAGACGTGGAGTTGATATGTTTGCAGGTCAGCCCTTTGATCCATGGGATAAACGACGAAGGCGATTATTATGAGCCCGAAGTCGAGCCGGTCTGGGCTGAGGTGGCCCGTTTACGCATGAATTATGGCGATGTCGTCAAGATGGCGATGACGATCCTTCACCAAGGCATCGTTCTCGATCGAATCAAAGGCCATGTCGTGGTTGGCCAAATTACTCAGTGGCTGGAAGACATAGAAAAGCAGGGTGCTGGCTATGAATCCTAATTTCGACGCGTTGCTTTCCGACGTCGTCGTAAAAGACAGTTCTGCTCCGTCACAGTGGCAGTATTCGAAGCCTCCGCGCAAGTTGCATACTTATTTGACGGAAAAGGACTTCGAAGAAGTCGGTTTGGCGATTTCCAAAATTGCCCCGGAAAAGATACTCAATCCTTACGTTGAGCCTGGCCAGGCATCTAACAAAGCCAGTCAATGGCTGGTGCATGGCCCCGCAAACGACCTTGGGCATATCTTACCTCGACCGCCATGGCATGCGGAAATCGTGTATCGTATTGATAACTTGAAAGAGATTGCTGCGGAGGAAAGGCTTCCTTTCAATGAGAAATCGGCGAAAGCGGCCATGGCTTTTCTGTCCCGCCTTCATGGCGTGCGACGGCCCGGCGCTTTTTTAACAAATGGAAATGTCAGATTGCTTTGGGATGCGCCCCAGGGGCAACAAGTCGGTTTGCAGTTTCGGGATGAAGACAAGATTCAATTCATCATCCTCCAGACTGACGGCGCTAATCTAGGCTCGCTGATGGGCGTTAAATCGAGCCAAGCCATTTTTCGGTTGGTTATGACGCCCGACGTATTCTCCCTGATCGTCGATGTCTGATAGAGCTGTCGGTGATGTCGAAGATATCACTCGTTATGTCGGTGGTTCCCACTTCGATGCCGCGACCGGGCAAGTCAACGCGAGCGCCTTTGACCGTTCACCAAAAGACGTTGATGGCTTGTCGGTAAACCGAGTTGGCGTGTTTTCGCGGGAAATCAGAGACGATCGTTTTGAACTACGCAGGGTGATGGCCAGTCGCATGAAGATCGGCAAAACTGCCGTCTTTGTGCAATTCAATGTTGGTGACGCGCTCTCGGCGCTTGCCGAATTCGAAGAAGAAATTTTTGTGGCGGCTGATCCGCTCGTCGCTGATGGCGTCGGTTTAGCCAATCCTGCCCATGCAGTCATCGTCGGGCTACCTTTTAAGGGTGAGGCGATCGGCTCACTTAAAGCTGAGTTGGCCGGTGACCGATTGCGAGCAGTGATAAAGGATACGTTTCCTGCAGTCCAAACTGCATCTGGGTCGTCAACACCTTGACCCCCGCCCCCCAATCACCTACAGGCCCGCATCCTTCGCGGGTCCGCTCGTGGGGGTGATATTGAGCTGAACATTACCATTGCGGTAGGTTTCGCGCGGATTTGCAGGGGTTCAGGCCCTTGGCGACAGCGCGGCCCGGAGTGTGGGCAGGTTTTCGAATCGGCAGCGATTTGGATGGGCCGCGCGCACTTCGCATCGGGTGGTAAAGTAATCCGGTTGCGTTTTTGCGCCGGGTGGAGTGTTTTTCGGCTCACGGGTGCGGCCTTGGCGGCGGCGCTGGTCTTTTGCCTGTTCGCACCTTCGGGTCGGACGGCGAGGCGGCGCTCTTTCCGATCGGCGCATCGCGTGAACCCGCATCTCCCTCTTCCCGAATGCACGATCGCTCTGCCGGTCCGGTAACCTGCCGGGGTGTGAAGGGTCCGCGTCTGCGTGTCGGGCGTGCATCCATCACACTCCCATTTGAAAGAAGAGTATAGATGCCCACGATCAACCAGCTGATCCGCAAGGGTCGCGAACCGCAGAAGGCCAAGTCGAAGGTCCCGGCGATGGAGCAGAACCCGCAGAAGCGCGGCGTGTGCACCCGCGTCTACACCACGACCCCGAAGAAGCCGAACTCGGCGCTTCGCAAGGTCGCCAAGGTGCGCCTGACCAACAGCCGCGAAGTCATCTCCTACATCCCGGGCGAAGGCCACAACCTGCAGGAGCACTCGGTCGTGCTGATCCGCGGCGGTCGTGTCCGCGATCTTCCCGGCGTGCGCTACCACATCCTGCGCGGCGTGCTCGACACGCAGGGCGTCAAGGATCGCAAGCAGAGCCGCTCGAAGTACGGCGCCAAGCGTCCGAAGTAAGCCTTTTTTCCGCCTTACGGCGGTTAGCGGCTCCGGCCCTCTCCCCCACCCGACCACCCATAGGGTACTGTCGTCGGGTGGTCGGGTGGGGGAGAGGGCCGGAGCCGCCAAGGCGAGACCGGATGGGCTCGCCGCACTCCGAAGGAGTTTTGAAAAATGTCACGTCGTCGTCGTCCCGAGAAGCGGGAAATCCTGCCCGATCCCCGTTTCGGAGATCTCATCCTGTCCAAGTTCATGAACAACCTCATGTACGATGGTAAGAAGTCGATCGCGGAATCGATCGTGTATGGCGCCATGGAAACCATGGAAACGCGTGCGAAGTCGGACCCGGTCCAGCTGTTCCACGATGCGCTCAACAACGTGAAGCCGCAGATCGAAGTGCGTTCGCGCCGCGTCGGCGGTGCGACCTACCAGGTCCCGGTCGAAGTCCGCCCCGAGCGTTCGCAGGCGCTGGCGATCCGCTGGCTGATCGGCGCGGCGCGCAACCGTCCCGAAACCACGATGGCCGCGCGCCTGTCGGGCGAACTGCTCGATGCCGCGAACAACCGTGGCAACGCGGTGAAGAAGCGCGAAGACACGCACCGCATGGCGGACGCGAACCGCGCCTTCTCGCACTACCGCTGGTAATGTGATCCGTGGGGCCCGGGTGCATGGTCATCCGGGCGTCACACTTTTATTTCAGGGCGCGCAGGTCTATCTAAAGGCCGTACCCGCTCCCCGACACCCTCGCTCAAGGATTTCCCCATGGCCCGCAGCCATCCGCTTTCCATGTATCGCAACATCGGTATCATGGCGCACATCGACGCTGGCAAGACCACGACGACCGAGCGTATTCTCTACTACACCGGCAAGTCCTACAAGATCGGCGAAGTGCACGACGGCGCTGCGACCATGGACTGGATGGAGCAGGAGCAGGAGCGCGGCATCACCATCACCTCGGCAGCCACGACGTGCTTCTGGGGCGACTACCGCATCAACATCATCGACACCCCCGGCCACGTCGACTTCACCATCGAAGTGGAGCGCAGCTTGCGCGTCCTCGACGGCGCGGTGGCGTGCTTCGACGGCGTCGCGGGCGTGGAACCGCAGTCCGAAACCGTGTGGCGCCAGGCCGACAAGTACGGCGTTCCGCGCATGTGCTTCATCAACAAGCTCGACCGCACCGGCGCGAACTTCAAGTACTGCGTGCAGTCGATCATCGACCGCCTCGGTGCCAAGCCTGCTGTCCTGTACATCCCGATCGGCCTCGAAGGCGATCTGCGTGGTCTGGTCGATCTCGTGCAGAACCGTGCGATCATCTGGAAGGACGAGTCGCTGGGCGCCGAGTTCTTCTACGAGGAAATCCCCGCCGAACTGGCCGACGAAGCTGCCGAATATCGCACCGCGCTGATCGAACTGGTCGTCGACCAGGACGATGACGCGATGGAAGCGTACCTCGAAGGCACCGAACCCGATGTCGACACGCTCAAGGCGCTGATCCGCAAGGGCACGTTGGGCCATGCGTTCGTGCCCGTAGTTTGCGGCTCGGCGTTCAAGAACAAGGGCGTGCAGCCCCTGCTTGACGCGGTGGTGGACTATCTGCCGTCGCCGCTCGACATCGAGGACGTGCAGGGCGTGAAGGTCGACAGCGACGAACCTGACAGCCGTCCGCCGTCGGACGAAGCACCGTTCTCGGCGCTGGCGTTCAAGGTCATGAACGACCCGTTCGTGGGTTCGCTCACCTTCGCGCGCATCTATTCAGGCACGCTGTCGAAGGGCACGTACCTGAACTCGGTGAAGGGCAAGAAGGAAAAGGTCGGCCGCATTCTCGAAATGCATGCCAACGAGCGTAAAGACATCGACGAAGCCTTTGCGGGCGACATCGTGGCCTTGGCCGGCATGAAGGAAACCACCACCGGCGACACGCTGTGTTCCGAGCGGTATCCGATCGTGCTGGAACGCATGGAATTCCCCGAGCCGGTCATCGAACTGTCGGTGGAACCCAAGACCAAGGCCGACCAGGAGAAGATGGGCGTCGCGCTTAACCGTCTCTCGGCCGAAGATCCCTCGTTCCGCGTCAGCACCGACCACGAGTCCGGCCAGACAATCATCAAGGGCATGGGCGAACTTCACTTGGACATCATCGTCGACCGCATGCGTCGCGAGTTCAAGGTCGAGGCCAACGTCGGTGCGCCGCAGGTGGCGTACCGTGAATACCTCGGCAAGCCGGTGGACGTTGACTACACCCACAAGAAGCAGTCCGGCGGTACCGGTCAGTTCGGTCGCGTGAAGGTCAAGGTCACGCCGGGTGAGCGCGGTTCGGGCATCACCTTCAAGGACGAGATCAAGGGCGGTAATATTCCCAAGGAATATATCCCGGCGATCGAAAAGGGCATGCGCGAAACCGCAGCCTCGGGCTCGCTGGTCGGCTTCCCGATCATCGACTTCGACATCGTCCTGTACGACGGTTCCTACCACGACGTCGACTCGTCCGCTCTGGCGTTCGAAATCGCCGGTCGCGCCGCCATGCGTGAAGTCGCGCAGAAGGCGGGCATCAAGCTGCTCGAGCCGATCATGAAGGTCGAGGTCGTCACCCCGGAAGAGTTCATGGGCGACGTCATCGGCGATCTCAATTCGCGTCGTGGCCAGATCCAGGGCACCGATAGCCGGGGCAACGCCCAGGTGGTGGATGCCAACGTGCCGCTCGCGAACATGTTCGGTTACGTGAACACCCTGCGTTCGTTCACGCAGGGCCGCGCGAATTACTCGATGCAGTTCTCTCATTACGACGAAGTGCCGGCCAACGTCGCCGCTGAAGTCAAGGAGAAGCTGGCCTGACGGCCAACAATGCTTGCTTGAAGACACGATTGGTTCTAGGGGCGGCGCCTGATTCAGCGGGCTCCGCTCCGATACCCCGCAGATTCGCATTCAAGACGAAAGAAGGTTTGAAAGATGGCCAAGGCTAAATTTGAGCGGAACAAGCCGCACTGCAACATCGGCACCATCGGTCACGTTGACCACGGCAAGACCACGCTGACTGCCGCGATCACCAAGGTGATGGCCGAAGCGTTCGGCGGCACCGCCGTTGACTTCGCCAACATCGACAAGGCCCCCGAAGAGCGTGAGCGCGGCATCACGATCTCGACCGCACACGTCGAGTATGAGACCGACGCGCGCCACTACGCGCACGTCGATTGCCCTGGCCACGCTGACTATGTGAAGAACATGATCACCGGTGCTGCCCAGATGGACGGCGCGATTCTGGTGGTGAACGCTGCTGACGGCCCGATGCCCCAGACCCGCGAGCACATCCTGCTGGCCCGCCAGGTTGGCGTGCCGCAGCTCGTCGTGTTCATGAACAAGGTCGATCAGGTCGACGACGAAGAGCTGCTCGAGCTCGTCGAACTCGAAGTGCGCGAACTGCTGTCCTCGTACGATTTCGACGGTGACAACATTCCGATCATCATGGGTTCGGCTCTCGCCGCTCTGGAAGGTCGCGACGACAACATCGGCAAGGAGAAGATCCTTGAGCTGATGAAGGCCGTCGATGACTACATCCCGCAGCCCCCGCGTCCGACCGACAAGCCCTTCCTGATGCCCGTCGAGGACGTGTTCTCGATCTCGGGTCGTGGTACGGTTGTTACCGGCCGCGTCGAGACCGGCATCGTCAAGGTTGGCGAGGAAGTCGAAGTCGTCGGCATCCGCAACACCCAGAAGACCGTCGTCACTGGTGTGGAAATGTTCCGCAAGCTGCTCGACGAAGGTCGTGCGGGCGACAACATCGGCGCGCTGGTTCGCGGTCTGAAGCGTGAAGACGTTGAGCGTGGCCAGGTTCTGGCCAAGCCCGGCACCGTCACGCCGCACACCGAGTTCTCGGCTGAAGTGTACGTGCTGTCGAAGGAAGAGGGCGGCCGTCACACGCCGTTCTTCGCCAACTATCGTCCGCAGTTCTACTTCCGCACCACCGACGTCACCGGCGAAGTGATCCTCCCCGAGGGCACCGAGATGGTGATGCCGGGCGACAACGTTGCGCTGTCGATCAAGCTGATCGCGCCGATCGCCATGGACGAGGGTCTCCGCTTCGCAATTCGCGAAGGCGGCCGTACCGTCGGTTCTGGGGTTGTCAGCAACATCACGAAGTAATATAGGCCGCGCACCGCAGGGAGATTCGTTCTTCCTTCGGTCAGGTTTATTCAGGCGGTCGCCCCGTTCTCCCGGATGGAGAGGATGGGGCGACCGACTTTTTTAGTGCTCTTTCTCATCGGTGTTGGACATGGAAGCTCAGAACATTCGCATTCGCCTCAAGGCGTTTGACCATCGCGTACTCGACCAGGCCACTGGCGAAATCGCTGACACGGCACGCCGCACTGGCGCGCTTATCCGGGGCCCCATTCCGCTGCCGACCAAGATCGAGAAGTTCACCGTGAACCGCGGTCCGCATATCGACAAGAAGTCGCGTGAGCAGTTCGAAGTGCGTACGTACAAGCGTCTGCTTGATATCGTGCAGCCGAACGCCGCCACTGTCGATGCGCTGATGAAGCTGGACCTTGCGGCCGGCGTGAACGTCGAGATCAAGCTGGCATGAGACGGCGCGGGGTGACCGAATGGTTACCCCGACAGTCCTTCCGATCGGACTATAAACGATCGAGGCGATATTCGGACCTTCGGGTCCAATAGTCCTTGTCGGTCTTTGCGACCAAATTTGCGGGGAAACCCGCAGAGACAGAGCCCCGGAGGAAAATCCGATGGGGACACAAGGGATACCTCCGCCGCTACCTTCGGGTATGCGTCGGGAATGCGTCCCCCGTCTCGTTTCCGTTGCCCGCGATGGGCGGCAGGAAGCACCTGACCCGGACGGGGTTCGTATCACACATAGGGTTGGACATGCGTGCGGGGGATGGTCCTGCGTACGCCTCTGTAAGGAGAAGGTCATGCGTACCGGCGTGATCGCCAAGAAAGTCGGGATGACCCGCCTGTTCCAGGAGGATGGCCGCCATGTGCCCGTCACCGTCCTGGCCCTGGAAGGCTGCCAGGTGGTTTCGGTCCGCACCGCAGATCGTGACGGTTACGTCGCGGTCCAGCTCGGTGCTGGTGAAGCCAAGCAGAAAAACGTCGCCAAGCCGCAGCGCGAGCATTTCGCCAAGGCTGAAGTTTCCCTCAAGATGCGCGTCGCGGAATTCCGCGTTGCCGACGATGCCGTGCTCGATGTCGGTGCCACGATCGCAGCCTCGCACTTCGTGCCGGGCCAGCTGGTCGACGTAGGTGGCCACACCCAAGGTAAGGGCTTCCAGGGCGCCATGAAACGCTGGGGCTTCGGCGGTATGCGCGCCACCCACGGTGTGTCGATCTCGCACCGTGCTCACGGTTCGACCGGCAACCGTCAGGATCCGGGCAAGGTCTTCAAGAACAAGAAGATGGCCGGACACATGGGCGACCGCCAGCGCACGCAGCAAAACCTCGAAATCGTCCGCGTGGACGATGAGCGCGGCCTGATCTTCGTCAAGGGCTCGGTCCCTGGTTCGAAGAACACCTGGCTGACCGTTTCGGACGCCGTCAAGGTTGCCCGTCACGCCGAGGCTCCTTATCCCGCCGGCATCAAGCTGGCCGCCAACACCAATGATACGGCCGCTGCCGATACGCCTGCTGAAACCGCGGCGCCTGAAGCGACCGAAGGCCAGGAGGGCTAATCATGAAGGTTCAGGTCCTCAATATCGACGGTTCAGCCGCCAACGCTGACATCGAGCTTTCGGACGACGTGTTCGGCATCGAGCCGCGCGCGGACATCCTGCACCGTGTCGTCACCTGGCAGCTTGAAAAGCGTCGCGGCATCGCCCGCGCCACGCGCGAGCGTTCGGAAGTTGCGCGTACCGGCAAGAAGTTCGGTAACCAGAAGGGCGGTGGTACCGCTCGTCACGGCGATCGTGCAGCTCCGGTGTTCATTGGTGGTGGTAAGGCTCACGGTGCCCGTCGCCGCGATTTCGACCCCTCGCTGAACAAGAAGATCCGTGCGCTCGGCCTCAAGATGGCACTGTCCGCCAAGGCACAGAACGGTCTGGTCATCGTTGACACGCTGGACGTGGCAGATGCCAAGACCAAGGTGCTGGCCGGTGAGCTCGCGAAGGCGAACTTCGGCAAGAAGGTTCTCGTTATGGACGGTGAGCAGGTCAACGAGGGCTTTGCCCTGGCGGCCCGCAACATCGTCGGCGTGAATGTGCTGCCCGCCGTCGGCGCCAACGTGTACGACATCCTGAAGCATGACACGCTGGTGCTGACCCGCGCCGCTGTCGAGAAGCTGGAGGCGCGCTTCAATGGCTAAGAGCAACGTGGACATCCGTCATTACGACGTGATCCTGTCGCCCCACATCACCGAGAAGTCGACCCTGCTTTCCGAGCATAACGCGGTCGTGTTCAAAGTGGCCGACAAGGCGACCAAGCCCGAAATCAAGGCTGCCGTCGAAGCGCTGTTCGACGTCAAGGTCACCGGCGTGAACACGCTGGTCGCAAAGGGCAAGACCAAGCGCTGGCGCGGTAAGGCTTACCGTCGCAGCGACGTGAAAAAGGCGATCGTCACGCTGGCCGAAGGCCAGTCGATTGACGTCACCGAAGGCGTGCGGGGTTAATTTCCGATGGCACTTAAGCATTATAACCCGACCAGCCCGGCGCGCCGTGGCCTGGTCCTCGTCGACAAGTCGTCGCTCTGGAAGGGCAAGCCCCTCAAGGCGCTGACCGAAGGCAAGAGCAAGACTGGTGGTCGCAACAACAAGGGCCACGTGACTTCGCGCGGCATTGCGGGCGGTCACAAGCAGAAGTACCGCTTCATCGACTTCAAGCGTCGCAAGTGGGACATGGAAGCGACCGTGGAGCGGATCGAGTACGATCCCAACCGCACCGCTTTCATCGCGCTGGTCAAGTACACCGATGGTGAGCAGACCTACATCATCGCGCCGCAGCGTCTTGCGGTTGGTGATGTCGTCGTCGCCGGCGAAAAGACCGACGTGAAGCCCGGCAACGCGATGTTGCTGGCGCAGATGCCGGTCGGCACAATCTGCCACAACGTCGAGATGAAGCCCGGCAAGGGCGGGCAGATCGCCCGTTCGGCAGGCACTTATGTGCAGGTCGTCGGTCGTGACCGCGGGATGGTGATCGTTCGTCTCAACTCGGGCGAGCAGCGCTACCTGCGCGGCGATTGCATGGGCACGGTTGGCGCGGTTTCGAACCCCGACAACTCGAACCAGACCCTCGCCAAGGCCGGTCGCGGTCGCTGGCTGGGCCGTCGTCCGCTGACGCGCGGTGTCGCCAAGAACCCGGTCGATCACCCGCACGGTGGTGGTGAAGGCCGCACGTCGGGTGGCCGCCATCCGGTTACGCCTTGGGGCAAGCCGACAAAGGGCGCTCGTACTCGCAACAACAAGCAGACGGACAAGCTCATCATCCGTTCGCGTCACGCCAAGAAGAAGAGGTAAGTCACGATGGCACGTTCCGTCTGGAAAGGCCCCTTCGTCGACCTCTTCCTTCTCAAGAAGGCCGAAGTCGCGCAGGATGCCGGCAACCGTGGTGGCCCGATCAAGACCTGGTCGCGTCGTTCCACCATCCTTCCGCAGTTCGTTGGTCTGACGTTCAACGTCTACAACGGGCACAAGTTCATCCCGGTCTCGGTCAACGAGGACATGGTGGGTCACAAGCTGGGTGAGTTCGCGCCCACCCGCACGTTCCCCGGCCACGCCGCCGACAAGAAGGGCAAGCGCAAGTGAGCAAGCAAGCAGCACCCCGCCGCGTCGGTGACAAGGAAGCGCTTGCGGTCAACACCACCATTCGTGGTTCGGCCCAGAAGCTTAACCTTGTTGCTGCCCTGATCCGTGGCCGCCGTGTCGAAGACGCGATGAACATCCTCACGTTCTCGACCAAGGGCATGGCCGTCGAAGCCCGCAAGGTTCTCGCCTCGGCGATCGCCAACGCGGAAAACAACCACAATCTCGATGTCGACGCGCTCGTCGTCGCTGAGGCTTCGGTTGGCAAGTCGATCACTATGAAGCGTTTCCACACCCGTGGTCGCGGCAAGTCCACGCGCATCCTGAAGCCGTTCTCACGGCTCCGGATCGTCGTTCGCGAAGTCGAGGAGGCCTGAGCCATGGGTCACAAGAGCAATCCTATCGGTCTGCGCCTGCAGATCAACCGTACCTGGGACAGCCGCTGGTTCGCTGAAGGCCGGGATTACGGCAAGCTGCTTGAGGAAGACCTCAAGATCCGCAAGTCGATCATGGACACGCTGCCCCAAGCCGCGATTTCCAAGGTCGTGATCGAGCGTCCGGCCAAGCTGTGCCGCATCTCGATCTTCGCTGCCCGTCCCGGTGTCATCATCGGCAAGAAGGGCGCGGACATCGAAAAGCTGCGCAAGCAGCTTGCCGCGATGACCGCGAGCGAAGTGAAGCTGAACATCGTTGAAATCCGCAAGCCGGAAGTCGATGCCAAGCTGATCGCGCAGGGGATCGCCGACCAGTTGATCCGCCGCGTGGCGTTCCGCCGTGCGATGAAGCGCGCGATGCAGTCCGCGATGCGTCTGGGCGCCGAAGGCGTCAAGATCATGTGCGGTGGCCGTCTCGGCGGTGCTGAAATCGCCCGTGTCGAGCAGTACCGTGAGGGTCGGGTTCCGCTGCACACACTGCGCGCCAACATCGACTATGCCGAGGCCGAGGCGCTGACCGCCTATGGCATCATCGGCATCAAGGTCTGGGTGTTCAAGGGCGAAATCCTTGGCCACGACCCGATGGCCACGGATCGACTCATGATGGAGGCACAGACCTCCGGCGTTCGCCCGGCGCGTTGAGGCTTAGGATAGAGTAAGCACCATGCTGCAACCGAAAAAGACCAAGTTCCGCAAGGCCTTCAAAGGCCGGATCAAGGGCGACGCCAAGGGCGGCACCGATCTGAACTTTGGGTCCTATGGCCTCAAGGCCATGGAGCCCGAGCGTATCACTGCCCGCCAGATCGAAGCGGCTCGCCGTGCGATCACCCGTCACCTCAAGCGCCAGGGCCGTCTCTGGATCCGCATCTTCCCCGATGTGCCGGTTTCGAAGAAGCCTGCCGAAGTCCGTCAGGGCAAGGGCAAGGGTTCGGTGGAATACTGGGCGGCTCGCGTGAAGCCCGGCCGTATCCTGTTCGAGGTAGACGGCGTTGCCGGCCCGCTCGCCGCAGAGGCTTTCAGCCGCGCTGCGATGAAGCTGCCGATCAAGACCAAGGTCGTTGCCCGTCTGGGTGACACCTCGCACCTGGGAGGCGAATGATGGCCGCCAAGACCGAAGACTTCCGCGCCAAGACGGACGATCAGCTGACCGCTGATCTCGTTGATCTCAAGCGCGAGCAGTTCAACCTGCGTTTCCAGGCCGCTACGAGCCAGCTCGAGCGTCCGGCACGCATCAAGGAAGTCCGTCGCGACATCGCCCGCATCAAGACGCTCCAGGCTGAGCGTTCGACTGCGGCGAAGGCGTAAGGAGAAACACGATGCCCAAGCGTATTCTGAGCGGGACGATCGTCTCCGACAAGACGGACAAGACCGTTACCGTGCTGGTCGAGCGCAAGGTGAAGCACCCGCTATATGGGAAGATCATCCGTCGCTCGAAGAAGTACCACGCCCACGACGAGGACAATGCCTTCAAGACCGGCGAGCGCGTCCGGATCGAGGAGACGGCGCCTTATTCGAAGACCAAGAGCTGGAAGGTTCTTGATCGTCTTCAGGCGAGCAAGGGTACGGCGCTCGAAGCCGAGGTCTGAGACCTTCGGTGACGTTATGGTTCGGAGGCATGCTCCCGACCATCGCCGACCCGACGAGAGTTGACCTGAACGGGTGAATGCGGCAAAGGGCCGCCTTCGCCCGTCGCGGGCGACTCGGGCCCCTTCGTGGGCCTGTATTTTTAGGAACTGCCGGACTGGTTCCGGCAAGCCAGTTGAGAAGGACCCGGATCGATGATCCAGATGCAATCCAATCTCGACGTCGCGGACAACAGCGGCGCCAAGCGCGTCCAGTGCATCAAGGTACTGGGTGGCTCGAAGCGTCGTTTCGCAGGCGTCGGCGACATCATCGTGGTGTCGATCAAGGAAGCGCAGCCCCGCGCGCGTGTCAAGAAGGGCGACGTTCACCGCGCCGTCATCGTGCGCACCCGCAAGGACGTGCGCCGCACGGACGGCAGCGTGATCCGTTTCGACAGCAATGCTGCCGTGCTGATCAACAAGAACGAAGAGCCCATCGGCACCCGTATCTTTGGCCCCGTGGTGCGCGAACTGCGCGGCCGCGGGTTCATGAAGATCATTTCGCTCGCGCCGGAGGTGCTGTGATGGCTTCGGCAAAGATCAAGAAGGGTGACTCGGTCGTGGTTTTGTCCGGCAAGGACAAGGGTCGCACCGGAACCGTGCTCCAGGTCCTTCCGAAGGACGGCAAGATCGTGGTCGAAGGCGTGAACGTCGCGACCAAGCATCGCAAGCCGACCCAGGCCAACCCGCAGGGCGGCATCGATCGCACGCCGGCGGCTATGGCGATCAGCAAGGTCGCGGTTGCCGACAAGGATGGCAAGCCCACCCGCGTCCGCTTCGAAACCAAGGACGGAAAGAAGGTCCGCGTGGCCGTCAAGTCCGGGGAGACTATCGATGGCTGAGCAGTACACGCCGCGTCTGCGCACGAAGTACGACGCTGAAATCGCCAAGGCGATGACCGAGAAGTTCGGTTACGAGAACGCGATGCAGGTGCCCCGGATCGAAAAGATCACGCTCAACATGGGCGTGGGCGAAGCCAGCCAGGACAAGAAGAAGGTCCAGACCGCCGCAGCCGAAATGGAAGCGATCGCTGGCCAGAAGCCTGTGATCACCAAGGCCCGCAAGTCGATCGCTCAGTTCAAGCTGCGCGAAGGCATGCCGATCGGTTGCAAGGTGACGCTGCGCCGCGAGCGTATGTACGAGTTTCTCGATCGTCTGGTGACGGTTGCGATGCCCCGTATTCGCGACTTTCGTGGCCTGAACCCCAAGTCGTTCGACGGTCGCGGTAACTACGCGATGGGTCTCAAGGAGCAGATCATCTTCCCAGAGGTCAGCTACGACAAGATCGACAAGGTACGTGGCATGGACATCATCGTCACTACCACCGCGAACACCGACGAGGAAGCGCGCGAGCTGCTGCGCCTGTTCGGTTTCCCGTTCCCGGCTGAAGAGTCGGAACAGCAGGAAGCGGCGTGAGCCGCTGAAGAAGAGAGCTTAAGTCCATGGCGAAACTGAGTTCCGTGAACAAGAATGAGCGTCGCAAGAAGCTCGTCAAGAAGTACGCAGGCAAGTACGCAGCCTTGAAGGCGATTGCCGATGACCAGTCGCTCGATGAAACCGAGCGTCTCATCGCCCGTCTCAAGCTGGCCGAGATCCCGCGCAACGCGAACCCGACGCGGGTCCGTAACCGTTGCGCCACGACCGGTCGTCCGCGTGGCTACTACCGCAAGTTCGGGATCAACCGTATCGAGATCAGGAACCTTGGCAACAAGGGCATGATCCCCGGTCTGGTCAAGTCGAGCTGGTAAGGATTAATCCAAAATGGCATTGACCGATCCCTTGGGTGACATGCTCACCCGCATTCGCAACGGCCAGCAGGCAAAGAAGGACTCTGTCCTGTCGCCGGCCTCCAAGCTTCGCGCCCGCGTGCTCGAAGTGCTTCAGCGCGAGGGCTACATCCGTGGCTACTCCGACGATGCAACCGGCGCTCACCCGCAACTGCGCATCGAGTTGAAGTATTTCGAAGGCGAACCGGCGATCAAGCATATCGCCCGTGTCTCTAAGCCTGGCCGCCGCGTCTATTCGGGTTCCAAGGAGCTGCCGATCGTGCGCAACGGCCTTGGCATCACCATCGTCTCGACGCCGCGTGGCGTGCTCTCGGACGCCGAAGCACGCAACCAGAACGTCGGCGGCGAAGTGCTGGCGGAGGTGTTCTAATGAGCCGCATCGGCAAAAAGCCGGTCGCGATCCCCAGCGGGGTCACGGCGGCGATCGACAAGGGCGTCCTGTCGGTGAAGGGGCCGAAGGGCACGCTCACCTTGGGTCTGTCCGACTTGGTGCAAACTTCGCTTGAGGGCGACACTATCGCGGTGCAGCCCGTGGGCAACACCAAGGCGTCGCGCAGCCACTGGGGCCTGCAGCGTACTTTGGTGGCGAACCTGATCGAAGGCGTGACCAACGGCTTCACCAAGGTTCTGGAAATCAAGGGCGTCGGCTACCGTGCCGCTTCGCAGGGCAAGACCCTGAAGCTGCAGCTGGGCTACTCGCACGACGTCGACATTGCGGTGCCTGAAGGCATCGACGTGAAGACTCCGGACAACACCACCGTCGAGATCTCCGGTATCGACAAGCAGAAGATCGGCCAGCTTGCGGCCGAGATTCGCCGCTGGCGCAAGCCCGAGCCTTACAAGGGCAAGGGCATCCGTTATCGCGGTGAGTTCGTCTTCCGCAAGGAAGGGAAGAAGAAGTAATGGCAAAGCTGTCTCTCTTCGCACGGCGCGCCCGTCGTGTTCGTACCGCCCTCAAGGCCCGTTCGGGCGGTCGTCCTCGTCTTTCGGTGCATCGTACTGGTCGGCATATCTATGCGCAGATCATCGATGATGCGCAGGGCCACACTGTCGCCGCGGCCAACACGCTGGGCGCCAAGGGCACCGACCTCGACGCCGCAACCCGCGTAGGCAAGGAACTTGCTGAGGCCGCCAAGCAGGCGGGCATCACCTCGGTCGTTTTCGACCGCGGGGGCTTCCTGTACCACGGTCGCGTCAAGGCGCTGGCCGAAGCCGCCCGTGAAGGCGGGCTGGAGTTCTGATCATGGCTGACGAAATCAACAACGAGCAGTCCGTAGCGGCTGAAGCTCCCCAGGGTGCACCCCAGGATGGCGGCCGCGAAGGCGGTCGTGGTCGTGGTGGGCGTGGTCGTGGCGGCGGTAACGATCGCGGTGGAAACGACCGTGGCGGCAATCGCGGAGGTCGCCGTGATGATCGCCGTGGCGGTGGCCGCGACGAGGATCAGGGCGAAGAGCTGATCGAGAAGCTGGTCCACATCAACCGCGTGTCCAAGACGGTGAAGGGCGGCAAGCGCTTCGGCTTTGCGGCGCTGGTCGTCGTGGGCGACGGCAAGGGTCGCGTTGGCTTCGGTCACTCGAAGGCACGCGAAGTGCCTGAGGCCATCACCAAGGCCACCGCTTCTGCCAAGAAGAAGATGATCCGCGTTGCTCTCAAGGAGGGTCGCACACTGCACCACGACGGCAAGGGCCACTTCGGCGCCGGCAAGGTGAACGTGCGTACCGCCCCGGCAGGGACCGGCATCATCGCCGGTGGTCCGATGCGCGCCGTGTTCGAAAGCCTTGGCGTTCATGACGTCGTCACCAAGTCGGTGGGCACATCGAACCCGTACAACATGATCCGTGCCACCTTCGACGCGCTGTCTGACCAGACTTCGCCGAAGTCGGTTGCCCAGCGTCGCGGCAAGAAGGTCGCTGACCTTCTGGGCCGTAGCGGCGGTGTCACCGAGGTAGAGGCTGAGGCCGCTGCCGAAGCCATCGTGGAGTAAGCAGCATGGCGAAGATCAAGATCAAGCAGATCGGTTCGCCGATCCGTCGCCCGGAAAGCCAGAAGAAGATCCTCATCGGTCTTGGTCTGGGCAAGATGCACCGTGTCGTAGAGCGTGAAGACACCCCGGAAGTCCTGGGTGCGATCGCAAAGCTGCCGCACATGGTGAAGATCGTTGACTGAACCCTTACGGGTTGAGGCTTGCGACTAACGATAAAGCCCCGGCGGAGACGTCGGGGCTTTTCGTTTGGGCGAATGCGGTGGTGCAGGCCTTTGCAACGCGCCCGCCTATGCTATGCGCACCCTGATTGTTGCTCTGCTGGTAGGGGAGCTTTTGTGAGTTTTCGTGGGAGTGGGTCGGTGATTGGCAGGGGCTGTCTGGCAGCCGGGTTTTTGGGGTTGATGTTGCTTTGCGTGTCGGCATGCGGATCGCGCGAGGCTGGTCCCAATGTCGGTGTGGACGGGGCATCGATCACGCAATGCGGAGACGAACGGGCGGACAAGGGATTTCTCAAGCGGATACGCACGAGCGATGTGGCGCTGACCAAAGCGCTGAGAAGCGGAAGTGCTAACGCCATTGAGGAAGCTCACAAGGCGCTTGATGCCGGCGATTTCCGTCTTGCTGCAGCAACGACGCCGAATGGCATGACGACCGCCCCCTACGGCGTGGAATGTCGCGTGCTGGGTGGGTTGTCGCCATGGATGACGCGCGCCATTGCGTTCGTTCCCGAAGACCAGGTTTCCGGAGACGACAAGGCGCCGGACGACAAGATCGTGGGCTTTGGACGGCGTTATAACGCGGTGTTGATGGCAGATCCGCGCTTTCCCTACGCAGATGTATGTCGCGCCTCGGACAAGGCGGGGCCAAAGCCGGTGCTATCCGACAATCCCGATGCCGGCGTGGTGCAGCCTTACGGGTTTGCCGAGCTGGGCGAAGCGAGGATGAGCTACGGGCTTGGCGCTGCGGCGCGGCGCGGCTCGGTTACCGACATTCGAATATTGCTTGAACGCGACCCGGCTGCTCTGGATCGGACGGACATGTTCGGCCTCACGCCGTTGGCCTGGGCGGTCGCATATCACCGTTGGCCCGCAGCGGAGGCGCTGCTGCGCGCCAAGGCCAACCCGACGGGCGCGACCTGCCAGACCACGATCGACCGTCAATCACCACTGCAGATCGCTCGTATCATGCGCTGGTATGCGGTGATTCGGCGGATGCGGCCGCTAGTTACCGAGGAACAGTTCGCGAGCCTGCGCCAGAAGCCGCGTTGGGACGATGCCAGCCTGATCGAATTCAACCATGCCCTGACCGAGTTAAAGGAGCGCTACGAAACGCCGTTGCGCAAGATACCGTTTGCCCGTCATGACCTTAACTTTAGTGTCGACGAGCAAGGGCAGACGACCCAATGCACGATGGACCCCGCGTCGGGCGTGCCGGCGTTTGACAAGGAACTGTGCGGCCTGGCGATGGAGATTGTCCACTGGGCACCGGCGCGCGATGCCTTTGGAACCCGCGTCCCGGAAAGTGCACGCCTGATGGTCGGGTTCGGCGGCGGGACCTGATCATATCGGGGCGTGACAACACGTGGGTCATGCTCTAAGCGCCCGCCTTCCATCAAGCGCGAATCAAAGCGAAAGCGAGTGCACGACATGAAACTGAATGACATCCGCGATAACGCCGGAGCCCGCCACCGCCGCATGCGCGTGGGCCGTGGCATCGGCTCGGGCAAGGGCAAGACCGCAGGCCGTGGCCAAAAGGGCGCCAAGGCACGTTCGGGCGTTTCGATCGCCGGGTTCGAAGGCGGCCAGATGCCGCTTCACATGCGTATTCCGAAGCGCGGCTTTTCGAACAAGAAGTTCGCCAAGGACTATGCCGAAGTAAACCTGGGCCTCGTCCAGAAGGCTATCGAGGCCGGCAAGCTGGACACTTCGGGCGTCGTCGATCACGCAGCGCTCAAGGCCGCCGGTCTTGCTCGCGGCGGCAAGGACGGCGTGCGTCTTCTGGCTAAGGGCGAACTCACCGACAAGGTGACCTTCAATGTCACGGGCGCTTCGGCCAGCGCAGTTGCCGCAGTTGAAAAGGCGGGCGGTTCGGTGATCCTCCCCGCCAAGGAAGAGGCTGCGGCCTGATCTTCCGGCGGTTTGTCAAACAAGCCACAACAGGACAGGGCGGGCGCTTCGGCGCTTCGCCCTGTTTTGCTATGCCGCGCGGCGCTCACAGCGTCTTTTCGATGCGCGGATGATACACGTTGCGCCTTTCGAGCCATACAGCCCTTTCCGTCTTGGTGCGAATGGCTATATGGCGAGTTTCCTTCCAGGGTTCGACAAGGCAGGCCGTAGCCGCTAAGGGCGAATCCTATCAGACCATTCGAGGCTACCTGAACGTCATGGCTTCTCGCGCCGATAATATCGCCAGCACGCTCAGCCTGGCAAATTTCTCCAAGGCAACCGAGCTGAAGAACCGTATTTGGTTCACTGTCGGCGCGCTCATCGTGTTCCGTTTCCTCAGCTTCGTGCCATTGCCCGGCGTCAATCCGCTGATCCTCGAAAAGCTGTACAGCAAGACTCAGGGCGGCATTCTTGACTTGTTCAACACGTTCTCGGGCGGTTCGCTTTCGCGCATGAGCCTGATCGCACTTGGCGTGATGCCCTATATCACGGCTTCCATAGTGGTGCAGTTGTCGGCCTCGCTCCATCCCGCGCTGATTGCGCTGAAGAAGGAAGGTGAGGCGGGGCGCAAGAAGCTCAACCAGTATACGCGCTACGGCACGGTAGGCCTTTGCGCATTGCAAGGCTGGTTTCTGGCCGTCAGCCTTGAAGCGTATGGCGCTTCCAGCGGCCTGCCAGCGGTAGTCGATCCTGGGATGGTTTTCCGGATCGGCGCGGTTATCAGCCTCGTGGGCGGGACCATGTTTCTGCTGTGGCTGGGCGAACAGATCACCTCACGCGGGATCGGCAATGGCGTGTCGCTGATCATCATGGCCGGTATCGTGGCCCAGATGCCTACGTTCGCCAGCAACGTGGGGCAGGCCTATTCCGCCGGTGATACCGGCTCGATCCTGATCATTGCGCTCATCGCCCTGCTGGTGGCCATGATCCTGATGATCTGCTTCATGGAGCGCGCGACCCGGCGTTTGCTGATCCAGTATCCCAAGCGCGCCACCCAGCGCGGGATGATGCAGGCGGATCGCAGCCATTTGCCGCTCAAGGTTAACACCGCTGGCGTCATTCCGCCGATTTTCGCCAGCTCTCTGCTGTTGTTGCCGCTGACCATCACCCAGTTCGCCGGCAAATCGCTGAGTCCGGAATCGACGATGGGTAAAGTCGTCGTCACGCTCAACCAGTATCTGGGTCACGGCAAGCCGCTTTACATGCTGCTGTATGCGGCCGGCATCGTGTTCTTTTGCTTTTTCTACACCGCCGTGGTTTTCAATCCGGAGGAGACTTCGGAAAACCTCAAGAAGAATGGCGGGTTCATTCCCGGCATCCGTCCCGGCAAGAATACCGCCACGTACCTGGATTACGTGCTGACGCGCATCACTGTGATCGGCGCGATATACTTGACGATCGTATGTACGGTGCCTGAGTATTTCCTGTCCATGACGGGTTTGCCGCTGCTGTTCATGGGCGGCACCAGCCTCCTGATCGTCGTGAACGTCACGGTGGATACGATCACGCAGATCCAGTCGCACCTGCTTGCACACCAGTATGGCGATCTGATCAAGAAGGCGAAACTCAAGGGCCGCCTGCGCTGAACGCCTGACGATCGTCAGGGCAGCCGGGCAGGGCAATACGGATAAACTGAGGGGATTGCGGCGTGAATATCATCCTTCTGGGCCCGCCGGGGGCGGGCAAGGGCACCCAGGCGCAGCGGCTCGTAGAGAAGCACGGCATGCGCCAGCTTTCGACAGGGGATATGCTGCGCGCTGCAGTCAGCGCCGGGACGCCGACAGGCCTTGAAGCCAAGTCAGTAATGGCACGGGGTGAACTCGTATCCGACGACCTCGTGTCCGCGCTGATTGGCGATGAGCTCGATGCGATGGCGCCCGGCTCGGGTGCGATCTTTGATGGTTATCCTCGCACGGCGTCGCAGGCGCACTCGCTCGACGTTATTCTCGAAGCGCGCGGGCGCACTCTGGATCACGTCATCGAACTGGACGTCAACGAAGACGCCCTGGTTGAGCGTATCACCGGTCGCTTCACCTGCGCCGCGTGCGGGAAGGGCTATCACGACGTGTTCGAGCGGCCGCGGGTCGATGGTACATGCGACAAGTGCGGGGGGCACGAATTCAAGCGCCGCCCGGACGACAACGCCAATACGGTGCGTACCCGCATGGCCGAATATCGCGCCAAGACCGCGCCGATCCTTCCGATCTACGAAGCGCGGGGCATCGTTGCGCGCGTGGATGGCATGGCGGATATGGACGCGGTCACCGCGGCTATCGAGGCGGTGCTGGCGCGTTGACCTGGCGCTGGCATACGGTCGCGACGGTGTATTTTGACTGCGCTGATGTTTTGCGGTATGACTTTTGCAACGGGCGCGCTGGCTGACTGCCACGCTGCAATACAAGTTGCTGCACCGGTTGACTTCGTGCGCGAATCATTCTAATCGGCTCCCTCACTCGACAGCAACGCTAGTCCGGAAGGCCAAGATCGCGTGTCTTTAACACCCGCGAATTCGTGCCGACCCGGATATTTTTTGTTTGCTGCGTTCGGGTGTTCGCGTTGAGATGGGGGTTTGCTGAAAAGCCCCTGTGGAGCTGGAGATTTAAAGTGGCTCGTATTGCCGGGGTAAACATCCCCACCAACAAGCGCGTGATTATCGCGCTCACCTATATTCATGGCATTGGTCGTACTAAGGCGCTCGAAATCGCCGACAAGCTCGGCATCGACCATGCCCGCCGCGTGCAGGACTTGTCCGACGCTGAAGTTCTGCAAATCCGCGAAACGATCGATGCCGACCTGACGGTCGAAGGCGATCTTCGTCGTGAAACCGCAATGAACATCAAGCGCCTGATGGATCTGGCCTGCTATCGCGGCCTGCGTCATCGCAAGGGCCTTCCGGTCCGCGGCCAGCGCACGCACACCAATGCGCGCACCCGCAAGGGTAAGGCCAAGGCTATCGCCGGCAAGAAGAAGTAAGCCCGACGGGCCTGTCTCGGGCCTCGGGTTTCCCTCAGCGATTTATCGACAGGATTTACGATCATGGCACGCGAACCACAGCGCATTAAGCGCCGCGAGCGCAAGAATATCACAAGCGGCATCGCGCACGTGAATGCCAGCTTCAACAACACCATGGTGACCATCACCGACGCCCAGGGCAATGCGATCAGCTGGTCCTCGGCCGGTATGATGGGCTTCAAGGGCAGCCGCAAGTCGACCCCGTATGCCGCTCAGGTGGCTGCGGACGATGCCGGCAAGAAGGCCGCCGAGCACGGCGTGCGCACCCTCGAAGTCGAGGTCAAGGGTCCGGGTTCGGGCCGTGAGAGCGCGCTGCGCGCCTTGGCTGCCGTGGGCTTCACCATCACCTCGATCCGGGACGTTACGCCGATCCCGCACAATGGCGTGCGCCCGTCCAAGCGCCGCCGCGTCTGATCGCGCTTAAGCGGACGGCGAACCGGTCGTCGTCCGTCCTCGGAACGTCCCCGTGCCTTTCCACCAGGCTTCGGGGCGCAACCGCCATCACTCCCAGGGGAAGTCCATGACTGTCAACATCAAGAACTGGCAGGAACTCAAGAAGCCCAACAGCCTTGAGATCAAGCCGGGACCAGACCCCAAGCTGAAGGCGACGTTTGTCGCCGAACCTCTAGAGCGCGGCTTTGGCCTGACGCTCGGCAATGCGCTGCGCCGCGTGCTGCTGTCGTCGCTGCAGGGTGCGGCGATTACTTCGATCAAGATCGAGAACGTGCTCCACGAATTCTCGTCGCTCGCCGGCGTTCGTGAAGACGTCACGGACATCGTGCTGAACGTGAAACAGATTGCGTTGCGCATGCAGGGCGATGGCCCCAAGCGCCTCCAGCTCTCTGCCACTGGCCCCACTGCGGTGAAGGCGGGCGATATCGTCGTTACCGGCGATATCGAGGTCATGAACAAGGACCTGGTGATCTGCAACCTTGACGAGGGTGCGACGCTGAACATGGAACTGACCGCAGATAGCGGCAAGGGTTATGTTCCCGCGGTAGCTAACCGTCCAGTTGACGCACCGATCGGCCTGATCCCTGTAGACTCGTTGTATTCGCCGGTGCGGCAAGTCAGCTACAAGGTTGAGAACGCACGTATCGGCCAGGAGCTCGACTTCGACAAGTTGAGCCTCACGGTCGAGACGGACGGCACTGTCAGCCCCGAAGACGCCGTTGCCTATGCCGCACGGATCCTTCAGGACCAGCTGGCGCTGTTCGTGCACTTCGAAGACATCGCTCCGGTTGGCCAGTCGCCGATGATAGGCATGGCGGCCAGCGGCTCGTCGTCTTCGGAAGAAAGCGATACCAACCAGCTCAACCGCTACCTTCTCAAGAAGGTGGACGAGCTGGAATTGTCGGTACGTTCCGCGAACTGCCTCAAGAACGACAACATTATCTACATCGGCGATCTGGTCCAGAAGACTGAGGCCGAGATGCTGCGTACACCGAACTTCGGTCGCAAGTCGCTCAACGAGATCAAGGAAGTGCTGTCTTCGATGGGTCTGCGCCTTGGCATGGACATCCCGGGCTGGCCGCCCGAGAATATCGAGGAAATGGCCAAGAAGCTTGAGCAGGAACTGCTCGGTTAACTACGATGCTGATCCCGGCTTAACGGCCGGGATTATGCACATCAGGGATCGGCAGTTCCCCTTTAAGCGACTGCCTGGATCGGGGTACCTGATACGGCCCCTGTACGAACGGAGTATTGAAAATGCGTCATAAAATGGGCGGCCGCAAGCTGCAGCGCAAGTCCGGCCACCGCGCGGCGCTGCTGCGCAACATGGCCGCAGCGCTCATCAAGCATGAGCAGATCAAGACCACCACGCCCAAGGCGAAGGAACTGCGTCCTTACGTCGAAAAGCTTATCACGCTGGCAAAGCATGGTGGCCTGTCGAACCGCCGCCTGGCCCATGCGCGCATCCTTGATGAAGCGCAGGAAGCCAAGCTGTTCGAAGTGCTGGCCGAGCGTTATGCTGGCCGCGACGGTGGCTATACCCGCATCATCAAGGCCGGTATCCGTGCCTCGGACGCCGCGCCGATCGCGATCATCGAACTGGTTGACCGCGACGTCGACGCCAAGGGCTTGGACTCGGGTCCGGTCAACGAAGACGCTGAGGAATATGCTGAGGCCTGATCCGGTCAAGGCTATCCTGCAGTATTGACAAGCGGTCGCGATCCTCTCGGTTCGCGGCCGTTTTTCGTTTTGATCACCGGTGCGCGATTGCGGCCTATACTTTCCCCGCGTGCGATGTGCTAAAAAACATTGGCGGCGCAAAGCCGGGAGAGGATTGGGAAAATGTATCGCCTGCAGGCGCTTATCGGGGCCTTGCTGCTGGCCGCGGGCGGTCCCATCTGTGCGCAACCTATGGCTGACATCGTATATCCCCAAACCCGCCGCGACAGCGTGGCAGAGACGCACTTCGGCGAGACGATCGCCGATCCCTATCGCTGGCTTGAGGCAGATGTGCGCACGGCGCCAGACGTTGCCGATTGGGTGAAACGTGAAAATACGGTTACCCGGCAGTACCTGGCCCAATTGCCCGAGCGCCAGCACTTTGCGCGACGTATCAAGGCCTTCATGGACTATGAGCGCTTTGGCATGCCGGTAAAAGCTGGCAAATCGTATTTCTACACCCGCAACACCGGCTTGCAGAATCAGGCGCAATTGTTTGTGCGAACGCAGCTGGATGGTGTGCCGCGCCTTCTGCTGGACCCCAACATGTGGGCCAGCGATGGTGCCACGGCGTTGGACGCTTGGGAACCGTCGCCGGGCGGACGTCACCTGCTATACAGCGTACAGGACGGCGGCACCGACTGGCGCATTTTGCGTGTGCTCGACGTCAGAACCGGTGCGATGCTGCCCGACGAAATCCGCTGGGCGAAGTTCACCGCTTTGGCGTGGGTAGGTGACGAGGGGTTCCTGTATTCGCGCTTCCCGCAGCCCGTCGAAGGCGCGGCGTTCCAGTCGCGCAACTACAATCAGGCGATCTATTTCCATCGACTCGGTACGGCGCAGGACCGCGACGAACTGGTCTATGCGACGCCGGATCATCCTACCTATGGCCATGCGGTGGACGTTACCCACGATGGCCGACTGGCCCTGATCACCACCCATGTCGGAACGGATGCCCGATACGAAGTGCGCGTAATTGATCTGGCGCATCGCAAGCGCAACGGATGGGTCTCGGTGCCGCTGGTCACAGGCTTTACCGATGACTGGAAGCTGGTGGAAGGGGCCGGGCGTAGGCTCTGGTATGTCACCAACTGGAACGCGCCGCGTTATCGGCTTGTCTCCATCGATCTCGATTCGCGCACGCCGCAATGGCGTGAAGTGGTGGCGCAGCGTGATGATATTCTTGAGCGCGCCGGGATCGTGGGTGACCAGCTCGTCCTCAACTACATGCGCAACGCGGCGAGCCATGCCGAGATTCTGGGGCTGGATGGCGGTAAGGGGCGCACTTTGAGCCTTAACGGCATCGGCACGGCGTCAGGCTTTCGGGGGCGACCGGGCGATCCGGAGACCTTCTATGCATTCACCAGCTTCAATTGCCCGGCGTCCATCTTCCGTCTCGATATCGAGACCGGCCAGACCACACCGTTCGCGACCCCGCGCATGTGCTACGATCCAGAGGCCTACGTGGTGGAGCAGCGGTTTTTCGCTTCGAAGGATGGCACTCGCGTGCCGATGTTCATTGTGCGTAGCCGGGCGGTGGTGGCAGCCGGCAAGCCGGTGCCGACGCTGTTGTACGGGTATGGCGGTTTCGATGTTTCGCTCACCCCGGGCTTCTCGGCCACGCGGATGGCGTGGCTGGAGGCCGGTGGCGCATTTGCGATGGCCAACCTGCGCGGCGGCGGTGAATATGGCCGGGCATGGCACGATGCCGGGCGTGGACCGAACAAGCAGAACGTGTTCGATGACTTCATAGCTGCCGGAGAGTTTCTGATTGCTCAGGGGATCGCCCGGAAAGACGGATTAGCGATCCAGGGTGGCTCGAACGGCGGCCTGCTGGTCGGCGCGGTAGTCAATCAGCGACCGGACCTGTTCGCAGCGGCGGTGGCCCAGGTCGGGGTGATGGACATGCTGCGCTTCGATCGCTTCACTGCCGGCCGCTATTGGGTGGACGATTACGGCCATCCCGATCGGGAAGCGGACTTCAAGGTGCTGCGCGCCTACTCGCCGTATCACAACATCCGCGATGGCGTGCCCTATCCGGCGATCCTGGTGACGACGGCGGACACGGACGACAGGGTGGTGCCCGGGCACTCGTTCAAGTACGCCGCCGCGCTGCAGCATGCGCATCTGGGGGACAAGCCGCGGTTGATCCGCATTGAAACCCGGGCGGGGCACGGGTCTGGCAAGCCGACCGACAAGGCGATTGAGGAAGGGGCCGATATCCTGGCATTCGTGGCGCAATGGACCGGACTGAAGGTGCCAGGGGAGACGGCGGGAGGGCAACTGGCGGTTGGGTCCCCCTGAGGCGGTTAATTTGCACGAAAGCCTTTGCCGGTTAACGCATTGAGATAGCGGCGTTCATCCGCGAAAGGTTTGGCCCATGAAGATTTCTGCTCTGCGTTTCAGTGTTTTAGTCGCGGCGGGCGGTTTGCTGGTGAGCACCGGCACCGCCGCGATCGCCCAGACCGTAAGCGAAGATAGCGCGGCCTGGCAGGACGAAGGCCCGGAGCAGGCCAGCTCAAGCGAGGGTCAGTCGGAATATCCCGGTGGCCCGGAGGTAAGCGATCCCCGCAACCCCGATGCACAGATGTCAGAAACTGACAGTGCGCCGCAGGGCGATCAGCGTGATGATAGCGCGGCGTATGGCAGCATTGGCGGCGCCGTAGACGTGTGCGCGTCGGAACTGAGCCGCACGGGCAAGACACTCGATTCGGTTCAGAATGCGCGCCGCATGGGCCAGCGTTTTACCGTCGAAGGCAAGCTGGCCGATGGGCGCCCTTATGCCTGCAGTGTGGACGACACCGGGCAGATTCGCTCCGTTGCCGTTGACGGGCAGGGCATCGGCTGAGCCTTCCGTTTCGGGTTAGTCACCCTCGTGCGCTGGTAGCGCAAGGGACCAGTGAATCGCCGCGCCCCGAAGGCTAAAGCCGGCGGCTACCGCGATGGCCCATGTCACCCCGGCGGACAGCCCAAGGGCGATACCGGCGCCAGCAAGACCCGCCGCCAGCGCTGCGGCGGTAACATACAATTCCGGCCGCATAAGGATCGAAGGGCGGCCGGCGAGTACGTCACGGATGATCCCGCCGCTGCATCCGGTCACGACGCCCATCAGGATCGCTGCCACTACCGGCACGCCCCAGGATAGCGCCTTGATGGTGCCGAATACCGAATAGACCGCCAGACCCAGCGCATCCGCCCACTCCAACAGCCGTCCCTGCCACCAGCGCACCGGGGTGAACCACGCCACCAACGCGACAGCCAAGCACGCCGGGGCTACGAAGGGGTCGCGGATCCAGAATACCGGCGCACCGATCAGCAGATCGCGCAAGGAGCCGCCGCCGACCCCGGTAACGAGCGAGAAAAATGCAACCGTAACGAATGTCTGTCGCAGCCGCGCCGCCGCAAGTGCGCCGGTAAGGGCGAACACCGCGATGCCGAACAGGTCCAGCGCGGGGGGCAGGGCGGGAATGGCAGGCTGCATGGGCCGGGCGTAAAGCGCGAGCCGCTACACGGCAAGGTCCGGCACCGTCCCCCACGCCCTTACTTGCCGGCAGGTCGCACAGTGATGGATGCCTGGCCTTGTGCCCACACCGGCAGATACAGACCTTGACCGGCCGCTTTTATCCGTCCGGTGCGCGTGCGAGTCACCTTGGCGCTGATCACCAGATCGCCCTCGCGCTTGGCCTCGATCGCACGGGCGATCTTGCCCAGCAGCTTGTTGTAATCATTTTCAAAGTTCTGTGACAGCGACGCGGCGATGGTATCATCCAGGCCCGGCGCGTTGGCCATTTTCAGGATCAAGTCGCCGCCCGTCATGTCGGTGGTGCCGCTGACCTCGAAATTGTCGAAGCCCACCCGGCGGGAGTTGTCGGCGTTGGTAGGCACGCCAGTCATCCATACAGTTCCCTTGGTGGGGCCGACTTCGCCCGCATCGTCGCGCGCGGTGAATTCCACGCCCACGGCGATGCGTCCCCCGGTAGTTCCGTAGATGGTGGCCGTGCGGAAAGTAGCGTGTACAGGCCCGACGCCGGGCACCAGAAAGGGGCGCGCAGACCGCTTGCGCAGGGCCTTCATCAGCACCGGCTCCAGTTCCCGGTAGTCGGCAATCACCGGAATGAAGAACGCCAACTGGCCCGCCTGCGCGGCCAGAGGTTTCATTACCGGCATGGGGGTGGGGGCAGGATTGGCGGGACGGTTGCCTACGAACGTCTCCGTAACCGCTTTCATGCCCAGCCGCAGTACCATGCTCTTGCCGTCCATGTCGTAGCCGCCATACTGCAATTCCAACGGTTTTATCCGCATCCACACCGGTGGATGGTCGCGGTTTAGCGAGAGCGTGGTGAACGCGGAGGTCCAAGCGCTTTGCACCTGTTGGCGAAGTTTCAGCTTACCGAGTTGGCCGGGAAGATCGCGCTCCAGCCGGGCGATCACGGGCGCCAGCTTGTGTTCGGCGGCCTGCGTCAATTCGATCCGCTGGCCCAGAAATTCGACATGCGGGGCGTTCGTCCAAGTGTAATGGATGTCCACCGTGCCGCGCGGCGACCAGTCGGGCGCGATGGTGATGCGCACCACCGCGCGGGCCACGGCGTCCGCCGTCGCGGTTTCACGCTTGAGGATACCGCCGATGTCTTCGGCGCGGATCACTGCATGCAGCGGCATGGTGAGCACGATATCCTTGCCCTTGCCGGCAAACTGCATGACCCCGCGCGTCACTTCACCCACGATGCGGCATTTGAGCTTGGGCGTGCGGATCCTGGCGATGCCAAGATCGACCGGGTGGGAGGGCACGCAGGTCTGATCCGGCTTGTCTATGGTCCACAGCGTGCGGGGTATTTCGTGGTCGAGGGCGGCGGCAAGCTGGGTCAGGTCCGCGCGCACGGGTACGGTGATCAGCGAGGCCTGGGGCGTTATCACGATGGCATCGTTGGCGCGCGGCGGGGCGCCGCCCCCCCGGTCCCGGCCACAGCCGGACAGGACCAGCGTGGATGCCAGCAGTGCGGCGCAGAAGAAGCGTGATGCCATGGTCGCGAAGAAATCCGCGAAAGCCCGCTGTGTTCCTGAAGCACGTAAGCTGGCCCACACGTTCATGGAAAAGGGCCGGCTGTTAGACCGGCCCTTTCCAATTACATGGCGTAGGCGCTTAGACGTGGATAGCTTTGCCCCGCACCGCCATGGCCGCTTCCTTGATTGCCTCGGAATGAGTGGGGTGTGCGTGGCAGGTATAAGCGATGTCTTCGCTGGTCGCGCCAAATTCCATCGCCTGGGCAGCCTGCGCGATCATCGTGCCAGCCACCGTGGCGATGCACCAGACGCCCAGAACGCGATCGGTTTCGGCATCCGCGATCACTTTCACGAAGCCATCGGGCTCATGGTTAGTCTTGGCGCGCGAGTTGGCGAGCATGGGGAACTTGCCGACCTTGATGGCCCCACGTTCCCTGGCCTGTTCTTCGGTCAGGCCAACTCCGGCAAACTCGGGCGACGTGTAGACCACGCCGGGGATAATGTCGTGATTGACGATGCCGGTCAGCCCGGCAATGTTTTCGGCCACCGCGATGCCTTCATCCTCGGCCTTGTGCGCGAGCATGGGGCCGGGAATCACGTCGCCGATCGCCCACACGCCATCGACCTTGGTGCCGAAATCGTGGTCCGTCTCGATCTGGCCGCGCTGGTTCAGTTCCAGCCCGATCGCGTCAAGGCCCAGTCCATCGGTGTTGGCGCGCCGGCCGATCGATACCAGCACCACGTCCGCCTCGATCACTTCCGCCTCGCCGCCCTTGGCCGGCTCGACCGTCACGTTGGCGCCGTTGCCCGAGGGGGTTACGCTGGTGACCTTGGTACCCAGCTTGAGCGTCATGCCCTGTTTCTTGAAGATCTTGGCGGCTTCCTTGCGCACATCGCCGTCCATGCCGGGGAGCAGCTGGTCGAGAAATTCCACCACGATCACCTCGGCGCCAAGACGACGCCAGACTGAACCGAGTTCAAGCCCGATCACACCGCCGCCGATCACGACCATTTTCCTGGGGACGCTCGACAGTTCCAGCGCGCCCGTGGAATCGACGATCACACCGCCGGCATTGTCGATTTCGACGCCGGGCAGTGGCGTTACCGACGAGCCGGTGGCGATGACGATATTCTTGGCGGTGACGGTTTTGCCGGCAACCTCAACGGTGTGCGCATCCTTGAACTGCGCGTAGCCCTTGATCCACTCGACCTTGTTCTTCTTGAACAGGAATTCGATGCCGCCGGTGAGGCCCTTCACCGCATCGAGCCGCTGCGCCTGCATGGCGCCAAGGTCCAGTTCGGGGGTGACCTTGATCCCCATTGCCGCCATCGCGCCATTGGCTGCCGCATCGAAGTATTCCGACGCGTGGAGCAGGGCCTTGGAGGGGATGCAGCCGACGTTGAGGCAGGTGCCGCCCAGCGTCTCGCGCCCTTCGACGCAGGCGGTCTTCAGGCCCAGCTGCGCGGCGCGGATTGCCGCGACATAGCCGCCGGGGCCGGAACCGATGACAAGAACGTCGTAGTCGTAATCAGCCATTGTTGGCCTCCGTCGTGCTTTGGGCTTCGGTAAGCTGAGCCCGAGCGGGAATAGCATCAGGCCACGCACGCGCCCAAGCCGAAGCTATGCGCATACGTGGCAGTTTTCTTTTAAAGGTCGATCAGCAGACGCGTGGGGTCTTCGATCGCTTCCTTGATGGTCTTGAGCGCGGTGACCGCCTCGCGGCCATCGATGATGCGGTGATCGTAGGACAGCGCGATGTACATCATCGGGCGGATCACGATCTCGCCGCCCCGCACCACGGCGCGATCCTCGATGCGGTGCAGGCCCAACACGGCGGACTGTGGGGGGTTGATGATCGGGGTGGACATCAGCCCGCCGAACACGCCGCCGTTGGAAATGGTGAAGGTGCCGCCGGCCATGTCGGCCATGGTCAGCGTACCGTCTTTGGCCTTCTTGCCGAATTCGGCAATGGCCTTTTCGATGCCGGCAAAGCCCAGCTTGTCACAGTCCTTCACGACGGGGACGACGAGGCCGTTGGGGGCCGAAACCGCCACCGAAATATCGACATAGTCGTGATAAACGATCTCGTCGCCATCGACCTGTGCATTTACGGCCGGAATGTCCTTTAGCGCCAGCACCGAAGCCTTGGCGAAGAACGACATGAAGCCGAGCTTGATGCCGTGTTTCTTGAGGAACACGTCCTTGTACTTGTCGCGCGCGGCGATGACGGCAGACATATCGACGTCGTTGAAGGTCGTCAGCAACGCCGCATTGTCCTGCGCGGACTTCAGGCGCTTGGCGATCGTCTGGCGCAGGCGCGTCATCTTGACGCGCTCCTCGTTACGGCCGGATGCCGGAGCGCTCGCGGGAGCCACTGCAGCGGCAGGAGCCGATGCGGGCTTGTTCTTCGCGGCTTCCAGGACGTCGTCCTTGGTGATGCGCCCGTCCTTGCCGGTGCCCTTGACAGTGGCCGGGTCGATCCCGTGTTCCAGGATCGCGCGGCGCACGGCAGGGGACAGGACAGATGCGCCAGCGGCATCGTCCGTCGCGGTTGCGGGGGCCGGAGCCGGAGCTGGTGTGCTCGCGGCAGGAGCTGGGCTTGCGGCTGCCGGCGCAGCGGCGGGCTTGGCCGCAGCAGGTGCGCCCGAACCTTCCTCGATGGTGGCGATCAGTGCATCGACGACGACGGTTTCGCCTTCCTTGGCCAGATGCTGGCCCATGACGCCTGCATGGGGGGCCATGACGTCGATCGCAACCTTGTCGGTTTCGAGGCTGGCAATGGGCTCATCAGCGGCGACGCTTTCGCCCGGCTGCTTGAGCCATTGGCCGATGGTGGCTTCGGACACGGACTCGCCGAGCGTGGGGACCTTGACTTCGGTGGACATGATAGATCTCAAGCCTTCTGCTTGCGACGGAGTTCTGAACGAACGGAAAGATTGAGCGCGTCGGCAACGAGTGCAGCCTGTTCAGCCGTGTGGCGCTTGGCAAGGCCGGTGGCGGGCGATGCCGATGCGGCGCGACCGGCATAGCGCGGGCGGGGTGCCTTCACGCCAGCCTGTTTGGCGGCATCCTCGACGAAAGGCTCAACGAAGAACCAGGAGCCATTATTGCGCGGTTCCTCCTGACACCAGACGATTTCCTCAAGATTGGGCATCCTCGAAAAGCGCTTGGTCAGCGGTTCGCCCGGGAAAGGATAAAGCTGCTCGACCCGGATGATCTGCGTGTCGGTGATCTCCGCCGCGTCGCGCGCTTCGAGCAGATCGTAGAAGACCTTGCCCGAGCACAGGATGACCCGCCGGGTTGCCGCGTCTGCCGCAGGCCGGGGATCGGACAGGACGCGCCGGAATTCACCTTCCACGAACTCCTTCGCACTGGATTTGGCCAGCGGATGGCGCAGCAGCGACTTCGGGGTCATGATGATGAGCGGCTTGCGGAACGGGCGGTGCATCTGCCGGCGCAGCACGTGGAAATAGTTGGCCGGGCTGGTGATGTTGCAGACCTGGATGTTGTCCTGCGCACACAGTTGCAAATAGCGTTCGAGACGTGCGGAGGAATGCTCTGGCCCCTGGCCTTCGTAGCCGTGCGGCAGCAGCATCACCAGGCCGTTGGCCCGCAGCCACTTCGATTCGGCCGAGGCGACGTACTGGTCGATGATGATCTGAGCGCCGTTGGCGAAATCGCCGAACTGCGCTTCCCACAACACCATGGTTTTGGGATCGGCGCTGGCATAGCCATACTCGAAGCCAAGCACGCCGTATTCCGACAGCGTGGAATCCAGCACTTCGAACCGTCCGTGCGGCAGCGTGGTGAGGGGCACGTACTTGTGCTCGTCGGTCTGGTCGGTCCACACCGCGTGACGCTGCGAGAACGTGCCGCGTCCGCAGTCCTGACCGGAGAGGCGGACGCCGTAGCCTTCGGACACCAGACTACCGAAGGCGAGCGCCTCCGCCGTTGCCCAGTCGAAGCCTTCGCCGGACTTGAACATGTCCTCCTTGGCGGCCAGTACGCGTGCCAGGGTCTTGTGGACAGTCAGGCCTTCTGGGATCGTCGTCAGGGTGCGGCCCAGGCTTTCGAACAGCTTGGATTCAATCCGGGTGTCGACGTTGCGGCGAGCGGTTTCAGGGTCGGCGGGCTTGTGAAAACCACTCCACTGTCCGGCGAACCAGTCCGCCTGATTGGCCTTGTACGTCTTCGACGCTTCGAATTGTTCTTCCAGATGCGCCGTGAAGGCCGCTTCCGTCTCACTCAGAAACCCATCGTCTATCACGCCTTCGCGCTTCAGGCGCTCAGCGTAGATCTGACTGACAGGCGGATGCTGGCGGATCTTGGAATACATCAGCGGCTGCGTGAAGCCGGGCTCGTCACCTTCGTTGTGGCCGAAGCGGCGATAGCACCACATGTCGATCACGATATCGCGGCCGAACGTCTGGCGATAGTCGATCGCCAGCTTGCACGCGAAGGTCACAGCTGCCGGATCGTCACCGTTCACATGCAGGATCGGGGCCTGCACACCCTTCGCCACGTCTGACGGATAGGGAGAATTGCGCGCGAACTGCGGACTAGTGGTGAAGCCGATCTGGTTGTTGATGATGAAGTGGATGCAGCCGCCGGTGTTGTAGCCCTTCACACCCGACAAGCCAAAGCATTCCCAAATGATGCCTTGGCCGGCGAAGGCGGCGTCGCCGTGGATCAGAACGGGGAGCACCTGCTTGTGCTTGGCGCCCGCACCGACATCGTCGCCGATATCGTCCGCGATCACTTGATAAGCGCGCACTTTGCCAAGCACGACCGGATCCACCGTTTCGAGGTGGGACGGGTTGGGCATCAGGCTCATGTGCACCTTGATTCCGTCGAACTCACGGTCAGCGGAGGTGCCGAGGTGGTACTTGACGTCGCCCGAGCCGCCCACGTCCTCCGGGTTGGCGGTGCCGCCTGAAAATTCGTGGAAGATGACTTTGTACGGCTTGGCCAGCACGTTGGCGAGCACGTTGAGGCGGCCGCGGTGGGCCATGCCGTAGACGATTTCCTTGACGCCCAGCGTGCCGCCGTATTTGATTACGGCTTCAAGCGCGGGGATCATGGATTCACCGCCGTCGAGGCCAAAGCGCTTGGTGCCGACGTACTTTTTGCCGAGGAACTTTTCGTACTGTTCGCCACGTACGACGGCGGCCAGGATCGCCTTCTTGCCTTCGGGCGTGAATTCGATCTCCTTGTCCGCGCCTTCCATGCGTTCCTGCAGGAACTTGCGTTCCTCGGTGTCGGCGATGTGCATGTATTCCAGGCCGACTTTGCCGCAATAGTTGGCGCGCAAAATCTGCACGATCTCACGTACGGTCGCCCATTCCAGGCCCAGCGTGCCGCCCACATAGACCTTGCGGTCCTGCGCCGCGCCCACGAAGCCGTGGTATTCGGGCGTAAGGTCTGCTGGCAGCTTGCGCTGATTGAGGCCCAAAGGATCGAGATCGGCGGCAAGGTGGCCGCGCACGCGGTAGGTGCGGATCAGGGTCATCGCCCGGAAGGCATCAGCTGCCGCTTCGTCGATTGCGGACTGGTCTATCTTGACACCGCCCTTGGCAGTAGCCTTGGCGATTTCCGCCTTGAGCGCGGTGGGATCGAGTCCTTGCGTCCAGCTGTCCTCGGCCTCACCGCCGACCTGGGGCCAGTTGCCGCGCTGCCAGCTCGGGCCAGCCTGGGGCTCATTCAAGCTGATATCCGGGGTGAATTCGAAACTCTCGTCGCCCATGGCGTCACCAATCGGCTGGCCGGCAACCACGTGCAGCCAGACGTCCTCACGTTGCGGCATGGACGACCCCAGAGGAGGAGGGGGCCGAAAGTCCGCTCGGATACTCACGTCGGGACCGGATGTCCCATACGTGTTTTCTGTAAGCGCCCTCCGGCAGCGCGGTTCCTGAAAATCCGCGCCGCCGGCTGGCTATGTAATCAGGCAAACGCCTTGATGGCTTCGACCAGCGTTTCACCTAGCAGCGAAGGGCTGGACGACACCTTGATGCCGGCCGCTTCCATCGCCGCAATCTTTTCTTCGGCGCCGCCTTGGCCGCCCGAAACGATCGCGCCAGCGTGACCCATGCGGCGGCCCGGAGGCGCCGTGCGACCGGCGATGAAGCCAGCCATCGGCTTGCGGCGACCGCGCTTGGCTTCATCCTGCAGGAACCGGGCGGCTTCTTCCTCGGCGCTGCCGCCAATTTCACCGATCATGATGATCGACTCGGTTTCATCGTCCGCCAGGAAGAGTTCCAGCATGTCGATAAAGTTGGTTCCGTTCACTGGATCACCGCCGATGCCGACCGCAGTGGTCTGGCCGAGGCCTGCGTTGGTGGTCTGGAACACGGCTTCATAGGTAAGCGTGCCCGAGCGCGAAACAACCCCGACCGAGCCCTTGGAAAAGATGCTGCCGGGCATGATGCCGATCTTGCATTCGCCGGGCGTCAGCACGCCGGGGCAGTTGGGGCCGATCAGGCGGGACTTCGAGCCGACGAGGGCGCGTTTCACCGGAACCATGTCCAGCACCGGGATGCCTTCGGTGATGCAGATGATCAGTTCGATCTGCGCATCGATCGCTTCCAGGATCGCGTCAGCCGCACCCGCTGGCGGCACGTACACGCACGAGGCGGTGGCGCCCGTTGCGGCCTTGGCTTCGTGCACCGAGTTGAACTGCGGCAGGCCAAGATGCTCGGTTCCGCCCTTGCCGGGGGTTACGCCGGCAACCATCTGCGTGCCGTAATCGAGCGCGGCCTGCGTGTGGAAGCTGCCGGTTGCGCCGGTCATGCCTTGGGTGATGACCTTGGTGTTTTTGTCTACGAGGATTGACATCGGTTTTCCTGTTCCTGATCGTGGAAGCAGCCGGCGTTGGCCGGGGCAGTTCCAATAAGTAGTCCGGCGCCCGCGCTATCGACCGGGAAACCGGCGCGGCAGCGCGAGAGCATGTGCTTTGCGTTCAGGCCAGCGAGCCGTCGATGGCTTTGCAGGCGACCAGCAGTTCCTTGACCGCGTCTACCGAGACCTGGAGGTTGCCCTTGGCTTCCGCGTCCAGTTCGATCTCGACGATCTGTTCGATGCCACCCGCGCCGATCACCGCAGGAACCCCGACGTACAAGCCGTCAACGCCATAAGCACCATCGACATACGCCGCGACGGGCAGGATGCGCTTCTGGTCGTTGAGATAGGCTTCGGCCATCGCAATGCCGGAAGCGGCGGGAGCGTAGAAGGCCGAGCCGGTCTTGAGCAGGCCGACGATCTCGCCGCCGCCCGAACGGGTGCGCTGCACGATCGCGTCGATCTTTTCCTGGGTGGTGCGGCCCATCTTGATAAGATCGGGCACCGGGATGCCGTTGACGGTGGAATACTGCACCACCGGCACCATGGTGTCGCCGTGGCCACCCAGCACAAAAGTGTTCACATCGCGGATGGAAACGCCGAATTCCCACGCGAGGAAAGTGGAGAAGCGTGCCGAGTCCAGCACGCCGGCCATGCCGACCACCTTGTTGTGGGGCAGGCCTGAAAATTCGCGCAGCGCCCACACCATCGCGTCGAGCGGGTTGGTGATGCAGATCACGAACGCGTCAGGCGCATTGGCGGCAATGCCTTCACCGACCGCCTTCATCACCTTGAGGTTGATGCCCAGCAGATCGTCACGGCTCATGCCGGGCTTGCGGGCAACGCCAGCGGTTACGATGATGACGTCGGCGCCGGCAATATCGGCATAATCGTTGGTGCCGGTGATCTTGGCGTCGAAACCTTCGACCGGGCCGCACTGCGACAAATCGAGCGCCTTGCCCTGCGGCAGACCTTCAGCCACGTCGAACAGGACAATGTCGCCCAGTTCCTTCTGCGCGGCGAGGTGCGCCAGCGTACCGCCGATATTGCCGGCGCCGATGAGGGCAATCTTCTTACGAGCCATGATCCGTGCGTGTCCTTCCCAAGACGGGATTGTCCGGACTTCAAGGCGGCCTGCTGTAATCCCGCAAATGACAGGTGCCGGTGTTTGCGCGCCCGGCCCTACGCCCCCCGTCCAGACATTGCAACCATCAAAGGGCCGCACCGCCGCAATGCAAGACAGTTTTATATGATAACAGTTCGCAATAGCAATAAAAGGATATCAAGCTAGGTTTTTTGGGCTGGTCGTTCACCGGCTGGCAATAAAACCGGCCCAATGGGCGGCTTGGAAACTCAAGATGCAGCGATCGTCTCACGCTTCGGCTTGATGCTTGCGCCGCGAAGGTGACATGAATGCGGCTGGGCTCATCAATCGCAGCCAAGCGCCTTCATTGCCGCGCACGCCATACGCCGGTCCAGTCGGCGGCAGATGTCCAGCCAGTGAGTCATCGCGCGGGTGTCGCCTGTTGTATGGGCTACTTCTGCCCTGATCCGTGCCTGATGGGCGGCAGAGAGGCCATAGCGCGCAAAATGCATGAGCGTGGCAGCAAGGCCAGCGGCGTCTGTCGGGCAGGCGGGTGTGCTGATCGCAGATGCTACCGGCGGGATCCCGCGATAGTCTTTGATGGCGGGTTGGTTGTCGTTGCATGCGTCGAGCGGCGCCCCGGTGCAGAGCGAGTGCGCGATCGCCGGGTTCGTCGCATTCCAGGCAGCGGCGAAACGGATGGACATGGCACGAAATCTCTTTTGCAGGTCGAAGACAGCAACGCCTCTGCCACGAGAGCCGCTAAGCCATCATGACGGGACTTGGTTGCTCAAACCTTGACGGTGATGCCTAGGGCCTGTGGGGATTCAAGGCGCGTTGCTCACGGCAGCGGCGAGATAGATCATGGCCGAAAAGCTCTGGTCTGTTTTGCAGGCGCGCATTGCGATGCGCTTGAACTCTTTGAGTTTGCAAAAGTAGTTTTCGATCAGGTGGCGCCATTCATGCATCTTGGCGTCGATCTTGATTTTTTGGGCGCGCGCAGGGCGCTGTGAGATGATTACTTGCGCACCTCCTTGATTCAAGTCCTCGACGATCCAGTTGGAATCGAAAGCCTTATCGCCGAGTAGGGCATCGAACTGGATGCCTTTGATCAACGGTGCAACGCCGATGGTGTCGAACCGATGGCCTGGCAATAGTTCAAACCGCACAAGGTTGCCCAAGGCGTCTGTCAACGCCAAAATCTTGGTGGTCATACCGCCTTTGGAACGGCCAATGGCCTGGCTCTGAGTCCCCCTTTTGCGCCTTGGCCGTGCCGGTGGACCTTGACGATACTGGCATCGACCATCGCGTATTCCATGTCCGGCGCTTCCGATAGTGCGTCGAAAATCCGCTTGAAAACATCAGCTTCACCCCAATCGCGGAACCGCCGGAACGCCGTGCTCCAGTTGCCGAACAGGGCTGGCAGATCACGCCACGGACTGCCCGTCCTGACAATCCACAGCACCGTCTCCATAAAAAGCCAGTTGTTCTTTCCGCTCCGCCCAGGGTCAGCCGGCTTTCCCAGACAATGCGGCTCGATCTTTGCCCATTGGGCACCAGTCAGTACGAAGCGATCCATCCATAGTGTGAATCATATCTCCGCCGTCTTGGAAATCCTGAATCCCTACAGGCCCTAGGCTCAGGACTTTTTGAATCACTTGCGAAAATAGCGCATGGTTGATTCAATGGCGGTGTGAGAAGGCGCTGTCATGAGTGATTTGATCTGGCTTTCCGAGGCGCAAATGCACCGGATCGAGCCATATTTCCCGCTGTCGCACGGTGTGCCGCGTGTCGATGATCGGCGGGTCATCAGCGGGATTATCTTTGTGATCCGGAACGGTCTGCGGTGGCGGGATGCGCCTGCCGAGTACGGGCCGTCCAAGACGATCTACAACCGCTTCATCCGCCGCAGCCGACTTGGCGGTTTCAACAAAATCTTCGCAGGCCTGGCGGCGAAGGGCGGGGAGCCGGACCAGTTGATGATCGATGCGACCCATCTGAAGGCACATCGCACGGCGGCGAGCCTGCTCAAAAAGGGGCTGTTCCCCGACGTATCGGACTCACCAAAGGCGGCCTGAACTCGAAGCTTCATGCCGTATGCGATGGCCAGGGCCGACCGCTCTTCATGCTGCTCAGTGAAGGGCAGATGAGCGACTACAGGGTGCCGCGCTCATGATCGACGCCTTACCCAAGGCCAAAGCTCTGCTCGGCGACAGAGGCTACGACGCGAACTGGTTCCGGGCCGCGCTGGCAGACCGCAAGATCGCCGCCTGCATCCCGTCAAAAAAGAACCGCAAAGTACCGATACCGCACGATGTCGCGCTCTATCGGCAGCGCCACGAAGTCGAGATCATGTTCGGCAGGCTCAAGGACTGGCGACGCATCCACACCAGATATGATCGCTGCGCACATACCTTCATGTCCGCCATCTGCATCGCTGCAACTGTCATCTTTTGGCTCGACCCATTGAATGTCTTGTGCAGGCATTGATCAGTTGATTCAACGGATGTGTAAGGAGGCGCTGTCGTGAGTCATCCGTCCTTCCGTCGTCGAGAGCGGGCGAGGTTGGGCGCAGCCGAGGGAGAACTGCCTACGGTAGAAAAGCGGTCCGCATTAGACGGACAGCGTGCGGGGCAACCGTCAAATCTACCATCATTGGGTGCGAGTTGATGAAATGGCCGACCTTGATCGCGCCATATTGCCACCCAAACAAAACAAAAACCGGGTTTGGGATGCTTCCAGACTTGCTGATAAGCAAAAATGGAGGCCCGAGCCGGAATCGAACCGGCGTGCAAGGATTTGCAGTCCTCTGCGTAACCACTCCGCCATCGGGCCGCCGGTGGGGAGGTGCGCGCCTAGCAACCCGTTGACGCGAGCGCAACGGGATTTGCGCATTTTGGCAAGAAATGCGGTGGGCTTGCGAATTTCGCGGGCATGTGTGCGGGCAGGGTTCCCAACCAGCTGGGATGCGCGCATCGGTATGGCCCGTGATGCAACGAGGTGGCGCATGATCCTGGGTGTCGTTCTGGCCGGCGGGCTGTCACGCCGTTTTGGCAGCGACAAGGCGCTGGCGATGCTGGGCGGGCATACGCTGATCGCCCTGGCTGTCGATGCGCTGGCGCAGTGGTGCGACCATGTCGTCGTGGCAGGACGGGAAAGGGCGCCGGCCCCGACCGTTCCGGACTGGCCACGCGCCGGGATGGGTCCGCTGGGCGGGCTGGCCGCCGCGCTTCGCCATGCGCAGGACGCGGGTTACGATACGGTCCTGAGTTGCGGGGTCGATACGGGGCTGTTTCCTGACGATCTGCCGGGCCTGCTTGGCCCTGCACCGGCCTGCCTTGCCAGTCAGCCGGTCATCGGCATCTGGCCCGCCGCAGCCGCGCCGGTGTTGGAAGATGTACTGCTGGGCGAGGGTCCGCACGCGATGTATCGTTTTGCTGATTGCATCGGTGCCCGACGGATCGACATCGGGGCGGCAGTTCCCAACCTCAATACCCCGGACGATCTCGCCGCGCTGGCGGAGCGTCCTTGGTCAGGCTGACTCTGGCCAGTATCAGCACTGCCCCGAAGACAAAGTCTGTGCATCGCGTGCAGTGCCCACCGCGCTCGCGGCTTTGCCCGAGCCGGGCGCCAAGAGGCAGTACGCGCCGGTGGGCGTGGTGCTGATCATCCCTGCCAGCCCGGCAAAACTGAGCTTGCGGCGCAGGCGCGACATGTGCACCGCGATGCTATTGGTTTCCGGCACGAAGCCCATCCGCCACACGTCCTGTATCAGGTGCTGCTTGCTGACCGGCTCGCCCGGATTGTCCGACAGCCGCCAGATCAACGCAAATTCGCGGGGATTGAGGTTGAGGGACTTGCCCGCGCTGTAGGCTTCGCGGGCCAGAAGGTCGAGTTCGAGGTTGCCGAGCGTGCGATGGCGCGGCAGCCAGCGGGTCAATTCTGCAAGCCGCCGAGCGCGGGCATCGAATTCGTACGGCTCGGTCGTATCGGCCACGGCCTCTCCGAAGCCGGCCAGCAGCAATTGCGTGCGCGCTTGCGCCGAGGCGCTGGTGATCACCAGAATGTAGCGGCGCATATCTTCAGGATAAGCCCGGATGCGGGCCATGTCATTTTCGTCCAGACCGCCGGCATCGAGAATGCCGATGCACGCGCTGGAGGGTTCACCGCTTTCGTCGAGCGCCCACCCACTGATGCGCAGGTCGAATTCCAGAGGAATCCGACCTGGCTTCAGCCATCGGAAATGGTGCATCGCTTCGCGACGCATATAACGGTCCGCCATAATATCCCTGCTCGTTTACGAGAAACGTCAGGGCCCTGATGGCGGGAAATAGGCTTAGGGAACAACACGTAGATTCTTACAGAATTAACGCGAAGTTAACCTAAATATCACGGAAATCGTTGGATTTCTTCCGATTATCACGGAGCGGTCACGGCGTATTTACACCCATCGAGGACAGATATCGCTTCACGTTGCGCGCGGCCTGCCGGAGCCGCTGTTCGTTTTCCACCATGGCGATCCTGACGAACCCTTCGCCATCCTCGCCATAGCCGACGCCGGGCGCTACCGCGACTTCGGCATGGGTGAGCAACTGCTTGGAAAATTCCAGGCTGCCCATGTCCTTGAGCGCGGGGGGCAGGGGGGCCCAGGCGAACATCGAGGCCTTGGGTGGCGGAATATCCCAGCCGGCACGGGCGAACGCTTCGACCATCACGTCGCGGCGCTTCTGGTACAGCTGGCGGTTGCGCTCGACGATATCCTGCGGGCCGTTGAGCGCAGCGCAGGCAGCCGCCTGGATCGGCGTGAACGCGCCGTAATCGAGGTAGGATTTCACCCGCGTCAGCGCCGCGATCAGCTTCTGGTTGCCCACCGCGAAGCCGATGCGCCAGCCGGCCATCGAGTAGGTCTTGCTCATCGAGGTGAACTCGACCGCGATGTCCTTGGCGCCGGGCACTTCCAGGATCGAGCGCGTGGGCTGCCCGTCGTAATACAGCTCGGAATAGGCAAGGTCGGACAGCACCCACACCTTGTTTTCCTTCGCCCACGCGACGAGGCGTTCGTAGAAGGCCAGGTCCACCGTTTCGGCGGTAGGGTTCGAGGGGTAATTGACGATCAGGATGGACGGGCGTGGCACGGTGAACGCCATCGCGCGGTCCAGCGAGCGCCAGTAGTTTTCGTCCGGCGTCGTCGGCACCGAGCGGATCGTTGCGCCCGCGATAATGAAGCCGAACGTATGGATCGGGTAGCTGGGGTTGGGCGCCAGCACCACATCGCCCGGCGCGGTGATCGCCGTGGCGAGACTGGCCAGCCCCTCCTTCGAGCCCATCGTGACGACGACCTCGGTTTCGGGATCAAGCTCCACGTTGAAACGGGTCGCGTAATAATTGGCTTGCGCGCGGCGCAGGCCGGGGATGCCCTTGGACTGTGAATAGCCGTGTGCGCCGGGCTTTTGCGCCACCTCGCACAGCTTGTCGAGCACGTGCTGGGGCGGCGGCAGGTCCGGATTGCCCATACCAAGATCGATGATGTCCTTGCCCGCCTGGCGTGCCGCATGCCGCATCGCGTTCACTTCGGCGATGACGTAGGGCGGCAGTCGCTTGATGCGGTAGAACTCGTCTTCCATGACCTGTTGGTATCCAGCTGCGTGGCGGCAATCGCGCCGCTGGGCCCCTGTAAGGGATTACGCCGTCCGCGCAAATGGCTCTTGCGCCTTGACGGGATCCGGCGCGCATCGGGCGCAATCGGATATACTGGGGGCTCGACAGGCGCGCCCGGTGCGGCCAAACCTGAGCACGGACGAGGAGCGCGTAATTTTTATGGTTACCAAAGGCAGCAAATCTGCGAGTGACCCGACGACGCCGCGCAAGGCGCAGCCCCGCAAAAAGCCGGCGCGCAAAGATCGGACTACCGAACCACCCCGCCCGGCCGTGATGGATCAGGACGTAGCAGGCGCGTCACCGTCCGTCGGGTGGGGGCAGGTCGTGGGCCAGTTGCAATCCTTGTGGACGGATTACCAGGTGGAAACGTCGCAGAAATCCGCGACGCCCGCCGCCCCGTTCGGCGATCCGGCGCAATGGATCGGGATGGCGCAAGGTGTGTTCGGGCAGTTGCCGCTCGCCAATCCCGCCGTTCAGCAGAAGCTGTGGAACGACGGACTGGCCATCACCAACGCCATCTTCGGCCAGTTCGGGCTCGGTACTGATGGGGGTGAGCCGACGCCGGAACCGGTCTTGCCGCGCAGCGATCGCCGGTTCGCCGATCCGCAATGGCGCAGCCAGCCGTTCTTTGCGGTGCTGCATCAGCTTTACCTGATGGCCGGTGAGCAGTTGATGGATATGGCGGGCGCCGTCGAAGGCTTGGACCCGGCGAAAAAGGCGCAGCTGCAGTTCGCCACCCGCACGATCGTCGACGCGCTGAGCCCGGCCAATTTTCCGCTGACCAATCCGGTGGCGCTGGGCAAGGCGCTGGAAACCGGCGGCGAAAGCCTGGTGCGCGGCTTCGAGAACCTGCTGGGGGACATGCGCAAGGGCCAGCTTTCCCACACGCGCTCCGATGCGTTCGTAGTGGGGGAAAACATCGCCGTCACGCCCGGCAAAGTAGTTTTCGAAACCCCGCTGTACCAGCTCATCCAGTATACGCCAACGACCCCGCAAGTGATGCGCACACCGCTGGTGATCTTCCCGCCCTGGATCAACCGGTTCTACATCCTGGACCTGAACGCCAAGAAAAGCTTCGTGCGCTGGGCGGTGGAGCAGGGGATCAGCGTGTTCATGGTCTCGTGGAAATCGGCGGATGCATCGCTGGCTCACGTCGCATGGGACGATTACGTCGCGGCGCAGATCGAAGCGGTCGATCGCGTGCGGGCGCGGCTTAACGTGCCCTCGGCACATACCATCGGGTACTGCGTGGCCGGCACCACCTTGGCCGCCACGCTCGCCGTGCTGGCGCGCAACGGGGAGGCAGACAAGGTGGCCAGCGCCACGTTCTTCACCGCGCAAGTGGACTTCGAAGATGCGGGCGATCTCAAGCACTTCATCGACGATCAGCAGATCGATACGCTGGGGCACTTGTCCCCCGAAGGCTATCTGGACGGACGCTATCTTGCCACCACGTTCAACCTGCTGCGCGGCAACGACCTGATCTGGAATTACGTGGAGCGCAATTACCTGAAGGGCGAGGAGTATCCCGCTTTCGACTTGCTCCACTGGAACGGCGATGTCACCAATCTGCCCGCGCAGTGGCACCGCAGCTATCTGCAGGACCTGTACCGGGACAATCGTCTGGCGCAGCCGGATTCGCTGTCCGTGTGCGGCACGCCGATTGACCTGCGGCGTATCACTACTCCTACCTACATCCAGGCCGGGCGCGACGATCATATCGCGCCTGCGAAGAGCGTCTGGAAACTGACCCGGCTACTGGCGGGCCCGTGGGAGTTCGTGCTGGCGGGCTCGGGGCATATCGCTGGCGTCGTCAACCCCCCATCATCGGGGAAATATCAGTATTGGACCAATCCCGACTTGGTCCCTTCGCTGGACGCGTTCATTGCTAGTGCGACCGAGCATCCGGGCAGCTGGTGGCCGCACTGGGTACAGTGGCTGCGCGAGCTCGATCCAGAGGACGTGCCTGCGCGCGGCAAGCGCAAACCGGGCGGCAAAGGCGATCCCGTGATCGAGGATGCGCCGGGCCGCTACGTCGCCATGCGGTAACGCTATCATATTGTAAAAAAAGAAATGGTGCGATGCAGCAATATTTGTGCAACGCAACATAAGGCCATTGACTTCGCACGCGCAAAAAACTATTTTGCATCGCAGCAGGGTGAGGGCGAATCAATGCCGCCTTTCCGGTTACGGGAAAGTGGCGTCGCACTGACAATAAGGCTGGATGTTGACAATGGCTGATAAAAATCCACCGAAAAGCAAGGCGGTAAGTCTGGCTCCCAAGGCATCGGCGGCCACGCCAACGCCCCCGGCTGCCAAGCATGATGGTAAAAGCGTTGCAGCAAAACCGCTTGAATCGACAGCGGTGGTTGTAAAGCCCGCCGCGCCCAGGATCGATGTCCCTACGCCTGCAAAACCTGAAGTTCCGGTGCCCCCGACCAAAGCTGCTACGCCGGTTGCGCGGGCGCCCGAAGCAACCACCAAGTCCCCTGAAAAACCCTTTAGCGCCGCTCCGATCAAGGGTGAGGCTGCAAAGCCCGTAGCGCCACCCGCTGAACCGGTGAAGGCGCCGCCCGTTTTCAAGACTGTGCCGGCTGTGCACGCTGCACCCAAGCCAGTCGAAACCGTTGTTCCGGCCAAGGTCGCCAAGACCAGGCCTGTTCCCTCGTCCGCTCCTGTCCCCAAGCCTGCGCCTTCGCCGGTTCTGGAGTCGAAAGTGGCCGAACCCAAGGCGGCAGCCAAGACCGCACCCTCTGACAAGCCCGTTTTCGCAGGACTTTTCAATCACTTCATGCTTGAGGAAAAGACAATGGACATGAACCCGAATTTCACTGGCATGCAAGATGCCGTCTCGCAGGCCCAGGCCAAGGCCAAGGCCGTTTTCGAAAAAGGCACCAGCGCGATGGGCGAGATGAACGAATTCACCAAGGGCAACGTGGAAGCCATGGTCGAATCGGGCAAGATCTTTGCCAACGGCGTGCAGGGCCTCGGTTCGGAACTGGTTGCGGAAACCCGCACCGTTTTCGAGACGATGACCAACGACATCAAGGAACTGGCCGCGGCAAAGTCGCCGACCGACTTCTTCAAGCTGCAGAGCGATGTTGCGCGCAAGCACTTCGACGTTGCGGTGGCGCATGGCTCCAAGAATACCGAAGCCATGCTCAAGCTGTTCAGCGACACGTTCGCACCGCTTTCGGGCCGTATGAGCCTTGCCGTCGAAAAGGCGCGCTCGGTCGCCGTGCCGACCTCGCTCTAACCGTCTTTCGTGCAACAGGCCGATCGCGGGGGCATCGGGCTCCCGCGATCGGCCTGTTGCCGAGACTTTCTGCGTCAGGCATCTTGTTATCCGGTGCCTGACCACGATATTCTGGCCATCATGATTTTCCCGGCCCTCGATTCTCTCGACTCTCTTCGCGTGCCTGCATCGGCTGCTGCCATCGGCGTGCGCGCAGTCCGGGTGACCGCCGCAGATGATGATGGCGACAAGGGCACCGGCGACGATCAGCAGATCGGCATTGCCACCAAGACCCGGGCCAAGCCCAAGAAGCCCAGCCAGTTCAAGGTCCTGATGCTCAACGACGACTACACCCCGATGGAGTTCGTGGTCCTCGTTTTGAAGCGCTACTTTCACATGGATCTGGAGCAGGCCACGCGTGTGATGCTGCACGTTCATCAGCGCGGCGTGGGCGTATGCGGTGTATTCCCGTACGAAATCGCCGAAACCAAAGTGAACCAGGTCATGGACTTCGCCAAGGAAAACCAGCACCCGCTGCAATGCACGCTGGAAAAGGCCTGATCGCATTCTTGTGCGCGCGCAGCCCTCGCCTCGTGCGCGCCTGTCTGCCATAAATCGCTTTGCCCCCATCGCCGGGCCCGGTAAGGGCTTGGGACAGGTTTTTGGTTTGCTGATGGTCAGGTGACGCTTACGTGAAATTCTTCACCGCCATCGATCGCTACATCTTCCGCCTCGTGCTGATGCCGATGCTGGGCATTTTCGTGCTCGCCGCCTCACTGCTCGTGCTCGACAAGATGCTACGTCTGTTCGATTTTGTGGCGACCGAAGGCGGCCCGGTGGGCGTCGTGTTCAAGATGCTCGCCAACATGCTGCCCGAATATGCCAGCTTGGCGATTCCACTGGGCCTGATGCTGGGCATCCTGCTGGCCTTCCGCAAACTGGCGACCAGCAGCGAGTTGGACGTGATGCGCGCGGTGGGCCTGAGCTACACCCGCATGCTGCGCGTGCCGTATCTCATTACCTTCGTACTCGTGCTGGCGAACCTGGCGATCGTGGGTTATCTGCAGCCGCTATCGCGCTACTACTACGAGGAGCTCAATTACGAGCTCAAGTCCGGTGCGCTGGGCGCGTCGATCAAGGTAGGCGAATTTACCGCGCTCAAGGACCGGATCGCGCTGCGCATCGATGAAAGTCAGGACGATGGCCGGCGCCTGATGGGCATTTTTGCCCGCGTGCAGAACGACAAGGGGCAGATCCTCTCGATCTCGGCGCGCGAAGGCCAGTTCCTCGCGCTCAAGAACAACCCGGACACCATCATCTTCCGGCTGCAGCAGGGGCAGATCATCCAGGATCAGCCCGGGCAGCAGGCCCGCGTGCTGACGTTCACGCGGCACGATCTGCCTATCGAACTGCCCTCGATTGAGAAGTTCCGCCAGCGTGGCGGGCAGGAGCGCGAATATCTGCTGCCCGAGCTCATGAAGCTAGGCTGGGACAAGGATTCGCCCAAGGACGAGCGGGTATCGAGCCAGGCGAACTTCAATTTCCGCATCGTGGAAGTGGTGATGATGCTGCTGCTGCCGCTGCTGGCGGTGTCGCTGGCGATCCCGCCCAAGCGTTCCACATCCTCGCTCGGCCTGTTTGTGTCGATCGTGATGGTGGTAGCCTATCACAAGATCAACCAGTACGCGAACGACGTGGCCTCGCTCGGGCAGATGAGCCCGACCCTGGGGTTGTGGGGGCCGTTCCTGTTCTTCGCGGCGCTGATCATGTGGATGTACTGGCGCGTGGCTTATGTGCCGGGCGGCCAGGCGATCGGCTGGCTGGAAACCGCGTCGGCCAAGGCCACGAAGCGCATCCGTTCGCTGCTGCGGCGCAATCGCCACGGCCCCATCCTGCCGGCACCAGCGGACCAGACCTGAGATGAACCTCGAATTTTTCCCCTCGCGCATGCTCACGCTGTACCTGTCGCGCCTGTTCGTGACGCGCATCTTCGCTGTGCTGGTCATGCTGGTGCTGGTGCTGCAGGTGCTCGACCTGCTGGGCGAGAGCGGGGACATTCTGGCCTACAAGGGCAACGGCCAGATGCAGCTGTTGTATTACGTGTCGCTGCGCGTGCCACAGTTGGTAGCCCGATTCCTGCCGTATTCGGTGCTGCTGGCCACGATCATCACGCTGGCCACGCTGAACCAGAACAGCGAGGTAATCTCGATGAAGGCGGCGGGCCTTTCGGCGCACCAGGTGCTGGCCCCGCTGATCCTCACCGCCCTGTTCGTCTCGGTCTTCAGCTTTGCCTTCAACGAGCGGGTGGTGACGCGGGCGTCCTCCGCGCTGGAAGCATGGCAGGCGGTGAATTACGGACCGGTGCCCAAGGACGCCAGCCCGAAGGCGAACCTGTATCTGGCGGACGGCAACGATCTGCTGCTGGCGCAGGCACTGTCAGGTCAGGGCCGGTCGATGACCCTGCACGGCGTCACCTATTATCGCCGTGACAGCAACGACATGATCGTCGAGGAAATGCGCGCGGATACCGCCACGTATGCCGCGCCGGGCTGGCGGTTGAATCGCCCGGTCAAGTTCGACGTGCCCAGCACGACAACGTCCACGCTGGCGGGCGCGACGGTGGCGCCGGGGATCACGCCGGCCAAGATCTATATCTCGAAAGTGGATGCGGATTCGCAGGACATCGTAGAGCTGAGCAGCTCGATCCGGGCCGTCAACGAAGCCGGCCGGCGCACTACCGATCTGGACGCGGCGTGGTGGCACAAGCTTTCCGGTCCACTGTCCTCGGCGCTGATGCCGCTGCTGGGCGCGATCGCCGCATTCGGCCTTGCGCGCTCGGGCGCACTGCTGATCCGTGCGGTGATCGGCATGGCGCTGGGCTTTGCCTACTTCGTGTTCGACAATGCGGCGCTGGCGATGGGCAACTTCGGCGGTTACCCGCCGCTGATCGCTGCATGGGCGCCGTTCCTGCTGTTCGCGCTGATCGGCGAAACGGTGCTGATCCGCACCGAGGAATAGCCTCAGCGCGCCTTCATGGTGCTGCTGGCGAGCCGGCCCAGCAATGGCGACAAGCCCCGATAGCTCGCCTTGGGATACGTAGAATCCAGCCCCAGATGGGCGTGCAGCCGGCGGTGCGCTTCGGCCAGTGAGTGATACGGCATCGAGGGCAGCAGGTGGTGCAGCGCGTGATAGCGCAGGCCTACCGGGGCCCACAGGCCGGCCATGACGCCGGGCGGTGGCACGTTCACCGAATCCAGGTACTGCGCGGTCACTGTCATCGTCTCTCCGTCGTTTTCCCACAGATGCGCCACCAGCGTGCGGATCTGGTTGAGCAGCGCGGTGATCGAGACCACGCTCAGCGCGATGAGCAGCGGGCGCCAGCCCCACGCGATGCTCGCCGCCACCAGCGCGATCGCCCATACCGAGCACGCCAGTTCCTGCCAGAACACCATGCGGGCGAAGGTGCCCTCCGGCGGGCGGCGGCGGTATTGCGGGTTGATGGCGAGCGCGGAGGCGCGTTCCCACACCAGCGTGCGCAGCGGCGGGATGATGACGCCCAGCGGCACCAGCACGGCGCAGCGCACCAGCAGCGCGGGCGGCAGCAGCAGCGCGGTGAGCGCGAAGACCGGCAGGCTCCACGGCTTCATCAGGGCCAGCGGGAGATACTCAGGATCGTCACGCGTGCCGTAGCGGGTGCGGGCGTGGTGCTGGGTATGCACGCCTTCGTACATGAACGAGGGGATCAGCATCGGAATGCCGACCAGCAGGTTCCAGCCCAGTCGGAAACCGGGCAGGGCATCCTTGTGGATGTGAGTCAGCTCGTGAATGAACAGAAGCGCGCGGTACAGCGCCAGCGAGGCGAACAGGCCCAGAAGCACTGCCACAACCGGGCTGCTGACCAGGATCGCACCGGCCAGCGCCGCGTAGCCTGCTGCCGCGCTGGCGAGCATGTCGGCCCAGTATATGCCGGGCCGCGCCACCGCCAGATCGCGCGTCAGGTCCACGGCGGCGCGCAGCATCGCCTTGTCGTCGGGCATCTGCGAGTGCCAGGTCCCGCCGGCCGGGCCGTCAAGCGGCTTGGCGGTGGCAGGCATGTCGATCACGTTCGGGGCGTTCATTATACGAAAGTTTCCAAAGTGTTTCCGGGTATAACCCCGCTAAGGCAATGGTTTGCCGCATATCGCCGCGCGGTTCGGCTTGACAAGATACCGCTGCCCGCAGCACCAGCCGAACCATCCTTACGCCAGAACAAAGGCAGCATCGTGGCCATGCCCGAACTAGTCATCACTCCCGTTTCCAGCAAGGCGGACCGCGCTGCTTTTGTCGATCTTGCCTATCGGCTCAATGCATCGGACCGCAACTGGGTGCCGAACCTGCGATCGGAAGAGATTTCCAAGTTCACGCCGGGCAAGAATCCCTTTTTCGAACATGCGCGGGTGCAGTTGTTCCTGGCGCGGCGCGATGGCCGGCTGGTGGGGCGCATATCGGCGCATATCGATGAACTGGCGCTGGCTCAGCCGGCCGAGCAGGGCATGGGGCCGGGCACTGGCAACTGGGGTGCGATCGAGGCGGAGGATGCGCAGGTCGCCCACGCCCTGATCGCTGCTGCCGAAAGCTGGCTGCGCGCGCAGGGCATGACCCGCGTGCTCGCGCCGATGAACCTGTCGGTATGGGAAGAACCCGGCATCCAGGTGCGCGGCCACGATCACGCACCGATGGTGATGATGGCGCACCACAACGCGGCCTATCAGGGCTGGATCGAAAGCCAAGGCTACGCGCGGGTCAAGACGCTGTACACCTTCGATATCGACGTGCGGCGCCAATATCCCCCGCTCATCCAGCGCATCATCGCGTCGGGTGAAAAGAATGCGCGCATCGTCATCCGTCAGGCCGATCCCAGGCATTTCGAGCGTGATGCCGGGATCATCTGCGATATTCTGAACGATGCCTGGTCCGATAACTGGGGTTTCGTGCCATTCACGCCTGAGGAGATCGCCTATACCGGCAAGGCGCTTAAGCCGCTGGTGCATGGCGAACTGATCCGCATCGCCGAGTACGACGGCGAGCCGGTGGCGTTCATGATGACGCTGCCCGATCTCAACGGCATCCAGATGAAGGTCAACAAGCGCAACGGCAAACCCTCGATACTGGGCCTCATCAAGTTGCTGCTATGGCTGCGCAAGCCCAGCCCGGCGGACATGCGCGTGCCGTTGATGGGGGTGCGCAAGAAGCTGCAATCCTCACGCCTGGCCAGCCAGCTGGCCTTCATGATGATCGAGTATATCCGCCGCTCCGCCGAAACCAAATTCAAGGCCACTCGTGCAGAAATCGGCTGGATCCTTGAGGACAATCAGGGAATGGTCGCCATCGCCGAGGCGATCGACAGCAAGATCAACCGGGAATACGCGATCTACGACAAGGCGCTGTGACCCGGTCCTGACGCGCGCCGACACCCATTCTCGATTAAATTCTGGCAATGGGTGGAGGCACGCCGGGAAAGTTCGCCGCTTTGGCCATTTCCCGGCGTGCCCGATAGCGCCTCGTTAAATATTGCCCGCTAATTCACCGAACGGGCAAATTTAACGGGGCTGCGGCACATCCGATGAAGACACTGGCATCACTTGCAGCAGTGGCTGCGGTTCTGAGCGCAAGCGCGGCGGGCGCGCAGACGGCGTACCACTGGCCCGCGCCCGAAGCGCAAGGCGAACAGGGCCGGCGCTACTTTCTGGAAGCGGGCAAGCCGATCCCGCTGCGCACGCTGACGCCGATCTCCACCAAGAACAACAAGTCGGGGGACCGGGTGTATCTGGAGGTGGCTCAGAACGTATCCTTCCGGGGCCAGGTGATCATTCCCGCCGGTGCGCCGGTGACCGCCGAGGTTATGCGGCTGCAGCGCAACGGCCACATCGGGCGAAAGGGCAAAGTAGAAATCCGCCTCATCTCCGCCGAAACGCCGAACGGCCCGGTACTGCTGTCGGGCAGCGCCTATGACGAGGGCAAAAGCGGTACTGCGGCGTCCGTTGTGACGATGATGTTCGTATCGATCATCGGCGGCTTCCTGATCCACGGCACCAGCGGCGAACTGCCCGCAGGCACGCCGGTGCAGGCCTATCTGGCGCAGGACCTTAAGTTCACCCTGTCGCCCCAGGCGGAAGCGCAGGCAGCCGCCTACCAGCGCATCGTCGGCTGAGGCCGGTTCAGTCAGAGGGCGGCGGGGGAAGATCCTCTGGCTCGACCGGATCGCTGACGACGGGCTCGTCCAGTCCTTCTTCGGATGCGGCGGCGCGGGGGCGATCCGACCGGTCCATGTCCAGCCCGTCGTCCGGCGCTTCGAGCGAGGCCTGCGAGCGCACGGTGTCGTACGGCAGCATGTCGTCGGTGACGGAGCGTTCCAGCAGCTGGCCGCCCGCCGCTGCCTTGGGCGCATCGTCCGTCTTTTTGCAGGCGGACAACGGCAGGACGACAGCGGTGCCCAGCAGCAGCAGGCCGTGCAGCGTTTTCATGCGGTTTCCCCCAAGGTTTCGGATGCGCCGCAAGGCCGGTCCAGCGCCTGCAGGAACGCGGGCGCGCGGGCCATCAGCGCGGCGTCCCAGGCGGCAAAGTCCACCAGCTTGCCTAGCCGTTCCAGGCTGGTAACGCCGAATTCCTCGATGCCGCACGGCACGATGCCGGAAAAGTGCGACAGGTCCGGGCGCACGTTGACCGCAAAGCCGTGCATCGTCACCCATTTGCGGATGCGCACGCCGATCGCGCCGACCTTGGCTTCGCGCCCGTCGATGTCGCGGGTCCAGATGCCGATGCGACCGTCCGCGCGAAAACCTTCGACGCTAAAATCGCCCAGCGTATCGATCACCCAGCCTTCCAGGGCATGCACGAAGCCGCGCACGTCCCGCGCGCGCTTGCGCAGATCTATCAGCACATAGCCGATGCGCTGGCCGGGGCCGTGATAGGTGTAACGCCCGCCGCGCCCGGCTTCCACCACCTCGAACCGGGGGTCGAGCAGTTCGGCGGCGGCGGCGCTGGTGCCGGCGGTATAGACCGGCTCGTGTTCCAGCAGCCAGATCAGTTCGCGCGCTTCGCCAGCGGCGATGGCGGCGTTGCGCGCGCTCATTTCCTCCAGCGCTGCACGGTAGGGCACCGGCGCGGACGATATGCGCAGTTCGATGTCATCGGGCAGGGTTGGTGAATCCGGGAAAGGTGCGTCCTCGATCATGGTGTGTTGCGTGGCGTCATTCCCTGCCGTTATCAAGTGCCTTTGCGCGCGTCTTGGTTTAGGGCGGCACCATGATAGGGCCGTTCGCCGGTTGGCGGCGGGGTCAGGAGCATCCGATGACGTTCGACAGCAGCCGGGCCTGGACCCAGGCGTCGCAAGCCGTTTCCGCCAACCGCGAGGTGGTGTTGGCCCTGGCGGGGGTGTTCTTCCTGTTGCCGCAACTGGTGCTGGCGATCTTTTTTCCAGCCCCGGAAACGAGTGCCGGGATGAATGAGCAGCAGATGATGGCAGTGCTGCAAAAGTATTACCTGTCCGTCGCCCCGATCATGATCCCGATGATGCTGGCGCAGGCGATGGGCACGATGTCACTGCTGAGCCTGCTGGATACCGCGCGCCGGCCCACCGTGGGCGGTGCGATGCGGGCGGGGCTGAAAGGCCTGTTGCCGTATCTAGGCGCGCAGATCCTGTCTGGCATCGGCCTTGGCGTGCTGGCGCTGCTGTTGATGGGCGGGCTGGGTGCGGCAGGCGGCGGCATCGGGGTGGCGATCGGCCTGGCGCTCGCGCTGCTGGCGGCGGCTGCGGTCGCGGTGCGCTTGTCGGTAACCGGGCCGGTGATCGCGCTGGAGCATACGTTCAACCCGGCCGCCGCGCTGGTCCGCTCGTGGAAGCTCACCAAGGGCAGCACCGCGCGCCTATTGGGCTTCTACGTGCTGCTGGGGATCGCGATGCTGGTGCTGATCCTGTTCACCAACGTGCTGACGATCCCGCTGGCGCTGATCCTGCCGGTCACCGCGGCGCGGCTGGTGAGCGCGGTGGTCGAATCGCTGATTACGGCGGTGGTGGGGGTCTATTTCGTCGCGGTGGTGGCGCAGGTGCACCGGCAGCTGGCCGGCCCGTCAAACGAGGCCGTCAGCGGCACGTTCGAGTAAACAGGGGGGAAGGGGTTGGCCGCGAAAGCGGGCTCAGTCCTCGTCCTTCCAGCCCCACCACATGAAGCAGGGGGGCACGTTTATCGGCTCGAACCCGCTGTCGATATTGGTGAAGTGCGTGGCCATGTAGCTGCGCGCCTTGGGGCGGAACTGGTAGACCAGGAACGCCCCGCCTTTGCGGATTACGCGGTAGGTGGCAGCGGCGATCGCCGGGGCCACGCCGGGGGGCAGGGTGGAAAACGGCAGGCCCGACAGCACATAGTCCGCCTTTTCATGACCATGCGCGCGCACGATCTCTTCCACGTCCGCCGCCGAGCCGAGAACCGCCACGAAGCGACTGTCGGTGATGGTGCGGCGCAGGTAGTCGATGAACATCGGGTTGGTGTCGATCACCAGCAGCATGCCATCACGCGGCAGGCGGTCCAGCACGGGCTGGCAGAAAGTGCCCACGCCCGGCCCGTATTCCACGAACAGCTTCGTGCTCGCCCAATCGACTCGCGAAAGCATGCGGTTGATGGTGAAGCGCGAGGAGGGGATGATCGAGCCGACCATCACCGGGTTGCGCAGAAATCCTTCGAGGAACACGCCCCAGGGGCCCATTCCCTGCTTGATCTTGCGCCTAATACGCTGGGGAAGCGCCTCTCGGGCAAGCTCGGTAGTGGTCATGCTGACGGAGGCTCTCGCAAGGTTGTCATGTCTTTAATATTGCAGATGCGGTGACAGATTGTGGCAGCGTTTGCAAGGCGATGGACGCGAGCCGCCGATCCCGTCACAGGATTTCGTGCACCGTGTCCTGCGGGCGACAAAGCCTGACCCCTTTGTCGGTTTCCACCAGCGGGCGTTCGATCAGGGTCGGCTCTTCGGCCATTGCCGCCAGCACAGTGGCGTCATCAGCTACGGGAAGCTTGCGTTTCAGCGCGTCCGTCCCGCGCGTTCGCAGGCCCTGCTGCGGGGTGATCCCGGCATCGCGGTAAAGCTGCGCCAGCTTTTGGGCGGTAGGCGGCATCTTGAGGTATTCGATCACGGTCAGATCGACGCCTGGCGTGTCCTGCAGGATCGCCAGCGTCTTGCGCGATGTGCCGCAGGCGGGATTGTGCCAGATCGTGGCCTTCATGGTACGTCTCCGGATGGGGGGGATTGCGGGGCGGGCGCCAGCGCCGGGATGCGTCCGGCGCCGCCGGGCATCGGGGCTGCGTCTATGGTGGATTCGCGGCGGACCACGGCGGCGGCGCGCTGGATGGCGCGCACCAGCCGGGGATGAACGCCGCAGCGGCACAGGTTCGTGATCGCCGCCTTGATCGTCGCCTCGTCCGGGTTGGCGTTGCGGGCAAGCAGCGCGGCGGCGTTCATCACGATGCCCGGCGTGCAAAAGCCGCACTGGATCGCCTGCTCAGCCACCATCGCCTGCTGCACCGGGTGGCTGCGATCGCGCGACAGGCCCTCGATCGTCGTCACCGCGCGGCCCTCGCACGCGGCGAGGGTAAGCTGGCACGCGCGCTGCGCTGCGCCGTCCACGATCACCGTGCACGCGCCGCAATCGCCATTTCCACAGCCGTATTTGGTGCCGGTAAGGTTGGCCACATCGCGCAAGGCCCACAATAGCGGCATGCCCGGATCGACATCGAACGCCAGCGCCCGCCCGTTGACGGTAACGCCAGTCATCGTGGGCAGCCGCCCATCATTGCGCAGCGCCGATCGTCAGCCGCACCGGCTCCAGCCCCTCGACCGTGCCTTCCAACACGTCACCGGGGGCTATCGGACCGACGCCTGCCGGGGTGCCGGTGTAGATCAGGTCGCCGGGCGCAAGATGGTACAGGCGCGACAAGTCGGCGATCTGTTCGGGAATCGACCAGATCATGTCCGACAGCACGCCATCCTGCCTGCGAGCACCGTTCTGGTCTAAGGCGATGCGCTGGCCGGCGGCGGCGAAGTGGGCTGCGGGCGTGATCGCGCCGATCACCGCGCCGTTTTCGAAGTCCTTGCCGGTGTCCCACGGATAGCCCTTGGCCTTGGCGGCGTTCTGCAGATCGCGCCGGGTCATGTCTAGGCCGCAAGCGTAGCCGAAGATCAGGCGCTGCGCATCGTCAGGCTCCACCCGGAAGCCGGGCGCGCCGATGGCGATCACCAGCTCCATTTCGTAATGGCAGTCGGCGGTGCCGGGCGGATAGGGGATCGTCCCATCCGAGAGGCACAGGGCAGCTGGCGCTTTGGTGAACCAGATCGGCGCTTCGCGGTCCACCGCATTGCCCAGCTCCAGCGCATGCGCGGCGTAGTTGCGGCCCACGCAGAAAATGCGGCGGACAGGATAGCGTGCGTCGCTGCCCGTCACGGGAACGGACGGGGTGGGCGGAAGGGTGAACAGGTCGGTCATGGTCCGTCCTTATAATCCCTTGCGCAAAAGCGAAAGCATCGTGCTTGTCGTCGGCCTGCGCATCCCTAGATTGCAGGGCGTGATTGATGAACGGTATCTTTCCGGCCGCCTGCTGGTGGCAATGCCCGGCATGTTCGATCCCCAGTTCGAACGCGCCGTGCAGGTGATGTGCGTGCATGACGAGAACGGCGCGCTGGGCGTGGGCATCGGCCATGTGCGCGAAGGCGTGCGCTTTCACGATGTGCTGGAGGAATTGGAGATCGATCCGGGCGATTCGCCCAACCGCGAAATCATGAACGGCGGCCCGGTAGAGCCGGGACGGGGGTTCATCCTGCATTCCACAGACTGGGGCGGCACCGATACCATCGCGGTGCAACCGCTGTGCGCCTTGTCCGCCTCGATGGACGTGCTGCGCGCGATTGCCGACGGGCGCGGGCCGTCGCAGTGGGTGATGGCGCTGGGCTATGCCGGCTGGGCGGCTGGCCAGCTTGAGGCGGAGATGCGCCAGCACGGGTGGTACGTGGCCGACGGGCATCGCGACGTGGTGTTCGATACCAAGCCAGAAGCGCGCTGGATGGCGACGTGGCGGGCCGAGGGGATCGACCCGGCGTTGCTGTCCAACGCTACCGGGCAGGCGTAGGCGGTCAGGGCGCGGGCAGGTCTTCGGGTCGGTCCACGTCGAACAGTATCGCCGGGTCCGCGCACGCGATCCGCACCACGTCGTTGCGCGCGCTCAGCAGCCGGACTGCGCCTCGGTCGCCCTGCAGGCCGGCGATGTCGGCAAAGGCGCGGGCGCTCAGCAGCACCGGATGACCGGGCTGGCCCTCATGGCACGGCACGGCGGCATAGCCATCGCCGATTGCGGTGGCCAGCTGCGCGGCCAGCGTGTGCGGGATGCGCGGCATGTCGCCCAGAAACACGAACGCGCCCGCTGCATCGCCGCACGCCGCAATCCCCGCCTTGAGGGAGGTGGACAAGGCGGTGCTGGCGACCGGCAGCACTGTAACCGGCGGCGGGCCGTTCCAGTCGCCCTGACGGGCATCGGGGCGGGTGACGACGATCACCTTGTCCACCGGCGCGGCGCGGGCGGCGCGGATGGCGTGGTGCAGCAGCGGCGCGCCGTCCAGCAGCGCGGCCAGCTTGTCACTGCCGAAACGCGTGGCCCGGCCTGCCGCCAGCACCAGCGCAACGTAGCCGGTCATGCCCGCTCGTGCGCCGGATTCAGCGCCTGCATGATTTCCGCGAGGATCCCGGTGGCGACCTCCCAGGGCGACTTGCCCAGCCCGGGAACACCGGGCGACAGCCGCAGGCGGGCCAGTTCGTCCGGCGTTGCCCCGGCGGCCTGCAATGCCTCCATCCGCTGGGCCGCGCGTGACTTGGCACCGATCATGCCGACGTACCCCGCATTCCCACGCAGCGCGGCCAAGCAGCCGCCCAGATCGTGATGATCCTCATGCGTGGCGCCAAGGTATGCCGTCCATCGATCGACCTTGAGGTGCGCCAGCGCATCGGCAGGCTCCTGCCGCAGGTATTGCGAGACCGCGAAAGGCGGCGGGGCGTGCGGGCCATTGGGGCGCAGCAGGATCGTTTCGAACTGTGCCAGCGCGCCCAGTTGCGCCGCTGCCAGCGCACCGGGATCGCCGCCGGAAACGATCAGCCGCCGTGCAGGATCGTGGCGGCGCGCCAGCCGGAAAGGTTCTTCGCTCAACTCCAGCAGGGCACCGTCATCCGCGTTTACGGTCTGCGTTTCCCCATTGCTGATCCACGTACAGGAGCGGCGATCAGCGGCATGGCGCAACAATGCGTGGGCGGCTGGACTGTCAGGCGCGATGCGCTCCACCAGCACGTGCAGCGCGCCGCCGCACCGCAGTCGCAGGTCGATCCAAGGGCTGCCCATGCCGTAATGCAGGCGGCGCGGCTGGCCGTCAGCAAGAACCTGGCGAGCATGGCTGGCCACGTCGCCCTCGATGCAGTCACCAGAGAAATAGCCGCTTGCCGCGATCGTGTCGCCATGCCCGGCGGTGAACAGCATTTGTGCGCCGGGGCCGCGCGGGGCGCTGCCGGCGACCTTGTAGAGCGTGGCGAGGGCTGCGGGCTGTCCGGCTGCGAGCGCTGCAGCCAAGGCCGGGCGGATATCGTCGATCCAGCCAAACGCGGGCCAGTCCGCGCTTTCGATGCCGGCGGGGCGGGGGCTTTCGTGATCGGCCACCATCATCGCGGACCCGCGGCGTGAGAAGGGTTATACATAGCTGCGCGGTATCATTGCGCTGCACGTGTGTCTAACGCAGGCGCGGCATGTTCGCTCATCGCAGCGATGAGCAAGGTTTCAGCCTGGCGTCAGGCTTCGCCGATGCGATCCGCGAACAGCAGGCGACCGCCCGACAAGTGCCAGAGCGCTTCGTTGAAATCGCTGGTGCTCATGGCAAAGCAGCCTTCGCTGCGGCCCAGCTTGCCCCACTTTTCCACCATCATTGCATCGACGTACCACGCCGGGTGCATCACGATGGCGCGCGGCAGGGCCATCGAATTGTCATGGTCAAGGCCGAGCAGGCGGATCGAGGTGCCATACTTGCCGTTGTACCATTCCGCGGTGAGGTATGCCCCGCGTGAGGTGGCTTCCGATCCCGGGACGTTGGAGAAGCTTTGCAGCCAGCCGCTGTGCGCCGGGTCGGAACCCCGGCCATGCGCCACCAGGAACGAACGCATGGTGCCGTTTTCCAAGTTGGCGAAATGCATGCGCGGGCTGGCAGAAGGCTGCGCGAAATCGACCACGCCCACCACGTCCGCACGCCACAGATGACCGCGAACACGCTGCGACTGGCGCGCCGCCACGTCCATCACACGGCGGTTATAGGACGACAGGCCCGATACCGTTGCCGGCACGGACGCACCCGCTGGGGGCGCGGACGACGTCGCCGCGAACAAGGCGGCCAGATCCGCCGATGCCGCAGGATCGGGGCCCAGCGATTCGGCGGCAAAAGCCTTGGCGGGAAAAGCGAGACCAAGACCGGCGACCAGACCACCCTTGATCACTTTGCGTCGTGAATGCGCAGTATTCATAGCGGTATTATTATCACAGCCGATCCCGCCGATCTACCGCCTCGTCGCGCGATGGGCGCAGGGGCGGAGCGTTTGGACGCAAAAGCCGTTCAACTGCCGCGCGTGCCGGATGCTGCGTCCGGCACGACCTTGAGCGGCGCGCGCTGATGCTTCGCCATCCAGTCTTCCAGCACCGGCGCGATTCGTGAGCGCCATTTACTGCCATTGAAGATGCCGTAGTGGCCCACTTCCTCGGCCAGATAATACTTCTTGCGCGCATCGGGGAGATGCGTCGCCAGATGCAAGGCGGCGCGGGTCTGGCCGATGCCGGAGATATCGTCGCGCTCCCCCTCGATCGCCAGGATCGCAGTGTCGCGAATCGCGGTCAGGTCGATGCGTTCGCCGCGATGCATCAGCTCGTTCTTGGGCAGCGAGTGCTTCTGGAATACGTGCTCGATGGTCTGGAGATAGAACTCTGAAGTCATGTCGCATACCGCGCGATATTCGTCGTAGAACGCCTTGGTCGCGTCCGCGCTGTCCTCGTCGCCCTCGATCATGTGCTTGAACATGCCGTAGTGGCTCATCATGTGGCTGCGCAGGTTCATCGCCATGAAGCCCGCAAGCTGCAGGAAACCGGGATAGACCCGGCGGCCAGCGCCCGGATACATCATCGGCACGGTGGCGATGACGTTCTGGGCGAACCAGGGCAAAGGCCGCTGCATCGCCACGTCGTTGACCGTCGTGGGCGCCTCGCGCGTGTCGATAGGTCCGCCCATCATGGTGAGGGTAGCAGGACGGGCGGAGTGCTGCTTGGCGCCCATCAACGCGGTAGCGGCGAAGGCGGGGACGGAGGGCTGGCACACCGCCAGCATGTGCGTGCCCGGTCCGATATGTTCAAGGAAGGCCACGATATAGTCGATGTAATCGTCCAGATCGAAGCGGCCAGCACTTTCGGGTACCATCTTCGCATCCGCCCAGTCGGTGATGTAGACTTGGGCGTTTTCCACCATCCGGGCCACGGTGCCGCGCAGGAGCGTAGCGTAGTGCCCGCTCATCGGCGCGACGATCAGCAGCTTTGGCGCATCCTTGGGCAAGCCGGGATGATCGAAGCGGAGGAGGTTGCCGAACGGTTTGCGCGCCACGATCGATTCGGTGACGGGAAAGCAGCGGCCATCGACCGTTACCGTCTCGATCCCGAACGCCGGTTTGCCGCGGGACGCTGTTGCATGCGCGAACACGTTGAGCGCGGACGACATGACGGAGGAAATCTCGGTATTTCCAAACGGCAGCATGGGGTTAACCAGCATTTCCGCGCCGGCAGAGGCCCAGGCAGCGGCATTGCCGAGCATCGCGCGCTGCAGTTCATATGCGTTGTAAAGCACGTCACGTCTCCTGGCCGACTGGCCGCAATCGGAATGTCAGTGCTGTCAAACTGGCAACGAAGGGTTACTGTTGCAATGCGGCATTTCCGATATCATCGATTTACCTTTCGGATCGGGACATACCAACGGCCATGCCGGTATCCCTTTTCCTTGCGCATGTGAGCTTGTAAGGGCGCGCTCATGGACGCCACGCAGGGTATCGCCGCCGCACCGCCGGAAACTGTTGCCGAAGCCGCGCCGCCTCGCCGCAGCCTGGGTCCGCTACGCATGGTCTGGCGCGAGATGCTGACGTATCCCGGCCGCATGGCAGTGGCGGGACTGGCGCTGATCGTTACCGCCACCTCCACCCTGGCGATCCCGTTCGGCTTTCGCCAGATCATTGACCAGGGCTTTGCGCGCGGCGCAGACCCGAGCGCGATCCGCTGGTGGTTCGCGATGCTGCTGGGGGTGGTTACGATCCTGTCGATCGCCACCGCGATCCGGTTCTATTCTGTATCCTGGCTGGGCGAGCGGGTGGTGGCGGACATCCGGCTGCGGGTGCAAAGCCACCTGCTGCGCCTTGCCCCCAGTTTCTTCGAGGAAAACAGCCCCAAGGAGATGTCCTCGCGCATGACGGCGGACACCGCGATCATCGAGCAGATCGTGGGCACCACGGTTTCGGTGGCGCTGCGTAACGCGATCATGGCGGTGGGCGGGGTGATCTATCTGTTCATTCTGGCGCCGGGGCTGACCGCCGGGCTGCTGGTGGCCATCCCGCTGGTGATCGGGCCGATTGCCTGGTTCAGCCGGCGGCTGCGGGCCGTTTCGCGCTCCAGCCAGGACCGGGTGGCGAGCATCGGCGCGCTTACCGCCGAAGTGTTGGGCGCCTTGCGCGTGGTGCAGGCCTTTAACCAGGAAAGCCGCGAGCAGCGTCGCTTCGCCGATGCGGTGGAACGCACCTTTCAGACAGGGCGTCACCGCATCCTGATCCGCGCGATCATGACGGCGGTGATCATGTTCCTGATCTTCGGGGCGATCACCGTCATCATGTGGCGTGGCGCGATCGGCGTTGCCGAAGGCTCCATCACCGGTGGCACCATCGCCGCGTTCGTGGTGACCGCAGGGATCGTAGCGGGCGCGTTCAGTTCCTTGACCGAGGTATATGGCGATCTGGTGCGCGGCGCGGGCGCGGCCAGCCGGCTGGCCGAACTGCTGGGCGAGCGCCCGGCCATCGTGGCTCCGGCGCGCGCTATTGCACTGCCCGATCCCGCGCGTGGCAAGCTGGCGTTCGAGCGGGTGACCTTCCGCTACCCCTCCCGCCCGGAACTGCCCGCGCTGCACGATTTCACCCTGACTGTGGAGCCGGGTGAGACGGTGGCGATCGTCGGCCCATCGGGAGCGGGCAAGTCCACCTTGTTCCAGCTGGCCGAGCGGTTTTACGATCCGCAAGGCGGCGTCATCAAGATCGACGGGGTGCCGCTCGCCTCCGCCGATCCGGCGCAGATCCGCGCCCGCATCGCGCTGGTGCCGCAGGAAGGCGTGCTGTTCGCCGCTTCCGCGCGTAACAATCTGCGCTACGGCAACTGGCAGGCGGATGACGAGGCGATCTGGCAGGCGGCCCGCGCGGCCAACGCCGAGACGTTCCTGCGCGCGCTGCCGCAGGGCCTCGACACATTCCTGGGCGAGGATGGCGGTCGCTTGTCCGGCGGTCAGCGCCAGCGCATCGCCATCGCCCGCGCGCTGCTGCGAGATGCGCCGATCCTGCTGCTGGACGAGGCTACCAGCGCGCTCGATGCCGAAAGCGAACGGCTGGTGCAGGACGCGGTGGACCGGCTGATGGCGCATCGCACCACGCTGGTGATCGCGCACCGGCTGGCCACGGTGCGCAAGGCGGACCGCATCGTGGTGATGGATGGCGGGCGCATCGTCGAGGCAGGCACGCACGACACCCTGATCCGCGACGGCGGCCTGTACGCACGCCTTGCAGCGCTGCAGTTCGACCATCCGGCGGGCGCGTTTCCAGCCTGAAACAGGCCGGTGCGCGACTCGTGCATTTTGCGCTGGCATTGCACGAGCGGGTAATTAAGTTGCGTGTCATGGAAACGCCGGTCCCGGCCATTTTCCGACGACATTCCGTCGCGACTACATTGCCATATAAAGGTTCAGGATATGCCTCGTATCTCCGGTAAGGTGCTTGCCAGCGCCGCGCTTTCTGCCTTTGCCATCAGTTTCCTGGCCGCGCCCGCCATTTCGCAGGATGCCGCGCCCGCCGCCCAACCTGCTGCCGCCCAGCCGGGCACCACGCCCGCGCTCGCACCGTCGGCTGACTGGGGGACGTTCGGCATACAGACGCAGTGGATCGACCGTTCGGTCAAGCCCGGCGACGATTTCGACGCCTACGTCAACGGCCTGTGGAACAAGACCGCGCAGTTGCCGCCTGACCGCACCCGCTGGGGCTCGTTCATCGAACTGAGCGACTTGTCGGAACAGCGCGTTCACGCGATCATGGACCAGCTGGTCGCAACGCCGCAGGCGCCGGGCAGCGACGGTGCACGCATCGCCGCGGCATACAAGGCGTTCATGGATGTAGACACCATCAACAAGGCCGGCCTCGCCCCGGCCAAGCCCTATCTCGCGCGGATCAAGGCCGCCCAGAACGCGACCGACATCGTGCGGCTGTTTGGCGAGCCGGGCTACGCCTCGCCCATCGGCACCTCCGTCGGGCCGGACGACAAGCGCAGCGACATCTACGCGCTCAATGCCTCGATCAGCGGGCTGGGGCTTCCTGACCGCGATTATTACCTGAAGACAGACCCCCGCTCCACCGCACTGCGCGACAAGTACAAGGCCTATCTCACCTTCCTGCTGGGGCAGGCTGGCTATCCCGATGCCGCCGCCCGCGCGCAATCGGTGCTGGACCTGGAAACCCAGATCGCCCGTGCAGACTGGGACCGTGCCGCTGCCCGCAACCCGGACCTCACGTATAACAAGCTGACGGTCGCGCAGTTCGAGGCGCTTGGAAAGCCGGGCCTTCTCAGCACGTTCCTGAAGACCCTGGGCGCGGACAAGGCCAGCTACGTCCTTGTCACCGAGATGCCGCCGACGCCCGAAAAGCTGCAGGCGGCGCGCGTAGATCCGGCCAAGGCGAGTGAGCTTTTCGGCCCCGGCATGCCCGGCGTGGTCAAGCTGATCGAAACCACCCCGGTCGCCACCTGGCAGGCCTATCTGACCGCCCATTTCCTGAGCGGGAACGCCTCGGTTCTGCCCTCGGCGATCGACGATGCGCGCTTCGATTTCTACGGGCGCACGCTCAGCGGTCAGCCGCAGCAGCGCCCGCGCTGGAAGCGGGGGATCGGCGCGGTGGAAGGGATGGCCGGCGAACTGGTAGGCAAGCTGTATGCCGCCAAGTACTTCCCACCCGCGCAAAAGCAGGCGATGACCGAGCTTGTCGCCAACTTGCGCAAGGCGATGGCCGCGAACCTGCAGGACTTGTCGTGGATGACCCCGGCAACGCGGGCCGAGGCGGAAAAGAAGCTGGACGCCTTCACGCCCAAGATCGGCGCGCCGGACAAATTCAAGACCTATGACGGCCTGCAGTTCAACCCTAACGACCCGCTGGGCAATGCCATCGCAGCCAACAAGTGGCAGATAGGCTTCAACATGAACCGTATCGGCGCGCCGGTGGACCGAACCGAGTGGGGTATGCTGCCCGAAGAAGTGAATGCCTATTACAACCCGCCGATGAACGAGATCGTGTTTCCGGCCGCGATCCTGCAGCCGCCGTTCTTCAACCTGTCGGCCGATCCGGCGGTCAATTACGGCGGCATCGGCGCAGTGATCGGCCACGAGATGGGCCACGGCTTCGACGATCAGGGCGCCAAGTACGATGGCACCGGCAACTTGCGTGACTGGTGGACCCCGGCAGACAAGGCGGCGTTCGACAAGCTGCTGGACAAGCTGGCCGCGCAGTACGACGCGTTCTGCCCGTTCGACGATGGCAAGACCTGCGTGAACGGCAAGCTGACCATGGGTGAAAACATCGGCGATCTTGGCGGCCTGAGCCTGGCGTACCGCGCTTACAAGCTGTCGCTGAACGGCAAGCCCGCGCCGGTAATCGACGGCTTCACCGGCGACCAGCGCTTCTTCATGGGCTGGGCGCAGGTATGGCGGTCCAAGGTGCGCGAGGCGCAGGCGCGCCAGTACCTGATCGTCGATCCGCACTCGCCCCCGCAGTACCGGGTCAACGGCATCGTGCGCAACTTTGACGAGTGGTACAAGGCGTTCGACGTCAAGCCAGGCGACAAGCTGTATCTGGCCCCCAAGGACCGCGTGCGCATCTGGTAATCGGACCGTCCCCCTTCCCGCGAACGGGGAGGGGGACGCATTTTTATGCTGCACGCATCCGCCGCTTGACTTGGCTGTGCGGTGCGGCATGACCTGCGGCCCATGGACCTGAACTTCACCGCAATCCTGCTCGGCATCGTCGAGGGACTCACCGAATTCCTGCCGGTATCCTCAACCGGGCACCTCATCCTGGCCACCCGGCTGTTCGGCTACGATGCCAGCCAGTGGGCCACCTTCAACATCGTCATCCAGCTGGGCGCGATCCTGGCGGTGATCGTGCAGTTCTGGCGCACGTTCTGGGCGGTCGGCATGGGGCTGCTCAAGTTCAACCCCACCTCGGTGCGCTTCGTGCGCAACGTGCTGCTGGCCTTCATCCCCTCGGTCATCCTGGGGCTAATTTTGAAAAGCCACATCGAGGCGCTGCTGGGCAATGCCGAAGTGGTGGCCTGGGCGCTGATCGTGGGCGGCATCGCCATCCTGGGGATCGAGAAGATTGCCCGGCCTGGCCCGTTGACCGGCGTTGCCGAACTGCCGGTGATGCAATGCCTGGGCATCGGCTTCGCGCAGTGCCTCGCGATGGTGCCGGGCGTCAGCCGTTCCGGCGCCACGATCATGAGCGCGCTGGCGATGGGGATCGAGCGGCGCACGGCAGCAGAGTTCAGCTTTTTCCTGGCGGTGCCCACGATGATCGGCGCGACTACGCTGGAACTGGTCAGCCACCGCCACGAACTGGCGGCGGGGCTGGGGCCGGTGGGCTGGACGCAGATCGGCATCGGCTTTTCGGTTGCCTTCGTGGTGGCGCTGGTGGTGATCAAGGCGTTCATGGCGATCGTCACGCGTTCGGGCTTCGCGCCGTTCGCGTGGTATCGCATTATTGCTGGCGCGCTGGCGCTGTTCCTGCTGTCACGGGTCTGAGCCATGGGCAAGCTGCACCGCAAGGATTACGAAAACGCGCTGGAGCCGATGGAGGAGGAACTCGTCGCCATGGCGCGCTGGGCGCAGGCCACGGGCGCGCGCATCGTCGTGCTGTTCGAAGGGCGCGATACCGCCGGCAAGGGCGGCGCGATCAAGGCGATGTGCGGCGAGCTGAACCCGCGCCAGTGCCGCACCGTGGCGCTGGCCGCGCCCAGCGAGCGTGAGCAGGGACAGTGGTATTTCCAGCGCTATGTCGATCATCTGCCCACCAAGGGCGAAATCGTGCTGTTCGACCGTTCGTGGTATAACCGCGCTGGGGTGGAGCGGGTGATGGGCTATGCCACGCCCGCGCAAGTCGATGCGTTCCTGCTGCACGCACCGCAGTTCGAAAAGGCGCTGGTCGATGACGGCATCCTGCTGTTCAAATACTGGCTCGCCTGCGATCAGGAAAAGCAGGAGGAGCGGCTGGCCGAACGCGCGCAAGACCCGCTCAAGCGCTGGAAGCTGTCACTCGTCGATATCGCCGCGCGCGAAAAGTACGATGACTACACGCTGGCGCGCGAAGCCATGCTGGAGGCCACGCACACCGCGCACGCACCGTGGACGCTGGTGGACTTTAACGACCAGAAGCGCGGGCGGCTCACCCTGATTCGCGACTTTCTGGACCGTCTGCCCGATACCCACTGCGATGCGCCCGAACTTGACCTGCCGCCGCTTGACGGCAAGCTGCGGCACGAAAAATTCGGCGTGCTGGACCCGATCAAGTCCTTTCACGACGCTTGAACGGCTGGCGCCCGCTTGACTTTGCGGGCGCGATCCATCATGGGCCGCAACCTTACGGGGCAGCGCACGTCGCCCCATCAGTATTGTCGAAACGCCGGCCTGCCAGGGCGGCTGAAATTTAGAGAGTCAAGGAAACCGCCATGGCGAAGCCCGCAACCGTCAAGATCCGTCTGGTCTCGACCGCCGACACCGGCTTTTTCTACGTCACGAAGAAGAATCCCCGGAACACGACCGAGAAGTTCAGCTTCAAGAAGTATGATCCCGTCGTGCGCAAGCACGTCGAGTTCAAGGAAGCCAAAATCAAGTAAGGTTCACGGTCGGTTCAAGGCTGTGGACCCATCGGGAAAGCCATGAACCAGACTATGAAGATCTTTCGCTCTTGTGTCAGCGCGGCCGCTTTGGCCGCGCTTTCCGTTCCGGCCACCCTCACGCCGCTGCCGGCGCTGGCGGCAACTGACGCCGACGCCCGGCAGCTTGACCAGGCGGTGGCCGCCTTGCGCGGCATCGATACCCTCAAGGCCGATTTCGTCCAGACCGACCGCAACGGGTCTACCGTGCGAGGGGTGCTCACGCTAAAACGGCCGGGGCGCATCCGCTTTCAGTACGAGCCGAGCGCCAAGATGCTCATCGTCGGCGATGGCAAGGCGCTGACGATGGTCGATTACGAAGTGCGGCAGGTGCAGCGCTGGCCGATCAGCAACAGCCCGCTGGGCGCGCTGCTCGATCCCAAGCGTGATGTCGCCCGGTTCGGGCGCGTGGTCAGCACCGGCAACCCAAATGTCACCAGCATCGAGGTGCGCGATCGCACCCACCCCGAATACGGCGTCATTACGCTTATCTTCACGCGCAAGGCCTCTGCGCCGGGCGGGCTGGAACTCAGCTACTGGGTTGCGCTCGATTCGCAAAACCGGCGCACCACCATCAGCTTGTCAAATCAACGCTACGGCGTGCCCGTCACTGACAATGATTTTCGCTGGACGGACCCGCGTCCGCGCAACCGTCGATAGGAAACACCGGTCTGTCGCGGTCGCCCCAATGTCGCGACAATCGGCGACAGTTTTATGCCTTTCGTTCACTTGGCAGCAAGGCGATCGACCCTACATAGGTCTTGTCAGAACGGATTGAGGCGGGTTTTCCCCCCTGTTGCCCGCGCCTCCTGAGGTTCGTTCTGATACTAGCGTGACGAACGCTTACAGGAACCCTCGAGCCTCTGCCCCCGGCTCGGGGGTTTTCTGTGTGCGGGCGTGGCAGGGTGTTCCGGATTAGCTCTGCAGGTATGGCAATTCGCTGCCCGCGCTTCTAAAGCCGCCGTCATGAAAATCGCCACCTGGAACATCAATTCCGTCCGCTTGCGTATCGATCAGGTGGAGCGGCTGCTGACCGAACAGGCGCCCGACGTGCTGTGCCTGCAGGAAATCAAGGTGGCCGAAAGCCTGTTTCCGCACGAGATGTTCGAGCGGCTGGGTTACACCCACCGCGCCATTCACGGACAGAAGGGCTATCACGGCGTGGCCACCGTTTCCAAAGTGCCGTTCCGCGATTTTTCCCGACATGACTGGCAGGATAATGGTGAGGCGCGGCACGTGGGCGTGGAATTGTTGGGGCCGGGGCAGGGGATGATCGTGGAGAACGTCTACATCCCGGCTGGTGGCGACCTTCCCGATCGCACCGTGAACCCCAAGTTCGGCCAGAAGCTCGATTTCCTTGAACGCATGACCCGCTGGGCCGATGCGGTGGACCGGCCCACGCTGATCGTGGGCGATTTCAATATCGCCCCGCTGGAAAGCGACGTGTACGATCACAAGGCGCTGCTCAAGGTCGTCAGCCATACGCCGATCGAGGTGGAGACGCTCAAACGCTTTCAGGACGCGCATGGTTGGGTGGACATGGGCCGCCAGTTCATCCCCGCGCCCGAACGCAACTATTCCTGGTGGTCCTACCGCAGCTTCTGGCGGCAGAAGGATCAGGGCCGCCGGCTCGATCACATGTGGGCCTCGCCCGATCTGGCCCCGCAGGCGCGCAGCCATCGGTTCATCGAGGAAACCCGCCGGTGGGACCAGCCGAGCGATCACATCCCGCTCATCACCGAGTTCGCGCTCTGAGCGAGCCTGCGCCCATCGCCAATGGCCGGCGGGTGGCGCTGGCGCTCGATGCGCTGCGCCACGGTTGGCCGGTGCGCGTGGACGGCGGCGACGTGCTGCTGCCCGCCGAAACCGGATTTGGCGATGGCATCGCCGCGCCGCGTATGCTGATTTCGGCGGCGCGGGCGCTGACCCTCAAGCTGGCCAACCAGCGCGAGGCGGCGGTGCCCGAAGCGCCGGTGCTGATCCGCAGCGCAGAGCCGTTCGGCCTTGATACGGCGCGCGGCGTGGCCGATCCTGCGCTGGATCTGCAGACCCCGATGAAAGGCCCGTTCGCGGCGGAGCCTATCGCCGATCCGCAAGCCGCGCGCACGGCGATGGAACTGGCGCGGCTTGCCGGCATCCTGCCCGCGTTTTTGGTTTCGCCAACCGTGGCCGACGACGTGCAGGACGTGGGCACCGCCGACCTGGCGGAGTGGCAGGACACGCGCCACTTGCGAATCGCCTCGCGCGCGCACTTGCCGGTGGAGGCCGCCGAAAACGCGCAGATCGTGGCGTTCCGCGCGCTGGATGACTTGCGCGAACACGTGGCGCTGGTGATCGGGACACAGAACGGAGACCGCCCGCCACTGGTGCGGTTGCATTCCGAATGCCTGACCGGCGATATCCTGGGCAGCCTGAAGTGCGATTGCGGCCCGCAATTGCACGCCGCGCTGCGGGCGATGGCAGCAGAGGCGGCGCAAGGGGGCTGGGGCGTGCTGCTGTATCTGCGGCAGGAAGGGCGGGGCATCGGCCTAGTCAACAAGCTGCGCGCCTATAGCCTGCAGGATCTGGGCTTTGACACCGTGGACGCCAACAACCGCCTGGGCTTGCCCACCGAAGCGCGCGATTTTCCCGTGGCCGCGCGCATGCTGGACCTGCTAGGCGTGCGCGCGATCCGGTTGATGACCAACAACCCGGCGAAAGTCACCGCGCTGGAGGATGTGGGCGTTGCGGTGATCGAGCGGGTGCCGCACCGGCTCCCGCCCAATCCCCACAACGAACGCTATCTGGATACCAAGCGCGATCGCACCGGGCATCTGCTGTAGCGCGCGCCGTTACGGCACCATAATCAGCATCGCGCCCACCAGGGTTGCGGCCACCGCGACGAAGGCGGTCGCGATCAGGATGTCGCGCGCCGTAAAGCGATCGTGGTGATCCTTGCGATAGGCGCGGAACTGCGCCGCAAGATCGGCCTCGCTGGCGAGCAGCCCCACGTCGAGCGCGCTGGCTTCCTTGCGGAACCAGTGCTCCAGCTGTGCCAGTTCGTGGACATCGAGGTGAGGATAGCGCGCCAGCAGTGCGCGCGCGTCGGTATGGGCCGTGCCGGGGCTGGCATGTGTCGTAGCCATGTGTCATCGTCCTGAAAATCGGGAAGGGCGAGCGCAGGGGCGCTCCGTTCATATCCGAAGTTCAGGTGCGGGGCGGGGCGGTGCTGTCCGGGAGGCGCGCGGGATGGCGGCGCGGGGGTGCGCGTGGCTGCGGGCGCAGGAAGGGCCGCTCTGGCAGTGCCAGCGGCGCCAGGCTCGGCAGGAGGGCAACCGCGCGCGGGGGCACCGGCACGAGCGGCTGGGCGATCGTCGTGCGTTCATCCTGCACCCGCCGCGCCGAGGCCAACGCGACGTCGATGGTGGACGCGCTGAAGGCGGAGCCGGACACGCGCTCCAAAGGTGCGCGCATGGGCGCTGCGGCCTGCAGGCCGATGGCGGCCAGCAGCAGCAGCGTCCACATGCGCAACGGCGCGATGAAGGCGAAGGCGCGGTTCATGCCCTGTCAGCTAAGGACCGGGCACCGCTGTGGCAAGTCGCAGCGTCAGTTCCGGCCCCAGCGCCACCGCAAGCCGCCGCGCGTATGCCTGGCCACGATCGCGATGAACATGGCGGTGGCGAACACGATCAGCACCACTTCCGCCGCGCGGGCGCCGCTGGTCCCGATACGGGCAATCGCGCGTGCGCCGAACAGGCAGGCGGCGTACAGCCCGATCAGCGCCCAGCCTTGCCAGCGGATCGGCCGTCCCGCGCCGATGCCGAAGCGCTTGGGCGCGAACCACGCGCCGTCATCCTCGTTGGTGGTCACTCCGAAACCTCCTCTTTCGGCGGCCTGCCGCGCCGCGCCGGCTCGCCCGCGCCAACCTTGATGCCGCGCCGGGCGAGGGCTTCGCGCAGCAGCACTTCGACCTGGGCATTGACCGAGCGAAAGTCAGCCGCCGCCGCCCGTTCCAGCGCGATATACAGCGCGGGATCGAGACGGAGCGGGAAGGCCTTCTTGCCGGGGCTTGCCATCGTGGACTTAGCTGTAAAGCGTGCCGGTGTTGACGATCGGCTGCGCCTCACGCTCGCCGCACAGCACGACCATCAGGTTCGACACCATCGCCGCGCGGCGTTCGTCGTCCAGTTCCACCACGTTCTTTTCCGAAAGCTGCGTCAACGCCATCTCGACCATCGAGACCGCGCCTTCCACCAGCTTGCGCCGGGCGCCGATCACCGCTTCGGCCTGCTGGCGGCGCAGCATCGCACCGGCGATTTCCGGCGCATAGGCCAAGTGGGTGAGCCCGCATTCGTCCACCGTCAGCCCTGCCACCTGCAGCCGCGCGATCAGTTCGGTGCGCAACTGCGCGTTCACTTCCTCATGGCTGCCGCGCAAGGTGATTTCGGCATCCTCCACATCGTCATACGCATAGCGCGAGCCGATGGAGCGCACCGCCGCCTCGATCTGAACGTTCACGAAAGTGCGGTAATCATCCACGTCGTACAGCGCCTGCGCGGTATCGGCCACGCGCCACACCACGTTGGTGGCGATCTCGATCGGATTGCCGCGCAAGTCGTTGACCTTGAGCTTTTCGGACACGACGTTGTTGGCGCGCACCGCGATCTTGGTCTTGCTCATCCACGGCCACATCCAGCGTAGCCCTGCGTTGCGGTCCGTGCCGCGATAGCTGCCGAACAGGGTGATCGCAGCGGCCTGGTTGGGCTGGATCATGTAGAATCCGGTGACGATCAGCACCTGCACCACGATGGCGGGCAGCAGGAACGCCAGCACGGAGCCGATGGTGCCGGACGACGGGTCATCACTGCCGGCGAGCACCGAGATGCCGCCGATGATCGCGCCTAGCAGCACGATGAACACCGCGAGCATCACATAGCCGCTGCGCGTGGCGGCGACCGTTTCGTGGCTGGAGTTAATGGGTTTGTGCGTATCGGCCATGACTGAGTCCCCTGAAAAGGTGATATCACAATAATATCATCTGGGATCTCGTCAACCGGATTGTGCAGGCGCTTGCGGAGGCCTTCGCGCAAGTGTCCGCCACGCGCTCTTGCAAATGTGGTCACTTGTGCATATTCTTCGCATGCGGGCCGGGCCCCTCTGGCGCAGTGCAATGGGACAAACGTTTCCCGAGCACGGCGTGATGTCGGACCGCATCGGGTGATACCGGTGCAGGTTCGAGCAACATTTCTTCATGCAACCAGCAGCGCGTCTCATCCGATCGAACCACAACCCGGATCGATAGGGATACGTATGATGACGAACCGCATGTTCCGCCTGCTCGAACTGCACCAAAAGCTGGATGCCTTGATTGCGAGGGCCGCCGCCAGCCGCGGCGCCGATCCGCTTGCTCTTGCCCTGCTGCGTAAACGCAAGCTGCGCCTTCGCGAACGCCTGTCACGCCTGTTCGCCGCGCGGGTGATGGGGGCGTAAGATGACCGAATTCCTGTTCGCCAGCTGGCTGGGCACGCCGGTCTGGTTCTGGCTGGCCTTCGCCGCGCTGGTCCTCCTGCTCACCGCCTTTGACCTTGGCGTTCTGCACAAGGACGACCGGGCGATGGGCATCGCTGAATCGCTGAAGCTGTCAGCGTTCTACATCGCGGTCGCCATGCTGTTCGGGGGGTGGATCTGGTGGGCGAAGGGATCGGGGCCGGCGGTCGATTACTACACCGGCTATTTCATCGAGAAGGCGCTTTCGATCGACAACGTTTTCGTGATCTCGATGATCTTCGGCTATTTCGCCATCCCGTCGCGCTTCCAGTATCGCGCGCTGCTGTGGGGTATTCTGGCGGTCATCGTGCTGCGCGGGCTGATGATTGCGGGCGGCGCGGCGCTGATCGCGCATGCGCACTGGGTGATGTACCTGTTCGCCGCCTTCCTGATCTACACCGGGATCAAGATGCTGCTGGCCCGCGAGGCTGAGACCGACATCGGCAAGAACCCGGTGCTGCGCTGGGTTTCGCGGCACATGCGGGTAACGCGCGAACATCACGACCAGCACTTCTTCGTGCGGGAAGCCAACGCCAGCGGCACGCTGGTGTGGGCCGCCACGCCGCTGTTTCTGGCGCTGGTGGTAATCAATCTGGCCGACCTGGTGTTCGCGATCGATTCGGTTCCGGCGATCTTCTCGATCACCACTGACACATTCATCGTCTACACCTCGAATATCATGGCGATCCTGGGCCTGCGCGCGTTGTATTTCGCGCTGGAGGCGATGGTTCACCGCTTCCACTACCTGAAGTATGCGCTGGCGCTGGTGCTGGTGTTCATTGGCGGCAAGATCCTGATCGCGGACTTCGTGATGGGCGGGGCGAAGTTTCCCCCTCTGCTCAGCCTGGGGATCACCCTTGCCCTGATCGGGGGCGGGATCGGCTGGTCCTTGTGGAAGACGCGCGGGGCCGTCAGCCACCCGCACTGACGGTGCAATAAGCAGGTGCGTCGCCCCCGCCATGCGGGTAGGGGGCGACGATGCCTACCGACGACACCCTGCCTGCCGCCGCCAGTCCGCAAGCAGCCCCGCAAGCCGCATGGACTACGCGCCATCTGATCGCCCTGCTGGTGGCCAACGTGGCGCTCGCGCTGGGCGCGTGGCTGGTGCGCCTGTCCGATACCGGGCCGGTGGCCGCCGGGTTCTGGCGCCTGACGCTGGCGCTGCCGGTACTGATCGCGCTGGCATGGCGCGAGCCTGCCGCCCAGCGGCAGATCGGCAGGGGCGCGGCGATACTGATGCTGGGCGCAGGCGTGGTGTTCGCGCTCGATCTTGCCTCCTGGCATGTCGGCATCCTGCAGACCAAGCTGGGCAACGCGTCGTTGTTCGGCAATTCGGGCAGCCTGCTTATCATGGCGTGGGGCATGATCACCGCACGGCGGGCACCGCGTCTGCTGGAACTGGCCGCCGTCGCCGCCGCGCTGATCGGCGCTGGGTTGCTGATGGGCGGCTCGCTGGAGATCAGCCACGCCAATCTGGTGGGCGACCTGTTCTGCCTGGCGGCGGGGGGGTTCTATGCCTTCTACATCATCATGCTCAACGCCGCGCGCGAGCGGCTGGGCCAGTTCTCGGTGCTGGCGGTGTCCACCACGGCCAGTGTGCCGGTAATGCTGGGCATCGCACTGCTGCTGGGTGAGCGAATCATGCCGCACGACTGGACCCCGCTGATCGCGCTGGCCATCTCCAGCCAGCTGGTGGGGCAGGGGCTGCTGATTTATTCGTTGCGCCATTTTCCGCAGCTGATGATCGGCCTGGCGCTGCTGACGCAACCGGCGCTGTCGGCCGCGGTAGGGTGGCTGGCGTTCCATGAAACGCTAAGTGCGATGGACGTGGTGGGCATGGTGCTGCTGGCCGCCGCGCTGGCGCTGGCCAAGGCGGGCGACCGTCCGGCAACGAAGGCATGATCCGATGACCCGGCTGATCGTATTCAACAAGCCCTACGACGTGCTGTCGCAATTCACCGACGTGAAATCGCCCACTCCGCGCGCCACCTTGTCCGATTTCATGCAGGTGCCCGGCGTTTATCCGGCAGGACGGCTGGACCGCGACAGCGAGGGGCTGCTGCTGCTCACGGATGACGGGCGGCTGCAGGCCCGCATTGCCGATCCGCGCTTTCTTCAGGAAAAGACCTATCTGGTGCAGGTGGAAGGCGAGCCGGACGACGCGGCGTTGGCGGCGTTGCGCGCCGGCGTGAGGCTGAACGACGGGATGACGCTGCCGGCGCGCGCGCGGCGGATTGCTGCGCCGGACTTGTGGCCACGCGATCCGCCGGTGCGGTTTCGCAAGACGGTGCCCGATTGCTGGATCGAACTTACCATCCGCGAAGGCCGCAACCGGCAGGTCCGCCGCATGACCGCCGCCGCGGGCCATCCCACGCTGCGACTGGTGCGCTGGAGCGTGGGCGCGTGGTCGCTCGACGGTCTGGCACCCGGCGAATGGCGCGAGGTCGTGGTTTAGCGCGCGCCCAGATCGCCCAGGCCGATGGTGCCGGCGGCCATGCCCAGCATCCGGTCCAGGCTTTTCTTGGCGGCAAGGCGCAGCGATTCCTCGATCTCCACGCGCGGGGTCAGATCGCGCAGCGACAGGTACAGCTTCTCCATCGTGTTGAGCGCCATGTACGGGCAGATGTTGCAGTTGCAGTTGCCGTCCGCGCCGGGCGCGCCGATGAAGGTCTTGCCGGGCAACGCCAGTTCCATCTGGTGGATGATGTGCGGCTCGGTCGCTACGATCAGCGTATCGCCCGGCATCGTCTTGGCGAATTGCAGGATGCCGCTGGTCGAACCCACGTAATCGGCGTGATCCACGATATGCGGCGGGCATTCCGGGTGCGCCGCGATCGGGGCGGCGGGATGCTGCGCGCGCAGCTTGAGAAGCTCGGTTTCGCTGAATGCCTCGTGCACGATGCACACGCCCGGCCACAGTAGCATCTCGCGGTCGAACTTGCGGGACAGGTAGCCGCCAAGATGCCGGTCGGGACCGAAGATGATCTTCTGGTCGCGCGGGATCTGCTGCAGGATCGTCTCGGCGCTGGAACTGGTGACGATCACGTCGGACAGCGCCTTCACCTCGGTGGAGCAGTTGATGTACGTCAGCGCGATATGATCGGGATGCGCCTCGCGGAAAGCCTTGAACTTTTCCGGCGGGCAGGAATCTTCAAGGCTGCACCCGGCGTCCAGATCGGGCAGCACCACGATCTTGTTCGGTGAGAGGATCTTGGCGGTATCGGCCATGAACTTGACGCCGCAAAATGCGATGACGTCGGCGTCCGTGTCCGCCGCCTTGCGGCTCAACTCCAGGCTGTCACCCACGAAGTCGGCGATGTCCTGCAATTCAGGGCGCTGGTAGTAATGCGCCAGGATGACCGCGTTGCGCTCCTTGCGCAGCCGTTCGATCTCGGCGCGCAGGTCGATGCCGGTAAGATCGGCGGACATTACGGTCATCGCATTCCCTCTGTCATGGCGCTGCGGTTCTGTGCCGTCCGCAGCGGCGGTGTATCTAGGGATGCGCGCGGCCGGACCCAAGGGGAAAATGCCCGCGGGCTTAAAAGGTGCGGTTCTCAGATGGCAAGGCGCCAATCGTCCTGATTGCGAACGACTATGCCACGCCGTTCAAGGTCGATCAGATGGGCAAGCACGGAGCGGCCCGCCGCCGGCCACAGCCGCTCGTCCGTGCCTTTGTACATCGTGGGCACCATCGCGGCGATGCGGATGTGTCCCGCCTCCAGCTGGCGCAGGATCTGGTTTTCGCGCTGGCGGCGATGGCCCATCATCCCGCGCACCAGTTGGTGCGGGCGGTTGATTTCCGGGCCATGGGCGGGATAATATACGCTGTCCTGCTGGCGGGCATACAGCAGGGAGAGGCTGTCCATATACGCGCCCATGTCGCCATCGGGCGGCGACACCACGCTGGTGGACCAACCCATCACGTGATCGCCGGAAAACAATGCGCCCGTTTCCTCCAGCGCGTAGCATAAGTGGTTGGACGTGTGGCCTGGCGTTGCCAGCGCGCGCAACGTCCAGCCCGCGCCAGTCAGCGCCTCGCCATCGGCCAGCACGCGGTCAGGCGCATAGCTTTCGTCGAAGGATGCGTCGGCGCGCGGGCCGTCGTCGCGCAGCACCAGCGGCGCGCAGCCGATGATCGGCGCGCCGGTTTGCTGGCTGAGCGGAGCCGCCGCCGGCGAATGGTCCCGGTGGGTATGGGTGCAGCAGATCGCCACCACCCGGTCATCGCCTATCGCGTCCATCATTGCAGCGATGTGCTCGGCATCGGCGGGACCGGGATCGATGATCGCCACCTCGCCCGCGTCGCCCACGATGTAGGTCTGCGTCCCGGTGAAGGTGAAAGGCGAGGGGTTGCGCGCCAGAACGCGCCGGACCAGTGGGCCCACGCGCTCGGCGCTGGCATAAGGGCGGGCAATGTCGGTTGGCGCATCCATGAGGGTCGATATGGCGTCTTAGGCCCCCAGTGTCGAGGCTTGGCGCTCAGCTTGCGAGCCGGCGCTCGATGCTGGCCTGCAAATGCCGGATCGGGCTGGCCGCGCCGTCCGAGGCCAGCCGCCAAGCGTGATCGAGCCGCAGCAGCCGCGTATACAAGGCGCAGGTCGCCGCGATCAGATCGGTGGTGGCATCATCCAGCAAGGCCAGTTGGCTACGCTCGGAATGTAGCAGGCTCGCGCACAGGCGAGCATGGCGGCGGCGCTGCAGGTCGGTGATCTCGTGCCGGAAATAGGCGCGGTGGTTCAGCAGCCACGCGATCGCATGCATCATGCGGGTGGTGGTGCGCAGCCCTTCGGCACACAGCGCCACGCGGACAGGGTCATCCTCAAGCCGCGCTGCCGGGGCCGGAATCGCTAGCGCGAAGGTGTGGCGCACGTCATCGGACAACACCAGCGCGTGGCTGTAAAGCGCCTCGATGATGCGCGGGTTGAGCGTGGCGGGCTGTGACATTGCACCGTCGTATTTCGCATGCGCGACTTTGCTGCAACCGCAGCGCGGCGATCTTCCAGCGCAAAAACCGGAGTGTCCCCGAACGGCACGGCAACAAGGTGGAAAAACCGGCCCGAAAATCGTGATGCGGATCAGGCGATGATGTCGGGGATCAGATAATCGGCGATCTGGGCGATCTGGTCCTTGAGGCGCAATTTGCGTTTCTTGAGTCGCGCGATCTGCAACTGGTCGGTGCCGCCGGCATTCATCAGCGCGTCGATCGCGGCATCAAGGTCGCGATGCTCGATCTTCAGGATTTCGAGGCGCTTGCGCATTTCCTCTTCGGTCACGCCGGAATTCCTTTGTTTCGAGCCGGTTGGCGGTGCCCGGAAGGGCCGGTGTGCGATTCCCGCCCAACGCAGGATTCATGCGTTTCACCGATATGAAGCATTACGTGTCTTCGCAAGATCGCCGCGATGTGGTTCCTTGGTTTTTGCGCCGGATCACCAGTGCCGAGTCGTCATCCGGACGGCTTTGTGCACGTTAATGTTTTTCGTTCGCGAGCACTCGTTGCTCATGGGTCCGGCCCAAAGGAGGAACCGTCCATGGATAGTTCGCACGTCAGCGCCTTGCAGCTCAAACATGCCGGCATCGAACGGCAGATACACGAAGAATTGAGCCGTCCCGTGCCTGATGCCGTCGCAATCCAGGCCCTCAAGAAGCGAAAGCTGCAAATCAAGGAGGAAATCATCCGGTCCTGACCGGCTGAGTTTTCGCCCCGGTGCACGGTGCGTCGGTATGCCGCCGATCCTCGGGCATGGCATCATGCATGCAGGGGATCATATTTAACATCCGAATAAGCGCATTCGATGGCATCCGCTGCGTTCCCAAAGCCTGGACTTTGCGATAGGTCAGAGGGATGAGCAGTGGAGCCGTCGAAGCAGCACGAACGATCCTCACCAGCCTTCACGATGTGATGGCCTCGCGCAGCAACGCGCAGGCCAAGCTGAACAACGTGGTGGACGTGATCGGCGAATCCCTCGATTCCGAGGTGTGTTCCATCTACCTTCTGCGCGAAGGCATGCTGGAACTGTTCGCCACGCGGGGGCTGGCGCAGGAGGCGGTACACGTAACCCGCATGGCGATCGCCGAAGGGCTGGTGGGTTCCATCGCCGACCGGATCGAAACCCTCAACCTTGCCGAAGCTGCCGCCCATCCGGACTTTTCGTATCGCCCGGAAACGGGGGAGGACAAGTTCCACTCGTTCGCCGGCGTCCCGATCGTGCGGCGCGAACGCTGTGTGGGCGTGCTGTGCGTGCAACATGTCGAGCCGCGCCGCTACGAAGAGATCGAGATCGAGGCGTTGCAGACGGTGGCGATGGTGCTGTCCGAACTGATCGTCAACGCCGACCTTATCGACGAGGAGGACGCGCGCGCGCTCACCGCCGCGCAGACCGGGCCGGAGCAGCTGCGTGGGCTCACGCTGGTCAAGGGGCTGGCGTCGGGCGTTGCGGTGTATCACCAGCCGCGAGTCACCATCGAACACGTCGTTGCCGAAGATACCGAGGCGGAGCGCCAGCGCGTCATCACCGCGTTCGACCGCATGCGGGAGCAGATAGACCGTCTGGCCAACCAGGCCGAATTCGGCGTCGGCGGCGAACATGAGGAGGTCATCCAGACCTACCGCATGTTCGCATATGACGAAGGCTGGACCCGCCGCATCAACGAAGCGATCGATTCGGGCCTCACTGCCGAAGCCGCGATCGAGCGCGTGCAGCAACGCACGCGCATGCGCATGCGCCAGATCGACGATCCGCTGCTGGCGGACCGGATGCACGATCTGGAAGATCTGGCCAACCGCTTGCTGCGTATTGTCTCCGGCCAGCTGGGCACGGCGGCGTCGATGGGCCTGCGCAACGACGCCATCCTGATCGCGCGCAATTTGGGCCCGGCGGAACTGCTCGAGTATGACCGGCGGCGGCTGAAGGGCGTGATCCTGGAAGAAGGCTCGCTCACCAGCCACGTCGTCATAGTTGCGCGGGCGATGGGCATACCGGTGCTGGGCCGGGTGCGGGGCCTGCGCGGCGTGGTGCGCGAAGGCGATCCGCTGCTGCTCGATGCCGATCAGGGCATGGCGATGGTGCGCCCGTCCGCCGGTCTGGTCGAGGCGTTCGAGGCCCGCTTCGCCAAAAGCAAGGAACGCCAGGCCGTTTATGCCGGCATGCGCGATGTGCGCGCCACCACGCGCGATGGCACCCGCATCAACGTGATGATCAACGCCGGTCTGCGCGATGACGTTGCCAACCTCAACGCCACCGGGGCGGACGGCATCGGCCTGTTCCGCACCGAGTTTCAGTTTCTGGTCTCCGCCACCTTGCCCCAGCGCGAAAAGCAGACCCGGCTGTACCGCGATGTGATGGAGGCGGCGGGCGACCGGCCGGTGGTGTTCCGCACCGTCGATATCGGCGGGGACAAGACGCTGCCGTATCTGCGTCATGACGACGGCGAGGCGGAAGAAAACCCGGCGATGGGCTGGCGCGCGCTGCGCGTTGCGCTGGAGCGGGACGCGCTGCTCAAAGTGCAGGCCCGCGCGCTGCTGGAAGCGGCGGGCGGGCGGTCGCTTAACGTCATGTTCCCGATGGTGGCCGAACCGTGGGAGTTTGATGCGGCCAAGGCGGTGTTCGACGGGCAGCTGGCGTACTTGCGCAGCCAGCGCAAGGCCTTGCCCCAGGCGATCCGATATGGCGTGATGCTGGAAGTGCCGGCGCTGGCCGAACAGCTCGATCTGCTGGCCCCCAAGATCGCGTTCCTGTCGATCGGCACGAACGATCTGACCCAGTTCCTGTTCGCGGCGGACCGGTCCAACCCCAAGCTGGCGGAGCGGTATGACTGGTTGAGCCCGGCGATCCTGCGTTTCCTGCGCCGGGTGGTGGGCACCTTGGCGGATACGCCGGTGGACATCAGCGTGTGCGGCGAGATGGGCGGACGCCGGCTGGAAGCGCTGGCGCTGCTGGGGCTCGGCATCCGCCGGCTGTCCATCACACCTGCCGCCGTAGGCCCGATCAAGGAACTGGTCGGCAAAGTGGACATGAGGGACATCAAGGCGGCGATGGACGGGTGGCTTGCCGCCCCGCCGCCGAACTTGCGCAGCGAAATGACCACATGGGCGGCGCAACGCGGCATCTACGTGGATTAACGCGCGATCGGGGCGGCGCACGGGCTTTCCCGCGCATAAATTTCACCCTCACGATGGCACACTGATTGACTTTGCCGTGCCATCCGGTTTGGTTAGCACGTACGCCGTTACATCGACCATCCTTTGCGGAGCGGAATGGAAAACCTCGAAACTCAAGGCCTTGGCCAAAGTACGCAAAGCGCCGGAAGCCAGCTTCGTGCCGCGCGGGAGGCTGCCGGCAAAACCTGCGCCGACATTGCGACCGAGACCAAGATCGCGGAACGCCATCTCCATGCGCTGGAAGAAGACCGCCTCGGCGATCTGGCGGCGCGCACGTATGCGGTGGGTTTCGCCCGCACGTATGCGCGCGCGGTTGGCCTGGATGAACGGGTGATCGCGGCCAAGGTGCGCGAACAGCTGGATGGCCAGCAGGCGGAGCGGCCAAAGCCCGCGCCCAGTTTCGAGCCCGGCGACCCGGCGCGCGTTCCCACCCGGCGCTTGGCGTGGGGCGCGGCTGCCGGCGTGGTGGTGGCGGTGATCATCCTGCTCACGTTCTGGAGCAGCTTTCTGTCGCCCCAGGGCTCGCTGCCGGAACTCGTTTCACGCGAAACGGCCAAGCCCGCAGCCCCTGCGCGCGGCCCCGGTTCCGGCGCCACACCCGCGCAGGCTTCCGGTGGGCCCGTGGTGCTCACCGCGACGGGTGACAACGTGTGGGTCAAAGTGACCGACGGCGCCGGTCAGCAGGTGCTGCAAAATGAACTGGCGAAAGGCGAAAGCTGGACCGTACCGGCCAATATTCCAGGCCTGCAACTGCGCACTGGGCGCCCTGACGCGCTGCAGATCGCAGTGGGCGGCAAGCCTATCGCGCCGCTGTCTACCGAGCCGCGTCTGGTCACCGGCGTGTCGCTGGCCGCCGCCGACCTGCTGGCGCGCGCCAATCCTGCGGCCGCGCCCGGCGCATCGTCCACGCCGTCCGCCAGTCCTACACCGGCGGCCCCGTCGGCCCGTCCAGTCCCGCGCGCCGCGCAGCCTGCCGCCCGGCCAGCGTCGCGTGCGGTTCGGCCAACCCCGGTGCCGACGCCGGAATCGTTGTTACCACCATCGGTTTCCACGCCTTCCGACTGACGCATCTCGACAGGTGGGGGGCGTTTCAGGCAAGGATCGCAGTCAAGCGTTCACGCGCGGCCCGATGGTTAATCGCCGGTTCCACAGATCGCCGCCCGTGCGGCTTACGGCTTAGGTCCGGCTAGGAGTGACTTGGTGATGAAACGTAGCTTTGCGCCGATGCGCACGACGCGCTGGCTGGTGACGGTGGCAGCGGTGGGGATCCTGTCCGGCACCGGCCCCGCGATGGCGCAGGACGCCAACACGAACGCGCGTCTGAACAAGGTGGAGTCGGAAGTGCGCGCCCTCCAGCGCAAGGTTTTCCCCGGCGCGGACGGCAAGTATTTCGAGCCGCAGATCACCGCGCCTGCGACGCCGCGCCCCGCGCCCGGCGCCCCCAGCACTACGCCTGTCACCGACCTGCTGACCCGCATGGACGCAGTGGAAGCGCAAATGGCGCAGCTGACCGCGCAGACCGAACAGAACACCAATCGCCTGAACCAGCTGGAAGCCAAGCTGGCGACGATGACGCCCGCGCCGGTTCAGGCCCCGCCCGCCCCCGCGCCGGGCAGCGCGTATCCGGGGTCGTTGCCGCCGGCGCCCGCCGATCGTCCGGCTGCCGGCCCGGTGGCGGCACCGGCACCTGCGCCGCGCCCGGTAGCATCCCGTCCGGTGCCGCCCTCTGACTCGCGCGTCGAAGCGGTGCGGAAAATCGAAAAGCCGCAAAGCGGCGATCCGGGCGAGGATGAATACAGCTACGGTTTCCGCCTGTGGGAAGCCAAGTTCTACCCCGAAGCGCAGCAGCAGCTGAAGCTGTATCTGGAAAAGTATCCCAAGCACGCGCGCGCCAGCTGGGGCCGCAACCTGCTGGGCCGCGCCTATCTGGATGACGGCAACCCGAGCGAGGCCGCCAAGTGGTTCCTCCAGAATTTCCAGACCGACAAGCGCGGCGACCGTGCGCCGGACAGTCTGCTGTACCTGGCGATCTCGATGAAGCAGATGAAAGACACCAAGCGCGCCTGCATCGCGCTGGCGGAATTCGCCTCGACGTATCCCAGCGAGGCTGCCGGCCGTTTAAGCAGCGTCTACAATGCCACGCGCAGTGGATTGTCCTGCAGCTGAGCCGGTCGTGAAGCCGGACACCGTCGCGCGGTTTCACGGCTGTCTGGCGGCGATCTGGCCGGACGGGATCGATCGCGAGGATGCGCGGCTCGGTATCGCCGTGTCGGGCGGGCCGGACAGTCTGGCGCTGCTGCTGCTGGCCCATGCGGCGCTGCCAGGCCGGGTGGAGGCGGCCACCGTCGATCACGGCTTGCGGCGCGAAAGCGCGGGCGAAGCTGCCGAGGTAGCGCGGATCTGCGCGCTCCAAGGCATTGCGCATGCCACGCTGACCGTCACCGTCGCCCCCGGCAATCTGCAGGCGGAGGCGCGTGCGGCGCGCTACGTGGCGCTGGCGGACTGGGCAGAGGCGTGCACACTTGCCGCCATCGCCACCGCCCATCACGCAGACGATCAGGCTGAGACGCTGCTGATGCGCCTCAACCGCGCGAGCGGGGTGGCGGGCCTTGCGGGCACCCGTGCGCGCGGGCTGGTGCCCGACACCGGCCTCCCCCTGCTGCGCCCGGTGCTGGACTGGCGGCGCGCGGAACTGGCGCACGTGGTGGACGATGCGGGCATGGTGGCCGCGCAAGATCCCAGCAACGCTAACGATCGCTTCGATCGTGTCCGCATCCGTCAGGCGCTGGCGGGCGCGGACTGGCTCGACGCTGCAGCCATCGCCCAAAGCGCTGCGCACATCGCCGAGGCCGACGCCGCGCTGGACTGGATGGCGGCGCTGGAATGGCGCTCGTGCGTCAAACCAGAGCCGATGGGCCTGAAATATCGCCCGCAGGCCCCGCGTGCGGTGGCCTTGCGGGTGGTGGCGCGCATCGTGCGGGAACTGGGCAACGACGCGCCGCGCGGCAGTGCGATCGCCCACGTCTTTGAAGAATTGTCAGCCGGGCGACCCGCATCCATCGGTGATCTGGTCGCCCGGCCCAATGCCGGCGGCTGGAGCTTTGCGCGCGCGCCGGCGCGGCGGGCACGTCCGGTAAAAGCCTGAGCTTCAGGTGCCGACCAGATTGTCGCCCAGGCCCACTTGTTTGCCGCGCGTGATGTAGACCTTGTCGCCCAGCTTGGTGGTATCGAACAGCTTGGCAGCGAATGCATCGGGCATTCCCACGCAGCCGTGGCTGGCATAGCCAAGCGCAACGTCGGAGCCGTGCAGGGTGATGCCGTCGTTGGTCAGCCGCTGCATGTAGGGCATGGGCGCGCCGGTGTAGATGTTGGACACGTGGTTGCGGTCCTTCTGGGTGATCGGGAATATGCCCAGCGGCGTCGGCTTGTCGTCCGTGCCCAGCAGCACCGCCGCCGCGCCGATTTCATAGCCACCCCGGAACACCGAAATTACGCGCGCTTTGAGGTCCACCGTCACCATGATGGGGCCGGGCGGCACCCCGGCATCGTCCCAATGCCATTCGCCATACCTGATCGCGCCCTTGATCGGCAGGATGCGCTTGATTACGAACGGCTCGTCCTTGGCAGGTACGGGCGGCAGTGCGGGTTTTTGGGCGCGTTTTTGGGCGGGCTTTGGCGTGGGCGCGGCAAGCCTGGCTTCGGCGAGCGAGGCGGGGGCGGGCTTTTCCGGCGCGGCCGCCACCACCAGCACACCGGCGATGGCGGCAAGGGCCACGAAGCCTGAGGCGAGGAGAATGCGTGCGTCCAAAGTCTTGGTCTTCTCTTTTCCGGTCTGACGTAAGGATCGGCTATCGCAGGCGGCCCTTAGCATCGCGTAAATATGGCAACGATGCCGGTGAGGTGCATACCATAAAAAGCCGCTTTGCACCGCTGCCCAAGCCCGCTATGGGGCGCTTCCGCTGGTGGGCCGGTTTAGCTCAGTTGGTAGAGCAGTTGATTTGTAATCATCAGGCCGCGGGTTCGAATCCTGCAACCGGCACCAGCGGATTTTCGCGCACATTCCTCGGCAAGCTTACCATCGAACCCTATCCGGCGGCTTCCTTGAAGAGGCGGGGCGCGTGAAAGACGAAGCGCGAAGCGGACTGCCGGCGTCTGCAAGCAGAACTGCCTCAAGCTCATTTTTGCCAAGCCCTATCACCCCTGTACCAACGGCTTGGTCGAACATAGTGTTTCCCCGTCAACGAAGCCACCGCCAAACCCTTCCCGCACGCATCGGATCAGAAATTGCGGCGCGACGGGCGCCCCAAATCCGACCATCACAATCTGGGACCGGGTCGGATCGGATTTTCCGATCCGCAGCGAATTGAATCTGACTCGATTTGCCGAAGATGGTGTGCAATCCAATACACTTTTGGGCTCCAATTCCCATTCGCAGCAGACGGCTGGACACGCATCACGATGTCGGCGGAACACCGTCTGGCTGCGCGTTGCGCCCCTCAATTCGGTAATGGCCGCTGGCGATGATCGCGTCGGCGTAAACGCAGGCAATCGTAAAGCGTGTGGACGTGTAGGATCGTATTTATATCGTTAAAAAACAATAGATAATTAGGAATTTTTGCCATGTATTTCAATACGAGTCCTACCGCCGCTGTGTGACGTTGTGTCGATCGCTCGGCGCGCACGTGGCATTGCTTTGGGCAACCCGGTGGAACATCGTTTGCGGCGCGGCATTGCGATAGTGGCGCACACTGGGTAGATGAGAGCGATGCCTCAGGAAATTCTAGATAATCAAGGTCGCGGCGAAGTGTCGTGGCAATGGCCCGCCATTCACCGCGAGGGTCGCAAGTTCGGCGCGATCGCGGGCGCAATTACGTTGGTCGCGTGGCTGTTTTTCGGCCCCTGGGTCGGCTGGCCGCTGGCGGTGTTGACGCTGTGCGTGCTTGCGTTTTTCCGCGATCCGGTGCGGGTTACCCCACAGGACGACCGCGTGATCATCGCGCCGGCGGACGGGCTGGTAACGCTGATCGGTAAAGTGCCGCCGCCGCGCGAATTGACCATGGACGATGGAACCGGCTCGGCGCCGCTGCCGGCGGAACCTGTCACCCGCATCTCGATCTTCATGTCGGTGTTCGACGTTCACATCAACCGTGCGCCGATTGGCGGCAGCGTGAAACGGGTGATCTATATACCCGGCAAGTTCGTGAACGCTGATCTGGACAAGGCGAGCGAAGAGAACGAGCGCCAGCATATTCTGATCGAACGCGGAGACGGCACGCGAATCTGCTTCACGCAGATCGCTGGCCTGGTGGCGCGCCGTATCGTGCCGTTCATCAAGCCGGGCGACATTATCGCTGCTGGCCAGCGCATCGGCCTGATCCGCTTTGGCAGCCGGGTGGACTTGTATCTGCCAGCGGGCACCGAACCGCATGTGCTGATGGGCCAGAAGATCATTGCCGGAGAAACGGTGCTGGCGGTGCTGGGCAGCGGCCCGATGATCGAGGGCGTCGCTCAGTGATAGATGACCCTGCCGCGCAGGACGAAGCTTTCGCGGCAGGGCCCGGTGCTCGCAGACGCCTGGCGCCCGGGCTGTCCATGCGCGCGGTGGTACCCAATGCCATAACTGCCGCAGCTTTGTGCTCCGGACTTACCGGAATCCGGTTCGCCATCGCTGGCGATTTCGACAAGGCCGTACAGGCTGTTATTCTTGCCGGACTGCTCGATGGGATCGATGGCCGCGCGGCGCGGCTGCTGAAAGCGCAGACACGGTTCGGCGCCGAACTCGACAGTTTGGCCGACTCCATTTCGTTCGGGGTGGCGCCGGCGCTGATCGTGTATCTGTGGACGCTGCACCAGTTGCCCAGCCTGGGCTGGATCGCCTCGCTGGCCTTCGCGATCTGTTGCGTGCTGCGTCTTGCCCGCTTCAATGCCCGGCTCGACACGCTGGATCAGCCGCATAAGGCGGCGGGCTTTCTGACTGGGGTTCCCGCGCCGCTGGGGGCAGGGCTCACCTTTCTGCCGCTGTACTTGTCCATCGCCAGCGGGCGGCCCGAGTTCGCCAACCCGGTAATGGTGAGCCTGTGGATGGTGCTTATCGCGTTCCTCATGATCTCCAGCATCCCCACGCTTGCCTGGTCGCGCATGCGCCCGCCCGCGCATCTGCGGCTTGGCGTGATCGCGCTTGTGGGCCTGACAATGGCCGCACTGTTGACCGAACCCTGGTTCACGCTGGCGGCGATCAGCATCGTTTATCTGCTGCTATTGCCGTTGAGCGTGATCATCTACGGCAAGGTCAAGCGGCAAGACCGAATGCACACGCCGGACGCGCCTTAGCTTTAGCGCCGCGAACCGCCGGCCACAACGTCACCGATGTGCGATCGACGATCGCGGTGCGGCGGCGCACACGTTCCGTCGTTGTCCACGTTACCATCGTGTCTGCCCCGCAAACTCCAAGCTGCGTTCGCACCGACGCATATCCCGGACCGTATCGCCGAACCGTGGAGGCAATGGTGCACACGGATGCGAGCGCGGCGAGGGCGAATACGCAAGCAGCAAAAAGCGTCATAGCCGTTCCTTCCTGACCGTTGCCGCCCCAAATAACGGGGTGTGGACAACGTGTGGATAAAGCGAATCTGTTCTATCAATGTTCCGGTAAACACCGTTCGCTTTTTGTTCCATAGATGTCAATCGTAAAAAATTGCTATGGCTGCGGGGCACGAAAAAAGGGCGCACACTCATCGTAGTGTGCGCCCCATTTTGGTCCGGTGAAGTCAGGCCGCGTGAGCGTGGTGCGGGTACTGGTGCAGGCGGTGAATTACCGGCTTGGGTTGGGGATGCCGCAAGGCACGAGGGCGACGTTCGGCCGATTTAACTTCCGACCTTTCGCGGGTGAGACTGGTGCCTACGTGGACAATCTGCTCCGCATCGCTCATGGCCAGTTGAGCGCGCAGATCGCGGATCGCCGCGATAGCCGGAGCTATGCTTTTCCAGATCGTGAAGCCGGCGGCGCAGGCGGCAATGATGAACAGGAGAGGCGTTATGACAGTCATGGCGACGACCTTTTTTAACCGTTGTGCTTCCAATCCCCCGGATGCGATTACACCTTGCCCACCTTGGTGCGTATGTGGTCCGACTTGGCCCGTTTGCGTTGGCCACCGTGCGGTCCGTATCGCCGGTTTAAGGTTTCGCTAACCTTTCGAGTTCCGCGCAGTCTGTTGAAATCAATGGAATTCCTAGATTTTGACGGCAAAATGACGTTTAATTGCGATGAGTGGGGGCTATCTTCCCGCATAAAGTCGCGGTAAGGGCAGCGCGCTTGTGCAAATCGGGCCGGGTTTTCCGGTACGCATCATACCGCAGGCAATCCACATGGAAGGCGCACATACCGGTGCCGGAACGGGTCCTCAGGGCCTCGTACGGTTCCAGCTTTCCAGAGGTTCAACCGGAAAGGAAATACATATGGCGGCACCTGTCGTCTCAATGCAGCAGCTTATCGAAGCCGGCGCACACTTCGGTCACCAGACCCACCGCTGGAACCCGCGCATGAAGCCGTACATCTTCGGCGCGCGCAACGGCATACACATCATCGACCTGTCGCAGACTGTGCCGCTGTTCGCGCGGGCGCTGGAATTCGTGCAGTCCACCGTCCAGTCCGGCGGCAAGGTGCTGTTCGTTGGCACCAAGCGCCAAGCGCAGGAGCCGATCGCCCAGGCCGCGCGCGCCTGTGGCCAGCACTTCGTCAACCACCGCTGGCTGGGCGGCATGCTCACCAACTGGAAGACCATCTCGGGCTCGATCAAGCGCTTCAAGGCGCTGGAAGAGCAGCTGGCCGGCGACACCACGGGCCTGACCAAGAAGGAAGTCCTGCAGCTGACGCGCGAGCGTGACAAGCTGGAGCTTTCGCTTGGCGGTATCCGCGACATGGGCGGCATCCCGGACGTTATGTTCGTGATCGACGCCAACAAGGAAGAACTGGCGATCAAGGAAGCCAACGTGCTTGGCATTCCGGTCGTGGCGGTGCTGGACACCAACGTGAACCCGCAGGGCATCGCGTTCCCGATCCCGGGCAACGATGACGCCAGCCGCGCCGTGCGCCTCTATTGTGACGCGATCGCCAAGGCCGCCACCAAGGGGCACCGCGAAGGCGTGATCGACAGCGGCGCCGACATTGGCGCGTTCGACGAGCCGGTGGCCGAAGAAGCCACCGCCGAAGCGACCGCCTGATAGCCGGCCCGACGACACTTTCGTCATGGAATTGTCGCGCGCCGGGTCCAATGGGCCTGGCGCGCATCCATTTGAAGGCCGGCTCACGGTCTTTCATCAAGCAAGAGGATTAAAGCGATGGCTTACACCGCCGCTGACGTGAAGAACCTGCGCGAGCGCACTGGCGCTGGCATGATGGATTGCAAGAAGGCTCTCGACGAGACGAACGGCGATCTGGAAGCCGCCGTGGACGCGCTGCGCGCCAAGGGCCTGGCTGCCGCCGCCAAGAAGTCCAGCCGCACTGCGGCCGAGGGACTGGTCGGCGTGGCCGTTTCGGGCACCAAGGGCGTTGCCGTCGAGGTCAATTCCGAGACCGACTTCGTGGCCAAGAACGACCAATTCCAGGACTTTGTGCGCAAGACCACCGAAGTGGCGCTGGGCGTATCGGGCGATGACGTGGACGCGCTCAAGGCTGCAGCCTACCCCGATGGCGGCACCGTGGCCGACAAACTGACCAACAACGTGGCGACCATCGGCGAGAACCAGCAGGTTCGTCGTCTGAAGACGGTCGAAGTGTCGCAGGGCCTGGTCGTGCCGTACATGCACAATGCCGCCGCGCCCAACCTGGGCAAGATCGGCGTGCTCGTCGCGCTCGAATCGGAAGCCCCGGCTGCCGCGCTCGAAGCGCTGGGCAAGCAGATCGCGATGCATATCGCGGCTGCCTTCCCGTTGGCGCTCAACGCTGACGATCTGGACGCCGACCTGCTCGCCCGCGAACGCAAGATCGCGGAAGAAAAGGCTGCGGAATCGGGCAAGCCCGAAGCCGTGCAGGCCAAGATGGTGGATGGCGCCATCGCCAAGTACGCCAAGGAAAACGCGCTGCTCTCGCAGGTGTTCGTGATGGACAACAAGACCCCGATCCAGCAGGTCGTCGATCAGGCCGGCAAGGATGCGGGCGCCAAGATCGTCCTCAAGGATTATGTGCGCTTCCAGCTGGGCGAAGGCATCGAGAAGGAAGTCTCCGACTTCGCAGCCGAAGTGGCGGCTGCCGTCGCAGGCTGATCTTTTCGATCTACCAGGAATTGAAGGGCCGGGGAGCGTGCTTCTCCGGCCCTTTTTCTATGCGCAGGGGCCAAGGCGGCGCAGTGCGCGATCATGCAGGGCGCTGAGGAAAACAAGCGCGAATGCTGCGCCGACAAGGCACATCAGCATGTCCCACTGGGTGTCCCACGGATCGCCTTGCGTTCCCAGGAAAGCGTCTGCCCCTTGTCCCAGTGCGACTGCAGCACCGAATTCCACCAGTTCGTAGCTGGCGCTGACCCCCAGACAGCAGGCAAGCACCAACGCGGTGATGAGCCTGCCCAGTTTCATGCGACCGTACCGAAGAAGCAGTTCCCGAAACACGATCGCGGGTGTCAATCCTTGCCAGAAGTGCCCGAACCGGTCGTAAGGATTGCGCGCGAGTCCCAGCCAGGCCTGAACATCGTGGCCGATCGGCACCCGAGCGTATGTGTAGGCACCACCCAGCATCAGTACGAGGCCATGCAAGCAGATCAGCGCCAAAGCCAGATCGGTCAGCCGGCGGCGCATCAACCATAATCCCGGCAGCACTATCAGAACCGGCGCGATTTCCATCCACCACGTCACGCGATCGTAGGGACGCAGGCCCGATGCCAAAAGACCCGCAGCCCAGACGATAGTCAGTCCGATCAAACGGAGCGGCCATGCTTTTTCGGGGTACGTAGCATTTGGGGCCATAGCGTAGGTTAGACCAGCGCTTGGCAGAATGTCACCCCGTTTGAAGCCAGTGTCACCGCGCATCGCGAGCCGTTGCTCAATAACAAACATGCATGATTGACTTATTGCAACGTCGGCGTAGCCTTCCGAACGACCCGGCCAGATCCGGGCGCAAACGGAGAGGCTCATCATGCGCGTAGAACTGGCACCCCAACCGCATACCCCCATTCCAGACCTGTCGGCACAATACGCGCCCGAGATCGTGCGGGCAGGCAATGCGTTCGCGATGGCGTTGTACAAGCACGCCACGCTGCCGCTGCGGCTGTTCGAGGCCTGCCGGATCGCCACGGCGGTCATCAACGGCTGCACCGTGTGCATGAACTGGCGCGCGCAACGCGATCTGCGGAGCCTTGGCTTTGATGGTGGCGTGATCGATCAGGGCCATTCACCGGACGAAGCAATGTATCAGGCGGTGCTGCGGGATGACCTGAGCGGTTTGACCGAAAAGGAGCGGCTTGCCGTCCGGTTCTCGCAGAAGATGGGCACCGATCCGCGTGGCCTTGCCGAGGATGAGGCATTCTGGAGCGCGCTGAAAGCGGTGATGACGGATGCCGAGATCGTGGAATTGACGCATTGCGTTGCCGGCTGGATGGCGATGGGCCGCGTAGCCCACGTGCTTGGCGTGGATGGAATCTGCGCGATCGGCGGGCCGCTGGAGGAAGCGGCTTAGTCACTCCTGCGGCTGCGTCGGGATGACGTCGCAGGGGCCAGGCTTATTGCGTGCCGGCGAGGTGCCTAGCACTTCCGACGGCGCTGCACTTGCGACAACGGCGCGGCGTCACGCATCACGGCGATGACGGCGGTGCCCACTTCGCCGCCCAAAGCCCTTGGCAACCGGCGCGCGCGCTCCTAAAGCCGGGCATTCCCCCGCCAACCGGAGATCCAGCGGCATGTCATCCCCCTACAAGCGCGTCCTGCTGAAACTGTCGGGCGAGGTGCTGATGGGGAGCCAGCAATTCGGGATTGATCCCGAATTCGTGGGCGAGCTGGCCAAGGAAGTGAAGGCGGCCAAAGAGACCGGGCTGGAAATCTGCCTGGTCATCGGCGGCGGCAACATCTTTCGCGGCATGGCGGGCGCTGCGCGCGGTATGGACCGGGCGCAGGCAGATTATATGGGCATGCTGGCCACGGTGATGAACGCGCTGGCGATGCAGAACGCACTGGAGCAGATCGGCGTGGAAACGCGCGTGCAATCGGCGGTGCAGATGGACCAGGTTTGCGAGCCGGTGATCCGCCGCCGGGCCGAGCGGCACCTGGAAAAGGGCCGTGTGGTGATCTTTGCCGCCGGCGTTGGCGCGCCGTATTTCACCACCGATTCCGGCGCGGCGCTGCGGGCAGCCGAAATGCGCTGCGACGCGCTGCTCAAGGGCACGAGCGTGGACGGCGTGTATGACAGCGATCCCAAGACCAACCCGAACGCCAAGCGTTACGATGCGGTGGATTATGATACCGTCCTTGCCGATAACCTGAAGGTGATGGACGCCTCCGCCGTGGCGTTGTGCCGCGACAATGCAATTCCGATCGTGGTGTTCTCCATCCGCGAGCAGGGCAATCTTGCCACTGTTCTTGCGGGCGGCGGCACCAAGACGATCGTCCAGAAGGGAGCCTGAGCAATGGCAAAGTACGACAAGGCGGATCTCGAACGCCGCATGCGCGGCGCGGTTGACGCGCTCAAGCACGATCTTTCCGGCCTGCGCACCGGCCGCGCCAACACCGCGCTGCTGGAGCCGATCAACGTCACCGTCTACGGCAGCAGCATGCCGCTGACCTCGGTGGCGACGATTTCCGCGCCCGAGCCGCGGATGCTTTCGGTGCAGGTGTGGGACAAGTCCAACATTGGGCCGGTGGAAAAGGCGATCCGGTCCGCCGGGCTTGGCCTCAACCCGATCAACGATGGCAACACGCTGCGCCTGCCGATCCCGGACCTGACCGAGGATCGGCGCAAGGAACTGGCGAAGCTTGCCAGCCAGTATGCGGAAAAGGCGCGCATCGCCGTGCGCAACGTGCGCCGTGACGGCATGGAAAACCTGAAGGCCGACGAGAAGAAGAACGAGATTTCCGAGGACGAGCGCAAGCGCGCCGAAACCGAAGTGCAGAAGCTGACCGACGATGTGATCAAAAGCCTCGACGAGGAGTTTGCGCGCAAGGAAAAGGAAATCCTGGGCAAGTGAGGCCAGCGCGCCTCGCTGCGAAGGATACCTGATGGCAACTTCCGAACCTGTGCGCGCCCGGCATGTCGCCATCATCATGGATGGCAACGGCCGCTGGGCGAAAAAGCGCCACCTGCCGCGTGCGCTGGGCCACCAGCGCGGCGTGGACGCGGTGCGCCGGGTGGTGCGCGGTGCGCGCGAACTCGGGGTGGAGGCGCTGACGCTGTACGCCTTCTCGACCGAGAACTGGCGCCGGCCCGAGGAAGAAATTTCCGACCTGATGGGCCTGATGAAGCGCTTCATCCTGTCTGACCTGGATGAGTTCGCGGCTGCCGGTGTCAGGCTCAAGATTATTGGCGATTACAAGGCTTTCCGGCCCGATGTTGTCGAACTGGTTGAAGGCGCCGTCGCCCGCACAGCGGATAACAGCGGCACAACGCTGGCCGTCGCGCTCAATTACGGGGCGCAGGACGAGATTGCGCGCGCGGCCATCAAGGCGGCGGCAAAAGGGGCAATCACGCCTGATACCATCGCGGCCGAACTCGACACCGCCGATCTTCCCCCGCTCGACCTGCTGATCCGCACGTCGGGCGAGGTGCGGTTGTCGAACTTCCTGCTGTGGCAGGCTGCCTACGCCGAATTGCTGTTCACCGATGTGCTGTGGCCGGACTTTTCGGTCGATCACCTGCGCGATGCGCTCGAAATGTTCGCCAACCGCGATCGCCGCTATGGTGGGCGCTGAGGTGGTGGTGGCCTTGCGGAAAGAAACGCGATGAGCAGGCCGTCGGATCTGGGCATTCGCACCGCCTCCGCGCTGGTGATGGTGGCGGTAGCCGGCATCGCAGTATGGGCAGGCGGGCCGGTCTGGGTCGCTTTTGTGTGCGCGGTGGCGGTGGGCGTGCTGTGGGAATGGATACGCCTTGCCCGCGCGATCGTGGCGGGGCCGGGCGCACGCGCCGCATGGAATTTTGCCGGGATGCTCTATGTCGGCATTGGTGCGGCGATGCTGCTGTTCCTGCACAATCCGGCCTTCACGCTGGTGCCGCTCGGCACGGTGCTGGTAACCGTGATCGCGGTGGACGTGGGCGCTTATTTTACCGGGCGGACGTTGCGCGGGCCCAAGATCGCCCCGTCGATCAGCCCGTCCAAGACCTGGTCGGGCCTGCTGGGCGGCGTGCTGGGGGCAACCCTGGCGCTGTTTGGTGTAGGGCGCTTGTGGCAGGAGGGGGCGATTGCGCTGCACCCCGATGGCGTCGCCGCCGATCGGCTGGCGTGCCTGGGAAGCCAGCCCTGCAGCTACCTGACCATCGGCCCTGCGCAGTTATTTGTACTGTGCCTCGCCATCGGCATCGCGGCGGCGATCTGCGCGCAGGCGGGCGATTTCTTTCAAAGCTGGATGAAACGGCGCGCCGGGGTGAAGGATTCGGGCAACCTCATTCCCGGCCACGGTGGCTTGTTCGACCGGGTTGACGGACTGCTTGCCGTCCTGTTCGCATTGAGCGTGATGATCGTGTATTACGCCCGATGACCATGGTGCGTACCCTTACCGTTCTTGGCGCGACCGGATCGATCGGCGCGTCCACGCTGGATCTGATCCGGCGCAACCGCGATGACTGGCGCGTGATCGCGCTTACCGCACATGCCAATGCGGTCGAACTGGCGCGGCTGGCGATCGAGTTTTGTGCCGAAATCGCGGTGGTGGCGGACGAGGCGGCATTGCCCGCGCTGCGAGACGCGCTGGCGGGCTCTGGCATCGCCGCGGCCGGGGGCGAGAGCGCGCTGGTCGAAGCGGCAGCGCGCGGCGCGGACGTGACGGTGGCAGCGATCGTGGGCTGTGCAGGTCTGGCGCCGACGATGGCAGCGATCGAGCAGGGCGGCGTGATCGCGCTTGCCAACAAGGAAGCGCTGGTTTCCGCCGGCGAAGTAATGATCGCGGCGGTTGCCCGCCACGGCGCGACGCTGCTCCCGGTCGATTCCGAACACAACGCGATTTTTCAATGCCTTGCTGGCAACGACACGGCGCATGTGCGCTGGATCACGCTGACCGCGAGCGGCGGCCCGTTCCGCGACTGGACGTGGGACCGGCTGGTCGCGGCAACGCCCGCCGAAGCGGTGCGCCATCCCAACTGGAGCATGGGGGCCAAGATCAGCGTCGATTCCGCCACCATGTTCAACAAGGGCCTTGAACTGATCGAGGCGCACCACCTGTTTCCCGTCGGGCTAGACCGCCTGCGCATCATCGTGCACCCCCAGTCGGTAGTGCATTCGATGGTCGAGTATCGCGACGGCTCGACGCTGGCGCAGCTTGGCCCTTCTGACATGCGCGTGCCGATCGCCTCCGCGCTGGCATGGCCCGGACGCATGGACACACCGTGCACCCCGCTTGATCTGGCCGAAATCGGATCGCTGACGTTCCGCAAGCCTGACGAGGAGCGCTTTCCAGCAACGCGACTGGCGCGCGAAGCGGCGCAGGCCGGTGGATCCATCCCCGCCGTGCTCAACGCCGCGAACGAGATCGCGGTGGCGACCTTCCTGGCCGGTCAGACTGCGTTCACCCGCATCGCCGCACATGTGGAAGACGTGCTCGGTTCCTACGCGCCGCCGCCGCCTGCCTGCCTGTCCGACGTGTTCGACGTTGATCGTGAGGCACGGGCGAGGGCGCGCGCGGTAGTGGCCGGGTCATGAGAGAGGTTTCAGCTTGAGCGCATCACCGGGCCTACTGACGACGATTTTCGCGTTCCTGCTGGTCCTGGGGCCGCTGGTGCTGATCCATGAACTGGGCCACTATCTGGTGGGGCGGCTGTTCAGCGTGAAGGCTGACGCATTCTCGATCGGCTTCGGTAAGGAACTGGTGGGCTGGACCGACCGGCGCGGCACTCGCTGGAAGCTGTCGCTGCTGCCGCTGGGCGGCTACGTCCAGTTCGCTGGCGACATGAACCCGGCGAGCGCGCCCAGCGCTGCGGACGATGGGCTGACCCCGGCGGAGCGGGCGCGCACGTTTCACGTCAAGCCTTTGTGGCAGCGCGCGCTGATCGTGCTGGCCGGTCCGATGACCAACCTCATCTTGTGCATCGGCATTTTCGCGGCGTTCTTCGCCGTGTATGGACGCGTGGTCGCCGACCCCGAGATCAGCGGCTTTTCGGCCGATTCCCCCGCGCAGCGGGCGGGGCTTCGCCTCGGTGACAAGATTGCCGCGATCGACGGCGAGAAAGTGGAAAGCGCCACCGACATCGGCCCACGGACCGCGTATTTTCCGGGCAAGACGTTGTCGGTCGTGGTCGAGCGGGCCGGGCGCACGCTGGTCGTGCCCGTCACTTTGGCAACGCGCGAATTGAGCGATCAGTTCGGCAACAAGGCCGAAGTGGGCGACCTTGGCGTGGAAATGCTGCCACCGGTGGTTGGCGGGTTCTATGGAGATTCGCCGGCCGAAAATGCGGGCATGCAGATCGGCGACCGGATCGTGGCGGTGAACGGCGTTGCCGTCGCCGGGTTCGGAGATATTCCCCGTCTTATCCGGCCCAACGCCGGCCGCACCGCGCAGATCACCGTGCTACGCGGTACGAAGCGCCTGACGCTTGCCGTGCAGATCACCGAGGCGTCCATCCCCAACGCCGCCGGCCAGCTTGAAAAAGTGGGACAGATCGGTGTGCGCGCAGGGCGATTGGAAAAGCCCGGTCCGATCGGTGCGATCGGCTTGGGTGTGGATCAGAGCCTGAAGGTCGTGGATGGCATGGTGACCGGGATCGGTCAGATCTTCACCGGCGAGCGGTCGGTGCGCGAACTGGGCGGTCCGGTCAAGATCGCGCAGTACTCCGGACAGCAATTCAGCCTGGGCTGGGAGGCGTTCGTCACCTTTGCTGCGCTGATCTCGATTAATTTGGCGTTCATCAATCTGCTGCCAATTCCGGGGCTCGACGGGGGCCACCTTGCCTTTTACGCGGCGGAATTCGTGCGGCGCAGGCCGCTGGGCGTCCGCAGCCAGGAATGGGCGGTCCGCACCGGGGTGGCGCTGGTGCTGGCCCTTATGATCTTCGTAACCTTGAACGATCTGGTTTCGCTGAGGCTTTTCGGGGGATAGCGGGAAGGATTTCATCGGCGATCACAATGTCGCCGGGTTTGTCTGCTTGATTGCTCGCGCTCCATCGGGCAGATGGCAGCGATCGCCTGAAGGTTGGGTGCGCACCTGGCAGGTGGTCTTCTTTCATCGCGAAAGCGAATACAGGATTTTGCGTAGAATGATGGGATGGGAAATGGTTCGCACGCCGGACAGCCGTTGGGCTTCCAAAGTTGCGACGGTGCTGCTTGGCACCACGATCCTTGCCGGCGTGCCGATCGAGGCTGCCGCGCAGGCGGCCCAGACGCAAGACGCCAAGACCGCGGCGCCATTGACCCGTGCCACCAAGGGCGCCCGCGTGCCGGTGCCGGCAGAGCCTGCAACGCCCGCCCCGGCAGCGGCCCCTGCGCCCGCGCAGGAAGGTCAGCCGATCCAGACGATCCTGGTGAAGGGCGCCGAGCGGCTTGAGCCGCAGACGGTGCTGTCATACATCAAACTGCGCGTGGGCCAGAACTACAACAAGGCCGTGGCGGATGCCGCGCTCAAGGATTTGTACGAAACCGAGCTGTTCAAAGACGCGCAGATCAGTTTCGACAACGGCGTGGTGACGATCCAGGTTCAGGAGAACCCGGTGGTCAACCGCATCGTGCTTGAGGGCAACAAGCGCATCAAGGACGAAAAGATCCTGCCCGAGATCAAGATCGCGCCGCGCCAGATCTTTACGCGCTCCAAGGTGCGCGCCGACGTTGCCCGCATTCTGGAACTGTACAAGCGGCAGGGCCGCTATGCCGCGACGGTCGAGCCCAAGATGGTCGCGCTCGACCAGAACCGCGTCGACATCATTTTCGAGATCACCGAGGGCGACAAGTCCAAGGTCCGCCAGATCAACATCATCGGCAACGAGCATTTCTCCGAAGGGGAACTGCGCAGTCAGATGGTGACCAAGCAGGCGCGCTTCACCCGCCTGTTCAGCTCGGGCACCAGCTACGATCCCGATCGCATGGCGTTCGACCAGCAGAAGCTGCGCCAGTTCTACCTGACGCAAGGCTATGCGGACTTCCGCGTTGTGTCCGCCGTGGCCGAACTGACGCCGGACAAGAAGGACTTCATCATCACCTACGTGGTGGAGGAAGGGAAGCGCTACAAGTTCGGCGACGTCAAGGTCGAGAGCCAGCTGCGCGAACTGGACGGCGACAAGCTGGCCAAGAACCTGCCGATGCACAAGGGTGACTGGTACAACGCCAAGCAGGTCGAAGACACGATCGACAGCCTGAACGAGGTTGCCGGTTCGCTGGGCTATGCGTTCGCCGACGTGCGGCCGCAGTACGACCGCGACAAGGAAAACCTCACGATGGGGATTACCTTCCTGATTCAGGAAGCCCCGCGCGTGTATGTCGAAAAGATCAACATCAACGGCAATACCTTGACGCAGGACAAGGTGATCCGCCGCGAATTCCGGCTTGCGGAAGGCGATGCGTTCAACTCGCTGCAGGTCAAGCGTTCGACCAACCGCATCAAGTCGCTCGGCTACTTCCAGGAGAAGTTCGAGGTCGAGCAGAAGCCGGGCAGCGCCGACGACCGGATCGTCCTGGAAGCCAACGTCGAGGAAAAGCCGACCGGCGAACTGCAGCTGTCCGCGGGCTTCTCCAGCATCGAAAGTTTCATCTTCCAGGCCTCCATCCGCCAGCGCAACTTCCGTGGGCGTGGGCAGACCGTCGGCCTGTCGGGCAGCATCTCGCGCTATTCCAAGAGTGTGGAAGCCAGCTTCGTCGAGCCATATCTGTTCGACAAGAACGTGTCGCTGGGCGTGAATATCTATCGCCGCGATTACAACAGCTTCAACTACACCAACACCGATCGCAACACGACGTATCAGCAGTCCACCACCGGCATGCAGATTCGCGCCGGTGTGCCGCTGACCGAATACCTGACGGCGGTTGCAAGCTACACGCTGAACTATGATGACGTCAGCCTTGATAAAGACACGTATTACACGTTCCGCCAGGATCCGACGCAGCTGACCTGCGATCCGATTCTCGCGGGCCGGTATTTATGTGACGCCATCGGCAAGCGGTTGAGCTCGATCATCGGCGGATCGCTGATCTACGATACGCTCGACAACCGTCAGCGTCCGACGCGCGGCCTGACCGCGTCGATCAACGCGGACTTTGCCGGGCTTGGCGGCGATGTGAAGTATGTGCGCCTGCGCGGCAACGCCACCAAGTTCAAGAACCTGGGCAAGGGCTTCATCTTCTCGCTCACCGCAGAAGGTGGGGCGATCAAGGGGCTGAACGGGCAGGATATCCGCCTGACCGACCGGTTCTATCTGGGCCAGCCGGACTTGCGCGGGTTTGCCATCCGCGGCATCGGCCCGCGTGTGCTACGCAAGAACATCGTTGATGGCGTGGTGTCGACCAGCCGCAACGACTGGACTGACGATGCGCTGGGCGGCAAGTATTACTACAAAGGCCGCGCTGAGCTGGAAATTCCGCTCGGCGCGGGTGCCCGTGAGATGGGTCTGCGCCCCTCGATCTTTGCCGATGTGGGTGCGGTGTGGGGCGTGAAGGCGCCGGCAACTACCAATTGCAACCCCGGGTGCTATCCAACCTACACGCAAACCGCATCTGACGGCACGACCACTATCGTCACGTCGCCTACCAACACGGTTACCGGAGCTGCCAACGTTGCCACTGGCGCGTACCAGTACTCTTTCGTGGAGCAGTTCGTTGGCGATACATGGAAGCCGCGTGTTGCGGTTGGTATCGGCGTAAATTGGAACTCGCCGTTCGGTCCGTTCCGCATCGACTTCTCGCGCGTCCTGCTCAAGCAGGAAGGCGATGATCCAAAGGCCTTCTCTTTCAACGTGGGAACCCAGTTCTGATGACCATCAAGACCAAGACAGTCGCACTGGCCGCCGGCCTCGTGATCGCCGCCGCGTCCGCGCAGCCCGCACTGGCGGCCAAGCCTGCCGCAGCGGCCGCAGCACCCGCCGCTGGCGGCGGCACCATCGTGCAGGGCCTGGGCGTTGCCAGCTTCGATGCCGTGATCGCCAACTCCAATGCGTACAAGACCGCCGAAACCCAGCGCCAGACCACGTACAAGGCGCAGCTTGACCAGGCGCAGGCCCGCCAGAATGCGCTGAACGCCCAGATCAAGCCGATGGTGGACAAGTTCAACGCCGACCGTCAGGGCGGCAAGGTCAGCCAGGCCGCGCTTGAGCAGCAGGCCGGCGCGATCCAGCAACTGCAGGAAAGCGGCAAGGCCGAGCTGCAGCGCATGCTCCAGCCGGTCGGCCTGTCGCAGGCCTATGTGCAGGAGCAGATCGAGGACAAGCTGAACGGCGCGGTCAAAACCGCCATGGCCGCGCGCGGCGTATCGATCCTGCTTTCGCCCGACGCCATCCTGGCCGTCAACGGCGGGGCTTACAATCTCAATCAGGACATCTTGAACGCGCTGAACGCCGCGCTGCCTTCGGCGCAGATCGTGCCGCCGGCCGGTTGGGAGCCGCGCCAGATCCGCGAGCAGCGCGCGCAGGCAGCGGCGCAGGGACAAGCGCCGGCGCCGGCAGCTGGTGCCGCCGCTCCTTCTGGTCGCTGATCGACCGGAGCAGGGCATGAGCGATACGGCCTACGACACCGCGAAGATCCTTGCGGCGCTTCCGCACCGCTATCCGATGCTGCTGGTGGACCGCGTGGTCTCCCTTTCCGAAGAGGAGGGGATCCATGCGGTCAAGGCCGTCAGCTTCAACGAGGACTTCTTCCAGGGGCATTTCCCGGGCCGTCCGATCATGCCCGGCGTCCTCCAGATCGAGGCACTGGCGCAGGCAGCCGGCATCCTTGCGGTCGAAAGCCTCGGCCTCGCCGGGACTGGCAAGCTGGTCTATTTCATGGCAATCGAGGATGCCAAGTTCCGCAGCCCGGTAACGCCGGGTCACCTGCTCACCTTGCGCGCCGGCTTCGTTCAGAAGCGCGCACGGGTGTGCAAGTTCTGGGGCAAGGCGTCGATCGAGGACAAGGTGACCTGCGAGGTGAACTTCACCGCCATGATCGCAGACAGTTAGGGCCGATTGCGCGGGCTCTTGCGTTTTTGCTATTCTCGCGGTAAGCGCGCGCCTTTCCGAAGGCAGGCCGGTTGGAACCGGCCACATCTGAAAGAGACATACCATGAAGGCCGACACCCATCCCGACTATCACACCATCACGGTGCAGATGACCGACGGCAGCACGTTCCAGACCCGCTCCACCTGGGGCAAGGAAGGCGACACGCTGGTTCTGGACATCGATCCCACCTCGCACCCGGCATGGACCGGCGGCAAGGCGCAGCTGCAGGATGGTGGCCGCGTGGCACAGTTCAATAAGCGTTTCGGCGGTCTGTCGCTCAAGCGCTGATAGCGTTGCGGCTGCGGGCCGCAGTGCGTATCGAATCAAAAGGGCGGTCCTGCGGGGCCGCCCTTTTCGTTTGCGGATTTGTGCCACAGGAACTTTCGCCAGTTCGGCGCGATTGCTTTCTGTCAAAGGGGCTGACAACGCTCCTCCATCGCATTGCCCGCCGCCCGATATCGGAGACCTGAGATGAGCTGTAGCCTTTCCTTTCGCACCGCCCCGTTGAAAATCGCCCTCGCCGCCGGCCTGCTGACGGTCGGCGCTGCCGCTTCCGCCCAGGCGGCGCACGATCACGCCGCGATGGCCGCCCCCGCTGCCACGGCACCCACCGTGCGCGCCGACGTAATTGGCCTGGACGGCAAGAAGCTGGGCGTGGTTTTGCTCCAGCAGACGCCTGCCGGTGTCCTCGTCACTGCCAATGTCAAGGGGCTGCCCGCCGGTGAGCACGGCTTCCATTTCCACCAGAAAGGCCTGTGTCAACCCGCCACCAAGTTCGACAGCGCTGGCGGCCACTTCGCTGGTGGAGACCATCAACATGGCTACATGAGCGCGAAGGGCCCGCACGGCGGTGACATGCCGAACCAGCGTGTGGGCGCGGACGGTGTGCTGGAAACGCAGATACTCAACACCGGCGTCACGCTGTCGTCCGGGCTCAAGTCTCTGGTCGGCGCGGACGGCTCGGCGCTGGTCATTCACGCCGCCGCTGACGATTACGCCAGCCAGCCATCGGGCAACGCCGGCGGGCGCATCGCCTGCGCCGTGATCGCGCCGCCGAAGTAGGCGCTGGCCTGGCGGTCATCCGTGAAAAATCGGTGCGGGCTGAGCCTCACGCCCATTTTTGCTTTGCAAGTCCGCCCGCCATGTGCAAATGCGCGCTCCCGCACCGGATGCGCGCATTTGCGTTCCATTCGGTGATGGTGACGGCGGACGCGATGTCCTGGCCGTGTGGCGATCGTAGCTCAGTTGGTTAGAGCGCCGGTTTGTGGTACCGGAGGTCGTGGGTTCGAACCCCATCGGTCGCCCCATTTCTCCACTGAAATACAGTGTGCACTCTTGCGGAAAGCCGCTAAAATCACGCCAATGCCATGAGAGCCACTTGCTCCTTTTCCCGCTCGCTATAGAAGCGCGGGTGACATGCATGGCCTTGCCAATCCCGCCCGGTTTCTGCGCATGGCGCGCTGGCTGATGCCCCTGTGCATGGGCGTGGGCGTACTCGTGGCGGCGGCAGCGCTGGGCTGGGGCGTGTTCCTCGCCCCGGCCGAGCGACTGCAGGGAGAGACGGTGCGGATCATGTACCTGCATGTGCCGGCCGCGTGGCTGGGGATGGCCGGCTGGATCGGGATAGCCGGCGCAAGTTTTGCCGAACTGGTCTGGCGCCATCCGCTGTCCGTGATCGCCGCGCGCGCCTGCGCGGTGCCCGGCGCGGTATTTACCGCCCTGTGTCTGGTCACCGGGTCGCTCTGGGGACGTCCGGCATGGGGCACATGGTGGGTGTGGGACGGGCGGCTGACCAGCATGCTGGTACTGCTGTTTCTATATTTCGGCTGGCTGGCCCTGGCGCAAGCCAGCGAGGCGGCGGACGGCGGGCAAAGCCGCGCCCCGGCGATCTTCGGGTTGGTGGGCGCAGTGAATATTCCGATCATCCATTATTCGGTCATCTGGTGGAACAGCCAGCACCAGCCCCCCAGCATCACGCTGGGCAAGTCTGCGATCAGCGGCGATTTCCTGTGGCCGCTGTTGCTGGCAATGCTGGGCTTCACGCTGATCTTCGCCGGATGCGTGCTGGCGCGGATGCGGGCGCTATTGGCCACCCGGCAGGCCGACGCGCGGCTGCGGCGCAAGGCGCTGGGCGCGGTTGAGGCGTTCTGATGCGTGAGGCGATGGACCCCTGGTCGTTCGTGATCGCCGCTTATGCCATCGGCATCGGCGCGACGCTGGGCATGATCGGCTGGTCCTTGCTGACGATGCGCCGCGCTGAAAAGCGCCGCGACGCGGCCCGGAAACGCTGATGGCAGGGACGGTCAAGGCCAAGCATCAGCGTCTGGTGCTCCTGGCAATCGCGCTGGTAGTGCTGGTGGCGGCGGTGTTGCTGTCCGCGTGGGCGCTGCGTAATCAGGCCAGTTATTTCTATGTGCCCAGCGACATCGTCGCCCGTCCGCCAGAGCCGGATCGCGCCGTCAGGCTGGGCGGCATGGTGGAAAAAGGCTCGCTCAAGACCGCGGCGGACGGGGTAACGATCCATTTCGTGGTCAGCGATGGCAAGGCGCACGTGCCGGTGGTGTTCCGCGGCATCGTGCCGTCACTGTTTGTCGAAGGATCGGGCGTGGTGGCGGAAGGCAAGATGGGCACCAGCGGCACGTTCGTGGCCGACAACCTGCTGGCCAAGCATGATGAAAACTATGTCCCGCGCGAAATGCAGAACATGACCCGCGCGCAGGCCAAGCAAGTGGTGGCGGAAACGCAATGATCGCCGAACTGGGCCTGGCCGCCTTGTGGCTTGCCGCCGCGCTGGCCGCGCTGCAACTCGTTGCCGGAGTGTTGGGGCTGACGGTGCGCGGGGCCAGCCTAGGCGATGCGGTGCGCCCGGTGGCTATCGTGCAGGGGCTGCTGGCGCTGCTGGCGTTCGCCTGCCTCGTCTATGTGTTTGCCGTCACCGATCTGTCGGTGAAGCTGGTCGCGCTCAATTCGCATTCGATGAAACCGCTGATCTACAAGATCGCCGGGACTTGGGGCAATCACGAAGGCTCGATGCTGCTGTGGGTCACGGTGATGGGCCTTGGCGGCGGCTTCGTGGCGCTGGTGGAGCGGCGGCTGCCGGAACGCACAATGCTGGCTACGCTGGCCGGGCAGGCGTTCGTGAGCCTGGGTTTCTATGGTTTCCTGCTGATCGCGTCCAACCCGTTCGAGCGGCTTTCTCCGGTGCCGGCGGAAGGCAACGGCCTCAACCCGCTGCTGCAGGACCTGGGCCTCGCGTTCCATCCGCCCACGCTGTATCTGGGCTACGTCGGGCTCTCCATCGCCTTCAGTTTCGCCATTGGCGCGCTGGTGACGCGCGAGGTGGGACCGGCTTTCGCGCGCGCAATGCGCCCCTGGGTGCTGGGCGCGTGGATATTCCTGACCATCGGCATCACCGCCGGCTCCTATTGGGCCTATTACGAACTGGGCTGGGGCGGCTGGTGGTTCTGGGACCCGGTGGAGAACGCCTCGCTGATGCCGTGGCTGGCGGCGACCGCGCTGCTGCACTCCGTCAGCGTGCTGGCATCGCGCGATGCCTTGCGAGCGTGGACGATCATGCTGGGCGTCATCGCCTTTTCGATGTCGATGATCGGCACGTTTCTGGTGCGCTCCGGCATTCTGACCAGCGTTCACGCTTTCGCCGTCGATCCGCAGCGCGGCACGTTCATTCTGGTGCTGCTGGCGATCTACATCGGCGGCGCGCTGGCGCTGTTCGGGCTGCGGGCGGGCACCGTGGCGGAGGGTGAGCGCTTTGCGCCCGTAAGCCGCGAAGCCGCGCTGGTGTTCAACAATGTGATGCTGTGCGCGATCCTGGGCATCGTGCTGTTTGGCACGCTGTATCCGCTGCTGGCCGAAGCGATGGGCGCGAAAGTCTCGGTCGGGCCGCCGTATTTCAACCCCATGAGCGCGCTGTTCGCGGTGCCGATGCTGGTGGTGCTGATGGTGGGGCCGTTGCTGCGCTGGCGGCGCGATACGTTCGCGCGGGTGGGCCGGCTGCTGGTGATCCCGGCCATGCTGGTGATCGCCGCGGGGATTTTGGTGGTGGTGATCGGCGGCGCGCCGCTGCTGCCGTTCATCGGACTGGTGTTGGCGGCCGGCCTCGCGTGGGCAAGCGTGCTGCCGCTGAAAGGGCGCAATCTGCGCCGCGTGCCGTTGCCGGTGTGGGGCATGGTGATCGCCCATTTCGGCATAGCGGTTTCGCTGTTCGGGATGAGCAGCGAAAGCGCGTTCTCGATAGAAAAGCTGGTGGCGCTGCGGGCGGGCGAGGTGACCCAGGTGGGCCCGTGGGACGTGAAGCTGGATAGCGTGGAGCCGGTGGCCGGCCCTAACTGGACCGCGCTGGAGGCGCGCCTGCTGGTGCGGTACGGCGACGACGGCAAGGTTACGCAGATGCTGCCGCAGGCGCGTGGCTTCTGGGCGCCGCCGCAGCAGACCAGCGAATCCGCGCTGCTCACGCGCTGGAACGGGCAACTGTACACGGTGCTGGGCGGCGAAGCGCCGGCGGCGCGGCAGGCCGGCGATCGCTGGCAGCTGCGGTTGTGGTGGAAGCCGTTCGCGCCGCTGATCTGGGGCGGCGGATTGCTGATCGCGCTGGGCGGGGTGTTGGCGCTGCTGGGCCGCGCAGCCGCTGATCTCAAGCGCATTTCGGTGAAAGACAAGATCGCCTCCCGCCGGGAACGACAGGGCCGATGAGTGCGCAAGCCTCACCGCCGCCGCCTAAAGCGCCGGGATATATGCTCTGGCTGCCGCTGGGCCTGTTTATCGTGTTCGCGGGCCTGCTGCTGGTCGGGTTGCTGCGCCCGGCAGACCGCACCGTGACGAGCGCGCTGGTAGGCAAGGCGATGCCGCAATTCGCGTTGCCGCCCGCGCTTCCCGATCGGCCCGGCCTTCGCAGTTCAGCGCTGGCCGATGGCAAGCCGCATCTGGTCAACATCTTTGCCAGCTGGTGCATTCCGTGCCGCGTCGAAGCGCCGCAACTGGGCGCACTGGCCAAGGCCGGCGTGTCTATCGAAGGCATTTCCGTGCGGGACACGCGCGCCGACTTGCAGGCGTTCCTGGCGCAGAACGGCAACCCGTTCCAACGCATCGGGGCGGATGATGATGGCCAAGTGCAACTCGCGCTCGGTTCGTCCGGTGTGCCGGAAACCTATGTCGTCGATGGCGAGGGCGTGATCGTCTACCAGCATATCGGTGAGATTCGCCCTGAACATGTGGACATGCTGCTGGGCAAGCTGAAGGAGGCGCAGCAGTGAAGCGTCTGCTCCTGCTGTCTGTGGCCATCGCCCTTGCCGCGCCCGCGCTCGCGCAGGAGGCGCAATCCACCGCACCGTACGCCTATCGCCAGCTGGCCGACGCGGCGCAGGAAGCACGCGCGCAGCGGCTGATGGAAACGCTGCGCTGCCTGCAATGTCAGGGCCAGTCGATCGCCGATTCGGATGCGCCGATTGCCGGGGCGATGCGATCGCTGGTACGTGAACGCATCGCGCGCGGCGAACAGCCTGAAGCCATCCGGCAATGGCTGATCGAGCGGTATGGCGATTATGTCAGTTATGCGCCGCAGCTGACGGGGCTGACCTGGCCGCTGTTCGCGCTGCCCGTGGTGCTGGCGCTGGTGGCGTTCCTGCTGCTGCGTCGGCGCTTTACCCGTAGAAAGAGCGCGTGATGGGCTGGATACCAGTCGTCCTCCTGGTGATTGCCGTGCTGACGGTTCTGCTGTTCGTGCTCAAGGTGCCGCGCGGTGCGCGTGAGGCCGTGGCAAGCACGCTGCTGCTGGGCCTGGCCGGTTATGCCGCGCAAGGATCGCCCCGGATGGCCGGCGCGCCCAAGGATACTGTCGAGCCGGTGGCGGACAATCCGGCGGCGATGGTCGATGCGCGTTCCAAGTTCAGCAAAAGCGGCATTCCCCCTACCAACCACTGGGTCGTCATCGCCGATGGACTGGCGCGCAATGGTGAATATGCCGATGCCGCGGAAATCCTGCGCGGTGCGGTGCAGGCCGATCCCGGTAACTCCGAAGCATGGCTGGCGATGGCCAACGCGCTGGTGGCCCACGCCGATGGCACGCTGACGCCCGCCTCGCTGTATGCCTATCGCCGCGCGGCGCAGTCCGATGCTGATGCGCCGGGCCCCCCCTTCTTCCTGGGGCTCGCATACGCACGCCAAGGCGATCTGGCGCAGGCGCGCAAGTTGTGGCTGGAACTGGTCTTGCGCGCGCCGGAAGACGCGCCGTGGCGCCTGCCGCTTGCCCAGCAGCTCATGCAACTGGACGCCGTGCTGGCCGCGCAGAAGGCCCAGGCATCGCCAGACCAGCGCTAAGCGAACGGCAGCGCGATCCGTTGGTCGGGCCCATTCCTTACGACCATGTAAGTATCGTTGCTTGCGTGCGGGCATGCTGCTAACGGCGCAGGCCTTCCCGCGCACGCTGCCAGCGTGCCTTGCGAGTCCATGACAGGACGCCTGAATGAGTGATTCACCAGCGGACACGTCTTACGTCCCTGCGACGATCGACGAGTCTCATGCCTCTGCGCCGTCAGGCGGCAAGCACGGCACAGGCAATATCACCAAGCTCGCGCTCGGTGCAGTGGGCGTCGTATTTGGCGATATCGGCACCAGCCCGATCTATGCGTTCCGGGAAACGTTTGTCGGACCGCATCCGCTGGCGATCGACGAACTGCACATTCTAGGCGTCGTCAGCCTGATCTTCTGGTCGATGACGCTGGTGGTGTCGGTCCAGTACGTCAGCGTGCTGATGCGCGCCGACAACAAGGGGCAGGGCGGCAGCCTGGCGCTGGTGGCGCTGATTTCCGGCACGATCCGCAAGACCCGCTATAGCCCGCTGCTCGTGCTGCTGGGCGTCTTCGCGACCTCGCTGTTCTATGGCGATTCGATGATTACCCCGGCGGTGTCCGTGCTGTCCGCCGTGGAAGGCCTGACGGTGGTCGAATCCAGCCTTTCCCCGTTCGTTCTGCCGATCGCGCTGGTGCTGCTGGTGGGGCTGTTCATCATCCAGAAGCGCGGCACGGCGCGGATCGGCGCGCTGTTTTCACCGATCATGGTGCTGTATTTCGCCACGCTGGCGGTGCTTGGCATCTACCATCTGATTCAGATGCCGCAGGTGCTGGTCGCGCTCAACCCTTGGTACGCCATCCAGTTCTTCCTGACCGACAAGATCCTGGGCTTCCTGGCGCTGGGCTCGGTGGTGCTGGCGGTGACGGGCGCGGAAGCGCTGTATTCGGACATGGGCCACTTCGGGCGCGGACCGTTGCGCCTGTCATGGTTCAGCGTGGTGATGCCGTGCCTGCTCATCAACTACTTCGGGCAGGCCGCGATGATCCTGAGCCTCGACGACGCGCAGGCGGCAGTGGCGATGGAGAACCCGTTCTTCAACCTTGCGCCCGAATCGCTGCGCCTGCCGCTGGTGATCCTGGCCACGTGCGCCACCTTCATCGCCAGCCAGGCGGTGATCTCTGGCGCGTTCTCGATCACCCATCAGGCGATGCAACTGGGCTTCATACCGCGCTTGTCCACGCGGCACACCAGCGAACATGAAGTTGGGCAGATCTACATCCCTTTCGTGAACTGGGCGCTGATGACCGGTGTGATCGTTCTGGTGCTGGTGTTCCAGAACTCGTCCAATCTGGCGTCCGCCTACGGGATCGCGGTGACCGGGGCGATGCTCATCGACACCTGCCTGATGGCGGTGCTGGTGATCGCGCTGTGGCGCTGGAAACTGTGGATGGCCGCGCCGTTCATCGCCCTGTTCTTCCTGGTCGATGGCGCCTACTTCGCCGCCAACGCCACCAAGGTGCCGGACGGCGGCTGGTTCCCGCTGATGATCGGCGGTATCGCCTTCACCCTGCTCACCACGTGGAACCGGGGCCGCCGCCTGATGCGCGAGCGGATGACCGAGGCGGCCTTGCCGCTCAACGTCTTTGCCAAAAGCGCCCACGGCAGCGCCGCGCGGGTGCCGGGCACGGCAATTTTTCTGGCCTCGTCCAACGTGGGCGTACCATCGGCGCTGCTGCATAACATCAAGCACAACAAGGTGTTGCATGAACGGGTGGTGGTGCTGACGGTGGAAGTGCAGGACGGCCCATACGTCGAGGCGAACGAGCGGTTCACCGTGGCCGATCTGGGCCAGGGATTCTATCGCATGACCGTGCGCTACGGCTTCATGGAGGAAACCGACATTCCGGCGGCGCTGGCCCATGCGCCGATGTGCGGCGGTCCGTTCGAGATGATGAAGACCAGCTTCTTCCTTTCACGTCAGACGCTCGTCGCATCTGAAAAGCCAGGCATGGCGATCTGGCGGGAAAAGCTGTTCGCGTGGATGATGCGCAACGCCGCCAGCGCGATGGAGTTCTTCCGCCTCCCCACCAACCGTGTTGTTGAACTGGGTAGCCAGCTGGAGATCTGACAGCCGGGCGCGACCTAGTCCGACTGCGGCAGGAAGGCTGCCAGCGCGGCAAAGGCGCGATCCTGATCCTGCTCGCTCAGCGGATCGTAGTCGTGATCACATGCCAGCGTCACCGTGCGCGTATCTGGGGGCAGGTGCCGACCGAAAACACGCGCGTCGTTTCCATAGGTGTCGGCATCGCCTTGAAGGATCATCAGGGGTTTTCTCACGCTGGCGAGATGCGCGGTGCGAAAGGCTTGCGGCGGGTGCTGCGGGTGCTGGAACGGATAACCGAAGCAGACGATGTGCGAGACTTGCGGATGATCGGCCAGCATCGTCGCCGATATACCGCCTGCCGAATGGGTCACGAAGTGGACGGGCTGCCCGCCCATCGTATCCAGCATCACTCGCAGCTGACGCGCAGTGTTGGCGGGCTGGCCGCGCAGGGCAGTGTAGATGTGATCGTAACGATGCTGGTCCATCGCGACCAGCAGCACGCGCATCGCAACGCGTACCACACGCCGCTAGGAAAATCGTCGACGGTCACGCAGGCAGGAGAGGGCGGGAAATTTCCGCTCTATCCGTGCGGTGACTCGCGCGTAGGACAACGTGTAGTGTGACTGGAACCACACCAGGGTAAAGCCGCATGCTTCCAGGCGTAGCAGCAGCGCGCGGATGGCATCGGATTGCCGCACCGTGTTGGTGCGCCCGACCACGATGATCGTCCCTGCCGTTCCCATGCCCCTCCCAAGGCTCTGCGGGCCACTTTTGCGTCAGCGCCTGCCGCCTCAGTCGTGCGGCGGCGTTTCGATCAGTTCTTCCTTCGCGTCATCACCCATGCCGTGCTTCAGCACCATCGGCAGCTGCGAGAACGTGAACACGAACGACAGCACGGTGAACAGCCAGACTTTCAGCTGTAGCCACGTGCCGAAGTTGCCGTTGGCTACGTTGAATTTCCAGCGCAGCCCCTCGTTCAGCGCCGCCAGGAACACGAAGAACCACGCCCAATTGCGTGACAGCTTCATCCAGCCTTCGTCGTTCAAACCCTCGAACGCGGATTGCAGCAGGTATTTCAGCATCGGCTTGCCGCGCCACAGCCCGACGAACAGCACCACCGCGAACATCACGTAGACCGCGGTCGGCTTCACCTGAATCCAGAACGGATCATGGAAAATCACGGTGAGTGAGCCGAAGCCCAGGATCAGCACCGTGGTCAGCCACAGCATCGGCGATATGTGGCCCAGACGCCATTTGGACACCACCAGCGCGATGACCGTGGCGACCATAAAGGCGATGGTGCCCTTGATGACGGCGGCCACGGTGGCGAGCGGCTGCGCATCGCCCTCCGGCGAGAAATGGCGATACGCCAGGAAGAACACGAGCAGCGGCCCGTAATCGACCACAAGGTTAAGCCAGCTGGCCTTCGGCTTGGGCTTGGCAGTGTCAGTCGTCATCAGGCGATCCCGGCGATGACCCGCGCGAGCAGGTCGGGATTGAAGGGGCGCAGGTCGTCGATCTTTTCGCCGACGCCGATGGCGTGGATGGGCAGACCGTATTGTTCGGCCGCCGCCACCAGGATGCCCCCGCGCGCGGTGCCATCCAGCTTGGTCATGATCAGGCCGGTCACGTTGGCCACCTGCTTGAAGATCTCGATCTGCGACAGCGCGTTCTGGCCGTTGGTGGCATCGAGCACCAGCACCACGTCGTGCGGGGCCGCCGGGTTGATGCGGCCCAGCACGCGGTGGATCTTGGCAAGTTCGTCCATCAACTCGCGCTTGTTCTGCAGGCGCCCGGCAGTATCCACGATCAGCGCGTCGATTCCGGTATCGGTGGCCGCCTTCACCGCATCGAACACGACGGACGCGGGATCGCCGCCTTCGGGGCCGGTGACGATGGGGATGGCCAGCCGGTCCGCCCACACGCGCAATTGCCCGATGGCGGCAGCGCGGAACGTGTCACCCGCCGCCAGCATCACCGAATAGTCCTGCTCCTGGAACAAATGCGCCAGCTTGGCGATCGTGGTGGTCTTGCCCGAACCGTTGACGCCGATCACCAGGATCACCTGCGGGCGGGGAAACGCGATGATGTCGAGCGGCTTGGCGACCGGGCGCAGGATCTCGGCGATTTCGCGGGCGACCACTTCCATGATCGCCCGCTCGTCGGCGTCGCGTTCGAACCGCTCTGCGGCCAGCTGGTCACGGATGCGGGCGGCGGCGCGCGGGCCAAGGTCCGACATGATCAGCGCATCTTCCAGATCGTCAAGCTGCGCGCTCGTCAGGCGCGAGGCACCGACAATGCCGGACAAGTTGCCGGCAAGACGCTCGGAGGTCTTGCGAAAGCCCCCGAACAGACGGTCGGACCAGTCCGCGCCGGAAGCGTCTCCGGTCTGCTGGTCGTCGATGCTCATGCTTCCAATATTCCTTCGACTATGCGGGTCGGGGTGGTGCTTATCAGGGTGCCGGGCACGGTGCCGGGGGGCAATCGCACGGGCGCGAAGTCTTCCGCGTGGCCGGTTCCACCCTTTTCAGCAAGCACCCTTAGCGGCTTGCCCAGATGCCCCGCAAGCCACGCGGCGCGCACGTCCGCGATCGCCGCGCGCAAGGCGCTCGCTCGGCTGCGGATGAGGGCGTGATCCACTTGCGGCATGCGCGCGGCTGGTGTGCCGGGGCGCTGGGAGTAGGGGAACACGTGGCCGTGAACTACGCCCAGTTCCGCGATGATGGACAAGTTGGCTGAGTGGGCGGCGTCATCTTCGGTGGGAAAGCCGGCGATCAGATCCGCGCCGATGGCGATCTCCGGTCGGCGAGCGCGCAGACCTTGCACCAGCGCGATGGCATCCGCGCGGGTATGGCGGCGCTTCATGCGCTTGAGCATCAGGTCATGCCCGTGCTGGAGCGAGAGGTGCACATGCGGCATTACCCGCGCATCGCCCGCCAGCAGTTCGAACAGCGCCGGGTCCACTTCCGCACCGTCGATGGAGGACAAACGCAGGCGCGGCAGATCGGGAAAGCGGATGAGCAGGGCCTCGGCCAACGCGCCAAGGCGCGGGCTGCCGGGCAGGTCGCCGCCCCAAGAGGTAAGGTCCACCCCGGTCAGCACGATTTCCTGCACGCCGGCGTCCAGATGCACGGCGACATCGTCCAGCACGTCCGCAACGGTGCGTGAGCGGCTGGGGCCGCGGCCTTGGGGAATGACGCAGAACGTGCAGGCATGGTCGCAGCCGTTCTGCACCTGCACGAAGCCGCGGGTATAGGCTTGCCGGGGCCGAGCCGTGGTGGCCGGGGCGATGTTCCAGGCGCGCGGATCGAGCTTGGCGGTGTTGGCCACCAGCCCGTCAACCTCGGGCATCGCGGCCAGCGCCTCGCGCTCGACCTGCGCGGCGCATCCGGTCACGATGAGGCGGGCGTTAGGCCGCGCGCGGCGCGCGCGGCGGATGGTCTGACGGGTCTGGCGCACCGCTTCGGCGGTGACAGCGCACGAATTGATGACGACAAGATCCTGCGCATCAGCCAGCAGACCGCGCAACGTCTCGCTTTCGGCAAGGTTGAGCCGGCAGCCGAGTGAGTGGACCTCAACCGTCAAAGCGCGATCCCGAAATCCGCCGGATCGAAGCTGCCGCGAAACGATTCGGTGGCTGGCCCGGTCATCACGATCTCGCCGTCCTCGCGCCATGCGATCTTCAGCGGACCGCCGGGCAGGGTGACGGTGACGCGCCGGTCCACAAGGCCGCGCTTCATGGCGCCGATGGCCGTGGCGCATGCACCGGTGCCGCATGCGCGCGTCAGGCCCGCACCGCGCTCCCACACCCGCAAGGTGATGGCATCGCGCGCGGTGACGGCAGCGACGTTCACGTTGATGCGGGCGGGGAACAGCGGGTCGGTCTCGATCATGGGCCCCAGGCGCGCCATGTCGATGGCGTAGGGATCGGCCACGAAGAAGATGACGTGGGGGTTGCCCACGTTCACGGCCACGGGGTTGACCAGTGCTTCCCACGCCACCGGCATTGCCTGCGTGTCCATCGCAAAGGCTAAAGGGATCGCGTCCCAATCGAAGCTCGGCGTGCCCATTTCGACGCTGATGCCGCCTTGGGCAGGGCTTGAGGTGATGATACCGCCCAGCGTTTCGATGCGGGCAGGGCGACCGTGGAGCAGCCCCACTGCCCGGGTGGCGTTGCCGCATGCTTCCACTTCGCTGCCGTCCGCGTTGTAGATGCGCATGCGAAAATCCGCCCTGTCGGATGGGTGCAGCACGATCAGCTGATCGCAGCCGATGCCGGTGTGCCGGTCCGCCAGCGCAGCGGCGAACGCTGCGTCCAGCGGTGGCAGTGCACCCTCGCGCCCATCGAGCACGATGAAATCGTTGCCCAGGCCGTGCATCTTGGTGAAGTCGATCCGCATTGCGCGCGATCTAGGTGTTGGCGCGCCTAAGGTCAATTTATCGCGCGGCTCAGGCGTAGCTCAGGTGTTCAGGCGCGCCTGGCAAGCGGGTCTTCGTCGGCGTCCGGCTTGCCGCTTTCCAGCCAGTCGCTCAGTTCGTGTGCGCGCCGGGGCCGGCCATATAGGTAGCCTTGACCGGTGATGCCGGCGAACTGGCGCAAGTGCTCCAGCACATCCTGCGTTTCGATGCCCTCGGCCGTCACCGGCATGTCCAGCCCTTCGCCCAGCACAGCGATCGCGCGCACGATGGCGGCGCTGTCCTTGTCCTCGATCAGGCGTGAGACGAAGCTGCGGTCGATCTTGATGCGGTCGAAGGGAATGTGGCGCAGCTGGCCGATCGAGCTGTAGCCGGTGCCGAAATCGTCAAGGCTGACGCACACGCCCTGATTTTTCAGGCTTGTGACGATGGCGCTCACTTGGGCGAGATTGTCGTGCAGGCAGCTTTCGGTAATCTCGATTTCCAGCCGCTGGGGCGGAAAGTTGGCGTCGACCAGAAGGTGCAGCAACTTCTGGGCGAACCAGGGGTCACGCAATTGCACCGGCGAAATGTTTACCGCCAGCGTCAGCTTGGAATCCCATGTCCGGGCGTCTTCCAGCGCCTGCGCGATCACGCTCTGCGACAAGTCCCCGATCGCGCCGATTTCTTCCGCGACAGGTATGAAGATGTCCGGCGCGATCAACCCGAACTGCGGCGAATCCCACCGTGCCAGCATTTCAAAGCCGGTCAGCTCGCCCGTCATCAGGTCGATCTGCTGTTCGTAGAATGGCACGAATTCTCCGCGCCCGATGCCTTCACGGATACCTTGCTCCAGTTCGGAGCGAAAGCGCATCTCGTCCGCCATATGCGGCTCGAACCAGGCATAGGCATTCCGCCCTTGCCGCTTGGCGTGATACATCGCGACATCGGCCATATCCAGCAAGGCCGCCGCATCGCGGTGGTCGGCCTCCAGCTGGTCGGAGCGAGCAAGCCCTACCGAGGCCGTCGTGTCGATAAACACATCGCCCACCTGCAAGGGCTGCGCGATCGCCGTCACAAGCGCAGTTGCAGTGCGCTCCATCGTGCCGGGCCGCCGCGGATCGAACAACAGGGCAGCGGCAAATTCGTCACCGCCGATGCGGCCGATAAGCGCGTTTGCGGGAAAGACCGCCGTCATTCGCCGGGCGCATTCGCGCAGCAGCAGGTCGCCCACGGCATGGCCGTTATAGTCGTTGACCTGCTTGAAGTTGTCGAGGTCGATCATGACGAGCGCTAACGACCGATTGCCGGCTGCCGTCTGGGCCAGTAGCGCCGCCACACCGGCGTCGAAGCTGCGGCGGTTGAGGAAACCGGTCATCGCATCGGTGCTCGCCATACGCAGCGCCTCGCGTTCGGCCTGCCGGCGCGCTGCGATTTCGGCGCACAGTTCGCGGTAGCGGCTCCATCCGAAGATGATGATCGCGATGTTGAGGAGGAAGGCGTTGAGGAGGAACGCGTTGGGCCCGGGGCCGCCGCCTGAAAGCGAACGCACCACCGAAGGCCCGATCGCGCTGCCGACTGCCACGAACAGAAGAATCGAGGCGGTGACGATCCCGAGGGCCACGATATCGATTTGACGCCGCGTGTTGTCCTGAGTGGTATTCCAGAACATCGAATTGATACCGTGTGCGCTCACCGCCGAACCCCCCAAGGGTGTCGCCCCCTGTTGATGCAGGGGCTACGCACTTCCTCTAAAATATTGATTAACATCGGGACGTCGTATGGTCACAATGCGGCAAACCGTGACCCGGTGACTATTTTTTAAGGCCGATCTCGCGCAGCCGTTCCTGCAGGTAATCGTCGGCGGTGATGGACACCGGATACCGGTCCGGGTTTTGCGCATTGATGCACTGGGGCAGGGTGACGAAGGGAAAATCGCTGCGCAGATGCAGGAAGAACGGCATCGAATAGCGGCTGTGCCACGCCCGTGCGCCTTCGGGATTGCGGACGCGGTGGGTGGTGGAGGGTAGCACGTGGTTGCTCAGGCGCTGCAGCATGTCGCCGATGTTGACCACCACCGCGCCTTCCGGCGGCGCCACCGACAGCCAGCGGCCATCCTTGCCCAGCAGTTCCAGGCCCGCTTCCTGCGCGCCCAGCAGCAACGTGATGAGGTTGATGTCTTCATGCGCGCCGGCCCGAATCGCGCCGCCTGCGCCTTCACCCACGGGCGGGTAATGCAGTAGGCGCAGCACTGAATTGCCATCCTCGATCGCCGGGTCGAACCATTGGGCATCAAGGCCAAGATCAACGGCAATCGCGGACAGCACTTTCGCGCCGGCCACATCGAACTGGGCGTACAACTCTGTGAAGGTTTCGCGAAAACCCTCGATCTCGTCAGGCCAGACGTTGGGCGGCATCGAGGCGGCAAGCGGGGAGGATGCCGGCACATCGCGCCCCACGTGCCAGAATTCCTTGAGATCCTTCTCGGTCGCGCCTTTCGCCACTTCGGTGCGGAAGGGCGTGTAGCCGCGCGCGCCGCCCTGCTCGGGGTGGAGGTATGTGCGTTTCACCTCCTCGGGAAGCGCGAAGAAGCGCTCGGTCAGCTGCCAGGCGCGGTCGATCAGGGCCTGGTCGATGCCGTGGTCGCGGATCATCGCAAAGCCGAAGATGCGAAAGCTCTTGCCCAGTTCGGCCGCAAGCTCGGTGCTGGCGCCGGTGCCCGAAGCGGCCAGGCTGAGGACGGGAATTTGTGCGAGGTCCATGATGGTGCATTCCGTGATGAATCGGTATGCGACCCCCTTTAGGGCCCGCGACGGCAACAGTCTAAACCGAAAGGCGCAAGAATGGCACACTGGCTCATGAAGTCCGAACCCGACGCTTACAGCTGGGACGATCTGGTGGCGGAAGGCGAGGGCACCTGGGACGGCGTGCGCAACCACCGCGCGGCCAACAACCTGCGCGCCATGAAAGTGGGCGAGGAGGTGTTCTTCTACCACTCCAACATCGGCAAGGAGATCGTCGGCATCGCCACGATCAGCCAATCAGGCATCACCGATCCCAGCGACCCGGAGGGCAAATGGGCGGCGGTGAAGGTGAAGCCCAAGCGCAAGCTGAAAACGCCGGTCACGCTCAAGCAGGTGAAAGCCGATCCCAAGCTGGCGGACATGGAACTGGTGAAACTGTCGCGCTTGTCGGTCGCGGCGGTGACGGATGCGGAGTGGGATTACATCCTGACGCTGGCGGGGGACTGACGCGCCGGACGGGCATCGCCCTGAAAAGCGCCGTCCCGTTTCGGGAAAGTCGTTTTCGCGCCATTGTCTAGATGGTAAACAAATCGTTAAGACGTGCATTATGCCCAGCATGACACGTCGCGCACTCGTTCTCACCCAGGAAGCCGCCGGCCACTGGTTTCGCCGGTCGCTGCCGGCCCATGTTTTTACCGCACCGCTGGAAGGCGATCCTGAAGTTGCCGAAAATGCCGAAGCAGCCGCGCGCTGGCGGATGTCCGGTGGGGACTGGCGGGGGTTTCTGGCCAGCTATTGCGCCAGCTTCGTCGCGGTGATGCTGTTTATCGCCTGAGGGCGCGCAGATCGGACGGCGTCAGGCGGCGGGCAGCGCGGCCTTTTCTGCACGGAACAGCAGATAGCCCAGCCAGGCCGACGCCAGGCAGCTGACCGAAACGATCAGCAATTGCTGGGCAACCGCGACGCCCGCGATCGTCATCAGCCCGGTGGCGAGCGAGCCGATCACCATCGCCCCGGAATTGACGATGTTGTTCGCCGCAATCGTTCGGGCGGCCTGCGATTTTTCCACGAACGTTGTCAGGAACGCATAAAGCGGCACCACGAACATGCCGCCGCAGATCGCAATGCCCAGCAACGTCAGCATCAGCGGCGCAGCCAGCGGCTGGACCACGAACGTGCCCACGTCCATCAACCGATTCGGGCCATCATGATGCGGCCAGACCCGGCAGACCTCCTGGAAGGCGACCAGGAAAGCGCCCATGCCGATGACGGACACTGGCGACCAGCGGGCCGAGACGGTGCCCTTGAGCAGCGCATTGATCGCCACCGAGCCGATGGCGATACCCACCGAGAAGATGACCAGAAACAGGCTGGCAACTTCCTTGCTGGCCATCAGCATGTTCTTGGCGAGCGGCGGGAACTGCACGAAGATGACCGTGCCGATCGCCCAGAAGAAGCTGATCGCGCAGATCGCCAGAAACACGCGGCGGTCCTTCATGGTCGTGCGCACCAGATGGACGGACGAGCGGATCAGGTGATAATCCAGCGGCTCCACTTTGCCCTGCGGCATCGCCGGGGGCACTTGCCGCCCCGCGATCCAGCCCAGGCCGGCCACCACGATTACCCCGATTGCCGCTGCATCCACGCTGATCCAGCCTGCCACGATAGTACCGGCCAGCACGGCGATATACGTCCCCGCCTCGACCAGACCGGTGCCTGAAAGCACTTCGGCCTGGGTTAGGTGCTGGGGCAGGATCGCATACTTGATCGGGCCGAAAAACGTCGAGTGTACGCCCATCGCGAACAGCGCCAGCAGCATCAGCGGGATCGCCACCGTGTGCATACCGATGTTCTGCCATGCCAGGGCCAGCCCGGCGCCGCCCACCAGCATGATGAAGATCTCGCACGTCTTGATGATGCGGATCAGGCGCGCCTTGTCCCGCATGTCCGCCAACTGGCCGGCCATCGCGGAAAACAGGAAGAACGGGATGATAAAGATTCCGGAAGCCAGCGCGCTGAAACGCGCTTCCTGCGCTTCGGAATGATACACTTCGTAGACCACGAAGAGGATCATCGCGTTCTTGAACAGGTTGTCGTTGAACGCCCCGAGAAGCTGGGTGACGAACAGCGGAAGGAAGCGTCGCGCCCGGATAAGCTGGGTCGTCGTGGTCATAAGGGAAAGATGCCGCCGGCCTTATCGTGGATGCCGGGACACTTAATGGCGTGAACGGGGGGCACAAGCCCCGCACGGCACTTTATTCGGGGAGCGATTGCAGGCTATGGCAGGACGCGATGCTGACTTTGCCGAACATTCTCACCCTTTCGCGCATCTTCGCGGTGCCGCTGCTGGCGTTCCTGCTGTGGTGGCCCGCGTGGCAGTTCGGCTATGGCCTGGCCTTCGTGCTGTATTGCCTGATGGGCATTACGGACTATTTCGACGGGTATCTGGCGCGCTCTAGCGGCGCAGTTTCCAGGCTGGGCGTGTTCCTGGACCCGATCGCCGACAAGATCATGGTCGCTGCGGTGATTCTGGTGCTGACCGCCCAAGGCATCCTGCGCGGCCCTTATGTGGGCGACGCGCATGTGATCGCCGGGCTGGTTATCCTGATTCGCGAGATCGCGGTATCGGGTCTGCGCGAATTTCTGGGCAGCCTGCAGGTCTCCGTGCCAGTCAGTCGGCTGGCGAAGTGGAAGACGACGTTCCAGCTCGTTTCGCTGGGCGCGCTGATCCTGGGCAACGCCATGCCGTGGTGGAACCTGTGGCTCGGCACGCTGGAGATCAACGTGCCCCACACCGTAGGCCTGACGACGCTGTGGGCCGCTGCCGGACTGACGCTGATCACCGGCTGGGATTATCTGCGCGTCGGCCTCAAGCACATGGACTGAGCGTGCGCGGGAACTGCCCGGCACAATAGCGCTTACGACTGGTCCCGCCCGACGCTTTACAAGGATCCATGATGAGCGCGACCACCACACAGGCGAGCGTAGCGCCGGCCAACCCGGTTCGTTCGCCCAGCCGGGCGCTGGTGTTGAGCATGGCGGCGGCGACCGGCATCGCGGTTGCCAACATCTATTACAGTCAGCCGATGCTCGGCCTGATGCAAGCCGACGTTGCGGGCCAGGCCGTGACGTATGTGCCTACGGTCACGCAGTTGGGCTTTGCGGCCGGCCTGTTCCTGCTCGTGCCGCTGGGCGATCTGGTGGAGCGCAAGCGACTGATCCTGCTGCAATTCCTGGCCTTGGCGGCTGCGTTGACGTTCATGGCCATCGCACCAGGTGCCGGATTGCTGCTCGTCGCCGCCTTGCTGGTGGGGCTGTTCGGATCGGTCGCGCAGCAGATCGTGCCACTGGCGGCCAACTTGGCGCCGGAGGACAGCCGGGGCCGGATCCTGGGAACGGTGATGGCAGGCCTGCTGTGCGGCATTCTGTTGAGCCGCACGCTGGCGGGTTTCGTCGCCGGGATTGCGGGCTGGCGCGAGATGTTCTGGCTGGCAGTGCCGATCACCCTGGCCGCAGCGGCGCTGATGGCGGTCCGGCTTCCGCGCAGCCAGCCGCAGGAGACTGGCCTGACCTATGCGGGGTTGCTGAGTTCGATTGGCGCCTTGTGGCTGCGGTACCCGACGCTGCGGCAGGCGGCGTACACCCAGTGCTGCCAGTTCGGGCTGTTCAGCATCTTCTGGACGGTGCTGGCCCTGCATCTCAAGGAGCCGAGGTTCGCGCTTGGGTCGGAAGCGGCCGGGCTGTTCGGCATTCTGGGCGTAGCGGGCGTGTTGGCCGCGCCGCTGGCGGGCCGCATCGCTGATCGCCGGGGGCCGCACCTGGTGATCGTGGTTGCCAGCGCTATCAGTCTGGCGGCGTGGCTGGTGTTCGGGCTGTGGCAGTCGATCGCCGGATTGATCGTCGGGGTATTGCTGCTGGATCTTGCCGTACAGGCCAGCCAGATATCCAACCAGACCATCATCTACGCGCTGTCCGCAAAGGCCCGTTCGCGAATCAACACGGTCTACATGGTGCTGATTTTCCTGGCCGGGGCTGCCAGTTCGGGCCTGGCCGTCGCCACCTGGCACCAATGGGGCTGGAACGGGGTTTGCGTGCTTGGCACCGCCATCGCGCTGCTCGGATTGGGTCTTCAGCTGCGGCGCCCTAGGTAAGGCGCTTGGACTGCGTTTCAGCCGGCGCGCAATTCATCGGCCAGCATCCTGAATTCGTCGGCGCGGGGCGAATTCTTGCGCCATACCAAGGCAATCTCGCGATTCGCATTGGGGGAAATTAGCGGGCGGGCAACGACGTTGGTGCCGTTGAGAATGCCAGCGTCAAGCGCCATTTCCGGCAACATCGTCAGGCCAAGGCCATTGTCCACCATCTGCACCAGCGTGTGCAGGCTGGTGCCGATCATGGTCGCGCTGGCGCGAAGTTCCGGGCGGTTGCAGGCGGCCAGCGCGTGGTCCTTCAGGCAATGCCCGTCTTCCAGCAGCAGCAGCCGGTTCTCGTCGATGAGGTCAGCGGTGACCTGGGCGGGCGGATCGCGCGGATCGTCCTTCGGGAAGGCAACGTAGAACGCGTCGAGCTCGATGGTTTCCTTCTCCACCTCGCCGGTGGCGTAGGGCAGGGCGAGCAGCACGCAGTCCGCCCGGCCGTGGTGCAGCGATTCGACTGCGGCCTGGCTGGGTTCCTCGCGCAGGAACAATCGCAGGTTGGGCCGTTCGCGGCGCAAGCGCGGCAGCATGCGCGGCAGCAGGAACGGGGCGATCGTGGGGATGACGCTCATCCGCAGCTCGCCCGAAAGCGGCTTGCCGCTGGACTGCACCAGATCCGACAGTTCCTCTGTTTCGCGCAGGATCCGGTGCGCCTTGGCGACCACCGCGTTGCCCAGCGGTGTGAAGCGCACCGCGCGCTTGGTCCGCTCCACCAGGCTGACGCCCAGCAGCGTTTCAAGGTCGCGCAGGCCAGCGGACAACGTGGATTGGGAAACGAAGCAGCCATCGGCGGCGCGGCCAAAGTGGCCATGCTCGTGAAGGGCGACGAGATACTGAAGCTGCTTGAGCGTCGGCTGATATACGGTCACGCGTGTGCTATCGCACGCCAACGTAGCTTAGCCAAGTGCGGCGTTTGTGCGCCGCGGCGAACGTGTGATAGCGCAAAGCGCGCCGCAGTTAGTCTGCCGCCGGTGCTGCGCTCGCCGTTTCCTGGGACGTCGGGATTTCGACCACTGCCGCATCGTCCACATGGGTCATCTTGAGTTTGCCGTTCTCTACCGCAAACGCCAGCTTGCCTTCCACAAGGTCCAGCGCATCGCGCCCGAACACCTCGTAGCGCCAGCCCTGCAGCAGGCTCAGGTTCTTGCGAACCCCGGCTGCCAGCAATTCCAGTTCGTCGTTCCGGGCCAGCAGTCGCGCGGCAGCGTCGATCTCGCGGGCGCGGATCTTCAGCAGCAGCTTGAGCAGATCGGCAACCAGCGCGCCTTCCTTGCCCAGCGGTGCGCCGCGCGGCGTGCGCGCGGGCAGTTCGTCATCGGGAAGCGGCTCGGCCTCGGCGATGGCGTTCATCAGGCGGCGGCCGATTTCATTGTCCTTCCATCCTTGCGACAGGCCTCGCACTTTTGCCAGGTCGGCCTGGGTCTTGGGCGGGTGGCTGGCAATGTCCGCCACCGTCTCGTCACGAGCGATGCGGCCACGCGGGATGTTCTTGTTCTGCGCTTCGAGTTCGCGCCACTGGGCGATCGCCTTAAGCCGGCCCAGCACCTGCGGATTGCGGCTGGGCGCCTTGATCCGCTTCCACGCTTCGGTGGGATCGTTACGATAATGCTCCGGATCGGCGAGCTTTTCCATTTCCTGGTCCAGCCATTCGCCGCGCCCGGTCTTGACCAGACGCTTGAGAATCTTGGGAAAGATCTTTGACAGGTAGGTGACATCGCCGATCGCATATTCGATCTGCCGCTCGGTAAGCGGGCGGCGCGACCAGTCGGTAAAGCGTGCGCCTTTATCCACCGTCACGCCCTGCCACGATTCGACCAGGTTGGAGTAGCCGATCTGCTCGGACTGGCTGATCGCCATCGTCGCGATCTGCGTATCGAAGATCGGATGGGGCGTGCGACCGGTGAAGTTGAAGATGATCTCCACATCCTGCCCGCCCGCGTGGAAGACTTTCAGCACCTCCTCGTTGTCGGTCAGCAGGTCCCACAAGGGGGTGAGGTCAAGGCCCGGTGCCAGCGGATCGACTGCCGCCGCTTCCTCCGTATCGGCGATCTGCACCAGGCACAGTTCGGGCCAATAGGTGTTCTCGCGCATGAACTCGGTATCGACGCTCACGAAATCGGCTTTCGCAAGGCGGGCGCAAAGCGCAGCGAGTTCTTCGGACGTGGTGATCAGCGGATGAATTTTCATGGAACGCAGGCGTTACGCTGAACGGGGCGGGGGATCAACGCTTCGTATTCCCGTTCTATCGCGGTTTATGTCCGGCGCGTAATAGCGCGTAACACGCGTTGCATCACGCTGGGCCTGGCGTTCGCCGTCAGTTGCGCGATGCTGTCCGCTGTCACGATGCGGCGGCGCAGTTGGGTTCCGGTTGTGTGGACGCCGGGCGGCGGCAGGTGGAGGCCGTCATACGGATCGTCAAGAGCTTCGTCGGGCGTCGCCGCCTCAACTGCGGCATCGCCATCGCCATGCCCGGCGAAAGGTGCATCCGCCCAGGGCTCCAGCAACGCGGCGTCAGTGGGGTTGCCCCGGTTCAGGAGATTTTCGTCCAGCCTGCTTTCCGCGAACATATGCGTCGTGCTCCGCTAACCTAACGTGCCCCCGTTACTACCCAAGGTTAGACCGCAATGGTTTATTCGGGGTTACCGCGCGGGCGGTTTCCAGGCTTTGCAATCCGCGTCTGGAAATTGCAGCCTCACTGGACTAGGGGCGGCCCTTGTCATTTTTCGTTATGTGAAGAGCACGAGCCCGCCATGACCCATCCCTATCGCACTCATACCTGCGGCGCGCTTGGCGCGGCAGAGGTCGGCCAGACGGTTCGCCTGTCGGGATGGGTGCACCGCAAGCGCGACCATGGCGGCGTACTGTTCGTCGATCTGCGCGACCATTACGGCATCACCCAGGTCGTAACCGATAGCGACAGCCCGGCGCTGGAACTGCTTGATGGCCTGCGCGCCGAAAGCGTCGTCACCATCGAGGGTACGGTCAAGGCCCGCAGCGAAGGGACGGTGAACCCCAACCTGTCTACCGGCGCGATCGAAGTCTACGCGCGCAGCGCCACGGTGTTGTCGCGGGCAGACGAACTGCCGATGCCGGTGGCCGGCGAGCAGGAATATCCCGAGGATATCCGTCTGAAGTATCGCTTCCTCGACCTGCGCCGCGAAACGCTGCACGCCAACATCGTCAAGCGCACGCAGATCATCCGGGATATCCGGCACCGCATGGAGGACATCGGCTTTACCGAGTATTCCACGCCGATCCTCACCGCCTCCAGCCCCGAAGGCGCGCGCGATTTCCTGGTGCCCAGCCGCATCCACGCCGGTAAGTTCTATGCGCTGCCCCAGGCCCCGCAGCAGTACAAGCAGCTCCTGATGGTGGCCGGCTTCGACCGCTATTTCCAGATCGCCCCGTGTTTCCGTGACGAAGACCCGCGCGCCGACCGTCTGCCGGGTGAGTTCTACCAGCTCGACCTGGAAATGAGCTTCGTCACCCAGGAAGAAGTGTGGGAAACGATGGAGCCGGTGTTGCGTGCCACGTTCGCGCAGTTCGCGGGCGACAAGCCGGTGACGCCGGCGGGCCAGTTCCGCCGCATTCCGCACGCGCAGGCGATGCTGGATTACGGCAGCGACAAGCCTGACCTGCGCAACCCGCTGCTGGTCAAGGACGTGACCGCGCACTTCGCCGAATCGGGCTTCGGCATCTTTGCCGGTATCGTTGCCAATGGCGGCGTGATCCGCGCGATCCCGGCGCCGGGCGCAGGCGCGGGCAGCCGCAAGTTCTTTGACGACACCAACGTGTGGGCGCGCGGCGAAGGCTATTCGGGCCTTGGCTACATCAACATCAAGGATGGCGTTCCCGGCGGCCCGATCGCCAAGAATCATGGCGAGGAAAAAACCGCGGCGTTGATCGCGGCGCTGGGCCTTGGCCCCAACGATGGTGTGTTCTTTGCGGCGGGCAAGGAAGAGCAGGCCGCCAAGCTGGCCGGCCTTGCCCGCACCCGCGTGGCCGAGCAGCTGGACCTGATCGACAAGGATCGCTTCGAGCTGTGCTGGATCGTCGATTTCCCGTTCTACGAATGGGATGAGGACAACAAGAAGGTGGATTTCGCGCACAACCCGTTCTCAATGCCGCAAGGCGGGATGGACGCGCTGGAAAATCAGGACCCGCTGACGATCAAGGCCTACCAGTACGATCTGGTGTGCAACGGATACGAAATCGCGTCGGGATCGATCCGCAACCAGTCTCCCGAATTGATGGTCAAGGCGTTCGAGATGACCGGTTTGTCCAAGGCTGACGTCGAGGAGCGCTTCGGTGGCCTGTATCGCGCCTTCCAGTATGGCGCGCCGCCGCATGGCGGCATGGCGGCCGGCGTGGATCGCATCGTGATGTTGCTATGCGGGGCGCAGAACCTGCGCGAAATCACGCTGTTCCCGATGAACCAGCGGGCCGAGGACTTGCTGATGAACGCGCCCAGCCCGGCCGAAGCCAAACAGCTGCGCGAATTGCACTTGCGGGTGGTGGAGCCGGTAAAGCAGCCGGCGGCGGGGACGGAGCCGAAGGCTTAAGCCGTTCCAGCGCGCGTCTTTGGTCCATCCTGTCGATCTGTTAAGCCAAGGCCCTTGCCAGCGTCGCGCCCAGACATTAGGGCACTGTCGAGATTCAAAGCCGCCTATTTTCGAAGAGGTCTATACACATGAGCGATACCGCCGATCGGGTTAAGAAGATCGTCGTCGAGCATCTGGGCGTCGAAGCCGACAAGGTAACCGAGGACGCGAGCTTCATCGACGATCTGGGCGCTGACTCGCTCGACATCGTCGAGCTGGTCATGGCGTTCGAGGAAGAATTCGGCGTCGAAATCCCCGATGACGCTGCCGAGAAGATCACCACTGTTTCCGATGCCATCAAGTACATCGAAGAAAACAAGGGCTGATCTGGCACCCGCGTTTCCGATCCCTGCCGGCGCATGCCGGACAGGGCGGAGCGCGCACCGGATTGAAATTGACAGGCTCGACCTCTAAGGGGCGGGCCTGTCGGTGTTTTCGGCCAGTTGAAAATGCGGCCAGGTAGCATTTCGGAGAGCATAATGCGTCGTGTCGTCGTCACCGGACTTGGTCTTGTCACCCCGTTGGGCGCTGACGTGGAGACTACCTGGGCCAACATCCTTGCCGGCAAATCCGGCGCCGGGCAGATCACGAAGTTCGATGCGTCGGACCAGAAGTGTCGCATAGCCGCCGAAGTGAAGCCGGCCGATCACGAATACGGCTTCGATGCCAACAAGCGCGTCGATCACAAAGTGCAGCGTCAGGTCGATCCGTTCATCGTGTTCGGGATCGACGCGGCGGGGCAGGCGATCGAAGATGCCGGCCTTACCGACATGGACGAGGAAACCCGGTTCATGGCTGGGTGCTCGATCGGATCGGGCATCGGCGGGTTGCCGGGCATTGAAAGCGAATCACTGGTGCTGGCCAACAAGGGCCCCAGCCGCGTCTCGCCGCACTTCGTGCACGGTCGCCTCATCAACCTGATCTCGGGTCAGGTCTCGATCAAGTACGGCCTGATGGGCCCCAACCACGCGGTCGTCACTGCCTGTTCCACCGGCGCGCACTCTATCGGTGATGCGGCGCGCATGATCAAGGACGGCGACGCTGACATCATGCTAGCGGGCGGCGCGGAAAGCACGATCTGCCCGATCGGCATCGCCGGCTTCGCACAGGCGCGTGCGCTGTCCACAGCCTTCAACGACGAGCCCACCAAGGCCAGCCGCCCCTATGACAAGGACCGCGACGGTTTCCTGATGGGTGAGGGCGCCGGTGTCGTCGTGCTCGAAGAGTACGAACACGCCAAGGCGCGCGGCGCGAAGATCTACTGCGAAGTCATCGGATACGGGCTGTCGGGCGATGCCTATCACGTCACCGCCCCGCATCCGGAAGGCTCGGGCGCGTATCGTTCCATGGCCATGGCGCTGCGCAAGGCCGGGCTGGAACCCAAGGACATCGACTATATCAACGCCCACGGCACGTCCACGCCGCTGGGTGACGAGCTGGAACTGGGCGCCGTGCGCCGCCTGTTCGGCGATGCGATCGACGGTGTTTCGATGAGTTCCACCAAGTCCGCCATCGGCCATCTGCTGGGCGGTGCGGGTGCGGTGGAATCGATCTTCTGCATCCTGGCCCTGCGTGACCAGATCGTCCCCCCCACGCTCAACCTCGACAATCCGAGCGAGAGCTGCATCGGCGTCGATCTGGTGCCGCACGTCGCCAAGAAGCGCGAAGTGCGCGCGGTCCTCAACAACAGCTTCGGCTTTGGCGGCACCAACGCCAGCCTGGTGATGCGCAAGATCGACTGACATCATGGTTTCCCGGCGCGGATGCGTTCTGGCGGCGATCGCCGCCCTCGTTCTGGTCGGGAGCCTGTGGGCCTTTCTGGGCGGCTGGTATGGATCCGGGCCGCTGCAGAAGGAAGCGCACTTCATCGTGCCCAACGGCGCCAGCCTTGCCGATGTCGCGGACCGCCTGCAGAAACAGGGCGTGATCGGCTCGGCCAGCGGGTTCGTGTTCCGCGCGCGGATCCTGGGCGGCGGCAGCGCGATCAAGGCCGGCGAATTTGCGATACCGGCGCATGCCAGTGCTTCGCGCGTGCTGGCGATCATCTCCAGTGACGAGATCATCCGCCGTTTCGTTGTCGTGCCCGAAGGCATGCCCTCGATCATGGTGTACGAGCGGCTGAAGGCGCAAACTTCGCTGACAGGAGACGTAAGCATGCCGGCGGAAGGCTCCGTCCTGCCGGATAGCTACGCGTTCGAAAAAGGCGAAGCGCGTCAGGCCGTCCTGCGCCGCATGCAGGCGGCGATGACCCGCACCGTCAAGGAGCTCTGGGCCAAGCGCGCGCCGGGCCTGGTGGTGAAAACGCCCGAGCAGGCGGTAATCCTGGCCTCCATCGTCGAGAAGGAAACCGGCAAGCCGTCCGAGCGGCGAATGGTAGCGGGGCTGTATTCGAATCGCCTGAAGACAGGGATGCTGCTGCAGGCTGATCCCACCATCATCTATCCGATCACCAAGGGCAAGCGGCTGGGCCGGCGCATCCTCCAGTCCGAAATCCAGGCGGTCAACGACTACAACACTTATACGATGGTGGGCCTGCCCAAGCACCCGATCACCAACCCCAGCCGTGCGTCCATCGCCGCAGTGCTGAACCCGGCCAAGACCAAGGCGCTCTACATGGTGGCCGACGGTACCGGTGGCCATGCGTTCGCCGATACCCTGGAAGAGCACAACCGTAACGTCGCCAAGTGGTTCGCGATCCGCCGGGCACGGGGTGAATTGTAAGGCCGGCGGGCGCTGTCCTTGCGAACTTTAATGGCACTGGTGCATTATCGAGCCTGAACCTTTGCGCTTTTACCCGGGGGAACAGCATGCTCGATCGTCAGATACCCGATGTGGTCCTCAAAACCCGCGTCCGCGACGAATCCATTGGCGGCGATAATCCGTTCCGGTGGGAAGACCTGAACGTGCATGATGCCTTTGCCGGTAAGCGCGTGGTGATATTCTCGCTGCCCGGCGCGTTCACGCCCACGTGCAGCAACGAGCAGTGCCCCGCGTTCGAGCGCCTCTACGATGATTTCCGTGCTGCTGGGGCTGACGAGGTCTATTGCATCGCCGTCAACGACGCGTTCGTGATGTATCAATGGGGCCGCCATTTAGGCTTGTCGAAGGTGAAACTATTGCCGGACGGTTCCGGGCACTTCACCCGGCGCATGGGGATGCTGATCGACAAGGATCACCTGGGCTTCGGTTTGCGTTCCTGGCGATATGCCATGGTGGTGGACGACAATCACATCACCGCCTGGTTCGAGGAACCGGGCATCAATGACACCGGCTCGGACGATGACCCGTATGGCGAAACCGCGCCTGAAAAGGTGCTGGAGGCACTGCAAAAGGGTGCGGTCTGACGACGCCGCTGATCGTCACAGCCGAACTGCCCGCTGACGTCTTCACGTGGGTGGATGGTTTGCGCCGCGCGCATTTTCCGCCCGAGCGCAATCAGCTTAGCGCGCATGTCACCTTGTTTCATGCGTTGCCCGCACACGTCGAGGAAGAGGTGCTGGAACTGCTGGGGCGGATCACCAAGGCGCCACCGCCGCTTGCGCGCATCACCGGCCTGATGAAGCTGGGCGGCGGCACCGCCTTTGCCATCGAAAGCGATGCAATGGTGGAATGTCACGGCATGATCGCAGAGCGGATGCATGGCCTGCTCACCCGCCAGGACGTGCAGCCAGCGCGCTTGCATGTCACCATCCAGAACAAGGTGAGCGCGCAGGCCGCACGCGCGTTGCAGGATGAATTGCGCCCCGGCTTTTCCCTGGTTACGTTCCGGTTTCGCGGACTGGGCCTTTATGCCTACGAAGGGGGCCCGTGGCGGCAGATCCGGGTGCTGCCGTTTCGCGGCAAAGATTCAGGATAACGGCCAAAGCCGATAAGGGGAGAGAGCTATGACAGAGCAAGACAAGGACCTGATGGACGAGCGCATGTCCACGCCCGCAGCCCAAACCAGCGTGCGCAAGGCTGTGGCCTTCTCGATCGCGCTGGTGATCATGTTCGTGATCGCCATCGGCATTACGTCCACCACTATCGGCATCCTCGCCCGACCGGGTGCAGACCCAGGCTCGATGCAGGCGAACAAGGCCCCGGCGGATTGATAGACCTTGCTGATGCGTGGGGGTAAGATGGTAGCGGAGGAGGGCTTCGGTCGATCCCCCCGACACACTTTGTGCTGCTTGCCGCCGATCCTGAACGGCCATAGGTGGTGGCAGCGCGATTAACGCCCGAGATTGATGACCTTACCTTCGGGTGTAATTCGAAATTTGCCACCTCCGTAGGCCGATCCACTACTCTGCGCCGAAACGCTGTAAGTTATTCCCTTTACAAGAGGCTTGGCCTTCACAGACTTCGTCTGACCGTCTGCGTATTTGAACAGCGGGCCGGACAGCCGTGCCCCGTATACCACTGGAAACGGGTTATCGCAGGATGGCGAGGAGAATGTTTGCTCCCAGTAAACGCCCCGGCGGACCGCGCTTACATCATCGCCCGCTTCCGGTGATGCGGCAGGACCATCATCAGTTGCGACGCTGATCCCACGGACGCAATCGGGATTGCCGAAGAAATCAGTTTTGGCAACGAACGCAAGTCTGCCGTCGATGATCTTCGCCCGTATGTCATAGACGCTCGAACAGCCGCTAACGGCCAAGGTCAACGCCATCAGCAAGAGAAGGGGGATACCTCGACTCACGCGGCAAGCGCCCGGTAGACGCTCGTCCTACCGACGCCCAGTAGGCTCGCGATTTCAGTAGGGCTGATACCCTGCCCGTGAAGCCGCTTCACCTTCGCATAGTCGATGCTGGGTCCGCGCCCCTTATAGCGCCCTTCCTGCCTCGCGCAAGCAATGCCCTCCGCCTGCCGCTCGGCCCGCAGATCGGTCTCGAAGGCCGCAACAGCGCCGAGGATCGACAGGGTGAGCTTGCCGGTCGGCGTCGTTGTGTCAACGCCACTCTGCGCGAGGCACCGGAAGCCGACCCCCTTCGCTTCGAGCGCGGCGAGCAGGTTGTGGAGGTCCTGCGTCGAGCGCGCGAAGCGGTCGAGGCGCGACACAACGATGATGTCGCCGGTGCGCGCGGCCTTCATGGCGTCGTGGAGCGCCTCGCGATCTTCCGCCTGCCGACCGGACTTCTTCTCGCTGTAGATTTGCTCGCAACCGGCAGCGCGGAGCGCCTCCTCCTGAACGGTGAGGTCCTGCCCTATGCTGCTCACCCTCGCGTAGCCGATCAACATCGCGCTGTTCCGTATATACTGAAGACTCTATCGGTATGTTCCGAAAGGGTCCTCGTGTCAAGCTATTCGGAACAGATTTCATCGCCGCATCGCGCACCCGTTCAGGTATACCCTGTTGGACGCGATCACTTCGGCGAGTTTAGCTTTGCCTTGGCGGCTTGTTCCGACTGGTTGGCGGTTCGCAGCGCGTCCTGATATTTCTGCGCGGCAGTGCTCCTCTTCCGTCGTGCGCTGTCGATCTGCTGGCTCGCCTTCAATCGCTTCTGTGCTGCCTTTATGGCTTCGTCCGCTATGGACTCGATGATGTCTTTGTATTTCATGTCCTTCTCCTTTGAGCATTACTCTCCATTGCCCTCCTGACGGAGAGCGCTGGAGTCCGGTGATTTCACGGCGATCTCGGCCCTGCTGGTAGCAACAGACGACGGTCGAACGGCGAGGTCGGTTGTCAGACCGACAGCGGCAGCATGACGAGACGGTCGGTGTCGTCGGTCTGCCAGACATCCTTGAAGGTGTAGCTGTGCCACCCCTTCGCGCCGTGGATCGGCTCCACCACGCATGTTCCGCTGGCGACCAGCGTCCGCCAGATGTTCCGATCCGGGCCGCGCCGCTTCTCCCCGACGAACAGCCCCTCGAACTTCGACCAGTCATCCGGGGCGACCTTGAAGGCCCCGTGAATATGGCCCGTCAGCAACGAACCCTCTACAATGCCCAAGGCCGGTGTCTGTCGCGCGCGATTCTGGGCGAGGTTGAACCCGCGCCCGATCAGGCGGCGCTGAACCAGCATGTGCGCCTTGACGAACAGGCGATGAAGTGCGGCGACCGACTTTGTGAAGTTGGCGTCGTTGGGTTTTAAGGTGATAGCGTGGGTGAAGTCTTGATCGGAGAGAAAGTTCAGCCAGTTCGTCTTTAAGGTTGTGGTGGTCATGAATTGAAGATACCAGACGCCATCCCGCGCTTTCAATAAATCAATCTGCGCTTCGTGCTGATTTATTTATAGCCGCGAACTGGTCCGCCCTGTCAGGATCAGGGCATGGATCACTCTAACCACACAGACAAACACAACGAGGCGCGGCGCGAGTTCGTGCGCGACCTCGCACGAGCACTTGCGAAGATCATCGCCGCCGCCGACTATGCTACCGAAGCCGCAGGTCTGGAGTCGAGTTCATGATGCCCGCTATCGGCGCGATCTACGCGCGCTACAGTTCGGACCTTCAGGACGAGACATCAATCGACGATCAGGTAGCGCTGTCGGAGCGGCGCGCCGTTGGCAACGGCCACACCATTCCCGCATCGAACCGCTTCCCCGATTACGCCAAAAGCGGCGCGTCCGTCTTGCTGCGCGACGGCTACAAGGCGATGATGAAGGCCGCATACGGGGGTGAGTTCACCGTCCTGTATATCGAGAATGTCTCCCGCCTGTCGCGGAACAACGGCGATGTCCAGAAGGCCATTGAGCACCTGACCTTCCTCGGCATCACCGTCATCGAGGCGGCGACGAACACCGTGCTCGACCCGATGGGCGCGGCGGTGAAGGGGCTGGTGGCGCACCTCACCCGCGAGCAGACCGCGCAGATGGTGCGGCGCGGTCTGGACGGCATCGTCCGCAGCGGCTTCACGGCGGGAGGCCGCGCCTACGGCTACCAATCGGCACCGCGACACGCGCACGAGAAGCGGCGCGGCGGCACCCTCCTGATCGTCGAGGATCAGGCGCGGATCATCGTCGAGATTTTCGAGCGCTATGCGGCAGGCGAGACCCCGCGCGCCATCGCAGCCGACCTCAACGAGCGCGGGGTGAAGCCGCCACGCGGGAGCCGTTGGGCGGCGTCGTGTATCCACGGCGAGGCGGCACGGGGCAGCGGCATCCTGAACAACGAACTCTATGTCGGACGCATTGTCTGGAACAAGAGCCGGATGGTGGTGAACCCGAACACCGGCAAGCGCGTGTCCCGGCGCAACGACGTTGGGGAACGGGTGTGCGCCGACGCCGAACACCTGCGCATCGTGTCGGACGAACTGTGGGACGCTGTAGCGGTGCGCAAGGCCAAGAAGCGGCAGGAGCCGCCCCAGCGTGCCCGCGCCGCCAAGCGCGTCTTCAGCGGCCTGCTTCGATGCGGTGCCTGTGGCAGCGGCATGTCCACCAAGGGCACGGACAAGACGGGGCGCACGCGGTTTCAATGTTCGCGCCACAAGGAGAGCGGCGACTGCCCTGATCCCCGCAGCTACTACATCGACGAGATTGAGGCTCGTGTGCTCGGCCTGCTGCGGCGTGAACTTCAGGAGCCTGACGCGATCCGCGACTTCCTCGAAACATACGAGGCGGAGATGAAGCGGCTGCGCATGTCATCGACCACGCAACGGGCATCGCTCGAAGCGGAACTTGTGAAGGCGTCGGCGCGAGCCGAGCGGCTCAACAACCTGCTGATGGACGGCCTATGCGATCCCGTTCGCACCCAGCCGGAGCTTCAGGCCACGCTCACGAAGGAGAATGATCTTCGGCAGCGGCTGGCCGCGATGGCAACACCCAGCGTTGTCGTGCTCCACCCCGGCGCGCGCGAACGCTACCTGACTGCCGTAGCGCGGCTTCACGAGACACTGGGCAAAGACGGCGAGTCAGAAGCCGCCAAGGTCGTGCGCGAGGTGATCGAAACGGTGGTGCTTCATCCGGCTGGCGCATCGCGCAACCGCCACACGCCGCCTCCGAAGATCGAAATCATTGGCAGGTTGGAAGCGTTGATCGGCGAGCGATTTCTGCTTCCTGCCGCTCTGGGGGACAACGAGGCGTTTGCCTCGATGCCCCCAGCAGCTTCACGCGCGAGTGGTTCCATCCGGCTCCCCGCTGTCGGGGGGAAGAATGGTAGCGGAGGAGGGACTCGAACCCCCGACACGCGGATTATGATTCCGCTGCTCTAACCGACTGAGCTACTCCGCCATATCGGACCTTGGTGAAACGCAAGGTTCGCATGGTGCGCCGCCGCAGCAGCGCAGGTCGCGTCCTTTACGGATGAGGTCGGGATCGGTCAACAGCGAAATGGGCGCTGTCGTGCGACGTTGTCGCGCCTGCGATGCGGGGCTTTGGACATTGCCGAACCCATGATGGCGCAACGGGAACATGACGGGGGCTGGGGACATGCTATGGCGTGGGCCACGGGGGATCTGAGCAATGCGTATTTGGGATATCGCAGCTGCGGCGCTGGCGTTGCTGCCGTGCACGGCGTGGGCGGCGGAGCGCGATTACTGCCCGGATCGGCCTGGCCTCGATACGCCGCCGTGCACGATGGCGCCGGGCACGCTGTCGCTGGAGGCGGGGCTGGGCGACTGGACGCTGAGCCGGGATGCGGACCAGCGTCAGGACCTGTTCCTGACCGGCGACCTGCGCCTGCGGTACGGCTTTGCCGATCATGCGGAAGTGCAGCTTGGCTGGACGAGCCTGGGGTTTTCGCGAACGCGTGATTACACCACCGGACAGATGGCGCGTGAGACCCGCACCGGTGACGTGACGCTGGGGGTGCGCCGCAATCTGGCGAACCCCGATGGCTCCGGATTTTCAGTCGCGCTGGCCGGCTTCGTGTCGCTGCCCACGGGGCGTAGTCCGGTCGGTGCAGGGGACTGGGGAGCAGGCGCGCTGGTGCCGATCTCCGTCCAGGTTTCCGACACCGTCAGCCTGACCTCCACCAGCGAGCTTGATGCAGCGGTGGATGACGACGGCAACGGGCGGCATCTGGCAGTGGGCCAGACGGTTGGCGCGGCGGTGAAGCTGGGCGAAAAGCTATCGGCGGCGGCGGAATATCAGATTACGTTCGATCGCGATCCGTCCGGGTATACTCATCAGCAGGTGTCCGGGCTTTCGCTGGCGTGGCAGCCGGCGAAAAACCTGCAGTTCGACGCCGGGACGATCCTGGGCCTTGATCGGGACGCCAATGACGTAGAGCTATATTTCGGCGTATCGCGCCGGTTCTGAAAGCAGGGTCGAACGTTAGCGCGGCGGGAGCGCTGGCGTCAGGGCGATCCGTAGCCGAATCACGACATCGAGACCGGGCGCGGCATCGCGCAGATCCACTGTGCCATCGTGCAGGTGCGCCACCGCCTGGACGAGAGACAGGCCAAGGCCCGCACCCCAACCGCGCCGAGCCTGGTCCAGCCGGCTGAATCTGCGCAGGGCCTGCTCGCGGTCGTGCGGCGCGATGCCCGGCCCCTCGTCTGCGACGGAGATCGTTGCCCCGTCCGGCTCCGGGCGCAGTGACAGGGTGATCGTGCCCGCGCCGTATTTCAGCGTATTGTCGATCAGGTTGCCGATGGTCTGATCCAGCAACTGGCGATGGACCGGCATCTCGAAGGCGGCGGGCGCTTCGACCACGATGGCGCGGCCCTGATCCTCCACCAGCGGCGCGTAGATCTCGGCCACGTTGTTCAGCAGTTCCGACAAGTCACCGGGAATGAAGCTTTCGCGCCCGATCCCCGCTTCGGCGCGGGTGATGTTGAGCGCGGTCTCGATCATCGCCATCAGACGTTCGGTCTCGGCCAGCGCCTGATCGACGAAAGGTTGCGCGGCCTCGTCGTCCACGTGTTCGGCCAGCCGGTCCAGCGCAGCGCGCATGCGAGTGAGCGGGGAGCGCAGATCGTGGGCGAGGCCGTCGGTCGCCAGCTTGAGTTCGTCGTTCAGCGATGCGACCCGGTCCAGCGCCTGGTTGACCTCGCTGCCCAGCAAGGCGAACGCATCGCCCGTTTCGTCACGCGGAACGCGGCGGCCCAGATCGCCGGCGCGCACCGCGCGCAAAGTGGAAACGCTGGCCTTCAGGCGATTGAGGATCAGGCGCGTGGAGACGAACGCCGCGAAGGCGGCCAGCACCACCGACAGCGCCAGCGCAATCATGCTGGTCCGCTTGAGCAGGGCCAGGATCTGGCGCTCGCTTTCGATCACCGTCCCGGTCACCAGAACCGCACCGCCAGGTAATCGCACCGACTGCATCAGTATCGCTTCGGGGGAGGCATGGCCCGAGCGGGTGAGTTCGACCATCTCGTAAGGCGCGTTCACCGCAAGGCCGGCGGGGATCTTGTCCAGGTTGCCGGCGATCCGCTTGCCCGAAGGATCGGTGAGCAGGACAGCCGCTGCCCGCTCGATCCGCCGGGACACCCTCGTGTCTATGGCATGCGCGAGGCCTGAAAGCCCGGCGCTGGCATACGTCTGGACCAGATCGTCCTGCATCGTTTCGGCCACCGCGATGGCGTTCGCGTGGCTTTGCGAGCGCAGCAGTGCGGCAGGGCCGAATAACAGCACGGCTGCGGTGATGAGCTGGAACGCGAACACCAGCGCCGCGAACCGGAAAGTGGTGGAGCGCGCGATCAAGGCTCGGAACCGATGCGGTAGCCCGCCCCCCGCACGGTGTGGAGGAGGCGGCGCGCTTCGCCCTCGTCGATCTTCTTGCGCAGGCGGCTGAGGTGCACATCAACCACGTTGGTGCCGGGATCGAAATGATAATCCCACACGCCTTCCAGCAGCATCGTGCGGGTGACGACCTGATCCACGTGGCGCAGCAGGAATTCCAGCAGCCGGAATTCGCGCGGCTGCAGGTCTATCGCCCGATCGCCGCGCCGGACCCGGCGGGACAGCAGGTCCATCTCCAGATCGTCACACCGCAGCACGGTATCGGGCGCCGGCGCCGACGCGCTGCGCCGGATCAGCAGTTTGATGCGGGCGAGCAGTTCGGCAAAGGTGAACGGCTTGACCATATAGTCGTCGCAGCCGCCCGTCAGCCCCTTGATCCGGTCTTCAGGCGAGCCGAGCGCGGACAGAATGATGACCGGCGTTTCCACGCCGGCGCCGCGCAGCGCGGCCAGCACCGCCATGCCATCGAGCCCGGGCAGCATGCGGTCCAGAACGATGCAGGCGTAGCCACCGTCGGTGGAGAGGAACAGGCCGTCGCGGCCATTCTCGGCCCGATCGACCACGAAGCCGGCTTCTTCCAGGCCCTTGGCGATGAACTCGGCGGTGGCCGGATCATCCTCTACCATCAGGATCTTCTGGCTCATGCGGAAAGGTCTGCGCTGTGCACTGCGTCTGCCATCGTCGCGGATTAACTTTCCTTCATGTTTCCTCCAGCAGCCGGAGGAACGCGGCACCGTATCCGCCTTGCACCCGTTGCAGCAAGGCTTTCGATGATGGACCCCGATAATGCTGCGGATGATCCGTCCGGCGAAGCGCACCGGCTTGCCGCGCTGGATGAGCGCACGTGCCGACTGATCTGCCCGATCGCATCGGGCATGGTGGGCGTGTGCATGACCGGGATCGGCCTTCTGCACGTAGCGATGGTGGTCAACGGCGACGAGACCATAGCCGACGACTTGCTGTCCGTGGACGCGCTGCTGTTCCTGCTCGCCAGCCTCAGTTCGTATTTCGCGCTGCGCGTGCAGTCCAAGGTGCGGCTGCACTGGCTGGAACGGGCCGCCGATGCGACGTTCATCATCGCCATGTCGCTGCTCACGGTGGCGTGCTTTGTCATCACCTATTCGCTGGGGAAGTAGGCGAGGGGGCGCCGTGCGCGCTTTTTCGCAGATTGCCGATTGTTCATCTTGCGGTGAAGCACAGGCAATTTGTGCCGTCCTAATCCTGCAGCATGACCAGAAAGCCAGATCTTCGTGCCGTCTTTCGCGCGGCTCTCGTGTTCTTCCTGCTTGCAGCCGTGCCGCAGGGCGTGGTGGCAGCGCCGATGAGCGTTGGTTTCTGGGTCAATCCCAAAGGCAGCGTCGTGGTGCAGACCGGGGAATGTGGGCCGGGCCTGTGCGGACGGGTGGTTTGGGCGAGCCAGCACGCGCTGGAGAAGGCCCGCAGCGGAGGCGTTGCCAACCTGCTGGGTATTCAGTTGCTGCAGGACTATCGCCCCAGCGGCGCGGGCCTGTGGCACGGCACCGTCTATGTGCCGGACATGGGCCGCAGCTTCGATTCCGATCTTGAGCAGGTGTCCCCCACCCAGATCAAGATCAAGGGCTGCGTGATGGGCGGGCTGATCTGCCGCTCGCAGATTTGGACCCGCATCCGGCAGTTGCCGGCATGACCGGCGCGCGCGCCATGTTCGCCCGCTATCGCCGCCCGCTGTCGCTGGCGGTGGTCATCGCGGTGATCGCGCTGGGGTTTGCCGCGCTCAACGCGCTGACGCACCAGGTCCGCTATGTGGACGTGCGCGCGGCGGTGCACGCCTTGTCGTTCACGCAGATCGTGCTGGCGGTGGGCTTCACGGCGGTGAGCTATCTGGCGCTCACCTTCTACGATTACCTGGCGCTGCGGGTGATCGACTGCAAGTTGCCTTGGCGCACCGCGGCGCTGGCCTCGTTCACCAGCTATACCCTGAGCCATAACCTTGGCCTGTCGCTGCTCACCGGTGGCTCTGCGCGGTATCGCATTTACGTGGCCGCCGGGCTGGACGGGCCGGACGTGGCACGCGTGGTGGTGCTGGCGGCGGCCAATTTCTGGTTCGGCGTCTTTGCGATCGCGGGCGCCGCCATGCTTGTTCACGCCGGCGGCCTGACGCTGGGGCCGATCGTGCTGGGCGCTTTGACGACACGGCTGCTGGGTGCGGCCGTGCTGCTGGTGGTGGCGGGACTGGCGATCGCCGCTGCCCGCATGCGTCGTCCGCTGTCCATCCGCGGCATCGCCATGCCGCTGCCGGGCCCCGTCCAGATCGCATCGCAGATGGGCATCGGGCTGATCGACATTGCCAGCGCAGCCGCCGCCTTGTTCGTGCTGATCCCCCACGCCGACCCATCGCAATTGCCGGCCTTCGTGCTGGCCTATTCGTTGGGCATCGTGGTTGCATTGGTCAGCCATGTTCCCGGTGGACTGGGCGTGTTCGAAGCGGTGGTGCTGGCCGTGGTGCCCAGCGACCGGGCAACGCTGTTTGCGGCGCTGATCGCGTATCGCATCATCTATTACCTCCTGCCGCTGGTGTTCGCCGCGCTGCTGCTGGCCTGGCATGAGGGCGCGCGCAGCCGGCGGGTGGCGAAGCTGGTCGGAGGTTTTCAGAACCTGGCGACCAGCCTGTCGCCGCTGTTGCTCAGCACATCTGCGTTTCTGGGCGGCGGTATGCTGCTGTTGTCAGGCTCGCTGCCGGCCATCCACGCGCGCATGGGCGCGCTGGCGGACGTGCTGCCGCTGCCCTTTATCGAGGCGAGCCACATCGCCGCCAGTCTGGTCGGCACCGCTCTGCTGTTACTGGCGCCGGGTCTGTATCGCCGGCTGGACGGGGCGTGCCTGGCAACCCGCGTGCTGCTGGTGGCCGGCGCGTTCTTCTCGCTCACCAAGGGCATCGATTACGAAGAAGCGGTGGTCTGCCTCAGCATCGCCGGGCTGCTGCACCTGACGCGCGGCGCGTTCTACCGCCGCACTACGCTGACGGCGGAGCCGCTGACCACTGGCTGGGTGGCCGCCATCGCCGCTGCCGCCTGCCTTGCAGTGTGGACGGGCCTGTTCGCTTACCGTCACGTGCCATACAACGATGACTTGTGGTGGGAGTTTGCGGTGCGCGACGATGCCCCGCGCTACCTGCGCGCCGCGCTGGCCTGCGCCGTGCTGCTGGTATCGTTTGCGCTGTGGCGGCTTTGCGCGCCATCGACCATCCACCGCGAAGATGAAGGCCAGGCCGAAGATGCGCCCGCGATCAGCGCGATCCTTGCCACCTCCAGCCGCACCGAAGCGATGCTGGCGCTGACGGGGGACAAGCGCTTCCTGCTGTCCGCCGCACGCGATGCGTTCCTGATGTACCAGGTGAAGGGCACCAGCTGGATCGTGATGGGCGATCCGGTTGGCGCGGAGGAATCCTGGGGTGAACTGCTGTGGGCGATACGGGACTTGTCGCACCGCCAGCAGGGCCGGCTGATGCTGTACGAGATTTCCCCCGGCGTGCTCGATCTGGCGATCGGGATGGGCCTGCAGATCGTCAAGTACGGCGAAGAGGCGATCGTCGATCTGCCGACCTTTGAAATGGACACCCCGCAACTGCGCAGCGTGCGCAAGTCCGAGCGCGGTGCGGCGCGGGCCGGTGCGCGCCTGCGGGTGGTGCCGGCGGCGGCGGTGCCGGTCATCATGGACGAGCTTGACGCCATTTCGCAGGAGTGGATGGAACTGAAGGGCCAGCGCGAGAAGGGCTTCAGCCTGGGCAGTTTCAACCGCGACTACATCGGCAATTTCGATATTGCGCTGGTCATGGTGGAGGACCGCATCGTGGCCTTCGCCAACTTGTGGCTCACCGCTGATAAACAGGAAGCCTCGGTCGATCTGATGCGGCACCGCGCCGATGCGCCGCGCGGGACGATGGACTTCCTGTTCGCCAATCTCCTCCTGTGGTCCAAGGCTCGCGGCTATCAGCGCTTTACGCTGGGCATGGTGCCGCTGTCCGGGATCGAGGGGCGGCACCTGGCGCCGGCCTGGGCCAAGGCCGCCGCGCTGGTGTTCCGGCATGGCGAGCGGTTCTACGGCTTTCGCGGCTTGCGCGGCTACAAGGAGAAGTTCGCGCCCCGCTGGGAGCCACGATACGTGGCCGGGCCTTACGGGGTGGGGCTGATCCAGGGACTGCACGACGTCTCACGCCTGATTTCAGGCGGCCCCTCCCGTCGGCGCGGCGCCCCGCGCGCCATCCCCGTCGCCCATGTGCATCAACCGGAGCAGGCAGCATGATCGTGCGTCCAAGAATTCGCCGCCGCACTGTTGCCGGCATCGTGGCGGCCATCATCGCCGTGGCGCTGATCGTCATGAACGCGCCGGTGCTGGGACTGTTGGGAACGAATGAGATCCGGATGTTTCCGGCGTCCGGCCCCGCAGGCGCCAAGCCACCGCGCTATGCCGCCGTCCTGTTTTCCGGTGATATGGGGTTCACGTCGGGGATGAGCGAGTTCGTGGCCAAGGCGATCGCGGCGCGCGGCGTCCCGGTGGTCGGGGTCAACACACCCGTCGCCTTCGCGCATCACCGCACGCAGGCACAGGCGACCGCGATCGTGGCGCAGGCAATCCGCACCACGCTGGAGCGCACCGGCGCGCAGCAGGTGTTGTTGCTCAGCCATTCCTACGGCTCGGACATTGTCGCCACGGTGGCACCGCACCTTCCCGTGGACTTGCGGCCCCGCATCGCGGTGATCGATCTTGCCGTGCCGGCGCTCGACGTGTTCTTTCGCGCCGATCCCAGCGGATTTGCGTATCTGTGGAAGCCCGATGCCTATCCGCTGCCGGCAATCAAACAGCTGAAGTGGGCGCCTGTGATCTGCATCTACGGTGTCGAGGAAGAGGCCAGCTTGTGCCCCGCGCTCAAAGGCACGGGCGCGCAGGTCGTGGGGTTGCCAGGCGGCCATCACCTCGATCATGACCATCTGCGGCTGATCGATGCAACGGTGAATGCTCTGCGTGCGGTCGTACCGGGCCTGAGGCTGTGAGCGTGGCATCAGCTGGAATTCCCATCGAACGGCCGGCAAAGCGCCGGCATCGCGGTCTTTCGGATTGCCGCGAGGAAAGGCATCTGGCCTCCGGCAAGGTCACCATCGATGCGTCCGGGGTCGAGAACTGCCGCTGCCGCGTGTGCGGGTGCGAACTGCGGCGGATGCCGGCACTGCGGCGCTGGTTCCGCTCGGGCATGATGGGGTGAGCGCCTGAGCATCAACATGACGAAAATTTAAGGCGTCGAACAGATGATGCACATGCTGTAGCGGCTATCTGCAGCAGCAATATCCTACTGTGGACAGCTGATTCATGACCAAGCCCATTTTCTACGATCCCACCGGCCGTCGCAATCGTCGTGCCCGGATCGGTCTGGCCGCGCTGCTGATCGTGGTGATTTTGGGTGCGCTGGCGTTTGCGACCACGATCTTCGCGGTTCCCAGCCAGCAGGTGATCAACTTTCCTGCCCCGACGCTGCGCCCCTCGACGCTGCACGGCTCTCATCTCAAGCATAACCTCACAAAGTGGCTGCCCAAGTTTCGGCCTGCCGGGCAGCAAAAGCCGCTCAGCATCGGCTTTTACATGCCCGGCAATGATGAAAGCCTGCTCTCGCTGGTAAACCACGGCAACGACCTGGACTGGGTGGTGCCCGCTCTGGTCAACGTCGTTGGGCCCAAGCACGACATTTCAGTGCAAAGCGATACCCGGTTCGACAAGGTTCTGGCCACCGGCACGCATCGCTTCAAAGTTCTGCCAATGGTGCAAAACTATGGCGACGATCGCTGGCAGGGCGATGAGATCGCAGCGCTGATGCATGACAAGGGCCAGCGCACGCTGTTGGAGCAGCGCCTGGTGAACATGGTCAACCAGCAGCACCAAGGCGGTCTGGTGATGGACTTCGAATCGCTGCCCAAGTCATCGCTGCCTGATTACGTGACGTTCCTGCGCGAATTGAACACCGCTTTGCCGGCGGGCGCGCAGCTTGCCGTCACCGCACCTGCGGGCGATGACAGCGGGTGGCCGCTGGAAGCCATTGCCAAAGTCACCGACAAAGTGATCTTCATGGCTTATGATGAGCACTGGGAAGGTGGCACCGCCGGCCCGATCGCGTCGCAGGCGTGGTTCGTCAACGAAGTGCAGAACGCGCTGCGGCGCATCGGTAATGACAAGCTGGTCGTGGCGCTGGGAAGCTACGCGTATGATTGGCACGGCGGCCAGACCGACGCGTTGACGATCGAAGATGCCTGGCTCGCCTCGCATGACAGCAGCGCGCCCATTGCCTTCGACCCTGCCAGCGGCAATGCCGGCTTCGCTTACGACGACGGCGATCAGAAGCACACGGTCTGGATGCTTGACGCCGCGACCAGCTGGAACCAGATGGCGGCGCTGCGGCGGATGGGCGTCGGCTCGGTAGCCTTGTGGCGCCTGGGCATGGAAGATTCCGGCTTCTGGAACGACCTGGTGGCATTCCGCAAGGGTGGTAACCCGGACTTGTCCACCCCCAAGGCGATCGGAAGCGCCGACGTGGAAGGGTCGGGCGAGATCCTGCGCATCACCGCAACCCCGCGCGACGGCCATCGCACAACCACCTTCGATGCCAACGGGATGATCCGGCAGGAGCACTACGATGCGGTGCCAACACCCTATGTGGTGCAGCGGGCAGGGGGCGCGAACCCCAAGCTGCTGGCGCTGACCTTCGACGACGGCCCCGATCCGACCTGGACACCCAAAATTCTGGAGGCGCTGGAGGCCGCCAAAGTGCCCGGCACTTTCTTCGTGATCGGTGAAAATGCGCTGGCGAACCCCAGCCTGCTCAAGCGCATCATTGCTGACGGGGGGGAGCTGGGCAATCACACCTACACCCACCCCAACCTTGCCGATGCCGGCCCGGCGCAGACCAGCCTGCAGATCAACGCTACCCAGCGCATGGTGGAGGCCTACACCGGGCGGCGCATGACACTGTTCCGCGCGCCCTATTTCGGTGACGCGGAGCCTACCACGCCGGACGAATTGGGCCCGGCGCTGCAGGCGCAACAGGCGGGCTATACCGTGGTTGGTCTGCACGTCGATCCGAACGACTGGCAGCGTCCCGGTGAGGACGCTATCTATCAGCAGGTGATCGACCAGGTGCACTCGGCCACCCCCGAAAATTCGATGAACGTCATTTTGTTGCACGATGGCGGCGGTGACCGTTCGCAGACGGTGGCGGCGCTGCCGCGCATCATCGCGACACTCAAGGGTGAAGGCTACCAGTTCGTCACCGCCTCGCAGCTGGTCGGCGTGCCACAGGCGCAGGCGATGCCCGCCGTGGGCACCGCGGATCTCACCGCCGTGCGTGTGGACGTTGCCGCGTTCGTCGTGCTTATGGCGGTCACCATGGCGCTGGTCTGGATATTCTATGTCGCCATTTCGCTCGGCATGGCGCGCGCGGTGATCCTGGCCGGCCTGGCCTGGTTCCAGAGCCGCCGTGAACGGCCCGAACCGCCGCAGTACGAGCCGAGCGTGTCGGTCATCATCCCGGCCTACAACGAGGAGCGGGTAATCGCCGATTCCGTTGCGCGCGTGTTGGCCAGCGATTATCCGGCGCTGCAGGTCATCGTTGCGGACGATGGTTCGAAGGACGCCACCAGCGCCATCGTGCGCGAAGCATTCGGAAACGATCCGCGCGTTACCCTGCTGACGCTGCAGAACGGCGGCAAGGCCAGCGCCCTGAACCGCGCACTGCGCGATGCGACCGGCGAGATCGTGATCGCGCTGGATGCCGACACGCAGTTCGAGGAACTGACGATCCGCCGGCTTGCGCGCTGGTTCATCGATCCCAAGCTGGGCGCGGTGGCTGGCGATGCCCGCGTGGGCAACCGGGTGAACCTGGTCACCCGCTGGCAGGCGGTGGAATACATTACCTCTCAGAACCTGGAACGGCGCGCGCTTGCAGGGTTCGATGCGATGACTGTGGTGCCCGGCGCGGTGGGCGCATGGCGGCGCGCGGCGCTCGATTCCGTGGGTGGCTATCCCGAGGATACGCTGGCCGAGGATCAGGACCTCACCATCGCCATCCAGCGCGCCGGCTGGGACGTCACCTACGATCCGCGCGCGGTGGCGTGGACCGAAGCGCCCGAGACGTTTGCCGCGCTCGCCAAGCAACGGTTCCGCTGGGCATTCGGGACGTTGCAGTGCCTGTGGAAGCACCGCAAGGTCATCACCACGCAAAAGCCTTCCGGTCTGGGCCTGGTCGGTCTGCCGCAGGCGTGGCTATTCCAAATCGGCTTTGCCGCAATCTCGCCGCTGATCGACCTTGCACTTGTTCTCTCCATCGTCGGCACCGGGCTGCGTATCTCCGCGCATGGCTGGGCGCAGACCCGCGGCGATGTAGGCACTATGGGAATATATTGGCTGGCGTTTACCGCAGTGGACGTGCTGTGCGGCTGGGTGGCCTATCGACTGGACGGCAACCGGGTGCGCTATCCGGCGCACCTGCTGGTCGCCCAGCGCTTGGTCTATCGCCAGATCATGTACTGGGTGGTGCTGCGCGCCATATCCTCCGCGATCGCCGGGTTCGTGGTGGGCTGGGGCAAGCTGGAGCGGACGGGGCGGGTATCCTCTCCACCCCCGGCAGCCTCCAATCCCGGCTGAACTGCTCGACTGGGCGCAGGTCAGGTGCGGCTTGTCATTCAAATCGGCATTAATGTTACCGCAACCAACATGGATCAATTCGGACAGTGATGGATCGTGCCATAACAAGACATGGCGGGGGCCAGTCGAAAGCACATTATGCGATCCGATTCAAACAGCGAGGACATTCGCCAGTTTCGTAGACATGAACATCTCGCCCGCAAGGACGAGGTTCACGAAGCGGTATACAAGATCGAAGAAGGCTGGGCATGCCGATATTGCCTGCTTCCCGATGGACGCAGGCAGATTACCGCGCTATTTCTGCCGGGCGACTATTGCGAGCCGCAGTGGATGCTGTCCGGCCGCTCCGAACTGCCGATCGTGGCGCTGACGGAAGTGCGCGCCGTTGCGGTGCCGCTGGCGACCGTTCACGCCAAGCCCGGTGACAGCGTGATGAAACTGCTGGGTGCGGTGGTGGACATGCTCAACCGCCAGAGCGATTGGATCGTAGGCCTCGGGCGCAAGTCTGCGACCGAGCGGGTCGGCTCGCTGCTGGCCGAATTGCATCGCCGTCTGCATGACGTGGGCCGGGCCATCGGCGGGCGCTGCACGATCCCCCTGACCCAGCAGGACATTGCCGATGTGGTGGGGCTGACTCCGGTGCACGTCAATCGCGTGCTGGGCGATCTGCGGCAACGCGGGCTGGTGCAGTTCAGCGGCAAGACGCTGATCGTGCCGGAGCCTGAACAGCTGCATGCCGCCGTGCTGGCCGCCGCCTGACGCATCCTTAAAACGAGATCAGGCGTTCGGGGCCGATCATGCCGGGTTGCGGGCAGCCCAGCTGAACCATCGCGGCTTCCAGTTCGGTGCGCAAGATATGCAGCATATGGGCCACGCCCGGCATACCCGCCACTGCCAGCGCGTGCATCTGTGGCCGTCCGATCAGGACGGCGCGCGCACCCAGCGCAAGTGCCTTGATCACGTCCGTGCCGCTGCGCACGCCGCCATCCAGCAGCAGCGGAATGCGGTTGCCGGTGGCCTCGGCGATGGCGGGCAGCACTTCCATCGCGCTGGGCACGCCATCCAGCACCCGGCCCCCGTGGTTGGATACGATCAATGCGTCCACCCCTTCGTCCACTGCGCGCGCCGCGTCCTCGCCCAGCAGCAGGCCTTTGACTATGATCGGCAGGGTGGTGGCCGCGCGCAGCCATGCCAGGTCAGGCCACCCCGGCACGCCGTTGGTGAGTGACGTGCCCATCAGGATTCTGCCGCCGGGCGTAGCCGTGTGCCGGGGGCGCGGCATGCCGGCAAGGTTTGCCGCGGCAACACCGTCGGGCAACGATATGCCAGCGGGCTTCAAGCCGGCATCGATGGTAAGCACGATCGCCTCGTAACCCGCCGCTTCAGCGCGGCGCACCAGCGCCAGCGTGTTCTCCCGCTGCGGCTGCTGATAGAGCTGGAACCACAGCGACGGCCCGGCCTGCTCGCCTTGTGCGGTCAGCGCTTGAGCCGCAGCGGCGACGTCTTCCAGCGTGACGGATGAAAGCGTGCTAAGCACCATGCCGGTGTCCATCGCCGTCGCCGCCCGGACCACGGCCAGTTCGCCGTCCGAATGGGCCAGGCGTTGATACGCCAGCGGCGCCAACATGATCGGCGCCGCGTGGGTGCGCCCGAGCAGTTCGATCCGTGTACTGCCCGACACATCGGCCAGCCCGCGCGGCAACAGGCCGATGCTGTCGAACACCTCCCGATTGCGACGCAGGGTGATTTCGCGCCCCGCGCCTTCCTGCACGTGGCGCCACACCGCCGGGTCCATGTGGGCCTGCGCCCGGTCCGCATAATCGTCCAGCGTGCACAGGTCGGGCGGGATGGTGTGCAGCGGCGCCAGCTTTGGCCCGGTCATGGCGTGGACCATTGCCGCAGCAGGTTGTGGTACACCTGCGTCAACGTATCGATCGACGCATGTTCAGGGTGATCGCCCGCGAGTGACTGGATCGCGCCGTCCAGATCGAACATCAGCCGCCGCCGCTCGGCCGATGCCACGAAGCTCTGCGTCCAGAAGAACGAGGCCAGGCGCACACCCCGGGTGACCGGCATGACCCGGTGCAGGCTGCTCCCCGGATAGATCACCAAGTTCCCGGCGGCTGGCTTTAAGCTGTGCGTGCCGAAGGTATCCTCGATCACCAGTTCGCCGCCGTCGTAGTCCTGCGGATCGCTCAGGAACAGCGTGCCGGAAATATCGGCGCGCAGATGCTCGCCGGTGCCGGGGATCGGAAAGATCGCGTTGTCTACATGGTTGCCGTAATGGCCGCGCCCGTCGTAGCGCGAAAAGCGTGGCTGCAGGACGCGGGCGGGCAGCGCGGCGGCGATGAACAGCGGCGTCTGCTGCAGCCGGGCCAGCACTCGGTCAGCCAGTTGGCGGGCAACGGGGTGGTCCAGTGCCAGCTGCGCGTTGTCCTTTACCCGCGCGGCGCGATGGCCGGCGGTCAGCCGCCCGTCGCTCCAGTCCGCAGTGTCCAGCGTCTGGCGCAGGTCGCGGACCTCGTCGGGGCCGAACAGCGCAGGGATTTCGATGACCATGGTGGGTGTGTGGCCCGTAACGGCAGCGTTTTCAACGGGTGCGAAGCGGAGTGGGCGCGGTCCGATGCGCGAAGGCAACCGGACCGCGCCTTTCGCGCTTACATCTTGGCCGTCACCGTCAGCACCGCCGAGCGGCCATCGCCCGGTGTTGCCCAGCCATTGTTGCGGATACGGGTGAAATACAGCGTATCGCCGATGTTCTTGACGTTCAGCTGCGCGGACAGGTTGGGCGTAAAGTCATACGACAGATAGGCCTGATGGATCAGATAGTCGTTGGAGTGGATAACCGTCGGCGCCGCCGCGCTGGGTGTGTTGAGCGCAAACTTACCCTGATACGTGAAGCCATAACCTACGGTCAGGCCGAACGGCAGGCGGTACGTGGTGAACAGGCTGCCCGAGTGCTTGGGCGTTTGCACCAGCTGCGAATTCCCGCCGGGATTGGGCAGGGCGACCGAGTTGGTGCAGGTGCCGGTGCCGGGGTTGGCCAGGCAATGGTCCGAGACCGAACGGAGCAGCTTGCTGTCCAGATACGTGTAGTTCGCCGTGATCGACCAGGCGGGCGTGATCTGGCCCGTAGCGCCCAGCGCGATGCCATCGACGCGCGATTTGCCGTCCAGCTGCTGGTCCGGCACCGTCGGGTCGCCCGAGACGACGGCGTACTTGTCACGCTGGTTGCGGAACGCGGCGGCGGTGAGCAGCAGGCCACCGTTGAACAGCTCGGCCTTTGCGCCGATCTCGTAGTTCGTCGCGCGCTCGGGGTTGATGTTGCAGGTGGAATTGACCGTGCCTTCCGCCGTGCAAGCCCCGTTGACCGAGTTTTTGGAGGGCGTGCGCGAATTGCCGTAAGCGGCATACAGGCTCACCGATTCCACCGGCTTGTAGACCAGGCCTACGCGGTAGGAGAACAGGGTATCGGCGTTGCGGACCGGGATGCCGGGGCGCACACGGCCCAGCGTGGTGGTCGCCGTGGTGGTTGTATCCACCGTATCGGTACGGAAGGTGCCGGTGTTGCGTTCCAGGCGCACGCCGCCGTTAAGCTCCAGCTTGCCCAGCTTCATGGTGTCGAACAGATAGGCGGCGATATTGGTCTGCTCGCCGGTCTGGCGGCCGCTTTCGATGTAGTTGAGCGCGCCTGTATATACGTTGCTGCCATACGTGAACGCGGACGAGGCGGGGCCTGCCACCACATCGTAGGGATTGGCGATGCTGATGAGCGGGAGGCGGGTAAAGCCGGCGGTGCCGTCCGCGTTGCGCAGGGAATTGCCGTTGGAAAGGTCGTATTTTTCCCAGGTGGCGGCAGCGCCCAGGTTCACCGTGTGCTCGATCGCGCCGGTGTTGAACACCGTTTTCACGTCGAACTGGTCGAACATCAGCTGGTTGTGGGTGTGGCGCGTGGTGCCGCGCGGGCCGGTGGCATAGTAATAGCCCGCAGGAACGGTGACCGTGTTCGGCGCGGCGGTAGTGCCGATGTTCACCGTGCAGGCCGCACCCAGCGGGGTGACCCCGGAGGACAGGCAATAGGTGCCCTGCGGCGGATCGACGATCGTCAGCTGGCGGGTATCCTGCCAGCGCGCCAGGTTGCGGATGGATACCTCGTCGCTGAATTCGTGTTCGAAGATCGATGTCAGCTGATCGGTGTTCAGCCGCTGGCGATCTACGTTGCGGTAGCCGAAATAGTCGCTGCGATCGACGCCGGGCACGATGTTGCCGTTGTAGTACGGCACGCCGTATTGCGGAATGTTGCGGTCTTCCTGATGCACGTACTGCACGGTCAGCCGCGTGGGGCTGTCGATACCGATGGTGATCGCCGGCGCTACGCCCCAGCGCTTGTAGTTTTCGATGTCCCGGCCGGGAATATCGTTGCGGTGCCACATTGCGTTGAGGCGCACGGCGATAAGGTCGTTGACGCGCGTGTTCATGTCGGCGGTGGCGCGGTAATAGTTGTCGGTGCCCACGCCCCCGGTGGCGACGTACGCGTCCTCGGCCTTGGGGCGCTTGGTGACGATATTGATGTTGCCGCCCACCGATCCGGCGCCGGAGATGACCGAGTTCGCCCCGTTGGTCACTTCGATCTGCTCGGTGTCGAACGGATCGGTCCGCGTGTACTGGCCGCTGTCACGCACGCCGTCGATGGTGATGTCGTTGCTGGCGCTGTAGCCGCGGAACGTGATGTTGTCGTTCGGGCCAGTGCCGCCTTCGCCCGCGCCGAAGGTGATGCCCGGAACCGTGGACAGCACGTCGCGCAAGGTCAGCAGGTTCTGCTGCTCGATCACGGCGCTGGTCAGCACAGTGATGGTCTGCGGTGTATCGCGGACGGGGCGGGTGCGTTTGGGCGATTCAAGCGTGCGGCCCGGCTCGTCGGTGATCGCGGTATCGGTGACCGTCACGCCGCCAAGGCTGCGTTCCGCGCCCTCGGCCTGCTGGGCCTGCGCAACCGGCGCGAAGGCCGGTGCGATGCAGGATAGTGCAAGGAACGTGCGGCGCGCGGCCGTCTTGGACTTGATCGACATGTCTTCCCCTCTGAAGCTCTGACGATCGGGCTGATATTGAGAGTCACTCGCAGTAGCAAGAGTCAAATTTTACATTTGTCGCTTTTTGATCACAACTCTTGCGAACACGATGTGTCGAGCCTGCTCACACCGCGGCTGCAGGCTCGATTAGGGCAGCAAGCGCAGGGCTGATCCATTCGCGCACCACCCCGGTGTCACGGATCAAGGCGCGTACGCACAGCTTTTCTCGGGTGGCGATGATTTGCATCGCCGCAGGCGGTGCAGCGCCCAGCGCGGTGGCCCAGGCATCGGCGAGCATGGCGCAATCGTGGACCACGCTGACGGACGCGGCGTGCGTAACCGGCAGGCCGGTTAGCGGATCGATCGTGTGGCAGCCACGCACGTAATCGCCGGACGTCGCCACGGCGCATTGATGCAGCGCGAGGCGCAAGGGTGGCAGGCCGGCAACTGGCGTTTCCAGATCCACCCACCACGGATCGCCATCGGGCTTGAGGCCCATCCCGACGAGTTCGCCACCGATCTCCACCAGCGCGTGGTGACACCCATGTCCGCGCAGCAGCGCCGCCAGCGCATCGACCGCAAAGCCCTTGGCTATGCCGGACAAGTCGAGCCGCAGCCCGCCCGGTTGGCGCAGCATCCGGCGCACGGGGTCATACGCAAGCCGCCGGAAGCCCGACGCCTGCATGGCCGCCGCCAATTCGTTCGGGGTCGGCACACGGTGGACGCGAACCGGGCCATGCCCCCACAGATCGACGATCGCGCCGATAGCGGGGTCGAAGGCGCCGCCCGATCGCGTGGCGACGGATAGCGCGGCCTCCATCACCGTCGCGAAATCGGGGGCGATTGCGAATTCCGCACCCGCCGCTGCCCGGTTGAAGCACCCCAGTGCGGAATCGGCCTGCCAGTGGCTCATCTGCGCCACGATCTCAGCGAGGCGCACGGTGATCGCCGCATACAGGACGCCCGCATCAAAACCCGGCGGGCTGGCGAGGTTCACCCGCCACGTGGTCCCCATGGTTTCGCCGTCCAGCGTGATGACAGGCGCAGCGCGTGACCATGTGGCGAGCGCGGCTGCGTCAATCTCGGCGGGAACGGCGATGCGCACAGGCTTCAGGGCGCGACCACTTCCAGCGTGGTGGTGAAGGCCATGCGCCGCGTGCTGGCCCGCTTGTCCGAAGGTTTGGTGTCCTGCGCGCTGGCGTTGAGCCAATACCACCCGGCGACCGGCCACTTGACGGCGACCGTGCCATCGGCCCCGGTCGTCAGTTCCTGCGCTTCCTCAGCCTCGCGGTACTTCTTGCCGCCCGGAACCACGGTGATCTTCACGCCCGCCGCCGGTTTGCCGTCGATCAGGAAGCGGAAACGGCCGTCCTCGTTCTGGACCAGCGAATCCGGGTGGGTGACCGGATCGAACTCCAGACCCTTGCCAGTGAGCGCGGGCTTGGTCGGTTCGCCCGCCGTCACGTACACGAAGTTGCGCGATAGGGTTTCGGTCAGCGCCACGTCGGTGGCGTTGGCCGGGATGTCAGCCACGCTGGCCACCATGCGCGGAGGCTGGCCGGAGCCGGGGCCGGCACCATTGGCGGCGTTGGCAGGTGCAGGGCCGGACGGCATGCCCACACCCGGTGCCATGCCGGGGCCACCAGCCGGGCGTCCACGCCCGCCCACGCGCCATTCCTGCCCGTCTACTTTGAACGTGCCCATGATGGCCGACCGCTCCATGCCGATCTTCCACGTGCCGGCCTTGTTCACCGCCACGTCGAACGTGCCGCGATAGCGCCCCTTGGCGGGGTTTTCGATCTGCGCGCTGGTGCCGTCCGGCGCCCAGACCGACACTTGCGCGGGATCGATCGCGAAATGGTCCGGGTAGAACAGGTCGTTCGATATCGCCGCGTCGATGGTGACGTATTCCCCGGTGCTGGCCAACGTGCTGGTGGACGGCAGCAGCCACTGACGGTGGGCGAGGGCGGGCGTCGCCAGCGCGCATGACAGTGCGCCGGCAAGCAGAAGTGTGCGGAAGCTCATGTATGATCCCCTTTCTGGAATGGAGCGAAAGGCCTAGCGGATCGTCACCGCGCCCAGTTCGGTATGTCCCGCCGCCGAAGCGCCACGGGCGGGCACGACGAACGGCACGGACACCAGTTCGCGTCCGCCGGTTTCACGCGCGGCCTCGATCTTGAAGACGTATTGGCCCTTGGGTAGGTTGGATGGGATCGGGATGGTGTACGTGCCCGGCGCGCGGGTCGCGCCGCTAAGGCCGTCGGCGGGCAGTTTCAGCCCGCGCCCGCCCTTGCGCCACCAGGTGCGCAGGTCCGCCAGCCACTTGGTGCCCGGCTCGTTGCCGCGCTTCTTCACGTCGTACCACAAGAACACGGTGCGCGCGTCGCCGCCGGCCGCCGGTTCGATCCAGCCCGCAACGTAGGGGCGGTGATATTCCGCCACCTTGACCTGCGGGATGGTCACCGTGACCGAGGCGGCGAGGGCAGGCGTGGCTGCGCCAAGGGTAAGCACGGCGCCGGTGGCCAGCAGCGGCAGCGCGGGCGTTAGGGAGGATGATTTCATCACGGGCTTTCTCGTCAATGGATGAACACGATGGCCAGGATCACCGGGCCGGCCAGGCTGAGGCCCACCAGCGGCCAGGTCATCGGGCGATGGCGGGCGTGAAGTTGGAGGAGCAGCAGACCGGTCAGGGTGAACAGCACGCAGGCGGCGGCGAAGAAATCGATGAACCAGAACCACGCGGTGCCGGTGTTGCGGCCCTTGTGCAGGTCGTTGAGGTAGGAAATCCAGCCGCGCTCGGTCACTTCGGCGGCAACCGCTCCGGTGGTTCGGTCCAGCGTGACCCAGGCATCGCGGCCCGGCCCCGGCATGGCCACATAGACCTCATCATCCGCCGACCAGTCCGCCGCGCGTCCTGCCGGGTCCAGCGGGACGACGGCGGCGACGGCCTTGGCGACATCGGCGGGCAGGGGATCAGTGGCGCTGCCGGCGGCGGGCAGCCGCACCAGCAGCGACCGGGCGATCCGGCCATGGCTTTGCGTGGTGACCGGCTGCGCGCCGATGGACGCGGCATGGTTCAAGGTGATGCCCGTCACCGCGAACAGGAGCATCGCTGCAAGCGAAATCGCCGCGCTGACCCAGTGCCAGGTGTGCAACTGCTTTAGCCAGAAGGCGCGGACCTTCTTGTTTTTGCGCTTTGCGGCTTTGCCCGAAGCCTTCCGCGCAGGCGCGGTGGTGCCGCGGCTTGCCGCGTCACGATGAGCGGATGGCTGGGCTTCACCGGCAGGTATTTCCAAGGCGTCGGCCGCGTCCAAGATGTGACTTTCCCCATAAGTGCAGGCCCGGCGATCGCGCCGGACGATGAGCACCGATCCAGCCGCGAAGCCGCTGGACGAACCGTTGCCTAATGTATATGCAAATGACTCGCAATAGAGATTAGCCGGAGTTTACAATTGGCGACACATGCTGCCTCGGCCCTGGATCGGCGTCCGCTTCTTCCCGAACCGACAGCGCTGCCCGTTGCCAGGCAGCCCACCGCTGAACAGCATGCGGGCGTAGCCGGGCGCGCGCGGTTGCCAGTCAATCATCAGCGCGCCGTCTATCGCCCGTCTGCGGGATCGCGGCCGCTGGCGCTGATCGGATCGGCCGGGGCGATGCTGGCGATGGCGGCGGGACTGGTGACGCTGAACGTGGCCGGTACGCATGAAGAGCGCAGCCGGCTCACGGTGGTGAACGTCCACGATCTGGACGTCACGCCGCCACCCCCGCCGCCGAAGGCAAAGCCGGACACGCCGCATGAGGCGCTTGCATCTCCCGTTGCGCAAAAGCCTATGATCGCCTTGCCCAGCCAGGGCCCGACCCAGATCATGGTGGATGCGCCGCCCGCACCGGCGCCCGTCGTTACGCCGGCCAAGCCCACCCAGGCGCCGGCGGCACTGGCTCCCGCCGCACAAGCTGCGGCAACGACGATGGAGGCGGGCGACCTGTCCAGCAAAGTGCTGTTCGCCAAGCCGCCGGTCTATCCCATCGATGCCCGGCGCGCGCACGAGCAGGGCACCGTCAAGCTACTGGTGGTGGTGGGGAGCGATGGCTGCGTAAAGGATATTCAGCTGGCCGCCAGCAGCGGCAGTCAGCGGCTGGATCGTGCGGCCTTGCAGGCGGTGCGGCGCTGGCGCTGGTCACCCACGATCAGCGGCGGCGCGGCAACGATGGTGCGGGGCTATGTGACCATCCCGTTCGTGCTGGCTTGAACAGCGCTGCGCCGCGCGCTCAGGCGTTGCCGCGCAGCGCTGCGTGCAGGGCGTGGACAGTCTCTTCCAGTTCGGCGGAACTGTAGGGCTTGTTGAGCAGCGCCGTGGGCGTCTGGCCTGTCTGCGTGTCCGAGCCGCCGCTGGCGATCGCGAAGGGCACTGCGCGGGCGGCCAGTTCGTGGATTATCGGATCGGCCTTTTCGCCGGCAAGGTTGAGATCGATCACGGCCACGTCGAACTCGGCGGCGCGCACGCCTTCCAGCGCCGCGGACAGTTCGGCGTAAGGGCCCACCACCGTGCAGCCCAGATCGTCGAGCATTTCCTCCAGCAGCATGGAGACGAGGAATTCATCCTCTGCCACCAGCACCCGCATTCCTTCGAACTTGGATGATTGTTCCGACATTCACGGTCCTCGATGGTGCGCCACTTGTGTTACCTGGTGGACGCAAGGTAGATCAGGCTATTGGCAGCACTGGCAAATGTGAGCAAGAGGACATTCAACCCTCCACGATCTCACGAATCCTGGTCGCCAGCACCTCCATCGCGAAGGGCTTGGTGATCATCGTCATGCCGAGCTCAAGAAAGCCTGAAGCCATTGCCGCGTTCTCTGCGTAGCCGGTCATGAACAGAACCTTGAGGCCAGGCCGCACGGCGCGGCCAGCATCAGCCACTTGACGACCATTAAGGCCGGGCAGGCCGATGTCGGTAACCAGCAGGTCAACGCGCTGATCCGATTGCAAAATTGCGAGCCCTGACGGTCCGTCGCTGGCCTCGATCGCGCGGTAGCCAAGCTCGGCCAGCAGGTTCATGATCAGGCCGCGCACGACCGGCTCGTCCTCGACCACCAGCACCACTTCACCGCTGCCCACCGGCGAGAGCATGGCTTGCGTGTTCGATTCCTGCGCATCGCCCTCTGTCCCGTTTTGGTCCGTGGCGTGATACCGCGGCAGATACAGCTTGATGGTGGTGCCGATCCCCTCCTCTGAATAGATGCGGGCATGGCCTTCGGACTGGCGGGCAAAGCCGTAGATCATCGAAAGGCCAAGCCCCGTCCCCTGGCCGAGCGGCTTGGTGGTGAAGAACGGTTCGAAGGCACGGGCCGCCGTGTCGCTGTCCATACCAGTGCCGGTGTCAGTGATCGCGATGCACACATAGTCGCCAGGCTTCACGTCCCGCGCAAGCGCGCCATAACGGCTATCCAGGTGCGTGTTGGCTGTTTCGATGAACAGCTTCCCGCCAGCCGGCATGGCATCGCGCGCGTTGATGACGAGGTTGAGGATGGCGCTTTCTAGCTGGTTGGGATCGCAACGCGTCAGCCACAAATCTTCGGCGAGGCCGAACGTCAGTTCGATATGCTCATCCAGCGTTCGCCGCAGCATGTCCTCCATCGAGGCGATCAACGGGTTGGCGCGCACTGGGCGTGGATCGAGGGGCTGGCGGCGAGAAAAGGCCAGCAGGCGATGGGTAAGCGCTGCTGCCCGCTCCGCCGAAGTGCGGGCGCCCGACAACCAGCGGACAAGATCGTCGGTGCGGCCCTTGTTTAGGCGCGCGGCCATCACGTCCAGGCTGCCGGTGATGCCTTGCAGCAGGTTGTTGAAATCGTGTGCGATGCCACCGGTAAGCTGGCCGACCGCTTCCATCTTCTGGCTTTGCCGCAGCGCATCCTCGACCGCGCGCTGTTCGGTTATGTCCCGGCCCACGGCATGAATGCGGCCATCATCGGGCACGGCGGTCCACGCAAGCAGCCGATATCCCCCATCGTTCGTGCGATAGCGGTTCTCGAACGCGATAGTCTTGATGCCAGCCGACAGCTTCGTGACTTCGGCTGCGGTCGCTGGCACATCGTCGGGGTGAACGTACGACCCGATCGGTTGGCCGACCATATCGTCTTCTCGCCAGCCGAGCATACGTTCGGCGGATGGGTTTACCGCCGTGATGATGCCGGCGTAATCGCACACCAGCATGAGATCGCGGCTTAGCGACCACAACCGGTCACGATCCTGCGCATAGGCGGCCTCAGCCTGCTTTTGCGCTTCGATCTCGGTGTTGGTGCCAACCCACGCCGCGGTATCGCCATGCGCATCGGTGAACGGCAGCGCGCGGCACAAATGCCACCGATAGTTGCCTTCGCGATCGCGCAGCCGCAATTCGGCATCGAAGATTTCGCCGGAGGCAACGCACTGCGCCCATCGCTTGACTGCACCCGGGCGATCCTGCGGATGAATGATGCTGGCCCAGCCTATGCCGTCCAGCGCGCCGGGCGCGAGGCCGGTATAGGCAAATACCCGGTCGTTGAACCAGTCCAGCAGGCCGTCGGCCCGCGCGGTCCACACCTGGATCGGCATGTTCTGGGCAAGGGTGCTGAACCGGGCGTCGCTTTTTTCCAGAGCCAGTTGCGTGCGTCTGCGCTCGGTGATGTCCTGCGCCACGCCAATCAGGCGCAAGGGCGTGCCGTCGGCGCCCATCTCGAATTCGGCCTTGCGCGCGATGATCCGTTCCTCGCCCGTATCGGCACGCCGGATGCGGTATTCCACATCCAGCGCCGCGTTCCCGGTGGCACGGCGCTGCTGGGTGGAAACCAGATGGCGGTCCTCGGGAACGACGACGTTCTCGAAATCCGCTGGCGTCATTGCGGCATTCGGTGCCAGGCCGAACAGCCTGCAGAATTCGTCGGTGCCGTGGATGGTGTTGCCGGTGATGTCCACGGAAAACAGCCCTACGCCGCCGGCGACCTGGGCACGGCGCAATTGCTCTTCGCTCAGGCGCAGGGCTTCCTGCGCTTCGTACTCATCCGTGCGATCCCGGATCAGCTTGACGAAGCCAACGGCCTTGCCCGTATCATCGCGCAGCGGCGACATTTCGCTCAGGCCCCAGAACTGTCTGCCGGACTTGTGCAGGTGCCAGCGGGCATCCAGCGCCCGGCCCTGTTCAAGTGCCTCCATCCGCTTTGCGGCTGGCCGCCCGCACGCGCGATCGTCGGGGGTAAAGAACTTGTCGATAGGTTGGCCAAGCATTTCCGCTTCGGTCCATCCCAGCATGGCCGTCGCGCCGGCGTTCCACAAGGTGACGTTGCCGGAAAGGTCGGCAGCGATGATGCCGTAGTCACTGGTGCCGTCCAGAATCTGGCGGTGATACCGCTCGCGGTCGCGCAGCAATCCTTCCGCTGCCACGCGCTGAACATGCGCCCACGATCGCTCTGTGACCTCGCGGATGACGCTCAGCTCGTAATCCGTCCAAGCGTGCGGCTTGTCGTCATGAAAGGCCATCAGCGCGGTCAGGTGACCATCGCGGATCAGGGGCATGCAGATCGTGGCCGCAATGCCCATCTGCTGAAAGGTGGCGGCGTCCGCGTCCGGCAATTCGCGCGCGTTGTTGTTCAGTATCAGCGGCCTGCCCGCCGCCAGATCCTCTACCGCGCGTCGGCCGAACGCGGAAAGGCGGTAATGCCCGACGATTGAAGGCATTGTCGGCGCATGCCAGTTGCCTCTGATAGTGAATCCGTCACCGTCCTCCTCCATGTCGGCGTAGGCGCAACTGGGGATATGCAGATGTTCCGCCGTCATCCGGGTGGTGACCTGCAGCACCTGGTCAGCGTCGCCGCAATCGGCAAGCGCCTTCCCCAACCGGTCGAGAAAGCTCAGGCGCGCTTCGTTTTGAGCCAGCGCTTCGCGCGTGCGCACAGCCTGGGTGGTCTCCACCACGATGGCGATCACCCCCGCCGGCTTCCCGTCGTCGCCAAGGACCGGGGAATAGTCCAGGTTCATCCAGACCTGTTCGGGATACCCGTGGCGATGCAGGGTCAGCAGGTGGTCTCGGTAGCTTAGCGTTCTGCCCGCCAGCCCCACGCGCATCACGTTATCGTTGAAGTCGGCAACTTCATCCCAGCCGTCGCGCACGTTGGAGCCGAGCAGGATGCCGTCACGCGCTCCTGCAAAGGCGGCATAGGCATCGTTGTAGATCATCACCCCGTCTTCGCCCCACAGCAGGACGAGGGGAATGGGCGAGGGCAGCATCATCGCCACCGTCTGGCGCAAGGAGGCGGGCCAGGTGGCTATGCTGCCAATTGATGTGCCGGCCCAGTCATATGCCGCGATCCGACGCGCAAGATCGCCGTCGAGCCCCATGAACCCGTGGCCATCGCGGTCACGCAACATATTTTATGAACATCCCCCATGCGCCGCTACAGGGTTTTCCTGACGACCGATCGTGCCCGCTAAACTCGGTCCCGCGACATTGGTTCCCCTGTTTGCTTCTGGTAAACGCAATTACAAAAGCACTGTTCGATGCAGCGTATCGCGGTGCGACAGATAAGCGCCCGGGTGCGCCGGGCGGTGGATCGTCCCGCCGCGCGGGCCGTTTACTCAACATCATGAAATGGAAGAACAAACCTGTTCGCCCATACATGCCACAAAACCGATTTAGGAGAGTGTCGATGACCGATCGCGATCAGGATTATGGCAGCCGTCAGGCCGGTGGCTATCGCAGCGAAGATGATAACTGGGATTCCTCCCGCCAGGCCAACCAGTGGCAGAGCGACGGCAGCCGCCAAACCGGATCAGGCACCGGCTCGGATCGACAGCGGACCAATGCCTACAACAGCGATGATGGCCGGCAAGGTCGCTACGCGGGCGGCGGTCAGAGCCGTACATCCTGGGGCTCGTCCGGTCGCGGTGCTGACGAATGGTCAGAGCGCGGCTACAATGCGCGCGCCCCGCGGGCCTATGGCGAACATCGCGATCGCGGCGATTACGGCAACGACCGCGACTATCGTTTTTCCGGCAACCGCGAGCAAAATTATCGCACCCCAAACTATGACGCTAGCGGCGGCAACGACTTTGCAAACTTTACCAGCGAAGACTTCGGCGGGCGCGACTTTTCGCGCGGTGGCAGTGCGCTGAGCGGCGGCGCGGCGCCCAGCAACAGCTATCGCCCTAGCTGGGGTCCGGATAGCTGGTCCAATCGCACTGATGATCGCGATTCTGGCAATCGTGATTTCGGACAATGGCGCGAGTACGGGCATCACCGTGGCTTCCTCGATAAGGCGGGTGATGAGATCGCCAGCTGGTTCGGCAATGAGGATGCAGCGCGTCGGCGTGAGCAGGATCATCGCGGACGCGGCCCTTCGGACTACACTCGCTCTGACGATCGCATTCGTGAAGACGTGAACGATGCCCTCACTAACGATTGGCGGCTCGATGCCAGCCATGTGCGGGTGACAGTCAAGGACGGTGAAGTGACGCTGGAAGGCAGTGTCGGCAGTCGTCAGGACAAGCGCCGCGCCGAAGATCTGGCTGACGATGTGACCGGTGCCAAGCATGTGCAGAACAATCTGCGCGTGCAGGATGCCGGGTCTCAGTCCGGCCTGACCGCGGGCAGCACCACACCTGGGTACGCGCACACGTCAACGTCCCGCACATCCACGCCTGGGACCAGCACATCCGGCACGGGATCGACCAGTGCTTCGAACACAAGCTTGGGCACTTCGGGTTCGTCCAGCACAACGACCTGAGCTTGTCATCAGGCCAGACGGAAAGGGGAGCCCATCGCGGCTCCCCTTTTTTGTGGCTGTCACCGAGGTTGCGGCACGACCGGACATGCAAAGGCTTGCTTTCGATGAGCAGCCGACCGATTGTCCGTGAACGCTTTTGCCCGCTCGGCGCTCGCAGGCGAATGTTGTCTCGCAGTGGCGATCGGCGGTCTGCTCAGGAACGGAAAAACGATTTGCGCGGCTGGATTCTTTTTCAGCAGGATCTCGATCCCGCGATCCCCGAAGTGCCCGAAGTCTTCCGCTTTCAGGAAGCGGCTGGCGCGATGGGCATCGAGATGCACGTTTTCCAGCCCCACCGTTTCGAAATGGTGGTGGGCGGCGGCGGTGACTGGGGCATCAAGTACCAGGGCCAAAGCGTAGACAAGCCCGATTTTGTGATCTGCCGCACGGGCGCGGAAACCGATTACCTGACTCTGGCGCTGCTGCGCCATCTGGAACGCCGGGGCGTGAGGCTGATCAATGGTCCGGCCACGATCGAAACCGTGTCGGATAAGCTGCATACTCTGCAGACCCTGAACCGGGCCGGCCTGCCAATCCCGCGCACGATGCTGGGCACCTTCCCGATCGATATCGATCTGGTGGAGCGCGAGCTGGGCTTCCCGGTGATCGTCAAGACCCTGAAGGGCACGCGCGGTGCCGGTGTGCTCAAGTGCGAGGATCGCAGCCAGTTCGAGGATCTGGCCGGGCTGCTGGAAAGCGCCGAAGCCAAGGCGGACTTCATCCTCCAGCACTACGTGCGCGCCAGCCACGGCCGCGACGTTCGGGTGCTGGTGGTAGGCGGGCGCGTGGTCGCGGCGATGGAGCGCCGCTCGCTGACCGGCGGGTTCAAGTCCAACGTCTCGCTGGGCGGGGTGGGGGTGGCGTACAACCCGCCGCAGGAAATGGCCGAACTGGCGGTGCAGGCCGCCGACGTGCTGGAACTGGACATCACCGGGATCGACATCCTGTTCGACGAGACCGGCTACCGCATCTGCGAGGCAAACTCCGCGCCGGGGTTTCAGGGGCTGGAACGGGCGACCGGGATGGACGTGCCCAGCGCCATCCTGCAGTGGATCGTCTCCACTCAGGATGCCGTGCGCACGAATACGCCCGCCCCGGCGGAAAGCACCGCACTGGCGGACATGGTGTTTGGCGGGCGCGCCGGGCTGCGCGCGATCAGCGATCGCAACACCGAATTTCGCCGGTTCGCCAGCGCGGTGGGCTTGCGGATGCTGGCCACGGGCATCAGCTGTCTGGTGCAGGCCAGCTTTCCGCGTCCCCTGGTCGATCGCCGCAGCCCCACCGGGGTTGGCCTGCGCAGCCTGTTCGAAGGCCGGATCAAGACCGACCTTGCCGATCTGAACGACCGCGCGCAGGAGCGCACCTTGATGATCGTTCTGGGTGTTGCCTTGTGGGCGGCGGTGCTGCCGTGGCTGGTGGCTGGCGAGAAGGTTATCAGCGGCACACTGTCGCTACTGGCGCTGTGCTTCCCCGTCCTGTTTCTGCTCACCGCGCCGGCGGGCCGCTTCAGGGGCGGCGCGGCGCGGCGGCGCAAGGGATCGGGGGCAGGGTGATGATCGACTATACGGCCATCCCTTGGGCGGCGCTGGCGCCGTTCATCGTCGTGGGTTTTCTGGCGCAGCTGGTCGATAGCGCGATCGGCATGGCGTTCGGTGTCGTGTCCAATGCACTGCTGGCGTTGCTGGGGCTACCGCCAGCTCGCGCCTCGGCGCTGACCCATGTGGTAGAGGGGTTCACCACGGGTGTTTCCGGTCTTTCTCATGCGTTGCAGCGCAATGTCGACTGGCCGTTGTTCGCGCGCCTCGTGGTTCCCGGCATTGCCGGTGGGCTGGCCGGCGTCTGGGCGCTGACGCACTGGTCCCTGACGATCGTGCGACCGGTAATGCTGGTCTATCTGGCTGCCGTAGGGCTGTATTTGATCTGGCGCGGATCGCGCCGGGCGCAGGCTTACCACCGCATGCGGGGGGTTGGCCCCTTGGGGCTGGTCGCCGGCTTTCTCGATGCGCTGGGCGGTGGCTGGGGACCGATCACCACCGGCAGCCTGATCGCGCAGGGGATGACGCCGCGCATGGCGATCGGCACCGTTAACGCGGCCGAGTTCTTCGTGACCGTCACCGTGCTGTCTGCCTTCATGGAGCAGCTTGGCGTGCATGTATTCACGCTGGCTGCAGCAGGGCTGCTGATCGGCGGGGTGATCGCCGCACCGATCGGCGCGCTGATCACCCGGCGTGCCTCGCCCCGCATGCTGACGCAATGGATCGGGGCGGTCATGGTGCTGCTGGGTCTGTCCGGTTTGATCGGCCTGGCCTTGGCGCCTTCGCCGATCCTCGAACGGTTTTAGCCGATCTTCGCGGTATCGAGACGCCCGCCGCTCAGCACGCCCGCCGATCGGGGGGCCACGCGCGCAAGCGTGCGCGCAACGACCATCACCACGCCCAGCACCAGCAGCGGCTGGGCGATCAGGTAGATCGGATATAGCGGAGAGCCCAATGGCCCCGTCAGGTGCCCGATCAACGGTCCACCCAGCCACACTATGATGAGGTGGGCGCAGAAATAGAAGAACATGTACGGCTCGATCCGCAGCAGCGGCGGTGCAATGTGGGAACGCGCCAGTGCCCACACCAGCCGCCACGCCGCGAGCGATGCGGCGATGCGCAGCCCCAGATCCAGCGCGTTGGCGCTAACGCCCTCGAACGGTCTGGAGGTGCCGATGGAAAGGATCAGGTGTGCGGGCATCAGGATCGCGAACGGCAGCAGGATGGGCAACAACGGCCAGTGCGCGGCCCGTTCCGCCACATCCGCGCGGCGCGCCATGATGCCGAAGGTGAAGAACATCAGGATGGAAGGCCGCAGGATAAAGGGTGGGCCCAGAGCCAGCACATGACACGCCCCGGCCACCAGAGCTATGGGCATCAGCGCTTTGGTGGGCAGGCGCACCAGCAGCGGGGCAAGCATCATGCACACGAACAGATCGCGCAGGAAAGGCATCTGCACGTTGATGTCCGGCGGATGGGTGACGATGAAGAGCTCCCCGATCACCCAGCCCAGGGACTGCGGCTGCGGTGCCTTCAGGTCCAGTAGCCATGCCGCGCCCGATACCAGCACGATGGCGATGGCGTTCCACAGCACCATCGGCAGCAGGATCGTGCGCGCCTTGCGCGCGATGTGCGCGCGCCAGTCCTGCGTGCGGGCGGAGCCGGCCACCAGCCAGCCGGAAATGAGGCCCAGCAGCGGCACCGCGCTGCGGCCGAATCCTTCCATCAGGATCCAGCGCAGGATCTCCTGCGGAGTATTGCGCGCCAGTTCCAGCTGGTGCCCGTCAAGGCCGGTCCAGGCGTGAACGTAGACGACACCGGTGATGCACACGACACGGGCGATGCGGATGGCATCCGATCGGCGTTGCGTCGCGGCAGGAGGACTTTCAGGCAAACGGGTCTCCGTGGACTTGGCATTTTCCGCTTAGACAAGCCGCGATCTCACGCAACAGATACGTCGCCCCGATACCGGCGCGCGGAGTGGCGCATACGCTAGGCGGAGCCTGGTCCCATCCGCTCTGCGTACAAAAGTTACCGGACGCAGCGTGCATTAACGCATGTAAATGCTGCATCCTGCCAGACAGAGCAATGAACCGGACTAAATTCACATCCGGAACACAAAAAACGTTGTCCCTGCACCTGTCCGCGTTTGGCAAACTGTCCGAAGCCGAGCGCAATCTCATAGAAACCGTTTTGAAAAAACGTGTCAGAGTGCTGCCGGCACGCTACGATGTCGTTCGCGAAGGGGACGAGTCCCGCGTTGTCCATGTTGTTCTGGACGGATGGGCGCAGCGTTACAAGCAGCTGGCGGATGGACGCCGTCAGATACTGACGTTCTTCGTAGCAGGTGATCTGTGCGATCCCAATGTCTTCGTGCCCAGGACCATGGATCATTCGATATCGACGATAACGCCGGTGCGGCTTGCGGAAATACCGAAACCGGATTTTCGCGAGATGATCCAGGCGTCCCCCAACATCGCGCAGGCGCTGTGGTGGATCAGCCTGGTTACCGTGGCGATCCAGCGGGAATGGACGACCAGCATCGGGCAGCGCACCGCCTACGAGCGGATCGCACATCTGTTTTGCGAGATGTTCGTGCGGCTGCGTACCGTGGGCCTGACGCAGGGCGCAGCGTGCGATTTTCCGCTGACCCAGTCCGACATTGCCGAGGCAACGGGATTGACGCAGGTGCACGTCAACCGCACGATCCAGGAAATGCGGCGCGACGGTCTGGTCGAACTGCGCCACCGACAGCTGGTTTTGCCCGATCTGGATCGCCTGATGTCTGTGGCGCTGTTCAGTGCCAGTTACCTGCATCTCGATCACATCGACAAGCCGATGCTGGCCTAGGCGGCGTGGACAGATTCCGCGACGCCACGATTTGCCTGTAAAGGGCCCCGGCAAGGCGCGATGCCGAAGGAAGAGCGGGCCTCTTTCAATGCGGAGCAACGCTGCCAGGGCCCTTTACAGGCAAACCCCGAAGGGGCTGGACCAAAAGCCGCCACTTCCGCGTCGGCTTGGCTCGAAATATCGACATATTCCGTCACCTCACCTCCTTGAACTGACGGCTTTTGCCTCCAGTCGTGGCGATGCGGAATCTGTCCACGCCGCCTAGGCATGCAATTTCAGGTCGGCGCGCGGGTCTTCATCCGGCACAGGCCTTCCTGCGCCACGCTGGCGATCAGCGTTCCGGCAGCATCGTAGATCGTGCCGCGCGCAAAGCCACGCGCGTGGCCGGACCACGGGCTGTCCATCGTGTACAGCAGCCATTCGTCGACTTTGGGTGTGGCATGAAACCACAGCGCATGATCGAGGCTGGCGACCTGCATGTCCGGCGAAAATGAAGGCGCGTGCGGTGTGATCGCAGTGGACAGCAGGCCGAAATCGCTTGCGTAGGCGAGCGCCACGCGGTTCATCACGTCGTCCGCCGCCATCGGCTTTACCACCCTGAACCATACGAATTGCCGGGGCGTTTCCGAACGCAACGATGCAGGAGGGCCTGCCCGCATTTCAAACGCCGCCAGCCGGTTGAGAATGCCTTGCGGCAAAGGTCGCCCATTGGCAGCTAAAGCCGCGGTGAGTTCCGGACACGCGTCTGGCGCCGGGACATCCGGCGCGGCTGTAGCATGCGCGAAGCCGTTTTCCTCGCGGTGAAACGATGCCGCCAGATTGAGGATCGGGACGCCGCCCTGCATGGCCACAACGCGCCGGTTGGCGAAGCTGCCACCATCGAAATCAGGCAGGACGCGGTAGACGATGGGCCTCGTGGCATCGCCGGCCCGCAGGAAATAGGCGTGCAGCGAGTGCGCTTGCCGGCTGGCGCCGACACTGCGAGCGGCTGCGGCAAGCGCCTGGGCCACGACCTGGCCGCCATAGACGCGTCCATATCCGCCTTCGGCAGCGGCGCCGCGATACAGGTGCGTGTCGATCTCTTCCACGTCCAGAAGGGCACGCAGTTCGGCAACGGCGGCGGCAGCATCAATCATCGGAGGTGTCGTTGTCATCCACTGGCCTTACCGGCGAACCTTCGAGCCACGCAAGGGCCTGGCGGTCTATCGAAATGAGTTCTTCGAGCGTCTGTTCTATCGCGCGTTTCTGCTTGCGCAGGCTGGCGATCCGGTCCCCTACGCTGGCGCGCAGCGCGCGTACCTGCTCCTGATGTTCGGGATCGACGTCATAAAGGTCGAGGAACTCGCTGATTTCCTTGATCGAAAACCCCAGCCGCTTGCCGCGCAAGATCAGCTGCATGCGCCCGATTTCGCGCTTGGAATAGATCCGCATTGTGCCCACGCGCTGGGGTGCGATCAGGCCTTTATCCTCATAGAACCGCAAGGTCCGCATGGTCACGCCGAGCAGCTTGGCAACTTCCTGGATGCCGAGCATGTCGGACGATCGCGAACCATCGGGTGCAGGGGCCGTGGCGCTCAAGCCGAAGGTCCGGTGCTGGCGGCGCGCTTCGCGTTTTCCTCGGCGACCAGTTCCTTCTTGGAAAGCTTGCCGACCATGGTCTTGGGCAGGGACTCGCGAAACTCGATCGACGAGGGCAACTCGATCTTGTTCAGCCGTTCTTTCAGGAATGCCAAAAGTGCGTCCTCGTCCAGAATGTCGCCGGGGTGCAGCACGACGAACGCCTTGGGTGACTGGCCGCGGTATTCGTCGGGAATGCCGATCACGGCAGCTTCCACGATCATGGGGTGTTCGTAAAGCGCCTCTTCGATGATGCGCGGATAGACGTTGTATCCCCCGCACAGGATCACGTCCTTGATCCGGTCTACCAGGAACAGATACCCGTCCTCGTCCAGATAGCCGATGTCGCCGGTGCGCAGCGCTCCGTAGATGAAGGTCTTGTCGGTATCTTCGGGACGGTTCCAGTAGCCCTTCATGATTTGCGGGCCGCGCGCGCAGACTTCGCCCTTCTCGCCGGGCTTGCAGATCCGGTAGGGATCGGACGGGTCGCGGATCTCCAGCGCGGTGCCAGGGAATGCCGGTCCGCACGAATTGTCCTTCACCGTGCCTTCCAGCGGATTGCATGCGATGATCGGGCTGGCCTCGGACAAGCCGTAGCCTTCGACCACGCGCACGCCGGTCTTTTCCTCGAACGCGCGGCGCACTTCCAGCGGCAACGGCGCGCCGCCCGAAATGCACACGCGCACATCTGCAAATTCGCCATGCAGCTGCTTTGCGTTGAGCGCGGTGTAAAGCGTGGGAACACCGAAGAACTGCGTGGGCTTGGTGCGCTTGGCGGTGGCCAGGAACGACTTCATTTCGAAGCGCGGCAACAGGATCATTTCGGCGGCGGTATCCACCGAATAGTTCAGCACCGTCGTCAGCGCGAAGACGTGGAACAGCGGCAGCACGCCCAGGGTGCGCTCTTGCTGTTCGGGCATGTGGCCGACGTGCGCGACCATCTGGGCGGAATTGGCGGCGAGGTTCTCGTGCGTCAGCATCGCGCCCTTGGGCACGCCGGTTGTGCCGCCGGTGTATTGCAGCACCGCGACATCGTGAGGCGATACGTCTACCGGATCAGGGTCAGCATCGCGCACGATCAGGTTGGCGAAGCGGGTGTAGCGCAAGTCATGGGGCTCGTGCGCGATGTCGCCGCGCTTGAACAGCAGGAAGGCGCGCCGCTTTAGCGCGGGCAGGACATCGGCAAAGGGGCAGACGACCACACGCCTGAGGCAGCTTTTGCCGACCAGCGGCTCCAGCTTGGGCAAGCTCAGCGCAAGATCGGTGGTGATCATCACCTCGCAACCGGAATCGGTCACCTGATGGGCCATCTCCCGCTCGGTATAGAGCGGGTTGAAATTCACCACGATCGCGCCGATCCGCAGGATCGCGAAATAGCACACCACGTAATAAGGCGTGTTGGGCAGGCACAGGCCCACCCGCATGCCCTTGGTGACGCCAAGATCCTGCAGACCCCGCGCGGCCCGGCGGGCCTGCTCGCCCACTTCGCCATACGTCCAGCGCCGGCCCATGAAATCAATCGCGGGCCAGGCGCCATGCGCCGCGACCGCATGGTCGAGCAGGTCGGTCAGCAACCGCGGCGCGATCGGCGGCATCTCTTCCGCCACAGAGGAGGTCGGGGCGGGAGAGGCCCCGCCGATCGTCGCCGCGTACGTCATCAGAAGGCTACCCGTGCACCGAGCGAGAGGACCAGAGCCGATGCGTTTTGCAGGCTCCCGTTGGTGATGATCGGCGTCTGCGCCGCAGTCCCGGCATAGGCCGCAGTGATACGGTCGATCGAAGCATCCTTGAAGCTGATGTAGGATGCCGCCGCGTCGATGGTGAACTTCTGGAAGGCGTAGCTGGTGCCCGCCGAGAAATTCCAGCGATCGCTGTCCGGCACACGGGCGTCACGCTCGCCGGTGCGGGTGGGGGTCAGGCCGCGCTGAACGCCGGCGCGCACCGTCCACTGCGGGGTGACGGCGTAATCAAGGCCGCCTGCATAAGTCCAGGTGTTGCGATAGTTCTCCGGGATCGACGTGTTCAGCGGTGCGCCAAGGTCGATCGTGTCGAACTCGCTCCAGCCCATGCGCACGACTTGTGCGTTGAGCGTGAGCTGAGGGCTGACTTGCGCGCGGATGCCGGCGATCGCCTGCCACGGCGTGCTGAAGCGCGCGGTGGTGCTGAGCGTGCGGTTCTGTGCGGCAAGCGGGCCGAGCAGACCGTCGATCGTGATCGTGCCGTCAAGCTTGTGCTTGATCGCGGACTTGTAGGCGAGGCCCACGGTGATCGGTCCTTCATGCATCTGCAGGCCGGCCGACCAGCCCACATCCCAGCCCTTGCCCGAAAGCGTCTGATGCCCGTCCGCCAGCAGCGGCGAGAGGTTGGGGAGATAATTGCTCAAGGTGGCATCGGCGTGTTCGATGTTCGCGGCTGCACCCACGCGCAACCAGTCGGTCAGCTCGATGGCGATGCTGGGCTGGATGTCATATGTGCGCAGCTTGGTCTTGTCCGCGCTGTAGCGGGCCCAGCTGTCCGCGTCGTAATCGGTGGTGAACGAGTAGGGTGCCGTCAGCGAAAGGCCTACCGCGACTTTGCCGAAGCCATAGGCGATGGCGCCTGAGGGCAGCACCCCATTGTTGATCGGGTTGCTGGACACGCCGTTGCCGCCGACCGGACGGGCAGGCTGGCCGGGCCGCACGATCACGGTGCCATTGTCCACCACATCGCCGCGCGGGCGGATGTAGCTGGCGCGCACCGAGGCCTCACCGCCCTGCATGCCGGCGATCGAGGCCGGGTTCCACCACAGCGAATCCACGCCGGTGTCTGCGGCCTCACCGGAAAAGGCGCGACCCTGGCCGCGCACGGACTGCTCCTGCAAGTAGAAGGCCTGCGCGTGCGCCGATCCTGCCGCGCCAAGCGCGATGGCGCTGGCAGCGCTGGCAAGAAGAAGGCGGGCGGTCTTGCGATGCATGAGGTATTCTCCCTTGGTATTCATTTATAGTCGAAATGATTTGAAAAAATCAGCGTACGCGCGTCCAGGTCTGGGTCTTGCACAAGGGCCATACGATGCAGCCTTTCAGCTTGAGCGTATCGGCACCGGCCATGGTTATGGTGGCCTTGTAGGTGCCGCCATCGTCCGGATTGTAGATGGTGCCGCCGGCCCACTGGTTCTTATCGTAAGCAAAGCCGCCCAGGATCTGCATACCCTTGAGGCGTCGGCCACGCTGGGCGGTATCCTTGTTGGCGGTGTCCTTGAGATCGGGATTGGTCTTGATATGGTCCGACGTCATCAGCCGTCCGCAGATCGAAGCGCCACAACGTGCGATCTCGACGATCCCGTTCTTCGTCGGCGTATGCCATGTGCCCAGCACCGTGTTGGCGTCAGCCGCCACGGCAGGGCCGATGCCCAGTACGGTCAGGCTGGCAGCGGATACCAGAGCCCACTTGTGCCGTTTCAGAAAATGCATTGTGCAACCTTCCCATCTCTCGTCCCGGGTTCTGTATTTTTACCAATGCCCTGGCTTCGCAGGTGGCATCGATCCGAACCGATAGACTCGGGATAACCCAAAAATCACTTGACGTATAGGGAAAGATTCGCACCTTTAGGGAAGACGTTCGCGAGGAACGAGGATGAAAACGGATTCGGCAGGTTTGCCGCGTCCGATCCGCCCATGGAGAGAATGCATGCAAAGCGTCGTGATCGCGGGATACGCCCGCTCGCCGTTTCATCTGGCTAACAAGGGGGCGCTGGCCCGCGTCCGCCCCGATGACCTTGCGGCGCAAGTCATCCGCGGATTGATCGCCAAGACCGGCGTGGATGCCGCCGACATCGAGGACGTGATTGTCGGCTGTGCGTTCCCGGAAGGCGAGCAGGGTCTGAACGTGGCGCGGCTGATCGGCCTGCTGGCAGACCTGCCGCTGTCGGTCGGCGGGATGACCGTCAACCGGTTCTGCGGTTCCTCGATGAGCGCGATCCACATTGCCGTGGGCCAGATCGCCATCGGCGCGGGCGAAGTGTTCGTGTGCGCGGGTGTGGAATCGATGAGCCGGGTGCCGATGATGGGCTTCAATCCGCTGCCCAATCCTGCGCTGGCCAAGAAGAGCGCCGCGTACATGGGCATGGGCGAAACGGCTGAAAACGTCGCCACGAAGTACCAGATCGCCCGCGCCGATCAGGAAGTGCTGGCGGTGGAAAGCCAGCACAAGGCTGCCGCCGCGCGCGAAGCCGGCAAGCTCACCGACGAAATCATCCCGATCGAAACCAAGGCGGGCCTCGTCAGCGAAGACGGCACGATCCGCCCGGAAACCACGGCGGAGGCGCTCGCCGGGCTCAAGCCCGCGTTCGATGCCAACGGTTCGGTGACGGCGGGCACGTCCTCGCCGCTTACGGACGGTGCGAGCGCGGTCCTGATCGCGACGGAGGATTACGCCCGCGCGCACGATCTTCCCATTCTGGCGCGCATCAAGTCCGTGGCGATTTCCGGCTGCGCCCCTGAGACGATGGGCCTGGGTCCGATCCTTTCGAGCCAAAAGGCGCTGGAGCGTGCCGGCATTTCCGCTGCCGATCTTGACGTAGTGGAACTGAACGAGGCGTTCGCCAGTCAGGCGCTGGCTTGCATCAAGGACCTGGGGCTGGATCGCGCCAAGGTGAATATCGATGGCGGCGCGATCGCCATCGGCCACCCGCTGGGCGCTACCGGCGCCCGCATCGTGGGCAAGGCCGCGTCTCTGCTGAAGCGTGAAGGCGGCAAATATGCGCTCGCCAGCCAGTGCATTGGCGGCGGGCAAGGCATCGCCACCGTGCTGGAGGCGGCGGAATGAGCCAGTCCATCCAGAAGGTCTGCGTGATCGGGGCCGGCACGATGGGTGCCGGGATCGCCGCGCAAGTCGCCAATGCCGGCGTGCCGGTGCTGCTGCTCGATATCGTGCCCAAGGACGGCACCAACCGCAACGCGGTGGCCGAAGGCGCGGTGGCCAAAATGCTCAAGACCGAGCCTGCCCCGTTCATGAGCAAGGCGGCGGCCAAGCTGGTCGAAACCGGCAATATCGAGGATGACCTCGACAAGGTTGCCGGGTGTGACTGGGTGATCGAGGCGGTGATCGAGCGCCTTGACATCAAGCAGAGCCTGTATGCCCGGCTGGAAGCGGTAAAGCGCGACGGCACGGCGGTATCGTCCAACACGTCCACCATCCCCTTGGCACAGTTGGTCGAAGGGCGTTCGGACGCGTTCAAGCGCGACTTCCTGATCACTCACTTCTTCAATCCGCCGCGCTACATGCGGCTGCTGGAAATCGTCACCGGCCCGGACACCGATGTCGGCGTTGCCGCGAAGGTCGAGCAGTTCGCCGATGTGGCGATGGGCAAGACGGTGGTGCATGCCAGCGATACGCCGGGCTTCATCGCCAATCGCATCGGCACGTACTGGATACAGCTTGGCCTCAACGCCGCGTTCGATCTGGGCCTTACCGTGGAGCAGGCCGATGCCATCGCCGGCAAGCCGATGGGCGTGCCCAAGACCGGGATATTCGGGCTGGTCGATCTGGTGGGCATCGATCTGATGCCGCATCTTCAGGCCAGTCTGACCTCGACGCTGCCCAAGGACGATCCGTACCAGGCGATTGCCCGCACCCATCCGTTGATCGAAAAGATGATTCGCGATGGCTACACCGGGCGCAAGGGCAAGGGCGGTTTCTATCGGCTCAACAAGGAACAGGGTCGCCGCAAGGAAACCATTGACCTTGCCAGCGGCGAATACCGCGAAACCATCCGCGCCTCGGCGCCCTCCGGTCCGGCGGGCAAGGGCAACCTGCGCGCGCTGGTGGAGGCCAAGGGCCAGACCGGCGCGTATGCCTGGGCGGTGCTTGGTGGCACGCTGGCGTATGCCGCGGCGCTGGTTCCGTCGGCAGCCGCAGACGTGGTCGCCATCGATGATGCGATGAAGCTAGGCTACAACTGGAAGGCCGGCCCGTTCGAGATGATCGACACGCTGGGCGCGGCCTGGCTTGCCGCGCGGCTTGAGGCCGAAGGCCAGCCGGTGCCGGAAATTCTAAAGATCGCCGGTGATCGCACGTTCTACCGGGTAGAGGACGGCAAGCGCCAGTTCCTGGGCCTTGACGGCGAATATCATGATATCGTGCGCCCGCACGGTGTGCTGCGTCTGGCCGATATCAAGCTGGCGTCCAAGCCGCTGCTGCGCAACGCGTCCGCCGCGCTGTGGGACATCGGCGAGGGCGTCGTCGCGCTGGAATTCACCGGCAAGATGAACGCGCTGGATGGCGAGGTCATGAAGCTGATCGTCGAGGCGATCCCCCTCGTGGCGGCGAAGTACAAGGCGCTGGTGGTCTACAACGATGCCGACAATTTCTCGGTCGGCGCCAATCTGGGGCTGGCGCTGTTTGCGCTCAATATCGCGGCTTATAGCGAGATCGAAAAGCTCGTGGCCGGCGGGCAGATGGCTTACAAGGGCCTGAAGTATGCCCCGTTCCCGGTCGTCGGCGCGCCCGCTGGCATGGCCGTCGGGGGCGGGTGCGAAATCCTGCTCCATTGCGATGCCATCCAGGCCCACGCCGAGCTTTACACCGGCCTGGTCGAATGCGGCGTTGGCCTGATACCGGGTTGGGGCGGCAACGGCGAACTGCTGGACCGCTGGCAGAAGAACAAGTTCCTGCCCAAGGGGCCGATGCCTGCCGTCGCCAAGGTATTCGAGACGGTGTCCACCGCGTCCGTGTCCCGGTCCGCCGCGCAGGCGAAGGAAATGCTGTTCCTGCGCGCCGACGATGCGATCACCATGAACCGTGATCGCCTGCTTTATGATGCGCGGGAAAAGGCACTGGCTCTGGTAGACGGTTACACGGCGCCTGAGCCGCCCACGTTCCGCCTGCCCGGCGAAAGCGGGCGGGTTGGCCTTGGCATGGCCGCCGAGGGTTTCCACAAGCAGGGCAAGGCGACCGACTACGACATGGTGGTGTCCGATGCGCTGGCTAACGTGCTATCAGGCGGCGAGGCAGATCTGGTGGAAACGGTCAGTGAACAGGAACTGCTCAAGCTGGAGCGGGAAACCTTTATGCGACTGGTGCGTGAACCGCGCTCGATTGCCCGTGTCGAACACATGCTCGAAACCGGCAAGCCGCTGCGCAACTGAACGAACCCGCGAGGAGAGTTAAAAATGCAGGTCTATGAAGCGCCCTTGCGCGACATGCGGTTCGTGATCCACGAACTGCACAACGATGATGGTTTCGGCAATATCGCGGCGCTCGAGGAATTCACGCCCGATCTGGTCGATGCGGTGCTGGAAGAAGCGGCGAAGGTTGCGCAAGAAGTGCTGCTGCCGATCAACCGCTCCGGCGACGTGGAAGGCTGCACGCTGGAAAACGGCGTGGTGCGCACGCCGTCAGGCTTCAAGGAAGCCTACACGATGTTCCGCGAAGGTGGCTGGTGCGCGCTGGCTTCTGATCCCGAATGGGGCGGGCAGGGCCTTCCCGAAGTGGTGAACAAGATGACCGAGGAGATGATCTGCTCGGCCAATTTGGCTTTCAGCCTCTATCCGGGCCTTACTCACGGCGCGACGACTGCGATCGAGGGCTATGCCAACGAAGACCTGAAGCGGTTCTATCTGCCCAAGATGGTCTCCGGCGAATGGTCGGGCACGATGTGTCTCACGGAATCGCACTGCGGCACCGATCTTGGCATGCTGCGCACCAAGGCCGTGCCGCAGGACGATGGCTCGTACAAGCTGACCGGATCGAAGATCTTCATCTCCGCTGGTGAGCACGATCTGGCCGAAAACATCATTCACCTGGTGCTGGCCCGGATGCCCGATGCGCCGGCCGGGGTGAAGGGCATCAGCCTGTTCCTGGTACCCAAATACGTGCCCAAGGACGATGGCACGCCCGGTCCGTCCAACGGGGTGTCGGTCGCCGCGATCGAGCACAAGATGGGCCTGAAGGCGTCGGCCACCTGCCAGCTCAACTTCGATGGTTCCACCGGCTGGCTGGTGGGCCGTGAGAACAAGGGCATGGAGGCCATGTTCACGATGATGAACACCGAGCGTGTCTCGGTGGGCATCCAGGGGCTTGGCGTGGGCGAGGCGGCGTATCAGTCCGCCGTGTGGTATGCCAAGGACCGGCTGCAGGGCCGTTCGCTGTCCGGCGTCAAGAACCCGAACGGTCCGGCAGACCCGATCATCGTGCACCCCGACGTGCGCCGGATGTTGATGACGATGCGGGCCTACAACGAAGGTTGCCGCGCGCTTTCGGCCTGGGTCAGCCGCGCGCTCGATGCGGAAAAGCACGCCGCAGATCCCGAGGTAAAGCAGCGCGCCACCGATTTCGTGGCGCTGATGACGCCGGTGGTGAAGGCGCTGTTCACCGACCTCGGCCATGAAAGCGCGCATCTGGCCGTGCAGGTCTACGGCGGCCATGGCTACATCGCGGAAAGCGGCGTGGAGCAGTTCGCCCGCGATGCGCGCATCGCGATGATCTACGAAGGCACCAACGGCATCCAAGCGCTCGATCTGGTGGGGCGCAAGCTGCCCGCGCACATGGGCCGCTATCTGCGCAGCTTCTTCCACCCGGTGTCTCAGTTCATCGAGGCGCACAAGGCGGACGCACAGTTCAAGCCGATGATCGAGGCGCTCGAAAAAGCCTTCGGTGCGCTGCAGTTGTCCACTGGCACGATCGCGCAAAAGGGCATGAAAGACCCCGAAGAAGCCGCTGCCGCCGCAACCGATTATCTGCGGCTGCTGGGCCTTGTGGGCATGGCCTTCTGCTTTGCCAAATCCGCGCTCATCGCACGTGATCAGCTTGCCGGCGGCACTGGCGAAGCTGCGTTCTACAAGGCCAAGCTGGCGACGGCGCAGTTCTACTTCGACCGTATCCTGCCTCAAGCCACGACCGCTTTCCTGGCGATCAAGGCGGGCAAGGCGTCGATGATGGCGCTGGAAGACGCGGCGTTCTGATACCATGATACAGGGGGCGGTGCTGGGTTGGCAGCGCCGCCCCTAAAAGCTGCGCGATGGACAGGCGCAGGCTAAATCTCCAAGGTGCCCCGTGCGCACCGGCACCCTGCCGACAATGCCGCGATGGGGGAACCGATGTCCGAAAGCCTGGCGATCCAGCCATCGCGCGCCGCGCCGCCCCTCACTGACCCGATGCGCCTGCGCGCGATTTTCGCAGGGTCTGCGGGCAATCTGATTGAGTGGTACGACTTTTACGTCTACGCCTTCACCTCGCTGTATTTCTCGTCCGAATTCTTTCCCAAGAGCGACCGGCTGGTCCAGGTCATGGCTACCAGCGGTATCTTCGCCGTGGGGTTCCTGATGCGCCCGATCGGCGGCTGGTTCTTTGGCCGTTATGCGGACCGGCATGGCCGGCAAAAGGCGATGGTCATCTCGGTATTGATGATGGGCGCGGGCGCGCTGGTGATCGCCGCGCTGCCCACCTACGCCACCATCGGCGCGCTGGCGCCGGCACTGCTGCTGGCCGGGCGCATGGTGCAGGGCTTTTCCACCGGCGGACAATACGGCACCGCCGCTACGTATCTTAGTGAAATCGCCGGTCCGCGTCGCCGGGGCTTCTGGTCATCCTTCCAGTACGTCACCCTGATCGGCGGGCAGTTGAGCGCCACGCTGGTGATCCTGCTGCTGCAGCACCTGCTGGGCGATGCCGGGATGAAGGCGTGGGGCTGGCGCATCGGCTTCGTGATCGGCGCGGTTGCCGCCGGCGCCATCGTCCTGCTGCGCCGCCACATGCACGAAACCGCCAGCGAAGCGGATCGGGCCGGCGCGCAGGCCGGCAGCCTGAGCGAATTGTTCCGCCATTCGCTGCGCCCGTTCCTCGTCGTCGCCGCGCTGACCGCGGGCGGCAGCTTGATGTTCTATTCCTTCACCACCTACATGCAGAAATATCTGGTGTTGACGGTAGGGATGACGGCGCAAGCCGCCACGCTGATGATGACGGCGGTGCTGGTGCTGTTCATGGTGCAGCAGCCGCTGATGGGCCTGCTCTCCGACCGGATCGGGCGGCGCACCAACATGCTGCTGTTCGCGGGGCTCGGCATCGTGTGCACGGTGCCGATCTTTTCCGCGCTGGCGACAACGCGCGAGCCGCTGGTGGCCTTTGCGCTCATCATGGCAGGGCTGACGATCTGCAGTTTCTACACGTCGATCAGCGGGCTGTTCAAGGCGGAGCTGTTCCCCGTCCATGTCCGCGCACTGGGGGTTGGCCTTGCCTACGGCATCGCCAACGCCCTGTTTGGCGGAACGGCGGAAAGCGTGGCGCTCGCCCTCAAGGACTGGGGCGTGGAACATGCGTTTTACTGGTACGTCACCGCATTGTGCATCGTCTCGCTGGGTGCGGCGCTGCTGCTGCCGGACACGCGTCGGGACAATCCGCTGGATCGGTAATCCGGTGGGATACTGTATCTGACGATGCATAGATTAGGCGCTGGTAATGAACTGCGCTCAACGCGGCATGCAATTTGCGTGGATGGTACAAGGCAACCTTTGGGCGCAAACATCCGTTCATCGTAACAGAGGACCAGCGCACTCCGGGCAAGGGAGTGCGCAGAAGGCGCGGGGCAAGCTTCGCCTTCCTTGCACAAGGATATACAACCATGACGGAAGGGTGCGGAGCCATTTCCCGGCGCGACGTTCTTAAGACCAGTGCAGCAGGCGCAGCGATCGCCGGCTCTCTCGGGCCCGGCGGTATGGCGATGGCGCAAGCGGGAGCGAATGCGCCGCCCCACATGCCTGTGCGCATGGAGGTGAACGGCAAGCCGGTGTCGCTAGACCTGGATACGCGCACAACCTTGCTCGACGCCTTGCGTGAACATCTGAAGTTTACCGGCACCAAGAAGGGTTGCGATCATGGGCAGTGCGGGGCCTGTACGGTCATCGTCAACGGTCGCCGCATCAATTCGTGCCTGACGCTCGCCGTCATGCACGAGGGTGACACGGTGACGACGATCGAAGGGCTGGGAACGCCGGACAATCTGCACCCGATGCAGGCCGCGTTCGTGGCGCACGATGGCTATCAGTGCGGCTATTGCACGCCGGGCCAGATCTGCTCCGCCGTTTCGGTGCTGGAGGAGATCCGAGCCGGCATCCCCAGCCATGTAACGCAGGACATCGGCAAGGCGCCGGCGATGACCACCACCGAAATGCGCGAACGGATGAGCGGCAACATCTGCCGCTGCGGCGCATACTCGAACATTGCAGAGGCCATGGCCGACGTTGCCGGTGTGAAGGCGGAAGGGGTCAAGGCATGAGGCCGTTCACTTATGAGCGCGCCGCGAGCGCGCGGGACGCTGCGGCAAAGGCGGCAGCAACGCCGGGCGCCCGGTTCATTGCAGGGGGCACCAATCTGCTCGACCTGATGAAGCTGGAGATCGAAACCCCCACCCACCTGATCGACGTGAACGGGCTGGGCATGGACAAGATCGAGCCCATCGACGGCGGTGGCCTGCGCATCGGTGCCTTGGTTCGCAACACCGATCTGGCGGCCGACGCGCGCGTACGCAAAAGCTACGGCGTGCTGACGCGTGCCCTCGTGGCAGGCGCTTCGGGCCAGCTGCGCAACAAGGCGACGACTGCCGGCAACCTGCTGCAACGCACGCGCTGCCCGTATTTCTACGACGTCAACATGCCGTGCAACAAGCGCAAGCCGGGCTCAGGCTGCGCCGCAATCGGCGGCTTTTCACGCCAGCTTGCCGTCATCGGCACTAGCGACGCGTGTATCGCCACACATCCCAGCGACATGGCGGTCGCCATGCGGGTGTTGGACGCGTCCGTCGAAACCATCCGCCCGGACGGTACGACCCGCGCTATTCCCATCGCAGACTTCCATCTCCTGCCGGGCAGCACGCCGCAAAAGGAAACTGCGCTGGACAAGGGCGAGATGATCATCTCGGTCGCCTTGCCCAAGCCGCGCGGTGGCACGCATATCTACCGCAAGGTGCGCGATCGGGCGTCCTACGCGTTCGCGCTCGTCTCCGTGGCGGCGGTAATCAATCGGGACGGGACCGGCGCGGTGGCGCTGGGCGGCATGGCGCACAAGCCCTGGCGTGTGGAGGAAGCTGACGCTCTCCTTCCCAAGGGATCGAAGGCGGTGGCCGAACGGCTGCTTGCCGGCGCCACCCCGCGCGAAGACAACGCATTCAAGCTGACCCTGGCGCAGCGCACCATCGCGTCCGTCATCGCTGAAGCCAAAGCTTAAGGGAGCCCGAGGCATGAAGTTCGACACTCCGGCAGGGACCAACCCTATCGACCGTATGCGCGTGGTCGGCCAGCCTACCGCGCGCATTGACGGTCCCCTGAAGGTCAGCGGCAAGGCGCCGTATGCCTATGAACACCATGACGTGCCGGGCAAGCCGGCTTACGGTTATGTGGTGGGCGCTGCGATTGCCAAAGGGGCGATCCGCTCGATCGACACTGCGCAAGCGGAACGTGCGCCTGGCGTCATTACCGTGGTCACTCACCGCAATGCCGGCAAGCTGGGCAAGGGGCGCATGAACACCGCCAATCTGCTGGGCGGCCCACGCGTGGAGCACTATCATCAGGCCATCGCCGTGGTGGTCGCCGAAACGTTCGAACAGGCCCGTGCGGCTGCGGCGATGATCGACGTGGATTACGCGCGCGATGGCGGGACTTTCGACCTTGCCGCCGCGAAGACCGGTGCTGCTGAACAAGGCGGTGAAAACGCCCCCACCGCCGTTGGCGATTTCGAAGGCGCGTTTGCTTCCGCACCGGTCAAGCTGGATGCCACGTATACGACCCCCGATCAAAGCCATTCGATGATGGAGCCGCATGCCACTATTGCGCAGTGGGACGGCGATGGCGTCACCGTGTGGACATCCAACCAGATGGTGGCATGGGGCAAGAAGGAGCTTGCTGCTACCTTGCAGATCGCACCTGAAAAGGTGCGTCTGGTCTCGCCTTACATCGGCGGTGGTTTCGGCGGTAAGCTGTTCCTGCGCTCTGACGTCGTGATGGCCTCTCTGGCGTCGCGGGCGGCCAAACGCCCGGTCAAGGTGGCGCTGCAACGCCCGCTCATTCCCAACAACACCACGCACCGCCCGGCCACCATCCAGCGCATCCGCGTCGGCTGCTCGCGGGATGGCAAGATCACCGCCATCGGGCATGAAAGCTGGTCTGGAAATCTGCCCGACGGCGATCTGGAAACGGCCACGATGCAAACCAAATTGCTGTATGCCGGGCCCAACCGGATGACCGCGATGCGCTTGGCCGTGCTTGACCTTCCCGAAGGGAACGCCATGCGTGCGCCGGGCGAAGCGCCGGGCCTTATGGCGCTGGAAATCGCAATGGACGAAATGGCCGAAAAGCTCGGCATGGATCCGGTGAAGTTCCGGGTGATCAACGATACCCAGGTAGATCCCGAAAAGCCGGATCGGCCATTTTCGCAGCGTAATCTGGTGCGCTGCCTGGAAGACGGCGCCAAGCGGTTCGGATGGAGCCGCCGCAAGGCGCCGGGCCAGACGCGCGATGGCCGCTGGCTGGTCGGCATGGGGGTAGCCGCTGCATTCCGCAACAACCTGAACCAGAAGTCCGCCGCGCGCGTGCGGCTTAACGCCTCGGGCCAGGTCACGGTCGAAACCGACATGACCGACATCGGCACCGGCAGCTACACCATTATCGCGCAGACGGCTGCGGAAATGCTGGGTGTTCCGCTTGCCAAGGTCAGCGTCAAGCTGGGCGACTCTGCCTTCCCTGCCGCTGCCGGATCGGGCGGGCAGTGGGGCGCGAACAGTTCCACCGCTGGCGTCTACGCGGCGTGCGTCAAGCTGCGCGAGCAGGTGGTGCAAAGCCTGGGCTTCGGTCAGGGCGAGGCCACGTTTGAAAACGGCACTGTGCGCGTGGGCAATCGGTCTGCCGATCTGGCGCAGGCCGCCAAGGCCGGCGAACTGATAGCCGAAGATGCGATGGAATACGGCGATCTTGCCAAGAAATTCCAGCAGTCCACTTTCGGTGGTCACTTTGTTGAGGTGGGTGTGGATCGCTACACTGGCGAGGTGCGGGTGCGGCGCATGCTGGCGGTGTGTGCGGCTGGGCGCATCCTCAATCCCACTTCCGCGCGCAGCCAGGTTATCGGCGCGATGACGATGGGCGTTGGCGGCGCGCTGATGGAGGAATTGGCCGTGGACAAGCGGTTTGGCTTCTTCGTCAATCACGATCTGGCCGGATACGAAGTGCCTGTCCACATGGACATTCCACATCAGGAGGTCGTGTTCCTTGATGAGGCTGACGATAAGGTCTCGCCGATGAAAGCCAAGGGCGTGGGCGAACTGGGCCTGTGCGGCGTGGGCGCGGCGGTTGCCAACGCGATTTACAACGCCACCGGCGTGCGCATCCGCGACTACCCGATCACGTTGGACAAGCATCTGGACAAGCTGGGCGACGTTGCCTGATAGTTTCTCCCCCGCACTACGCGGGGGAGAAGCTGCATTCTTGCGCCTGCGCGTTGCGGGATTTTGCCGCTTGATCCACTATCAACGGACATCTCCTGCCAGGATCACCGCACCATGCCGTTCAGGCGCTCCGACCTTGCCGACCTCAGTTATTTCCTGGCGATCGCGCGCCACCGCAATTTCCGCAAGGCAGCCACAGAACTGGGCGTCAGCGCCTCGGCGCTCAGTCATTCGTTGCGCGGGCTTGAGGAACGCCTCAAGGTGCGATTGCTAAACCGCACCAACCGCTCGGTCACCCTGACGGCGGCGGGCGAGGATCTGCATGCGGCTATCCATGAACCGTTCGCTGCCATCCACGGTGCGGAGGACATCCTCAACCATCACCGCGATGCGCCGGCAGGTCGGGTCCGCATCAACGTATCCGACGAGGCGGCGACGCATCTGCTCGCCCCAGTGCTGCCCGCCTTCGTGTCCCGCTATCCCGATGTGGAACTGGACATTTGCGTGGACAACACGCTGGTCGACGTGATCGAGGCGGGCTTCGATGCAGGAATCCGCTTTGGCGGCACCGTGCCCGAGGACATGATCGCCCAGCGCCTGTCCGCCGATTTTCGTTGGGTGGTGGCCGCCGCGCCGTCGTATCTGCAGCAGCACGGAATGCCGGAGCATCCCGGAGACCTGATGCACCACCAGTGTATCCGCCTGCGCCTGGGCAATGGGCGCATATATTCGTGGGACTTCGAACAAGGAGACGAGGTGCTCGCCCTGGCAGTGCCGGGCGGGATCACCGTGAACAGCGGCGCGGCCAACATCGCCTTCTCGCTGCGCGGCCTTGGCCTGATGTATGCCGCCGAACCGGTGATCGCGCCCCTTATCGCGCAGGGCCATCTGCAACTCGTGCTGGAGCAGTGGGCGTCGCCGGGGCCGGGATATTTCATCTATCACTCCAGCCGCCGCCAGGTGCCGCGCGGACTGCGGCTGCTGGTGGACCTGATCCGTGAGATGCGACCGCTGGGCTGACCGTGCCAAAGGTCACATGCATCAGCTGCGCGGTGGTAATCACGCTGGGACGCCTTACCTAGCGTGTCGCCACATCAGCGAAGGACACCAGCCGCCCATGGAAACCCGCCGCGAATCTGACAGCATCGGCGAGATCGACGTTCCCGCAAGCGCTTACTGGGGTGCGCAGACCCAGCGCAGCATCGAGAACTTTCCGTTCGCCGCCAGCGAGCGCATGCCGATCGCGATCGTGCATGCGCTGGCGCTGGTGAAGCAGGCCGCCGCGCGGGTGAACCGCAAGTACGGGTTGGACTCAGCGCTGGCTGACGCGGTCGAAGCGGCGGCGGCGCAAGTGGCCTCGGGCGAGCTGGACGATCAGTTTCCGCTAGTGATCTGGCAGACCGGCAGCGGCACCCAGACCAACATGAACGTCAACGAGGTGATTGCGGGGCGGGCCAACGAAATCCTGTCCGGCAGGCGCGGCGGCAAATCGCCGGTGCACCCCAACGATCACGTGAACATGGGGCAATCCTCAAACGACTGCTTTCCCACCGCGCTGCACGTGGCCGCCGCGTGGCTCGCCACCGACACGTTGTTTCCGGCTATCGACCGCCTGCACGAGGCGCTCGACGCTAAGGCGAAAGCGTGGGCCGGCATCGTGAAGATCGGCCGCACCCACCTGCAGGATGCAACGCCGATCACCTTGGGACAGGAGTTTTCCGGCTACGCGCACCAGATTTATCGCAGCCGCAAGCGCATAGAGCCGGCGGTGCAGCATGGCATGACCGCGCTGGCGCAAGGCGGCACGGCGGTGGGCACCGGTCTGAACGCCCCGCTGGGCTTCGACGTGGATGTGGCCAACGAACTGTCGCGGCTGACCGGGCTGGCCTTCCGCCCGGCTGAAAACAAGTTCGAGGCGCTGGCGTCCAACGATCCGCTGGTGCACCTGTCGTCCACTTTGGCGACGCTGGCAGTAGCGCTGACCAAGATCGCCAACGATATCCGCTGGCTAGGCTCCGGCCCGCGCTCCGGGCTTGGCGAACTGGACCTGCCCGCCAACGAGCCAGGCAGCTCGATCATGCCGGGCAAAGTGAATCCGACGCAGTGCGAGATGCTGACGATGGTGGCCGCGCAAGTCATCGGCAACCATCAGGCGGCAACCGTGGGCGGGCTGCAGGGCGCGTTCGAACTAAACGTGTTCAAGCCGCTGATCGGTGCGGCGGTGATCCGATCGATCGATCTGCTGTCGGTCGGCATGACCAGCTTTGCGCAACGCTGCGTGGAGGGGATCGAACCCAATCGCGAGCGGATCGCCGAACTGCTCGACCGTTCGCTTATGCTGGTGACGGCGCTGGCGCCTGAGATCGGGTACGATAATGCGGCCAAGATCGCCAAGCACGCGCACGCTAGCGGGCAGACGCTCAAGGAAGCGGCACTGGAACTGGGGCTTGTGGATGCGGAGACGTTCGCGCGGCTAGTGAAGCCCGAAGCGATGGTGTGAGTCGGCCGGTGGACCGCGTCAGTAGGTGGGCGCAGCGCCGAAATGGAAGCCGCGCGATACCGCCCAAGCGATTGCGGCGGCGCAGATTATCCCCACCAGTGCCCTGACCGGCGACCATTGGAGATCGGCGGTGGTTTCATGGTCCTGCGCCGGTCGGCGACCCGTCAGCATCGGGCGCACCAGGTTCTGCTGCTTCCACAGCAGATAGAACGCGATCGCCAGCACGTGAAGGGCCACCAGTCCCAGGATGATGTTGAACACGAACCCGTGAACAGCAGACGCGGTCTCGCTCTGGTCGAAGGTGATGTAGGTGGCGAGCGGGCCGGATTCGATGCCGTCGGTGTCGCTGGCGAACAGGCCGGCGGTTACCATCAGGCCTACCGCCAGCAGCATCGCGATCACGCTCCAGCCGCCAAGCGGGTTATGCCCGTCCGCCGCGTGCGCCTTGCGGCTGCCCAGATCCCGGACGTAGGCGACCACCGCGCCGGGGCCCCGCACGAAGCGGGAAAACCTGGCAGTGCGCGGCCCTGCAAAGCCCCAGTAAACCCGGAACAGCAGCAGCGCGAGGATCGTGTAGCCGGAGAAGCGGTGCCGCTCCATCTCATGATGTTCGGCGGTCCACCACGAAAACGCGAGGAAGCCGACGAGCAGCCAGTGGAAAAGGCGGATCGTCGGATCCCAGATGCGAGTTGTGGGTGTGGTCATCGCGGTGCTGGCTTGCGGTCTTACTTGTCGGCGCGGAACTGCTTGTGGCACGCGCCGCAGGTGCCGCCCAGCGCCTTGAACTGCGCGCCAATGGGAGCGGCATCGCCCGTGTTGGCGGCGGCGAGCAGCTTGTCGGCCTGTGTGGTGTAATCCTTCCACTTGCCGTCGAACGCGGCGCGATCGGTCCAGATCGCGGGCAGGGCATCCGTCTTCACGCCAGACGAAGGACCAGACCCGGCCGGGAACAGCTTGGGCTGCACACGGCCCATGGCCGCAAGCGTGCGGGCTGCCGCAACGGCCTGGGGCTTGGCGATCGTGCCGCTGGTCAGCTGATCTTTCAGCACCTTCATCGCGCCGCCCATCTTCTTGAAATTGGCATGCCGCGTGGCAATGGCGGTGGCGGCGGGAGAGGCGGCGGTTGCCAGCGTTGCGGTCAGCGCCAAGATGGTGGCGGAAGCGCCGAGAACGGAAAGCGCGATGGTCTTGGATGGCGTCATGTCAGTTCGATCCCGCAGGTTGGCAGATGTGAATCAGCAATATGCATCGACTAGCACGCGTGTTCCCTTTTGACCAAAGACTTGCGCGGCTGTCAGACTCTGCCGATCAAAGCGATCCTATCGCCAGGAAACGCTCTTCGCGCTGGCGCACCAGTTCTGACGGCGAGCAGCCTGACAACGCGTCGAGTTCGCGTGCGACCGCTTCGGCCAGGGTGCGCGCGGTGGCGGCGGGATCGCGGTGCGCGCCGCCGCTGGGTTCCGGCACGATGGCGTCTATCACCTTGAGACCCAGCAGATCCTGCGCGGTGACTTTCATTGCCGTGGCAGCGTCGGCGGCCTTGTCCGCCGTGCGCCACAGGATGGAGGACGCGCCTTCGGGCGATATGACCGAATAGACCGCGTGCTCCAGCATCAGCACGGTGTTGGCTGCCGCGATAGCAATAGCGCCGCCCGATCCGCCTTCGCCCACGATCACCGCCACCATCGGCACGCCCAGCGCCAGGCACGCTTCGGTGGAGCGGGCGATGGCTTCTGCCTGTCCGCGCTCTTCGGCCTCCACCCCGGGGAACGCGCCTGCGGTGTCCACCAGCGAGACGACCGGCAGGCCGAACTTGCTGGCCATCCCCATCAGGCGGATCGCCTTGCGATAGCCTTCCGGCTTGGCCGAGCCAAAGTTGTGCTTGATCCGGCTTGGCGTGTCGTGGCCCTTTTCGTGGCCGATCACCATCACCTTGCGACCGTCCAGCATAGCCAGACCGCCGATGATCGCGGCATCCTCGCCAAAGGTGCGGTCGCCCGCCAGCGGCACGAAATCGGTGAAGGCCAGGCGGATATAGTCGACCAGGTGCGGCCGCTGCGGATGGCGCGCGACCTGCGTCTTCTGCCAGGGCGTGAGCTTGGCGTACGTGGCGGCGAGCATCTGCGCGCTTTTCTTTTCGAGCCGCCCGATTTCGCCGCCGATGTCCAGATCGCTGCCATCGGCGGTCGTGCGCAGTTCCGCGATGCGCGATTCCAGCTCGGCGATCGGCTTTTCGAAATCCAGAAACGAAATCATGCTCATCCAGTCCGTATGGTCAGCAGCCCCGCGCCCCTAACAGGCGCGATTCAGCCCGCGGCCCGCTTGGCCAGCCAGTCTTCCAGCCACTTGATCGTATAGTCACCCGATTTGAATTCCGGGTCCTCTATCAGCGCCTGGTGCATCGGGATCGAGGTTTTCACCCCATCGATCACCATCTCTCCCAGTGCGCGTTTCAGGCGCATGATCGCGCCTTCACGGGTACGGCCGGACACGATGAGCTTGCCGATCATCGAATCGTAATACGGCGGAATGCGGTAACCGGCGTACAGCCCGCTATCGACGCGCACGTTCAGGCCGCCCGCCGCGTGGTAGCCCGAAACAAGCCCCGGCGATGGCGAGAACGTCCACGGGTCTTCCGCGTTGATGCGGCATTCGATGGCGTGGCCCTTGAACTCGATCTCCTCCTGCCGGAACGACAGGGGCAGCCCTTCGGCCACGCGGATCTGTTCGCGCACCAGATCGACGCCGGTGATCGCCTCGGTCACCGGATGCTCCACCTGCAGACGGGTGTTCATTTCGATGAAATAGAACTCGCCGTTTTCCCACAGGAACTCGATCGTACCGGCGCCGCGATAGCCCATGTCGGCCATCGCTTTGCTGACGATGCCGCCCATGCGGTCCCGCTCTGCAGGGGTGATGACGGGCGAGGGGGCTTCCTCCAGCACTTTCTGGTGCCGGCGCTGCAGCGAGCAGTCGCGCTCGCCCAGATGCACCGCATGGCCGTTGCCATCGCCGAACACCTGAAATTCGATGTGGCGCGGGTTGCCCAGGTACTTTTCCATGTAGACCGTGGCATCGCCGAACGCCGCTTTGGCTTCGGAGCGGGCCTGGCCCATCTGGCTTTCCAGTTCGGCGGCGTTGTTCACCACCTTCATGCCGCGGCCACCGCCGCCGGATGCGGCCTTGATGATCACCGGGTAGCCGATCGTTTCGGCCAGCGCGCGCGCCTCGTCGAAATCGTCGATCGCGCCGGCGGATCCGGGCACCAGCGGCAGGCCCAGCGCGCCTGCGGTGCGTTTGGCTTCCACCTTGTCGCCCATGGTGCGAATATGTTCGGGCTTGGGACCGACCCACGCGAGCCCGTGCGCTTCGACGATTTCGGCAAAGCGTGCGTTTTCGGACAGGAAGCCGTAGCCGGGGTGAACCGCGTCGGCCTGGGTGATTTCGGCGGCCGAAATGATCGCGGCCACGTTGAGGTAGCTGTCCTTCGCGGCAGGCGGGCCGATGCACACGGCATGGTCGGCCAGGCGCACATGCATCGCATCGGCATCGGCGGTGGAGTGGACCGCCACCGTCTCGATACCCATTTCGTGAGCGGCACGATGGATGCGCAGCGCGATTTCGCCGCGATTGGCAATCAGGAGGCGCTTGATGGCCATGAAACTACCGGCCTTCAGGCGATGACGACGAGCGGCTGGTCATATTCGACCGGCTGCATGTTATTGACGAGGATGGCGGTGACCGTGCCGGACTTGGGCGCGGTGATCTGGTTCATCACCTTCATCGCTTCCACGATGAGCAGCACGTCACCTTCCTTGACCGCCTTGCCCACGGACACGAAGTTGGGGGCGCTGGGTTCTGCCGCGAGGTAGACGGTGCCCACCATCGGAGACTTCACCGCGTCAATCGGCGCGGCAGCAGGCGCAGGGGCCGGTGCTGGGCTGGACGGCACTTCGCCACCCGCAGCGGATGGGGCAGAGGTATAGATCGGCGGCAGCGCGGCGCTCATCTGCTGGATGATCTGGCGCGAGACGCGGATCTTTACAGTCCCGTCCTCAACCTCGATCTCGGACAGGCCGGTTTCGGCGAGCAGTTCGGCGAGCTCGCGAACCAGGGCGCTATCGATATTCACGCGACTTCCTTTCGTTCAAGATAGCCCAGCAGGGTGGCCAGCGTGCCTTTGAGGTCCTTGCGGTGGACCACCATGTCCACCATGCCGTGGGCATGCAGGTACTCGGCGCGCTGGAAGCCGTCGGGGAGTTTTTCTCGGATGGTGTCCTGGATCACGCGCTGGCCGGCAAAGCCGATCAGTGCGCCCGGCTCGGCGATCTGCACATCGCCCAGCATCGCGTAGCTGGCGGTAACGCCGCCGGTGGTGGGGTCGGTGAGGACGACGATATAGGGCAGGCCCGCCGCAGCCAGGCGGCGGGTGGCCACCGTGGTCTTGGGCATCTGCATGAGCGAGAGGATGCCTTCCTGCATCCGCGCGCCGCCTGCCGCCGTGACGATTACGTACGCACAGTTTTCAGCGATGGCTTTTTCCGCGCCGCACACGAACGCCGCACCTACCGCCATGCCCATCGAGCCACCCATGAAGGTGAAGTCCTGCACGCCCAGCACAGCCTTGTGGCTGTTTATCGTGCCAAAGGCGTTGGTTAGCGCATCGGGATAGGGGTTGGCTGCGCGTGCGGCCTTCAGACGGTCAGTATACTTTTTCGTGTCGCGGAAATTGAGCGGGTTTTCCGGCACTTTGGGGGTGGCCAGCACGGTGTAGCCGGGATCGAGCAGGAGATCGAAGCGGGCCTTCGCGCCGATCCGGCCGTGATGCTGGCAGTTGGGGCATACCGAAAGATTGGCTTCGAAATCGCTGACGAACAGCATTTCGCTGCAGCCCGGACATTTCATCCAGAGCGTATCGGGCGTATCGCGCTTGGCGAGGCTCGATATCGAATTGCGGACCTTGCTGAGCCAACTCATGTCGGTACTGTACCAATCTTTCCGGATAGAGCCCTAGAGATTTGCCGTTCCCTGTTCGGCATCCTCGCGCATGGCCGGCGACCGGGACGTGCCTTTCAAAAACACGACCGAGGCCATACGAGGCCGGCCCATTAGAGGAATCCGCGCAAGGGTCGCAAGCCAATTCGGGTGAACCTGTGGGCAAGTTTGCCGTTCGCGCGGGTTCGGGCTAGTCCAAGCCAAGCGGTTCAGTACTCGGCCGAGCCTGTAAACCCGCGATTTTTCAAGGACCAAGGCGCTGCACGATTCCCTTTCCGGCTCAGGCACGGCATCAGTCCCGGTTCGCCGCAACCGCTATGACGGGCGATCGGACGAGCCCTTTGCTCTCGCAGTTCCGGTAGAAGCGCCGATCGCGATCGAAACCAATGGCATTGCCTACGCGGTGATGATGGCGACCCCGCTTGAGATCGAAGCGTTCGTGACCGGGTTCCTGATCGCCGAAGGGCTGGCGCAGGCACACGAAGTGGGCGACGTGGCGGTGCATGCCACCCAGGATAGCGCGTGGGGCACCGGCTACGTGGCGCGCGTCAACCTGCCCGCCGATCGGCTTGGCCCGATCCTGGAGCGCGCCCGCCGCCGGGTTGGGGACAGTTCGTGCGGGATCTGCGGGATCGAGGGGGTGGAGGCCGCGCTGCGTCCGCTGCCACCGCTGACGCGGGCTTCGCGCGCCAGTCCGCAGGCGATCCGGTGCGGGCTGGATGCGGCGCGCCGGGCGCAAGTGCTGGGGCAGGCCACCCGTGCATCCCACGCCGCCGCCTTCTGTGATGAGGAGGGGCGCTTGCTGGCATCGTGCGAAGATGTGGGGCGGCACAACGCGCTGGACAAGCTGGTGGGGACGCTGGCCCGCAGCCACATCGACCCGGCGCACGGATTCATCGTCATGACGTCGCGCTGTTCGTATGAGCTAGTGGAAAAAACGGTGCGCGCCGGCTGCCCGTTGCTGGTAGCGATCTCTGCGCCCACCGACCTTGCCGTGCGCCGCGCACAGGCCGCCGGGCTGGCGCTGGCAGTGGTGGCGCGCGACGATTGCATGTTCATGGTCGATCCCGGTGCGCCGTTCGTCGAGGACTGAGCGGGCACCCCGTCCGGTTTTCCTTGTAGTGAGGCAGGCGCCGACCTAGATTCGCGATCTTACCGGGTTTCATCGAGGATTTGGACGTACCATGGCGACTGCCCCTACCGGCACGGACACCGCAACCGAATTGAAGCTGACGCCGCCCGATCCGGTGCCGGTCGTGCAGGCGGACCGGGCCTCTGGCCTGGTTCCGGTTGGCGAGGAGGCGAAGTCCAAGCTGCAGGTCCGGGTGGAGGAATTCGTCAACGATCTGGTGGCGCAGGACGCCAATTCGCCGGAGTTCGGCCGCAAAGTGGATCAGCTTACCAGCATGGGCCGCAAGGAGATTGCTGACGCGGCAGGCCATTCCAATCGTTTCCTGGATCGCCCGGTGCGCGCGATGGGCAAGGACGAAGGCGTGGGCGCCGATCTGGCCGAACTGCGCCGCACGGTTGAAGACCTTGACCCCGCGCGCAAGGGCAACCTGCTGGCGCCGCGAAAGATTTTTGGCGTTATCCCGTTCGGCTCCAAGCTGAAGAACTATTTCGACAGCTATACCAGCGCGCAAGGGCACATCAGCGCGATCCTGACGCGCCTGCAGGGCGGCAAGGACGAACTGCTGATGGACAATGCCGCCATCGACGTGGAGCGCCAGAACCTGTGGGCGGCGATGGGCAAGCTGGAGCAGATGATCTTCATGTCCCGCGCGCTGGATCAGGCGCTGGAGGACAAGGCTAACGACCTTGACCATTCAGACCCGGCCAAGGCCAAGGCGCTGCGCGAAAGCGCACTGTTCTATGTGCGCCAGCGCACACAGGACCTGCTGACGCAGATGGCCGTTTCGGTGCAGGGCTACCTTGCGCTGGATCTGGTCAAGAAGAATAACGTCGAACTGGTGAAGGGGGTGGACCGCGCCTCTACAACCACGGTCGGCGCGCTGCGCACGGCGGTGACCGTGGCGCAGGCGATGGCGAACCAGCGTCTGGTGCTGGAACAGATCACCGCCCTGAACACCACCACTGCCAACATCATCGACGCCACCGGCCAGATGCTGAAGGACAACACGGCGCGCATCCACGAGCAGGCAGCGAACTCCACGATTCCCTTGGAAACGCTCAGCCGCGCGTTCCAGAACATCTACGACACGATGGATTCGATCGACACCTTCAAGCTTAAGGCGCTCGATTCGATGAAGCAGACGGTCACCGCGCTGGAGGGAGAAATCGGCAAGTCCAAGTCGTATATCGCCCGCGCGCAGGGACAGTCCGAGGCTGTGGCGGCAGGTGATCATACCGCCACCAAGTCCTTGCTGGAGGCGTTGGACTAACCCGCCATGGCGCAAGTTCCCGCCCGGGTGTCCCCGGATCTCGTGCGCGCCGCCCGGCGGCAACGCGCGGCCCGCCTGTACAATGCCCGCAAGGAACAGTGGCGCTTTCGCCTGCGCCGGCTGCGCCGCGCAGTGCTGGCGATGGTTGGCGTCTACATCGCCGGTCTGGTCGCCGCGCTGGCGCTGGGCGGGCTGCCGTTCATGGCCACCTTGCTGACCTTCCTGCTGGGCCTTGCGGTGTTCGTCGTGCTGGCGATCTACCCCGCGTCCCCGCGCACGCATATCGATGATCTGAACGCGGCCAGCCTGCCCGAACTGGCCGGCTCCACCGAATTGTGGCTGGAAGGCAGGCGGCGCGCGCTGCCCAATGCCGCCGTTGACGCGATCGACCTGATCGGCGTTAGGCTGGAGCAGATGGCGCCGCAACTCGCCACGCTGGACGAACGCGGGCCGGCGGCGCGCGAAGTGCGCAAGCTGTTGGCCGAGCATCTGCCGGGCATCGTCGATACCTACACCCGCATTCCCGCCCAGCTGCGCAGCAAGGCGGGGGCGGGCGGCACATCGCCGTCGGATCAGCTGGTGGACGGGCTTTGCGTGATCTCCGACCAGATCGAGGCGATGAGCGAGGACCTGTCCCGCAACGATGTGGATGCGCTGGCGACGCGGGGACGGTTTCTGGAAGTGAAGTATCTCGACCGCGACTGAACGCGGATCGTCTGCACACCGGCGGCAATTTGGTCCATCCTTGCAAAGATGGGAAGGTAAAAAGTCGAAACGTCTGCCGCTAATGCGATAGCATGGTCAGATGACCGCCCCCTCCGCCGCCTTCGCCATGCCCGTTCAGCCGATGACCGACCTGCGCCTTGCCATCGCGCAGGCGCGCAGGCTTGACGAGGCGCAGTGCCTGGCGCCGTTGCTGGATGCCGCCGCGCTTTCGCACGAGATGCGCGCCGCCACGCGTGAGACGGCGACGGCGCTCGTCACGGCGTTGCGCGCCGGCCACAAGGGCACCGGCGTGGAAGGGCTGGTGCAGGAATATGCGCTGTCGAGCCAGGAAGGCGTGGCCCTCATGTGCCTTGCCGAAGCGCTACTGCGTATTCCCGACAATGCGACGCGCGATGCCCTGATCCGCGACAAGATCGCTGACGGCGACTGGAGCGGGCACCTGGGCGGCGGCAAATCGCTGTTCGTGAACGCGGCGACATGGGGTCTGGTAGTCACCGGCAAGCTGGTCGGTTCGGTTGACGATCGGGGCCTTGGCGCGGCGCTGACGCGGCTGGTGGCGCGCGCGGGCGAGCCGGTGATCCGGCGCGGCGTCGATCTGGCGATGCGCATGATGGGCGAACAGTTCGTGACCGGCGAAACCATCGACGAGGCGCTGAAACGGGCGCGCGATCTGGAAGCGCGGGGCTTTGCCTACAGCTACGACATGCTGGGCGAGGCCGCGACGACCGCGGCGGACGCGCGGCGCTATTACGCGGATTACGAAAACGCCATCCATGCCATTGGCCGCGCCTCTGCCGGCCGGGGCATTTACGAAGGGCCGGGTATTTCCATCAAGCTGTCCGCGCTGCACCCGCGCTATGCCCGGCCGCAAGCGGGGCGGGTGATGGCCGAGCTGCTGCCCGGCGTGGCGGCGCTGGCGCGGCTGGCGAAAGGCTACGGCATCGGTTTTAACATTGATGCGGAGGAGGCCGATCGGCTTGAGCTGTCGCTGGACCTGCTGGAAAGCCTGGCGCTGGACCCGCAACTGGCGGGCTGGGACGGGCTGGGTTTCGTGGTGCAGGCATATGGCAAGCGCTGCCCGTTCGTGATCGACTGGATCGTGGACCTTGCGCGGCGGGCCAACCGGCGGATCATGGTGCGTCTGGTCAAGGGCGCGTACTGGGACGCCGAGATCAAGCGCGCGCAAGTGGACGGGCTAGCCGATTTCCCGGTCTATACCCGCAAGGTCCACACCGATGTTTCCTATATCGCCTGTGCCCGCAAACTGCTGGCCGCGCCCGACGCGGTGTTCCCCCAGTTCGCCACCCACAACGCGCAGACGCTGGCGACCATCTACACCATGGCCGGGCCGGACTTCGCGATCGGCCAGTACGAATTTCAGTGCCTGCACGGCATGGGCGAGGCGCTGTACGCGCAAGTTGTGGGGGCGGACAAGCTGGACCGCCCGTGCCGCATCTACGCGCCGGTGGGCACGCATGAAACGCTGCTCGCCTACCTGGTGCGCCGCCTGCTGGAAAACGGCGCCAATTCCTCGTTCGTCAACCGCATTGCCGATCCCGGGGTGCCGGTCTCCGCGCTGGTGGCCGATCCGGTAGAGACGGTGCGCGCCATGGCGCATCCCGGCGCGCGGCACGATCTCATCGCGCTGCCGGCGGGGCTTTATGACGATCGCGCCAACTCGGCGGGGGTCGACCTGACCGACGAACTGGCGCTCGCGGCGCTGACGGATGAGCTTGCGGCTTGCGCGCAAGTCTCGTGGCGCGCTGCACCCGAAGGCGGCGAGCGCCAAGGCGTTCCGGTGCGTAACCCCGCCGATCATGCCGACGTCGTGGGCACGGTTCTGGAGATTGCGCCCGACGATGCGGCAGCGGCCGTGGGACGTGCCGCGCAAAGCCGCTGGCGCGACGTTGCGGTCAGCGAACGGGCCGCGATGCTGGAGCGCGCGGCAGACCTGATGCAGGCGCGCATGGGCACGTTGATGGGCCTGGCGATCCGCGAGGCCGGCAAGTCCGCCGCCAACGCGATTGCCGAAGTGCGCGAGGCGATCGATTTCCTGCGGTATTACGCGCAGCAGGCCCGCGACACGTTTGGCCCGGCGCAAAAGCCGCTGGGGCCGGTGGTGTGCATCAGCCCGTGGAATTTTCCGCTGGCGATCTTCACCGGCCAGGTGGCGGCGGCGCTGGTGGCGGGCAATCCGGTGCTCGCCAAGCCAGCCGAGGAAACGCCGCTGATCGCCGCCGAAGCCGTGCGGATCCTGCACGAAGCGGGCGTTCCGGTCGATGCCCTGCAATTCATGCCGGGCGCGGGAGAGCTGGGCGCAGCGCTGGTGGCTGCCCCGCAGACGGCAGCGGTGATGTTCACCGGCTCAACCCAGGTTGCGCGGATGATCCAGCGCCAGCTTGCAACGCGGCTGTCGGCGCACGGCGACCCGATCCCGTTCATCGCCGAAACCGGCGGCCAGAACGCCATGATCGTGGACAGCTCGGCGCTGGCCGAACAAGTGGTGGCGGACGTGATCGCATCCGCTTTCGACAGCGCGGGCCAGCGCTGTTCAGCGCTGCGGGTGCTGTGCCTGCAGGACGACATCGCCGATCGCACGCTGGCCATGCTCAAAGGCGCGCTGGCCGAACTGCGGGTGGGCAACCCCGCGCTGCTTGCCACCGACGTCGGCCCGGTGATTTCGGCGGAGGCGCAGGCGAATATCGAGGCGCACATCGCGGGCATGGGCGAAGCGGGCTGCCAGGTCGATCGCGCGCAGATGAGCGAGGATACCCGCGTTGGCACTTTCGTTGCACCCACGATCATCGCAATCGACCGCATCGATCAGCTGCAGCACGAAGTGTTCGGGCCGGTGCTCCATGTCCTGCGCTACCCACGTGACGGGCTTGATGCGCTGATCCGCGATATCAACGCCACCGGCTACGGCCTGACCTTCGGCCTGCACACCCGCCTTGACCAGACGGTGGCGCGGGTGACGGACGCGGTTCGCGCCGGCAACCTGTACGTCAACCGTAACACCATCGGGGCTGTAGTCGGCGTTCAACCGTTCGGCGGGCGCGGGCTTTCCGGCACCGGACCCAAGGCGGGCGGGCCGTTGTATCTGGGCAGGCTGGTCCGGCACGCACCGGTGGTCCTCCCGGCGACAGACACGCCGCCACCGTTGCTGGAGCAGTTCATCGGCTGGTTGCGCGCCAACGGCAGGGACGCGGCGTCCGCCCATCAGTATCGCGCGGCAACATCCCTTGGGGTCGTGCGCGCGTTGCCCGGCCCGGTAGGGGAGCGCAATCTTTATGCCTTGCATCCGCGCGGTCGCATTCTTCTGCGACCTGCGACCGACGCGGGGCTCGTCTCCCAGATGGCGGCGGTGCTCGCCACGGGCAATCGCGGCGCGGTGCAAGGCATGGACCTGCCGCCGGGGTTACCCTCGGCTATCGCGGAACGCTTCACGGGCAATGCGGCAGAACCTTTTGCCGCCTGTCTTGTCGAAGGCGGCGACGCCGCCGTGCGCGCCGCGTGCGAGGCGGTAGCGCAAATGGACGGCCCCATCGTGCCGGTCCACCGCTGGGGCCCGTCCGGCGGTGATCTGTGCCGGCTGCTGGAGGAAGTCTCCACCTCGATCAACACCACGGCGGCGGGTGGCAACGCCAGCCTGATGATGATCGGCTAAGGCGTAATCTTCAGGCCACGCTTGCGCGCAGTCCATCCTGCTTGTGCAGGGATATCGTGAACAGGAAAATAAGCAGTCCGCCCAAGGAAAGGGCTGCGCCGATCCAGCCTGTGGAGGTCAGCCCGTAGCCGGCCGAGATCGCCATGCCGCCCAGCCACGGACCCAGCGCATTGGCGGTGTTGAAGGCGCTGTGATGCGCGGCAGCTGCCAGCGCCTGCGCGTCTCCGGCTACATCCATCAGCCGCGTTTGCAACACCGTGCCGATGCCGCCGCCAAAGCCGATCAGCAGGACGACGACGCACAAGGTCCAGATGTTGCCGGCGAACACTGAGAACAGCGCGAGCGATACGGCGCTAAACAGTAGCGCGCCAATAGCGGCCCGGTTTTGCGCGCGATCGGCCATCCAGGCCCAGAACAGGTTGCCTGCCGTCATCCCGATGCCAAAGATCGCCAGCACGGCGGGCACCCACTTTTCGGAAACGCCGGTAACCTCCATCATGGTGGAGGCGACATAGGTATAGACGCAAAACAGGCCGCCAAAGCCTACCGCGCCGGTCAGCAGGGTGAGCAGAACCTGCGGGCGGCGCAACGCGCCCAGTTCGCGCAAAGGACTGGCGTTGGCGTTCGCCGGCTGGCGCGGCGCGAACAGGGCGACTAGTGCCATCGTGACCAGAGCGAGCACGGAGACCACCGCAAAGCCACTGCGCCAGCCCAGCGCCTGGCCCAGCCAGTTCGCCAACGGCACGCCGATGATCGTCGCCACCGTCAACCCGGACATCACCATCGCGACGGACTGCGCCCGCTTGTTGTCCGGCACCAGCGAGGCGGCGACCAAGGCGGCGATGCCGAAGTATGCGCCATGCGGCAGCCCGCTCAAAAAGCGGAACACCAGCAGCATGGGATAACTGGGGGCAAGAGCGGACACGCCATTGCCGATCGCGAACAGCGCCATCAACCCGATCAGCAGCGTGCGCCGCTCGATCTTGGCGGCCAGCACGGCAATGACAGGGGCGCCCACCACCACGCCCAGCGCATAAGCGCTGATAGCGTGGCCGGCCTGCGGCTCGGTAATGTGCAGGTCGCGCGCGAAAAACGGCACAAGGCTCATCGCGGCGAATTCGGTAGTGCCGATAGCGAAGGCGCCCATGGCCAGCGCCAGCGTTACCAGGGCGGGGTGGGTGGTGCGGGTGGTCATGGTCGTCCGATCGGCAATGCTGCAGCGCAATATCTCATATGCCCCATCTAGCGATGGATCGCACGCCGTGAAGAGCCTGCCGTTTGCGATTTGTGCATGCCTTGCCGGAAGACGCGCAACGTGCGGCTAAAAGACCGGGTCGAACCCCGGCGGCAATTCACCGGGTGCGGTGGTGCCGTCAGGCTGGCCGGGCACATGAATGCCGCATTCCGTCTTGTCCCAACCCTTCCACCGGCCCGAACGTGGGTCTTCGCCGGGCGCGACGATGCTGGTGCACGGCATGCAGCCGATAGACGGATAGCCTTGCGCCACCAGCGGATGGGGCGGCAGGTCATGCTCAGCAACGTAGGCGGCGAGGCGTTCGGCGGTCCAGTCGATCAGCGGGTTGATCTTGAGGCGCCCCTGCACATCCGTACCGTCGATCTCGAAACGCGGCAGCAGCGCGCGGGTGGAGGCCTGGAACGCCTTGCGCCCGGATAAGGTGGCGTCGAAATCCGCCAGCGCCTTTGCCAGAGGCTTGACCTTGCGGATCTCGCAGCAACCGTCGGGATCCCACGACCAGCGCAGGCCGTTTTCATCCTTCTTGACGATTTCTGCCGCATCCGGCTCAAGGTTGATCAGATTGGTCAGCTTTAGTCGTTCGACCAGCAGATCGCGATAGGCCAGCGTTTCGGGGAAATGCTTGCCGGTTTCCAGAAACAGCACAGGCAGCGACGGGTCCACCCGGCTGACCAGATGCAGCAGCACCGCGCTTTCCGCCCCGAAGCTGGATACCGCAGCCACTTTACCCGCCAGCCCTTCGCGCAGAACCGCGCTCAGCATGTCGAGCGTGCCCGAACCATCGAAGCGCGCGTTCAGCCGCGCCGCGTCCGCTTCGGCGAACCGGGCCCCGGTGTCGATGCGGTCAACGGTGCGTGCCTCTGCGGCGGCATTTTCGATCAGGGCAGCGTCGTCAGCTTCGGTACGGAACATGGGGATGTCGCTTTCGGGCGGAAGTATCGGGATCACGCCGGGTGGCGTTTCGCCCAGATCGGCTGGCGGCCATCCACGGCGGTGGCCTGATAGACGTTGTCCCATCGCGACCATGCAGCACTGGCATCGGCTTCGTTGAGCGGCTTGTCAGGCGCGAAGGCGTCGAAGCCGCAGCGCCGCAGATGGCCCAGCATGTCGATCACCACATCGCCCACCGCGCGCAGTTCGCCGGCGTAGCCCGCTTCGCGCAGGATCCGTGCCGAGGAATAGCCGCGCCCGTCAGTCCATGCCGGGAAATTGACTTCGACGAGCGCGATCCGGTCCAGCGCGGGCAGCAGCGCGCGTGCGTCATCACCCGGCTCGATCCGCACGGCGGTGGCGTTCGACTGGTCTGCAAACGAATCCACCGTCACCGCCGGATCGTTGACAGCCTCGTCGTCGCGAAAGCGAAACTGGACCTCAACCATAAATGGCCTCCTTGAACGGATCCATGCCGATGCGGCGGTAGGTATCGAGGAAACGCTCCTCGCCCTGCTTGTTGGCGAGATAGACCTGGGTGGCCTTTTCCACGGCATCGACCACGCCATCCTCGGTAAAGCCGGGGCCGGTGATCCGGGCAAGCGAGGTGTCCGCACCTTCGCTGCCGCCGAACGAGAGCTGGTAGTTTTCCAGCCCTTTCTTGTCGACGCCAAGAATGCCGATGTGCCCGGCATGATGGTGGCCACAGGCGTTGATGCAGCCCGAAATCTTGACCTTCAGCTCGCCGATCTCGGCCTGCTTTTCGGGGCTGGCGAACCGCTGCGAGATCTTCTGCGCCAGGGGGATGGAGCGCGCGTTGGCAAGGCTGCAATAATCAAGGCCGGGGCAGGCGATGATGTCGCCCACCATGTCCAGGTTCGGCGTAGCAAGGCCGGCCCCGTCCAGCGCCTGCCACACGGTATGCAGGTCTGCCTTGCGCACATGCGGCAGCACGATGTTCTGGGCATGGGTGACGCGCAGTTCATCGAAGCTGTAATCGCGGCCCAGCTGCGCCATCAGGCGGATCTGGTCAGCGCTGGCATCACCGGGGATGCCGCCGATGGGCTTGAGGCTGATCGTGGCGATCACATAGCCGGGCTGCTTGTGCGCCGTGGTGTTACGTTCCACCCACAGGCGGAAATCGGGGTCCGACAAGTCCAGATCATCCGGTGCGGACGGATCGAACGCGGGGTCTGTGAAGTGCGCCCTGATCCGCTCCAGCTCGGCCAGCGGCGGCTCGATCGGCTGGGTGAGCAGGTGCGCGAATTCCTCCTCCACCTGGCGCACGTATTCGTCGCGGCCCAGTTCGTGGACCAGGATCTTGATGCGCGCCTTGTACTTGTTGTCGCGCCGGCCATAGCGGTTGTAGACGCGCAGGCATGCCTCGGAAAACGTAATCAGCTGGTCCAGCGGCACGAAATCGCGGATCATCGGTGCGATCATCGGGGTGCGGCCCATGCCGCCGCCGGCATAGAACTGCGCGCCAAGCTCTCCGGCATCGTTGCGCACGATCTTGATGCCGATATCGTGCAGGCGCATCGCCGCGCGGTCCGTCTCCGATGCGATCACGCAGATCTTGAACTTGCGCGGCAGGACCAGGAATTCCGGGTGGAAGCTGGACCACTGGCGCAGCAGTTCGGCATAAGGGCGCGGGTCGACGATCTCGTCAGCGGCAGCGCCGGCGAACTGGTCGGAACTGATGTTGCGGATGCAGTTGCCGCTGGTCTGGATGGCGTGCATTTCCACCGTCGCCAGTTCGGCCAGCGCATCGGGCGTCTGGTCCAGCTTGATCCAGTTGTACTGGATGTTCTGCCGCGTGGTGAAATGGCCGTAGCCCCGGTCGTACTTGTCGGCAATGTCGCCCAGCAGATGCATCTGCGCGCCGCTCAGCGTCCCATAAGGGATCGCCACGCGCAGCATGTAGGCGTGCAGTTGCAGATACAGCCCGTTCTGCAGGCGCAGCGGCTTGAACTGGTCCTCGGTCAACTCGCCGGAGATGCGGCGGCGCACCTGGTCGCGAAATTCCTCGACCCGGGTGGCGACCATCTGGTGGTCGTATTCGTCGTACTTGTACATCAGATCACCCAGTTCACGGCTTCGGGGTCGGACGGCTTGAGCGTCAGGTCGGGGCGCACGGTGGGGCCCAGCGCGCGGATACGCTCCTTGATGTGCGAGGGGCGCACACCCTCGTCGGTTCTGGCGCCATCGACGACGTAGGCCGCGAACACGTTCTGCGCGCCTTCCTCACGTGCGATGATCGCGGCGCCATGATCGCCTACGTCCGCCGAATCGTTCACATCGAGCGACCAGCCCACGCCAGTCCACCAGACCACCGCCCCGCTCTTGAGGTCGTTGCCCGTCAGGATCTTCACTGCATAGCCTCCAGCGCGGTTGCGCAAATGGTGTTGTCCGCCGCCTGTGCGGCCACCGCGCCGATAACGATAAGCGCCGGGCTTTGCACCCTTTCCCTGTCCACAAGATCGGCAAGCCCGGCCAGCGGCGCGCGCAGCACCCGCATATCGGGGCGGGTGGCCTTTTCGATCACCGCCACCGGCACATCGGGCGCCAGCCCATCTGCGATCAGCTTGTCGGAAATCTGCGCCGCGGTGGCCAGCCCCATGAAGATCACCAGCGTGCGGCCATGCCCGGCAAGCCCGGACCAGTCCTGATCCGAAAGCCCCTTGCACTGCCCGGCCACGAATGTGACGATCGAAGCATGATCGCGGTGGGTGAGCGGGATCTGCGCGGCTGCTGCCGCGCCCATCGCCGACGATATGCCCGGCACGATCTCGACCGGAACACCGGCGGCACGACACGCCTGCGCCTCTTCGCCGCCGCGTCCGAACACGAACGGGTCGCCGCCTTTCAGCCGCACCACGTCGTGGCCGGCAAGCGCTTCACGCACCAGCAAGGCGTTGATGTCATCCTGCTTCATCGTGTGGCGCGAACGGCTTTTGGCGACCGACACCAGCCGGGCCGAGGGCCGGGCCATCGACAAGATCGCCCCATCGACCAGCCCGTCATGCACGATCAGCGACGCACCCATGATCAGCCGCGCCGCGCGCAGCGTCAGCAGGTCAGGGTCGCCGGGGCCCGCGCCCACCAGCCAGACGGTGCCGATAACGGGGGAACGGTCGGAAGGAAGGGTAGCTACCATGACAGCGCAGATGGCCCCGCTGCCCCCAAGGTGCCAGTCAGAATGGCTTTGCCGGGGCTAAGTCCATCTTTACGCGTTAGGCGGCGTGGACAGATTCCGCGATCCCGAAGGGGCTGGACCAAAAGCCGCCACTTCCGCGTCGGCTCGGCTCGAAATATCGACATATTCTATCACCTCGCCTCCTTGAACTGACGGCTTTTGCCTCCAGTCGTGGCGATGCCGAATTTGTCCACGCCGCCTAATAGCCGGCGCTGCCCGCAAACCTTAATTGCCGGGACGGGAGGTTCATTAGGCCGTTCTCTAACCAAATGTTAACCGCACTATTGGACTTTCGCGCAATCAAGGAGATGGCGCGATGCCCGTAGCGGCGCAATTTATCGAGACGAGTGAACCCGGCCGGCCCCGCGCCGAGCGCCGCCGGTTGATGCTGGAGACGCAAGGGGCGCTGGCGTCCGGCGCCGAAGCGCAAGTGCGCGTGCACAACTTTTCACAAACCGGCGTGTTGCTCGAAAGCCGGATCGACCTGGACGTGGGGGAGGGGATCGACCTGGAACTTCCCGGTGCCCCACAAACGCGCGCGCGCGTGGTGTGGGCCAGTGGTCACCTGTATGGCTGCGCGTTCGAGACTCCCATCCCGCCCGCAACACTCAGCGCGGCGGCCCTGCGCAGCGCCGTGCAGACGGAACTGGGTCTGGGCCCGGCGCCGGTGCCGGACGCGCCCGCCGCGATGGGCGGCGAAAGCCTGGGCGAGCGCCTGCATCGCCTGCGCAAGCTGCGCGGCTTGACGCAAGGCGAACTGGCGAGTCGGTTGGGTGTGTCTAAACCCACGGTTTGGGCGTGGGAGCAGGGGCGCGCGCGGCCGATCGAGGAGCGCGTGGAGGCAATCGCACAGGAACTGGGGGTGGATGTCGCCGATCTGCGGCCAAACCGGGCGGTGCCGGGATTAAGCGACCTTATCGCCCGCTGCCGCGAACAGATCGCTGCCGTGGTCGAAACCGCTCCGGAAAAAGTCAGGATAATGATCGAGTTGTAGGATTAACGCGAATAACAGCGCTGGTGCCGGCTCCTTTAACAAAAAGCAGCCAATGTAAAATGCGTTAGCTTACGTCTATAACTTTGAATTTATTTGTAAATTTATGGTTAAAGATATTAATGTTTGGGTTGGATTGGTATATTTAAAAGGCAGGGTGGCGATGTCGGCATAACGGTTGGCAAGCCATATAATGGTCTCAGGGACGAACCGGGGCGCTTGGGCATGGGCATGAACTTCACGTTCCAGGAAAGCTCGGTCCTCTACGGCATGCTGGCCGAGAGTACGACCGACGTGATCCTCAAAACCGATGCAAAGGGCTTCATCGTCCACGCCACTGTTGCGATCAGCGAACTGGGGCTGAGCGCCGCTGTTACGCGGGGTGAATCCGGCGCGGCCATCGGCACACACCTTCTCGATCTGGTGTCGCCCGATGCGCGCCAGAGCGTGTCGCGCGCTCTCTCCGGTGCTCTGGCGGGCGAGGATACGGGGTGGGTGGAATTTCCCGCCGTCACCCATGATGATCGCAGGCGCTGGTTCGAGATCCGCTTGCGCGCGCTGCTGCGCCACGATGGCGCGCCTTATGGGGCGCTTGGCATCATGCGCAACGTGGACGAGTTGCGCACTTTGGGCGAGCGGCTGTTCACCGCCACCTACACCGATCCGCTCACAGGGCTCACCAACCGTGCCGCATTCATTTCGATGCTGCAGCACATGATCGAGGCGAAGATGGATGGGTGCCTCGGCCTGTTCAGCATCGATTTTTTCCGCACCATCAATATGCAGTACGGCCAGGGAGCGGGCGATACCGTGCTCACCGTGTTCGCCGACCTGCTGCGTGATATGCTGCGCAGCGAGGACATCATCTCGCGCATCGGCTCGGAACGGTTCGCAGTGCTGCTGCCGCGCGTCACCCCGGCGGAGGCGGAGGCCATCTGCCGCCGCGTGGTCACGACGCTTGCCGACCTGAAGCAGACGGTGGAGGCCAGCCACTTTGCGATGACTGCCAGCGCCAGCGTAGCGCGGATCGAGAACAGTCTGGATTCCACTCTGGAGCGGGCGGAAATGGCGCTGTTCGTCGCCAAGGCCAAGGGCCGCAACCGGCTGGAAATGGAAAAGCCTGTGCGGCTGGCTGTCGGGTAGCAGCCTTCAGGCCATGACGAGCGGGGCGTGCCGGTCCACCAGCACCGCGCTCGCCTGGTTCATGCCGATCAGGTCCACCGCGATACCGTGCGCGCGCATTTTGGTTACCACATCTTCCAGCGCGCCCACCGCCGTCACATCCCACAAGTGCGCTGCCGTCAGGTCGATGCGCACCGCGCGCGCGGTGTCACGCAGGTCGAAATGGTCGGCAAAAATCTCGGCGCTGGCAAAGAAGATCTGGCCCGAGACGGTGTAGACCCGCGTATCCGTTTGCGCCTCGTAATCGACCGTCACGCGCATCAGCCGGGTTACCTTGAACGCGAAGAACACGCCGCTGAGCAACACGCCGACGGCCACGCCCGCCGACAAATCATGCGTGGCGACGGTAACCGCCACGGTGGCGAGCATCACCACGCCAGACACCTTGGGATGGCGCGCCAGGTCGGCCAGTGAGCGCCAGGAGAACGTGCTGACAGAGACCATGATCATGATCGCCACCAGCGCGGCCACCGGCACTTGCGCCGCCCAGGGACGCAGCGGCACCATCACCACGAGCAGGAACACGCCGGCGACCAGTGTGGAAGCACGGCCACGCCCGCCGTACCGCACGTTGCCCACCGTCTGGCCGATCATCCCGCAGCCGGCGATCCCGCCGAATAGCCCGGCGGCAACGTTGGCGAGGCCAAGGCCGGTGCACTCGCGCGCCTTGGAACTGGTGCTTTCGGTCAGGTCATCGACAACGCGCGCAGTCATCATCGATTCCAGCAGGCCCACAGCGGCCATGGCGAACGCGTACGGCGCGATGATCCGCAGAGTTTGCAGGGTGAACGGCAAGTCCGGCAGCGTGAACGACGGGAGCGCAGCGGGCAACCGGCCAAGGTCGGCAACGGTGTGGATCGGCATCGGAAACGCGATGCTGATCGCGGTCAGCACCACGATGCAGATCAGCGGTGAGGGGATGGCCGTGGTCACCCGCGGCAGCAGATAGATGATCGCCAGACCCCCCGCGATCATGGCGTAGGTGTGCCAGGTCACGTCCAGCATCTGTGGCACTTGCGCGGAGAAGATCAGGATCGCCAGCGCATTGACGAAACCGGTGCGCACGGAGCGAGAAACGAAACGCAGCAGCACGTCCAGCTTCACCAGCCCGAACATGATCTGCAACATCCCCGCCAGCAGCGTTGCCGCCAAGAGGTATTGCAGGCCGTGACTGTGGACCAGCGCTGCGGCCACCAGCGCCACGGAACCCGCCGCGCCCGAGATCATCGCCGGACGCCCGCCGGCAAAGGCGATGACGATGCCGATCACGAAGGAAGCGAACAGGCCCACTTCCGGGTCGATCCCCGCGACGAAGGAAAAGGCGATGACTTCCGGGATGAGCGCAAAGGTGCCGACCATTCCGGCCAGCACATCGCGCCGCAAGTCTGCCGCGCTGGTGAACCATTCGGCGCGATACCGCGCGAGGGGAGAGGTGTTCATAACACAAGTATCCGCAAGGATCGCAGCAGCGCGGCCAGCAATGGCGGCGCGAAATCGGGCATGCGACGTGCGTTGTCCGGCGGATCGGCGGCCGGAATAGCCACCCGGAATTGCACCGGGTCCAGGCGAGTGCCTGTGCCCCTAATGCCAGGATTACGGCGGCGCAACACCGCTAGACGGAATTATTGGGAACGGATGATGCGGTTCGGCCGCTCACCGTCCCACAACAGCGGGGACCAGCTTGCGCACCAGCGGGTCCATCACTGCAGCGGCGGCCTGAGGCGTGTTGGCCACCACGCGCACCGTCAGCAGGTCACCATCGCGCAGCACCACCGCTGTGGCCCCCGCGCTGGACCCCAGCGGCCAGGATGACAGCCAGCCAACCGCCGGCCCCAGCGCCAGTCTCGAAATCCGGCAAGTAGGTTCGCGCCGCCGGCACAGTGCCTGCAACTGCGCCATCGTCGTCTCGCCAGACCGAACGCGGCCTTCCGTGCCATCCGTCTGCCGGCCCACCGCGATGGAAACCATCGGCTCGCCCTGGCACTGCGGGCAGTTGAACGCGGCGCTGGAGCCGCGCAGGGCGCTCTGGTAACCAGGGCCGAGCACTCGGGCAGCCTGCTTCGCGATTGCATTGATGTCCTTGGTGGCGAACCCCTGCGCGTGGGCGGGCGCGGCAATCGCAATCGCCGCCGCCATGATCGCTGCAAAGCTGACGTTTCTGATCATCGTCCGAACCTTCCGTTTGCTGTCGCGCATCCGGCCAGAGCAACCGCCGAATTTGCGCTATTCACGCCAGGCCGCCAGCGCCTGTTCGATATCGGCGATGAGGTCCGCCGGATCTTCCAGCCCGATCGCAAGGCGCACGCCGTGGCGGTCGTCCGCGCTGCAGACCGCAGGAGGCCAGGGCATGCGGCTGCGGTAGCCGGACGGTTCGATCGGCAGGGCCAGGCTTTCGAAACCGCCCCAGGAAAAGCCGATACCGAACAAGCGCAAGGCGTCGACGAAACGGTTGCGCGCAGATGCGGAGCCGCCCTTGAACACGAAGCTGAACAAGCCGCAGCCGCCGGTGAAATCCCGCTTCCAGATGTCATGACCCGGCGCGCCCGGCAGCATCGGACACAGGACTTGCGCCACTTCCTCGCGACTGGCGAGCCACTGCGCGATGGTCAGCGCGCTGTCGGCTTCGTGACGCAGGCGCAAGTGCAGGGTGCGCAAGCCGCGCAAGGCAAGCGCCGCATCGTCGGGCGATACCACGTTACCCAATTGCTGCGAGCGCTGGCGCAACCGTTCGTACAGGGCGGGGCCGGCGCTGGCGCTGCCCATCATCAGGTCCGAATGGCCACCCACATGCTTGGTGAGCGCCATGATCGACACGTCCATGCCGCGCTGCAACGCCGGAAAGCCGAGCGGCCCGGCCCAGGTATTGTCCATGATCGCAATCGCGCCTTTTTCGCGCGCCATGCGGGCCAGCGCGGGCAGGTCCGCCATCTCCATGGACAGGCTGCCCGGTGCCTCCAGCAGCACCGCGCGGGTGCGATCGCAGAACGCGGCCTGGTAACCGGCAAAGTCCAGCGGATCGAAAAAGCGTGGTTCTATCCCGAAGTCCGCCAGCAGCCCTTTGCCCATCGCGCGGCTGGGATCGTAGGCGTTGTCGCTGATCAGCACGACGTCCCCGGGCTTGAGCACCGTCAGCATGACCCCGGCGATGGCCGCAACGCCCGAGGGATACAGCACCGTTCCCGCAGCGCCCGGCTCCAGCGCGGTGAGGGCATCGGCCAGCGCCCATTGGGTGGGCGCACCACGCCGCCCGTAGAAGAAGCGTCCGTCCGCGTTCTCCCGGCCACCGGCGAAGAGCGCGGCGGTATCGGGATACAAGTGCGTGCTGGCGCGCCAGACCGGCGGGTTGACCACCGGCCCGGTCCATTCGCTGCGTCGCCCGGCATTCACGATCCGGGTCGCGTCGGCGAGATGATCGGCTGGCTGGTCGGTTTTCAAGGTATTCTCCGCAATGCGCGTGAAACTTCGGGCGATCTCAGACCGCTTGCGGAAGCGGTGCGTCGGCCACCGGCAGTACCGGATAGATCCGCGCGGTCTCCACTTCGCGGGCGGCCAGACCACGCAGTTCCTGCGTTCCGGTATCGAGCCGCAAGGGCGCCAGCGCGGCGTCTGTGGGGACACCCACGGTGTAAACCCGCCGCAGTCCGGCCTCGCCCCCTTCGGGAACCAAGCACAAGCGGACCAGCGGCACGAACAGCGAGGCATTGCCCTGCCGCACCGCGCGAATGGCGCTGAGCGGCAGCTGCACTTCGCCGGTTACTGCTTTGCTCTCGCCGCCGGACAGCGCATCGACGCTCCGCAGGGGGCGCAAGGCAGCGATGGCTGGGGCCAGCTGTTCATCGACCGGGATCGAGCCGTGCGCTCCGATCATGTCGCCATATAGGCGCGATGGCGGGAAGCCCTCGTTCGCGTTCAAGGTGATGCGGTACTGCAAGGTTGCATAGACCAGCGACAGGCGCAGGCCGACCGGCTCGAACTGCAGGTCCACCGCATCGGAAAACGCGGAGCGGGCCGGGGCGGCGGCGCGCGGCGGCGTTACCGCTTCGGGCATGAGCGGCGCGGCAGGAGGGGGAGCTACCGGGCGATCGGGCCGGATATCAGGTACGGCGTAAGCGTCGTCATCGGACGCCTTCTGACGCCGACGCAGCATCAGCATGAGGCCGGCGGCAATGATCATCGCCAGCGGGATCATCCACCACCATGACAGCCCGCCGGATTGTGTTTGCGCCGGTTGCGCCTTGCTTGCCGCATCAGGGGTCGGGGTGGCGACAGGCGCAGGCGAAGGCAGCGGCGCTACTGGCGAGGGTGTCGGCTTGGGCGTTGCCGACGCCGAGGGCTGCGGCGCGGGGGTTTCCGCGCGTTCCGGCGCATCGCTACGCTCAAGCGTCGGGGTTTCACGCGTCTGCGGCGTTGCGCGCGGACTGGGCGATGCGGTGGGTTCTGCGCGGCGTGGGGACGGGGTCGCACGCGGCGGGGGCGCCGCAATAACGGGCACAGGTTCCGGGGCCGCGCCGGACGGCCGGACCACCGGGTTCTGCGGATCGACCGGACCCTGCACCCTTGGTGCCTGAGTCGCGGTGGGGGACGGCAAGCTCCACGAGTTGGCGTTCTGGGCGGCGACGGGCCATGCCACTGATAAGGCCGCAACGGCGACGCTGGTCATGGCGGCGCGCGAAATGTTCAAGTGACTGCCCCTCGTGGTCTTTGTCTGATCATCGCCAAATCTGCTGTGAACCGCGTCTTAATGCGCCCAGCCTGGACGGCAAGCCGCTATGTGCTTTCGCCGGGCGGTTCGAAAGGGCTTTGCAGCTTGAACCGCGATGAAATCGGCGGCATTGGCCTTGGCATGAACGATACTCCGGCCACTCAGCCACTTCATCTGGGCCAGCAGACGCCGCTTCCGACATCTCCAGACACGGCGGTGCTGGATTATGTGCCCAACCCGCGCGAAGGCAGTTTGTACCTCGTGCGCTTCGCCGCGCCGGAATTCACGTCGCTGTGCCCGGTGACGGGCCAGCCCGATTTCGCGCACCTCGTCATCGACTACGCGCCGGGCGCAACCATTGTTGAATCCAAAAGCCTCAAGCTGTTCCTGGGCTCGTTCCGCAATCACTGCGGCTTTCACGAGGACGTCACGGTCGGTATCGGGCAGCGCCTGTTTGCTGAAATGGCGCCCAAGTGGCTGCGCATAGGCGGATACTGGTATCCGCGCGGCGGTATTCCGATTGACGTGTTCTGGCAGTCCGATGCGCCGCCTATTGGACTGTGGGTGCCCGATCAGGGCGTGCAAGGCTATCGCGGCAGGGGTTGATGGCAGTAACGGGCAAAAGCCCTCAGAAACCTGCGCTTGCCAGATGCATGCCATTGACGCGCGTCAGGTCGATAGTCCCTTGGCCCATGCTGGCCAATTGCCGCCCTGTAAGGCATTGTGCATACACTGTTGGTGCGTCAGCCTTGCGGGCCACTTCGGTATCAAGCGCGCTATCAACTTGTGAATTGCAAGAGGCACGCGTTTCGTATGTCTGGACAGGCGTTTCAAGGCGCTTGCACTCCGTGCCATCGTCGGAGCAGGCGAACAGGGCGAGGGCAAACAAAGTGGCGCTCATCAGACGTTTCCTTCCTTGTCAAAAGAACGAAACCATGGGTGCATGTATCCCGGCGCCGTTGAATAAATTCTACCAATAGCCGGGCGTATCTACCACGCAGATCGGTTGCATGCGCCTGTCCTGCATCTGCGAATTATTCGTGCGGCATTGCACAATGTGCCTTGCCGCGCATCGACCCTGTGGTAGCCATATAGTGCAAGAAGGTGCGGGCGCCTTTTTGGCCCGGAAAAGCTGTCGCCCATGCGGTGGCAGGGCTTTCCACGCGAACTGTGAAGGAGCGTTTTTATGGCCAGCGAACCGGTATCGGACATCAAGCCTGCAGCGACCGCGCAGTTCGAGGAAGACATCCTGCGCGTGCTGCGCCGCCGCATCGGCAAGAGCCAGAACGCAGCCAAGCCGCACGACTGGTATGCCTCGGCGATCCTGACGCTGCGTGACAACATTATCGATGCCTGGATCGCTTCCACCCAGCGCACATACGAGGCGGGTGACAAGCGGGTCTACTATCTGTCGATGGAGTTCCTGATCGGTCGCCTGTTGCGCGATGCCTTGTCGAACCTGGGCGCGACGCGGGACATGGAGCGCGCGCTCGCCAGCTTCGGCCTCGATCTTGCCGAACTCGAGGAGATGGAGCCGGACGCCGCGCTTGGCAACGGCGGCCTCGGGCGGCTTGCGGCCTGCTTCATGGAAAGCCTGGCGACATTGGATATCCCCGCCTACGGCTATGGCATCCGCTACGTGAACGGCATGTTCCGCCAGCGTATCGACGATGGCTGGCAGGTGGAACTGCCCGAAACCTGGCTCGCCCACGGCAATTGCTGGGAGTTCGAGCGGCTCGAAAGCACCTATCGCATCGGCTTTGGCGGCGAAGTGATCGCGCAAGGCGAAGGGGTGATCTGGAACCCGGCCGAGCAGGTGGACGCGACCGCCGTGGACACCCCCGTGGTGGGCTGGCGCGGCAAGCGGGTGAACACGCTGCGGTTGTGGACGGCCAGCCCGATCGAACCGTTGAAGCTGGATGCCTTCAATGCGGGCGACCACTTCGGCGCGCTGGCCGAACAGGTGCGGGCCGATACGCTGGTGCGCGTGCTGTATCCGGCGGATTCCAGCCCGGCGGGTCAGGAACTGCGGCTGCGGCAGGAATACTTTTTCACTGCGGCATCGATCCAGGACATCGTGCGCCGCCATATCCAGTACGAAGGCGATATCCGCACCCTGCCGGACAAGGCGGCGATCCAGCTGAACGACACCCACCCCTCCGTCGCCGTGGCGGAGCTGATGCGGGTGCTGGTCGATCTGGAGGGGCTGGATTTCGCCGAGGCGTGGGAGATCTGCAAACGCACGATTTCCTACACCAACCACACGCTTTTGCCCGAGGCGCTGGAGACCTGGCCGCTGCCATTGTTCGAACGCATGCTGCCGCGCCACATGCAGATCATTTACGCGATCAACAGCCGCGTTCTGCGCGAGGCGCGCAAGGCGGGCTGCACCGACGCGCAAATTTCCGCAATCTCGCTGATCGACGAAAGCGGTGAGCGGCGCGTGCGTATGGCCAACCTGGCGTTCGTGGGCGCGCACTCGATCAACGGCGTTGCCGCGCTCCACACAGAACTGATGAAGGAGACGGTGTTCGCCGACCTTCATGCACTGTATCCCGATCGCATCAACAACAAGACCAACGGCGTCACCCCGCGCCGCTGGCTGCAGCAGTGCAATCCGGGCCTGGTCGATGTGGTTACCGACGCCATCGGCCCGGCGTTCCTTGATGACACCACCCGGCTATCGGGCCTCAACGCGCTGGCTGACGATGCGCAGCTGGGTGAGCGAATCACCACGGTCAAGCGCGCCAACAAGGCGGCGCTGTCCGATCATATTCGCAAGACGATGGGCATCCGGCTCGATCCCGACGCCATGTTCGACGTGCAGATCAAGCGCATTCACGAATACAAGCGCCAACTGCTCAACCTGATCGAGACGGTGTCGTTGTATGACCAGATCCGCAGCCATCCCGAGCGGGACTGGGTGCCGCGCGTCAAGATCTTCGGCGGCAAGGCGGCACCCAGCTATCACAATGCCAAGCTGATCATAAAGCTGACCAACGATATCGCCCGGCGCGTTAACGCCGATCCTTCGGTGGGCGGCCTGCTCAAGGTGGTGTTCGTGCCCAACTACAACGTCAGCCTGGCCGAGCGGATTATTCCGGCGGCGGACTTGTCCGAACAGATTTCCACCGCCGGGATGGAGGCATCGGGCACCGGCAACATGAAGTTCGCGCTTAACGGCGCGCTCACCATCGGCACGCTGGATGGCGCCAACGTCGAGATCAAGGAGCACGTCGGTGACGACAACATCTTCATCTTCGGCCTTACCGCAGCGCAAGTGGCGGCGAAACGCGCGGACGGGTACGATCCACGCGCGGTGATCGAAGGCTCGCCGGAACTGGGGCAGGCCCTGAAAGCCATCGCCTCCGGCGTATTTTCCCCGGACGATCCCACCCGCTACGAGGATCTGGTCAACGGCATCTACGACACCGACTGGTTCATGTGCGCGGCGGATTTCGATGCGTATGCGCAGGCCCAGCGCGCGGTGGATGCGCGTTGGAACGATAACAAAAGTTGGCAGGCGGCCGCGATACGGAACATAGCGAACGTCGGTTGGTTTTCGTCGGACCGTACGATCGCCGAGTACGCCAAGGAAATCTGGAAAGTCTTGTGAAGCCGCCGAAAAGCGCCATCGAATCGCTGCTTGCCGGCACCCATTCCGACCCGTTCTCTCTGCTGGGTGCGCATGCCGGACCGGACGGCACGCATCTGCGCGCGATCCTGCCGGGGGCCGAGACGGTAGAGGCGTTCAGCCTTGACGGGCACCGGCTGGGCACGCTGGAAAAGGTCAATGACCGGTTCCTGTTCGAAGGCCGGATGCGCATCAAGCCGCAGCCCATCCGCTATCGCTGCTCGGCGGGGGGGCATGACTGGCTGGTCACCGATGCGTACACCTTCGGCCCGGTGCTGGGCCCGGTGGACGATCTGCTGATAGCACAAGGCACGCATTATCGCCTGTTCGACAAGCTGGGCGCGCACCTTATCGAACACGAAGGCGCAGACGGAGTGCATTTCGCCGTATGGGCGCCCAACGCCCAGCGCGTCAGCGTCGTCGGGGATTTCAACGATTGGGACCCGACGCGCCATCTGATGCGCGCGCGCACCGACATTGGCGTGTGGGAAATCTTCATCCCCGACATTGGTGATTACCGCGCCTACAAATACCACATCGTGGGCGCTGACGGTTCGGTACAGCCGCTCAAGGCGGACCCGTTCGCCTTCATGTCGGAAATCCGCCCCGCCAACGCGTCGATGACGGCGGTGCCGGCCAAGCTGGACTGGGGCGATGACGAACACCGCAGCCATTGGGCTTCGGTCGATGCGCGCAAGGTGCCGATTTCGATCTATGAAGTTCATGCCGGTTCCTGGCGGCGGGACCGCTGGAACTGGTTCCTGGACTGGGACGCGCTGGCAGATGAACTGATTCCCTACGTGGTCGAGATGGGGTTCACTCACATCGAATTCATGCCGATCAGCGAGCATCCTTACGATCCGTCATGGGGCTATCAGACGACCGGGCTCTACGCGCCGTCCTCGCGCTTCGGCGAACCGGCAGGCTTTGCGCGCTTCATCGACGGCGCGCACCGCGCCGGGGTGGGTGTGCTGCTGGACTGGGTGCCCGCCCATTTCCCGCGCGACGATCATGGCCTCATCCGTTTCGACGGCACCGCGCTGTATGAACATGCCGATCCGCGATTGGGTTTTCAGCCGGACTGGAACACACTGATCTACAACTTCGGCCGCCGTGAAGTGGCCAGCTTTCTGCTCAACAACGCCTTGTTCTGGGCAGAGCGCTACCACGTGGACGGGCTGCGCGTGGATGCCGTCGCCTCGATGCTGTACCGCGATTATTCGCGCAAGGCGGGCGAGTGGATCCCCAATCAGGACGGCGGACGCGAAAATTGGGAAGCGGTGGAATTCCTGCGCCAGGTCAATCGCGCGGTCTATGCCCAGCATCCCGGCTTTATGACCATTGCTGAGGAATCCACCTCGTGGCCCGGCGTCACCCAGCCGGCGTACGACGGGGACGGCAAGGGCAAGGAAACCGCGCTGGGCTTCGGGTTCAAATGGAACATGGGCTTCATGCACGATACGCTGCGCTACATGGCGCGCGACGCCGTGCACCGGCGCTATCACCATGACGACCTGACGTTCGGGCTCGTTTATGCATTTTCCGAAAACTTCGTGCTGCCGTTGAGCCACGACGAGGTAGTGCACGGCAAAGGTTCGCTGCTGGGCAAAATGAGTGGTGACGACTGGCAAAAGTTCGCCAACTTGCGGGCCTATTACTCTTTCATGTGGGGCTACCCCGGAAAGAAGCTGCTGTTCATGGGCCAGGAATTTGCCCAGCGCCGCGAATGGAGCGAGGACCGCGCGCTGGACTGGGATTTGCGCGATGCGCCGTCCCATGAAGGCGTGCGCAATCTCGTGAAGGATCTGAACCGGCTCTATCGGTCGAAACGCGCGCTGCATGCCGGGGACTGCGATGCGGATGGTTTCGAATGGCTGGTGGTGGACGATCAGGAAAATTGCGTGTTCGCCTGGCTGCGCAAGTCAGCCGGCGCCAACCCGGTGGCGGTGATCGCGAATATGACCCCCACGATGCGCAGCGGCTATGAACTGCGTCTGCCGCTGGACGGCAAATGGAACGAAATTCTGAACAGCGATTCGCTCCATTACGGCGGAACCGGCAAGGGCAACCTGGGCCAGATCAGGGCCACCGATGGCCGCGCTACCGTAACACTGCCGCCACTGGCGACGGTCATGCTCGAATATGCCCCATGAGGGTAACAGGACGTACGGAGAGAGACGCATGAGACCACCTTCGGGTTCGCCGCTGGCCCGCGATGCCATGGCTTACGTGCTGGCAGGGGGGCGTGGCAGTCGTCTGAAGGAGTTGACCGACAACCGCGCAAAGCCGGCGGTCTACTTCGGGGGGATGAGCCGCATCATCGACTTCGCGTTGTCCAACGCCATCAATTCGGGCATTCGCCGCATCGGTGTGGCCACGCAGTACAAGGCGCATAGCCTGATCCGGCACATGAACCGCGCCTGGAATTTCATGCGGCCGGAACGCAACGAAAGCTTCGACATCCTCCCCGCCAGCCAGCGCATTTCCGAACTGTTGTGGTATGAAGGCACGGCCGATGCCGTCTACCAGAACATCGACATCATCGCGGCCCATGCCCCCAAGTATATGGTCATCCTGGCGGGTGATCATATCTACAAGATGGACTACGAATTGATGCTGCAGCAGCACGTCAATTCGGGCGCGGACGTGACCGTGGGATGCCTTGTCGTGCCGCGTATGGAGGCGACGGCGTTCGGTGTCATGCACGTGGACGAAGAAGACACGATCACCGCGTTCATGGAAAAGCCCGCTGATCCCCCCAGCATTCCCGGCGACCCGGACCATGCGCTGGCCTCCATGGGCATCTACGTTTTCGATACCGAGTTCCTGTTCGACCAGCTGCGCCGCGATGCGGTGGACCCCGATTCCGCCCGCGATTTCGGCGGAGACCTGATCCCCTACATCGTCAAGCACGGTAAGGCGGTGGCGCACCGCTTCACCAATTCGTGCATCCGGGCCGCAGAGGAAATTGGCGAATACTGGCGCGATGTGGGTACGCTGGACGCCTATTTTGAAGCCAACCTCGACCTAACCGACACGGTGCCCCAGCTAAACCTCTACGACCGGGAATGGCCGATCTGGACGGATACTATCGTATCTGCTCCGGCTAAGTTCGTGCACGATGAAGATGGACGGCGCGGCCAGGCGATCTCGTCACTCGTCAGCCAGGATTGCATCGTCTCGGGCGCGCTCGCGCGCCGCTCGATGCTGTTTACCGGGGTCAAGATGGGCAGCTATTCCTGCGCCGATGAAGCGGTGATCCTGCCGTATTGCAACATCGGCAGGAACGCGCGCCTGCACCGGGTTATCATCGATTCCGGCGTGCGCATCCCCGAAGGACTGGTGGTGGGCGAAGACCCGGAACTGGACGCGCAGCGGTTCCGGCGCACCGACAAGGGCGTGTGTCTGATCACCAAGCCGATGATCGACCGGCTGGAATTGTAGCGTAAGCCGGCGAAGGGAATGCCATGTCCTTGAAGGTCCTGTCGGTCGCCTCGGAGGCCGTGCCGCTGGTGAAGACCGGCGGCTTGGCCGATGTGGCCGGCGCGTTGCCAGCCGCGCTCGCGTCTCACGGAGTGGAGGTCACGACACTGCTGCCCGGTTATCCGGCTGTGCTGGCGGCGATGGGCATGGCGATCCGGCGACAGCGCCCGGCATACGTGTGGGACTCTCTGCTGGGCGCACCGGCGCGCCTGCTGACCGGCACGCTGGATGGCGCGCAGCCGCTGCTGGTGCTGGACGCGCCCTCGCTCTACGCCCGCGATGGCGCGCCGTACACCGATGGCGCCGGGCGGGACTGGGCCGATAACTGGCGGCGCTTCGCAGCGCTTGGCCGGGCAGCGGCGGACATTGCCGGTGGTGCGTTTTCAAAGCGAGGCAAGCCGCAGGGGTTTGACGTGCTGCACGCACATGACTGGCAGGCCGCAATGGCAGCAGCCTACGTGCGCTACGCCCCGTTTTCGCAGCAGCGCGTGGCGTCGGTCGTCACTATTCACAACATGGCGTTCCAGGGCTGGCATGGCCCGGAAATCTTCGGCCAGCTCGGCCTGCCGGCTGCCGCCTGGGCGCTGGACGGCGTGGAATATCACGGCGGCGTCGGCATGCTGAAGGCCGGCATGTCCAGCGCGGACGCTGTAACCACGGTGAGCCCCACTTATGCGCGCGAAATTCGCTCCGCGCATTTCGGGATGGGGCTCGAAGGCCTGATCGTCGCGCGGGGCAATGCGGTCCACGGCATCCTCAACGGCATTGATGCCCACGTGTGGAACCCCGCCACCGATCGCGAGATCGCCCAGCGCTACAGCCACCGCACGCTCGACAAGCGCCGCCACAACAAGCGCGCGCTGGAGGTCGAATTCGGGCTTGATGAGGACGACGGCCCGTTGTTCATCGCGGTCACCCGGCTGACCTGGCAGAAGGGCATGGACGTGCTGCCCGAGGTGCTGGACCATCTGGTCGGCCTGGGCGGACGCCTGGTATTGCTCGGCGCGGGCGATGCGGCGATCGAGCGCGAATTGCTCAAAGGCGCCAGCCGGCATCCCGGCCGGGTGGCGGTTCGCATGGGCTACGATGAAGGCTTGTCGCACCGCATGCAGGCAGGCGGTGATGCGATCCTCATCCCCTCACGCTTCGAGCCTTGCGGCCTGACGCAGCTGTACGGGCTGGCGTACGGCTGCATTCCGGTGGTGGCGCGCACCGGCGGCCTGGCCGATACCGTAATCGACGCCAACCCTGCCGCGCTGGCAGCGGACTGTGCCACCGGCGTGCAGTTCGACGGCGTGCATTACGATGCGGTCGCCGCTGCCATCACCCGCACGATGCAGCTTTACGCACAGCCTGCCGTCTGGTCGCAAATGCAGAAGAACGCCATGAGGGCAGACTTTTCGTGGAAGGCCAGCGGCAAGGCCTACGCGCAGCTTTACGCCGAATTGACCGCATGACGCTGGGCGTGTGCGTGAGCAACGGGGAAACCCGTTTCCGCGTGCGCGCGCCCCGTGCAGCAGCAGTATGGCTCTGCTTGTTCGCTGGTGACGCAGAGCAGCGCGTGGCGATGGCGCGTGATGGCGAGGAGTGGACCGTCGCCATGCCCGGCGATCGGACCGGCGCGCAATACGGCTACCGCGCTGACGGGCCCTGGGATCCGGCACAAGGGCTGTGGTTCGATCCCGCCAAGCTGCTGGTGGACCCTTATGCGGTTGAACTCGATCGTCGCTTCGCGCAGAACCCGCGCCTTGCCCAGCAGGGCGCAGATACCGCCAGCCTCGTACCGCGCGCTATCGTACCGCGCCGGTCGGCGCCGCTCGCTCCAAGACCGCCGTATTTCGTGCGGGGTGGGCTGATTTACGAGCTGAACGTGCGCGCGTTCACGCTGCTGCATTCCGATGTGCCGGAGGCCGTGCGCGGCACTGTGGCCGCGCTGGCGCACCCGGTGATCCTCGCGCATTTCGCCAGGCTGGGCGTCACCGCGCTGGAACTTATGCCCATCGTCGCGTGGATCGACGAGCGGCACTTGCCCCCCCTCGGCCTCGTCAATGCCTGGGGATACAACCCGGTAGCGATGATGGCGCTTGACCCTGGCCTGTGCCCCGGCGGGGTGCCCGAACTGCGCGCCACCGTCGCCACGTTGCACGAACACGGCATCGGCGTGCTGCTGGACCTGGTCTTCAACCATACCGGCGAAAGCGATGTGGCGGGAGGCACCGTGTCGCTGCGCGGGCTGGACAATGCGGCTTACGCCCATGCGCCGGACGGCACTTTGATCAACGATACCGGGTGCGGCAACACGCTGGATTTCGCCAATCCCGCCGTGCGGCGGCTGACGATCGATGCCATGCGCCACTTTGTCGGGCAGTGCGGGGTGGACGGGTTTCGGTTCGATCTGGCGCCGGTGCTGGCAAGGAGCCCCGGTTTCGATCGCCATGCGCCGCTGTTCGCCGAAATCGCCGCCGATCCGCTGCTCGCCGATCGTGTGCTGATCGCAGAGCCTTGGGATACCGGGCCGGGCGGATACCAGCTTGGCCGCTTCCCCGCCAATTGGATGGAATGGAATGATCGCTTTCGCGACGATGTGCGCCGCTTCTGGCGCGGCGATGGCAGCATCGGCGCACTGGCGACCCGGCTTGCGGGCTCGACTGATATCTTTGGCGACCCGCCGCCGGAGGGCGCCCGCACGGTGAACTTTCTTGCCGCCCATGACGGGTTCACGCTGGCCGACACGGTCGCCTACGAACGGCGTCACAACGAAGCGAACGGCGAGAACAACCGCGATGGGCACGGCGAAAACTTCAGCTGGAACAACGGTGTGGAAGGGCCAGTCGATGATCCGGCGATCCGGGCCGCGCGCACGGCGGACTTAAAGGCGATGCTGGGCACGCTGTTCGCGTCCACCGGTACGATCATGCTGACAGCGGGCGATGAATTCGGGCGTAGCCAGCGCGGTAACAACAACGCCTATTGCCAGGACAACGCGATCGGCTGGATCGATTGGGCGGCGCGTGGTCTGGAGCTTGAGGACTATGTCGCCGGCTTGTCCGAGCAGCGGGCTGCCCGCATGAACAGCTTTGCGCGTTTCCCTCTCGATGCGCGCTGGCTGACGCGCGAGGGGCACACCATGCAGGTTCCGGACTGGGAAAAGCCGGGTGAGGGCTGGCTACGCTGCGAGACCAGCGCATTCACTTTCACCATCGACCGCGCGGCGCACACGGTGACCATCACCTGACGTCAAAGCCTTCAGCCGTGACGCAAAACCTGCGCAAGACCGGCGAGGTCCTGCGCAAAGCGGTCATGCTCACGCGCGCGCGCAGTTCCGTCCAGACGCAGCAGATAACTGGGATGCGCCGTCAGCCAGACCGATGCGCCGGCACTTTGCGCGATCGCCTGGCCACGTTCGCGTCCGATGGAGGGCGTGCGCCCTAGCAGGCCGCGTGCGCCGCTCGCCCCCAGCGCAAGGATGACCTTGGGTTTTATGAGCGCGCGTTCGGCATCCAGCCACCAGCGGCAGATGTCGATCTCGCCCGCCGTTGGCGTCTGGTGCAGCCGGCGCTTGCCGCGCGGCACGAACTTGAAGTGCTTGACCGCATTGGTCACATACGTGCGGGCGCGATCGATGCCGGCCGCATCCAGCGCCTGGTCCAGAAGCTGGCCAGCGGGGCCCACGAACGGGCGACCATCGCGCTCCTCGGTGTCGCCGGGCTGTTCGCCCACGATCATCACGTCCGCATCGGCTGGCCCTTCGCCCATCACCGCGCGGGTGCCATTGCAGCCGATCGGGCACTTCGTGCACTGCGCCATGCCTTGCGCGACCGCTGACAAGCTTTCAGGCACTGCGGTCGTCTCGAACAGACTTGATCCTGTGGCGATCATCGCAATCTCCCTTTCCCGCGCGCCGGCGATCAGATCGGGGATGCGGCGCGCTTCGGGTAGGTTTTTCCAATACCGGCGCGGCATTTCCTTGACCATCATACCCACTTTCAGCCGCGCAGGATTGAAGATCGAACTGTAATACCCCAGCCAAAGCTCCTCAGTGGCATCTTCGCGCGGCGCATCCTCGCGCCTGGCGGGCGGCCCTTCCAGAAGCGTGGCGCCATCCCAGTGCAGCGACAGTCGCGGCGTCAGGATTGACCAGCGCTGGCTGGCAAAGCGGTTGATGAAAAAGTCCGCATTCGCTCGCTCGATTCGGTGATCCGGTTCGAACCAGGCGACGTAAAGCTCGCCGTCATCGTCTTGAATGGACCGGAACCGCACGAACGCGCGCATCTTGTGGATGTCGCGGCGGACCTGTTTGGCGAGCCGCTCCAGAAGCGCGACGTCGCGATCTGCGGCATCGTCAAGCAGGCGCGGATTGTCCTGCATGCGCCACAACACACGGTAGAGCAGGCCCAGCCGGGCTGGATCGGTGTGGAGAATGGCGCTGCGGGCGAGATCGACGAACGGTCGGCTGGCACGCACAGATCGTGGTGAAGAAGGCTGCCGCAGGGGCGGGGCCACTGCAAACAGATCGGCCGGCCCGTTGCCATCCGACCATGCGATCTGGTCCGGCGGCACCGCCTGTTCCACCAGCCGGCGTGCTTGATCGCGCCAGGCATCGAAGTCGTCAGGCTGGGCGAGGTCCGCCGCGATCACGCGAACAGTTCCATCTGTTTTGCCGGCACCGCCAGCCGGGCGCGCAGATCCAGGCGGTCTGTCAACAGCGTGGGGCGCCAGTCCACGGTGACGATGAAGGGCCGCATTTTCTTGATCGAAACGGTCAGGCGGGCAACGTCGTCCAGCCGGATGGTGCGATGACGCCGCGCCGCAAGGATCGCGGATACGGCTTTGGTCCCAAGACCTGGCACCCGCAGCAAATCTTCACGGGGCGCGCGATTGAGATCGACGGGAAAGCGGCCTCGAAACTTGAGTGCCCACGCAAGCTTCGGGTCAATATCCAGCGGCAGCATGCCGTCAGGCTCGGCGGCCTGCTGCACTTCTGCGGGTGCAAAACCATAAAACCGCATCAGCCAGTCCGACTGGTACAGCCGGTGCTCGCGCAGCAGCGGCGGCCGTTTGAGCGGCAGCACCGCGCTGGCTTCCGGGATCGGGCTGAACGCCGAATAGTACACCCGGCGCAAGCCGAAGCGATCGTACAGCGTGCTGGCCTTGCCCACGATCTGCGCGTCGCTGGCGCCATCTGCACCCACGATCATCTGCGTGGACTGTCCTGCAGGCGCGAAGCGCGGGGCGCGGCGGAAGTGCTTTTGCGCGTCCTTGGCGTCCGCAATCGCGTGCGACAAGTTGCCCATCGCCCCTTCGATCTGCGGCGCGCTCTTGTCCGGCGCCAGGCGGGACAAGCCCGCATCGGTGGGCAGTTCCACGTTGATCGACACGCGATCGGCCCACAGCCCCGCTTGCGCCATCAGTTCCGGATCAGCCTCGGGAATCGTCTTGAGGTGGATGTAGCCGCGAAAATCGTGTTCCTCGCGCAGGATGCGCGCCACTTCGATCAATTGCTCCATCGTGTGGTTGGACGATTTGACAATGCCGGAGGAGAGAAAAAGCCCCTCAATATAATTGCGCCGATAGAACGACAGCGTGAGATCGACCACTTCCTGCGGCGTGAATCGTGCCCGCACGACGTTGGAGCTTTTGCGATTGATGCAGTAGTGGCAATCGAAAATGCAGTGGTTGGTGAGCAGCAACTTCAGCAGCGATATGCACCGCCCGTCCGGCGCATAGGCGTGGCAGATGCCCATCCCCTCGGTCGACCCGATCCCCTTGCCATCGCGGCTGTTGCGCTTGGCGGTGCCCGAGGATGCGCAGGAGGCATCGTACTTCGCCGCATCCGCCAGAATTTTCAATCGATCCAGAACAGGGGCTTGGGCCATATGTTCGATATATGTTCTCACCCAACGCAATGCAAGCAGCATCATCGAACGAACCGATTTGCGGGGTCTGGAGATGATCGGGAAAGAGCCGTGTTGGTCGGGGAGACAGGATTCGAACCTGCGACATCTTGCTCCCAAAGCAAGCGCGCTACCGGGCTGCGCCACTCCCCGACCGTACGGGCGTCGATGTAGCCGCCAGGAAGGCAGCGTCCGGTTGTGGTGGGCCCGGCAGGATTCGAACCCGCGACCTAGCCGTTATGAGCGGCCAGCTCTAACCGCTGAGCTACAGGCCCGCCGTACCGAGCCCGACCCCATCGACGAGGCCGGACGACAAGCCCGTTAGCTTGCACCTGCGCATCAGGCAAGCGCCGTTCTAGCCGTGATGCACAGATTGCATGATCTGCGCAGCGCTGACCGGCTTGACGCCGCGCTTGGAAAGGTGCGCGAACAGCGTGCGCCACCAGTCATACAGCGCGTCAAGATCTTCCGCGCTACGTACGTATGGGGTGTGGCCGGGGGCGAGGGAGGGGCTGTGGAAGGAGAAGACGAGGATGGGCAGGCCCTCGTCCAGCGCGATGTCGACGCCGCGCAGGGCTTCTGCGGCGGTGATGCCTTCGGGCGTCAGGGATATGCGCTCCAGCAAGCCGGCATGGGCCAGCAATCCCCGCACTGACGGCGCGCGCCACAAGTGCGGGTAGATGACGTTGCCCAACTGGCGCAGCGGCCCCCAGTACACGGTGGTGAGCGGCACTTCGAGCAGTTTGCGGTCCGCATCTGCCCAGTAGGGGCGCGCAGGATGATCACGATAACTGGGGCCGCCCTTGCCGCTGTAATCGAACCGCGCGCGCACCGAGGTGTCGATGGCGATACCGTTTTCCATCAGCAGTTCGGCGGTATGCGGGCCAAGGCCGTAACGCCCGGCGCGGTAGATGCGCGGCGCGGTGCCGAACGCGTTTTCGATCCGGTCACGCAAGGTACGCAGCTTTTCGCGTTCAAGTTCCAGCGGCAGGTTGCCGGCGTAGCTGTTGAACTCGTTCACGTCCTCGGTAAACGGCGGGCTTACCCAAGGGTGAAGCTGCACGCCTACCTCGGCCCTGCCGGCGGATACGGCATCGCCGATCGCTTCCACCGCAGCGGGCGAACACGCGATCGGCCAATCGATCAGGTAGCACGGGACGACGCCGTGCTCCTCGCAGAAGCGCTGAAAGGTGCGCAGCGCCGGCACGGTGACCAGGCTATGGCGATCGCGGGTGAGCGGGGCCGACCAGTCGAACTCCTCTTCGGTGTCCACCGTGACGATGAACCGCTGGCCGAAATCCGGCGCGAAGGACGCGAAGGCCCCATTACCGGGAAATTTCAGCAGATTTGGTCCTGCCAATGCCTTCTCCTCTGCGCGGGCCGCATCCGTCAGAGTGACTGGGGGTTCAGTTCGAACGGGTCACTTGCGTGCTATGGGGTGCGTCCCTGTCGGTCAAGGCGGGGAGCGATAGCACAATGGCATTAGCGATTCGTTGCAGACCGCCGCCCGCGGCAGACGCCTCCGCCGCGGCGAGGCGCAGGGTAAAGCCGACGCCGAACATGCCGGTGGCGAGCGATTGCCCGCGTTCGCCCGGAACCGCGTCAAACAGCGCGGCGGGATCACGTTCTGCGAGCAGAGCGGGCAGCGCGATTTCCAGACGCGTTACCGGCCCTTGCGCAGTCCAAGTGAGGTACAGCGATTCGCCCGGCGCCGTCAGCCCCGCAAGCGCCGCCAGCAGGCGCCACACCAGCCGCTCCACTTCGCTGCGGGCGACGCGAACGGGCAGCGATGTGGCTGACGGGTCACCAGCCATCGCAAAGCCGCTGCCGCGCGGTTGGGTCCACGCGCGCAGCCGCACGATGGTCTGTGCCAGCACGCGGGCAAGGTCGCACTCCCCTTCGTCCAGGGTCTGCGCGCCTGACTCCAGCTTGACCAGCCGGTCCAGCTCCTCGAACCCGGCGAGGATATGCGCGCAATCCCCGGCGATTGCGGCGGCGAGGGCGCGGTATTCGTGCGGGGCGGGGCCGTACAACTGCTGCTGGATGATTTCGGCGGCCACCTGGATCGCGTTGGCGGGGGTGCGCAGTTCGTGCAGCACTTCGCGCAGACGGTCCGCCGTTTCGCCGGGCGGGGCGGCTGAAGCTGCCGCCGGTTCCGCCAAGGGACGGCGCAGCCGCCCTGCGTAACCGGTGAAGCGGCCATGAGCGAATTGCGGTACCGCATCGACCTGCCAGATGCCGGTCACAGCGGGAGCGCCCGCCATGTCGATGATGGCAGCGCGTACCGACAAGCGGCGGCGGATCGTTGCGGCCAGCAGGGAATCGCGGTTGTCAGATAAGTGCAAGGACGTCAGGTTAAGCCCGACGACGCTGGACGCCCACGGACCGTCCGCCCAGCCGATGCGACCGTTCGGGTCCGTCATGAAATCGATGACACGGGCCTGGCGCACCGGCGCGGGGGCCGCATCGCCCAATGGCAGGCGCGGCGAATCCGCCGTCACTTCGACCGGGCGCGATGCCTCGCGCGCCTTGCGAAATTCCTCGATGCGCCGGACGATCGCGCCGATTCCGGCATCGGTGTTACCGACCGGCGCGGCGGCCGGACCAGGCGCAGGAACGACTTGCGCCTTTTGCGCGGGGTCGCGAAATTGCTGGGCATGATGCGCGGCGCGCGCGCGGGCCCAATCGCTGAGCGACGTGGGCGGCGGGGGCGAATCTTCCAGCGCGAGCAGGCCCGCCACGTCGTCCGAAATGTCCTGGTCGCGCGCAAGGTCGCCAGTCGGCGCCTTGAAACGGATGCGCGGCGTTTCCGGGATCGGCGAATCCGGATCGGGATCGACCGGGCCGGCCGGCAGGCCGCGATCTTGCACCCCGAGCCGCGCCAGCAGCTCTGCCACCGGGGCTGAAACGTCACGCCGATGGCGCAGGATTCCGCGCGCGCGGACCGGCAGTGCGGGGATCAGCGCCAGCCACTGCGCATCATCCAACTGCGCGGCTGCAATGGCTGCGCAGGCGACGTCCGGTTCGTCCTGCGCCAGATATGCGATCAGGCGCGTGTTGCGTATCGGCTGATCGAGCAGGCGCGCCCGTTCCGGCGTTGGCAAAGTCCGCCGCAGCTGGTCCAGCCGCTGGAAGCCCGCCTCGATCGTTTCGCTTGCCGCATCGTCCGGCGCGCTGCCCAGAATGTCGACGAGCTGCCTGAACTGCACCCGTGCCAGCCCGCCCGCGGAAGCGGGCAGGCGCAGCACCGTTGCAAGGCGATCGTCGAAATGCATCCAGTCTCCAAAGGCATAAGGCCCATGCCCCATGATGGCAGCACGAGTCCTATGGGCCTGTGATGTTTACTATAAGGAAAACGTCGCAGCGGTCTTTCCTAGCAAACCGGCGCACGAGCGAAAGGGGCAGTTTTCCGCCGTTGCAAAGCGGGACAATTACGCTATGCCATAATAATATTACGGCGATCCGGTGTTTTCGATGGGGATGTTGCAACGCCGGTGCATCAAACGCCGCGTCCCCGGGGAAGAGTGTGGATGATAAATCTCGATGAAATCGATCGCCGCCTGCTCGCGGAGCTGCAGGCAGAGGGTCGGATCACCAATGTGGAACTGGCGCAGCGCGTGGGGTTGACCGCGCCGCCGTGCCTGCGCCGGGTGCGCAGCCTGGAAGAAGCCGGCATCATTCAGGGCTATCACGCGGACCTGGACGCCTCGAAGCTGGGCTTCACGATCACCGTTTTCGCGCTGGTCAGCCTGAAAAGTCAGGCCGAGGAAGCGCTGCGTGCGTTCGAAGACCACATGAAGGGCCTGCCCGAAGTGCGCGAATGCCATATGCTCAATGGTGAGATCGACTTCATCCTGAAGATCGTCAGCCGCGATCTGCAAAGCTTCCAGGAATTCCTGACCAGCAAGCTGACGCCCGCACCCAACGTCGATAGCGTGAAAACATCGCTGACGATCCGCACCGCCAAGAGCATACCGGGCGTCCCGCTGGGCTGAACGCGGCACTTTCCGCGCGTTCAGAATTGCGCCGCCGCCTCCAGCGCCAGCAGATAGCCGTGCGCGCCGAACCCGGCGATGGTGCCCTTCGCGGCCATGCCCACCCATGAGGTATGGCGAAATGCCTCACGCGTGTGCGGGTTCGACAAGTGGACCTCGATCACCGGTACGCTGATCGCCCGGATCGCGTCCAGCAGCGCCACGGACGTGTGCGTATAGGCCCCGGCGTTCAGCAACACCGCGTGCGCACCTGCATCCTGCGCCTCGTGCAGCCAGTCCACCAGCGCGCCTTCGTGGTTGGACTGGTGCATCGTGATGGCCATGCCCAGCGCCTGCCCGCGCTCGGCCAGCATCGCGCCGATATCGTCCAGCGTCTGCGTGCCGTAGATTTCCGGCTCGCGCCTACCCAGCCGGTTGAGGTTGGGGCCGTTGAGGACGTAAACCAGCTTCTGCGTCATCTGACCGTGTTCTCCGCTCGCGCTTGCACCAACAGGCTTTAGCGGGCGGCGCACCGCGCGCAACCCGGCCCGATCATTGAACCGGCGGAATGCCCGGGTCCGGCACGTTGCCGACGTTGGGCGGCGGAGGCGGCGCAGCGGGGGGAGGCGGCGCTGCGCCATCCTGCGGCGGCGTGGTGGCCGGCGTGGTGCTGGTACCGGCCTTACCTGCGCCGCCGCCGTAAAATGCTTTGAGCGCGGCATCGTCCGCAGCCTGGGCGGACGGCGAAGGCGCGGCGCTGGCACTCGGCGCAGGGTCGGGCTGGGGCGCGGGGTTGCAGCCGGTGAGCAGCAAGGCCGCCACAGTGGCGAGCGGGCCAAACTGGCGCGCGGAAAAGCGTGATGTCATGGCTGCAGGTTCATAGCTTACAAGCGTTAGCAATCGCTTAGCCCCGCGCGCGGCATGTTTAAAAGTCGCTGCTCACCGGTCCGTGCCTTTGGCCTTGCCCCACTGGCGCATCGCCGAATAGCCAAGGTAACCGGTGCCGAACAAGGCGTAGAGCGGCTCGGGGATACCGGCGAGATACCCGTTCATTCCCGCCCCGATGGCGCGGGCCAGTGGCGGGTCGAACGCGGCCACGACGCCCATCGGCAGCGCGCACAGGATCATCAGATACATAACGTAGAGAAAGCCCGGGCGCGCGCGGCTGGTCCACGGATCGGCGCTGCCCCCTTCGACCAGCACCGCCGCCAGCCGCGCCTGCAGCAGCGCGACATCGTGCGAACCGCGCATCTCCATCAATGCCACCCGCGCCTGATCGCGCGCATCGGGATCAGGGATGACCTTGTCGATAATCCCCAGCAGAGGGGCAACCAGCGAATCGAAAAAAGTCACGGCGGATCCTCATGCTGTATACGACAGATTTGCGAGGATGTAACCGTTACGGTTCGTGTAGGAAAATGGTTTGAGAGGACGCCACGCGCCAGATTTGCGGTCGTTCGTCGCAACGAAAAGGGCAGCTTTCGCTGCCCTTATAGCCGTTTCAAAAGGCTTGGTAATTTTGGTCGGGACGAGAGGATTCGAACCTCCGACCCCCACACCCCCAGTGTGATGCGCTACCAGGCTGCGCTACGTCCCGACCGGAGCGCGGCCTATAGGCAGGTCGAAACCATTGCGCAAGCGTGTTGGGGGAGAAGTTTTCGCGCCGATCGAGCTGCTATCGACCGCTAATACCCACAGCGATTACCGCCGGCGCGGCGCTGCGTTGCCACGCTCTCGCTTTATTGCTAACCGCCCGCATCCGGCGGCGTGCCTTGAAAAGGTGCGTCGACCCGGCCTGCTGCGACTCGCGGGCCGATACGAGATTTGAAAAGGTCCGAATTTTCCATGCCCACCTCGATCCTCGCCCAGCTTGCCGCCGCCGCACCCGCCGGTGCTCCGCCGGCATGGATTCAGTATCTGCCGTTCGCGGCGATGGGGCTGATCTTCTGGTTCCTCATCCTGCGCCCGCAGATGAAGCAGCAGAAAGAGCACAAGACCAAGCTCTCCGCGCTCAAGAAGGGCGATGACGTGCTAACCGGCGGCGGTTTCGTGGGCAAGGTGCTGAAAGTCGACGAGACGTATGCCGAGGTCGAACTGGCGCAAGGCGTGCGGGTGAAGGCGCTCAAGTCGACCATCGTCGACGTGATCCCGCCCGCCGGCGCGAAGCCCGCGAACGATTGAGCGTGAAGGCCTGACGAGAAAGAATCGACCGCAATGCTTGAATTTCCCACATGGAAGCGGGCCTGGTACTGGGCGATAACGCTGGTGCTGTGCGCGCTGGCGCTGCCCACGCTGCTGTCCTTCAGCAATGTGCAGTGGCCCGCCAGCCTGCCGCATCCCAAGATCAACCTGGGACTCGACCTTGCCGGCGGCTCTCGCCTCCTGCTCGAAGCGAACCGCGATCAGGTGGTGCAGCAGCGGCTGGAGGGCATGGAGGAATCGGTGCGCACCAAGCTGGGCCAGGCCCAGCCGCGCATCGGCATCGGCGATTTTTCCAGCCGTGACGGGCGCCTCGTCTTCACCGTGCGCGATAGCAGCCAAGTGGACGCCGCGCGCGAAGCCATTCTGCCGCTGACCACCGGCGCCGGCCTGTCCGGCCAGCGGGATTGGGACATCCAGGTGCTGAACGGCAACCAGTTCGTGCTGGCGCCGACCAAGGAAGGCATCGACCTTGCCGTCAGCAACGCGATGGAAACCGCGGTGGAAGTGGTGCGCAAGCGTATCGACGCGCTGGGCACCAAGGAGCCTGATATCCGGCGCCTTGGCGGTACCCGCATCGACGTGCAGGTGCCTGGCCTTCAGGACCCGGCGCAGCTCAAGGCGCTGCTGGGGCAGACCGCAAAGCTCGAATTCAAGATGGTGGACGAAACCGCGGTTCCCAGCGATCTGGCGCAAGGCATCGTCCCGCCGGGCGATGAAGCGCTGCCGTACGCTGAAGGCTCGGCGCCTGGCGGTCAGCCGCAGTTGATCGCCGTCAAGCGCCTTGGCGGCATCAAGGGCGATCAGCTCACCGATGCCAAGCAGGCGTTCGAACCCAAGACCAACCAGGCGGTCGTCTCGATCACGTTCAACCAGCAGGGCGGTGAGAAGTTCGCCCAGCTGACGACCGAGAACGTCAACAAGCGCTTCGCCATCATCCTTGATGGCAAGGTGCTTTCCGCCCCCAGCATCAACGAGCCGATCCTGGGCGGCAGCGCGCAGATTTCGGGCAGCTTCGACGTCAAGTCCGCGACCCAGCTAGCCATCGCGCTGCGCTCCGGCGCGTTGCCGGTCGATCTTACGGTGGTCGAGGAACGCACCGTCGGGCCTGACCTTGGCGCGGATTCGATCAACAAGGGTATCTTCGCAATGGCGGTCGGCACGGTGTTGCTGATGGCCTTTATCCTGGTCACGTACGGCCGGTTCGGCGTCTATGCGACCTGCGCGTTGATCATCAACCTGTTGATGATCCTAGGCGTGATGGCGCTGTTCGGAACCACGCTGACCCTGCCGGGGATCGCCGGTTTCGTGCTGACGATCGGCGCGGCGGTGGATGCCAACGTGCTGATCAACGAGCGTATCCGCGAGGAACGCCATCGCGGCCGCCGCGTGGTGCAGTCGGTGGAGATGGGCTACAAGGAAGCCAGCCGGGCGATCTTCGATGCCAACATCACCAACGTGATTGCCGCCGTGCTGATGGCCTATTTCGGCACCGGCCCGGTGCGCGGTTTCGCTATCGTGCTGCTGATCGGCATCGCCACCTCGGTGTTCACCGCCGTTACCATGACCCGCATGTGGGTTGCCGGCTGGCTGCGCAAGGCGCGGCCGGCGGACCTGAACCTGTAAGAGGAGAGGACGGACATGAAACTCCTCAAGCTCGTTCCCGATCATACCAACATCCACTTCCTCAAGTGGCGCGTGCCGTTCTACATCATGAGCTTCGTGCTGATGGCGGCATCCATCGGGCTGGTGGTGACCAAGGGGCTTAACCTGGGCGTCGATTTCGTCGGCGGGCAGGTGATCCGCGTCACGTTCGAGCGCAGCCCCGAAGCGCCAGTTGCGCAGCTGCGCAGCGAAGTGGACAAGCTGGGCTTTGGCGAACCGATCATCCAGCGCTTCGGCAAGGCTAACGAAATCTCGATCCGCATGAAGCTGCCGGCTGGCACCGACAAGAACCCCAAGCTTGCCGATGCCATGGCCAGCCAGATCAAGACCAATATCACCACCAACCATCCCGATGCGAAGATCGAGGGCGTGGATTCGGTGTCCGGCAAGGTATCGGGCGAGCTGGGCCGCAGCGCCATGCTGGCGCTCGGCCTCGCCGCCATCGCGGTGGCGATCTACATCTGGATCCGCTTCGAATGGCAGTTCGGCGTGGGCGCGCTGTTCAGCCTGGTGCATGACGTGACGCTGACGCTGGGGATGTTCGCGCTGACGCAGATGGAGTTCGACCTCAACATCGTCGCCGCGCTGCTGACACTGATCGGCTATTCTCTGAACGACACCATCGTCGTTTACGACCGTATCCGCGAGAACCTGAAGAAGTATCGCAAGATGCCGATGCCGGAACTGCTGGATCTTTCGGTGAACGAAACGCTGGCGCGCACCATCGTCACGTCGCTCTCGATGCTGATCACGCTGGTGTCGCTGCTGCTGCTGGGGCCTGACGTGATCTTCGGCTTCGTGGCGGCGATCGTGCTGGGGATTTTCGTCGGTACGTACAGCTCGATCTACATGGCCGCGCCAATTCTGATCTGGCTGGGCGTCAAGCCCGACAGCTTCGTGACCACGGAAAATGCCATCGATCGGCAGGACCGTCTGGCGCGCGAACGCAGCGCACCGCAGCCCTGATAGCCAAGCTGCTCCGGCGCAGTGCCGGGGCAGCAAGGTCCTCCAGTGCGAATGTTTCTCGTGCCCCCCTTTTCGATTGCCTGAAGGTTTCTACATGGTGCCGGCCATCCAAGGAGCGTGCGCATGAAGACTTCGGGAAACACCATCCTCATCACCGGCGGCGGCTCTGGGATCGGCGCGGCGCTCGCGCAGCGCTTCCACGATCAGGGCAACGTGGTGATCGTGGCCGGTCGGCGTCGCGATGCGCTTGACGCTACCTGCGTGGACCGCAAGGACATGCACGCGCTGGTGCTGGACGTCGAAAGCGCGGAGGGCGTGAAGGCTTTTGCCGCTGACGTGGTGGCCCGGTTTCCAGCCGTCAACGTGCTGATCAATAACGCCGGGATCATGCGCTACGAAAGGTTGGGCCGGGCGCGCGACCTTGCCGATGCGCACGAGACGATTACGACAAACCTGCTGGGGCCGATCCGGCTGACGGACGCATTGGTGGATCATCTGGCTGCGAAGGGCGACGGCGTAATCGTCAACGTGACGTCCGGCCTTGCCTTTGTGCCATTGCCCGGAACGCCCACCTATTGCGCTACTAAGGCGGCGATACACAGCTACACCCAGTCCCTGCGCGCGATGCTGCATGGCCGCGTCGAAGTGATCGAACTGGCGCCGCCGGGCGTGCAGACCGACCTGACCCCAGGCCAGAGCACGCGCGAGGGGTATCAGCCATTGGACGAATTTGCCGACGAGGTGATGGCCCTGTTCAATCAGCAGCCCACCCCGCCCGAGATACTCGTCAAGGCCGTGCAACCGTTCCGCAACGCAGAAGCGCAAGGCACACACAGCCAGTTTCTGGACAACCTGACGCAACGGTCACTGCAGATGCTGGAGCAGCTCAAGGTCTGACCGGCTTTCACCGGTGCTGCGGCTCAGCGCGTTTCGCTCAGCCGTTGCACTGTGTGGGCGGCGAATTTCTGCAGGCGGTCCATCCGCGCGTCGTTGGCGAAAACAGGTTCGTGCAGCAGCATGCCCATGTGCAGGGCGCTGGCGAAGTCATGCGCCAACTTCAGGTTCTCCCAGTCTTCGCGCCACTGCGGGAAGGCCTCGATCATCTCGCTGGTCCACACCGCGTCATATCGCCGCGCTGCGGGTAGAAACACGGCGGCAAGCTGCGGATCGGTGCGGGCGGCAACCGCCAATGCCAGCCACGCGGCATAATCGCGCGTCTGCACCGAACGCCAGTGCGCTTCGCAGGCCAGTTCGATCATTGGCTGGTCGCCGCGATCAGCAGCGGCGCTGAAGTAATCCGCCAGGAATGCGCGCATGCGGTGGTAGACCACATGGTCCACCACAGCGCCGACCAGTTCCATCCGCGTCGCGAAGTGGTGATGCATCGCCCCGCGCGAAACATCGCAGGCGGTGGCTACGGCGGCGGTCGTCAGGCCTGCATAGCCATCGACCGCCAGGCACTCGACGGCAGCGGCAATCAACCTGTCACGCATGAGGGCGCTCTTGCGTTGTTGCCAGCTGGCGTCCGCCGCTGGCCTGTCCGCAGGCAGTAGCGCGCCGAGCACGCGATCCTGAAGCATCTGGGCGGTCATCATGCCCTCCTTTTAGGCGCACCGCGCCGCCAGCCCGAACCTAGTCTTATAGGCAGGTGAGCGGGATGGGCAGGTCGTAGCATAAAACCGGCAGCAGAGTCGGTTTATATGCCGGCCAAGATCGAGGCACGCAGCCATAGCGGGCCGGGTCGGGACAGGAGACGAGAAGGCCATGCCCAGCATTCGCGCATACCGTCAGTCCGTCGCATGGCGGTGACTGCCGCCGATACCGACCACTTCGACCTGGCGGCCGAAGTGCGCGATCTAGCTGCCCGGCGTGACATCGCCGATGTGGCCGCCCGCTACATGCGCGGACTTGACCGGCTGGACGCGGACCTCACGCGCAGTGCGTTTCACGACGATGCGTTTGTGGATTGCGGGGTGATGAAAGGCTCCGCCGATACCTTCGTCGCCTTCGCGCTCGATTTCCTCGCCACGATGGAGGCCAGCCATCACATGCTCGGCCAGTCACGCATCACAATTTCCGGCGATAGCGCCCGTGGCGAGCTGTATTTCCAGGCCTGGCACTGTGCCCCGGCCGAGGGCGGCGGGGTAACCGACCTGTTCATTTCCGGCCGGTATCTGGACCAGTATGCCCGCCGCGATGGCCAATGGCGGATTACCAACCGCGTTCTGGTGACCGACTGGGTCAAGCAGGATCCCGGCAATCGCGACTTTTTCGCAGCCAATCCGCAGGCGCCGCGTGGCGCCCGTCGCGGGCTGGACCCCAGCGAGCAGCAGCAACACCTCAGCACAGGAATTTGCGCATGAACTTTCAAACCCCGGTTTCGCGCTATTCGCAGGAATTCGATCCGCCGGTGCGCGGCGATCCGATCACCGCCGACCGCTACATCTCCAAGGCGTGGATGGACGGCGAGATGAAGAATCTATGGCCCAAGGTCTGGCATCTTGGTGGCTTGCTGGCCGAACTGGAGGAGCCCGGTGATATTGTGCGCCACAACTTCGCCAAGGAATCGGTCATCATGGTCCGGCAGGAGGATGGGACGATCAAGGCGTTCTACAATTCCTGCCCGCACCGGGGCAATCGCCTGGTCCTGGGCGACCTGACCAGCGTGCCGCGCATCGTGTGCGGCTATCACAACTGGACCTTCGACCTCGACGGGACGCTGGCCAAAGTGCAGGATCCCGAAGATTTCGCCGGCGGCAGCCCGTGTGGCAAAGTCCACTTGTCGGAACTGCGGTGCGATACCTGGGGGCCGTTCGTGTTCTGGTGCATGGACGACGACGTGGCGCCGCTGCACGAATGGTTGGCCCCGTTCCCGGAACGTCTGGCAGGCTATGGCATAGATAACTGGGTGCGGGTGCTGAACGTCTCTGCGGACTGCGAATTCAACTGGAAGATCATCCGCGACAATTTCAACGAGAGCTACCACCTGCCCACCATCCACCCGGAACTGGCGACATTCATCAACGACGGTCTGCCCGATACGCTGTTCGAGATGTACCCCTCGGGTCACAACTCGATGTGGATGAAGGGCCATCAGGCCACCACCCGCGTCGATTACCACACCAGCGAAGTGCCAGCGCCTCTGGGCGAAGCGGCGCGGGCCTGGGGCATCGATCCCGATGATTTCAACGGTCGCACCGGCGATCTGCGCGAGGCAATCATTGCGGCCAAGCGCAAGCTGGGACCGGACCGTGGCTACACCAATTATGAAAACATGACCGATCAGCAACTGGTCGATTACTTCCACTGCACGCTGTTTCCCAATCTCACCCTGACGATGAGCCCGGAACAGTTGCAGGTGCTGCGCACCGAGCCGCACCCCACAGATCCGGAAAAGTGCATATTCCAGCACTGGTGCCTCTATCCGCCGGTAGAGGGCATGAAGGAGGTGTTCACGCCGCTGGGCATGGCGCCGCTGGAGCACGATGCGGTGGCGTATCACTGCGTCTACGGCGACGGGGTATCGGTGGGCTACGTGGCGGATCAGGACTTGTCGATCGGCACCAGCCAGCAGCAGGGCCTCAATTCGCGCGGGTTCAAGGGCTGCATCCTGCCCGGACAGGAAAAGCGCATCCAGCGTTTCCATGAACTGCTGGATGATTACGTGAAGGGCGCGCCGTGATCTGCCCGCCGGAAGACCGGATCGCGCTGGAAGGCCTACTGGTCGGCTACGCGCATGCAGTGGATAGTTTCGACGCAGACGGCATCTGCGCCGTGTTCACGCCCGATGCCGTGTTCGACTTGTCCGGCGTGGGATATCCCGCGCTAAAAGGGCATGACGCGATCCGGGCCTTCTTCGCGGAGGCCTTTGCGGCGATTTCCGCGCAGGGCCATTACCTTTCGAACTTTGCGGTGACGGCATACACCGGCGATACCGCGTCCGTTCGCGCTTACATAACCGGCATGGCGCGGTACAAGGCGGGCGGGGGCGTTACGATCCACGGGCGCTACTATTTCGATGTAGCGCGCGCCCCCGAAGGCTGGAAAGCGACGCGCTACACCACAGATTTCCTGCTGCCGCTGGAAAGCTGACCGGTCAGCCTTACGCCAGACTGACGCCGAAGATTTCGCGGCGGGCCACACCGTTTTCGTCATAAACCGGCTCGATGCCGGCTGCCGAATAGAGCTGAACGCCAAAGCCGGTGATTTCCCATTGCCCCAGATGATCGCGCATGGCGGCGTAGGACGGATCTTGGAAGTGGCGCAGCAGGTCTACTTCGCTGTCCCACTCCTCGAACACCTGGATCACGCCGGGTTCAAGCGGATCGACCGCCCAGGTGTAGGCGGCGCAGCCTGTTTCGGCCCGACTGGCGAGGATGTGCTCGCGCGCGCCAAGGATGATCTCGTTGCAGGTCTGCATGTCACCTGCGTAGCGCAGCCATCCGGCCACCACGATGCGCATGATCCGTTTCTCCCGTTGTGATCTTGACGGGGAAGCTAGAGGCGGCGGGCAATGCGCGCCGCTGGCACTTAGCACAGGTAGGGTGCGCAAGCCGCCCGGCGGACGATCAGGCGGCGGTGTCCACCGATGCCTCGGGACGGGCGTGGCGCGTCATCACGTCTTCCCAGAAGTGGATCAGGTTCTGTGCGTTCATGCCCCAGCTGAAGCGGCTGACATGTTCGGCAACGTCGGTCTGGGCGGGCGGCGCGGCCAGGATGTCGCGCACCGCGGACGCGATCGCCTCGGGGGTGCGGGCGGCGATGCGCCCGGCGCTCTCGTCGCTGACGATCTCGCGCGCGCCGCCGATGTCCGGGATGACGATGGGGGTGCCGCACGCCAGCCCCTCAACCCACACGTTCGCCAGACCCTCGCTGGCGGAAGGCAGCACCAGCACATCCGCCGCGCACAGCACGTGCGGCAGCAGTTCATGGTCGATCAGCCCCAGGAACTGCACCCGGTCCGCCAGTCCCAGCCGCCTCGCCAGCCCCCTGAGCCGTCCCTCGTCCTCGCCGGCACCGGCCAGCGCCAGGCGGGTATCGGGGGGCAGATGCGCCAGCGCCTCTATCACCAGCGCCTGGCCCTTGCGTGCGATCAAGGCGCCCGGCGTCACCAGCAGCGGGCCTTCCGGCCAGATCTGCAGGTTCGGCATCGCCGAGACCAGCGCACGCGCCGCGCCGCGATTGATCGGGTGAAACTTCTCCCGGTCCAGCCCGGTGTAGTGCACCGCGATGCGATCCGCCGGCATCCCCAGCGCAATCATGTCTTCGCGCAGGGCCTGGCTTACCGCCAGCAGCCCGGCGGCCTGGTGCGCTGCCGCCAGCATCTGCTTGAGCGCCAGGGGACGCTGGCCCCAAAAGTGGATGTCCGCCCCGCGCGATTTGATCGTCAGCGGCAGGCCCAGTTCGCGCGCGATGATTGCGGCGGCGGGCCCGTCGGGAAAGAAGAACTGCGCGTCCACAAGGTCGAACGGTTTTTGCGCGTGGAGCTTGCGCACCAGCGGCAGCACCGCCTTGGCGATGCGCCCCGGGTTGGTATCGCCGCCCACTTTGGGAAAGGTCGTGAAGCGGGGATAATGGACCTGCAGCCCCGCAACTTGCGCCATTTGCGGGATAGCATTCAACTTCGCGTACGGCTCTCGCAAAGACAGTGGCCAGACGGGGATGCCAAGCGGGCTGACGATCGTCAAGTCTACCTGGCCGGATGCAACGATCGCGCGCATCTGGTTGCCGACAAACACCCCGAACGATGGGCGCACCGGATTGGGAAACAGCGTGGCGATCGAAAGGACGCGCATCACCGCAATTACAGCTTGCGAACCAGGGTTTCGGCAACCGCGAGCCAGGCCGGCGCTGCCACCGTCACACGTTCGCGCCCGCTGGCAGGCGGCAGCAGGGTGACCGCGCCGTCCTCGCTTGTGATCAGCCGTCCGAATGCGAAGCGGCCAGCGGGCAGGGGGGCCAGCACGTCGCGGTCTATCAACGCGCCAGCCTGTTCGGGCCCATGCTGACGCAGCCACACCTGATCGCCTTCGCGGTATTCGCCCTGCGATGCGTCCACCGCCAGCACAAGCCAGGGCGCGTCGGCGGACAAGTCGCTGGGCAGCACGGCGTCGATCGGCTTGCGCAGGGCTTCAGGGCCTTTGCTGCCCAGGGACGCGATCAGGCGCGCAGGCTCCGCATTGTCGCTGCGCAACAGGGTTTCGGGCTCCACCTGCAGCGCGGCGGCGATGCGGTTCATCCACACCAGCGAAAGGTTGCGCATGCCGGTTTCGAGGCGGCCGATGGTCTGGGCCGTAGTGGGCGGGGTGCAGGCGGCGGCAACGTCGGCCAGCGTCAGGCCCTTTTGCAGGCGGATGTCGCGGATACGATTGATCATACGGGCCCCTTCCAACCGATCCGGCGTTCCGGGCTTTCGTATAGATACCCGCTTATTGCAAGTGCGTAACGCGGCAACGGCGTCAAGGCGGGGGGCTGCGCGAAACGTCTGGTGTCCCGTGCAAATCCCGGCATGATGCAAAGTCAGATCAAGGGGGAAGACACGATGGTGGACGAACGGGCGGCGCTGGCAAGCGCGCGGGCACAGATGATGTACGATGCCAACCGCAAGTCGGCCGGCGTCGCGTATCTGCTGTGCCTGTTCTTCGGCGGCTTTGGGGCGCACCGGTTCTACCTGGGGTCGAAACTGGGCGGCGCGGTGCAACTGGGGCTATGGGTCGCCGGCTGGGTCACCCTGTTCCTGGCCTGGATACCGCTGGGCATCTGGGTGCTGATCGACCTGTTCCTGATCCCGGGCATGGCGCGGGACCGGAACATGGAACTGGCGGACCGTTTCGCGTTCGACTGAAGGGGGCTCAGCCCTCCACCTGCTCGGCCAGTTCGAGCCAGCGTTCCTCGGCAGCGTCCTTGTCAGCGCGGGCCTTGCCGACGGCGGCCGTCAGGGCTGCGAATTTTGCCGGATCGCGGGTGTAAAGGGCCGGGTCGGACATCGCCGCCTCATCGCGGATGATCGCCGCTTCCAGTTCCTCGATGCGCTTGGGCAGCAGTTCGTAGTCGCGCTGGTCCTTGTACGACAGCTTGACCTTGCGGACCGGCATTTGCGCCGGGGCCTGCGCCTCCGCCTTCGCTTTCTTGGCCGCGCCCACGGTGCGTTCGCGCCGCTTGGCTTCCCAGTCGGCATAGCCGCCGGCGATCACGTCGATATGGCCCGACCCATCAAGCCCCAGCGTGACGTTCACCGTGCGATCGAGAAAGTCACGATCGTGGCTGACGATCAGCACTGTGCCGTCATAATCGGAAATCACCTCCTGCAGCAGATCGAGCGTCTCCAGATCGAGGTCGTTGGTCGGCTCGTCCAGCACCAGCAGGTTGGAGGTGCGGGCAAATTCGCGCGCAAACAGCAGACGCGAACGCTCACCGCCCGATAGCGTGCCCACTTTGGCTTCGACCAGACCCGGATCGAACAGGAAGTCCTTGAGATAGCCCTGGATATGCTTGCGGATGCCGCGCACGTCGATCCAGTCGCCGCCTTCGGCCAGCACGTCGCGGATGCGCAGTTCCGGGCTCATGCGGCTGCGCTGCTGGTCGATCACCGTGGCGTGCAGAGTATTGGCAAGCACGATGCGCCCCTCGTCGTGCTGCAATTCGCCAGTCAGTATCTTGAGGAGGGTAGTCTTGCCCGAGCCGTTCGCGCCGACCAGCCCGATCCGGTCGCCGCGCTGGATTCGCAGGTTGAAGTCCTTGATCACGGTGCGCCGCGCGTCACCCTCGCCGAAGCGCTTGGTAACGTGTTCGGCCACGATCACCGACTTGGTCTTGCTGTCGTCTGCCACGACCGCCAGCTTGGCCGTACCTTGCGGCCCCATCATCGAGGCCCGTTGGGCGCGCATTTCCCACAGCTTGGCAAGCCGGCCCTGGTTGCGCTTGCGCCGCGCGGTGACGCCGCGTTCCAGCCAGTGCGCCTCGATCTTCAGCTTGGCATCCAGCTTGTGCGCGGCGCGCTCTTCCTCGGCGTAGACTTCGTTTTCCCACGCCTCGTAGCCGCCAAAGCCGATATCCTTGCGGCGCAGGCCGCCGCGATCGAGCCACAACGTGGCGTTGGTCAGCCGGGTCAGGAAGGTGCGGTCGTGGCTGATGACCACGAACGCACCGTTGTATCGCTGGAGCCAGGATTCCAGCCAGTCGATCGCGGCAAGGTCAAGGTGATTGGTCGGCTCGTCCAGCAGCAGCAGGTCGGGCTCGGACGCGAGCGCACGGCACAAAGCGGCACGGCGGCGTTCACCGCCGCTGGCGCTGGCCGCTTCGCGCGACAGGTCGATGCCCAGCTGGTCGGCGATGGCCTCCACTTCATGACGCGGGGGTGCGTCATCGCCGTGGATGGCGAAATCCAGCAACGTGTCGAAGCCAGTGAAGAACGGGTCCTGCTCCAGCGTGATTACCCGCGTGCCGGGCTGAACCGAGCGCGTACCCTTGTCCGCATCCACCTGGCCGGCGATCAGCTTGAGCAGCGTGGTCTTGCCCGCGCCGTTGCGACCGATCAGAGCCAGCCGGTCACGCGGGCCAACGTTTATGTCCAGATCCTTGAAGAGCCAGCCGGAGCCCTGGATCAGGCCAAGGCCCTCCCAGCTTAGTATCGGTGCAGTTGCCATGCGCCGCGCCCTACAGGTGCGGAAGGGGGAAGGGCAAGCGCGGGGTTGCACCGCATGGCAATACCGTGCCCTTTGCGTCACGCCTGCGCACGACCTTGCGCGCGGCAATATTCAGGGCTTGTTCAAAGCCTTGGAACTAGGCACCCCGCTTGTGATGACACGTTTGCTTGCCCCCCTTGCCCCCCTTGCCGCGCTTGCCGCGGCTTCCGCTCTTCTTGCGAGCGTTCCGGTCCGTGCAGATTCCCAGGGGGAGCAGGGCGAGGTGCGGCGTGAGAGGCGCGCCGGCACCGTGCTGTCGATCCGCGAGATCGAGCGGGAGATCCTGCCGCGCATGTCTGGCATGCAGTATCTGGGCCCGGAATATGACCCTCCGGCAATGGCTTACCGGCTGAAGTTCATCCGCAATAGCAAGCTCTACTTCGTGGACGTCGATGCTCGCACCGGGCGGATCATCGGCCAGTCGCGCTGAGTGGGTCGGCGAGCCGGTTGGTCCGTCCCGTGGGAACCACGCGTAGCGCCGTCGCTTGACCCTGCGGGGGTTTCGCCCCATCTGACGCTGGTTGATGTACGGAGGACCGAAAATTGCGCATCCTGATCGTCGAGGATGAGCCGACCCTGGGCAACCAGCTCAAAACCACGCTGGAACAGAACGGCTATGCTGTGGATCTGTCCACCGATGGTGAGGACGGGCATTTTCTTGGCTCTACCGAAGACTACGACGCGGTGATCCTCGATCTCGGCCTTCCCGAGATCGACGGGCTCACCGTGCTGGGCATGTGGCGTCGCGAGGGGCGCACGTTCCCGGTGCTGGTGCTGACCGCGCGCGACAGCTGGTCCGACAAGGTGGCCGGGCTTGATGCCGGGGCAGACGATTACTTGGCCAAGCCTTTCCAGACCGAGGAGCTGATCGCCCGCCTGCGCGCGCTGATCCGCCGTGCTTCGGGCAACACCTCCAGCGAACTGACTGCGGGCGGGGTCCGGCTGGACACGCGTTCGGGCCGGGTCACGCTGTCAGGCGAGCCGGTGAAGCTGACCGCGCAGGAATACAAGCTGTTGTCCTACCTCATGCACCATAAGGGCAAGGTGGTCAGCCGCACCGAGCTGATCGAGCATATCTACGATCAGGATTTTGACCGCGATTCCAATACGATCGAGGTCTTCGTCACGCGCATCCGCAAGAAGCTGGGCGCCGATGTCATCACGACGATCCGTGGCCTTGGCTACAGCCTCGACGATCCCGCCGAACCCGGCCGCGGCTGAGGCCGAACCCGCAAACGCGGTAGCGCCCCCGCGCCGGGCCGGGACTACCGGCTCGCTGGCGCGGCGCATGATGCTGATCGCGGCGGGCTGGATCTCGTTCCTGTTGCTCGCCGGCGGGCTTGGGCTCGATCACACTGTCACCGGCATTGTGACACGCAATTTCGACGAGCAACTGGAATACATGCTGACCGGCATGCTGGGCTCGGTGGAAGTGGGTCCGGACGGCGAGGTGTTCTTTATCCGCCCGATGGCCGACCAGCGCTTTCTGGAGCCCAATTCCGGCCTGTACTGGCAGATCCGAGCCAAGGGGCACGAGGATTATCCCTCCCGCTCGCTGTGGGACCGCAGCCTCGATGTTCCGGTGGACCATTTCGATGCCACCACGCACGTTTACGACAGCGACCAGTTCGCGGGTGAGCCGCTGCGGGTCATGGAGCGCTCGATCATCCTGCCCGGCAGCAAGGCGCGCTGGATGTTCACCGTCGCCGCCAGCCGCAAGGATCTGAACGACCAGATCAAGATGATCCGCTCGATCCTGGTGTACAGCTTCGTGGCGCTGGGCTTCGGGCTGCTGCTGATGGCCGGGATGCAGACCTGGTATGGCCTGTTTCCGCTGCGCCATGTGCGCCGCGCCATCCAGAAGCTGCGCACCACCAGCGCCAGCCGCGTTACCGAACCGCTGCCCAATGAGGTCGCCCCGCTGGTGGATGAACTCAATGCGCTGCTGGCGCATACCGAGCGGCAGGCCGAGGAAGCGCGCACCCATGCCGGCAACCTCGCCCACGCGTTGAAAACCCCGCTGACGGTGGTGATGAACGCCGCCACCGCGCAGGCGCCCGACCTTGCCGATACCGTTATCCGGGAGGCTGCGGTGATGCGCCGCCAGGTCGATCACCACTTGGCGCGCGCGCGGGCGGTGGGCCGGCGCGCTGTCGGCCAGTCCCGCGCTGAAGTATGGGCCAGCCTGGAGGCGGTGCTGCGTGCGGTCGAGCGGTTGTATGAGCACACCCGCTTCGACCTGGACGGCAACCGCGATGTGGCCGTGGCCATGGAAAAGCAGGACCTTGAGGAGATGCTGGGCAACCTGATCGAGAACGCAGCCAAATATGGCGGCGGCAGCGTGTTCGTGACCGTGGACGCGGTGCGAGACGCTCGGTTGTGCGAGATCTGGATCGAGGACGACGGCATGGGCATCCCTGAGGAGGAGCGCATCCGCATCTTCGATCGCGGCGCGCGGCTGGACACCGGCAAGCCAGGCACCGGGCTTGGCCTGGCGATCGTGCGCGATGTCGTGGAAATCTATGGCGGCGCGGTCGAGCTTGACGAAAGCGAGGACCTGGGCGGTCTGCTGGTGAAGCTCAAGCTGCCGCGTGCCGACTGGCAGGACGGTATTTCGTGACACATCGGTGGGTAACCGGCACGGGCCGGTTGCCGTTTTGACCCATCATGGCCATTTGCGCGCCAGACAGTATCCGGAGCATTTCATGAGTGACACCATTAACGTTCCCCTCACGTCCGACGAGATCGAGATGCTGGTCGACGCGCTCGAAGTCGATCTCGAAGGCTATCTGGAATCGGCCAAGGAAGCGCGCGGCAACAACAACCGCGAAGACGTGAAGACTTTCACCGAGGCTGCCACGCGCATCCAGACGCTGATGGGCCGCCTTCAGGACTTCGTTCAGGATTGAAGCTGGATGGGGCGCCGCTGCGCGCCCCATCGCTCACCCGTTCTTGGCGCGCTCGTGATGGCGGATCACTTCGTCGATCACGAAGCGGATGAACTTTTCACCAAAATCGGGGTCGAGGTTGGCGTCCTGCGCCAGCGCGCGCAGGCGCGTGATCTGCCGTTCTTCGCGGCCGGGATCGGACGCGGGCAGGTTGGTCGTCGCCTTGTATTCCCCCACCGCCTTGGTGATCCTGAAACGCTCTGCCAGCATGTGGATGAGGGCAGCGTCGATGTTGTCGATGCTGGCGCGAAAGCCTGCGAGGACCGGATCGGCGGCGGATGAGGTTTCCTGGGTCATGGCGCCGCCCGCTAGCACGCGGTGGCCCGTTCTTCCAGTCGGGTTGATGCACCGGGTGGTGGCCTTTGCGCTTGCGTTGCACGCAGCTTGCGCCCAAAGCCCGCCGTGATGAGTGCAGATGTCGTCCCCCTGCAGATGCGCAGGCAGCAGCCCTCCCTCGCTCCCATGCTGGCGCTTACCGCAGCCGGCATGAACAGCGTCAACGCCGTAATCCTGGATCGCATGCAAAGCGAGATTCCGCTGATTCCGGCGCTCGCAGGGCACCTGATTTCCGGCGGCGGCAAACGCATGCGCCCGATGCTGATGGTGGCCGCGGCGCAGCTTTGCGGATACCACGGTAGCCGTCACCACACGCTGGCCGCTGCGGTGGAGTTCCTCCACACAGCCACCCTGTTGCATGACGATGTCGTCGATGGTTCGGACATGCGCCGGGGCAAGGCTGCAGCCAACATCGTGTTCGGTAATCCCGCCACCGTGCTGGTCGGGGACTTCCTGTTCACCAAGGCTTTCGAGCTGATGGTGGAGGACGGCAGCCTCAAGATTCTCAAGGTGTTCTCGAAGGCCAGTTCCATCATCGCCGAGGGCGAGGTTGACCAGTTGACCGCGCAGCGCCGGGTCGAAACGAGCGAGGAGCATTACCTCCAGATCATCGGATCGAAAACGGCGGCGCTGTTTGCCGCTGCCACCCGGATTTCGGCCATCCTCGCCGAAAAGAGCGAGGCGGAGGAACTGGCGCTCGATGCATTCGGTCGCAATCTGGGAATTGCGTTCCAGTTGGTGGACGATGCCATCGACTACGATTCGGAAAGCAGCGAATCGGGCAAGGACAAGGGCGACGATTTCCGGGAAGGCAAGATGACCCTGCCGGTGATCTTGGCTTATGCGCGCGGTGATGCGCAGGAGCGCAAGTTCTGGGAAGACGCTATCGCCGGTTTCCGCACCGAGGACGAAGACCTTGCCCATGCGGTCGAACTGATCAATCGCCACGGCTGCGTGGAGGCCACGCGGGAACGCGCGCGCCATTACGCGCAGCGTGCGATCGACGCGATTGCGGGCTTTCCCGCCGGCGAAGCGCGGAACGCGATGGCGGAAGCCGCCGCGTTCGCCGTCGCGCGCCGCTACTGAAGCATAGTGCTGCCGCGCCGTATGTGGCAGATTTTCAACGGTAACACGGCTGCGACAGTCTGGCACAAAGCTGCGATTGCCGCGCGCCCCGGCGTGGCTTATTGAGGCCCGCCATGCCGTCCCCCGAAGATCGGGTAGCCACCGGATACCAGTCCGGATCGCCCCGCCAACGCCTGATCTCCTCGCTGCTTTCGGCAGCGATAATCGTGATCGCCCTGCTGATCGCGATCTATCAGACGGCGGTTGCTCCGGCGCTCAAGGAAAGAGCCCGCAATCCGGTCACCTTCGACATGAAGGGCGACGATGCCGACAGCGGCGCGAAGACTCCCGAAAAGAGCCAACAGGCCAAGACCAAAGAGAAGGACCAGCCGCCCCGGCAGGAAGTGCAGGCGGATACCCCGGTCACACCTGTCACCAAGCCGGTGAAGACGCCCGAAAAACCGGCGTTCACCTTGCTGTCTCGCTCGGACATGGCCGCTGCCGACATTGGCGGTATGAAGAGTTCCGGCAGCGGCGATGCGGCGCCGGGGGGCGGCAGCAGCGGCGCGACGTATGGACCGGGTGAGGGGCCGGGCGGCGCGGTGCTGTATAATGCGGCATGGTACAAGGAGCCTACCGACGCGCAGTTGGGCGGTTATCTGCCCGCCCATGCCCCGCCCAGCGGCTGGGGCATGATCGCCTGCCAGACCCAGCCGCATTACCGGGTGGAAAACTGCCAGATCCTTGGCGAATCGCCACGTGGATCGGGCTTCGGGCGTGCGGTTTTGAACGCCGCGTGGCAGTTCCAGGTGATGCCGGTGCGCATCAACGGCAAGCAGCAGATTGGTGAGTGGGTGCGCATTCGTATAACCTATGGCCAACACGGCGACGGCTGATGTCGCAGGTCACCCTGCCGCGCTGAAGGGTACAAACCCGCCGGGTTGGGCCAGTCTGGCCAGCAGATCCTCCAGCGGCATGGGCCGGGCGATGAAATACCCCTGCGCGAGCGAGAAGCCCGCCAATCGCGCGCTGACCAACTGGCTTTCGGTTTCGATCCCCTCGATCACGCATTCCAAAGACAGCGAACGCGCCAGATGACGGATCGCGGTGATCAGCCGCCGTCCCGCGCCTTCGTCCAGCCGGGCTGCGAAACTGCGGTCGATCTTCACCATGTCGAGCGGTAGCTGGTGCAGTGAGGACAGGCTGGAATAACCGGTACCGAAGTCGTCCAGCGCAATGCGCATGCCAGTGGCGCGCAGGCGCTGCAGGGCGGCGCTGGCCGTTGTGAACTCCAGGATCAGCGAGCTTTCCGTGATTTCGATCAGGATCCGCCGGGCATCCTGGCCCGAAACGGCTAAGCGCTCCAGCAGCGCATCGATCGTGGCGGGGTCGCAGATATCATTGCCGGACAGGTTGAAAGATACCCGCAGAGCATCGGGCAACTGCGCCAGCGATTGCAGCGCCAGGTCGAACAGCGCCACAGTCACTTCGCGCGAACGTCCCACGCGCTCGGCCGCCGCAATCAGCATCTCGGGCGGAACATCGCCGATGCGCGGCGAATGCCAGCGGGCCAGGCATTCCATGCCCACCGGTCGCAGGTCGTGTGTGGACGCGATCGGCTGGAAGCAGAGGGTAAGCTCGGCGGCAAGGTCTGCAGCCTGCAGTGCGGCGTCCAGCGCCTGATCGGTGCGGATAATGATCTCCAGTTCCTCGGAGAACAGGACGCATTGGCCCCGGCGCCGGTTCTTTGCGTGGTACAGCGCAAAGTCGGCGCGGTCGAACAGCAGGTTGGCAGTGCGCGCCGTATCGGGATAGACGGCAAGCCCCGCCGAACAGCCGATTGACACCATCACGTCGTTGATCCGCGCCGGCTGGCGGATGGCCCGGCAAAGCTCGTTGGCGATGTGTTCTGCCTGCTGCACGTCATCCATGACGATCAGGCCGAATTCGTCCCCGCCAAGGCGCGCAACGATCGCATTGTCCGGGCACGCGTTCATGATCCGTGAACCGATCACCTGCAGCAGGCGATCGCCTTGCGCGTGGCCATGGGTGTCGTTCACCGGCTTGAAGCGGTCCAGATCGATCAGCCCGACGGTAAACCGGGTCGTTCCATCCCGGTCCTGCATCAGGCCTTCCAAGGTCGCGAAGAAGAACCGGCGGTTGGGCATGCCGGTCAGCGCGTCGGTCTGTGCGAGCCGGGCGTTTTCTTCGCCCAGCACCTGCGCCTGCCGTCGTTCGATCAGCAATTCGCGCTGGGAGGCTTCCAGTTCGACGAACGAGGCGAACGAATCGCGCACGACCTTTAGAATGACGATGGCGACCATCACGATGTTGGCCGCGATCGCGATCAGCGTTTCGGTGCCGAGATACAGCGAATAGGCAAGGAACGCTCCCAGCACCGTCACGCATACCGCAACCGCGCCCATCGGCAGGAAGCTGAGGCAAAATACGCAGCCCAGCACTGTCACCGATATGAACACCGCGACGTGACCGTGCTGGTAGGGACCGCCGTACTGGTCCAACGCTATGGCCCAGGTGACGAAACCCACCGCCAGCACCACCGCCAGGTACAGCGTCCGGCGCAGGCGGCGGCGCACATATGCCGGGTCGAAATCGGCATCGGTCATTGGCCGCAGCCAGGTCATCAACCGATAGAAGCACAACGCGATCAGTACCGCGGGAAGGGTGACGACCAAGTGCGTGGGCGCGAGATGGCGGTGCGTAAAAGCCAGCACCGCAGCGTTGATGGCCAGCACGCCGTACAGCGGCGGGATGTGCTGCCGCAGGCGCAGATACTGCGCAACTACGAGGGGATGTTGGCCGGCACGATGCATTTTATGTGGGTGCACTTGTGTGGTTCGCAGGATAGCGAATGTCGCTCAATACGTGCCAAGTCTTTAGGAAGAGTGGACACAGCTACGCAATCTCACTCAACCTGACGCATTTTATTGTAAGAGATTGTACCGCGCTTGACTACTTTGCGTGCGCGGCAACGCGATCTAAGGCGGACTGTGTGAGCGAGCTTCCGATCCTTTCCGTCCTTCCCGATCTTCTTGGCGCGCTGCAGGCCAATACCGGCGCAGTGCTGATCGCCCCGCCCGGTGCGGGCAAGACAACGGCGCTGGCGCCTGCGCTGCTGGATCAGCCGTGGTGCAACGGCCAAGTCATCCTGCTGTCGCCCCGCCGCGTGGCGGCGCGCGCGGCGGCGGAGCGGATGGCCGAGCAACGCGGCGAAGCTGCCGGTGAGACGATCGGGTATGTCACCCGCCTCGACGTCAAGCGCTCTGCCCGCACCTGCGTGCTGGTGATGACCGAAGCGATCTTCGTATCGCAAATCCTGAACGATCCCGAACTGGATGGCGTCTCGGCGATCCTGTTCGACGAGGCGCACGAGCGGCATCTGGACAGCGATCTTGGACTGGCGCTGGCCATCGAAAGCCGCGCGGTGCTGCGCGAGGATCTGCGCATCGTGGTGATGTCCGCCACGATCGACGGCACGCGCTTTGCGGACCTGCTGGGTGCCCGGACGCCCGTGATCGAAAGCGCCGGCAAGGCCTGGCCGCTGGACATACGCTGGCTGGGCCATGCGGCGGACCGGCGGATCGAGGACGCGATGGTGTCCGCGCTGCTGACCGCATGGCGCGAGCAGGACGGCGACGTGCTGGCGTTTCTACCGGGCGTGCGCGAGATCGAGCGGGTGCAACAAAGCTTGGCGCAGAAATTGCCCGCAGCCCTGGTCTTGCCGCTGCACGGCCAGTGTGAACCTGCAGCCCAGCGCGCTGCGATCCGCCGCGATCCGCAGGGGCGGCGGCGGATCGTGCTGGCGACCGCGATCGCCGAAACCTCGCTGACGCTGGAAGGGGTGTCGGTGGTGGTGGATGCTGGCCTGGCACGCCGGGCGGAGTTCGACAAAGCGGCGGGCGTCAGCCGTCTCGTCACCCGCCGGGCCAGCCGCGCGTCAGCGGCGCAGCGGGCTGGGCGCGCTGCGCGGCAAGCGCCGGGTGTCGCCTATCGCTTATGGGAAGAGGCAGCCCACGCCGGTCGGCCGGAGTTCGACCCGCCGGAGATGCTTACCAGTGACCTGGCGCCGCTGTGCCTCACGCTGGCACAATGGGGCGCAGGCGATCCGCAAGCGATGGCCTGGCTCGATGCGCCGCCCACCCCGTCGCTGGACACCGCGGGCCAGAGCCTGGCGGCGCTGGGTGCGCTGGACAACGCCGGACGCATCACGGCGTTCGGGCGTAAGGTGGCCGCGTTGCCGATGGACCCGGCACAGGCGGCGATGATCCTGCGGGCCGCCGAACTGGGCGCCGCGCCGGTGGCGGCCCGGCTGGCGCTGTTGTTGCAGGAGCGGGCGCTAGGGGGCCGTCACGATGATCTGGCGCACCGGCTGGCACGCTGGGATGCTGACCGCTCGCCCCGCGCGCAGGCTTCGCGCACGCTGGCCGCCGGCTGGGCTCGCCGCGCGCAGGCCATGGTCGCGTGCACGCGTGATGAAGGGGACGTGCCGGTGGGTGTGCTGCTGGCGCTGGGCCGCCCCGATATGCTCGCCCGGCGGCGCGATGCGTCCGGTGAGCAGTGGCTGAGCGCCGGGGGCAGGGGCTACGTGCTGGACCCCACATCGCCGCTTGCCTCGCGCGAATGGATGGTGATCGGCGATGCGCAGGGGCAGGCGCGCGGCGCACGGATCCTCGCCGGCGCCTCGCTCGAACCAGCGGAGGTCGAGGCTTGGCTGGCAAGCGGGGCGGAGCGGCGCACGGTGATGCGCTGGAACGAGGACGAGGCGCGCGTCGAGGCCCGGCTTGAGCGGCGGCTGGGTGCGATCACGCTGGCGTCCGGCCCCGATCCGTCGCCCGATCCTAAGGCGATCCGCGACTTCGTGATTGCCCGCATCCGCGCCAAAGGGCTGGAGATGGTGCCGCTGGGCAAAGCGGCGTACGCACTGCTGCGCCGCACACGCTATGCCGGGATCGCAGTGCTTTCGGAGGACGCGTTGCTGGCCGATCTGGAGGACTGGCTGGGCCCGCACCTGACCCGCCGCCTCGACGCGCTCGATGGCAGTGCAGTCTTGCAGGCTTTGCGAAACCGTTTGTCGTGGGACGATCAGCAGGCGCTGGACCGGCTGGCCCCGGCGGATTTCCGCAGTCCTGCCGGCACCACGCACCCGATTGATTACGAGGATGAGGGCGGACCTTCGGTGGAGGTGCGCGTGCAGGCGCTGTTCGGGCTCGACGTGCACCCAACGTTCGGCCAGCCGCCCCAGCCACTTCTGCTCAAGCTGACATCGCCGCCGGGCCGCCCGATCCAGACGACGCGCGACCTGCCTGGTTTCTGGCGCGGGTCCTGGCGCGATGTGCAGCGCGACATGAAAGGGCGCTATCCGCGCCATCGCTGGCCCGATACGCCGTGGACCGAAGATCCCAGCCTGAAGACCCGCAACGCCTTCGAGGCGACGCGCGGCAAGTGAGCACGCGCTGCATTGCCGCTTGATTTTTGGATGGATTCGGGGGCAAAGCGCTGGGCCATGAGCGCACGCATCTATCAACGCCCGAAGAATGCCATGCAGTCCGGCAAGGCGCTGTCCGACCAGTGGGTCCTGGAGTTCGCGCCGGCTGAGGCTAAGACCCCAGATCCGCTGATGGGCTGGGCCGGTTCGGGCGATACGCAGACGCAGGTCGTCCTGCGCTTTCCCACGGTGCACGATGCGAAGGCCTATGCGCAGCGCAACGGCATCGAAGCCGAAGTGCACGCCACGCCGCCGCGCCGTCTCAAGATCCAGTCCTACGCTGACAACTTCCGGTAAGGTGAAAGCGGCCTGATCCGGCATGCCGGGTTTTGCGGTTCTCACGGGCTTGCATTCCGTTTCATGTCCCGCCATATGCCGCGCCGGGAGTCGGACGGGCGCTTGCGTCCGCCAACTTGGTCAGGTCCGGAAGGAAGCAGCCACAACGGATAGCGGCGGGTCGTCCGGCTCCTTCATCACACATCGGCGAAATACTGCGGCTTTCCCGTGCTGCCCGCGCGAAGGCTGTGGAGGAGCGCGCTTTTCCCCTGACATTGTGTGCCCAAGCCCCTAGTTTGCGCGCCGATGGACGATTCACGTGACATGTTCGGCGATACGCCACCCTGGGATCACGATGATCGGGACGATGACGCGCCTGACGCTGCCGAACTGGAAGCGGCTGGACAGCAATCGATGTTCGGCGATCCGGCCCCCGCGCCGGTAGCCGCACCCAAGCCCGAGCCCGCCCCCAAGCCCGAGCTTACCTCGCCCGAGCCAGCCGCGCCCCAGCCGGCCGTGTCGTCTCCTGCCGCACCTGTGGCGGCAAAACCGGCGAGCGCGCAACCCTACCGCGTGCTGGCGCGCAAGTATCGCCCGCAGACCTTCGCCGAACTGATCGGGCAGGAGGCGATGGTCCAGACGCTGGCTAATGCCATTCGGCGTGACCGGCTGGCCCATGCCTTCCTGATGACCGGCGTGCGCGGCGTGGGCAAGACGTCCACCGCGCGCCTGATCGCCAAGGCGCTCAACTGCATCGGTCCCGACGGGCAGGGCAGCCCCACCATCGATCCGTGCGGCGTGTGCGAGCCGTGCGTGGCCATCGCGGAGGGCCGGCACATCGACGTGATCGAGATGGACGCGGCCAGCCACACCGGCGTGGACGACGTGCGCGAGATCATCGAGGCGGTGCGCTATGCCGCCGTTTCGGCGCGCTACAAGATCTACATCATCGACGAAGTTCACATGCTGTCTCGCAATGCTTTCAATGCCTTGCTCAAGACACTTGAGGAACCACCTGCGCACGTGAAGTTCCTGTTCGCCACCACTGAGGTCGACAAGCTGCCGGTCACGGTCCTGTCGCGGTGCCAGCGTTTCGACCTGCGGCGCATTGCCGCCCCCATGCTCGCCAGCCACTTCGCCGCGATCTGCGAGAAGGAAGGCGTCGAGGCGGAGGGCGAGGCATTGGCGATGGTGGCTGCCGCCGCCGAAGGCTCGGTGCGTGACGGCCTGTCGATCCTCGACCAGGCGATCGCCCATGCCGATTTGGACGGGGCCGGGCAGGTCAGCGCCGAAAAGGTGCGCGACATGCTGGGGCTTTCGGACAAGAGCGTGCAGCGCACCCTCGTCGCCGCCATTCTCGAAGGCCGGGCGAGCGAGCTGCTGGAGATCGTGGCGCACCAGTTCGCGCTGGGGGTGGAGCCCATCGCTATGATGCGCGGGCTGATGGACCTGACGCACCGCATCGCCGTGGCGCAAGTAAGTGGCAATGCCGCCGACGCCTACTCCACCGAGGAGCGCGAGGCTATCGAGGGTTGGGCCAAGGCCTTGCGGGCAGGGCAGGTGCATCGCCTGTGGCAACTGCTGCTCAAGGGCCATGACGAGGTGAAATCCGCGCCGGACCCGTTGGTCGCCGCGCAGATGGCGCTGCTGCGGGTGCTGCACGCGGCGGACATGCCCGACCCCGGTGCGTTGGTCCGCAAGCTGGAAGACCTTGCGGCTCGCGCACCTTCGGGCATCTCAGCCTCGTCTGCAGACCGGGGCGCCAATGCTCCGCCAAGTCCCGTGGATACTCCGCAGGCCTCTGCCGCGCGTTGGGAAGCGCTGGTCGACGATGTGGAGTATGCCGGCAAGCAGCCCGTGGCAGCGAACATCATGCGCATGCAGGTGCGGGTGGTGGAACTGGGGGCGGCCCTGTTGCGCTACAATCAGCCGCCCGGTTTCAGCGAGGATATTGCCGGCGTAGTGCGCGCCGGACTGCAGGCTGCCACGGGCGAGCGCTGGCAGGTGGAGCGCGTGCAGGCTGATGGCGCGCCGACGCTGGTGGAGGTTGCCGAACGGCGCAAGGCTGCCGATGCACAGGCGCTGCGCACGGCACCGCTGGTGGAAGCGACATTGGCGGCTTTCCCGGCCGCCGAACTTATTCAGGACGAGCGCCCCGCCGCGATCGGCGGTGGCCAGCGCAATTGGAGACGTTGACATGCAATCGATGGAAGAGATGATCAAGGCCGCCCAGCAGGCCGCCGAAACCATCCAGAAGCAGATGACCGAGGCGCAGGGCAAGCTTGACCAGATGGAGGTCGAAGGGCTTTCCGGCGGCGGTCTGGTGAAGATCCGCTGTTCGGCCAAGGGCCGCGTGATCGGCGTCGCGATCGACGACAGCCTGATGCAGGCGAGCGAAAAGCCGATCCTGGAAGACCTGATCGCCGCGGCATATAACGACGCGCGCGTGAAGGCGGACTCGGTGGCGAACGCGGAACTGGCCAAGGCCCAGCAGGGCATGGGCTTGCCGCCCGGCTTCAAGCTGCCGTTTTGAAAGCATGGCGCCGGATAGCTGCGGGAATTGGCTGCAAACGGCTCTGATGGCGCTTCCCACAAGCTTTCGCGGGCAAAAGATTGCAAGGCGGCGGGAACACCCCATATCCTGCGTGATGGCCGGGGGAGGCCGCAGGCAGTTCCCCGTGCGCGATGAAATGGATACTGCCAAGTGAACCTGCTGCCTTTACTGCCGCTGCGTGATATCGTTGTTTTTCCCGGCATGGTCGTGCCGCTGTTCGTGGGCCGCGAAAAGTCGGTGGCCGCGCTCGAAGCAGCCATGGCCGGCGACAAGGACATTTTCCTGCTCGCCCAGCTGGACCCCGGCTGTGACGATCCTGATCGCGACGATCTGTACGATACCGGCGTGGTCGCCACCGTTCTGCAACTGCTCAAGCTGCCGGACGGTACGGTGCGCGTGCTGGTCGAAGGGCAGGACCGCGCCGTATTGACCACGCTGCGTTCGGAAAAGACGGAAGAAGGCGAAATGCTGGTTGCCGGCGTCGAGCCGGTCGAGGCGGTCGAAGCGGAAGGGACCGAAGTTGCAGCGATGATGCGCTCGGTCGTCGATCAGTTCAACGAATACGCCAAGCTCAATAAGAAGTTGAGCCAGGACGCCGGCGAGCAGATGAGCGACATCGAGGATGCCGCAAAGCTGGCGGACACGATCGCCGCGCAGCTGTCCGCCAAGGTGTCAGACAAGCAGGCAGTGCTGTCCGAAGCCGATCCGCTCAAGCGGCTGGAGATGGTGTTCTCCTTCATGGAAGGCGAACTCGGCGTACTGCAGGTGGAGCGCAAGATCCGTGGCCGCGTGAAGCGGCAGATGGAAAAGACGCAGCGCGAATATTACCTCAACGAACAGCTCAAGGCGATCCAGTCCGAGTTGGGCGGTGGCGATGGCGAAGAAGCGAATGAGCTTCAGGAACTGGCCGACCGCATCGAAAAGACCCGCCTGTCCAAGGAAGCGCGCGAAAAGGCGATCGGCGAGTTGAAAAAGCTCAAGTCGATGCAGCCGATGAGCGCGGAAGCCACGGTCATCCGCAATTACCTGGATGTGCTGCTGGGCCTGCCGTGGGGCAAGAAAAGCAAGCTCAAGCGCGATATTTCCGCCGCACAAGAGGTGCTCGACGCTGACCATTATGCGCTCGACAAGGTCAAGGACCGTATCATCGAGTACCTAGCCGTGCAGGCGCGCACCAACAAGCTCAAGGGCCCGATTCTGTGCCTCGTCGGCCCGCCCGGCGTGGGCAAGACGTCGCTGGGCAAGTCGATCGCCAAGGCCACCGGGCGCGAGTTCATCCGCCAGTCGCTGGGCGGCGTGCGCGACGAGGCCGAAATTCGTGGCCACCGCCGCACGTACATTGGCTCGCTGCCGGGCAAGATCGTTACCAACTTGCGCAAGGCCGGCAAGTCTAACCCGCTGTTCCTGCTCGACGAGATCGACAAGCTGGGCCAGGATTTCCGGGGCGATCCGGCGTCCGCCCTGCTTGAGGTGCTGGACCCGGAGCAGAACGCCAAGTTCCAGGATCATTACCTCGAACTCGACGTGGACTTGTCGGACGTGATGTTCGTGTGCACCGCCAACAGCCTGAACCTGCCGCAGCCGCTGCTGGACCGCATGGAAATCATCCGGCTGGAAGGTTACACCGAGGACGAGAAGGTCGAGATCGCCGAGCGGCACCTGGTGGCCAAGCAGGTTGCCGCGCACGGCCTCAAGCCGGGTGAGTTCACCTTGCTGCAGGAGGGCCTGCGCGACCTGATCCGCTATTACACCCGCGAAGCCGGCGTGCGCACGCTGGAGCGCGAAATCGCACGGCTGGCCCGCAAGTCCCTGCGCCAGATTCTGGAAGGCAAGGCGACCGCGGTCACGATCAGCGCGGAAAACCTTGCCGAATACGCCGGCGTACGCAAGTTCCGCCACGGTATCGGCGAGGAAGAGCATCAGGTCGGCGCAGTTACGGGCCTTGCCTGGACCGAAGTGGGCGGTGAACTGCTGACCATCGAGGCGGTGACAGTGCCGGGCAAGGGCCAGATCAAGGCTACCGGCAAGCTGGGCGATGTGATGAACGAATCCATCCAGACCGCCTTCAGCTTCGTGCGCGCCCGCTCGCCCGCCTATGGCATCAAGCCCAGCGTGTTCAACAAGAAGGACATCCACGTCCACATGCCCGAAGGCGCGGTGCCCAAGGATGGCCCTTCGGCCGGTGTGGGCATGGTCACCTCGATCGTATCGACGCTGACCGGGGCTGCGGTGCGCAAGGACATTGCCATGACCGGCGAAGTCACCTTGCGTGGGCGCGTCCTGCCGATCGGCGGCTTGAAGGAAAAGCTGCTGGCGGCGCTGCGTGGCGGCATCACCACGGTGCTGATCCCCGAGGAAAACCGCAAGGATCTGGCGGAAATTCCCGAAAACGTGAAGCAGGGGCTGGAAATCATCCCGGTCGCCCACGTGGACGAGGTGCTGGCCCGTGCGCTCACCGAGCCGTTGACGGCGATCGAGTGGACCGAGGCAGACGAGCTGGCCGCCGCGCCCCCGCCCCATACCGGGGCCAGCGGCGCCACTGCCCATTAAATAATCGGCGCAGCCACCGCGATCCGGACTTGGCGTCCGGCGCGGTGGCTTGCCGTGTGTGGCCGGAGCCTGTACCCGGCCCCAATCATCATACGCGCGCTCGCATCGGCGCTGCTGGAAGGACAAAGCCATGGGTTACCGGGTTGCCGTTGTCGGCGCGACGGGAAATGTCGGGCGCGAAATGCTCAACATTCTGGCGGAGCGGGAATTTCCGGCTGACGAAATCGCCGCCGTGGCATCCTCTCGCTCCACCGGGATAGGGGTGGAGTATGGCGATACCGGGCGCATGCTCAAGGTAAAGAACCTGGAGCATTTCGACTTTACCGGGTGGGATATCGCGCTGTTTGCAGCAGGTTCTGCCGCCACCAAGGTGCATGCTCCGCGCGCCGCATCGCAAGGGTGCGTGGTTATCGACAATTCGTCGCTCTACCGCATGGACCCGGACGTGCCGCTGGTGGTGCCCGAGGTGAACCCGGAGGCGATCGCCGGCTACACCGCGCGCAACATCATCGCCAATCCCAACTGCTCGACCGCGCAGATGGTCGTCGCGCTCAAGCCTTTGCATGATAAGGCGCGGATCAAGCGCGTCGTCGTGTCCACGTACCAGTCGGTATCGGGCGCGGGCAAGGACGGCATGGACGAACTGTTCGAGCAGAGCCGCGCCATTTTTGTCGGCGATTCGGTGGCGCCTACCAAGTTCACCAAGCAGATCGCTTTCAACGTGATCCCCCACATCGACGAGTTCCTTGACGACGGGTCCACCAAGGAAGAGTGGAAGATGGTGGTGGAGACCAAGAAGATTCTGGATCCCAAGATCAAGGTGCAGGCCACATGCGTGCGGGTGCCGGTGTTCGTGGGCCATTCGGAATCGCTGAACATCGAGTTCGAGAACGAGATCGGCGCGGAAGAAGCGCAGGATATCCTGCGCGAAGCACCGGGCATCATGCTCGTCGACAAGCGTGAGGACGGGGGTTACGTGACCCCGGTGGAAGCGGTGGGCGATGGCGCCACGTACATCAGCCGTGTGCGCGAGGATCCTACGGTCGAACACGGGCTGGCGCTGTGGTGTGTGTCCGACAACCTGCGCAAGGGTGCGGCGCTCAACGCCGTGCAGATCGCCGAACTGCTGGGCCGCCGGCACCTCAAGAAGGGCTGAGGCGCGCGGTGGACGACATCAGCACCCGGTTTATCGAGGGGTTCGGCGGTGCTAAGCTGGCGCTGCACAGCATGGGTGATGCTGGCGGGCGGCCACTGGTGCTGCTCCATGGATTGTTCTCCAGCGCGCAGGTGAACTGGATCAAGTTCGGCAACGCGCGCATTCTGGCCGATGCCGGGTTCGCGGTATTCATGCCGGACCTTCGCGCGCACGGGCAAAGCGATGCGCCCCACGATCCCGCCGCGTACCCCGCTGACGTGCTGGTGCGCGATCTCAAGGCGGTGATCGGCGCGCTGGGGCTGACCCGGTATGATCTTGGCGGGTTTTCGCTGGGTTCGCGCACCGCGGTTCGCGGGGTGCTGGCCGGCCTAGCGCCGGATCGCCTGGTGCTGGGCGGGTTGGGTTTGTCTGGCCTGTCCGGCTGGGCGAGGCGTAGCGCGCACTTCGTGGATGCGATCGACAGGTTCGGCACCATCGAGCGTGGTGATCCCGCGTTCGTGGCGCAGACATTCATGAAATCGATGAAGATCGACCGGGTGGCGGCGCGCCTGCTGCTCGGCTCGGTGGACGATACCGGTCCCGAAGCGCTGGAAAGCGTGACGATGCGCACCTTGTGCGTATGCGGCGCGGATGACAGCGACAACGGTTCGGCGCAGGAGCTTGCCGCGGCATTGCCCGACGCGGTCTACGTTGAGGTGCCGGGCACGCACATGTCGTCCGTCACCTTCAAGGACATGGGCCGGGCGATCGCCGCGTTTCTGGACGAGCCCGTTTAGCCTTCTGGTTCCCAGAGTTCGATCCTGGTGCCGTCCGGGTCCAGTATCCATGCGAACTTGCCGTATGGAGCGCCGTCATCACGCTTCAGGATCGGCACGCCCTTGGCCGTCAGCCACGCTATCACGGCTGTCTTCATAGCGCGCGCGCAGCGTTCAGCGAAACTGGATGGACGGCCCAAGCACGAACCCGAAGGCGAGCACCATGAGCGCGCCTGCCACGATCACCGCCATATTGCGCGGAATATCGATCGGTCTGGCTTCACCGACGGCTCCCGTCGCGTAGCCGATGGATATGAACCCCGCCAGACCGCCGAAGGACGACGCTGCGGCGGACATGATGGTGATGACGATGCCCACCGGATTGAACAGGCCCACCAGCACTGCCGCCGCGCCTGCGCTGGCATAATAGGCATGGGCGATCGCGCGGCGCGTGCGCCGGGTTTGCGGGCCGGTGCCGATCATCGCGTTCAACGCCCGGATCGCGGCACGCACCAGCAGGATGTAGCTGGCAGCACCGACGGCGATTTCGGCAACCTGGACGGGCCAGTGCAGGCCCAGACCGGACAATGCGCCGCCCTTGCCGATGCCCAGATCGCCATAGCCGGTCACACCCGAGAACAGGAAATAGCCGGCGGCCACGAACGCCTCGCTGACCCAGACCAGCCATAACACCACGCGCGCCGTATCCCTGCGTGCCCGCCGCCAGCAAGCGTATGCGATGGCGGACAACACTGCGTTCACGGTAACCCCCCCGCAGGCCACCACGATATTGCCCGGCTCCCGCAGGCTGTTGCACTGCACGTAGAACGCGCCGAGCGTGGCGACATGGCCACCTTGCAGCGCACAGGCAGCCGCATGACCACCGATTTCGTGCCACATGGTCAGCAGCGGCATCAGCAGCAGGCCCCACCCCGCCATCGTCCACACATCAACGCGCTGCATGCCGCCTCCCCCGTTTCGCCACCGATCGGCCGCGGCCGGACAGGCCGTCCACGCGGCTTTGCGGCGCACGGCCCGCCGACCGGTATCCACCCAAGTCGGCAATTTGTCCAATGCCGCGAGAACCTTGGCGCGCGGGCACCACTATCTGCCAAGGCCGGTTGATCTGCCGCGCAAGGTGCATAGGATCACGCCCCATACACAAGGTTCAGGAAGGTGCATGTCATGAAATTCGCTTCCACCGGGCTTGCAGCGCTTGCCGCCGGGCTATCGTTCTGCGCCGTGCCCGCTCTTGCGCAGGACGCTTATCCGCAGACGGCAAAGGGGGCCGCGCAGTTCGTGGCCGCGGCCGAAAAGGATCTTGCGGCGTTCTCGGTGGACAATAACCGGGTCAACTGGGTGAACTACACGTATCTGACCAAGGATACCGATGCGCTGGCGGCAAAATCCAACGGCGATCTCACGGAAAAGCAGGTGACGTATGCGGTGGAGGCCGCGCGGTTCGCCAAAGTGCCGGGGCTCGACCCTGACGTGGCGCGCAAGCTGGGTATCCTGCGCCAGAACATCACCTTGCCGGCACCCACCACGCCGGGCGCAGCCGCGCAGCTAAGCACGATCACCACGCGGCTGGCCTCCGCCTATGGCAAAGGCAAGGGCACGCTGGACGGCAAGCCCATCAATGGCTCGGACATCGAGGCGGAGATGGGCAACTTGTCCCACACCCCGGCCCAGTTCGCCGAGATGTGGACCAGCTGGCACGATAACGTCGGCAAGCCGATGAAGGGCGATTACGTGCAGATGGTCGGCATCGCCAACAAGGGTGCGAAAGAGCTTGGCTATGCCGACGTGGGCGCGATGTGGCGCTCGGGCTATGACATGACGCCGCAGCAGTTCGCCGCCGAAACCGAGCGTTTGTGGGAGGAGACCAAGCCGCTGTACATTGCCCTGCACACCTATGTGCGCCGCAAGCTGAACGAGAAGTACGGCAACGGCGTGCAGCCGCGCACCGGGCCGATCCGCGCCGACCTGCTGGGCAATATGTGGGCGCAGGAGTGGGGCAACATCTACCCGATCGCCGCGCCAGCCGGGGCGGGAGACCTGGGCTATGACATCGGCGATCTGCTCACCGCGCAGAAGAAGACGCCGATCGACATGGTGAAGACCGGCGAGGGGTTCTACTCCTCGCTCGGCTTCGATCCGCTGCCCGGCACCTTCTGGACGCGCTCGATGATCGTCAAGCCCGCCGACCGCGAAGTCATCTGCCACGCTTCGGCCTGGGATATCGATAACAAGGACGATATCCGCATCAAGATGTGCACCAAGGTGAACGCCGACGATTTCGTCACGATCCACCACGAACTGGGCCACAACTATTACCAGCGCGCCTACAAGAACCAGCCGTATCTGTATGAAAACGGCGCGAACGACGGTTTCCACGAAGCGATCGGCGATTTCATCGCGCTGTCGATCACGCCGCAGTACCTCGTCCAGATCGGGCTGCTGGACAAGGGCCGGGTGCCGAGCGCAGACAAGGACATCGGACTGCTGCTACGCCAGGCGATGGACAAAGTGGCGTTCCTGCCGTTTGGCCTGCTGATTGACCGCTATCGCTGGGGTATCTTCGACGGGTCGATCCAGCCTGCGGACTATAATAAGGCATGGAACGCGATGCGGCTGCAGTATCAGGGCATCACGCCGCCAACCCCGCGCAGCGACGATGGCTTCGATGCGGGGGCGAAGTACCACATTCCCGGCAACACGCCCTACACCCGGTATTTCCTGGCGCGCATCCTGCAGTTCCAGTTCTATCAGGCGGCGTGCAAGCAGGCGGGCTGGACCGGGCCACTGCACCGCTGCAGCTTTTACGGCAACAAGAAGGTGGGGGAAAACCTGAACCGGATGCTGGCGATGGGCCAGTCCAAGCCGTGGCCCGAAGCGCTCAAGACCTTTACCGGATCAAGCGAACTGAGCGCCAAGCCGATGCTGGCCTACTTCGCGCCGCTCAAGGCCTGGCTCGACCAGCAGAACAAGGGTGAGAAGGCGGGCTGGTAGCGCAAGGCGGGGCGGGGTGGGTAAAGGTGCGCCCCGCTGACCCGTCAAATGCGCGGGGTGGGTCGCGCCGGGGCGGGAACCCGATCCGCCGGCGCAGGGGCATTGGGCGCGGGCATGGTAGGCTCCTGGCCCGTCGGGTTGACGCCGGGTTCGGCTTTGATCGGCGGACTGATGGGGGCCACGCCGTTCTTGATCAAAGCCGCCGCCACCGCGTTGGCGGTCGATTGCATGCCCAGCTTGTTGAGGTGCCACTGCAGGCCCAGCCGCCCATCGTATCCTTGCGGCGCGCCGATCATCCAGGGCACTTTGTCGCACGGGGAATGATCGATGGACGCATGGGCCATGTCGACGACGAGCGACCCTGTCTCTTTTGCCACGCGGTTGGTGATGTCTACCAGACGGCGACCGATTTCACGCACGATGGCGGCGTTTGCCTCGCTGATGGGGGTGGCCGCACACAGCGCCCCTGCGCGGGGAAGGGGGCGGGGATACTGGACGAATACGATCCGCGCCTGCGGGGCCATGGAGCGGATTCGCCGGGCGATCTCTGTCATCTGCGCTTCGTCGCGCGCGTAATCGGGTTCTACAGGCACGCGGATCGGGCCACAGGCGCGGGCCTTGGCGCCGGGCGTGGCGATGACGCGGGCGTTGAATGCGCAATTCGCGGAGAACAGGTTGCCGACATAGGACAAGTCGTTGCCGCCGATGGTGATGGTGACCAGCCGCGTGTCCGCCGTTACGCTGCTGATCTGCGGCGGCACTTCGCCCCACGGACCCAGCACATGTTCCGTCGTCGCGCCTGAACACGTGCGGTCGATCAGTTCCATGCCCAGCCGTTCGGCCAGCAGGGTGGGATAATTGTTGAAGCTTTGCCCGCAGCGCGCCGGCCAGCTGGGCTTGGCGGGCGGAAGCATGGGGCCCGCGGCATAGGACGAGCCGATGGCGACATAGCGCATGCCCACCAGGCTTTCGGCAGACTGCTGCGGCTCGGCGGTCTGCGCCGGTTGTGCGTGGGCAAGCGGTGCAAAGACGCCTGCCAGCAGAGGTAGGGCGACGCGCAGGGCAATTCGGCGAAGATGCATCACTTGTGCCAGTCCAGACCGATTTCTTCGTAAATGTCGCGCGCCTCGGCCCAGTTTTCCTCGACCTTGACGTGGAGGAACAAGTGCACCGGATGGCCCAGCACCTCCGCCAGTTCCTTGCGCGCAGCCTCACCGATGGCCTTGATCTTCGCGCCGCGCTTGCCCAGCACGATGGCTTTCTGGCCATCGCGCGTCACCACGATCTGCTGGCGGATCTCCACCGAGCCGTCCTTGCGCGGGGTGTAGCTTTCGGGGCGCACGGCAGCGTCGTAGGGCAGCTCCTCGTGCAACTGGCGATACAGTTGTTCACGGGTGATTTCGCAGGCCAGCAGGCGCTCGCTGGCGTCGGACACCTGATCCTCGGGATAATGCCAGGGCCCTTCCGGCATCAGCCCGGCGAGCCACGTCTTGAGTTGTGGCACCCCGTCGCCGGTCAGGGCGGAGACGAAGAACACTTCGTCGAACGCCACTTCCCCGGTAAATTCCTGTGCCAGCGTCAGCAGCTTTTCCTTGGCGCTGGCATCCACCTTGTTCAGCACCAGCACCTTGCGTTCGGGGCGGTTCTTCAAGGTTTCGAACAGCGGCATCAGTTCATGCCGGCGCAGCTTTACCGCATCGACCACCAGCAAAATCGCATCCGCTTCCTGCGCGCCTTCCCAGGCAGCGGCGACCATCGCGCGGTCCAGCCGGCGGCGCGGCTCGAAGATGCCGGGGGTGTCGGCCAGGATCAACTGCGCCTCACCCTCGATGGCAATGCCCAGCAGCCGGGCGCGGGTGGTCTGCGCCTTGGCCGAGGTGATCGCCACCTTCTGGCCGACCAGCGCGTTGACCAGCGTGGATTTGCCCGCATTGGGCGCGCCGATGACGGCGACGAGACCGCAGTGTTGGGTCATCCGAATTTCCTCATGAATTCCTCGGCGGCGCCGGTTTCGGCATCCTGCTTCGAGTTGGCGGTGGCTGATGCCGTACCGACATTGTGAACGGATACTTCCACGGTAAAACGCGCGGCGTGATCGGGGCCGGAACGGTCCAGCAGCTTGTATTCGGGCATCCGGCGGCGATTGCCCGCGGTCCATTCCTGCAGCGCGGACTTGGGATGTTTGCGCTTCCCGGTCTTGCCATGCAGGGTATCGGCCCACAGGCCCAGCACCATGTCGCGCGCGGTATCGAAGCCGCGCTCGGTGAAGCAGGCGCCGATCATCGCTTCCATCACGTCACCCAGGATATTGTCGGAATCCTCGCCGCCATCGTCACGCGCCTGCTTGCCAAGCCGCATATGCGGGCCAAGGCCGATTTCGCGGGCGATCATTGCACACGTCGCGCGGCTGACCAGCGCGTTCAGCCGCTGCGACAGGCGGCCTTCCGCCTCGTCGCTGTTGCGATACAGCCATTCGGACACGGACAGCCCCAGCACCCGGTCACCCAGGAATTCCAGGCGCTCGTAATTGCGCTTATCGCCGGTGGAGCCGTGGGTGAGGGCCGCCTGCCACAGCGCCTCGTCGAGCGGCGCGTAGCCGGCGTGCTTGATCAGGAATTCGCGGGTTTCGCCATCAAGCACTCAGATCACGCTCCCGATACGGCTCCAGCGCGCGGCGGTGAACCAGGTCCAGGGCTTGAGCCACTGCGCCGAACCGTCGGTGGAGAACATCATGAGTTCGGCCTTGCCGATCAGGTTTTCCTGCGGGACCATGCCGATGCCGCCGCCCTCGATGGCGGGAAAACGGCTGTCCATCGAATTGTCGCGGTTGTCGCCCATCAGGAACAGGTCGCCCTCAGGCACCACGAACACGCCGGTGTCGTCCTGCGGCGTGGTGCCCATGTCCAGCACGGTGTAGCTCTTTCCGTTGGGCAGGGTCTCACGGAACTGCGGGTAGCGGCACACTGCCGCGCCGTTCACTTTGCTGTCAAAGCCTGGACCGCAGTCAGTATTGGGGCTGACGGGCACGATGAAATCGGGCACTTTCACTTTGGGCACCGGCTTGCCGTTAAGCCATACCTGCCCGCCGCGCATCTGCACCTGATCGCCGGGCAGGCCGATCACCCGCTTGATGTAATCGACATCGTTGCCCGGCGGCGCCTTGAAGATCACCACGTCGCCCCGGTCGGGCTGATGCGGGAAAATGCGGCCCGGAATCAGCGGCAGGCTGAACGGCAGCGAGTATTTCGAGTACCCGTAGGACCACTTGGTCGCAAACAGATAGTCGCCGGTCAGCAGCCGGGGCAGCATGGATTCGCTGGGGATGTTGAATGGCGATACGATGAAGCTGCGCAGCACCACCACACCCAGCACCAGCCACAGCAGGAACGAGAAGAAACTCTCGTCCTTCTTGGCCGGCTTTGCAGGCGCGGCCGGGGTTTTGCTGCCGGGTGTCGGGCTTTGGGCCTGGGGGCCGCCATCGATGTCGCTCATGCTCGAACCCTTGGCCCTGCGCGCGCGCGTTCGTCAAGCGCGATCCCGTTTCCCGTGCCACATCTGGCCACAAATACGCAACTCTGGCCTTGAGTTTTCGCACCTGCACAACGCATAAGGCCCGCCGATGCCGATGTGGAGACGAATGGTATGAGCGAAGCGGTCTGGTCCAAGCTGAAGGCGCTGAAAACGCCGTCGTTGACGCAGCTGTTCGAGGCCGATCCCGCCCGGCTTGATATCTTCGCCACGCGCTTCGATCTGGGAGACGAGGAAAGTTCGAGCGGCATCCTGTTCGACTGGTCGAAGACGCACCTGGATGCAGCCCATGTGGCCGCGTTCGGCGAACTGGCGCAGGGGATGGGGTTCGATGCCCGCCGTGCGGCGCTGTTCGCGGGTGACATCGTCAACACCACTGAGGGACGCGCAGCAGAACATATGGCACAGCGCGGTGTCGGCAAGGACGAGAGCGTGATGCTCGCGGCGGAGAACCATCACCGCATGGCCGCCATCGTCGAGGCCATTCATCGCGGCGCGATGGGCGAGGTCAAGCATCTGATCCACATCGGCATCGGCGGCTCGGCGCTGGGCCCGGCGCTCGCGATCGACGCGCTGGCCCGCGACGGGGCGATGGTTGACGTGCATGTCGTGTCCAACATCGATGGCTGCGCGCTGGAGCAGGCGTTCGCCGCGTGCGATCCGGCCACGACGATGGTTGCCGTCGCCTCCAAGACCTTCACCACGATTGAGACGATGACCAACGCCGAAAGCGCGCTGACGTGGCTGCGCGAGAGCGGGGTGGCCGATCCCTACGGGCGTGTGGTTGCGCTTACCGCCGCGCCGGCCAAGGCGGTCGAGTGGGGCGTGGATGAGACGCGCATCCTGCCGTTTTCCGAAAGCGTGGGCGGACGCTATTCACTGTGGTCGTCGATCGGCTTTCCCATCGCGATGGCGCTGGGCTGGCCGGACTTTGCCGAATTTCTTGACGGCGCTGCGGCGATGGACATGCATTTTCGCGACACGGACGGCCTCGCCAACCTGCCGCTGCGCGCCGCATTCGGCGATCAGCTCTACACGCGCCTGCGCGGGTGCCAGACGCGCGGGGTTTTCGCCTATGATGAGCGGCTGGCGCTGCTACCCGATTATCTCCAGCAGCTGGAGATGGAATCGAACGGCAAGAGCGTGAAGGTGGACGGCTCGCCCGTCGATGGACCCACCGCGCCGATCACCTGGGGCGGGGTCGGCACCGATGCCCAGCACGCGGTATTTCAGCTGCTGCACCAGGGCACCAATCTGGTGCCGGTGGACTTCATCGCCTCCATCGCGCCGGGCGACGACCTGGACCCTGCGCACCACCGCATCCTGCTGTCGAACTGCTTCGCCCAAGGCGCGGCGCTGATGGCGGGTAAGGCCAGCGACGATGCCGCGCGCGCCTATCCGGGAGACCGCCCGTCAGCCACAATCTTGCTCGATGACGTAACCCCGGCCACGTTCGGCGCGCTGCTGGCGTTCCACGAACATCGCACCTTCTGCAATGCGGTGCTGATGGGCATCAACCCGTTCGACCAGTTCGGCGTGGAACTGGGCAAGGAAATCGCCAAGCAGATAGAGCAAGGCGATGTGCAGTTCGATCCGTCCACGCAGGCGCTGCTGGCGCTTGCCGGGATCGCCTGATCACCGCGCCGCCCGGCGCGTTCAGAACGCGTCGGCAGCGTCCATCAGCGCGGTGAGCGTCCTGGGCGCCACCGCGCGCCAGGACCGTGCGATGCGCTCGGCGATCATGTCCCAGTCGTTGACGCCACAATCCAGCCGGATCGCTATCCAGTCATCCCCGAAATAGGCGGGGCGGAAATAGCGGTGTGGGTCCTGCTCGATCAACAGGGCCTGCTCGTCGATCCCGCTGATCTTCACCAGCAGCGCCACGCGGCCATCGCCGTGATGGTCGGCGCTGAAGTAGGCAAACTTCTTGCCCTTGGCGATGCCGAAGCAGCCCATCCCGTGGCTGATGGTCTCCTCGGCGCGGGGCAGGGCCATGGCCCGTTCGCGCACTTTGCCCAGCAGCCAGTCGGGCCGGGTTTCGCGGGTGACGAGATCGGCCAGGCACCGCGAATACAGCTGATGCTCTGCGATCAGCACCCGAGCGGCCAGCGTCTCTGCAGTGTCGCCGGGCAGGATCGCAACCGGGATCTGGCCAAGCACCGGCCCGTCGTCCAGCTCTGCGGTGACCAGATGAACGCTGACCCCGCCGTGGCTATCGCCCGCCGCGATCGCGCGCTCGTGCGTGTGCAGGCCGGTATATCTGGGCAGCAGCGAGGGGTGGATGTTGACCATCCGGCCCTCCCACCCGGCCACGAAGCCGGGGGTCAGGATGCGCATGTACCCGGCCAGCGCCACCCATTGCGCGCCGCTGGCGCGGATCGCGGCGTCCATCGCGGCATCGTGATCGGCGCGGGCCATGCCCTTGTGGCTGAGTGCAAACGTCGCCACGCCTTCGGCCCGGGCAAGCGCCAGGCCTTTGGCGTCAGGATCGTTGGCGGCGACCAGCACGATTTCGTAAGGGCAGTCCGCCAGACGGCTGGCGTAGAGCAGCGCGGCCATGTTAGTGCCGCTGCCCGAGACGAGCACGGCGACTTTCGCCCGCGCTTGCCCGTCCGCCGCGTTCACCACCGCGTCAGCCAATGTGAACCGCTTCCCAGGGTGCGCGGGCGGACCATGCCTCGTCCGACCCGTAAACGGTGCAGCCCTTGTCGCCCGCCTCGATGGTGCCGATGGTGAACACCGTTTCGCCCGCCGCCTCAAGCTCAGCGGTCAGTGCGGCGGCTTCGCCGGGCGCCACGGCCAGCACCATGCCGATGCCGCAGTTGAAGGTGCGCGCCATCTCGGCCGGCTCGATCTGGCCCTGTGCCTGCAGGAACGCCATCAGACGCGGCTGCGGCCACGCGTCGGCGTCGATCCGGGCGTGCAGGCCCTTGGGCAAAACGCGGGGCACGTTTTCCAGCAGGCCGCCGCCGGTGATGTGCGCCAGCGCATGGATGCGCCCGGCACGGATGAACGGCAGCAGGCTTTTTACATAGATGCGCGTGGGCGCCATCAGCGCGTCGATCAGCAGCACGTCCGCATCGAACAGGGCCGGGCGGTCCAGCTTCCAGCCCTTGTCCGCCGCCAGTCGGCGCACCAGCGAGTAGCCGTTGGAATGCACACCCGAGGACGCCAGGCCCAGCAGCACGTCACCCGCCGCCACTTTGTCGCCGGTGAGTTGCTCGCCGCGCTCCACCGCGCCGACGCAGAAGCCGGCAAGGTCATAGTCGCCGGCGGCATACATGCCCGGCATCTCGGCGGTTTCGCCGCCGATCAGCGCGCAGCCCGACATCCGGCAACCGTCGGCGATGCTGGCGACCACGCGCTCGGCAACGCCGTTTTCCAGTTTGCCGGTGGCGAAGTAGTCAAGAAAGAACAGCGGCTCGGCGCCCTGGACGATCAGGTCGTTCACGCACATCGCCACCAGGTCGATGCCGATCTGGTCGTGGCGGTCATGATCGATCGCGAGCTTGACCTTGGTGCCCACGCCATCGTTGGCGGCAACCAACAGGGGGTCTTTGTACCCGGCTGCGCGCGGATCGAAGAAGCCGCCGAAGCCGCCAAGCTCCGCATCGGCGCCGGGGCGGGCGGTGGACCGGGCAAGCGGGGCGATGGCTTTCACCAGCGCGTTTCCGGCGGCGATGGATACGCCTGCCTGCTCGTAGCTATAGCTTTTCGCGGAGTTATCGTCGGACATTGCGCGCGCCTAGCGCTTTGTGGCTTGGATTTCCATTCCCGTTTGGGCAAAAGGCCGGCGGTTTCACCAATGGCGTTCACAATCTCCCCGAAAATCCCGCGGCTCGCCCGCATGGGCCCGGCCGGAAAGGCTGCTCTGTGGTGGGGGGGCGCAGCTGTGCTGGCGGTCGGCGCGATCGGCGCGGTGCAGCTTTATGCGCAGGTGGAAGGCGACCGCGGCATCGCCCCGCTGGCCAATTCTCAGGACATCCAGGTCAACGGCATCACTGTTGACGTAACGGCGAAGACCGGGGCGGACGCCCGCCTCGAAGGCTGGAAACAGGCCGAAAAGGAAGCGTGGAAGAAGGTCGGCGGGCCGGATATGCCGATCGAATCGATCGATGCCATGGTCACTTCGGTGGTGATCGGCCACGAACAGGTCGGCCCGAAACGCTATATTGCGACGCTGGGCGTTATCTTCGACAAGGCAAAAGCCGGGCAATACGTGGGTGCAGGTGCCGGCACCGGCCCACGTTCGGCGCCGCTGCTGCTGATCCCGGTACTGCAATCGGGCGGGGTGCGGCAGGTTTTCGAAGTGCGCGGGCCGTGGCAGCGTGCCTGGGCGGAGTTTCAGGCATCCGCCAGCCCGGTCGATTACGTGCGGCCCACCGGATCGGGCGGCGAATCGCTGATCCTCAACGCCGGGCAGGCCACGCGCCGCAGTCGCTTGTGGTGGCGCACGGTGCTGGGCCAGTTCAACGCATCGGACGTGGTGATCCCTGTCGCCCGGCTTGAGCGGCAATGGCCCGGCGGCCCCATCAAAGGCACCTTCACCGCGCGCTACGGCCCGGACGATACGTTCCTTGGCAGCTTCACGATGGACGCTGCCGGCGAGCAGGACCTGCCGCGCATGATGGACCAGGCGGTGGTGCGGATCGACGGGCTGTATCGCGATGCGCTGGCGCAAGGCCAGTTGCGCCCCGATCCCACGATCAACGCGGGCGGCGAAGCGCTGGACCGCGCGTTTGCCGAACTGCGCGAAAAGCTGATGCCCAAGCCGGGCGACAATCCGGGGGCCATCGCGCCCGAGGCGGCGCCGACGATCCGCGCCGAGGATGTAACCGGCGTGCCTTCGGAAGCGGTGTCGGTGCAGTTCGCCACGCCCGATGCGGCGGCGGTAGACGCAGCCATGGCTGCGGTGCGCGGCGTGCCGGGCGTGCAGGGCGCGGCCACGGTCAGCCTGGCGATCGGCGGCACATCGGTCATGCGCGTTACCGCTGTCGGCGGGGCGGAGCGGATTGCGGCGACGTTGCGCGCGCAGGGCTGGAAAGTTACCGGCGGCGGCGCGTCGCTGCGCATCAGCCGCTAACCGTCCTTTTATAGCGATGCGGCAGATCGCCCTTCCGCTGTCCCCGGCGAGCGACCAGGCGCCGCGCATCGTGGTGGGCAATGCCAATGCCGCCGCGATCGACGCGTTGCTGGAGCCTGACCGGTGGCCGTTTCACACCGCGATCCTGTCCGGCCCCGCCCGGTCGGGCAAGTCACTGCTGGCGCGCTGGTTCGTCGAGACGGGCGCTGGCGATACGATCGACGATGCGTGGCACTTGCCAGAGGACGAGCTGTTCCACCGCTGGAACCGGGCGCAGGAAACCGGCCGTGCGCTGCTGATCGTCAGCGATCGTCCGTTCGGCGCGGCCGGTGCGGAAGCGACGGACGATGCGGCGCATTGGCACGTGGCGTTGCCCGATCTGGCGTCGCGGCTGGGGGCGGCATTGCCGCTCACCATCGGCGCGCCTGACGACGAGATGCTGGCGGACCTGATCGAGGTGCACGCCCAGATGCGCGCGCTGGCGCTCGATCCTTCGGCCCAGCGATACCTTGCGGGACGGTGCGAGCGTAGCCATGTGGGCGTGGAAAATCTGGTCGCCGCGATCGACCGTCTCAGTCTTGAGCGGAAATCCGCGCCTACCTTGAGTATATTGCGTGATGCCCTGGATGAAACAAAACCCGGGTCCGGGACATTATCGTGAAGGCGTAGTGACGCATGACAGTTGCAAAATTGCGCGATTGATGGAAAGTTCACCGCATGCTGGGTAATCTTGTCCGCTATTTGGACTCCATCGTCGCACGCGATCCCGCGCCGCGCTCGCGCTGGGAGGTCCTGCTTTACCCCGGCGTGTGGGCGGTGTTTTGGCATCGCCTTGCCCACGCCCTGTTCCGCGCCGACCTGTTCCTGCTCGCGCGGATGGTCAATCACTTGTCCCGCTTCCTGACCGGCATAGACATCCACCCCGGCGCAACGATCGGCCGGAACTTGTTTATCGACCACGGCTTCAGCGTCATCGGCGAAACTGCGGACATCGGTGACAATGTGACGATCTATCAGTGTGTGACGCTGGGCGGATCGAACCCTACCAACGGCGTGGGCGGCAAACGCCATCCCACTTTGCTGGACAACGTGATCGTCGGCTCCGGCGCGCAGATCATCGGCCCTGTCACCGTAGGGCGACGGGCGCGGATCGGTGCCAGCGCCGTCGTTACGGAAGATGTGCCCGAAGGTGCCACGATGATCGGCGTCAAAGCCCGCTCCACGCTGGTGAAGGCGGAAACCTGGGCCCGCGAATTCATGCCATACGGCACGCCCTGCCAAGAGCCGTGCGAGCCGGGCGGCGCTGCCAAGGGCGTGCAGCGGTTCGACCAGCTTGAGGACGAAGTGGCGCTGCTGCGGGCGGAGATCGCTGCGCTCAGGGCCCAACTCGATCAGCCGGTTCGGGATAGCGAACCGGTCGTCAAGGGTCTTTGAGCCGCATGGCGGGCGGGTCGCACGGCAGCGTGGTGCAGGGCGGCAGTGTCATTGCCTTTCCCGGTGGTACGAAGCCGCAGCAGGTCGGGTTCGACCGGCTGGAACTGCAGCGCATCCTGGATTTGTATGGCCGGATGGTCGCCGCTGGCCTGTGGCGGGATTATGCGATGGATTTCGCGCGCGATGCTGCCAGTTTCTGCGCATTTCGCCGCGCTGCCGAACGGCCACAGGCCCGCATTGAAAAGCGTCCCGCGCTGCGCGGCAAGCAGGGCATGTGGACGCTGTTCGGCGAGGTCGGTCAGGTGCTGCGGCGCGGGCATGACTTGTCCAACGTCCTCAGTCCGCTGGAGCGCAAGCTGATGAAGGTGGTGGAAGACTGAGCGTGCGACTTGCCCCGCACGGTGACAGACGCCATAGGCGCGGGGCAACGAATCCGCTCGCCGATAGCGAAAGGCCCGCCCGATGAAAGTCCGCGTCCACGTCAGCCTCAAGCCCGGCGTCCTCGATCCGCAAGGTAGGGCGATCCACCATTCGCTCGAAGGGCTGGGCTTTGCCGGCGTCAACGACGTGCGGGCAGGGCGCCTGTTCGAGCTTGACGTGGCGAACACCGTCACCGACGCCGCGCTGGACGATATGTGCCGCAAGCTGCTCGCCAACATGGTGATCGAAAACTACCGTATTGAGAAGGTGGCCGCCTGATGGCCTTTACCTCCGCCGTCATCACCTTTCCGGGCTCGAACTGCGACCGCGACATGGCGGTGGCGCTGGAGACAGTATCGGGCACCGCGCCGCACCGCGTGTGGCATGGGGATACAGCGCTTCCCGAGGGACTGGACTTCATCGCCGTGCCCGGCGGCTTTTCCTATGGCGATTACCTGCGCTGCGGGGCTATCGCATCGCGTTCCCCCATCATGCAGGCGGTGATCGCGGCAGCCCATCGCGGCGTGCCGGTGCTGGGCGTGTGCAACGGGTTTCAGGTGCTGACCGAAAGCGGCCTCCTGCCCGGCGCGCTGCTGCGCAATGCCGGGTTGAACTTCGTGTGCCGGGAAGTGGCCCTGAAGGTTGAGAACGCGCAGTCGCTATTCACCTGCGCTTACGAGGCGGGGCAGGTGATCCGCGTGCCAGTCGCCCATCACGATGGCAATTACTTCGCCGACGAGGCCACGCTGGACCGGCTTGAGGGCGAGGGTCGGGTTGCGTTTCGGTATGCTGAACCGGTCAACGGATCAGCGCGGTCTATTGCAGGGCTGCTCAACGACGCGGGCAATGTGCTGGGCATGATGCCCCACCCCGAGCGCGCGATCGAAAACACGCACGGTGGCACGGACGGCCGGGGCCTGTTCGAAAGCGCCATCCGCGGGCTGGTGGACGCCTGACCACCCGCAGGCGACGTCAGGTCTGCAATTAACCAATCAGATAGTGGCTGATCGCAGTCTCTGACTGTCTCGATTACGAAAATATAACAGTTTTCTGCGGTTCGTCGCGATCCTTGCTCTACTCGCCGATAGGCCACGCACCACCTCGCCGTTTCGGCATTAACCTCGCAAACATACGTATTTTGCGAGATTTTCGTGATCACCGACCAGCAGGCTCATCTGTGGGGTGTGAAAGCTGCGCGCGCTGGACTGCCCGCATCGGCCAACCCCTATCGCAATTCGCAAGCGCGCGCCGCATGGCTTGCCGGCCATCGGCAGGAGCCGTCGGCCAGTGCTCCCATTCGCACCGGGTGGCCGTTCGAATAGCATTCGATGCTATTCTGGCGGGGCACCCGGTCTCAGGCGTTATTCCACTGTAACGCTCTTTGCCAGATTGCGCGGCTGGTCGACGTCAGTGCCCTTGGCGCAGGCGACGTGGTAGGCCAGCAACTGCACAGGAACCGCATAGACCAGTGGCGCGATCAGCGGGTGAACGCGCGGCATTTCGATGGTGGCGATGCAACCCTCGCCCGCTTCGGCGATACCTGCAGCGTCCGAGATGAGCACGACCTTGCCACCTCGGGCGCGCACCTCCTGCATGTTGCTCACCGTCTTTTCGAACAGCGGACCTGACGGGGCAAGCACGATCACCGGCACCGATTCGTCGATCAACGCGATCGGGCCGTGCTTCATTTCGCCCGAGGCATAGCCTTCGGCGTGGATGTAGCTGATTTCCTTGAGCTTGAGCGCACCTTCCAGCGCCAGCGGGTAATCCGGGCCACGGCCCAGATACAAGACATCGCGCGCAGGCGTGATGAGGTGCGCCATGGCGGCGATCTCCTCGTCGTGATCGAGCGCGGCGTTGAGGCTGGCGGGCGTCTGCAGCAACTGGTCCACGATGTCCATTTCCTCGGCACGGTCCATGCGGCCACGCTTCACGGCAAGGTGGGCTGACAGCGCTGCCAGTACCGCCAACTGGCAGGTGAACGCTTTGGTGGAGGCGACGCCAATCTCTGGCCCGGCATGCGTGGGCAGCAGCAGGTCGGCTTCCCGCGCCATCGTGCTGGTGGGAACGTTGACGACGACGGCGATGGTCTGCCCCGCTGCCTTGCAGTGGCGCAGCGCGGCCAGGGTGTCGGCAGTCTCGCCCGATTGCGAGATGAACAGCGCCAGCCCGCCTTTTTCCAGCACCGGATCGCGGTAGCGGAATTCACTCGCCACATCGATGTCCACCGGCAGGCGGGCAAAAGTCTCGATCCAGTATTTGGCGACCATGCCGGCATAATAGCTGGTGCCGCAAGCCACGATGGTGATGCGGCTGATGGTGGACAGATCGAAGTCGATCTGGGGCAGGGCCACCGACTGGTCGACCTGCCGCAGATACGAGCGCAGCGTCTGGGCGACGACGGTGGGCTGCTCGTAGATCTCCTTTTGCATGAAGTGGCGGTAATTGCCTTTCTCGATCGCGACCGCCGATGCGCCCGATGCCACGATTTCCCGCTCGACCAGGTTGTTGTCCGCATCGTAGATCGTCGCACCGTCACGGGTGATGACCACCCAGTCGCCCTCGTCCAGATAGGTGATGCGCTGGGTCAGCGGGGCAAGCGCCAGCGCGTCCGACCCAAGGTAGGTCTCGCCATCGCCGTAACCCACGACCAGCGGCGAGCCGAGGCGGGCGCCGATCAGCATGTCGGGAAAGCGGCGGAAGGCGATCGCCAGCGCAAAGGCCCCGCGCAATTGCGGCAGCACGGCGCGCACGGCCTCTTGTGGCGTGGCGCCGGCCTCCACCTGCTCGGACACCAGATGCGCCACCACTTCGGTGTCGGTCTGGCTCTCGAACGTGCGGCCGCGCGATTCCAAGGCTTCGCGCAAAGGCTTGAAATTCTCGATGATGCCGTTGTGCACCAGCGCCAGTTCGCCGGTGGCATGGGGATGGGCATTGGCAGCGGTGGGCGCGCCGTGCGTGGCCCAGCGGGTGTGGGCGATGCCGGTCAGTCCCGGCGCAGGGTTGTGCGCCAGTTCCTTGACCAGATTGAACAGCTTGCCCTCGGCACGGCGGCGCACCAGCTGGCCGTCATGCAGGGTGCAGACGCCGGCACTGTCATAGCCGCGATATTCCATGCGACGCAGTCCGTCGACCAGCCGCTCCGCCACGTCCTGTTTGCCGACGATGCCGATAATGCCACACATAGTAGGTATGCCTTAGCTGGAGAGAGTTTGGATCAGGACGCCGGGATGCTTGCCGGCAAAACGTTGGGATTTCGTGTAAGACTTATCGCGCCCATGTACGTGCGCGCCGACGATGATCAAGGGGCGGAGCCGCGCGGAGGTTTCAGGGTTGGGGCGATCATGATTTTCGCTATGCCCTGGTGGCGATGAACGGGCTCTTTCCCCCACATTACATCGCTGTCATTCGGCGCAAGGCATGAAGCGCTTGGCAGTTTGGTGGGGATGACTTGCCAAATCACCATTACCGGATATTCTGACCTTTCAACAAACACCGACTGACGATGGCTCGATTATGCAGCCAGGCACAGACCGACGCAGCATCGGTGTTTTGGGAGAGGAAATTGACCGATGCGCGCCCAAGTTGCGTTTGGTGGACTGGCCGGAATCCTGGCGATGTGCGTGGCCGGCGCCGCGCATGCCCGGACTGACGGTACTGCCCATATTATCCCGCCTGCCGCGCTGGTGGTCGGTGCGTTCGACAACAGCGCAACGCCGGTGTCCAGGCTCGATGCGAAGTCGCAGGTCGATCAGGGCTTTGACCTGATCCGGCAGGGCCAGCAGGCGCGCGCGGTGAAGCTGTTCGACAAGGTGATTGCGGATGCCGACCGGCAGCTGGCCGGCGATGCGCGGCCACGGCTGTGCGCGCAAACGGGCGCAGGCGCGGCGCTTCTTGATCCGGCGGTATGCGATGCGCATTTCGGCAAAGGGTATGCGCTCATCGATATGGGCCGGGGCGATCTTGCCGAAGCTGAATTGCGGGCGGCAACGCGCATGGCACCGGGCAATGCCCACTTCGCCAACGAGTACGCCGAGCTGTTCAAGGCGCGCCGCGCCTGGGCGGAAAGCTATGCCGAGTTCGCGCATGCCTGGTCGATCGTCGACAAGTCCCCCACCGGACCGGACGCCAAAGTGGCGGCGCGGGCGCTGCGTGGCATGGGCTTCACCAAAGGCCAGATGGGGCAGTACGACGAGGCCGCCAAGCTACTGAACCAGTCCCTGCAATACGACCCTGCCAGCGAGATCGCCCGCGCGGAACTGGGTAATATCGCGCGCCGGGAAGCGATCGGGTCTTAACGCAAAAGGGGCGGAGCGGTTTGGATACCGACCGCGCCCGAACATCCGCCTGCGCTACCGACTCAGCCGGCTTTTTCGGCTTTCTTTTTCTTCATCGCATCGTGGAAGCGGTCGGCCCAGCCGGGCTTGACCAGCTGTTCGCCGCGCACCAGCCGCAGTTCGCCATCGGCGACATCGCGCGTGACCGTGCTGCCCGCCGCCACGATCGCATCCGCGCCGATTTTTACGGGGGCCACAAGCGCGCTGTTGGAACCGATGAAGGCGCGTGGGCCGATTACCGTCTGGTGCTTGAAATACCCATCGTAATTGCAGGTGATGGTGCCCGCACCGATGTTCGCGCCAGCGCCCACTTCGGCATCGCCCAGATACGTCAGGTGGCTGGACTTTGCGCCTTCGCCCAGGACTGCGTTCTTGATCTCGACGAAGTTGCCAACCTTCGAATTGGCCTTGAGCACCGCGCCGGGCCGCAACCGCGCGAACGGCCCGACCGAGACGCCGCTCTCCAGCGTTGCGCCTTCCAGGTGCGAGAAGGCATGGATCACCACGCTGTCCGCCACGGTGACACCGGGGCCGAACACCACGTTGGGCTCGATCGTCACGTCGCCGCCCAGTTGCGTATCCCAGGCGAAAAACACGGTCTCTGGCGCGATCAGCGTGGCGCCTTCGGCCATTGCGGCGATGCGGCGGCGCGCCTGCCAACGGCCTTCGGCTTCTGCCAGTTCGCCCCGGCTGTTGATGCCGCCAACCTCGTCCGCATCGTCGGTCACGATGACCGCGCAGGCGCGCCCTTCCAGCGTGGCGATGTTGACGATGTCCACCAGGTAGTATTCGCCTTGCGCGTTTTCGTTGCCTACTTTGCCCAGCAGGTCGAACAGGTCCGCCGATTTTACCGCCATCAGGCCGGAATTGCACAAGCGGCAGGCGCGCTGTTCCTCGGTAGCGTCCTTATATTCGACCATCATCGCGATCCGCCCGTCGTCATGCGCCAGGACGCGGCCGTATTGCAGCGGCTCGGCAGGCTGAAAGCCGAGCACGACCACCGCCGGGGCATCGGGCGCATGCAGCCGCTCGATCATGGCGCGCATCGTTTCGGGCCGCACGAACGGCACGTCGCCATACAGGATGAGCACATCGCCATCGAACCCTGCCAGTGCGCCCTGGGCCTGCTGCACGGCGTGCCCGGTGCCAAGCTGGGGGTCCTGCACGGCGATCGTGGCGCGCGGGCCCAGTGCCTTTTCCAACTGCTCGCGCCCGTGCCCGGCGACCACCACCTGCCGCTGCGGGGCCAGTTGCGCGGCGCTGGCCAGCAGATGTTCCAGCATCGGGCGACCGGCGATGGGGTGCAGCACCTTGTGCAGGTCGCTTTTCATGCGCGTGCCCTTGCCGGCGGCGAGGATCACGGTGGCGAGGGGGGAGCCGGTCAATGTCATGGCGTTGTCCTGCCAGCAAAGTGTTGCGGTTTCCACTACAAGCGGTCAGGGCTTCGCGCATGAGCGAATTTCCTTTCCAGATTGTGGGTTTCGACCTCGACGGCACCTTGGTCGACAGCGCGGGCGACCTTGGCAACGCGGTGAACCATGCGCTGGCGATGGAAGGGCGGCGACACGTCTCGACCGACGAAGTGCGCCATTTCGTCGGGGCTGGCGCGCGCAAGATGCTGGCCAAGGCGCTGGCCGCTACTGGCGGGCCTGTTGAGAACACGCGGCTCGAACAACTGCATGATGCGCTGCTTGGCTATTACGAAGCACATATCGCGGTCGAGACGCGGCTCTATCCGGGCGGCGAAGCGATGCTCAATGGCCTGGCCGCGCGGGGGGTGAAGATCGCGGTCGTCACCAACAAGCTGGAGCGATTCGCCCGCGCGATATTCCACCAGCTGGGTTTGACCGACCGCTTCGTCACCGTGATCGGCGGCGACACGCTGGGGCCGGGACGCGCCAAGCCGCAGCCCGATCTCCTCAACCTGATGCTGGAGCGCTGCGGTGCGGGCAGGGCGGCCTATGTTGGCGACACCACCTATGACACGCGCGCCGCAAGGGCAGCGGGACTGCCGTGCGTGGCGGTCAGTTTCGGCTTTAACGACAAGCCGATCGCGGACCTGGGCGCAGAGGCGGTGATCGATCATTTCGACGAATTGATCCCCGCGCTGGAAAGGCTGGGCGCTCAGCGCGGTTCGGGCACGTCCTTTGCCAGCACCAGCACTTCGAGCCCCGCGTCGGGCGCCAGATAGCGCCGCGCTGCCTGCTGCACGTCGGCGGCGGTCATCGCCAACAGCTGCGCGCGGGCGTTTGCGAATCGCGCGATCCGGTCGGGCTGCGATTGGGCGCGGGCGGTGAGGTTCATCCAGCCCCCGTTGCCTTTCAGCGCATTCTGCAGCCGCTCGATCATCGGCTGGCGGGCGCGCAGCAGTATGTCAGCGCTGACCGGTGCGGCGCGCAAGTCGGTCACGACCTCCCTGATCGCAGCGCGCGTGGCGGGCACTTGCGCAACGTCTACCGAGGCGTTGACGAGGAAATAGCCGTAGCCCTTCCATGCGTGCGACAGGTAACTGGCGGCACCGGGCGAATAGGCCTTGCCCAATGTTTCGCGCAGCTGATCGGTCAGTTCGATGCCCGTTACTTCCTGCAGCAGTTCCAGCCGCAGCGCTTCGGTGGCATCCGCGTCGTCGCGCGTGGGCCACACGATCCGCAGCAAGGCCTGATCTGCCGGGCCGCTGTGACGGATCACGCGGGGCCTTCGGTCGGCGGTAAACACGCGCGGCGGTTGTTCGGGATGATCCCGGAACGCCGCCTCACGCGCGGGCAGCGCGCCGAAGGTGCGGGCAACAAGGGCGATCGTGGCATCCTCGTCGATGTCGCCGACGATGCTGATCTCGATCGCGCCGTGGACCAGCCGGTCGCCGATGTCGCGCTTGAGGCCCGCATACGTGAGCTGGCGATAGTCCTCCAGCTTGCCCAGAGAGAAGCGCGGGTCCTCGTCGCTCAGGATGCCGCCAAGGCGCGCCTGAAGCGCCGAGGCGGGCGTAGCATCAAGCTGCGCGAAGTAGTTGTTAATGGCCTGGCGATACCGCACCTCGCCCTCGGGCCGATAGCCCGGATCGCTGATCAGCGCGGCCAGCAATTGCAGCTGGATTTCCAGATCGCGGGGAGTGGTGGCGGCGCGCGCGTCGAATGTCTCCTCGCCGCTTCTGAGCCCAAGGCTGACGCTGCGTCCGGCCAGGATCGTGTCCAGATCGTCGCGGCTGTGCTTGCCCAGCCCGCCGTCGTCCAGGTTCGGCACCATCTGCACCGCGTGGGGATTGGCGCGGGTATCCAGCATGTCGCCGCCGTCGATCGCCAGGCTGACGCGCACGCGGTCCTGCTCCAGATCGGTTTTCTTGAGGTTGAGCATTAAGCCGTTGGCGAAGCGGATCTCGCGGATGCCGAAATCGCTGCGGCGCACGTCGCTCACCACCCGGCCCGGCGCCCCGAAATCGGTGTAGGCGAAGGCGGTCGTGGCGCTTTGCCCTTCTGCGGTGAGGGGTGCATGCACTACCGCGCGCCACGCCGTTTGCAGCGCCGGCGCGCCGCCTTCGGGGGCCTTGCGCCCCTCGAACCGGATCAGTGGCTTGTCGAGCTTGATCGCCTCGCGCTTCATCGCGGCCATCACAGCATTGGGCGTGATCTGCGGCGCGACAGCCTCGAACCGTTCCAGCGCCGATCGTGGCGTAGTGGGCACCATGCGGTCATCCACCAGCGATAGCGCCAGGTGGGTCAGCGCGGCATTGCTGCGCGTACCGGCAGATGCGGCGGCATTGGTGATGGCGGTGCGCAGCTGCGCCACCTGCTCAGCCACTTCGGCAGCGGTGAAACCCTCGGCCAGCGCGCGGCGATAGGTGCTGCCAGCGGCATCCATCGCCATCCGCCACTTGCCGTCGATGGCATCGATGATGAGGCGGGTGGAACGTGCGGTCTCGAACACATCGCCGGTGCCGAAGCCTGCGCCGCGAAACGGCGGCTCGGCGCTGCGGGCAATGCGCTGCAGGCGCCGGTTGACGATAGCGTACCCCACGGAGCGCCGCAGCGCTTCGCGGCGCTGGGCCACGCTGTCAGGTTCGTCCATCCATTTGCCGTTGCGCTGCACGGTGATGCGTTCGGACAAGGCGGGATCGAGGTAGATTTCGGCGCGGTTGCGATCCTTTGGGTTGACGGGTCCAGCGTCTGGCTGGGGCGGGGGTGGCGGGGCTTGCCAGTCGTTGAAATGCCGCACGATGGCCGCCTCCACCGCAGCGGGATCGAAGTCTCCCACCACGACAAGGGTGACATTGGCCGGCACGTATTCGCGGGCGTAGAACGCGCGCAGGGACGCGGCGGTGGCGGCATCCAGGGTGGCGGTGGTGCCGATGGGAAAGCGCTGGGCGTATAGCGCGCCGGGATAGAAGAATCCGGTGGCGTCAATGGCGTTGCGCAGTGCCCAGGAATTGCGGTCACGCATTTCGGCCAGCACCACGCCGCGTTCGCGCGCGACGGCTTGCGGCGCGATTGTGAGGTTGCTGGCGGTTTCGCGCATCAGCATCAATGCGGTGTCCAGCAAGGCGGTTTCGTTGCGCGGCAGGTCTAGCTTGTAGAGGGTGCGATCGAACCCGGTGGATGCGTTGGTGTCTGCGCCAAAGGCCAGCCCTTCGCGTTCCAGCAGCGCTACCATCTGGCCTTCCGGTACGCGGGCGGACCCGTTGAAGGCCATATGCTCGATAAAGTGCGCGTAGCCTTGCTCGGCAGAGCGTTCATTGAGCGAGCCGGCGTCGACGTCGAGCCGCACCATGCCGGTGCCCGCTGGTGTGGCGTTGCGGCGGATGATGTAGCGCATGCCGTTGGGCAGGCGTCCGAACCGGAAGGCGGTGTCCACCGGGAGGTCGCTGCGCTCGAACGCCCACGATGTGTCGTTGCGCGGCGGCGGGGTGCGGGTGCTGTCCTTCGCCGCCAGCGGCATCGCTGTCATGGCAAGGAAAAGCGCTATCGGATAACCTCTCATCGTCCATCGCAGTGCCGGTGTTGGCACGCGGTGGCAAGGGGCCGGCGCGACGAACCGCCCCGCTGCCGTGGACAGCCTTCAGGCAGCGATGCCGATCACCGCAACGCCCGCGATCGGCGCGCAGCTGTTGGTCACGTTGACCAACTGTAGCGTGAGCGCGAGCGGCACCCCGTCGGCTGTGGTGGTCGAATTGATAAAGCTTGACCGGATATTACTGCCCACAATGCCACTGACGGCCAGGACGTTTGATGTCGCTTCGCTGGCTGTGTTGGCGCCGTCAGCCGGGTAAGGGCCATTGGTTTCCGCCGGGTCGGCAATGCAGCTGGGGCTTTGCACGGAACTGGCAGAATCGTCGCCGCCACAAGCCGCCGCCCCATTGCCCCGCCTGCGCTGAACAACCTTGCAGAGCGCGGCGCCGTCCGATGACATTGCGCTCCAATTCCTAAAGATCCTGCATCGATCCGTGATCGTGGCCGTCCGTCGTTGCAGTCAGAACAAGGCGGGGCGATTGCCATGCCCGCCTTGTTCGGAATTCGCAGCGGTTACTTGCCGCGCAGCTTGCGATGCTTGGACAAGTCCAGCACTTCGCTGGGGTTGGAATCGTCCTGCAGCAGGCCAAGCCTACGGGCGACTTCCTGATAGGCTTCTTCCTCACCGCCCAGATCGCGGCGGAAGCGGTCCTTGTCGAGCTTTTCGCCGGTGGTCATGTCCCACAGACGGCAGCCGTCCGGGCTGATTTCGTCGGCAAGGATCACGCGGCTGTAATCACCGTCCCAGATGCGGCCGAATTCCAGCTTGAAGTCCACCAGGCGGATGTTGATCGCGGCGAACATGCCGGCCATGAAATCGTTCACGCGGATCGCCATGGCGGCGATGTCCTGCATCTCGTCGTTGTTGGCCCAACCGAAGCAGGCAATGTGCTCTTCGGCCACCAGCGGATCGCCTAGCGCGTCGTCTTTGTAGTAATACTCGATCAAGGTGTGCGGCAGCATCTCGCCTTCGGGAATGCCCAGGCGCTTGGAGATCGAGCCTGCTGCCACGTTGCGCACCACGACTTCGATCGGGATGATTTCCACCTGGCGCACCAGCTGCTCGCGCATGTTGAGCCGGCGGATGAAGTGGTTGGGCACGCCGATGTGGTTCAGGCGGGTGAATACATACTCGCTGATCCGGTTGTTGATCACGCCCTTGCCCTGAATCGTGCCCTTTTTCTGGGCATTGAAGGCGGTGGCGTCATCCTTGAAGTACTGGATCAGGGTGCCCGGTTCGGGGCCTTCGTACAGGATCTTGGCCTTGCCTTCGTAGATCTGGCGGCGACGGGACATGCGCGTTGGTCCTTGAAACGATCGAAATAGCGAGCCTGGCGACTGCAGCGGCCAGAGCATTGGACCGGGCATATAGTGCAAGCGGGGTCAAAAGCAAACGCGCGGGGTGTCGTTAGCGGCGGGTTAAGCGGGGGTTAGTGGCGCCCAAGCAGGCGATGGAGCAGTCCGGGCAGGATCCCAGGCTGGTCCATCGGACGGATCTTGCCATAGATCGCGCGGCGCAGCGTGGGGTCGAGCGCGGGACGTGCCTGCCAGCTGCGGCGCATCCCTTCGTTCCGATCTTGTGACAAGGCCATGGCCGTTCCCCGTGTGTTCGACGTTCTCGGCGCTCTTAATGCACGGACTGGCCTGCCGGTTCCTTCCCCCTGATCCGCAGGCACATCAGCGCATGCGAAGAAAACTTCCTTAAGACATTGCTGGTAAGCGGGGAGCATTATCGGGGTATTTCCAAGAGCGAGCCTGGTTTACACATGCCTAACGCACGTCCATTCCTGAGCCGGCTCTTGCGCGATCGTGCGGGTAACGTCCTGCCGATCGCGGCGATCGGGATGATGATCGGCCTGGTGGTCATCGGGTCGGGCGTGGACATGAGCCGCGATTACCTGACCACCGAGCAGTTGCAGTCCGCGTGCGACGCCGCGGTGCTGGCCGGTCGGCGCACAGTGACCACCAACGGCTATGACACCGCCGCGCAGACCGCCGCGACCAACTACTTCAACACCAACTTCAGCAATCAGGCGCAGAGCGTCAGGTCCACCACTTTCACCACCAGTTCGCCGGACAACGGGCAGACGGTCAACGGCACGGCGTCCACCTTGCTCGACACCCTGATCATGCGGGTGTTCGGCAAGAACACGTTCACTATCACTGCCACCTGCACCAGCTCGATGGGGGTGGGCAATTCCGACGTGATGATGGTGCTGGACAACACCGGATCGATGGACACCCCGCTGGATGGCAGCACTCAGACCCGTATCCAGGCCCTGCGCGCGGCGATGAAGAATTTCTACACCACGATCGCCAACGCCACAGCGGCGAGCAACGCGCGTATCCGCTACGGGTTCGTGCCGTTCACCTCCACCGTAAATGTAGGCAGGTTGGTCACCGCGATCGACCCGCGCTACATCGTGGATTCCTATACTTATCAGTCTCGCGCATACGAGGCTGACGATTCGGGATCTAACGACAGTGCTTCCGGATGGACGCTGTATTCCACCAAAGCTTATTCCAATAGCTCATGCGGCGGCAATGTGCCGGCCGATACCGCGTTTACGGACAGCGGATCGGGCGCGACCAAGCAGCAGACGATGATCGACTATGCCTGTCGATCAAACTTCGGCACGTATTACATCTACCAGCGCACCATTACCCGCCCTTACATCATCCGCTATCATCCGGTGACGTATGATACGAGCAGTTTCAAGAACTTCAGTGCGGTGAACACACCCACGGGATTGTACGGTGCGAACCAGTCCTCCACCTGGGGCGGCTGCATCCAGGAGCGCGCCACGGTGGCGCAATCAACTTTCACCTACTCGGCAACAAACGGCATCACCCCCAGTAGCGCCCTCGATCTCGATCTGGATAACGCCCCTAACGTATCCGACAACACGACCAAGTGGGCGCCGCTGTGGCCGGACATTTCCTATCGGCGCTGGAACAACTCGGGCAACTACACGACTGCGACGACCACCAACGGCACGCTTGGCGGTACATATTGCCCGGTCGCCGCGCGGCAGCTTGCCACGATGTCGCAAAGCGATTTCAACGCTTACGCGGATTCGCTGTATTCCAATGGCGCGACGTATCTGGACATTGGCATGATCTGGGGCGGGCGCCTGATGTCCCCGCAGGGCATGTGGGCGCCGCTGGTCAACACCGATCCCGCGAATGGCGGTGAGGTGGCCCGCCACATCATCTTCATGACCGACGGTTTCATGGAGCCCAACTCTTACATCCCCCAGGCCTGGGGGATGGAATACTGGGACCGGCGCGTCACTACCGATGGCAGCACCAACGATGCCGCGCGCCATACCCAGCGCTTTCTGGCCACCTGCCAGCAGATCAAGGCCAAGGGCATCCGCGTGTGGGTGATCGCATTCACCTCCACCTTGAGCAGCGACCTGCAGAATTGCGCGTCGGACAGCAGTTCGTTCACGGCCAACAGCGCGTCTGACCTTGATGCCGCGTTCCAGGAAATCGCCAAGCAAGTGGGCGAACTGCGGGTGACGCAGTGAGGGGGGCCGTGCGTTTCCTGCATCGCCTGCGACAGGACCGGCGCGGTTCGGCAGTGATAGAATTCGCGATCGCGGCGCCCGTGCTGCTCGTCATGCTGCTGGGCATCTGGGACATGGGCCACATGGCCTATCTCACCGCGATCCTGCACGGCGCGGTCCAGCAGGTAGCCCGTAACGATTCGCTCGAAGGGGCAGACACCACCCAGGCTGATACGTACGTCAGCAATATCGTGCGCACCGTGGCGCCTGGGGCTACGGTGGTCGGCAAGCGCATGAGTTATTACGATTTTACCGATATCAAGCGCCCCGAAGCGTGGAACGACAAAGACGGAGACGGCAAGTGCGACAATTCAGAAACGTACACGGATGAAAACGGCAATGGGCAATGGGACGCCGATATCGGCAGTTCCACCAACGGCGGCGCGAACGATGTGGTGCTGTATACCGTAACCGTCACCTACACGCCGGTGTTCTACATTCCCTTCATGAGCAGTGGCAACAAGCCGCGCACTATTACCGCCAGTGTCGTGCACAAGAACCAGCCCTTCGCGCTGCAGGCGAAATACGGTACGACGGCCGGCGTATGCAAATGATCGCGCGGATCGCCTTGCTCGCAGGCCGGCTGCGCGACGATACGCGCGGCGTTTCGTTCATGGAGTTTGCACTGATCCTGCCGATCCTGGTGACGCTTGGCTTCTACGGCACTGAAGTGGCTTATATGGCGGTGGTGAACATGCAGGTGGGCCAGATGGCGTCCCTGCTGGCAGACAACGCCTCGCGTCTAGGCCAAACGGACAACAGCGCGGTCACGCCTACGGTCAACGAATCGCAGATCGATTCGGTAATGTCCGGCGCGCTGGTGCAAGGGCAAAGCTTCAACTTTGCAGCCAACGGGCGGATGATCCTCTCCAGCCTGGAGCGCGACAGCGCCACCGGGCGGCAGTTCATTCATTGGCAGCGTTGCCGCGGCAGCCTGGTGACAAAATCGCAATACGGACCCGCCGGCACCGGCCTGACCGGCGCGACGCTGGCAGGGATGGGCAACCCGGTGGTCACCGCGAACCCGAACTCGGCTGTGATGTATGTGGAAGTGTTCTACACCTACCAGCCGCTATTCGGATCGATGTTCGTCAACAAGACGGTATTCCGCCGCGAAGCCGCGTACATGATCCGTGACGATCGCAACCTGGGCGCCAGCACCGGGCCGGGCGTTACACCGGGCACCAGTGCTTCCCAATCGCAGTGCACTTGATACGCACCGGACTGTAAGGCCCGGCCTTAAGAGCGCGCTGGCTAAACTCTCACCCCACCGGCACGATGGTATGCGCCAGCTGCTCCACTTCCGCGCGGTCGTGGCTGACGTAGAGGATGGGCAGGGCAAGTTCGTCGCGGATGCGCTCGATCAGGCGCAGGATCTCCTCGCGCCGTGCCGCGTCGACCGAGGCGAGCGGCTCGTCCAGCAGCAGGAAGCGCGGCCCGGATAGCAGCGCCCGCCCGATCGCCACGCGCTGCGCCTCGCCGCCCGAAAGCGTGGCGGGCATGCGGTCCAGCAGGCGTTCGATCCCCAGCAGTTCAAGGACATGTTCCCAGCCCAGCGCAGTATCTGCGCCGTGTGCGCGCTTCGCGCCGAACCGAAGATTCTGCTCCACGGTGCGGTGCGGAAACAGCCGCAGGTCCTGAAACACATAGCCGCACGCGCGTTGTTCGGGGCGCAGGTCGATGCGCGCGCCGGAATCGAACAGGGTCTGGCCGTTCACCACGATGCGCCCGGCGGCGGGACGCAGCAGCCCGGCCACCGCATCCAGCAGGCTGGTCTTGCCCGCGCCAGATGGGCCGAACAGCGCCGTCAGCCCCGGCCCGGCGGTAAACGCGTAGGCCAGTTGCCGCGCACCGCGCGTCAGCGTCAGGGTCACGTCAAACGACATGGCGGCCCTTGTCCTGCCCGCTGCGCCGCACCAGCCATTCCGACAGCACCAGCGCGCCCAGCGAAAGCAGCACGGACAATACGGCCAGCCGCGTAACCTGCCCTTCCGCGCCGGGCACCTGCAGCGCGCTGTAGATCGCCAGTGGCAGCGTTTGCGTTTCGCCCGGAATGTTGGACGCAAACGTGATCGTAGCGCCGAACTCCCCGATAGAGCGCGCGAAGCCCAGCACCAGCGCGGCGAAAATGCCATTGGCGCACAGCGGCAGGGTGATCGCGGTGAACGTGCGCCAGCGCCCAGCGCCCAGCGTGCGGGCGGCCTGCTCCAGCCGGGGATCGACGTTTTCGATCGAAAGCCGCATCGCGCGCACCATCAGCGGCAGCGCCATGACGGCGGCAGCCAGCGCCGCGCCGGTCCAGCGGAACAGGAACGTCAGGCCCAGCGTATTGTTCAGGAACCGGCCCAGCGGCGCGTCCGTGGCGAAGGCCAGCAGAAGCAGCCAGCCGGTCACCACCGGGGGCAGCACCAGCGGCAGATGCACCAGCGCGTCCAGCAGCACTTTGCCGGGAAAGCGCCAGCGGGCCAGCACCCACGCGAAGGCGAAGGCTACCGGCAGGCTGGCGCCGATCGCCACGGCGCTGACCTTCAGGGACAGCACCAGGATTTCCCACTCGGACGCGGAGAGTAACGCCAAGGCTCCGATTACCGCGTGCCGAACCCGAACCGGCGGAAGATCGCCTTGCCTTGCGCCGAAGAGAGGAACCGCCGGAACGCTTCCCCTTCCGGGTTGCGCGACGCGGCAAGGGTGGCCAGCGGGTAACGGATCGGCACGTGGGAAGACGCCGGGAAGATGCCCACCACGCGCACGCCGCGATCGGCCCGTGCATCGGTGGCATAAACGATGCCCAGCGGCGCGGCCCGGCGGCTGACCAGTGCCAGGGCAGAGCGCACGCTGTCCGCCGGCGCGAGCTTCCCGTTCAGGGTGTTCCATACCCGCAAGCTGGTCAGCGCCTGTTTGGCGTAGATGCCGGCGGGCACGGCTGCGGGGTCCGCCACGGCCAGCCGCCGCCCCGATCCCAACGTCCGCGCGATCGGCATGCCCGGCGCGATGCGCAGGCGCACGGGGCTGCCTTGCGGCGCGATCAGCACCAGCGCGTTGGTCAGCAGCGACACCCGCGTTCCAGGGCGCAGCAGGCGCTTGGCGGCCAGCGCGTCCATCCACTGTTCATCGGCGGAGAGGAACAGGTCTGCTGGCGCACCGGATTCAATCTGGCGGGCAAGCGCAGAGGAGGCGGCGAACGATATGCGCGGCCGGGGATGACCGCGCGCCGCGAAAGCATCGGCGGCGGCGTTCAGCGATTCCTGCAGGCTGGCGGCGGCCAGCACCAGCGGCGCGCGGCGTTCGGGCGCGGCTTGGGCCGCGATTGGCGAAAGCGCGCACCCCAGGGCAAGCAGCAGCCATGTTGCAATGCGGGCGACAGCGCGAAAGGGCACGGATGTGCTGATCATACTGTATCTGGCAGTATATCGATTGCAGCGGATTGCAAAGACCGAAAGACGCTACCCGTCTTTCTGGCTGGGTTTCGGGCTCGCCAGCAGACATTGTGCGAGCGCGGTATGATCAGGCCCATGCGATGCCCGGTCGATATCGTCCTGCAACGCCCGGTAATGGAGCAGCACCTGCTTGCCCATCGCGGTAAGCTGCGCGCCGCCATCGGGGGAGCGGCCCGGTCTGGTATGCACCAGCGGCGCACTCCAGCAGCGGTTCATGGTGTCCACCAGCAGCCAGGCCCGGCGATAGCTCATGCCCATAGCCCGCGCCGCCGCCGAGATCGATCCGTGGTGGACGATGGCTTCCAGAAGGTCTGCCTTTCCCGGCCCCATTGCGATTTCATCGCCGCAATGGATCTGGATCTTGATCTTGAGATGCGGGGCCGGGATCATCGCGCCACGCTAAGCGGCGATGGCGGCGACGGCAAGGGCGCTGCCTGTGCGCCAGCGAGCAGCCTCGCCGAGGAAACTATGCCCCGACAAGTAACGTTGCATGATCTACGCACTACGCTTTGTTGCGGTGCACAATATTCCGGTAAAAACGATGATCAAAATCACCACCCATACTGGAAATTTTACCTGCTGATCGCAATCCACAGGCAAATTTTAACGGTCACTTAAAATGTTGTGACATACGCCATGTCTTGTGGAATATTCGTGTTGCTGCCGGAAACATGGCGCAAGACGTTTAGCTGGGACGTGACGCCAAAAGGTGCACACCGTTGGGATTGATCGGAACACGACGAACACCGCCAAGGGGTTCGCGATCGTTCGGTTCTAGAGGGATGGATGTATGAAGGTCGCAGACAACAACAGTGTTCGGTTTGACACATTTTCCGGCGGCTTGCCCGCAAGCATTGTCTATGCAGCCCAGCGCAAGAGCACGCAAAGTGATGAACATGATAGCCGTGGTCTGATCGCCGCGATCCTGCTGTGCATGTGCTGCTGGGTGGCGCTGGGGTATTTTCTGCTCAGCTGAGCGGTATGGCGGCGTGCTTCGCTTGCGCCGGTGCGTGACCGTCGGCTTGTCCGTCACGGCGCAAACCGTGAATTGCGGGGATGAAACAATCGCTGCGCGCGCGTCGCTTTGCAAAACGTTATGGTGAGCCCTATCTCGCGGCTACGAAATCAACGCCGGAGTTAGGCTGAAATGGCGACCACGCACAAAACCCGCATGCTCATTATCGGCTCCGGCCCGGCCGGCCTGTCCGCCGCCATTTACGGCGCGCGCGCGGGGATGGAGCCGATTGTGGTGCAGGGCCTGCAGCCCGGCGGGCAGTTGACCATCACCACCGACGTCGAAAACTATCCCGGCTTCCGCGAGGTGATCCAGGGCCCTTGGCTGATGCAGGAGATGGAGGCGCAGGCCGTCCATGTCGGCACGCGGATGATGTGGGACACTATCACCGATGTCGATCTTTCCGGCGACGTATTCACCGCCAAGGGCGATTCGGGCGACGTGTACGAAGGCGACACGCTTGTGATCGCCACCGGCGCGCAGGCCAAATGGCTGGGCGTGCCCGGCGAACAGGAACTGTCCGGCAAGGGCGTGTCCGCCTGCGCCACGTGCGACGGGTTCTTCTATCGCGGCAAGCGGGTGGTGGTGATCGGCGGTGGCAACACCGCGGTCGAGGAAGCCCTATACCTGACCAACCACGCCACAGAAGTGGTGCTGATCCACCGCCGCGATTCGCTGCGTTCGGAAAAGATCCTGCAGGATCGCCTGTTCGCGCACCCCAAGATCTCCGTCGTGTGGAACAAGCGGATCGATCGTTTTCTGGCGGGTGAGGACGGCGCGCTGCGGGCATTGGCGGTAATCGACACCGAAACCGGTGAGCAGAGCGAGATCCTGGCCGAAGGCGCGTTCGTGGCTATCGGCCATGCTCCGGCGACGGAACTGTTCAAGGGCAAGCTGGAGATGGACGATACCGGCTATCTGATCGTGGAGCCGGGCACGCCCAAAACCAACGTGCCGGGGGTATTTGCCGCAGGGGACGTGTCCGATCACGTATACCGGCAGGCGATTACCGCTGCGGGCACCGGGTGCATGGCCGCGCTGGATGCCGAACGATATCTGGCCGCCCGGCACTTCGCGGGCGTGACCGAGACGGTTCAGTATTGAGCGGAAGGTAGCCCCGGGGGCGCCGACAGTCTTAAGCGGCGCGGGCTTACCCGTTGAAAGTGGACAGCACCGTCAGCGTCTGTTCCACCAGCCAGTCCTGCGCATGGGGTTCGACGTAGCTGTGCGTCGCGTCGGCAAATCGGTGAATGCGGGCGTCGTCCTTGTCCCAGCGGGACAGGAACGCCAAGCCGGTGCGATCACGGCCCGCGACGAGAAAGCGCACCGGGCCTGAAAACCCGGCTATCCCTGCCGCCAGTCGCGCCGCCAGGCCATCGGGCGCGGCGGGGGATGGGCGCAGCATGGACAGCAGGCTGCGGGCGAGTTTAAGGGGAGAGACTTTGCCGGTCAGCAGCCGCCTGATTGCGGCGGGATCGGCAAGACGGCGGCGATAGTGATCGCGCACCACTTCGGCCGGTGCATCTTCGCTGTCCTCCTCGATCGTCCAGGGGTTGGACAAAACGAGCCCGTCCAGCCCCGCACCATGCGCCAGCATCAGCGCGCTGGCGGCGTCGCAATTTCCCATGCCCACCACGTGCGTTACTTGCGGACATGCCTGCCGCAAGGCCGCGCAGGCAGCGGCGATATCCTCGCCCGCGTCTTCGAAGCCACGATTGGCGCCTTCGCTGTCACCCACGCCGCGCCGGTCGAAGCGCAGCACCGGATATCCGCGCGCAGCGATGCGGGCGGCGAACAGGGCCTGCCCGTTCCACGCACCGGCCCTCACTTCGTTGCCGCCCGAAACCAGCAGCAGCGCCGTGCGCGCGGGCGCGGCGTCCAGCGTGCCGACCAGCGTGTCGCCCGCGCACGCAAAGGTGATGTGGCGGCGGGTCATGCGGTGATCGCCGCAGCGACGATGGCGGCCAGCGCATCGGCCTGGCCCGCGTTCTCATCAGGCTCCGCACGCAGCCACAGGCCACTGCCGCCCACCTGTTCCTGCGCGATGATCTGTGCATCGTCGCGCGGGGTCATCGTCTCGAAGTGGCGATAGAAGTCTGCGCCCAGCGCATAGCCGGCCAGCGTAATGCCTCGTTCGATCGCGCGCGTGGTGATGTCCTCACGCCGCTCCTCATGCCCGCTTTCGCGGCTGGCAAGCACGCGCGCGCGCACCATCTGGCGCAGGATGGAGGCGGCTTTGACCGGGGCGTAATGCATGGCGGTCAGGCGCTCCGGCGTGAACAGGCAACCGCCGCGAATGCCCAGCGCATGGCTTGCGGCAAAGTGCCGGGCCGCCGCCGCCATCGCATCCGTCCAGTCCGCCGGGTCCTGATGCTCCAGCGGCTGGAGGCTTTCATTGCAGCCGGGAAAATCAGGCAGGAAGCTGTCGCAACCGGCACGGTCCAGGCGGCGCATGACCTCCACGGTGAAGCGGCGCATCCGGTTGCCCTCATCGAACAGGGCCGGCACGATCAGCACACGGGGGCCACGCTGCCGGTCGAACACCAGCGCGTATTCTTCGCGAATACCCCCGCCGGGCAGTGGACAGGGCCAGCTGGACGGGGTCATGGATGGATCAGGCGTTGGCGCGCTTGCCTTCGACGAAGGCAAGCAGGCCGCCATACGTTTCCAGCATTTCGCCTTCGATCTCGTCATCGTCGATCATGATGTCGAGCCGGTCCTCGATCTCGGTCAAAAGCCCCGCCACCGCCATCGAATCCAGTTCCGGCAAGTGGCCGAACAGGCCGGTGTCAGCGTCGAAATCGTCCGCCTGGCCGGGCTGCAGCCCCAGCACGTCGGTCAGGATGCGGCGCAGCTGAAGGTCGGTTTCGTCTGACATGGCCCCTCGATCGAAATTAGTGTTATTTAGCCGCGCTCTAGCCGCGCTTCGCATGTGCGGCAAGATACCGCGCGGCCATGCGCGCCAGCACCGGCCAGTTGCGCGGATTGCGCGGGCGGAACATGTCGAGGCGATAGCGCGCGCGCTCACCCTCCATCCAGTCGCGCTTGTACGGATCGTCGCCGGTGCCGAAATCGACGAGGTCCACCCCGTCCGTCTCGATCACGTGGCGCATCAGCGCAGCGGTCAGCACCGATCCGGGGGAGAGCGGTTTGGCCGCCTCGCGGTGCGCCAGCTTGTGGATGAAGGCAGTGCCGCCCTCCACCGTCCACATCTGCGCGGCGATGGCGGGGCCTTTGGGGTCTGCGCCGTCTTGCGCCAGCGCTAGGCGCAGCCGCCCGGCGTCGCCTTCGGCCCGGGCAAAGGCGCGCAGGAAATCGGGCGATCCTTCCTCGGGCTTCCAACTTTCGGCGTAGATCGCCTCGTATTGCGCCCAGGCATCGGCATCAAACCGGGTAAGGATGCGGGTGACGACTTTGCCGGACTTGCGCTTCAAGGTCGTGCGCAGCTTGCCGGGACGGGCGGTCAGGTAATCGTCATACGAACGCCCGGCGACAGCCAGAATACGGTTGGTATCGCATACCGATCGCCGCACCAGCCAGCCGGCGGCGCGAAACGCGGCCTCCAGGGTGGAGGCGCTGGCGTCCTCGTCAGGCAGGCCGTGGAGGGTGATGCGATGCGCGCGCCCCGCCAGATCGCGGGCGAGGAGGCGCAGGGCGTGCGGGTCGGTCACGATCGGGCGGAAGCGGAAGGTGTACCAGTTCGCCAGCGCGGTCAGGTGTCCGGATCGTCCCGCCAATGGCAGCACGGCGATGCCGCCGGGCGTGCGCGATACTGCCAGCATCGGGTCCATCCGGCAATGCGCGGCCAGCCCCTGCCACCACGCCAGCCGGTCGAACGGGGCGTGCTGCTGCGCGTCGGACAGTAGCGCGGCGAGCGCTGCATCCGATTGCACTTCCTTAAGATCAAGGTGATAGACGATTGCCACGTTAACCTTGCGGAGCCTTCCTTCACATGCCGGGTAGCCCCGAAAACACCATCCCGCCGCTCGACCATCTGGTGCTGTGCGGGGCCGATGGCGACGACGCGCTGATACTGCGCGAGGGTGTGCTTAACTGGAAGGAATTAAGGATACGTGTCGCACGGCTGGCCGGATGGCTGGCGCGCGCCGTGCCCGAGCGCGGCGCGCGCGTGGCGACATGGGCGGCCAAGGGCGAGCTTACCTGCCTTATGCCGCTGGCGGCGGCGCGTGCCGGGCTGGTGCACGTGCCGGTCAATCCGCTGCTCAAGCACGCGCAAGTGGCGCACATTCTGGCAGACAGTGGCGCGGCGCTGCTGATCGGCACGGCGGCGCGGCTCAAGACGCTGGCCGAGGGCGATGTGCCCGGCGGTTGTCGGCTGCTGGCAGAGGACGAGGCGCTGGCGCAGGCAGGCCATCTGGACGCAACCCTGCCGCCATCGACTGCTGACACAAACGATCTGGCGGCAATCCTCTACACAAGCGGCTCCACCGGCCGGCCCAAGGGCGTGATGCTCAGCCACGCGAACATGTGGCTGGGCGCGCAAAGCGTGGCCGATTATCTGGGCTTGGCGGCAGACGATCGTACGCTGGCGGTGCTGCCACTCTCATTCGACTATGGGCAGAACCAGCTGCTTTCTACCTGGTATGCCGGCGGCTGCGTGGTGCCGCTCGACTATCTGGTACCGCGCGATCTGGTGAAGGCAGTGGAGCGGCACGCGATCACCACGCTGGCCGCCGTGCCCCCGTTGTGGGTGCAGGTGTGCGAGATGGACTGGCCGCATCAAACCGCCGCACGCCTGCGCCGGCTGACCAACAGCGGCGGCGCCTTGACGGTCGATCTGGTGCGCCGGCTGCGCGCCACGTTCCCGCAGGCGCGGCTGTTCCCCATGTACGGGCTGACCGAAGCGTTTCGCTCGACGTATCTGGACCCGGCGCTGGTGGACACGCACCCCACCTCGATGGGCAAGACCATCCCGCATGCGGAAATCCTGGTGGTGAACGATGCCGGTCAGATCGCCGCCGATGGCGAGGAAGGCGAACTTGTCCACTGTGGCCCACTGGTGGCGCACGGCTATTGGCGCGATCCCCAGCGCACAGCGGAGCGGTATCGGCCTGCGCCCGCAGCGTCGCGCTATGGCGGGATGGCGGTGTGGTCCGGTGACCGGGTGAAGCGCGAGGCGGACGGGCTGCTGTATTTCGTGGGTCGGCGCGATGCGATGATCAAGAGCGCGGGCAATCGCATCAGCCCGCAGGAAGTGGAGGAGGCCGCGCTCGCCACCGGGCTCGTGGTCGAAGCGGTGGCGCTGGGCGTGCCAGACGAACGGCTGGGGCAGGCGGTGCACCTTGTGGTGCGCACGGCGCCTGGCATTGCGGATGCCGCCGACCTGTTGCCGCGCCGGTTGATGCAGGACTTGCCCAATTTCATGCAGCCCAAGGTGATCCACTGGCGCGACGCGATGCCAACGGGGCCTAACGGCAAGCTGGACCGCACTGGCCTGGCGGCCCAGATCGTACAGGAGTTTGCGGCATGAAGGCGCTCGGCCCGATCCCGGTGGGATATGACTCGATCGACGGTGTGCTGGCCGTGGGCGGCAAGGCGGTGACCCATTGGGTAGAGCAGGCCGGATCGACACCTCTGTTCCTCTACGACGCGGCGCTGGTACGCGCCCGCGTGTCCGATCTGCGCGCCGCGCTGCCGGAGCGGATCGCCCTGCATTATGCCGTAAAGGCCAACCCCTATCCGTCGCTGCTGAAATTGATGGCGGGGCTGGTGGACGGTTTCGACATCGCGTCCGGCGGGGAATTGGAGATCGTGCGCGGCGCGGGCCTGCCGCTGGACAAGGTCAGCTTCGCCGGCCCCGGCAAGCGCGATGCCGAACTGGAAGCGGCGATCCGCGCCGGGGTGACGCTCAACCTGGAATCCGAAGGCGAGGCGGCGCGGGCGCTGGCGGCGGGGGACCGGCTGGGCATCACCCCCCGGCTGGCGATCCGGGTCAACCCCAGCTTCGATCTTAAAGGTTCGGGCATGAAGATGGGCGGCGGGGCCAAGCCGTTCGGCGTCGATGCGCAGCGCGTGCCGGCGCTGGTGCGCGCGGTGGTGAGCGCCGGGGCGCAGTGGCGCGGCTTTCACATCTTTGCCGGAAGTCAGGCGCTGGATGCGCAGGCAATTGCCGAAACGCAGGGGCAGGCGCTGGCCTTGGCTGCACAGCTGGCGCAGGAGAGCGGCGTGGCGCTGCCGCACTGCAATCTGGGCGGTGGGCTGGGTATCCCCTATTTCCCCGGCGACGTGCCGCTGGATCTGACCGTGGTGGGCGAGCGGCTGGCGGAACAGCTCGCCAATCTGCCCGAGGTGCTGCGCGATACGCAGTTCTGCATCGAACTGGGCCGCTATCTCGTGGGCGAGGCGGGCGTCTACATCGCGCGAATCGTCGATCGCAAGATCAGCCACGGCGAGGTTTTCCTCGTTACCGATGGCGGCCTGCATCACCAGCTGGCGGCTTCCGGCAATTTCGGCACCGTGGTGCGCCGCAATTACCCTTCCGCCATCGCCACGCGCTTTGGGGCGGATGTGGAGGAGGAAGCCTCGATCGTGGGATGCCTGTGTACGCCGCTTGACAAGCTGGCGGACAAGGGTGGCTTTCCGCGCGCAGAGGTGGGCGATCTGATCGCGGTGTTCTGCGCCGGGGCCTATGGCGCCAGCGCCAGCCCGGCCAACTTCCTGGGGCAAGGCCCGGCGCGCGAGATGCTGGTATGACCTTGCTACACCGCATTAATTTGCCTTGCGTAACTGTCCCGATCCGGGACCAGTTGAATTAGCCATGCAAGGCTAACGCAATGTTCACCCTTTTTCCTGATACCGGGCGGTGAAATTCGCGATCCTCGCCAAGCGCAGGGCGCAATGAACAAGACAGGGACGTTTCGATGCCGCAGTTTCGCCAAGCCCGTTTCCTGGCCTCGGCCGCGCTGGCCAGTCTTGTTCTGACCGGGTGCGCGGGCGCTGGCCCGGCAAAACAGCTGCCACCCGCCGCGTTCGTTTCGATGCAGGAAGGGCCGGGCGAGGACTACATCATCGGCCCGCTGGACCAGCTGACCGTGTTTGTGTGGCGCAACCCGGAACTGGGCGCGAAAGTGCAGGTGCGCCCCGATGGCCGCATCACCACGCCGCTCATCACCGACATGCCCGCCGTGGGCAAGACGCCCGCGATGCTGGCGCAGGACATCCGTCTGCAGCTTTCGCAATATATCGAGGATCCGCTGGTATCGGTGATCGTCGATGGCTTTTCCGGCACGTTCAGCCAGCAGATCCGCATCGTCGGCGCGACGGAAAAGCCCGCGTCGATCCCGTACCGCGCCAACATGACGGTGCTGGATGCCATGATCGCGGTGGGCGGCCTGTCCGAATACGCAGCGGCCAACAGCGCCCGCCTGATCCGTTTCGATAAGGCCACCGGCAAGCAGCAGGAATACAAGCTGCGGCTAGGCGATCTGCTGAAGAAGGGCGAGGCGCAAGCCAACGTGATGCTGGCGCCCGGGGATGTGATCATCATTCCCGAGAGCATGTTCTAAGGCGGCCCGGCGGTAATGGACACCTTGTACGAAGAACTGTTGAGCGCGCTGCACAGCGTGTGGCATCGCCGCTGGATCGCGCTGGCGGTAGCCTGGGCGATCTGCCTGGTCGGCTGGCTGGTGGTGGCGCTGATCCCCAACGCCTACGAATCGCAAGCGCGGATATTCATCCAGCTGGACGATGCTTTGGCAGAACAGGTGGGCATCAGCAGCGCGGACAAGAAGCGTGACATCGAACGCATCCGCCAGACGCTGACCAGCGCGGTCAATCTGGAAAAGGTGGTGCGCGCCACCCGGATTGGCGACACCATCGAAAATCCCAAGCAGATGGAAGCCGCCGTCCTGAAGCTGGGCGACAACGTCAAGGTCGTCAGCCAGGAAGACAATCTGTTCGAGATCACCGCCAGAGCGGACCAAAGCTCGTTCTCCGACGCCGAAAAGGCGGTCCTGGCGCAGAATATCGCCCAGAAGCTGATCGACATCTTTCGCGAGGAAAACCTGTCCGGTGACCGGGGCGACATGGCGGAAACCATGACCTTCGTGAACCAGCAGCTGCAGGCCCGCGAACGCGAACTGGAGTCGGCGGAAAGCAAGCGCACCGCATTCGAGGCGCAGCACCCCGAAATGGCGCTGGGGGGCGCCGCGATGGTGCAGCGTCTGGAAACCTCGCGCGCGTCCTTGCGCGACATCGAGGCGGATTTGGGCGCCGCGCAAAGCGCGCTCGCTGCGATCGACGGGCAGCTTTCGGGAACCCCGCGCACAATCGCCGGTGGCACCGCCGATGGCGGCGCCCAGTCGGCACTGGCCCGTGCGCAGGCAGACTTGTCAGCCATGCGCGCACGCGGTCTGACCGACAATCACCCCGACGTGATCGCCGCGAAGAACCAGGTCGCGGCCCTGCGCGGCGCGGCTTCGCAGGAGGCGGCAAGCGGGGGCGGCACGATCAACCCGGCCTACAGCTCGCTCCAGTCCATCCGGGCCGAGCGGCAGGCGAACGTGCAGGCGCTGCAATCGCGCAAGGCGGCACTGCAGTCTGACATCGCGGCTGCCACCGCGTCCGCGATCCAGGACCCGGAGCTGGCGAGCGAGGCGCAGCGCATCAACCGCGACTATGACGTGCTGCGCCAGCAGTATGACAAGCTGCTGCAGGACCGTGAGGAACTGCGCCTGCGCGGCGAAGTGAAGACCGGGCGCGAAGCGGTGAAGTTCGAGGTGGTCGATCCGCCCACGACCCCGCGCAAGCCCGTGGCGCCCAACCGTCCGATCCTGTTGCTGGGCGTGTTGATGGCCGGGCTGGCGGGCGGCTGCGCGGCGGCATTCGCATTGGGCAAGGTCCGCTCGGTGTTCGCCACCACTGGCAGTCTGGAGCGGGCGACGGGCCTTCCCGTGCTTGGCGCGATATCGCACAGCCTGACCGATGGCGCGCGGGCGCTGCGTGCCAAACGCCTGAAATACTTCTATGCGGGGACCGCCGCGCTAGGCGGATTGTTCGTCGTGTTGCTCGCTGCGGAATTCGTCCAGCGCGGCATGGTGGCCTGAGGGAACTGACATGACCGATCACCGCAAGATCCCCGTGCCCCCGCAAAGCGACGAGCAGGAAGGCGATTCGCTGTTCGAGCGCGCGGCAGGCCGCTTCGACCTCAACAATTTCCTGGCGCGTCCCGCCGCGTTCCCGGACGTGCCGCCCCGGCGCGCGCCGGCACCCCTTCCGCAAGCGCGTGCGGTGCCGGCGGCAAAACCGATCGCGTCTGCCGCCCCGGCCAGCTTTGCCCCGGCGCAAGCCGAGCCCGAGCCCGAGATCGAGCCTGCGCACTTCAACGGCGAAACGCACCGCGTGGATCGCGAACACTTGCGCGAGCAGGGGCTGATCGTGCCTGAAGGCACCGTCACTGAACTTCTCGAAGAGTTTCGCATCGTCAAGCGCCAGCTGCTGGTGCAGGCAGCGGATCTGCGCCGCCAGAAGGCCGGGCCGATGGCGCAGCGCATCCTCGTTTCTTCGCCGCATCCCGGTGAAGGCAAGACGTACTGCTCGCTCAACCTGGCGCTGTCGATCGCGGCGGAGAAGGAGAGCGAAGTGCTGCTGGTGGACGCGGACTTTGCCAAGCCTTCGATCCTGTCCGCGCTGGGTCTGCCGGGCGGTCCGGGCCTGATGGACGCGCTTATGGATGACAGCATCGACGTGGCCGACTGCGTGCTGGGCACCGACATTCCCGGCTTGTGGGTGCTGCCTGCTGGCGACACCACCAGCCACGACAGCGAATACCTGTCCAGCTCGCGCACCGCGCACGTGCTGGACAGGCTGACGCAAGGCGCGCCCAACCGCATGGTGATCTTCGATTCGCCGCCTGCGCTGTCAGCCTCGCCCGCTGCCGAGCTTGCCAAGTATGTGGGCCAGACGATGGTGATCGTGCGCGCGGACCAGACCGGGCGCGGCGCGCTGGACGACGCGATATCGCTGCTGGGCGCCTGCCCGAACGTGCAACTGCTGCTCAATGCCGCGCAGTTCAGCCCCAGCGGGCGGCGGTTCGGCTCGTACTACGGATACAAGGGATGATCGGGTTGCGTGTATCGACCGCGCTGGTGTCGGCGCTCGCGATCGCCGTGATGACGATGCCGTTTACCGTCCAGGCCCAGGCAATGGGCGATAGCGGGGCGGGCAACGCCGGAGGCAGCAGCGCCGGCGCATCGGACGCCGCGCCCGGCAAGGCGGAACGCGGCACGCGGCGCGGCGGCAAGGGTCGCGGGCAGGGCGCCAAGCGCGTGGAAGTGCGCCCGTATATCGAGATCGACCAGATCGTCTCCGCCCAGCTTTCGCCGCGCAGTGACGTGTTGACGTATACCCAGGCCGCCGTGGGCGTGGACGCGTCGATTTCGGGGCGCAACAACGCGGTGTCTGCGTCGGTGCGGTATGAGCATCAGTTCGGGTGGGGCAAGAATGCCGGCAGCGGCGATGCTATCAGCGGCATCGTGCGTGGCTACACCACGCTGACGCGCGGCGTTACGGTGGAAGCCGGCGCACTTGCCACCCAGGCCAATATCCAGGGCGGAACCTCGGCGCTGCCAGCGGGCGCTCTGTCCGGCAACGGGCGCACCAACATCTACTCGGTCTACGCCGGCCCGTCCGTGGCGACACGGGTGGGTGATCTGGACGTATCGGCGAACTACCGTGCCGGCTTCACCAAGATCGACCAGTCCGACCGGTCACGTTTGACCAGCGGTGCAACCGACGTGTTCGACAAGAGCGTGGTGCAGTCTGCCGACGCGCAGGCCGGCTTCGCGCCGGGCACGCTCCTGCCGGTCGGGATCGGCACGGCGGGCAGTTTCTATCAGGAAGACATCTCCAACCTCGACCAGCGCGTGCGCGACATGCAGGCGCGCGGGCTCGTCACCGTGCCGGTCAGCCATTCGGTGCAGGTGGTGGGCGCGTTGGGCTATGAGGATGTGGAAGTTTCCAGCCGTGATGCCGTGCGCGATGCCACCGGCTTGCCGGTGATCGGGTCCAATGGCCGCTACGTCACGGACAAGTCCGTCCCGCGCCAGCTGGCCTACGATGTCAGCGGGCTGATCTGGGACGTGGCGGTGATGTGGCGGCCAAGCCCGCGCACCTCGCTATCCGCGCACGTGGGCCGGCGCTATGGTTCGATGAGCTATGGCGGCAATCTGGCTTGGGCGCCCAACGATCGCAGCCAGCTGAGCGTTACCGTCTACGATGGCATTTCGGGCTTCGGCGGCCAGCTCAACCGGTTGATCGGCGCGCTGCCAGACGATTTCGAGGTGGTGCGCGATCCGATCACCGGCGATTTGCGCGGCTGCGTGGCGACCCTGGATGGCGGCAACTGCCTGTCCGGCGCGCTGGGTTCGGTGCGCTCCTCTGTGTTCCGCGGGCGCGGCGTGACCGCCAGCTATTCGGTCAAGCTGGGCCGTCTCAATGCCGGGGTCGGCGCGGGGTATGACAACCGCAAATATATTGCCGCGCGCGGCACCGTGCTGGCGGCGGCTGACGGCGCGACGGACGAGAATTACTGGCTCACCGCGTTCGTGGGCGGCGAGCTTGGCCGGCAGGCGGGCTGGTCGGCCAGCGTCTATGCCAACTGGATCACCAGCGACGATCTGGCGAGCCGCGATGCCTCCGGGTACGGCGCGTCCGCCAGCTATTACCGCAACTTCGCGCCGCGCCTGCGCGGCACGCTGGCGATCGGTATCGACGGCGTGAACTACAAGACCCCCGCAATCGACGACTTGTGGAGCGCCTCGGCGCTCGCCGGCCTGCGCTACAGTTTCTAAAGGGAAATACGCGATGTTCGATGACTTCTACGGGCTCGACGCAAGGCCCTTCCAGCTGACCCCCGACCCAGCGTTCTATTTCGAGAGCGCCACGCACCGCAAGGCGCTGTCCTATCTGGGATACGGACTGGCGCAAGGCGAAGGCTTCGTGGTGATTACCGGCGAGGTTGGCGCGGGCAAGTCCACGCTGGTCGCGTACCTGATGGCCACGATCGACCCGGCGCGCATGACGGCGGCCAACGTCGTAACCAGCGCGCTCGATGGCGAAGAGATCGTCCATATCGTCGCGCAGTCGTTCGGCCTGCAGGTTTCCGGGCACGACAAGGCGTCTGCCCTGGGCGCGCTGGAATCGTTCTTCCACGAAGAAGCCCGCGCGGGACGGCGCTGCCTGCTGATCGTGGACGAGGCACAGATGCTGTCGGTCAGCGCCCTGGAAGAACTGCGCATGCTGTCCAACTTCCAGCTGGGCGCGCATCCTTTGTTGCAAACCCTGCTGCTGGGCCAGCCGGAATTTCGCGAGACACTGCTGGAAAGCAACCAGCTTGAGCAATTGCGTCAGCGCGTGATCGCCACCCATCATCTGGGCGCGATGCAGGTGCGAGAAATCAAGCCGTATATCGAGCATCGCCTGACGTGCGTGGGCTGGAAGGGCAACCCCAGCTTCGACGAGGCCCTGTTCACCGCCATTCACGAGGCCACGGGCGGCATTCCGCGCCGGATCAACCAGTTGGTCAACCGCCTGCTGCTGCTGGGCGCGGTGGACCGGCGCGCGCATATCGACGTTGCCATGCTGGAGCAGGTGCTGGCCGAGATGAGCGACGATGGTGCGCTCAAAGTCGTCGCCGCCACGGACGAGCCTGTTGCCGCTGCTGAGCCGGTTGCTCCCGCACAGCATTTTGCGGCACCGGCAGCCGACCCTGTCGATCATGCGGCGTTGATTGAGGCAGCACTTGCGCAACGTGAAATGCTGGATCCCGCCAACGCGACGGCGCTGATCGAAGCAGCCCTGGCGGACCGCGATGCCCAGATCGGCGCGGTGCAGGCTGCGATTGCGGACCTTGCCGCCGCCGTGCAGGAACGCGATGACAGCGCCGCGAACGGGCATGGCGAGGCGCTCGCTGCTTTGCAGTCCGAACTGGCAGAAGCGCACGCGCGTGCCGAGAGGCTGGAGGCGCGTCTCGGCGAAAACGAACGCTCGCTGCGCCATACGCTGACGATGCTGATCGAATGGATCGAAAGCGGCGACGGCCACAGGCAGGTCGCCTGACGGAGCCTGCGCCATGGCGGACCTGATCAACGGCCTTTCGGTCGACGTGGAAGACTGGTTCCAGGTGGGCGCCTTCGAAAAGGTGATCGACCGCAAGGACTGGGACGCCCTCACCACGCGTGTCGAGCGCAATTGCGATGCGATCCTGCAGCTGTTTGCCGATGCCGGGGTGAAGGGAACGTTCTTCACGCTGGGCTGGGTGGCGCAGCGCCATCCCGCATTGCTGCGCCGCATTGCGGAGCAGGGCCATGAAGTTGCCAGCCACGGCTGGGACCATGAGCGGGTGTTTCGCCTGGGTGCCGACAAATTCGCGGCCGACATCGCGCGGGCGCGCGCCGCGATCGAGGATGCCTCCGGGCAGCCCGTAACCGGGTATCGCGCGCCCAGCTTCTCCATCGATGCGCGCACGCCGTGGGCGTTCGATGTGCTGGCTGACGTCGGCTATGCCTACAGTTCCAGCGTCGCGCCCATCGCGCATGACCATTACGGCTGGCGCGAGGCGCCGCGTTTTGCTTTCAAGCCGGTGGCGGGCAGCGATCTCGTGGAAATTCCCGTGACCACTGCGCAGTTCGCCGGACGGCGGCTGGCGGCGGGCGGCGGCGGGTTCTTCCGCGTGTTGCCGTATGGCTTTTCGCGCTGGGCGATCCGGCAAGTCAACGGCGAGGACCAGCGCCCCGCCGTGTTCTATTTCCACCCGTGGGAGGTCGATCCCGGCCAGCCCCGCGTGGCCGGCGCACCCTTGCGCTCGAAGCTGCGCCACTACACCAACCTTGGCGTGATGGCCGACAAGCTCACCCGCCTGATCGGCGATTTCCGTTGGGGCCGGATGGATGAACTGGCCGCGCGCGAAGCGGGCCGGGTGGTCGCACCGCCCCCTGCGCTGGCCGCATGAACGCTCCGTTCGTGCCCACCGTGTCTGAGGTGCGCCTGATCGACCTGCGCGACGCGGACAAACGCGCCCGGCTTGAAGGCTTCGTGGCGCGCCACCCGCAGGGCACGCCGTTCCATCGCCCTGCCTGGTTCGTCTCGGTAGCGCAGGCCACCGGAAACGAGGCGCTGGCGCTGGTGCAGGAGCGTGGCGGAGAGATCATCGCGTTCCTGCCGCTCGACATGATCCATTCGCCGGTGTTCGGGCGTCTGCTGGCCTCCACCGGCTTTGCCGTGGGCGGTGGCCTGCTGGTCAACGACCGGGAAGACCCCTACGCCATGTTCGCCGCGCTGGAAGAACTGGCGCGCCGCCGCTCGTGCCCCGCGATCGAACTGCGCGGCGGCGTGCTGCCGCAGGGCGGGGCGGGGTGGACGATCAAGACCGAAGCGCACTGCAACTTCGCGCGCCCGCTGGCGGCGGATGACGAAGCGCAGCTAACGGCAATCCCGCGCAAGCAGCGCGCCGAAGTGCGCCGTTCGCTGGGCATCGATTTGACGATCGACGTGGGCACCGCAGAGGTGGACCGGGCCGCGCATTACAGCGTCCTGTGCCAAAGCTATCGCAATCTGGGCACACCGATTTTTCCGCGCGCACTGTTCGATGCGGTGATCGACGGGTTCGGCGCGGACGCGGATATCCTGACGGTGCGCCATGAAGGCCGCGCTGTGGCGAGTGTTCTCAGCGTCTATCACCAGGGCGCGGTGATGCCCTACTGGGGCGGCGGCACGTGGGATGCACGGCGGCTGCGCGCCAATGACCGGATGTATTACGAACTGATGCTGCACGCGCGCCGACGCGGCGCCAGCGTGTTCGACTTCGGCCGTTCCAAGACGCACAGCGGCGCCTATCACTTCAAGCGCAACTGGGGTTTCGAGCCTGAACCGCTGACCTATGCCAGCTGGACCGCGCCCGGCACGGCGGCGCGCGAAGCCGATCCGGCCAGCGCCAAGCTGTCTTTGCAGATCAAGCTGTGGCAGCGCCTGCCGCTGGCGGTGGCGAACCGGCTGGGGCCGGTGATCGCGCGCGGCATCGGCTGATGGGCGACATCCTGTTCCTGTCGCACCGCATCCCGTTTCCGCCGGATCGCGGTGACAAGATCCGTTCCCACCACGTGCTCAAGGCGGTGGCGCACATCGCACCGGTGCACGTGGGCACCTTTGCCGATGACGCGCACGATCATGCCAGTGAGCCCGACCTTGCCGCGCTTGCCGCCAGTTACTGCCTGATCCGGCGCACCCGTCCCCTGCCGGTAGCAGCGGCGCAGGCGCTGGCCCGCAGGCGTCCCGTCAGCCTGACCGCATTTCATGACCGGCGTCTGAAGGCATACGTGCGGCAGACTTTGGCGCGCCATCCGATCGACACGATTTTGCTGTTCTCCGGCCAAATGGGGCAGTACGTGCCGGCGGGTTTCACCGGTCGCGTCATCGCCGATCTCGTCGATGTCGATTCGGCCAAGTTCGATGCCTACGGGGCGAAAAGCAAAGGGCCGCGTGGCTGGATGGAACGGCGCGAAGGCCGGCTGCTGCGCGCGGAAGAAGCGCGTATCGCCAGGCTGGCAGATGTGACCTTGCTGGTCAGCGAGGCGGAGGCGCAGTTGCTGCGCTCCCGGCTGCCAGGTCCTTTCGGCAACGTGCAGGCGATGGGCAACGGCATGGACGCCGTCGGTTTCGATCCGGTGACCGTCTTGCCGGAGCCACGCATGACCGCACACGGCGCACCCCGCATCGTCTTTACCGGACAGATGGATTACGCCCCCAACATTGCCGCTGCCACCCGCGCGATCGACCGCATCCTGCCGCTGGTGCGCGAGGTATGCCCGGACGCGAGCTTGCACATCGTCGGTCGCAATCCGCCTGCTGCGCTGGCCGCACATGACGGGCGGGGCGGCGTGCACGTATGGGGCCGGGTTGAAGATATCCGTCCCTGGCTCGCCGCTGCCGATGTCGCGCTGGTGCCGCTGGAGATCGCGCGCGGGGTGCAGAACAAGGTTCTGGAAGCTATGGCGATGGCGCTGCCGGTTGTCCTCTCACCGGGGGCTGCGATCGGCATAGACGCTGTAGACGGTCGCCACTTTGCCGTGCGCGAGAGCAACGCGGCGATGGCGCAGGCGATCATCGATCTGGCGCATGTGCCCGATACGGCGCGCGTTCTGGGCACCGCCGCACGTGAATGGATCGTGCAGCACGCCAGCTGGGATGCGGCGCTGGCCCGTCTGCCGGAATATCTGGGCGTCCCCCCCATGGTGGCAGCGCATGCCTGATCTTGCCGGCCTTACTGCAGCGCCGATGCGGGGATGGCGCGGCCTGACCGGCGCATGGCGCGCCGCGCTGGTACGGCTGGCCGTGGCCTGGATCACCCTGATCGCGGTGTTCTTCGCCGATTGGGCCGCCATGGCGCGCCAGTGGTGGGACATTTCGACGTACAACCACATCCTGCTGGTGCCGCTGATCCTGGCCTGGCTGGCATGGCAGCGCTGGCCGCAGCTGCAACGGCTGACGCCGCGCGGCTGGTGGCCGGGGCTGCTGCTTATGGCCGGCGGCGCCTTCCTTTGGCTGCTGGGTGCGATCTCGGGCCTGGATATCGCGCGCCAGGCTGGCGTCGTGGCGATGCTGGGCGCCTGTGTGCCGCTGCTGCTGGGCGTGCGGGTGGCGGCGGGGCTGGTGTTTCCGCTGTGCTATCTGGTTTTTTTGGTTCCGGCGGGCGACGAACTGGTCAACGTGCTGCAAACCATCACCGCGAAGATCACCATCGCGTTGACCCATTTCAGCGGCATTCCCGCCCGGATCGACGGCGTTTTCATAGACACCCCCGCCGGGCTGTTCGAGGTCGCCGAAGCGTGTTCCGGCGTGAAGTTCCTGATCGCCATGATCGCGTTCGGGGTGCTGGCCTGCAACGTGTGCTTCGTCAGCTGGCGGCGGCGCACGGTGATGATGATCGCCTGCATCGTGGTGCCGATCCTGGCCAATGGCGTGCGCGCGTGGGGCACCATCTACGCAGCGCAGATATTCGGCGTGGCGGTGGCGGCGGGTTTCGATCACATCGTTTACGGGTGGTTCTTCTTCGCCATCGTGCTGGCCCTGGTGATCGCGGGCGCGTGGCGGTTCTTCGACCGACCGATCGATTCGCCGATGATCGATGCCGATGCAATCGCCCGGTCTCCGGCCTTGACCCGGCTGGAGGCGATGGCGATCCCCGGCACTGCCGCGCTGTTGGCCATCGCGCTGGTGTTCGCAGGCGTTTTTGGGTGGGCGTTGGCGGCGCAGCGGCTGGCAGCGCCGATGCCGGCGCGCATCGATCTGCCGGACGTGCCGGGCTGGACCCGGGTCGATTATACGCCGAAAATCTGGTGGCAGCCGCGCGCGCAGGGGGCATCGCACCGGCTGCTGGGCCGCTATCGCAATGCCAGCGGGCAGCAGGTGGACGTATTTATCGCCTTGTACGACCGGCAGGGCGAAGGCCGCAAGGCAGGCGGCTTCGGGCAGGGCGCGTTGATGCCCAGTAGCCCGTGGTCCTGGCAATCGCCGGGTCCGGCAATGGGCGCAGGAAAAAGCGAGCGCCTGCTGGGCAATGGCCGGCTGGAACGGGTGGCGATCACCTGGTATCGCACCGGCGGGTTGCTTTCGGGCAGCAACGTGCGCCTGAAGCTGGCGAACATGGCTGATGGCCTGCTGTTTCGCGCGCGGCCTACCGCCTTGCTGATCCTGTCCGCAGAGGATGAACCACGCGGTTCGGCGCGGCAGGCGATCGGGGCGTTCAGCGCCGCCGTGCAGCCGCTCGGCCCGTGGGTGGACCGCGTAACGCGCGTACAGTAAGGGCGTCGATCATGTGCGGTATCGCGGGTATCTATCATCTGGAAACGCCCAAGCCGGTCGATCCTGTGCGGATCGAGGCGATGTGCGATGCCATCGCGCATCGCGGCCCTGACGGGCAGGGGGTGTGGACCGCGCCGGGCGTCGGCCTTGGCCATCGCCGCTTGTCGATCATTGATCTTGCCGGCTCGCCCCAGCCCATGGCGTCACCCGATGGCCGGGCGATGCTGGTCTTCAACGGCGAAATCTACAATTACCGCGAACTGCGCCAGGAACTAAAAGGCCAAGGGGCCGCATTCCGCACGGACGGCGATAGCGAGGTGATCCTGGCGGCCTGGCAGCGCTGGGGGCCCGATTGCGTTACCCGTCTGCACGGCATGTTCGCCTTCGCGATCTACGATCTGGAAGCGCGCACGCTGTTTCTTGCCCGCGATCGGCTGGGCGTGAAGCCCTTGTATTACGCACCGCTCAGTGACGGCAGCGTGGCATTCGGTTCCGAGCTGAAGGCGCTGGCTGCCCATCCGCTGCTGCGGCGTGAGGTCGATCCGCTGGCGGTGGAAGACTACCTGACATGGGGCTACGTGCCCGATGACCGGTCTATCCTGAAGGGCGTTTACAAGCTTGCCGCCGGCCATTCGCTGCTGCTGCGTCACGGTAAGCCGCTGCCGCGCCCCAGCCAGTGGTGGGACGTCTCCTTCGCCGAGCGGCGCAAGGGAAGCGCGGCGGATCTGGAAGCGGAACTGCTGCACCTTATGCGCCAGGCGGTGTCATCGCGCATGGTGGCTGACGTTCCCCTGGGCGCGTTTCTGTCTGGCGGCGTAGACAGCTCAAGCGTCGTCGCCCTGATGGCGGAGGCGAGCGGCCAGCCGGTGCGCACCTGCTCCATCGGTTTCGACGTCGCCGCGCTCGATGAAAGCGCGTACGCCAGCCAGATCGCCCAGCGCTTTGGCACCCACCATGCCGCGCGCACGGTTTCGCCTGACGATTTTTCCGCGATTGACCAGCTTGCCGGGATGTTTGACGAGCCGTTCGCGGATGCCTCCGCCTTGCCGACGTGGCGGGTGTGTCAGCTGGCGCGGGAAAGCGTGACGGTGGCGCTATCGGGCGATGGCGCTGACGAGGCGCTAGCCGGCTATCGCCGTCACGTATTCCAGAGCGGCGAGGACAAAGTGCGCGCACTGCTGCCGCAGGCCTTGCGCGCGCCCGTGTTCGGAACACTCGGCGCCATCTATCCCAAGGCTGACTGGGCCCCGCGCCCGCTGCGCGCCAAATCGACGTTGCTGTCGCTCGCCGGCGATTCGGCGCAAGGGTATGCCCGGTCGATGGCCTTTGCGCCGCCGGAGCTGCGCGAAGGCCTGTATTCCGAAGAATTCCGGCGCCTGCGGGGGGGATACCGCGCGGAAGACCCGGTGCTGGCGCTGATGCGCAACGCCCCGGCGCGCAGCGGGCTGGACCGGGCGCAATATGCCGATCTCAAGGTGTGGCTGCCCGGCGATATCCTGACGAAAGTGGACCGCACCAGCATGGCCGTCAGCCTGGAGGCGCGCGAGCCTTTGCTGGATCACCGGCTGATCGAGTTTGCCGCCAGCCTACCGGAATCGTTGCGCGTGCGCGGCGGCCAAGGCAAATGGATCATGAAAAAGGCCATGCGCCGCTATCTTCCGGACGACATTCTGTATCGCCCCAAGCAAGGCTTCGTAACGCCCATCGCGCAGTGGTTTCGCGGACCTTTGGCCCACACCGCGCGCGAGATCGCCAGCGGTGCGCAGTTGAGCCGGACGGGCTGGTTCGACAATCGTCGACTGGCCGCGCTGGTCGAGGGGCATATCGCCGGAACCTCGGATAATTCGCGTCTGCTGTGGCAACTGACCATGCTTGACCGTGCGTTTACCGGGCTTGGTATCGGCTAGAGTCGAATGAGCTTTGGGGCACATCGGCGCCGGTCGTTCCGTATGCCGAAGCCGATTAACTAAACTCATTATTAGGACCTTTGCCCTAGATCAGTCCTGCACAGCCTCGTTGCGGGACGTGAATGAACAGATATGGTCGCCATTGTCGTCTTTCGGAGCAGGGGTTTCCCGCGCTGAAGACTTGCATCGATCGGCCTCGCGCACGCCTGCCGGGCCTGCGATCATGACTCACGTGGCAACCAAGTTGCGCAGTTTCTGGAAAAACGCCCGCGTCCGCATCCTGCTGTGGGCAACGCTTACAGGACTGGCGGTTGCCGTCAGCGGCCTTGGACTGCCGGTTGAAGATTACCTGCGCAACGTCCGCTGGATGTCACGAATCCAGCCATCAAGCGGCAATACCGTCGTGGTGCTTCAGGACGATCGCACCCTCAGCGAACTTGGCGTGACCGATATTTCGCATGGCGATGATGCAGACGCGATACAGTTGTTGTTCGCTGCAGGTGCGCGCCGCGTCTATTTCGACCGCTCTTACGCAACCCCAGGCTCTGCGTCCGACGACAAGAAGTTCGTCGCTGCGCTGAAAGCCAACAAGGGCAAAGTCATTCTGGGCGCGGCGATGAACAGCAACGTGCAGATGGGCAACTATGCCGCGCGCGTGCCGCTCAAAGCCTATCGTGAGTATGCCGGCGTCGCGTCCATTCTGGTGCGCCATCGGCCGCTGAACCAGAATTTCCAGCTACCGTTTTCGTCCAACAGCCCCATCGGGCGGATACCATCTATATCGGCCTCGCTCGGCGGCGTCGTGGAAAATTCGGACGATCTGTATTTTCCCGATTTCTCCATTGCGGTGAACTCTTACCCGTCATTGAGCTACGTGGACGTAGTGCGTGGTCGTTTTGACCGCTCCATGATCCGCGGCAAGGACGTCCTGATTGCGCCGGCGGCGGTGTCATTCAACGACCTTCATTCTATCCCCGGGCAGGACCTGACAGCTCCCGGAGGCTATATCCATGCCATAGGCGGCGATACGCTCAGGCGCGGCATGCCCAAAGAGTATGGCTGGCTACCGGTGATGCTCGTCGTGCTGGTTGTCATCGCATCCGGGCTCGGGCGCCCCCGGGTTCTCGACGTATACCGGCTTGCTCTGCTTGTGTTTGTCATCGGCGCAATGCCTTTCTTGCTCGATTATGTGGGTATCCAGGTGGAAGTGGTGCCTGCGTTTGCGGTGGCGTTGGTCGCTGTCATTCGGATGCGCAATCAGGAACGCGTCAAAGAGGCCGGTGAAACGAACGCCGGTTCCGGTTTACCCAGCGTCCAGGCCCTGCGCAATTCCAGCGATTTGTCGATGCGTATCCTCGTCGCGTTGAAAATCCGTAATTATGGCGGGATCATCGGCAGCTTCTCGGACCACGTCGAAGCCCAACTGGCCATGGAGATCGTGCGTCGCATCCGGATCAGTGATGAAAGCGTGCTGATTTACCACGAAGGCGGCATGTTCGTGTGGCTATCGTCCATCCGCAACACGTTTGATCTTTTCGAGAACCTGGAGGGTCTGCATCGGATCGTGCAGAACGGCATTCAGGTTGCAGGCGTCGACATCGACTTGTCGTTCAACTGCGGCATCGATTCAGACCTTGATCGCACGCTCTCCAGCCGCGTCGCGAGCGCGATGCAGGCGGCTGAAGAAGCGGTGAGGAACGACGAACTCGTTTATCAGAACGATGTTCGCAAGAACGAGGGGCAGTGGGAAATATCCCTGCTGACTTCGCTTGACCGTGCTATCGACAATGGCGAAGTCTGGGTCGCATATCAGCCCAAGCTTGATCTGCGTTCCAATCGGATCAGTGGCGCCGAGGCACTTGTGCGCTGGACACATCCGGAGCGCGGACCGATCGGCCCGGACAAGTTCATCCGCATCGCCGAGGAATTTCACCGGATCGAACGGATAACGCGCTTTGTTATCAACGACGCGGTGAAAGTCGCTGTCGAACTGGAACGTCATGGATATCAGATGACGATGTCCGTCAACATATCGGCGCAACTGCTTCGCAACCCGGGTTTGCCAGCGATGATCTCCGAGATCCTGGTCTCGCATGGCCTTTCGCCGAACCGGCTTATCTTGGAAATTACGGAAACCGACCGCCTCGACCGCAGCTCGAAAACGTATCAGATGTTGCAGCGGCTGGTGCAGTCGGGCCTGCGTCTGTCGATCGATGACTTCGGTACCGGCAACGCCACCATCGACTATCTGCGCTATCTGCCCGCCAGCGAGGTGAAGATCGACAAGAGCTTCGTCTCCTCCATGGAAAGCCGGAAAGATGATCTGCTGCTGGTCCAGTCCATCATCGAAATGGCGCATTCGCTTGACCGCGTCGTAGTAGCCGAAGGCGTTGAAACGGTACGTGTCCAGGAAATGCTTACGGGCATGGGTTGTGACCTCGTGCAGGGCTATCACATTAGCCGTCCTGTCCCATTTCGGGATTTTCTGGACTTCGTGGCGGGGCGGCGGGCGAGGTTGATTGGTTAAAAATTCCTTGATGCCAAGTTAGCTAACAGTTACCCATGGGGATGGCCGCCGTGACGCGGTCGTTCACATGGGAATTTGTGATGAACAAGGACATCTGGGGCGGCGGTTGGTGGGGTAGCAATCTCTAATTGAGATTGGCTATGCTACGATCTGGCAAGAATTGTCAGAGCGCTGCTATTAAAAGAAAAGCGCTTTTCAGAAGAACTCCTGTCTTTTGAAAAGCGCTTTTTCTATTTCCAGAGTCCACGTCTAACTTTACGATCGGCGTCCTCGCGGTTTATGACGGCACGCAAACTGTGCAAAAGTGCTCGTTTTGTGGATGGATACTTATCGGCCCGCTGCGATGGATTGTTAGCCTTGGCGGTAATTGTCAGCCCACTCGGAGCATCTTTCCAACCGACTCGGGGCTCACCGTAATCGTCAGTCTTCGCCGTGGCCCAGTGCCAGATATTCGGCGCTTTGCATTTCGTTCAGGCGGCTAACGGTCCGCTCGAATTCGAAGCGACCGGTCCCGGCCTCGTACAGTTGCTCCGGCGCCGCGTCGGCGGCGGCAATGAGCTTCACCTTGTTTTCGTAAAGCGCATCGATCAACGTGACGAACCGGGCCGCCTCATTGCGCCGGTCCGGCCCCAGCTTGGGAATGCCCATCAGGATTACCGTGTGATACGCCCGCGCGATCGCCAGGTAATCCGCCGCGCCTCGTGCTTCGCCGCATAGCCGCTTGAAGCTAAACACGCCCACGCCTTTGAGGCTCTTGGGCACGTGCAATGTGCGGCCTCCGCCAAGGTCGATATCCGCCGAGGGCACATGATCGCTGTCTTCCGGCGGATAATCTGTCAGCCGATAGAATGCCTCACGCGCCGCCTCTGTCGCCGGTTCGCCCAGCGGCATGTGCCAGGTTGCCATGCCGCCCAGGCGCTGCATGCGATAATCGGTCGGCCCGTTGAGGGTCAGGACGTCCAACTGCTGTTCGATCAGCGCGATGAACGGCAGGAAATGCTCGCGATTCAGGCCATCCTTGTAAAGCTGGGAGGGGGCCCGGTTTGACGTGGTCACGATCGTGACGCCTTCGTTCACGATCAGGTACGTGAACAGGCGGCTCATGATCATGGCGTCAGCGGAATTGTTCACCACCATTTCATCGAACGCGAGACACCGCATATTGCGGGCCAGGATCGCTGCGACGGGCGGGATCGGATCGCCGCTTTCTTTCTTGCGCTCGTCCCGCAGCAGGGAATGCACTTCCAGCATGAAGGCATGAAAGTGAACCCGCCGCTTTTCCGCGATATCCAGCGTCTGGACGAACAGGTCCATCAGCATCGACTTGCCGCGCCCGACGCCGCCCCACATGTAAACGCCGCGCGGTGCTGCGGGCTTCTTGCCCAGCAGCTTGCCGAGCAGGCCGGTGGAAGCGGAGGCCTTGTACAACGCACGCTGCAGACGATCGAGGCACTCAGCGGCGAGCGCCTGTTCCGGGTCGTTACGCAGTTCGCCAGTGGCCACCAGCGTTTCGTAGCGCTCGAGCATTGCCGTCATCGACCGTCAGCCCTTGCGCACCGAATTCATGAACTTGCGGAAAGGCCGGATCAGACCTGCCGCTCAGCCTGCATTTTTTTGATTTCGGCAATGGCGCGGGCAGGGGACAGGCCCTTGGGGCACACGTTCGCGCAGTTCATGATCGTGTGGCAGCGATACAGGCGGAACGGGTCTTCCAGTTCGTCGAGCCGCTCGCCGGTCATTTCGTCGCGGCTGTCGGCCAGCCAGCGATACGCCTGCAGCAAGATGGCCGGACCCAGGAACTTGTCCGAGTTCCACCAGTAGCTCGGGCACGAGGTGGAGCAGCACGCGCACAAGATGCACTCGTAGAGACCATCCAGCTTTTCGCGCTGTTCGGGGGTCTGCAGGCGCTCCTTACCCGAGGGCGTGGTGGAGACCGTTTGCAGCCATGGACGGATCGACGCGTACTGCGCGTAAAAGTGGGTGAAGTCGGGAACCAGATCCTTGATCACGTCCATGTGGGGCAGGGGCGTGATACGGATATCGCCCTTTAGGTCTTCGATGGCGGTGGTGCAGGCAAGGCCGTTCTTGCCGTTCATGTTCATCGCGCACGAACCGCAAATACCTTCGCGGCAGGAGCGACGGAAGGTGAGCGTGGCGTCCTGCTCGTTCTTCATCTTGATGATGGCGTCGAGCACCATCGGGCCGCAATTGTCGAGATCGATCTCGAACGTGTCGTAGCGCGGATTTTCGCCCGAATCAGGATCGTAGCGGTAGACCGTGAATTTCTTCACCCGGGTGGCGCCGTGCGCCTTGTGGACGATGCCCTGCTTCTTGATCTTGCTGTTCGCCGGGAGGGTGAAGGTCGCCATGAAACAATCCCTGTGGTCTTTGCACCGCGGCATGAACCGCCATGTGTTCCCCTCTAGCGATTCAACCGCATAGGGCAAGGGGTGACGCGCGCGCGAAACGTGCACCTGAGGCTTTGATCAGGGCAACTCGGTAGCGGTGGATGCATGAGCGGGACATGCGAAGGCCCTCCGTCGCGAGACGAAGGGCCCAGCATGTTTATTGGCGGTTGCCGTTCGGCAGCCGGCGTCAGTTTCCGAACGTGCGCTGCCACCAGCCACGACGCGGCAAGCCGGCATCGTCGCCTTCCGCAGCAGCGGCGGCGTCGTCAGCCTGATCAGCTTCCGGCGTCGGGTCCGCAGCGGGTGCAGGTTCGACGGCGGCCGTTGCTACAGCATCGGGCTCATCGGCCTTCTTGCGGCGGGTCCGCTTGGGCTTGGCCGCAGCTTCATCCGTTGCGGGCTCTGCCACCGGTTCGGTTACCGCATCGGCCTTTTTACGACGCGCACGCTTAGGCTTGGCTGCGCCATCATCGTCGGCCGTATCGGTCAGGGCGGCTTGCGGCGCTTCCTCCGCAACAGCCTCAGGTGCTGCATCGAACTTCTTGCGGCGGGTCCGCTTGGGCTTGGCAGCGGCTTCGTCGGTCGCCGGTTCGACGACGGCTTCCACCGGCGCCTCTACCGCTGCCGCGTCGGCCTTCTTCGAGCGACCACGGCGCGGCTTTGCAGGCGCGGCGTCTTCCGCAACTAGCTCAGCGTCCGCGTCTGCCTGCGGGGCTGGTGACAGCGCCACGGGCTCAGCGATATTCTCACCGTCCGCATCGCTTTCGCCCGCCACGTCTCCGCCAGCCGAAGCTTCGTCGGTGCCTTCCGCGCCACCTTCCTCACCGCGACGCCCGCGACGACGACGGCCACCACGGCGGCGGCGCTTCTTGGGCGCGCCGTTTTCGTCGGTCTCGGTGTGGGCGGCATCGCCGTCCTCATCCGTCTCGGCTTCGGCCTCGCCCTCGGCGTCTTCACTATCGCCGTCCGGGCGAGCGGCTTCGGCGTCGAGCGCTTCGCCTTCATCCCCGGTGCGATCGCGGTTACGGCTGCGGCGGCGCTTGCGACGCTTGCGGCGACCGCTGCCATCACCGTCCCCTTCGCCTGCTTCTTCGCGCTCGGACGTATCCTCGGCCTCGAAGTCCTCAAGCTCCTCGTCCTCGTCGACGAGATCATCCTCGACGACTTCGGCGATCGGATCGAAGCGGGGCACGAAATCGTTGCGCGGGCCCGACGAAATCACGCGCATCTTGGCGCCTTCGTTTTCACCTTCGGGAATGACTTCGACGGTAACGCCGTAGCGCTCCTCGATGTCGGCAAGGTCGGCTCGCTTGGCGTTTAGCAGGTACACGGCAGCCTCGGTGCTGGCGAACAGCGAGATGACCACGCCCTTGCCCTTGGCGGCTTCGTCTTCGATGAAGCGCAGGGCGGACAGGCCGGCAGAGCTGGCGGTGCGCACCAGCCCGGTGCCATCGCAATGCGGGCACGAACGTGTGGTCGCTTCCAGAACGCCGGTGCGCAGACGCTGGCGGCTCATCTCCATCAGGCCGAAGCTGGAGATGCGGCCAACCTGGATGCGCGCGCGATCGTTCTTGAGCGCGTCCTTCATCGCCTTTTCGACCTTACGGACGTTCGATCCGTATTCCATGTCGATGAAGTCGATGACGACGAGGCCGGCCATGTCGCGCAGACGCAGCTGGCGGGCAATTTCCTGCGCCGCTTCCAGGTTCGTGGCGACCGCCGTCTGCTCGATCCCGTGCTCCTTGGTGGCGCGGCCCGAGTTGATGTCGATCGAGACCAGCGCCTCGGTGGGGTTGATGACGATGTAGCCGCCCGACCGCAGCTGCACGACCGGATCGTACATCGCGGTCAGCTGGTCTTCCGCGCCGAACCGCTGGAACAGCGGCACCGGATCGGAATAGGGCCGGACCTTGCGGGCATGGGTGGGCATCAGCAGCTTCATGAAATCACGCGCGGCGTGATAGCCATGCTCGCCCTCGACCACGACTTCTTCGATGTCGCGGTTGTAGATGTCGCGGATGGCGCGCTTGATCAAATCGCTGTCGGAATGGATCAGCGTGGGCGCGGCCGAGCGCATGGTTAGTTCGCGCAGTTCGTCCCACAGGCGGGCAAGGTAATCGAAGTCACGCTTGATTTCGGTCTTGGTGCGCTGGAGGCCAGCGGTGCGCACGATGCAACCCATCGAACGCGGCAGGTCTAGTTCCGAGATGATCGACTTCAGGCGCTTGCGATCCGAAGCCGAGCTGATCTTGCGGCTGATGCCGCCGCCATGGCTGGAATTGGGCATGAGCACGCAGTAGCGGCCCGCCAGGCTGAGGTAAGTGGTAAGGGCGGCGCCCTTGTTGCCGCGCTCTTCCTTGACGACCTGGACCAGCAGCACCTGCCGGCGATGGATCACGTCCTGGATCTTGTACCGGCGGCGCAGGGCCATGCGGCGGGCACGCAGGTCGTCCGCTTCTTTCGAGCGGCCTGAGGAACGACCCTGACGGCGGCCACGGCCACGACGGCCCCGGCCATTCTCGCCCTCTTCTTCGCCTTCGCCATGATCGCCATCGTCATCGGCAGGGAAGGCGCCTTCTACCGCGCCGTCCTCGATCGTGGCGACGTGATCCTTATCGGACGTGTCGACCTCGGTGACCCCGCCATCGTCGTCGCCGTAATCGCCGTCTTCCTCCTCGTCGTCGCCTTCGGTGGCGCGCAGGGCTGCTTCTTCCTCGGCGTGCGCGGCTTCTTCAGCCAGCAGCGCCTCGCGATCCTCCTTGGGGATCTGGTAGTAATCCGGGTGAATTTCGCTGAAGGCGAGGAAGCCGTGGCGATTGCCGCCAAAGTCGACGAACGCCGCCTGAAGCGAAGGCTCCACGCGCGTCACCTTGGCGAGATAGATATTGCCTTTTAGCTGCTTCCGCTCGGTCGACTCGAAGTCGAACTCTTCAATGCGGTTTCCCTTGAGTACCGCCACCCGCGTTTCTTCCGGGTGGCGCGCATCGATAAGCATGCGCGTTGCCATGTGATAATCTCCGTGCGCGTCGACGCCCGGCCGGATCAGCCGAGGGGACGCGATAATGTTCGTAATGGGCAGATGAGCCCGTCAGCGTCGCAGCGGCACGGCCGATCCAGGCGGCGTGCTTCGCTTCGCGGGCGTGTTCTTGCGCAACGGCGGGGCAATCCATCGCCCCTTGCGCGTCGAAAGCGTGCGCCGCAGGAAAAGCGGCACGTGTGTCTGCAAGCGAGAAGCCGCGCGGCACACTGGCCCACACGGAAAGTTGCGACCATGCCGCCCATGCCCCATCGGACATTGGCTGGCAGGGGGGCAACTGGCTTCTCATCGCTCGCTTCAACCTGTGAGGCTGTTTTACTGGAAAAAGGATTTTTCCAGCTTTCAGGGCCGGAACCCCAATATGCTGAACCGGTCCCTTCCGGCGCCATATGGTTATGGCCTTGCCCGAATACGAGGACCGAATAGCCTTGTCTGCCCCGGTTATGTCTGGCCTAGCATTCATGAACGACGACGGCAAGTTGCTTGGCCGATTGGAATTTATGCCCTGCTTTACGCGCGCGTTTCGCTAACGCGGCTGTGGGAAGCGCGGCTGCGCGGGATTGCCCGCCGGCATAGTGCCGCGTAGATCTGCGCCCCAGATGCCGCGTACTCGCTTGATCCTCGTCCTTGCCGTGCCCCTGGGCCTGCTGCTGGTGGCGCTGGTCGCGAGCATGGCGATGGCAAGTCGGGCGGGCGCTTACGATTACGTGATCCGGTTCGATCTGCCCAGCGCCACCGCGCCGGTCGATCTGCCCCGCATTGACGGGCCGGCGGATGCCAGCCGCCCGCTTGTGGTGATCGACGCCGGGCACGGCGGCTTCGATCCCGGCGCCGGGCAGGGCGCGCTGAAGGAAAAGACGGTGGCGCTGGAAATCGCCCTGGCGATCCGCCAGCGGCTGCTGGACGCCGGTGGCATCCGCGTGGCGCTGACCCGCGATACCGACCGCTTCATCGCCTTGCCGGACCGACCGGACATGGCGCGCCGCCTGAACGCCGATCTGTTCGTCTCGATCCACGCAGACAGTGCCGATGGCGATTCGGCGCGCGGGGCCAGCGTTTATGTGCTCTCCGAAAAGGGGTCGAGCGAAGCGGCGGAGCGGTTCGCCGCCCGCGAGAACGGGGCCGGGAAGGTCAACGGCGTGGCACTTTCACAGGCCAACGCCAATGTCGGGGCAATCCTGCTCGACCTGTCGCAGCGCGGCGCGCAGGGGCGCTCGGCCCAAGCAGCGAGCCTGCTGCTGCGCGAACTGGGCGACGCGCACATCGGCATGCACCGCGACCAGCCGCAGACCGCCGCGCTCGCGGTGCTCAAGGCGCCGGACATCCCCTCGATCCTGTTCGAGACGGGGTACATCAACAACCCGGCGGATGTGCAAGTTCTGGGCTCGCGCGCCGGGCAGCAGCAACTTGCCGACGCGGCGGCAAAAGCCATCCGCGCCTTTTTCGCCAGGAACGCCGGTGCCTGATCGCGTCGTGTCTGGTCTTGCGCGCGAGGGGCGTGCTAGAGGGCTGGCGCAATGACCGATGCGACCGATCCAGGCGAGCAGCCGCCCCACGACGTCACTTACCGCATCCGGCGTGAGGCGTCCGGTCGTCTTGCCGCCGTTCGCCGGTCCTGGCGTGAGCGCAAGTGGCTGCGCCGGTTCGGGTATCTGGTGATGGCCGGATTCATCGGCCTGATCGGCATGTGGATGGTCCTGTCGCACGATCTGCCGGATGCCAACAAGCTGCTCGAATACCAGCCGCCACTGCCCACGATGGTGCGCGGAATGGATGGCGAGATCGTCTATTCCTACGCCCGAGAACGGCGGGTCCAACTGCGTTTCGTGGACTTTCCCCGTCCGCTGGTGAACGCCTTCCTGTCTGCGGAGGACAAGTCTTTCTGGACCCACGGCGGCGTGGATATTGGCGGCCTCGCCGGCGCGGTGGTGGATTACGCGGCGAAATACGGCACCGGCGTGCGCGCCAAGGGCGGCTCCACGATCACGCAGCAGGTGGCGAAAAACATCCTGATTGGTGACGAGTATTCGGTTACCCGCAAGCTCAAGGAAATGGTGCTGGCGCGCCGCATCGAGGGCGTGCTGACCAAGCAGCAGATCCTGGAACTGTACCTCAACGAGATCCCGCTGGGCCGCCGCGCGTTCGGGGTGCAGGCAGCGGCGCGCGCGTATTTCGACAAGGACGTGCAGGACCTGACGCTCAGCCAAAGCGCGTTCCTGGCGATCCTGCCGCGTGCGCCTGAAGTTTATGGCCGCGCCAAGAACGAGGAGCGCGCACTGGATCGGCGCAACTGGGTGCTGGATCAGATGACCAAGAACGGCTGGGTCACGCCCCAGGCGGCGGCGGCGGCCAAGGCCGAACCGCTGGGCCTGGTTACCCAGCGCACCAGCGCCTACGATCCCGCCAACGCTTATTTCATCGAAGAAGTGCGCCGGCGCCTGATCGGCCAATACGGTGAGAAGGCGGATCAGGGGCCCAACAGCGTTTACGCCGGCGGCTTGTGGGTGCGCACCTCGCTTGACCCGGAAATGCAAAAGGCGGTCCGCGATGCCTTGCGCAAGGGGCTGCTGCTGTATCACGGCACGCGGGGCTGGGCCGGCCCGATCGCGCACATTGACGATCTTGCCAATTGGCAGAGCCAGCTGGTGGTGGCGAACAAGACGATCAATTACAAAGACTGGCGCGTCGGCGTCCTGCTCGATGCGCCCGCGCGCGATGGCGGTAGCGGGCGCATCGGTTTTTCCGACGGCAATATCGCCACGCTGACCGGCGTTTCGGATCGCGCCAAGGCCGGCGATCTGGTGGTTGCCGCGCCGCTGGGCAACGGCACGTGGGCGCTGCGCACGGTTCCGTCGGTTTCGGGCGGCATGATGATCGAGGAGCCGGCTTCGGGCCGCGTCGTCGCCATGCAGGGCGGCTTCGATGCCGGGCTCGATTCGTTCAATCGCGCGGTGCAGGCCGAACGCCAGCCGGGCTCCACCATCAAGCCGTTCGTCTATGCCACCGCGCTGCAATACGGGATGACTCCGGCCACGCAGGTGCTGGACGGGACGTTCTGCGTTTTCCAGGGCGCGAACCTTGGCAATAAATGCTTCCGCAACTTCGGCGGGGAGGGCGGCACCGGCAGCCACACCATGCGCTGGGGCCTTGAACAGTCTCGCAACCTGATGACGGTGCGCATCGCCAATGATGTGGGGATGAAGCGGGTTACCCGCACATTCCACAACATGGGCATCGGCGATTATCAAAACTACCTGTCGTTCGCGCTGGGTGCGGGCGAAACCACCGTGGCGCGCATGATCAACGCGTATGCGGCGCTTGCCAACAATGGCGTGCAGTTCTCCGGCTCGGTGATCGATTACGTGCAGGACCGCAATGGCAAGGTGATCTGGCGGGCGGACAAGGTGCGCTGCGATACCTGCAACATGCCCCAGTGGGACGGCAAGCCGATGCCGCGCGTGGCGCGTACCGGGCGGCAGGTGATCGATGCGGACACGGCGTATCAGGTGGTTCACATGCTTGAAGGCGTGGTGACGCGCGGCACGGCGGAGCGGCTGCGCGATCTTAACCTGCCGCTGTTCGGCAAGACCGGCACCACCAACGGCCCTACCGACGTGTGGTTCATGGGTGGCAATCAGGATTACGTGGGCGGCGTCTACATGGGCTACGATGCGCCCCGTTCGCTTGGCGGCTATGCGCAAGGCGGCCGGATCGCCGCGCCGATTTTCAAGGACGTGGTGCTCGCCACGCGGGAACGCTGGACCCAGCAACCGCTGATCGCGCCAGCGGGCATCCGCATGGTCCGCATCGACCGGGTGACGGGCAAGCGGGTCATGGGCGTGGAGCCCGGCAACGATCCGAAGGCAGCCGTGATCTGGGAAGCGTTCAAGCCCGACACCGAGCCGCACCAGTATACCGCGCAGGACGAATTTACCCGCCGGCGCGATGCGCTGGTCTCGCAGATCCGCTCTGCGCGTGAGGCGCACAGCGCGGCCAGCGCGACAGCGGCGGGGGACATGGGCAACTTCGCCGAAGAGCAGGGCGGCGTTTACTGATACCGCGTTGCGGTTGTCAGAAAACCGCTGCCGCCTCGCGCTTTTCGGGGCGGATGTAGATTGACGTGATCTTGGGCGAAAGCGCCTTCATGCGCGTTTCCAGTTCCTCGATCAGCGTTTCCGCCTGACCCATCGGAAGGTCATCCACGAAATCGGCGCTGATCGCCACGAACACTAGGTCAGGCCCTGTGTGGACGGTCCGCACATGATTGACGGAGGTGATGCTCGGGCTGTCCTCCATCACCGTACGCAATTTGGCGATCAGCGCCGGATCAGCAGCCTCGCCAATCAGGAGGCCCTTGGCTTCGCGCGCCAAAACGACCGCAACGGCGGCCAGCACCAGCCCGATGAGGATCGATGCCACGCCGTCCAGCCGGGCATCACCGAAATATGTGCTGGCGCCGATACCCGCTGCCGCGATGACGAGGCCGATCAGCGCCGCACTATCCTCGAACAGGACGATGAAGCCGGCGGGGTCTTTCGATCGGCGCACGGCGCGCCACCAGCTTTGCCCTTTGCGGCTTTCGTTGAATTCCTTGACGGCGATGCCCCAAGACGTGGCTTCCATCAGGAACGCCACGCCCAGCACGATGAAGCTCAGGGTCGTGTCCTCGATCGGATGCGGTTCCTGAATATGCGCGATGCCCTCGTAGATCGAGATGCCCGCGCCGCCCGCAAAGATCAGGATCGCGACGATGAACGCCCAGAAATACAGCTCGCGGCCATAGCCGAACGGGTGGGCGGCATCGGGTGCGCGCTTGGCCCGTTTCTGGCCATACAGCAGCAGTACCTGGTTGCCGCTGTCCACCAGCGAGTGCACGCCTTCCGTTGCCATGGCGGACGACCCGCCGATCGCGGCCGCCACGAACTTGGCGATGGCGATGCCCACGTTGGCGGCCAGCGCGCCGTACAGGACGATATTCTCGCGGATGTGGGCCGATGTACTCGCCATGCGGGTTATCCTGCCATTTCCATAGTGTTCGTCACTTCGCGCGATTCGCCGCCCAGCCACTGGCGCACGACGAGATAGCGCCCGTGCAGCGCCGCACGCTCCCACACGCCAAAGCCCAGCAGCGTCCCATCCAGCCCCTGCGCCGCACTGAGCCAGCGCACCTGCTCCAGCCCGGCGCGAATACCTTCGCGGCTAAGGTCGGTCGCGCGCGCCAGACCCTCGGCAACAAGCCGCCCAAGATCATGACCACGTGCAACGGCGGGTGCTTGCCTGCGCGGTGCGCGGAAATCGGCCATGATGTTTTGCAGTGTGGCGTTCGCGTCGGAGTACGAATCGATATAGAACCAGCGCTCCAGATCACGGGCGTGGTCGCCATCGTGGCCGATGGTGCCGGCGCCGTTCATCATCGCGGGGCCGGCCCACCGGGAGGCGGCAAGCGCTGCGGCCACGGCTGGCGCAGCGGTGCCGAATCCCAGGTGTACGACCGCGTCCGGCTCCGCGCCAAGCACGGCGCCGATGGCATTGCCAGCACTATCGGCCAGCGGCGACACGCCTTGGCGCGACACGACCTGCAGGCCAAGGATCCGCGCTTCATCGTCAAGATACTTGGCGAGCCGGCTGCCCACCGGGGTGTCATCGTGCACCACGCCGATCCTGCTGCACCCCAGCGTAGCCAGATGACGCGCGATGACCAGCGATTCGTCTTCGTAGCTGCCGACCTGATGCTGGAACATCCAGCGGCTGCGGGCGCGGCCCGTGGCTGCAAAGTTGATCGTGGGAATGCGTAGCTGCTCGGCGAGCGGCGTGGCGACCAGCGCGTTGTCCGCAATCGCCGGACCAACGATCAGGCCAACGCCCGCATCGGCAAGCTGGCGATACGCTCGCTCGACCGCTTCGGCAGTGCCCGATGGTAAGCCAAGGCTGTAAGCGTGGACGAACTCCACCTCGGCATGCAAGCGTCCTGCGGCGCGCACTGCCGCCACCTCGCGCTCCAGCCATTCGGTCGGGTCACGGCTTTCGGCGTCGTCTGGCCCGGATAGATCGGCCATATCGTTCAGAACGCCGACCATAACGCGTGCTGGCATCGTTCACCCTCCGGGCGCGCCTGCTCGCACCCTCGGGCCTGACAATGTGTCAGCGCGAAAAAGGCTGCACCGCCGTTGCGGGAAACATCAGCCGGGCTCGGGCGCGCAGGATGCCTATCGGCGCGAGTTGCGGAAGCAGCGCATCTCGCCGTCGCTGCCGTTGGGCTCCACCTTGCGCAGGAAATTGCCTGACACACGGTGGAGTTTGAGCCCGCGCAGCTTGCCGCCGGTCATCGTCACCAGGTCGCCGGTCATCAGGTAGCTGCCACGGATGCCGCCGGCTTTGTAGGACGAGGCATTGACGATCCGAAATTCGCTGTCGGGAACCGGCTTTCCCACCGGTCCATCGGCATCGCCGGCCAGTTCGCACATGTAATGGCCCATCGGCAGAGTCGAAATCGGGCCGCCCGGCACCGGCGGCGGCGCAGGCTTGGCGTATCCCGCAACAGGGGCCAGAAGCAGAGCCGTGGCGATGGCCGGCAGCAGGTGCGAAAGATGGTGCGCGCGCGTCATGCGATGCGAATTAGCATCGGCGCGGGGGAATTGCCATGCCCGGCCGCCTCGTCTAAGGGCGCAGGCTTCCGAACGGCCACGTCGTCCGCCTTGGCGATGCGAACCCGTGAACAGCTCTTTCCCATCCTGAAGGCCAAGCACCATGAAGATCAGTGGCGTCGACATCCGTCCCGGCAATATTCTTGAATACGAAAAGGGTATCTGGAAGGTCGCCAAAACGCAGCACACGCAGCCCGGCAAGGGCGGCGCCTTCATGCAGGTCGAGATGAAGAACCTGATCGACGGGCGCAAGACCAACGTGCGCTTCCGCAGCGCCGATACCGTTGAGCGGGTGCGCCTCGATACCAAGGATTTTCAGTTCCTCTATGCCGAGGGCGACGATCTGGTATTCATGGACATCGAGAACTACGACCAGATTTCGCTTCCGGCAGACCTGCTGGGCGATGCTGCCGCGTTTCTCCAGGATGGCATGCAGGTAAGCCTTGAGATGTGGGAAGACCGCCCGATTTCCGTCCAACTGCCCGAGCAGGTGGAGGCCACGATCGTCGAGGCCGACGCCGTGGTGAAAGGGCAGACCGCCTCGTCTAGTTTCAAGCCTGCCATTCTCGATAACGGCGTGCGCGTGATGGTGCCGCCGCATATCGAAAGCGGCACGCGCATCATCGTGGACGTCTACGAAAAAACTTATGTGAAGAAGGCTGACTGATGCACACAATCACGACCAAATTCGCCCTGACCCTTGCCGCCGCCGGCATGATCGCGGGCGCGGTTCCCGCGTTCGCGGCCCCTGCAAAAAAGGCGGTGGCCAAGCCCGCTGCCGCAGCGGCAGCCACTCCTGGTGCCGTGCCTTCAGCTGCTGAGCGCGAACGCTCCGAGCATGCCGTTCTGTATCTTAAGGTGCTGATCAGCGCGCTGCAGTCCGACGAAGTGAAGGAAGACGCCAAGACCACGCTGGTCGGCTGTCTCTATTCCGCGCCGCTGGGCAAGATCACCGAGGAAATGGACAAGGTCATCGCGCAGAACGCTGACAAGGTTCACCGCGACAAGCCCGCCGAACTGTTCAGCGTGATGGTTGCGGTTTGCGGTTACAAGGGCAATCCGACCCAGCCGGCATCGGCCGCCGCCCCCACGGCTGGCCCCAGCGGCACCCCCACCGGGCGATAATCTACAGGCCGGCGGCGGGCGTGGCTCGCCGCCGGACACAGGAGTGAAGTACAGTCATGGCCGCCATATCCGGTCTTATCCGCATTATCGAAAAGGCTGCGCGCAAGGCGGGCAATCGCCTGCGCCGCGATTTCGGCGAAATCGAACATCTCCAGGTCAGCCGCAAGGGCCCGGCCGATTTCGTCTCGAAGGCGGACCAGACCTCGGAGCGCACCATCTGGGACGAACTGCGCGCCGCCCGGCCGGACTGGGGTTATCTGTTCGAGGAAGCTGGCGAGATTGAGGGCGATCCCACCAAGCCGCGTTTCATCGTCGATCCGCTGGATGGCACCACCAACTTCCTGCACGGCATCCCGCATTTCGCGATCTCGATCGCGGTGCAGGAACCGCGCCTGGATGGCAACGGCTGGGGCGAGGTGACTGCCGGGCTGGTCTACAATCCGATCACGGACGAGAGCTACTGGGCGGAAAAGAACAGCGGCGCCTGGTTGCAGGATCGCCGTTTGCGGGTCTCCTCGCGCCGCCATCTGGATGAAAGCCTGATCGCCACCGGCATTCCCTTCGCCGGGCATGGCGATGCCGGCGAATGGACGCGGATCTATCATGCGCTGGCGCCGCAAGTGGCGGGCATCCGCCGTTTCGGGTCCGCCGCGCTCGACCTCGCGTGGGTCGCATCGGGGCGGTACGAGGGCTTCTGGGAAGCCGACCTCAAGCCTTGGGACACGGCGGCGGGCTGCCTGCTGGTGCGTGAGGCCGGCGGTTTCGTGTCCGACTGGAAAGGCCGTTCGCTCCCCGTTTGCGACACCGAAATCCTTGCAGGCAACGATGCGCTGCACTCACGTTTGCACAAGCTGGTAGCGACAGCATTGAAAAGCTGACTTGAGCCCGGCGCAAGACCGGGCTAAGCGGCCAAGCAGTGCCCCTGTGGTGGAATGGTAGACGCGAACGACTCAAAATCGTTTGCCGCAAGGCGTGCCCGTTCGAGTCGGGCCAGGGGCACCATTTTCCGACTTATCTGACGGCGTGGACCAACGAGAGCATTACGCCCAGCGCCATGCTCACGGCCAACGCGCCGACCACGCATGCCGCCAGCCATCGCAGCGGCGCAACAGCGCCGATTACTTTGGCAAGCGCCCAGCATAGCACGCCGCCGGCAATGCAGCCCAGCATGATCCCGGCGCCAACGCCGAATTGCGCGATGCATCCAAGCAGGATCGCCCCGAACACGATCGGGGGGAAAAACCCGGCCAGCATGCCGGGTAGGCGAAGCAGCACGACGCGCCGCGACGGCGTATCAGTCGTGCGCTCGCTCGCCGGCCTTTTGGATGGTGCTTGCGTCATCGTCGCCCTTATAGGTGCAAGCCCATAGTATGCTGTAGTGCAGCAAAACGCTACCGGCGATTGCGCGGGGCATGGCCCGCGCCCAGGCACTCGCATTCTGGGCGCCGGTTTTGTGCTTTTACGGCAGCCTGTTAAGCCAGTCCGAAATCAGCGCGCGCCCGGCGCTGACAGCCTTGTGGCCAATTTCGCCATGTGTGCGACGCAGCGCATCCGGGCACTTTCCCGCAGCGATGACGTCTTGCGGCCATTGCGCAACCCATTCGTCAAAGCGGGGGTCTTCGCCCATCTCGGCATGAAATTGCAGCGCCAGCAGAGTATCGCCGCGCCGGAAAGCCTGATGTTCGTACAACGGTGTCGAGGCCAGCATTTCCACGCCTTCGGGGCGAGTGAACGTATCCCCATGCCAATGCAGCACCGGCACGTCGCGCACGTGGCGCAGCGGCGTATCGGCAGCGTTTTCATGCACCGTCACGGGATGGAATCCGACCTCCTTGGTAGGGCCGGAAAAGACTTCCGCCCCCAGTGCGCTGGCGATCATCTGTGCCCCCAGGCACACGCCGAGGGTAGGGCGATCCGCCTCAAGGCGACGGCGCAGCCGACGCAACTGACAGCCGATCCAGGGATGGCGATCCTGCTCGTACACGCCCATCGGCCCACCCATCATGATGAGCAGGTCAGGCGCGCACAAATCCAGCGTCGAAAATGCGGGATCGCTCACGTCAATGCGCGTGATCGCGTATCCCGCATCCTCGATCGGTTCGCGATATCCGGCGACCCCTTCGTGGGGAACGTGGCGGATGATCAGGGCGGTCTTCACTGGGACGGTGTCGCACACTTTACATTAACACGCGACATCGCGCCGCCTGGAAACACGCGCGGGATCGATAGCGCCGGTCATAATCCCAGCCGGGACCAGAAGTCGGTCGCGGTTCGGATCGATGCTGCCTCTGCTTGCGCGGCCATTGTGGGCCCGCGCCAGGACGGGTGCGGCAGGCGTGCGTTCGTGGACGGTGCGGCCCGTCGGATGCGGCTGGTGAGCGGTGGGAAGGTATTGGACATGTCGTATCTCCTTGGTGGAGGCACGAAGCCGGCGTCGTCGCCTGGTATCGTGCGCTTTAGCGGTTGGTGACGCGGAGCAAGCTGACAGCTATCAAATGCCGCGGAGATACGGGCCAACCCCGTCGCTCGCTGACCAATCTACTTATTTGGTTGAGAATGTCCATTTGCGTTATCTTTATCGCTGACGAGAAAAACTTGATCTCACGCGATGCAACCCGCCAGGCGTGCGCTCGGGGCCAGCCGCTCGAGGCCAGCCATGCCACCAGTGTAAATCTTCCCGACAAGATTACTGACAAAGTAACCGACATTTCACACCTTTTGCCTTAGGCGTGGTGTGAAAAGCCGAACATCCGGCTGCGAAGGACGGTGCCCCCCGACGATGATTCGTCTGTTCAAACACTACATCCCACATGCCGTGATCCTGTTGTGGCTGGTCGATGTGCTGCTGCTGGGGATCGCCAACGAAACGTCCTGGCGGCTGCGTGCGGACCAGATCGGCATCGATCCTGGTGCGTTGACCGACCGGCTGGCGGCACATGGCGCATTCGCGGCGGTAATATCGCTATCGATGGTGGCGGTGGGGGTCTACGGGGCCGAGGCGCTGCGCTCCATGCGATTTGCCGCCGCGCGTCTGCTGGTGGCGATCTCGCTGGGGATCATCGCGCTGTCGTTCGCCGATTTCCTGATCGGCGGGCAGAACTTCTGGCGCTCCACCCTGGCCTATTCGATGGCCTTTGCGATCGTGCTGCTGGTGCTCAACCGGCTCTTTCTGGGCGGATTTCTGGGCACGACCGCGTTTCGCCGCCGGGTGCTGGTGCTGGGCGCCGGGGCACGGGCGCAGCGCCTGCGCGTGCTGGGGGAGCGGCCGGAGAGCGGCTTCGTGATCGTGGGCTACGTGGCGATGAGCGACAGCCCGCCGCTGGTGGAAGAAGCGATTTCGCGCGGCGCCATCCACAACCTCACCCGCTACGTCGAAAACCTGGGCGTGAGCGAAGTGGTGCTGGCGCTGGAGGAGCGGCGCAACGCGCTGCCGCTGAAAGACCTGCTGCGCATCAAGACCGCCGGCGTCCACGTGAACGAGTTCTCCAGCTTTCTGGAGCGCGAGACGGGGCGCGTCGATCTGGACACCGTCAATCCCAGTTGGCTCATCTTCTCTGACGGGTTCTCGTCGGGCCGCGCGCTGTCCAGCGCCGCCAAGCGGATATTCGACATCACCGTCAGCCTGCTGCTGCTGCTCGTCACCGCGCCCGTCATTCTCTTGTTCGCGCTGCTGGTGAAGATGGACAGCAAAGGCCCTGCCTTTTACCGCCAGCCGCGCGTAGGGCTGTTCGGGCAAAACTTCGACGTCATCAAGCTGCGCTCGATGCGCACCGATGCCGAGGCGGCGGGTGCGCAGTGGGCATCGAAGGACGATCCGCGCGTAACCCGCGTGGGCAAGTTCATTCGCAAGGTGCGGATCGACGAACTGCCGCAGGCGTGGACTGTCCTGAAGGGCCAGATGAGCTTCGTAGGCCCGCGCCCTGAGCGGCCCGAGTTCGTGGCTCATCTTGAGGAACAACTGCGCTATTATGCCGAGCGGCACATGGTGAAGCCCGGTATCACCGGCTGGGCGCAGATCAACTACCCGTACGGAGCGTCGATCGAGGATTCCCGCAACAAGCTGGAATACGACCTCTATTACGCCAAGAACTACACCCCGTTCCTTGATTTCCTGATCATCCTGCAGACGCTGCGGGTGGTGTTGTGGAGCGAGGGCGCACGCTGATGGCGGTGGGCACCTGGACCACTGTCGGCATCGGCCTCGACCTCACCGGCGCGCTGGCGCTGGCCAGCGTTGCGGTATGGCTGCTGCCGCGCCGTGAGCGGTTCGGCACGGCCGGCGGGGCGATGATCGCGGCGCTGCTCCTTACTGCCTTGTGGAACGTGGCAAGCGCGGTGGCGCTGGCATCGCCGTCGTCTGCAGTCTTCGCACCTTCGCTTACCGAGAGCGCACGCAATCTGGCTTGGCTTGCGGTGATCTATCGGCTGTTTGCAGGCGATGGCCGGCATACCAGCCTGGCGCCGATCAGGCCGGTGATTGTCTCGCTCGCGTTTGTCGAAGTCTTGCATCTGGGCGCCGATTTCGGATTTTCAGGCCTGACGCTCGATCGCAACGTGCTGAAGATCGCCTTCGAGTTCAATGTCCTGTTGCGGTTGCTGGTGACGGTGGGCGGTCTGGTACTGATCCATAACCTGTATGCGGGTGCGCCGCGCGGGTGGCGGCAAGGATTGCGCTGGCCGGCGGCCGGGCTGGCGATGCTGGCGGCGTTCGAGCTGAACCTTTACACGATCGCGTACATAACCGGAAAATGGCCCGCCGAGCTGGCGACCTTGCGCGGACTGGCAGGCATCGCGCTGGCCGTTTGCATCGCGATCGGCGCATCGCGCAACAGCGCCGATGTGCGCATCCGGCCGTCGCGCGCGGTCACGTTCCAGACCTTTTCGCTGCTGGTGATCGGGGCGTATCTGGTGGCCATGGTCGCCGTGGCGGAGTGGCTGTCCTATGCCGGCGGCGATTTCGCGCGGCTGATCGAGCTGGCGTTCGTGGTAGTGGCAAGTGCGTTTGCGTTGGTGGTCCTGCCCTCGCGCCGGGTACGTGGCTGGCTCAAGGTCATCGTAGCGAAGCACTTCTTCCAGCACCGGTACGACTACCGCGAAGAATGGCTGCGGTTTACCCGGACCATCGGGAGCGATCAGGCCGCCCCGCTGGGGGAGCGGGTGGTTCGCTCGGTGGCGGACGTGTTCGAAAGCCCGGCTGGCCTGTTGCTGGCGCCGGGGGAGCAGGGGGAGCTTACCCTTGCCGCGCGCTGGAACTGGCCAGACATCGACGTGCCGGCCCGCGCTATCGACCAAGCGAGCGTTGCCGGGCTGGAGGCGAGCGGCTATATCGTTGATCTTGATGAGGTGCGCGCCAACGCCGGCATCGCGATGCCCGAATGGCTGCTGGCTGATGTGTGCGCCTGGGCGCTTATTCCGCTGGTCCATTACGAGAAGCTGGTGGGCATGGTCGTGCTTGCCCGCCCGCAGATCGCACGGCGGTTCGATTGGGAAGACCTCGATCTGCTGCGCGTCATCGGGCAGCAGGTGGCCAGCTACCTTGCCGAAAACGCCAGCCAGCTGGCCTTGGCCGAAAGCGCCCGGTTCGAGGATTTTCACCGCCGTATCGCGTTTGTGATGCACGACATCAAGAACCTGGCCAGCCAGTTTAGCCTGCTCGCCCGCAATGCCGAACTGCATGCCGAAAAGCCAGCCTTCCGGGCCGATATGCTGGTGACGCTGCGCAATTCCTCGGACAAGCTGAACGCGTTGCTGGCGCGCCTCTCGCGTTATGGATCGGGGGCCGGTGAGCGGGTGGAGACGGTGCACGCGCGTGACGTGCTGGCGGCGGTGATGGAGCGGTTCCGGGCGCACCCGCAGGTGGTGCTGGCGCAGCAGGCGGACTTTGCGGTCGTCGCCAGCCGGCATTCGCTGGAGCAGGTGCTGGTTCACCTTGTGCAAAATGCGCTCGATGCCAGCCGGCCCGAACGTCCGGTGTTCGTGTCTCTCAGCGAGGAGAGCGGGAACGCGCGGTTTGAAGTGCTGGACAGTGGCACCGGGATGAGCGTCGACTTCGTGCGCAACCGTCTGTTCAAACCGTTCGTGTCCACCAAGGCCGGCGGCTTCGGGATCGGCGCGTTCGAGGCGCGTGAACTGGTGCGCGCGATGCGCGGACGGCTGGACGTGGAATCGCGCGAAGGGCTGGGCTCGCGCTTTGTCGTGCGCCTGCCGATCGCGGCTGCCGATACCGCGCCGCTGCCGATCGCCAAGGTGGCGTGATGAGCGAGGCCGCCTTGCCCAAGCTCCTGGTCGTCGAGGATGACGCAGGCCTGCAGGCGCAGCTCAAGTGGGCGTACGAGGATTTCGAGGTGCTGGTGGCCGGCGACCGTGCCAGCGCCATCGCGCTGCTGCGCGCCGAGATGCCCGATGTCGTCACCTTGGACCTGGGCCTGCCGCCCGATCCCGATGGCACGAGCGAGGGCTTTGCCGTGCTGGACGAAATCATGGCGCTCAAGCCCGACACCAAGGTGGTCGTCGCATCCGGGCACGGTGCGCGGGAAAGCGCGCTGCAGGCCATCGCGCGCGGCGCCTATGACTTCTACCAGAAGCCGGTCGATATCGACACGCTGGGCCTGATCGTGCGCCGGGCGCTGCATCTGCACCGGCTGGAGGAGGAAAACCGGCGCTTGGCGCTGCGGGTGGACACAGGCGAAACCGTACTGGGCCGCCTGATCACCGCCGCGCCCGAAATGGTGAAGGTGGCCCGCACGATAGAGCGGGTCGCCAACACCGGCGTATCGGTCATGCTGCTGGGGGCCAGCGGCACCGGCAAGGAACTGCTGGCGCGCGGGCTTCACGAGGCGAGCGGGCGGGCCGGCGGCGCGTTCGTGGCGATCAATTGTGCGGCGATCCCCGAAAACCTGCTGGAAAGCGAACTGTTCGGCCATGAAAAGGGCGCCTTCACGGGCGCAGTAAAAACCACGCCGGGCAAGATCGAACAAGCCGCCGGGGGCACCCTGTTCCTGGACGAAGTAGGCGATATTCCGCTGCAACTGCAGGTCAAGCTGCTGCGCTTTTTGCAGGAGCGGGTCATCGAGCGGATCGGATCGCGCACCGCCATCGCAGTGGATACGCGCATCGTGTGCGCCACCCACCAGGATCTTGACGCGATGATTGCGCAAGGACGGTTCCGCGATGATCTGTATTACCGCCTTGCCGAAATCGTGGTGCGTATTCCCGCGCTGGCCGAGCGGACCGGCGATCCCACGCTGCTCGCCAAGGCCTTCCTCACCCGCCATGCCAAGGACATGAACCCGGCAGTGCGGGGATTTTCCGCAGAGGCGCTGGCTGCCATCGATGCCTGGCATTGGCCGGGCAACGTGCGCGAACTGGAAAATCGGGTGAAGCGTGCGGTCATCATGGCGGACGAAAAGCTGGTCAGCGCTGCCGACCTCGATCTGGCCGATCCCGACGCACAGGTCACCGCCGCGCTGAACCTCAAGAGCGCGCGCGAGCAGGCGGACCGCAAGGTGATCCGCCATGCGCTTGCCCGCAGCGAAGGAAATATTTCCAGCACCGCAAAGATGCTGGGGATCAGCCGGCCCACATTGTACGATCTGCTCAAGCAGTACGATCTCCAGCCGTCCTGACGTGCACACGCGCAAGGTCAACCGGGTTTTGCGATGGGGCGTGCTGACGCTCGCGCCGCTGCTGGCGATCGGCGGGGCGCTTGTGTTGGCGGCGGCTCCTGCGCAAAGCGATCAGCCTTCAGCCGAAAACGTGCTGCAGCAAGGCCGCAAGGCGCTGGCCAAAGGCGATGGCATCGCAGCTGAAATGAAGCTGCGGGCGGCATTGGCGGCTGGCGCGCCGCGCCGCGATGTGGCCGCGCTGATCGGCCAGGCGCTGATGGCGCAGAACCGGCGCGATCTGGCGCGGCGGTGGCTGGCGCCGGGTGACTTTTCGCCCGCGACCGCCGCTGCCGGGTGGCGCTCTCTCGGATTGCTGGAGCGGCTGGACGGCAACCTCCCGGCGTCCGGGCGCGCATATGACAAGGCGCTGGCGCTGATCCCGCGCGATGCCTCGCTGTGGGTGGAGATCGGGCGGCTGCGCTATGCAGGCGGGGAGCACACGCTGGCGATTGACGCGTCCGAACATGCGCTCGCGCTGCAGCCGGATGACGTGCGGGCGCTGGAGTTTCGCGGCGAACTGGTGCGCGATTCGTATGGCCTGCTTGCCGCGATCCCGTGGTTCGAGAGCGCGCTGATGCGCGATCCCAAGGACGTTTCGGTGCTGCTGAATTACGCCGCAACGCTGGGCGAACTGGGCCACGCCAGCGAGTGCGTGACGATAACCCGGCGTGTCCTGCAACTCAGCGCCAAAAACCCGCGCGCGTTCTATCTGCAGGCGGTGGTAGCGGCGCGGGCGGGCAATTATGCGCTGGCGCGCAGCTTGTTGGCCCGCACGAAGGGCAAGCTGGACGATCAGCCCGGCGTGCAGATGCTGCACGGCGTGGTGGAGATCGCCGCCGGCAATGCCTCGGCGGCGCAGGAAGCCCTCGAAGCGGTGTTGCAGGCGCGACCGGACAGCGTGCGGGCGCGCGAACTGCTGCTGCGCGCGATCGTGATGGGCGGCCAGTTCGGCTATGCGACCACGCGGTTTGCGGACGAGATCGACAGCGCCTCACCCTACATGCTCACCACGATGGCGCGCGCGTTCGAGGTGCTGGGCGAGCGCCAGCGGGCCGGCGAACTGCTGGACCGCGCCGCCCGCCCGCAACCGGCGGGCCTGCGGGTGCTGGCGGATGCGGGCCGCGTGGGCGCGCTGCTGGCGCAGGGGCAAGGCGAAGCCGCGCAGTCCGTGGCCGAAGCGGCGCGCCGGTCCGACCCCGGCTTCTATGACGCGCAGGCGCTGGCGGGCGATGTGCAGCTGGCGCTGGGGCATGGGGCGCAGGCGCAGGAACGCTATGCGCTGGCCGCCGTGATCCGCGATCCTGAAAGCCTGTTCCTGCGGCGCGTCGCAGCTTTCGCGGTGGCGGGTGACCTGCGCGGCGGCAGCGTGCTGGTGAACGCCTATCTGGCGCAGAACCCCACCAGCCGACCGGCTCTGCGCGCCGCAGCCAATCTGGCCGCGGTGACCGGGGATCTGGGCCGCGCCCGCGCTATCCTGACATGGCTGCGCGCCAATGGCGGGCAGGGCGATGTCGATCTGCTGGTCGAACTGTCCCGCGTCGAACTGGCCGCCGGTAACCCCCGCGCGGCGCAGGAGGCGGCGCTCAGCGCGTATCGGCTGCAACTCGCCAACCCGCTGGCGGCGCAGGCGCTGGGCGCCAGCTACGCCGCACTGGGCGAACAGCCCGCCACCGCCAGGGCGTTGCTCGACAAAGCGCGGGCGATGTTGAGCAATGTGCAGCCGGCGGGATTTCGTCAGGTCGCGCCTTAGCGGCGATCACAATGCGGCGTGGATGAAATGGACTTCGCTGCAGTGTGCGTTTTCGTCACTCACCGGCAAGCGGAATTTCCGTTTACGCCCCATTGCATACATTCAGCGCTCCGCTAACCTCGCTGGATGAAATGCCGGATATTGGTGATTGCAGCGGGTACGTTGCTGCTGGGTGGATGCGATATGATCCGTGCAATGCTTCCTCGCCACGGCACTAACGAGGCTGAGGTGCGGGCTGCACTATCCGGCTGCGGCATCCCGCTGGACAGCATCGCTTGGTCGGTCGGCCCGGACGGCACCTTCGCATTCGGACGAAAGAGCGCCGATGCCTTGCCACTTGCTAACGATCAGAACGAGTGCCTCATGCGCTGGGTCGAGAAACACCGCGTCAAGGTTGGCTTCGTAGGCTGGGAGACCGGTCCTCGCTAACGACAGCTTCCCAACAAAATGGGCCTTTTGACACTTTTAGCGCCAGAAATGTCCTTGGAGCCCTTCGTCGACCCAAAACTTCCCCACACGCTTAATCCCCCGCAGCCTTTTCCATCATGTCCATGAAGTCGCGTGCGGTGTTGCGGTCGGTTTCGTTGTCGAACGCGACGTCGAGGTCGGGGGCGGCGCCGAACATGTGGAGCATTGCCCATAGCGCGAAGCGGCGACCCTTGTCCTTTTCCATGCCGAAATCCACCTGCATGCGTTCCACTCCGGCCTCAAGGCCCGCAGGGGTGATCGTCGTCAGGTCTTCGGTGGCGAAGTAGCGGCGCAGCTGGTCGTCAAGGTCCATCAACCGGTCATAGGCGAACCGGGCGGGCTTGGGAATGCGCCGGTCAGTGCTTGTGATCCCAGCCGTAGCAGCCGCAGCACACCGGATAGGAAACCGCGCCCCACGCGCTGGCGATGAAGCCGATGAAGAACACCGTCCAGCCCAAGCCCCAGTTGCGGCCCATCAGAGCATCAAGCAACGCCGCGACGGTCAGGACGATGAACGTCGCTTCCACCAGCAGGAACACGATCTGGAACGGCTTGACGCCGCGATGTGGCATACCTCTGTCCATGCGCGCTCTCCGGCACATTTGCTTTTAGGGTGCAGAGAATATCGCGCCAGCGGTGCATGTCTACACCGATTTTCGTGCCGGACCGGTCCTCGAAAATCGCATCCGCCTAGCGTGAAAGGCGCACGATCTGATAATACCCCAGCGGTCCGCGCCGGTGTTCAAGGTGCAGGCCCTGCATGCGCGCAATGAAGGCCGCCGCGTTGCCTAGATCGCGGCGTGGGGTGACGTGGAACTGCCGCAGCCAGGCATGCAGCAGTTTTCTCGCAAAGGCGGGCAAGCCGCTGCCATCGCCAAAGTCGACGATGGTCAGCGTGCCGCGCGGCCCCAGCACGGCGGCGGCTTGTGCCACCGCGGCCTCCCAGTCCGGGATCATCGACACCGCATAGGACAGCACCACGCGATCGAAAGTGTCGCGCCCCAGCACGGAAGCGGCATCGAACCGCGTGGCGTCGGCCTGCGCCAGCGTTGCGTTCATGCCCATCCGCTTGCGGGCGCTGCGCAGCATCTCGTGCGAGATGTCGAGGCCGTGGAGCTTCACCCCCGGCCACCGCGCCCCGATCAGCGACAGGTTGCGCCCGGTGCCGCAGCCGATTTCCAGCACCGCCATGCCGCGCCGGGCATCCAGTTCGTCGATCAGCCGGTCGCGCCCAAACAGGTAGTATTTGCGCGTCAGGTCATAGATGGGCCGCTGCCAGCGATAGACCCGGTCCATCAGCGCGGCATGATCGCTGGCCATCACAATCAGTCCGCAAGCACGTAGAGGTGAACGCCGCCATAGATCGACGAACGGTCAGACGCTGTGGCGATGTGCGATTCGGCCTCGCGGTAGGTCCAGCGGGCCAGTAGCGCATCCGGTACGCGGCCCGGCAAAAGCGAAGGGGCGGCTGCGGTGCGGAAAAGGACGCGCGCGCCAGGGCGGGCGGTGCGGGTGATCTGCGTCCATAATTCAGTCAGCTGCTCGTCGCTCATCCAGTCTTGCGCATCCAGCAGGATGTAGCGGTCGTAGCTGGCCGGGGCCGCAGCGGCCAGAACGTGGGTGAAGTTGGCGTGGCGCAAGTCCAGCCGGTCCAGCCGGGCGCGTACCACGGGAAGGTTCGCCTCCTGAAGGTATGGGGGCAGGGGTGCGCCATCGGCCCGGCCATATCCGCGCGAAAAGGCCTGCCATGCGAAGTAATTGTCGTTCACCGCAAAATCGCAGGCCAGCTTTTCCAGGCGTTCGCGCAGCACGTCGGCCATGGTGTGTCCGCCCGCGAGCGCTTCGTATTGCGCGGGCGGAATGCCCAGCCCGAACAGCGAGGCGGGATGGCGGGTGAGCCAGCGCACAAGGGGGCGCTCGAACACCGGGGCCAGCCGCTCGTCGAACACCCGGCGCTGTTCCTCCAACGAGCCTGCGGCAAGGATCTCGGCGGGATCGACCTTGTGCAGCCGGGCAACGATGTGCGCTGCGCCGATGAAGCCGCCCAGCAGGCCCTGCCGGTAGAACCCGCGCGTGAAAGCGGCGATCCGGCGGCGTCCGGTCAGATCTCGGCCCTCCCAATAGCGCCGGGTCGGCTCGTCCAGGTGCGGGGCCAGCCGCTGGTGATACAAGGCGACGTTATCGGGATGGTCGGCTTGCGCGACGAAACGGCGCACCTGCGCATCGTCCAAGTGGCGGACAGCCGCGTGCTTGAGCGTGTTAAGCGCGATATGCGCTGTGTTCAGGTCCACCACGGTGATGTGCGCTGGGTCTGCCGTCAGATAAGAGAGTGCGTTGCAGCCGCCGCTGGCGATGGTGATGATACGGCTGTCCGGCGTGATCGCCAACGCATCCATGTCGGCCACCGGATCTTCCCAGATCTGCGCATAAACCAGCCCCTTGAAGGCAAATGCGAAGGCCTTGTCGAGCAGGCGCGTTTTGCGATCGCCAGCATTGCGCACGACGGCGTTCTCGATCAGGCGTGAGCGGGATGAGGGCATGGCGCAAAGGTCCTTCGAGGGGCTGTGGGGGCCGGAATGCCACCACGCGGTGACCGGGCGATGACGTATCGAAGGCGGTTTATGACAACGCAAAGGGCCCCATCGGCGCTGCGCAGTTGAGTTGTCACACAGGAGCCCTATATGCCCCGCTTTATATTTTGGCCCGTGCCGAAGGAGACAGGTTGGTGAGCAAGGTTCTGGTGATTGGTGCGGGCGGCGTCGGCTCGGTCGCGGTGCACAAGATGGCGATGAACCCCGACATCTTCAGCGACATCCATCTCGCCAGCCGCACCGTGTCGAAGTGCGAGGCGATCGCGCAGTCGGTCAAGCAGCGCACCGGCGTTTCCATCGCGACATATGCGATCGACGCTGATGACGTTGCCGCCACCACGGCGCTTATCCGCGAAATCGCACCCAAGCTCGTGGTCAATCTGGCGCTGCCGTATCAGGATCTGGCGATCATGGACGCCTGCCTTGCCACCGGCACGCATTACATGGACACTGCGAACTACGAGCCCAAAGACGTCGCCAAGTTCGAGTATCACTGGCAGTGGGCGTATCATGACAGGTTCCGCGACGCCGGACTGATGGCGCTGCTGGGTTCGGGCTTCGATCCGGGCGTCACCAGCGTGTTCGCGATGTGGCTCAAGAAGCACAAGCTCAAGACTATCCGTACGCTCGATATTCTGGACTGCAACGGCGGCGATCATGGCCAGGCCTTTGCCACCAACTTCAACCCGGAAATCAACATCCGCGAAGTCACCGCGCCGGCCCGGCACTGGGAAAACGGCCAGTTCGTGGAAACGCCCGCGATGGCCAAAAAGGTCGCGTTCGACTTCGAGGCCGTAGGCCCCAAGAACATGTACATGATGTACCACGAAGAGCTGGAAAGCCTGGCCCGGTTCGTGCCCGAAATGGAGCGCGCGCGCTTCTGGATGACGTTCGGCGATGCCTATATCCAGCACCTGACCGTGCTGCAGAACGTGGGCATGACGCGCATCGACCCGGTGCTGTACAACGGCGTGGAAATCGTGCCGCTGCAGTTCCTGAAAGCTGTGCTGCCCGAACCGGCCTCGCTTGGTCCCACTACCAAGGGCAAGACCAATATCGGCGATATCGCCACCGGTGAAGCGCTGGACGGTTCAGGCGAAAAGACGTTTTACATCAAGAACATATGCGACCATGAAGATGCCTACGCCGAAACCGGCAATCAGGCGGTCAGCTATACCACCGGGGTTCCCGCGATGATCGGCGCCGCGATGATCCTGACCGGGGCATGGCAGGGGCAGGGCGTGTTCAACATTGAGCAGTTCGATCCCGATCCGTTCATGGACATGCTGAACAACCACGGCCTGCCCTGGACGGTCGAGGAACTGGCGCAGCCGCTGCCGTTCTGATCGCCCACCGGCATAGCCTCTCTTCTGGCCCCTGCGTAACGTGGGGGCCATGCCCGTTCGATCGGGCCAGCTGATTGCAGGACCACGCATATGGAAACCAGAGCCGGCGATCCGGGCGCCTTTGCCGATTTCGATCTGTCCCGCGTGGACAGCCCCGCCTTCGTGGTGGACGCGGCAAAGTTGCGCGCCAACCTGCGGGTGCTGGCTGACATTGGTGAGCAGTCCGGCGCGAAAGTTCTCTGTGCGCTGAAAGCGTTCTCGATGTGGTCCACCGCGCCCATCGTGGGCGAATATCTCGACGGCGTATGCACCTCGGGCCTGTGGGAAGCGCGCCTGGCGTCCGAGTTCTACGACGGCGAAATCACAACGTACTGCGCGGCCTATAAGCCCGAGGACATGGACGAGATCCTGCGCCTCTCCGACCATGTGGTTTTCAATTCACCCACCCAGATCGAGCGGTTCTGGCCCTTTATCGAGGGCGCGCGGGCGCGCGGCGACCGTTTCGATATCGGCCTGCGGATCAACCCGCAGCACCCCGAAGGCGAAGTGCTCAAGTACGATCCGTCCGCCCCGCATTCACGCCTGGGCTTCCCGATCGACCAGTTGACGGCAGAGCATGTCGAACTGGTGGACGGCATCCATTTCCACAATTTGTGCGAGCAGGATTTCGAGCCCCTACAGCGCACGTGGGAGAAGGTGTTCGATTATCTGGAGCCGTATTTCGGCCAGTTTAAGTGGATCAACATCGGCGGAGGCCACCACGTTACCCGCGCCGATTACCAGCGTGAGGAGCTGATCGAATTTTTGGCTGACATGGCCGAGGACACCGGCGCGCAGATCTACATCGAGCCGGGTGAGGCGGTGGCGCTGGATGCCGGGATACTGGTGGGCACCATCCTTGACGTGGGCTGGAACGGGATGCCGGTGGCGGTGGTGGATATTTCCGCTACCTGCCACATGCCCGATGTCATCGAGGCGCCCTATCGTCCCGCCATGCTGGACGAGGGCGATACCGGCGATGCCGAGCCGATCCGGCTGGGTGGCCCCTCGTGCCTCGCTGGAGACGTGATCGGGGATTACGTCATGCCCGTCGAGCCGGAGCCGGGCCAACGCTTCGCGTTTTTGGACCAGGCGCATTATTCGATGGTGAAGACGACCACGTTCAACGGCGTGCCGCTACCTTCGATCTGGTTGTGGGATTCGGAAAGTGACGCGTTGGAATGCGTGCGCCAGTTCACATACGAAGATTTCCGCGACCGGCTGAGCTGACGGTTGGCCGCGTTCGCGGTGCGGTCTGGCTGATACGCTCGAATCACCTTGCAGCCGTATAGGGCGGCGGTGCGTTTCAGACATTCATGCGCACCACATTCTACGCTCGATGTCGGTATCAGGTATCCTCACAGGCTTCCTGTCTTAACGTTCTGATATACATCACATTTCTGAAATATTTTTGACGTCTGTTCGTCATCCCTGATCGTACGATGACGTTTTTGTTACAGGGTCCGTTTTTCACTTGCGATTCAGGACCTGAGCCCTATATCCGCCCCTCGCTGCCCCATGGGGACTTCCAAACCGCAAGGCAGCTTTTTGGCACAAACACCGTTTGGGGGTCCCTTGATTTGCACACTTTTCTTGATGCATCGGCTGTAGCGGGCGCACTCGCGCCTGACGAACCCGTGATCCTCAACCGTCCGCATGCCGCGGCCCGGGCTGCCCGATTCTTCGCCACGAAGTTTCCTGGCAAGTCGCTCTATGCGGTGAAGGCGAACCCCTCTCCCGATCTCATCCGGGTGCTGTGGGACAACGGGATCACGCACTACGACGTCGCTTCGATCGCTGAAGTTCGCATGGTGCGCGCCACCTTGCCGGCCGCTACGCTGTGCTTCATGCACCCCGTGAAGACCGCCAGCGCGATCCGCGAGGCGTACTTCGAACACGGCGTGCGCACCTTCAGCCTCGACACTGTCGAGGAGGTCGAGAAGATTGTTGCAGCGACCACCGATGTTGACGGAAACGAGGCGCGCGATCTGCGCCTGTGCGTTCGCTTGCGCGTATCTTCCGAATATTCCGAGCTGAGCCTTGCCTCTAAGTTTGGGATCGATCTGGCCGATGCTGGCGAACTGCTGCAGGCAACCCGTCAGGTGGCGGACTGGCTGGGCGTATGCTTCCACGTCGGCTCGCAGGCAATGACGCCGTTTGCTTACGTGCAGGCGCTGGAACGCGCCCGTGCGGCGATTGCCGATGCCGGCGTCGTCATCGACATGATCGATGTGGGCGGAGGCTTTCCTTCGTCCTACCCGGGCATGGAGCCGCCGCCGCTGGAAGATTACTTCGCGATCATTCACCGCCACTTTGAAGCCCTGCCGATCGCCTACAACGCCGAACTGTGGTGCGAACCCGGCCGTGCGCTGGCAGCGGAATACAACTCGCTGATCGTCAAGGTAGAGAAGCGCCGGGGCGATGAACTGTTCATCAACGATGGTGCATACGGCGCGCTATACGATGCCGCCCACGTCGCCTGGCGCTTTCCGGTGAAGGCTATTGCGCGTGAGGGTGAACGAGCGTCCGAGATGAAGGAATTCTCCTTCTACGGCCCCACGTGCGACGATGCGGACTTCATGGAAGGCCCGTTCCTGCTCCCCGCCGACATCAAGGCCGGGGACTGGATCGAAGTGGGCATGCTGGGCGCCTATGGCGCGGCGATGCGCACGGCGTTCAACGGGTTCGGTTCTGGCGATGTCGTGATGGCGCAGGACGAGCCGATGACCAGCCTTTACACTGGCCGCAAGGACGTGCGCGTTTCGGACAACGTCGTCAGCCTGCGCTGATCGACCGATCCTGATTGCAAAAAGCCCCCGGACCAGTGCGGTCCGGGGGCTTTTTTCGTGCCTGCCGCCGCGCCGGAAAACACCCGGTGCGGCGGCAATACGCAGCCTTATGCCTTGACGAACAGGCTCTGATACTGGCGCGGCTGGCTGCGCAGGTACTGCGGCGCTACCTTGATTTTTGCGCCTAGTGTAGCGGCTGCGTGCCAAGGCCAGCGCGGATCGTACAGGACGGTGCGGGCCAGCGCCACGAAGTCCGCATCGCCGGTGGCGACGATCGCTTCGGCCTGTTCCGGCTCGGTGATGAGGCCCACGGCCACTACCGGGATCGACACCGCCTGCTTGACGGCGCGGGCCAGCGGCACCTGGTAGTTCGGGCCTACCGGTATCTTCTGGTGCGCTGCAAGGCCACCGCTCGATACGTGGATACCGGCACAGCCGCGCGCTTCCAGTGCCTTGGCGAAGGCTACTGTCTGCTCGATATCCCAGCCACCCTCGGCCCAGTCCGTACCGGACACGCGCATGGTCACGGGCTTGTCCGCCGGGAAGGCGGCACGCACAGCGTCGAACACCTCAAGCGGGAAGCGCATGCGGTTTTCCAGACTGCCGCCGTATTCGTCCGTGCGCGTGTTGGACAGTGGCGACAGGAACTGGTGAAGCAGATAGCCGTGGGCACCGTGCAACTGCACCAGATCGATCCCCAGCCGCGCTGCGCGGTGGGCGGCTTCGGCAAAGGCTACGCGGATGCGGTTAAGCCCGGCGCTGTCCAGCGCCACCGGCGGGTTTTCGTCCTGCGTAAACGGCAGATCGGAGGCGGATAGCGTTTGCCAGCCGTTGTGGGTGCCGGGCGCAATCTGCGCGCCGCCGTCCCAGGGCTTGGCGGTGCTGGCCTTGCGCCCGGCGTGAGCGAGCTGGATCGCGACGGGGATGTTGGACCAGCGGCGCACGCTTTCCAGCACCTTGGCCATCGCCGCTTCGGTAGCATCGTCGTAAAGGCCCACATCGCCGTATGAAATGCGTCCTTCGGGCGTGACGGCAGTGGCCTCGATCGTCAGCAGGCCCGCACCCGATTGCGCCAGCTGGCCGAGGTGCGCCTCATGCCAGTCGGTCATGCAGCCGTTTTCGGCGGAGTACTGGCACATCGGCGCCACGATGATGCGGTTGGACAGCGTGAGATCGCCCACGGTATAGGGCTCGAACAATTTGGCCATGAATTCCCCGGTTCGCTTGAACGGACAGCGCGATGTGCGCCAAGCCCGTCACTTGGGGATCGTGCCGCGCTGCGAAAAGGGGGGCGTCAGGTTAACGGCGCAACTTAAGCTGTCAGGCCGGCAAGAAGCACTCAGGCAGCAGCGCGCATTTCCAGGCGATCCCAGATTTCGGCGAGCGCGCCGGTCAGTTCCCGCATCATCGCTTCGGTATGCGCAGGGCCCGGCGTGAAGCGTAGGCGCTCCGTGCCGCGCGGCACGGTGGGAAAGTTGATCGGCTGCACATAGGCGCCATACTCGGCCAGCAGTATGTCGCTGATCTGCTTGGCGCGCACCGGATCTCCGACCATCAGCGGCACGATATGGGTGGTGGAATCCATCACCGGCAGCCCGGCATCGCGGAACATCTGCTTGAGCATCGCCGCCGACAGCTGCTGACCTTCACGCTCCACACTGGAGCTTTTCAAATGGCGTACGGATGCGAGCACGCCCGCCACCAGCACCGGCGACAGCGATGTCGTGAAGATGAAGCCGGGCGCGTAGGAGCGGATGCAGTCGATGATCTTGGTGGTGGTGGCGATATAGCCGCCCATCACGCCGAACGCCTTGCCCAGCGTGCCCTCGATGATGTCGATCCGGTGCGCTGCAGCGTCCCGGTCGGAAATGCCACCGCCGCGCGGGCCGTACATGCCTACTGCGTGCACTTCGTCGATGTAGGTGAGGGCGTTGTATTTCTCGGCAAGGTCACAGATGTCGTGGATCGGGGCGACATCGCCGTCCATCGAATAGACCGATTCGAATGCGATCAGCTTGGGCAGGGCCGGGTCGGTTTCGGCCAGCAGTTCTTCCAGATGATCGAGGTCGTTGTGGCGCCACACCTTCTTTTCGCAGCCAGAGTTGCGGATGCCCGCAATCATGCTGGCGTGGTTCAATTCGTCGGAAAAGATCACGCAGCCGGGCAGCAGGCGCGCCAGTGTGGACAATGTGGCATCGTTGGACACGTAACCGGAGGTGAACAGCAGCGCGCCTTCCTTGCCATGCAGGTCGGCAAGTTCATGTTCGAGATCGACATGGTAATGCGTGTTGCCGCCGATGTTTCGCGTGCCGCCGGAGCCCGCGCCCACATCGTGCAGCGCCTCCTCCATCGCCTCGATCACCTTGGGATGCTGGCCCATCGCCAAATAATCGTTCGAACACCACACGGTGATCGGCTTGGGGCCGTTGTGGCCGGCGAAACAGCGCGCGTTGGGGTATGCGCCCTTGTTGCGCAGGATATCGATGAAGACGCGATACCGGCCTTCGGAGTGGAGGCGCTCGATCGCCTGGTCGAAGATGTGCTCGTAATTCACGGTGTCGACTTCATCCTGCCTTGCCGGTGCCGGCGCCTTCCCGCTGCGCCATTGCCGTTACCCGGATGGCTTTTGCGGACGCCAATAGCGTATCGCTTGCACCATTGCCAGCAGCTTGTCCGCAAAGGCTAATGGGAAAACCTGCCCGCAGAAAACGCCGTAGGCGCCGGGTCATGGCCGGCAACGATCGCCATGTTCGGCGCGGCGCGGTGCAGCGCCGCGATCGTCTTGAGCCAGGCCAGATTGGCGCGGCGGTACGCGGTGGACCTGCCGCGCATGCCAAGGCGCGCGGGAAGCCGCAGTTCGGCCCAATTGCCGAAGATCTTGGCGACATCGCCGCTGAACAGCATTTCGCGCCCACCGGCAAATTGCACGTAGACCATGTTCACGTCCGGACCCATGCCGGTTGCCGGGATAATCACCACGCCGGGGGCAAGCGGCCAAGGCGCATCGGAGGAGGCGGGCGGTAGTTCGCGGGGCGCGCGCATATTGCCCGCTTCCAGCCCGCCATTATGGGCCGGCTCGTCCGCCAGCAGCACGATGTGCGCCGCAACTGTTCGGACTTGCGCGATCCGGGCCTGGGTGTTGGGATCGTAGATGTCGACGCCGCCCTCGCGCGCCGAACGCGCCGATGTGCCCGCATCGATAAGGATCGGCGCGGCACCCGGAACGATCAGTTCATATGCCCGCATTACCGTGGGCAAGGATCGCAGGCCCGCGCCCGCCATCAGCATGTTGGCCGAAACCATGTCCATGCCCACCGTTTCCACACGCAACTGCGCGGGGCGTGGTCCCGGCAGGGCTGCCGCCAGGGTACGCAGCTGGGTTATTGTAACCGGTCTTGCCGCCGGGTCGACCGCTCCCGGCCCCAGACCCGGATCGACCAGGTGCCAGTAGTAGGGAATTCCGACAATGAGCAATACCGACACCAACCAGAAATTCAGGCGCCGCGTCAAATCCTGTGGACCTCAAGCAACCCGTATTGCGCCAGCTTCATGCGGTACGCCTCGGGTATGTCTCCCGATCCCGTAAATAGCGCCTGGTCAGGCACTTGGCGAGCATATTCCTGTCCCGCAACGAGACGCGAAACCTGCCGGGCAATCCCTTGCGCGCCGTGGACGAAACGCACGTCCGGTCCGAAGGCGCGGGCGAGTTCGTCCTGCACCAGCGGGAAGTGGGTGCAGGCCAGTACGACCGTGTCGATCGCGCCGCCGTCAGGCTGGCTGCGCAGGGCATCCACCGCCTGTGCGATCGCGTTCTGATCGACCGGTTCGCCGCGCAGCTTGGCCTCTGCCGCGTCCACCAGGCTTGGCGCACCGTGGCGCAGCAGGCGCTTGTCCGCGGCGAATTCCTGCTCCAGCCGGTCTACATAAGCCTGGCGGATTGTGGCCGGCGTGCCCAGCAGCCCGATCACGCCGGAGCGGGTCATTGCGGCTGCCGGCTTGATCGCAGGGACGGTGCCCACCACTGGCACCTCCAGCACATCGCGCACCATGCCCAGCGCGATCGTGGAGGCGGTGTTGCAGGCGATACAGATCAGCCGGGGGTGAAACCGCTCCGCCATGCGGCCCAGCAGCCCCGCCACGCGCGCCGCGATCTGCGCCTCCGTTTTGGTGCCATAGGGCAACCCGGCGGCATCAGCGGTATAGATGATCGGCGCGTCGGGCAGGGCCTTGCGCACTTCTTCCAGCACGGTGAGGCCACCCACGCCCGAATCGAACAGCAGGATCGGGGCAGCCGGATCAACGGCGCGCTTGGTGTCGCCGCCTTCATGCGGCGTGCTAGTGACGTGGCTTGCCATTATCGATTTCCCTGACCTTGCCACCTGTTAACCGCCGAAATGGAGCAAGAGCAACGCCCAAAGCCGCAAGCCGGCTTCTGTATGGCGTGAAGGGAGGCTAAGGCGGTCCCATGGAATGGATTCTTGCAGCAGCCATCGGCTATCTCTTCGGGTCGGTGCCGTTCGGGCTCATTTTGGCCCGGCTGTTCGGTGCAGGGGATCTGCGGCAGATCGGGTCGGGCAACATCGGCGCCACCAACGTACTGCGCACCGGCCGCAAGGGCCTTGCCGCCGCCACCTTGTTGCTCGACTTGCTGAAAGGACTCGCGGCGGTGCTGCTGGTCGCGCACTTTTGGCCTCAGCTTGCCCCGGCGGCGGCGCTGGGCGCGTTTCTGGGGCACTGCTTTCCGGTGTGGCTGCGGTTCCGTGGCGGCAAGGGGGTTGCCACCACGGCGGGCGTGGCGTTCGGCCTCGCGTGGCCGGTGGGCATCGCTTATGCGCTCACGTGGGTGGCGCTGCTGGCGGTAGTGCGCATATCCTCGGTTGCGGGGATGACCGCCGCCATCGTCGCCCCGCTGGCCGCATTGGCGCTGGGGCGTGTGGATGCCGCGCTGGTGCTGGCGCTGATCGCCGCAATGGTACTGTTCCTGCACCGGGAAAATATCGCCCGCCTGCGCGCCGGCACCGAACCGCGCATCGGCGGTAGACCGGCGTGAGCGTCACCGAAGCGCTGTCGCAGGACGAGGCGTTCGCCCGCATCCGCCTGCTGCGCTCACCCAATGTGGGGCCGGTAACCTACCTGCACCTGCTGGCCCGCTTCGGCGATGCGGCGAGCGCTGTTGCCGCGCTGCCGGAATTGGCGGGCCGCTCCGGCCGTCGCTATACGCCCGCCTCGGAGCGCCGGGTGCATGACGAGATCGCGGCTGCCCGCAAGGCCGGTGCGCGTTACCTGTTTCACGACTCGCCGGATTACCCCGCACTTTTGGCGCAAGCGGAAGGTGCGCCGCCGATCCTGACGTATCGTGGTGATCTGGCTGTGGCCGCGCGGCCCTGTGTCGCGATGGTCGGTGCGCGCAATGCCTCTGCCGCCGCTATCAGGCTGGCGCGCGAGATCGCGCAGGATCTGGCAGGCGAGGGGTGGTGCGTGGTCTCCGGCCTGGCGCGCGGGATAGACGGTGCGGCCCACACCGGCGCGCTGGCCACGGGCAAGACCATCGGCGTGATCGCCAGCGGGATCGACGTGGCCTATCCGCCCGAACATGCCGCGATGCAGGAACACGTGGCGACAGACGGGCTTTTGCTGGCCGAACAGCCGCCGGCCACCGAGCCGCTGGCCCGCCACTTCCCCACCCGCAATCGCATTATCGCCGGGCTTGCTGCCGGCACTGTGGTGGTCGAAGCTGCGCCGCGCTCGGGTTCGCTGATCACCGCGCGCCTAGCTGGCGAGATGGGGCGCGACGTGATGGCCATCCCCGGCTCGCCGGTCGATCCGCGTTCCCACGGCTGCAACCAATTGATCCGCGACGGCGCGGTGTTGGTGCAGAATGCGCGCGAGATCATCGAGCAGCTTAGCGCGTTTGGCGGCACCCCGCGCAGTCTGGTACGGGATTCGGTAGGCTACACGCCATTCGCCGCTGCCGTGCCGGAGCGCGTTGATGCCAGCGTAGAGCCTGCCGACGTGGCCGGGCTGCTGTCCGTGGCGCCGGTCAGCATCGACGAACTCGTGCGCCAGTCCGGTGAAGGTAGCGCTGCGGTGCAACTCGCGCTGATCGAGCTTGAGCTGTCCGGCCGTCTGGTGCGTCATGCCGGCGGGCGTGTCAGCCTTGGCTGATGCGTTTCGTGTAAAAGGGGCCGACCATGCAATCGCAGTTTGAAATGGCTGATCTGGTCCGCGAAATGCGCGATCTGGTCGCACGCCATCGTTCTGGGGTGTTTGGGGTGGGTGCAGTGATCATCGGCGTCTACACCCCTTTGGATCTAGCTATGGGGCAAATGGCTGGGCTCCCCGAACTGGTCGTCGGGCTGGTGCTGCAATATGCGTTTCTCGCGCGGGTGCTGGACGCCCCGGCGGGACGCTGGCGGCTCGGCTCGTTGATGGGCAGCGAGTTTCTCGCGGGGCTGGGTACGTTGCTGGGGTTGCTGCTGCTGGTTGTGCCGGGGCTATTAATCGCGCTGCGCTGGTCGCTTTCCGCCGCCTTCGTCGTCAAGGACGAGCAGCGTGCGTATGAGGCGCTGTCGTCCAGTCGAGTGGCCACCGCTGCATGCTGGCGTCCGCTGCTGACGGTTTTCGCGATCATCTTCGCGATATTCGGCGGCGGCCTCGTCGGAACGTTCGCGGCCAACGATGTTTACAACGCCGTACTGCCGCAATGGGCCTGGGCGCTTGCCCAGAACGTCTGGCAGGCGCTGTTTTCACTGGCCAGCTGGCTGACGATTGCAGGGGCATATCGCCTCATCAGCGGGCGCGCAGATGAACTGACCGAAGTGTTCATATAGATAGCCCGGCTTGTTGTGCTTGACGAACCGGCCAAAGCCTTCCCACCCTGTACGTGTACACATGCGTGCGCATACGCGTAAGGGCAGATCGAGTTAAAGAATGCAGCTTGTCATCGTAGAATCGCCTGCCAAGGCAAAGACCATCGAGAAATATCTGGGCAAGGACTACAAGGTTCTCGCCAGCTACGGCCATGTCCGCGACCTGCCGCCAAAGGACGGCTCCGTCCGCCCGGACGAGGATTTCGCGATGGACTGGGAGCTGTACGGCGACAAGCAGCGCCAGGTGAAGGCCATCACCGACGCGGTGAAGGGCGCGGACCGCCTGATCCTGGCGACCGACCCTGACCGTGAAGGGGAGGCAATTTCCTGGCACGTGCGTGAACTGCTGGCCAAGCGCAAGCTGCTGCCCAAGGACGTTCAGCGGGTCACCTTCAACGCCATCACCAAGGAAACCGTCACCAAGGCGATGACCCAGCCGCGTGAGCTGGATCAGGACCTGATCGACGCCTATCTGGCGCGCCGGGCGCTGGACTACCTGTTCGGCTTCACGCTGTCGCCGGTGCTGTGGCGCAAGCTGCCCGGCGCGAAGTCGGCCGGGCGCGTGCAGTCCGTGGCGCTGCGCTTGATCGTCGATCGTGAGCGCGAGATCGAGGCGTTTCGTCCGCAGGAATACTGGTCCGTTGCCGCGCTGATGGCGCATGACGGCACGGACTTTTCCGCGCGGCTTGTGACGTTCGACGGCCAGAAACTGGATCGCCTGTCGCTGGGCGATGAGGGCATTGCCATGCGTGCCAAGGCGGCGGTGGAGCAGGGCGCGTTCAAGGTGGAAGGGGTGGAGACCAAGCCCCACCGCCGCAACCCTCAGCCGCCGTTCACCACGTCCACCTTGCAGCAGGAAGCCGCGCGCAAGCTGGGCTTTTCGGCCAGCCAGACGATGCGCGTGGCCCAGACGCTGTATGAAGCGGGCGCGATCACGTACATGCGCACCGATGGCGTGCAGATGGACCCCAGCGCCATTTCCGCCGCGCGCGCGGCCATCGCCGACCGCTTTTCCGGGCACTATCTGCCCGAACAGCCGCGCCACTATTCCACCAAGGCCAAGAACGCCCAGGAAGCACACGAAGCGATCCGCCCCACCGAGTTCACCCGCGACAAGTTCGGCTCCGGTGACGAGGCGAAGTTGTACGATCTGGTATTCAAGCGCGCGATGGCCAGCCAGATGGCATCAGCCGCGCTGGAGCGTACGACGATCACTTTGCGTGACGGGACTGGGCGCAATGAACTGCGCGCCAGCGGGCAGGTAGTGAAATTCCCCGGCTTCCTGGCCGTGTATGAAGAAGGCCAGGATAACAAGGCGGACGAGGAGGACTCGGGCCTGCTGCCGTTCATGAAGGCCGGCGATATGCCCGCCAAGAAGGACGTGAGCGCCGAACAGCACTTCACCCAGCCGCCGCCCCGCTATTCCGAGGCCAGTCTGGTCAAGCGCATGGAGGAACTGGGCATTGGCCGGCCTTCCACGTACGCGTCCACACTGCAGGTCATCAAAGACCGCAATTATGTGCGGACTGAAAAAAACCGTTTTTTTGCAGAGGAATCGGGCAGACTTCTCACATCGTTTCTCGAACGGTTCTTTCCGCGCTACGTCGCGTACGAGTTCACCGCCGGGATGGAGGATGAGCTTGATGACGTGTCTGGTGGGCGGCAGGAATGGAAGGCTCTGCTCGAAGCGTTTTGGCGCGATTTCAAGCCCAAGTCCGACGAAGTCATGGAAAAGAAGCCTTCGGAAGTTACCGAGGCGCTGGACGAATTCCTGTCCGACTACCTGTTTCCCCCTAAGGATGATGGTTCCGACCCCCGGCTGTGCCCCAAGTGCGGCGAAGGCCGTCTGTCGCTGCGCGGTGGCCGCTACGGCGCATTCATCGCGTGCTCGAACTACCCGGAGTGCAAGTTCACCCGCAAGTTCGCGCAACCCGGGGGCGCGAACGAGGGGGGTGAGGACGAAGGTCTTGGCCAGGACCCGGAAACTGGCATGGACATCCTTCGCCGCGCCGGTCGTTTCGGTCCGTATATCCAGTTGGGCGAGGGGAAGGAGGCCAAGCGCGCGTCGATCCCAAAGGACATCGACGAGTTGAACCTGGAGTGGGCGATCAAACTGCTCAGCCTGCCGCGCACCGTGGGCCCGCATCCGGAAAGCGGCAAGGATATTACCGCCAGTATAGGACGTTACGGGCCATACCTCGCACACGATGGAAAGTATGCGCGCCTGCGTTCGACGGCTGAAGTGTTCGATACCGGGATGAACGCGGCGGTGTCCCTGCTGGCTGACGCGGCCAATCGTGGCGGCGCGGGTTCGCGCACCGCGGCAGAGCCGATCAAGGTGCTGGGTATGCATCCCACCAATGGCGGTGAGATGAAGGTGATGGCCGGTCGCTATGGCCCCTATGTCACCGATGGCACCACCAACGCCACGTTGCCGCGCGACCAGAAGCCGGAAGACCTGACTGCCGAACAGGCAACCGTGCTGATCGACGAAAAGGCGGCCAAGGGGCCGGCCAAGGGCAAGAAAAAGCCGGCGGCGAAAAAGGCGGCACCTGCAAAGAAAGCGCCCGCTGCAAAAAAGGCGCCGGCCAAGAAAGCGGCCACCAAGAAGCCTGCGGCAAAGAAAGCCGCAAAGCCCAAGGAGGCCGCCGAATGAGCGACAAGCTCGCCAAGCACAAGCAGCCCTGGAAGCCGGAAGAACTGCAAAAGCTCCAGGTCCTTGCCGGCAAAGGCAAGGGGTTGAAGGAAATCGCCAAGGCTCTCAACCGCACCGAGGAATCGACCAAGGATGCGGCGCGCCAGCATGGCATGACGATTTCCAAGGCCCGCTGAACAACGCGAGGGCCGCCTAAGCGCGCAGGCGCAACGGCGGTTCCATGTCCAAGGTGCGCAGTTGCCGGCCGGCTTCTTCCCACAGAGCAAAATCGCCGGCGTAGAAATCGCGCAGGAAGGATTCCTGGCTGGCGGTCAGGCTTTCCACGCCCCGTCTGGAACTGCGATTGAGACGCGGAAGTTCGTCTAGCCGATCGAGGCCGACGATGCTGCCAAGTCGCTCGATCGCCTCATACGGCACCAGGCGGTCAATGGGGCAGTGCCCGTCGTCTCTGGTGAGATACCAGGCTTGCGGCCTGAAGATGTGGTCCATCTGGAAAACGCTGCGGGCGGTGGCCAGGTGGTTGAGCGCGTCGTCGATGCCGGCGAAGGCTCGGTAAGGGCCGGCAAACGGCCGTGACACCGCGCGCTCCGCAGTGCCGCCGCTGCGGGCATACCGCAGGGCCGAACGGAACCGGCAAAGCGGATCACGCACGATCGCAAAGCTGGGCAGGTCCAGCAGATCAGGCGCGACGTTGGCATAATAACGCACCGTCTCGTGCTTCATCTGCGTGCCGTAAAGAGCGCGGCAGACCGAGGTTCCGGCATTCTTGGGAACATGGACAAACAGCACGCCGCTGCGCCGTATCGCGGCCATGCGGGCGCGGCGCGGTCCGTTTGGACGGTAGGGCAGCCCGGCTTGCGCAAGGCGCTCGGGCACGTCGCTGACGAGGCGCAGGCGAAGGGCCGCGGCGATCAGGCGGTTGACGCCCACGGTGCCGGTCTGGCGGGTATGACTGTGCATGCCCGCAAGCTATGGGTGTAACCTGACTTGCGAATTTCGTAATGTTTCAAGGCTGTGCAATGAACCGCCGCCCAGGCGAAACCCTTGGGCGGCGGCGCAAAAGGCGGTGCGTTTTAGAAGTTCACGACGATCCCGGTGAAGAACGTGCGGCCATACACGTCGTACGTGGAAGGATACGTGTTTGCCTGTTCCTGGTTGTCGCCAAGGATCGGCGGCTTGCGGTTGAACATGTTGTTCATACCGATATTCCAGGTGAAGCGACCGCCGACATCGAAGCTGGCCGTGGCATCGAAATAGTCATAGGCCTTGATCTTCTCGACCGAGTAATCGGTGGAGGGATCGTCGTCCTTCACTGACGACAAGTGACGCCACGCCAGCGACAGCGTGGTGCCTTCGGTGGCCCAGGTCACGCGGCTGTTCAGGCGCCACTTTGCATAGACGTTGGTGCACAGCAGGCCGAACTTGCCATCGCAATCCACCACCAGATCGGGGATCGAGGAGATCGGCTTGAACTGCCAACTCAGCAAACGGGTGCCTGAAACGCGCAGGTTCAGCTTGCTGGACTTGTTGACGCCAAAGCCCAGCGCCACCGTGTACTGTGCGTCAAAGTCGATCCCTGCGGTCTTCACACCGCCACTGTTAGACAGGTTGTCGACCGCGCCGTTGATCAGGTAGCTGTTGCTGTCACGCGGGAGCAACGAGCAATAGCTTGTGTCGTACGGCGTCCAGCCATTCGTGGCAGTGCCGTAGCATGCCGAGATGATGTTGTTGGTGCCGGCAGCCGTGATATAGTTGTCGATCTTGATGTGATAATAATCGACGGTGAGCGACAGTCCCGGGATCGCCTGCGGCTGCAACACGGCACCGAAGGTGTAAGTGTTCGCGGTTTCCTCGCGCAGGTTTTTGTTGCCGCCGTTCGAGCTGTTGATCTGCGTTTCGCTGCTGAGATTGCCGACGTTCGCGGCCGGTACCCCGTTCGCGACGCAGCTGTTGAACAGGCTGGTGTTCGCGGTGGCGGCGCTGGTGGCGCACGGATCCGAGGCGGTCTCGAAATTCTGCAGGTTGCCGCTGTACAGATCGTTGACGGTCGGTGCCCTCACGGCGCGTGAGAACTGGCCGCGCAGGCTGATGTCCTTGATCGGCGCGTAAAGCAGCCCGGCCGAGAACGTGCCGACCGATTTTGCGGCCGTCGAATAGTACGAATACCGCGCTGCGCCGTTGAACGAAAGCTTCTCTATGAACGGCTTGTCTGCCAGCAGCGGCACGTCCACTTCGGCGAACAGTTCCTTCACGTTGTAGCCGCCAGTCGTCGGCTGCGAGGCGTTGAAGCCGATCACGTCTCCCGAAGCCAGCGCCGCGTCTGGATCGAAACTGCCCTTTTCACTGCGATATTCCGCGCCGAAAGCCAGACCCGCAGGGCCTGCTCCCAAGTCGAACAGATTGTTGTTGGTGATCGCGCCGCTCGCCACCTTCTCGGTGATGGTGGAGCGGTTCACTGCCGTCAGTGAAATGAAGTCTGCGGCGGCCTGGCTGATGTTGCCCGCACCGAAAATGTCGAGCGGCACGCAGCCGTTGCTGGCATCGGTGCAGACCAGATTGCCCGAACTGTCGCGGGTGGTCAGTAGCGCCTGCTGAACCCGGCTGGCTGATACGTTGCCATACTGCGTTTCAACCCGGCGGGTGCGGGCATAGCTGCCGTAGATATCGTAGTTCCAGTCACCTGAAATAACGCCGCGCGCACCGACGAGTGCACGATAAGCCTTGCTGTCGATGTCAGACATGCGATCGCCCACTTCGGTCAGACGGCGATTGACGGCGGCCGAGGTATAGCCATCGCCATTGGTGTCGTAGCTGGACAGCAGCGCCTGGCTTGATGGCGAGAGGAACGAGGAATTGTCGTCCAGCAGATATGTACCCGTCAGCGGTGTGGGAGCCAACTGGTTGATCGTCTTGTTACGCACGTACTGGCCCTCGGCGTAGAGCGTCAGGTGCTCGCTGACGTCGAAGTGCGCCTGCCCGAACAGCAGCTGGCGCTTTTGCGGCACCTGCAGGTAGTTTTCCGAGGCGTAGTTGTAGGCATCTGCCGAGGTGTACGGCGTGTAGCTTCCGTCGGTGCCGAACTTGTATTTACTGCCAGCCAGCGTCACCGAGCCGGCGGGTATCGTACCGGAACCGCCAGCCGTCAGGCCGCCCGCGCCATCGTCGGTCTGGGTGACGGCGGTGTAGCTGCGCGCAGACTGCTTGATCGCCTTGCGGTCGGTATATTCGCCGTACAGCGTGATGTTACCGCGCCCGTCGGCGAAGTTCTTACCAACCAGCAAGCCACCGTCATACGTGGCGCCATCGCCCGAATTGGTCAGGCGGTAATTGGCGTTCGCCTGAACGCCGTCGAAATCCTGCTTGGTGACGAAGTTGATGACGCCGGTGACAGCGTCAGACCCGTATACGGCCGATTTGCCGCCGGTCACTGTGTCCACACGCTCGATCAGCGCGGTGGGGATGGTGTTGAGATCGACGATCTGGTTGGTGTCATACGGCACGTAACGGTGGCCGTTTACAAGCACCAGCGTGCGCACGGCGCCCAGCCCGCGCAAGTCAGCGGTGGAGGTACCGTCGCCGGGATTGTTCGAGGCCGACGTGCTGCCGGGCAGAACTTGCGGCAGTTCCTTCAGCACGTTTTCGATGTTTACCTGACCCGACAGCTGCAGTTCCTGCGCGCTGACCGCCATGATCGGCGCGGACTGCTCCAGGTTGGCGTTGCGCAGGCGCGATCCGGTGACCACGATGGCTTGCGCATCACTGGCGGTATCGTCGGCAGGCGGCGTGGTATCCTGCGCGTGGGCCGTGGCCGGCAAGCCCATGAGCAGGGTAGAGGCCAGCAGCAGGCGTTTCAGCGGAAATGTCATCGGTGCTCCTTTCGCGGATCCGGCGGGGCAAGGCCCTCTACACCGGAAGCAGGCAGCATCTTTGCCCGCAGCAACACGAAACTGTCATTATATAATAGTTATGCGGCGTTAAATACGCCACAGCCGTTGTAGATTCACAACATCAATTTCAATACATGAAAAATATGTGAAATAAAGTTGAAATTAATTTCAGATTATTTCAAATAATACATATTATTTTAATTCAAATATTTTTTGTATTAACTTTTAAATCGTCGGATTTATTATTTATCTTTTCGCTCTCCGCAATAACGAAATTGCGATCGAATATACCGCTGCCGGCTTTGTATGTTTTTGAAGGCGGCAATAAAAATTCTTCTGCGCACAATAACGCGTTTGACGAGCAGATCGTTTGTTGTCGCAGCGGGTTCAGGCGCAGGTTGCCGATACGGACATGCCGCTGCGTTCCGGAAGTCATAGCTGCACGCAACACAGCTGGCGCGCGGGGCGATCTTGCGCTGCCGGACAGGCCAAGCCCTGTCTGTGCTGACGGTGCGACAGGGCCTGGCGGGGCGGGGCTGCCAACGGCCACCGCCCTGCTTCGCCGCTATTGTCGCAATCTTACCGGAAAGGCGGCTCGTTGAAGGCGCGCAGCTTGCGTGAATGCAGCCGGTCGCCTTGTTCGCGCAGCAGGTCGCAGCAGATCAGGCCGATTTTGAGATGGCTGGCGATCGCCTCTTCGTAAAAGCGGTTGGCCTGCCCCGGCAGTTTCAGTTCGCCGTGAAGGGGCTTGTCCGACACGCATAGCAAGGTGCCGTAGGGCACGCGGAAGCGATACCCTTGGGCACTGATCGTCGCGCTTTCCATGTCGATGCCGATCGCACGACTGAGGTTGAAGCGCATGGCGGACGCGCTGTAGCGCAGCTCCCAGTTGCGATCATCAGTCGTGACGATGGTGCCGGTTCGCATCCGCTTCTTGAGGTTCGTGCCGCCTTCACCGCTCACCATCTCGGCGGCCTGCGCCAGTGCCTGCTGGACCTCGGCGATCGCGGGGAGCGGGATTTCAGGCGGCAGCACCGGGTCCAGCACGTGATCGTCACGCAAGTACGCATGGGCCAGCACATAGTCGCCGATGCGCTGGCTTTCGCGCAGGCCCCCGCAGTGCCCGATCATCAGCCATGCCTCGGGCCGCAGCACCGCCAGGTGATCGGTGATGGTCTTGGCGTTGGAAGGCCCGACGCCGATGTTGACCAGCGTGATGCCGGAGCGATCCGGGCGGATCAGGTGATAGGCCGGCATCTGGTGACGCCGCCATGCCGTGTCTGACAGGCGGACGCGGGCGTTGTCCGTCGGCGCATCCAGGTACAGCCCGCCAGCACCCGAAAGCGCGACGTAGCCGTCTGATCCCACCTGCTTTCCGGCCCAGTCCACGAACTCGTCCACATAGCGGTGGTAGTTGGTGAACAGGATGAAGCGCTGGCAATGGTCCGGGCTGGTGCCGGTATAGTGCGCCAGACGCGCCAGGCTGAAATCGGTGCGCAAACCGTCGAACAGGGCCAGCGGCTGCGCCTCGTCAGGCGCGAAGACGTGGATGCCGTCCGCGATCTCGTCACCGATCATCGCCAGATCGGTGCTGGGGAAATGCGTCGCCAGGTCTTGCGGGCTCACCGCGCCGACCGCCACGCCTTCCAGCACATAGGGAAAGGGAATTTCCTGCGCGGACGGGGCAACGTCGAAATCGACCTCGTACTCCGCCTCGATCAGCGCCAGCTGCTCGGCCAGATAATCGGCGAACAGGTGAGGGCGGGTGATCGTGGTAGTGTAGGTGCCCGCGCTTTCGAGGCGACCGAACGCACGGGAGGCGCGCGCCGCGCGTTCGGTGCCGCGATAGGTGATGCGCAGTTCCGGATACGTCCAGAGGCGCTTTTCGCGGCGATCGGCGGGGGGAAGGGTGCCGTGTTCGACGAAGGCGGTAATATCGGCCTTCAGGGTGGCAACAGCGGCATCGTAAACGCGGACCAGTTCCGCGAGGGTATCGTTCGTCTTCTGCATGACGACGTATTACGCACTTTGTGTTGCGGTGCAATGGCGTGCGTACCACGCGCTTGGTGGGCGTGGTGCTGAACACAGAGTATCACGCAAAAAGCCCCCGCTTCGTGAGAAGCGAGGGCTTTTTGTCGTATCGGTTGCGAGAGCTGAGGGCGGGATCAGGCCTGGGCCTGCGCCTCGCCTTCGCCCTCGGGCTCGTCGACCGCGATTTCGCCGGGTTCGGCGTTCGGATCGTACGCTTCGGTGAAGCCGGCAACGTCCTGCTCGAACATCGCAGCCATCACGTCCACGCCCTGCGACTGCAGTTCGGCCTCGTCGGGCGAACGCGCGACGTTCACCTTGACGTTTACGGACACTTCAGGGTGCAGGCTGACCTTGACGTCGAAGATGCCGAGCGTCTTGATCGGGCGTTCCAGCACGATCATGTGCTTGGCCACGTTGGCGCCTTCGGCGTTCAGCGCGTCCACGATGTCGCGGACCGAAACCGAGCCGTACAGCTGGCCCGAGTTGGACGAGGCACGGATCAGGACGACCTGCTTGCCTTCGACGTTGCTCGAATTGGCCTGCGCCGCAGTGCGACGTTCGGCGTTTTCAGCCTCGATCTTGGCGCGGTTGGCTTCGAAGACCTTCTTGTTCGCCTCGTTGGCGCGAAGGGCCTTCTTGTTGGGCAGCAGGAAGTTACGGGCGTAACCGTCCTTGACCGAGACGACGTCGCCGATGGCGCCGAGCTTCTCGATGCGTTCCAGGAGGATGATCTGCATGGGTCTGGCCCTCCTTACTTGACGATGAAGGGCAGCAGGCCGATGTGCCGGGCGCGCTTGATCGCCTGGCTCAGCTCACGCTGCTTCTTTGCGGAAACCGCGGTGATGCGGCTCGGAACGATCTTGCCACGCTCGGACATGAAGCCCTGCAGCAGACGTACGTCCTTGTAGTCGATCGTCGGCGCGTTCTTGCCCGAGAACGGGCACGACTTGCGGCGGCGGAAGAATGCACGTGCCATGGATCAGGCTCCTTCACGTTCACGACGGCGCGTACGCTCGCGGTCGCTCTTGCGCATCATGACCGAGGGGCCTTCCTCGTGCTCGTCAACGCGAATGGTCACGTAACGGATCACGTCCTCGTTGATCGAGGTCTGACGCTCGAGCTCGGCGACGGTGGCGCCGTTGGCTTCGATGTTCAGCAGAACGAAGTGCGCCTTGCGGTTGCGCTTGATCTTGTAGGCGAGATTCTTGAGGCCCCAGGCTTCGGTCTTGATGACCTTGCCCTGGTTCGACTCGACAATCTCGGTGGCGGCGGCGGCAAGTGCATCGACTTGCGCCTGGCTGAGGTCCTGGCGTGCCAGGAACACGTGCTCATAGAGAGCCACGGCAATTTCCTTCATCTGGTCCAACCGATCGCTGGCTTGTCCGCGGGATTGCGGGGCCCCTCCGGCTTTCTTCGGGTTTTTCGGCCCGTCTGCGACGGCGAAGGCGGGCCCTTAGCCTATTGGCCACAGAACGCAACCCCTGCGCGCCGGCCATGTCCCAATTCGAGTATGGGGATGTTGCGCCGAATCGTTAAATTGTTGCGCGTTTCGGATCGCGCGTTAGCAAGACGGTCATACTGAAATATCAGCGAGTCGTTCCATGAAAACAGCCGTTCGTACCGCCATTCTCACGCTTCTGGCCAGCGCCGCCCTGCCGGCCATGGTGCCGTCGGCCGCTTTTGCGCAAGCCTCCACCAGCAAGGGTGCGACCGCTGACACGGTGACGACGCAGCTGCCGCGCAGCGTGCGCCCCAGCCACTATGACCTGACCGTGACGCCCGATGCAAAGGCGCTGACATTCGCCGGCAAGGCGGCAATAACCGTGGATGTGGTGGAGGCAACGAGCGCCATCACGCTGCATGCCGCCGACCTAGCGATCGGCAAGGCCATCCTGGCTTCGAGCGCGGGCAAGGCGATGGGCACGGCCAGCGTTGCCCTGAACGCCGAGGCGCAGACTGCAACGTTAACTTTCGCAAAGACGATCACGCCGGGCCGCTACGTGCTGTCCATCGATTACACCGGCAAGATCAACACGCAGGCGTTCGGGCTGTTCGCGCTGGATTACAAGGCCAAGGACGGCACCAGCAAGCGCGCGCTGTTCACCCAGTTCGAAAACTCCGACGCGCGGCGCTTCATGCCCAGCTGGGACGAGCCGTTCTGGAAAGCCACGTTCGACCTCAAGGCCGTGGTGCCGACCGACGAAATGGCGGTAGGCAACCTGCCGGTCACGAACCGCAAGGACCTTGGCGGCGGCAAGACGCTGGTCACTTTCGGCACCAGCCCGAAGATGTCCACGTACCTGCTGTTCTTCGGTGTCGGCGATTTTGAACGCAAGACCAAGATGGCCGGCGCGACCGAAGTGGGCGTGCTGACCAAGCGCGGCGACGTGGCGCAGGCGGATTACGCGCTCAACGCCTCGGCGGACCTGCTGCCGTGGATGAACGACTATTTCGGCACGGCGTACCCTTTGCCCAAGCTGGACCATGTCGCCGCGCCGGGCCGCAGCCAGTTCTTCTCCGCGATGGAGAACTGGGGCGCGATCTTCTATTTCGAGAACGCGATGCTGCTCGATCCCAAGATCGCGTCGAACGAACTGCGTGAGCGTATCTTCACCGTGGTGGCCCACGAAATGGCGCACCAGTGGTTCGGCGATCTTGTCACCATGTCGTGGTGGGACGACCTGTGGCTCAACGAGGGCTTCGCCTCGTGGATGGAAGGGCGCGCGACCGCCAAGTTCCATCCTGAGTGGCACCCTGAGCTGACCGCACTGGGTTCACGCGAAAGCGCGATGAGTCAGGATAGCTACGTCACCACCCATCCGATCATCCAGCACATCGCAACGGTGGAGGAAGCAAGCCAGGCCTTCGACAATATCACGTATTCCAAGGGCGAAGCGACGATCCGCATGCTCGAAGCCTATGCGGGCTCCGACAAGTGGCAGGCCGGCGTGCAGGCGTATATGCGCCGCTATGCCCATACCAACACGGTGACCGACGATCTGTGGCGCGAGATCGACAAAACCTCTGGCAAGCCGATCAGCCTTATCGCGCACGATTTCACCCTGCAGCCGGGTATCCCGCTGGTGAAGGTGACCGAAAGCTGCGCAGGGGGCACCACCGCGCTGGCGCTGGAGCAGGGCGAATTCACGCGCGACCGTCCCGGCAAGCAGCCGCTGGCCTGGCGCGTGCCCGTGCGCGCTGCCGGTGCGGGCGGCGAGGCGGAGATGCTGTTGCAGGGCAAGGGCGCGCTCAAGGTCGCCGGATGCGGCCCCGTGGTCGTGAACGCCGGGCAGACCGGGTATTACCGCGTGCAGTATGATCCGCGCACGTTCGCGCAGTTGACCAAGGGCATCGGTTCGGTGCAGCCGGTCGATCAGCTGGGTATCCTCAACGATGCGGTGGCGCTGGGTTATGCCGGCAACCAGCCGATGGCCGACATGCTGGGGCTGATCGCGGCACTGCCCGCCGATGCCTCGCCGCAGGTCATGGAGCGGGCAGCGCAAGTGATCGACGGGCTGGCTGACTATGCACGCGGTAACCCCGCCCGCACGGCGGCGCTGTCACGGTTTGCCGCGGCGCGGTTGCTGCCGGTGCTGAACGCGCTTGGATGGACCCCCAAGGCGAACGAGCCGGCGACGGCCGGGAACTTGCGCAGCACGCTGATCGGCGATCTGGGCAGCCTTGGCGAACCGACCGTCGTTGCCGAAGCACGCCGCCGTCTCGCGGCATCACGCAGCGATCCGTCTGCCATCGATCCTTCGGTGCGCTTGGCGATCCAACGCGTAGTTGCGATCAATGCGGATGCGGCGACATGGGACGTGCTGCATGAGATGGCGCGCACCGAAACGTCAGCTCAGGTGAAGACAACGCTTTATGCGCAGCTGGGCCTGGCGCGCGACCCAGCGCTGGCGGACAAGGCGCTGGCCCTGTCACTCACCGATGAGCCAGGGGTGACGACCAGCCCGGTGATCGTGAGCGCTGTGGCGCAAGAACACCCGGACAAGGCGTTCGACTTCGTGCTGGCGAACTACGATGCGGTGATGAAGCGTGTGGATGCGTCGGGCGCGACCCGGTTTGTGGGCCGTCTGGCGCAGGATAGCGCCGACCCAGCGATGCCCGGCAAGCTCGACGCCTATGCCAAGGGGCACCTGGCTGCCGGCTCGCGTCGTCCGGTGGACGAGGCCATCGCCAAAATCCAGGATCGCATAAAGGTTGCACAGACGCGCATTCCTGAAGTGGATGCGTGGCTGGCTAAAGCCAAGTATTGACGCGTAAGCCGGCCTGCGCCTCGCTGAAAGGCGCAGGCCGGTTATGCTATCGTGAGGGCCGCGCAATCAGGCGGTGAGATGCGCCGCAAGATGCTTGTTCATTTCGAACATGCTGGACTTCTTGCCACCGAAGATCTTTTCGAGCTTTTCGTCGGCCAGGATCTGGCGGCGGTCCTTCGGGTCCTGCAGGTCGTGCTTCTTGATGTAGTCCCACACTTTCTTCACCACTTCGCTGCGGGGCAGCTGATCCTTGCCGACGATCTCGGCAAGCTGGGGCGAGGGGGTGACGGGCGCGGCGATGCCACCTTTGGCACCCCCGGCGGCCTTTGCCGGTGCCTTGGCCTTGGTGGCTTTGGGGGCAGTAGTTTTGGAATCAGTGGCTTTGGCCGCGCTTTTGGCGGCGGAGGTTTTCTTGGCGGCCGGCTTTTTAGCTGCGGCTTCCTTGGTGCTGCTCATCAGGCTTTCCTCAGTTGCTTGCGCCGGATCGACGCTTCGACATCTGAGCAATTCGCCGGGTGGGCGAAAAGTTGCCGGGGCACGCGCATTGTGAGGCAGGTGCCCCCCGTGCTGCCGTCTTACTCCCCCACGCCGAAACGCCCGGCGGTCATGCGATGATGACTGCCGGGCGCACCTTCCGGGGGACGGGAGGCCAGTATTGTCGGCGCGGCGCTTAGCGCAGCAGCGACAGGACGTTCTGCTGGCTCTGGTTAGCCTGCGCCAGCATTGCGGTGGAGGCCTGGCTCAGGATCTGGGCCTTGGCCATCTGCGTGGTTTCTGCCGAATAGTCCGCGTCCTCGATGCGGCTGCGGGCGTCGGACAGGTTGGTGACGGTGTTGGTCAGGTTGTTGATCGCCGATTCCAGGCGGTTCTGGCCGGCGCCCAGCGAGGCGCGGGTGGCGTTCACGTCGCCCAGCGCCTTGTCCACGTTGGTGAGCGTGGTGGTCGCCTTGGCGGCGTCGGTCACGTCGAGCGCGGTGGCCGACAGGTTGGTGCCGTCGATCGCCTTGCTGGTCAGCGTCACTTTCTCGCCGCCGTTCGAGCCGGTCTGGATATCGAAGGTGAGGTCAGTGCCCGCCGTGGTCGAGATCAGCGTGTTGCCGTTGAACTTGGTCTGCGTGAAGCTGTCGTTGATCTGCGTGGTCAGCGCGGTGACTTCCTGCTGCATCGCGGCGCGGTCGGACGTCTGGTAGGTACCCGAGGCCGACTGGATCGCCAGTTCGCGCACCCGCTGCAGCATGTTGCCCACTTCCGACAGCGTGCCCTCGGCGGTCTGCGCCAGCGAGATGCCGTCGTTGGCATTGCGCACGCCCTGGCTCATGCCGCGGATCTGCGAGGTCATCGAGGTGGAGATGGCGAGGCCTGCGGCATCGTCCTTGGCGGAGTTGATGCGCTTGCCGGTCGACAGGCGCTCCATCGCCGTGCCGAGCATCTTGTTGGCGGCGTTGGAGGCGTTCGCGGCGCGGATCGAGCTGATGTTGGTGTTGATGACTGACATGAATAATCCCCGGTAAGTCTCTGCGGAAAGCCCCGGAAGTGGAGCGTCCTTCGCATGTCAGACAGAACGGCGGGGTCCCGCAGGATTTAAGAGCTTTGTGCTTTCGCTTGATCGCAGCGCCATTCCTGCCCAAGGCTTTACGCTTGTTCGTACCTGCAAACGACAAGGGGTTATTTCACCGATGCCATCCGGCCTAGTTGCACTGCTTGATGACGTGTCCGTCATTGCCCGCGCCGCCGCCGCCTCGCTCGATGATGTGGGGGCAGGAGTAGCGAAAGCCGGCAGCAAGGCCGCCGGCGTGGTGATCGACGATGCGGCGGTGACGCCCGGCTACGTCACCGGTTTCACGCCGGACCGCGAACTGCCGATCATCTGGAAGATCACCAAGGGCAGCTTGTTCAACAAGCTGATCATCCTCTTGCCGATCGCTCTGTTGCTGAGCGCGTTCCTGCCGATGGCGATCACCCCCATCCTGATGGTCGGCGGGCTGTACCTGGCGTTCGAGGGTGCGGAAAAAGTGCTCGAGAAGCTGAGCGGCGCCAAGCACGGGGAAACGCTGGAAGACCCGGTCGAAGACGTTGCCGCGTTCGAGAAATCGCGCGTGTCAGGGGCAGTGCGCACCGACCTTATCCTCTCGGCCGAAATCATGGCGATCGCGCTTGGGCAAGTTGGCGACAAAACGATATTCATACAGGCGGTGGCGCTGGCGCTGGTGGGCATCGTCATCACCGTCGCGGTATACGGCACAGTGGCGCTCATCGTGAAGATGGACGATGTGGGGCTGCATCTCACGAAAAAGGCCAGCGCCGCGGCGCAAGCGACGGGAAGATTTTTGCTGAAAGCGATGCCGGTGGTTCTCAAGGTGCTAGGCACGGTCGGCACCGTGGCGATGCTGTGGGTTGGTGGAGACATCATCGTGCATGGGTTGGAGGGCTTAGGCGTGCCTCAACCCGCGCATGTCTCGCATGTCGTTCATGATACAGTTGCTGAAGCGGCAGGACCGCTGGGGCCGGTAGCGGGCTGGCTAGGGAAGACACTGGTATCGGCCATCGTCGGCCTCGTGCTGGGCGGCATCGTGGCGACGATCGTTCACATCGTCGCCAAGGCACGCGGCAAGGCCCACTGATCAGGGCAATTCGGCCAGCAGTTCTCGGGCGAACGTCGTCAGCGTATCGTCGCGCGCGCCCATGATGACCACGCGATCACCGGGGCGGGCGAGAGCGGCGATACGGGTGCCGCAGTCGGCGCGGTCGGCGATATATTCCGCCGTGCCGCCGTGGCTTTGGATCAGCCGCACGATCCGTTCGCTGCCTTCGCTGCGATCAACCGTGCCACCGAAATAGACCGGATCGCAAAGGATCGTCATATCGCCGGCACTCAGGCGCTGCGCGAACACTTCGGCCAGTTCCGCCCCCATCTGTCGCAGCGGACCGTAGCCGTGCGGCTGAAAGAAGGCGATCACCCGCCCGGGATGGGCTTTCAGGGTCGCCAGCGTGGCCGAAACCTTGTCCGGGTTATGGCCGAAATCATCGATCACGGTAATGCCAGCGGGCGACGTGCCGACGATGTCAAAGCGCCGCGCCAGCCCTGCGAAAGAACCCAGCGCCGCTACCGCCGTGCCCAGATCGACGCCGGCCGCGTTCGCAGCGGCGATGGCGGCAAGCGCATTGTACAGGTTGTGGCGCCCGGGAACCTGCAGGCGCAGCGGATAGCTCGCTCCGTCACGGCGGTCGACGATCGTTGCGGCAAGGGTGGTCGGGCCTTCCACAATGTCGAGCGCACCGATCTGCGCCTTCGGGCTGGTGATACCGAAAGTTACCAGAGCCTTGGCGCGCGAGGCCAGTGCTGCGGTTTCGGCATCGTCCAGATTGATCGCGGCGACGGCAGCGCGGCTGAGGAAATCGCCGAACAACGCGCGCAATTCTTCAAGGCTCTTGTGGTCGAGGCTGACATTGCCCAGCACCGCCACGTGGGGGCGATACAGCGCGATGGACCCGTCGCTCTCGTCCACTTCCGATACAAATACTGCCCCTTGGCCCACGCGCGCGCTGGCGAAGGGGGCATCCGGCGAGGCGAAGTTCTTCATCACCGCCCCGTTCATGATCGTAGGATCACCGCCCGCGTGCGTCAGGATCCACCCGGTCATCCCGGTGACCGTGGACTTGCCGGAGGTGCCGCCGATCGCAATGCCCTGCGGCGCGGCGTTGAACAGCGTTGCCAGCAACTGCGCCCGGCTCATGCGCGCGCAGCCCAGCGCGGCGGCGCGCACCACTTCGGGCACCGTGGCTTCCACGGCGGCAGACGCCACCAGAGTCTGCTCCGCCGATACGATTCCGCTGCCGTCCTGGGGATGCAACACGAAACCGAGTGATGCCAGCCACGCGAACTTTTCCGGGCTGCGGCCCTGGTCGCGGCTGCGGTCCGACCCGGCGACCTGCGCGCGGTGGCCCTTGAGGATCAGCGCCAGCGGCAACATGCCAGAGCCGCCGATGCCGCAAAAGAACCAGGGATGGGCGGTCAGGTCGGTGGATTGCGTCATGCATAAAGCCGTATGCGGCCTTGCCGCTTGTGACAACCTCGATAGAAAAGGGCCATGATCCGCATCGCCGTCTGCGCCCCGTCCACTCCGATCACCCCACACGATGCGCAAGCCGTGCAAACGCTGGCTGCCGCCCAATTTCCCGGCGTTGAACTGACCATTCACCCGCAGTGCTTTGCGGTGGCCGGGCATTTTGCCGGCAGCGACGCGCAGCGCACGGCAGCGCTGGTGGAATGCGCCAACGATCCGGGCATCGACGCGGTGTGGTTCGCGCGGGGCGGCTATGGCGCGTGCCGGATCGCCGAAGCGGCCATCGCGCAGTTCGACCATGCCGCTGGGCAGAAGACCTATCTGGGCTTTTCCGACGCGGGGTATCTGTTGGGCGGCTTGTACCGCGCCCGCATCGGCCGCCCGGTACATGGCCCGATGCTGGCCGACATTCGCCGCACCGGCGGTGCCGATGCCGTAACCCGCGCGCTGGCATACCTGTCGGGCGCGCGGGATGGGCTGGAGCCTTCGCTGGCGGAGGAGCGCCATCCTGTTGCCGCCTTCAACCTGACGACGCTGGCGATGCTGGCGGGCACGCCGCTGATGCCCGGGCTCGCCAATCACGTCGTGATGGTCGAGGAAGTGTCGGAATACCTTTACGCCGTCGATCGCCTGTTCTTCCATGTAGCAGCCCACCTTGGCGGCATTGCCGGCCTGCGGCTGGGGCGGGTTAGCGACGTGCCGGAAAACGACCGTCCGTTCGGGGCCGATGCGCAAGCGATCGCGCGCGAATGGTGCCAACGCCACGCGATCCCGTTTCTGGGCGCCGCCGACATCGGCCACGATGCAGCCAACAGGATAGTTCCGTTCGGTTGACCGGTGCGGTACACCCTGCTCATAAAAAGAAAACCGGGAGAGTTAGGTGACGGCATTGCCGATACGACAGATCGCGTATTTCGTGCCGGACGTGCGCGCGGCTGCCCGTGCGCACTCCGCCGCATTCGGGTCGGGGCCGTATTACATCGCGGATCACATCCCGCTGGTCCGCGCCGTTCATCGCGGCGTGGAGCGCGAACTCGATCATTCCAGCGCCTATGGCCAGTGGGGCGAAGTGATGATCGAGTTCTGCCAGCAGAACAACGCGGGCCCTTCCGCCTTCCACGATCTCTATCCCGAAGGATCAGGCAGTCAGGGCCTACACCATGTGGCGCTGTTCGCGGACGATCTGGATGCGGTGGTGGCGCAGTTCACCGATGCAGGTCACGCGCTGGCGCTGGACGCCGAGATGACGGACGGCTTCCGCTACGCTTTCATCGATACCGTGGCGCTGCATGGCCATATGCTGGAACTGTACGCCCCCACGGCCAGCCTGCTGGGCTTCTACGATCTGGTGCGGCGCAAGGCCGGAAACTTCAGCAAGGGCGTGACCATCGACATCGCTTTCGGGTGACGGAACCGCGACGGGGCTTGCGCAAAACGCCCGAGGGCAATACCCCGCCGCGCCACAGAAGGCAGGCTTGCGGTTGAGGCGAAAGCCCAGCAAGCCTGGTCGCGATGCAAGGAGCGGTGTCAGATGCGTGCATTCGTTTTTCCCGGACAGGGTAGCCAGAAGGTCGGCATGGGCGTCGAATTGGCAGAGGCCAGCGCGGTGGCGCGTGAGGTGTTTCAGGAAGTTGACGATGCGTTGGGCCAGCATCTGTTCCGCATCATGGGGCAGGGGCCTGAAGAGGAACTGCTGCTGACCGAAAACGCCCAGCCTGCGATCATGGCCAATGCCATCGCGGTGCTCCGGGTGCTGGAAAAGGAAGGCGGCATCGCTCTGGCGGACAAGGCCGATTTCGTGGCCGGGCATTCGCTGGGCGAATATACCGCACTTTGCGCCGCGGGCGCGTTCAGCTTGTCCGATACCGCGCGGCTGCTGAAGCTGCGCGGCCAGTCAATGCAAGCCGCCGTGCCGGTGGGTATCGGCGCGATGGCGGCGCTGCTGGGTGCGGACATCGCGAAGGCGACCGCCCTGGCCGAAGCCGCCGCTGAGGGTCAGGTCTGCACCGTCGCGAACGACAACGATCCCGGCCAGGTTGTGCTGTCCGGCCACAAGGAAGCGATCGAACGCGCGATTGCCCTGGTCAAGGAGCATGGAATCAAGCGCGGCGTGCCGCTGCCGGTTTCCGCCCCGTTCCACTGCCCGCTGATGCAGCCTGCCGCCAACGTCATGGCAGAGGCGCTGGCCGCCACGCCGCCGGGGCAGCTGCGCGTTGCGCTGTTTGCCAACGTCACCGCCGCCGTCGTCACCGATCCCGCCGAAGTGCAGCGCCTGCTGGTCGAGCAGGTGACCGGGCGCGTGCGCTGGCGCGAAAGCGCGATCGCGATGCACGCTGCCGGCGTGGAACACTTCGTGGAACTGGGCGGCAAAGTGGTCGGCCCGATGATCAAGCGGTCCGCAGGCGACGTTGAAGTGAGCGCGGCAAGCACGATGGCCGAGATCGAGGAATTGGCGAAAAGCCTGTAAGTCAGACCTGTACAAGCCCCGCCGTGAACCGGGGCGACCAAGGAGTTTTCGCGATGTTCAACCTTACCGGAATGACCGCGCTCGTAACCGGCGCCAGCGGCGGCATCGGCTCATCGGTGGCACGCGCGCTGGCGGCGCAGGGCGCGCGGCTGGCGATCTCGGGCTCCAACGCGGAAAAGCTGCGCGCTTTTCGCGACGAGCTCGACGATCACCGCCCGCAGCATCTGCAGGAAGTGGATCACGTGGCGATCGCCTGCAATCTGGGCGATGCCGATCAGGTGGAAAAGCTGGTGCCCGCCGCGCTCGAATCGCTGGGCAAGATCGATATCCTGGTGAACAACGCCGGCATCACCCGCGATAACCTGGCGATGCGCATGAAAGACGAGGAGTGGGACCAGGTGATCCGCATCAACCTGGAATCCACATTTCGCCTGATGCGCGCGGTCACCAAGCCGATGATGAAGGCGCGCTTCGGGCGCATCGTCAACGTCACATCGGTGGTGGGCACGACCGGTAATCCCGGCCAGATGAATTACTGCGCGGCGAAGGGCGGCATCACCGCCATGTCCAAGAGCCTGGCGCAGGAACTGGCCACGCGCGGCGTGACGGTGAACTGCATCGCCCCCGGCTTCATCCGCACCCCGATGACCGACGTGCTGCCTGACGCGCAGAAAGAGGCGCTCAACGCACGCATCCCGATCGGCCGCATGGGCGAGGGCGAAGAGATCGCCGCCGCCGCCGTGTTCCTGGCCAGCAAGGAAGCGGCTTATGTCACCGGGCAGACGATCCACGTCAACGGCGGGATGGTGATGGTTTGAGGCACGCGGGCAGGGCGGTTCGTAACCTGTTCGCAAGACTTGCGGATATCTGCCGATTTATCCCCAGATTCGCCGGTTTCGCGCCGCGTTTGCCTTGCCGCTGGGCCTTCGTGCGTTAGAGATAGTGGTCCGAATTTAGGGGTTTTGCGAAACCCGGCCCGATCAAGGGGGACTTTAGGCTGTCATGAAGGCCACTATCGAACGCGCTACGCTGCTGCGCTGTCTATCGCACGTGCAGTCCGTGGTTGAGCGCCGCAATACCATTCCGATCCTGTCGAACGTATTGATAGAGGCGGCTGCAGGCGGCGCGCTGAGGATCATGGCGACGGACCTTGACCTGCAGGTGGTGGAAACGCTCAGCGCGGTTTCGGTGGAGCAGGCCGGCGCGATCACGGTTTCGGCACACCTGCTGTTCGACATCGCGCGCAAGTTGCCCGAAGGCAGCCAGGTCAGCCTGGATGCGGCGGACAATCGCATGGTGGTGAAGGCCGGGCGCAGCCGCTTCCAGCTGCCCACCTTGCCGCGTGACGATTTTCCGATGATCGCGGAAGGCGAACTGCCCACCAGCTTCGAGATTGCGGCTGCCACCCTGGCGCAGTTGATCGACCGGACGCGGTTTGCGATCTCCACCGAAGAGACGCGGTATTACCTCAACGGCATTTTCCTGCACGTCTCGGACGAGGAAATGAAAGCCGCCGCCACGGACGGTCACCGGCTGGCGCGCTTCACCATCGCCCGGCCCGATGGCGCCGAAGGTATGCCGGATGTGATCGTGCCGCGCAAATGCGTGGGTGAACTGCGCAAGCTGCTGGAAGAAGCGCTGGACACCAACGTGCTGGTGGATCTGTCCGCCAGCAAGATCCGCTTCACGATGGGCGGCGAACATGGTGTTGTGCTGACCAGCAAGCTGATCGACGGCACCTTCCCCGATTACACCCGCGTCATTCCCACCGGGAACGACAAGCTGCTGAAAGTCGATCCCAAGACCTTCTTCCAGGGCGTGGACCGCGTGGCCACGATCGCCACCGAAAAGACCCGCGCGGTCAAGATGGCGCTCGACACCGACCGGGTGACGCTGTCCGTCACTTCGCCAGACAACGGCACCGCGGCCGAAGAAGTGCCCGCGCAGTATTCCTCCGAAGGGTTCGAGATCGGCTTCAACGCCAATTATCTCAAGGACATCCTGGGCCAGATTGAAGGCGACACCGTTGAACTGCACCTGGCCGATGCCGCCGCGCCAACACTGATCCGTCAGGACGAAAAGAGCCCGGCGCTCTACGTGCTGATGCCGATGCGGGTCTAGGCTCCTCGATAATGCCGAAAACGGGGTCGGGCGTGAAAACGTCCGGCCCCGTTTTCGTTTGCGGTCCTGGCCTACTTACGACCCCGCCGGGGGCGCAGCGCATCGCGCATGGCGAAGCTGGAACTGATCCGCGTCACTCCCGGCAGGCGGGACAGCACTTCGCCGTGGATCGCCTCGTATGCCGCCACGCTTTCGGTGCGCAGCCGCAGCCAGTAATCGACGTTGCCGCCCATCAGGAAGCATTCGCGCACTTCCGGGCACTTGCGCACGGCGTTTTCGAAGCGGGAGAGATAATCGTCGGTCTGCCGGTCAAGCGTGACCTGCACCACCACGTCCACGCCCCGCTCATCCTCGTCCTGCGGGCCGGTCAGCACGGTGTAGCCGCGAATGACGCCGCGATCCTCCATCATGCGGATGCGGCGCAGGCATGCGGACGGTGACAGGCCCACCGCCTGCGCAATCTCGGCGTTGGGCTTGCGCCCGTCTGTTTGCAGCAGGCGCAGGATCGCGCGGTCCAGTTCGTCGGCTACCCATGGCACGAAGCTGCGTATCCTTTGCACGATGTTGCCAATAATCGTGTTTCCTAGCATTTCGTGCGAGCATCTGGCAGCCTATTTGAAACGCGGTGCGATACGATCCGCGTCGCGTGATTTGCTATGGAGCTGTGCGTGAACGACGGTGCGCGCCTGATGATCGATCTGGATGCCCTGGCCGCGAACTATCGCCTGCTGGCAGCGCAAGTAGCGCCGGCGCACTGCGCGGGTGTGGTGAAGGCCGATGGTTATGGCCTTGGCGCGGAGGCGGTCGCCCGCACGCTGATCGCGCACGGATGCTGCCACCTTTTCGTGGCGCTGCTGGGCGAGGCCGAGGCGCTGATTCCGCAACTGAGCGACCCTGCGGTGCCGGTCTATGTGCTTAACGGCCTGATGCCGGGATCGGAAGGCGCGTGCGCACGGATCGGCGCGATCCCCGTGCTCAACTCTCTTGACCAGATCGTGCGCTGGAAGGCGCAGGCTGACACGCACGGCGACGTGCTGCCAGCAATCCTGCAGCTGGATACCGGCATGTCCCGCATGGGTCTGCCGCAGGACGAGCTGGACGCGGTGCTGGCCCGGCCCGAACTGCTGGACGGGATCAGCTTGCGCTATCTCATCAGCCACCTGGCCTGCGCCGACGACCCGGCGGACCCAGCCAATGCGATGCAGGCGCAGCGTTTTCGCGCCATCGCTGCGCATTTTCCCGGCGTGCCGGCTGCGCTGGACAACAGTGGGGGTGCATTTCTGCCGCGTGGGCACTTCGATCTCGTGCGCGCAGGGATCGCGCTGTATGGCGGCGCGCCCGGGCCCGGTGACAATCCGATGCGCGCCGTAGTCGCGCTGGAAGCGCGCATCACCCAGGTGCGCAACATTCCCGCAGGGACCGGCGTTGGATACGGGATGACGTTCCACGCCCCCCATGCCATGCGCCTTGCCACCGTGCCGGTCGGCTATGCCGATGGATGGCCGCGCAGCCTGGGCAATCGCGGGGCGGGGTATATCGGCGGCATCCGCGCGCCAATCGTCGGGCGCGTGTCGATGGACAGCATCATTCTGGACGTGACCGATGTTCCCGAGCGGCTGCTGAAGCCCGGCGATCCGGTGGAACTGATCGGCCCGCATCAGACGCTGGACCAGGTGGCGCACGATGCCGGGACGATCTCCTACGAAATCCTCACCCAGTTGAGCGCGCGCTATGAGCGGCGATATCTGCCCGCAGCCCAAGCGCCCGCGATCCAGAATTTGCAGCGGAGCGCAGCATCATGAAAGTCGCCATTCTGGGCAGCGGCGTGATCGGCGTGACGACCGCTTGGTATCTCGCGCAGGCAGGGCATGAGGTGGTGGTGGTCGATCGCCAGCCCGGCCCGGCGCTGGAAACCAGCTTCGCCAATGCCGGGGAGATTTCGCCCGGCTATGCCTCTCCGTGGGCGGCACCGGGCATTCCGATGAAGGCGCTGCGCTGGCTGGCGATGAAGCATGCGCCGCTGATCCTGCGCCCGCACGCCGATCTGGCGACGCTGCGCTGGCTGGTGGCGATGCTGGGCAACTGCAACGCGCGCAGCTACGCGGTCAACAAGGCGCGCATGGTGCGCCTGGCCGAATTCAGCCGCGACCGCCTGATCGCGCTGCGCCAGTACACCGGCATCCGGTATGATGAGCGGATGCAGGGCACCCTACAGCTTTTTCGCGAGCAAAAGCAGCTTGATGCCATCGGTAAGGACATCGCCGTGCTCAGCGCGGACGGGGTGCCGTTCGAAGTCTTGGACAAGGCCGGCTGCATCGCCGCGGAGCCGGGTCTGGCCGCCAGCCAAGCACCCATCGCCGGTGGCTTGCGGCTGCCGCATGACGAAACGGGAGATTGCTTCAAGTTCACCAATGCCCTTGGCGAACTGGCACGCGCGCGGGGTGTCGATTTTCGCTACGGCGTAACCGTATCGCGCATCGTCGCCGATGGCGGGCGGATCGTGCGGGTCGATAGCGATGCCGGGCCGATCGTGGCGGACGCCTATGTCGTGGCGGCGGGCAGCTTCTCGCCCCAGCTGGTTGCGCCGCTGGGGATTCGGCTGCCGGTCTATCCGGTTAAGGGCTATTCGCTCACCGTGCCGATCGTGGATGAGGCGCGCGCGCCGGTATCGACGCTGCTGGACGAAAGCTACAAAGTGGCGATAACCCGGCTGGGCGAGCGTATCCGGATCGGTGGAATGGCCGAAATCTCGGGCTTTTCGCGTGATCTGCCGCCTGAGCGGCGCGCGACGTTGGAGCATTCGGCAGGCTCGCTGTTTCCCGGCGCCGGCGATCTGGCCGCTGGCACGTTCTGGTCCGGCCTGCGCCCGATGACACCGGACAGTACGCCGGTGATCGGGCCGACGCCGATCCCCAACCTGTTTCTCAACACCGGGCATGGCACGCTGGGGTGGACGATGGCTTGCGGGTCCGCGCATGTCCTGGCGGACATCATATCGGGGCGCAGGCCCGAGATCGAAGCGGGCGACCTGGCGATCAGCCGCTACTGAACCACTACGCAAAAAAGAGACGATCCATGACCATCACCCGCATCGACCAGGGCCCGCGCATGAGCGAGGCCGTTATCCACGGCAACACGATCTATCTTGCGGGGCAGGTGGGCGAACCCGGCGAAGACGTTACGGCGCAGACCAAAACCGCGCTGGCAGAGATCGAGGCGCTGCTGGCCAAGGCCGGCAGCAGCAAGGATCATTTGCTTTCGGCCACGATCTGGCTGGCGGACATTGCCGATTTCGAAGTGATGAACGCGGTGTGGGACGGCTGGATCGCGGGACATCCCACGCCTGCCCGGGCTACCGGCGAATCGAAGCTGGCATCGCTGGACTACAAGGTGGAAATCATCATGATCGCCGCCAAAGGCTGACGATCACGGATGCAGAGCAAGCGGGCTCAACCGGCCACCTTTTCCTGCAGGTCGCGCTCCACCCGGCCGAAACCTTCGGCCGATTCCATCGCCACATCCAGCGGACGGCCGCCCAACTTGCCGCAATCGGCATTGAGGTAGGCGATGGCGGCATCGCGGCCCAGCGTTTCCAGCGCCAGCTTGGTGACGCGGCCTTGCCGGCCGGCGGCATCGGGCGAAAGCTTGGGGCGATCGGACCAGCGCATGCGCTTGGGTTTGGGCTTGGGAGCGTCTTCGGTCTCGGTGGTTTCGGTCATGTCCAGCGTCCTTGAAAGGGGGAGGGGCGGTTGAGCGCCGCGAACTTGTGCAACTGCGCGCTAACCTGCATCTGGCCCAGCGCCGATCGCATCGCTGCTTGCAGGCGAGTCAATCCGTTGTCTGGTCCAATGTCCGGGGCCGCGGCTTCGAGAAACCGGGAGGCCGCTTCCCGGCCACCCAGCAACAGGAACGCCAGGCGCGAAATCTCGTCACGGCGCTGGCACAGGCGGGAATGTGCTGGCGCTTCGCGCCACTGGCGACCATGGGCCATCGGCATGCCGCGCCGTGCTGGCGGCGTTGAAAAGCCGGGCGGGTTGGCAACCGTCACAGACATGAAATATTCGCCAAGGACCGTGCTGATGGTAGCAAATCGGCGATGTCACTTGCGCTCACATCTGCAAGAAACGCCGCCTTGTCACACGAAGATGCAGATCCGATTCGAGAATTGGTGCAGGTGGGATAAATCGTGCGGCAAAAAACGAACGGCAGCATATCCATCGGGGTTCTCCTTTGTGCGGGAGGCCGTCTGGTCTCTCAGTTGCCAAGGCGCGAGATATCTTCGGCAATACGCCGCTTGTAGGGCAAATTCGCCGATACGCCATTTAATTCGGGCAAGGTCGCAATCGACGAAGTTCCCCGTTTCGCGCTGTTTGCGAAGGGGATTGAATTTTTCGGGATTGCGGCCTACATGGCTCTCGCTTCGTCGGTTGCGACGGGAATATCGGCCGCCTTGCGCGGCCTCCCACCCTCAGGCTGCATAGCTCGATCGTTTGCGTCACGCATGCGTAGGGTCGAATGCATGCTTATTTTGGATATATTGGATTGGCCAAGGAAGAACTGTTGACGATGGAAGGCTACATCGAGGAAATCCTTCCCGATGGGCGTTTTGCCGTTCTGCTCGACAATGAGCACAAGATCATTGCCTACACCGCTGGCAAGATGCGCAAGTTCCGCATCCGCTCGGTGGTCGGCGATCGCGTGCACGTCGAGATGACTCCTTACGATCTTTCCAAGGGTCGGATCGTCTTCCGGGAACGTACTCCCGGCCAGACAGGTGGACCCCCGCGCAAGCGTGGAGGCTTCAAACGATAAGAAGAACGCGGGATATAAAGACCGCGCTTTAAAGGAAACTATGCATACTTTTACCACGGGCGCAGGTCTGCGCTCCACAAGCATCGAAAATCATCGCCATCTTGGCACAACAGCGCACCTGACGCTGCAGCCCGCCGGGCTGCTATCCCGGGAAAACCTTCGGCGCCTCGTCGCCGCAATGGTCGACTGACCATTCTTTATCGGCCCGGACCGGCCTTGGGATCACCCAGGGCGGACCAGCCGATCAACCGGACCCTCAGGGTCACGGGAATTTACAGGCAGCGCCCCGCAACGGGTAGCTGCCGTATTTTTGTGACGGCTGCCAGGCGCGCCGTATTCACCGCACCGCGAAGCCGAAGTCGCCTTGGGCAGGTTGCCCGTCGAGCCCTGCGGCCCGCCAGGTTATGCTGTATGTTCCGGCCGGAAGTGCGCGCGGCAGTGCCACGGTGATCGTGTTTTCCGCCACCTGCGCCGTAAAACCCGCCACCTTCATCGGTGCGTGGTTGGCCATGCCGGGCATTGCGGTCATCGTAATGTCCAGCCCGGAGACGGCGGGCGCCAGTTTTTCGGAGAACCGCAGGGTGATCGCCGTCGGCTTCTCGACACTGGTTTCAGCGGCGGGGGTGGACGCAACCAGGTGCGGCTGCGCGAGGGCGATGACGGGAATCGCACTTATCGCTACAGCGGCGATGACAGCAAGGGCGTTGCGGTGCATAAGCGTGATCTTCCGTTTCCATCCGTGATGCGATCCACCTTGAAGCCGGGCCGCTGCCGCGCAAGCATTATGCGACTGTCTGTGCTTTGTGGCATCATCATCCAGCATGAAAAAGCATGAATTCGCCTGATATCCCCGCGCCAGCCCCGATAACCCGCCGTTCCGTTCTGGCAGGCGGCGTTCTGGCGGGCGCCGTCGGCCTGGGCCGGATGTTTCCGGCGTGGGCCAGAAGCGGCACGGCGGGAATCGGCCCTGCGGCGGCGGGATTCGGAGCGCTGACCGGGACCGATTTCGCCTTGGAGATCGCGCCCAGCCATTTTGCTACCGGTGGCCGCGCGGCCCATGCCGTCACCATCAACGGCACGCTGCCTGCGCCTTTGCTGCGGCTGCGTGAAGGCACCACGGCACGGATCGCGGTGACCAACCGCTTGCAGGAACAAACCTCGCTGCACTGGCACGGCCTGCTGGTGCCGTTCCAGATGGACGGGGTGCCGGGCATCAGTTTTCCTGGCATCGATCCGGGCGAGACGTTCACGTACGAATTTCCGGTCAAACAGTCCGGCACGTACTGGTATCATTCGCATTCCGGCATGCAGGAAGCGGTGGGTCTGTACGGCCCGATCGTGATCGACACCGCCGGGCCGGATCCCCTTGCGTGTGACCGCGAACATGTGATCGTCCTGTCCGACTGGAGCACGATGCATCCGCACGAACAGATGCGGCGGCTCAAGATGATGAGCGGGTATTTCAACCGCCAGCGCCAGACGCTGGCAGGGCTGCTCGCGGGCCGCGACCAGTCGCTCTCCGATCGTCTGGCATGGGCGCGCATGCGCATGGACGCGACCGATATTTCGGACGTTACCGGCTCGACCTACAGCTATCTGGTGAACGGCCATGGCACGCCTGAAAACTGGACAGGGCTGTTCGCGCCGGGCGAGAAGGTGCGCCTGCGCGTCGTCAACGCATCGGCGATGACCAACTTCAACTTCCGCATTCCCGGCCTTGCGCTGACGGTGGTGGCGGCGGACGGCAACCCGGTGCAACCGGTGCAGACCGACGAAGTGCAGATCGCCATTGCCGAGACGTACGACTTCGTGGTGGAACCGCGCGATGTGCCGGCCTACGCCATCGTGGCCGAGGCGATCGACCGTTCGGGGCAGGTGCGCGCCACCCTGGCGCAACGTGTCGGGCTGCTGGCCGATGTGCCGAAACTGCGTGCCCGCCCGATCCTGACCATGCGCGACATGGGGATGGACATGGCGGGTATGGAGATGGGCAAGGGCGATGTGCTCGATCTGTCCAAGCCCGCGATGGGGGGTATGGCGGGTCATTCCATGAAAATGCGCGATCCGTCCGTCGCGCCCACGGTGCCGCTGGGTCCGGGGGTGGCCATGCTTGCGCCGATGCCGGTGGACCGGCTGGCGGACCGGCCGACCGGGCTGGAGGCTGTGGATCACCGCGTGCTGACGTATGCCGATCTGCGCGCGCGGGACGCCAATCCCGATCCGCGCCCGCCGTCCCGGCACATCGACGTGCATCTGACCGCCAACATGGAGCGGTACATGTGGTCGATGGACGGCGAGGCGATGTCCGAACGGACCGCGCCGATCCCCTTCCGGCTGGGCGAACGGGTGCGCGTCACCCTCATAAACGACACGATGATGCCGCACCCCATTCACTTGCACGGCCACTTCTTCGAACTGGTGAGCGGCGAGGCGGGGCACCGCGCGCGCAAGCACACCGTCAACGTGCTGCCCGGCGGCAAGGCGGCGTTCGACCTGACCGCCGATGCCGAGGGCGACTGGGCGTTTCATTGCCACATGCTGCTGCACATGCACGCGGGCATGATGCGCGTGGTCACCGTGCGGCGCGAGGCGTGAGACGGGATCGCCGGACTTGCGCGCTGTTCGCGGCGCTGATCGCCGTGTCGGTGGCTACGGGCGCGGCGGCGCAGGATGCCGGCGCGATGCCTCCCGGTCAGGAGCATGCCGGCATGGCGCACGGATCGGGCCGGTCTGCTGACCAAAGCGCGGGGCAGATGGCGGACCACCAGCACGACCGCGCCGCCATGGACATGGCCGGGCCAACCGATGCACCGCCACCGCCGGTCCCGACCGACCATGCGGGGGATCGCATCTTTTCGCCCCAACACATGGCGGCGGCGCGCCAGGCGATGAACGCGGAAATGCAGGTCACCACAGGTGCCGTGATCATCGACCGGCTGGAGTATCGCGCGGGCCGCAACGGGGATGAGATCGGCTGGGACGGCACCGCGTGGTATGGCGGCGATATCAACCGGGCGGTCCTTGCCAGCGAGGGCGATCGCGCCGTTGCGAGCAAGTCCGGCCGGGCGGAGGCCAGCGCCTACTGGCGCCGCGCGCTCGACCCGTGGTTCAACCTGCAACTGGGCGTGCGGCAGGATCTGGGGCCGGGATCGCACCGATCCTACGCGCTGATCGGCATCGAGGGGCTGGCGCCGTACTGGTTCGATGTGGATGCCCAGCTGTTCGTGTCGACGCAGGGCGACGTGCATGCGCGGACCAAGGCTTCGTACCAGCAGCGCATCACCCAATCGCTGGTACTTGAGCCCGAGATGGAGGTCGATTTCGCGTTTCAGGACGTGCCGGCCATCCAGATGGCGTCCGGGTTCGAGCGGATGGAACTGGGCACGCGGCTGCGATACGAGCGCAACCGCGCCTTCGCGCCCTACGTCGGTGTGCATTGGGAGCGCAGGCTTGGCGACACCGCCCGGCTGACGCGCACCGCGGGCGACCGGGCATCGGGCGTGTCCGGCGTTGTGGGCGTGCGGGCGATGTTCTGACCTGATCCGCAGCACGACCGGCAAGTCTGCCGCATCCCCGCTTGAAACCGTCCGTGCGTTGCGGCTATCAGCCGGCCTGTCCGCACGGAGGCTTTTGTCGCCGTGCTTTACATCGGCGATTGCCCCGCTATGCGCCGGTCTGTCGTTTTTGTTGGAGTTTTGCTGTCATGCGTGCCGAAGGGCAGGCCCACATCGTGCGTATCGAAAAAGCCCTCGCGCTGGTACGCAAGTTTCTGGACTGGGACCGCGCGCTGCGCCGGTTCGACGAGCTGAACGCGCGCGTCGAAGACCCGACCTTGTGGGACAAACCCAAGGAAGCCGAAGCGGTGATGAAGGAGCGTCGCCGCCTGGAAGCCGCGATCGGCACCGTCAATCAGATCAGCGCCGAAATGGCCGACGCCGCCGAGTTCGTGGAACTGGGCGAGATGGAAGACGACGAGGACACGATCAACGAAGGCCTCGCCACCCTCAAGGCGCTGGCGGACCGCGCCGATGCGGACAAGATTCAGGCGCTGCTGGGCGGCGAAGCGGATGCCAACGACACTTACCTTGAAGTGCACGCCGGTGCCGGCGGTACCGAAAGCCAGGACTGGGCCGAAATCCTCCAGCGCATGTACACCCGCTGGGCGGAGCGCCGGGGCTACAAGGTGGAGATGGTTGATTACCATGCCGGCGAAGCAGCCGGCATCAAAAGCTGCACGCTGCTGATCAAGGGCGAGAACGCCTATGGCTATGCCAAGACTGAAAGCGGCGTCCACCGTCTGGTCCGCATCAGCCCGTATGACAGCGCGGCACGCCGGCACACCAGCTTTTCCTCGGTGTGGGTCTATCCCGTGATCGACGATACGTTCGAAATCGACATCAACCCGTCGGACCTGAAGATCGACACCTATCGCGCGTCGGGCGCCGGCGGTCAGCACGTCAACACTACCGATTCGGCGGTGCGCATCACCCACCAGCCGTCCGGCATCGTGGTCGCCAGCCAGATCGACCGGTCGCAGCACAAGAACCGCGAAATCGCGATGGGCATGCTCAAGGCGCGCATGTTCGAGGCGGAAATGCGCCGGCGCGAGGAAGCCGCCAGCGCCGAGCATGCCAGCAAGAGCGACATTGGCTGGGGTCACCAGATCCGCTCCTACGTGCTGCAGCCCTACCAGCAGGTGAAGGACTTACGCACGGGCGTGGTGTCCACATCGCCCGATGACGTGCTGGACGGCGATCTCGATCCCTTCATGGCGGCCGCGCTTTCGCAGCGCGTGACCGGCGAGAAGGTCGAGGTCGAAGACGCGGACTGACCGGAACGCCTGCGCTTCCCTTAAGAAGCTCGGGCGCCGGATGGGCGATGCCATCGATGCACGATCAAGGATTTTGCCATCGCGATGCGGAGCGGCTAAAGGGCCGCATGGTGCGTGGGATTGGTCCTCTTTGCGTTGCGCTGCTGCTGGCCGCGCCGCTGGCTGTTGCCGGCTGCCACAAGCGCACCGCCAACGATGGCCGGCCCGAAACCGCGCGTGCTTTTCCTACCGCCGACCGACCTGTTTCGCGCGCCGACGCGGCGAACTTCGCCTCGGAAACCCAGCGAGACAGCGTGAACGAGGCGAAGGTCGTCATGGACCTGGCCCGCATCGAGCCGGGCATGAGCGTGGCCGATATCGGCGCGGGCGAGGGGTACTACACCGTGCGCCTGGCGCAGCGCGTGGGTGCCAAGGGACGCGTGCTGGCCGAGGATATCGACGCCGCCGCCAACGAGCGACTGGGCGCGCGCGTGTTGCGCGAACAGCTGGATACCGTGTCGATCAAACTGGGCACGCAGGACGATCCCAAGCTGCCGCCCGCCAGCTTCGATCGCATTTTCATGGTCCACATGTACCACGAGGTGGCCGAGCCTTACGCGTTCCTGTGGCGCCTGCGCCCGGCCCTGCGGCAGGGCGGGCGGGTCATCGTGGTGGACGTTGACCATCCCACCGATGCGCACGGAATCCCGCCGCCGCTGCTGTTCTGCGAATTTGCTGCGGTGGGCTTTCGGTTGACGGAATTTGTTCGCAAGCCCGCATTACAAGGCTATTATGCGCAGTTCGAAGCTGTAGGGAACCGTCCGGCGCCAACGGACATCAAACCTTGCCGTATCGCAGGCGCCATGCCTGCACAGACGAAAGCATTGCAGGGCTGAACGACAGCGCCTTGGGGAAGACGAAAAGACAATGAGTTTCAAGGGTCTCAAGCCGATTGTGTACGGTGGCCGCGAAGTCTGGCCACTGGTCGAAGGTGGCAAAGGCGTGTCTGCGACCAATCACATGAGTTCGGGCGCGTGGGCGGCTGCAGGCGGTATCGGCACCGTCAGCGCGGTGAATGCCGATAGCTACGACCCTGAAGGCAAGATCGTGCCGCAGGTGTACAATGCGCTGACCCGCAAGGAACGCCACCAGGAACTGATCGACTACGCGATCGACGGCGCGGTGGAGCAAGTGCAGCGCGCGCATGAAATCGCGGGCGGTGAGGGCGCGATCAATATCAACGTGTTGTGGGAGATGGGCGGTGCGCAGCCGATCCTGGAAGGCGTGCTGGAAAAGACCCGTGGCATGGTGGCCGGCGTCACCTGCGGTGCGGGCATGCCCTACAAGCTGTCCGAGATCGCGGCGCGCTTCAACGTCAACTATCTGCCAATCGTCAGCTCGGGCCGGGCGTTTCGCGCGCTTTGGAAGCGGGCCTACCACAAGGTGCCCCAGCTGCTGGGTGCGGTGGTATATGAAGATCCGTGGCTGGCCGGCGGTCACAATGGCCTGTCCAACGCCGAAGATCCGTTGAAGCCCGAAGATCCGTTCCCGCGCGTCAAGGCTCTGCGCGATGTGATGCGCGCGGAAGGCATATCGGACGACGTGCCGATCATCATGGCCGGCGGCGTGTGGTTCCTGCGTGACTGGAATGCGTGGATCGACAATCCCGAACTGGGGGCGATCGCGTTCCAGTACGGCACGCGCCCCTTGCTGACGCAGGAAAGCCCAATTCCGCAGGCGTGGAAGGATGCGCTGCGCGAACTGGAGCCGGGCGATGTGCTGCTGCACCGTTTCTCGCCCACCGGGTTCTATTCATCTGCCGTGCGCAACCCGTTCCTGCGTAGCCTGGAAGCGCGCTCCGAACGGCAGATCCCTTATTCCAAGGTGGAAGCGGGCGAGCATACCGTGCGCCTCGACGTTGGCGTCAAAGGCAAAAACTTCTGGGTCACGCCCAAGGATCTGGAGCGCGCGCGCGGCTGGTTCGCGCAAGGCTTTACCGATGGGCTGCGCACGCCGGACGATACGATCGTGTTCGTCGATGCGGCGGAGCGCGACATGATCCGCAAGGATCAGGCCGATTGCATGGGATGCCTGTCGCACTGCGCATTCTCGTCATGGAAGGACCACGACGATTACACCACCGGGCGATTGGCCGATCCGCGCAGCTTCTGCATTCAGAAGACGCTGCAGGACATCGCCCACGGCGGCCCGATCGACGAAAATCTGATGTTCGCCGGCCACGCGGCCTACAAGTTCAAGCAGGACCCGTTCTATTCCAACGGCTACACGCCCACCGTCAAGGAACTGGTGGACCGCATCCTGACCGGCGACTGATCGTGCGGGCTGACCGCGCGCAAGGCTCGGTCAGTCCCGCGAACCGGGCGCGCCGTGGGTGGCGATGTCCAGTCCCAGACTTTCGGTTTCCTCCGACACGCGCATGGGAAACACGATCGAGGCCATCACCGCCAGAATGACGCTGGCCACCGCTGCCCACGCGGTGACGACGGTGATGCCCACGCCTTGCGCCACGACCTGAGCGATCGCGTTCATGCCCTGACCATAGCCGACCCCGCCCAGCCGCTCGGCCAGGAACGGCGCAAGCAGTGCTGCGCCGACTGCGCCGCCGATGCCGTGGACGGCCATGATGCCCAGCGCATCGTCCACAAAGGCCAGTTTGCCGCGCATCAGCCGCGTCGCGAAATAGCACGCGCCGCCGCCGATGGCCCCGATCACGATGGCCGCACCGGGCGATACGTAGCCCGCGCCTGCCGAAATGCTGGCAAGGCCCGCCACCGCGCCGGTGGCAACGCCGATGAGCGAGCATGTGCCCGCGGTCATCCGCTCCAGCAAACCCCACACCAGCGCGCCGGCAGCCGCCGCAACGTGCCCCGCGATGATTGCGGCTGCGGCATCGTCACTGGCGGCAAGTGCGCTGCCACCGATCATCGCCAGCCAGCCGATCCACAGCAACGCCCCGCCAGTCAGCGCAAGCAGCGGGGAGGGGGCCGCGTTATCGCCTTTCGTCTGCCCCTTGCGCCGGCCCAGCATCGCCGCCACCGCAAGGCTTGAGACGCCCGCCGTCAGGTTGACGACGATGCCGCCCGCCCAGTCCAGCGTGCCGACGCCCGTCGCCACCCAGCCGCCGCCCCAGATCCAGTGCGCGACAGGGGCGTAGACGACAAGGCTCCACATGCCCGCAAAGGCCATCACCCAGCCGAACCGGGCACGCTCCGCCCACGCCCCGGTCATCAGCGCAGGCGCTAGCACCGCGAAGGACAGCTGGAACAGCGCAAAGGCGCTTTCCGGCACGGCGGTGTCCCCGCGCACGTTGCCCAGCGTCATCAGCATCCACGCGTTGCCTTGGCCCAGCCAGCCGCCGCTCGCCTGCCCGAAGGCGAGCGTGTAGCCGACCGTCACCCAAAGCACCGAAACAAGCGCCATGATGCCCAGGCATTGCAGCATCACCGAGCCGGCGTTGCGCCGATGGATCCGCCCGGCGTGGAACAGCGCGATGCCCGGCACCGTCAGGAACGACAGCACCGCTGCCGCCAGCAGCCACGCCGTGTCGCCGCTATCGGCAACGTCGATCCGGCCATCCTGCGCAATGGCTATGGTGGGCAGCACGGTCAGCAAAGCCACCGGGGGCATCAGGTGCCGCTTGGTCATCATCAGGTATCCCCCTTGCGTATTCCGGCATGGCTTAGCTGCGAACCTGTTTACGCCGGGTTAGATCACGAAATTAATTCCTGACAAGGGCTTGGCGCGCTTTGGTATCCGTCGCGAAAATGCGCCGTCCACAAAAAGGGGCGGGCAAGACTATTGAATGCGCGCGGGCGCTGGCGGTAGGAAGGTCTGTGATGAACCTGCTGAAACCCCTGCTCGCGGTGCTGGTCGCCGCTGTCGCCGTTCCGGTGCTGGCCGCTGACGACGATAAAGTGCCGTATTGGGCCTCGATCAACAAGGAGATCGCCAATTCGCGCGTAGGGCCCGGCGATTCGTTTCGGATCGACTGGGAATATCGCCGCCACCACCTGCCGGTAAAAGTCCTGCGGCGCGAAGGCCCGTGGCGGCTGATCGAAGACCCGGACGGCACGCGGGGCTGGATGCGTGACCTGATGCTGTCACGCTCACGCTCGGCAATGGTCAGGAAAGGTAGCCTGATCGAAATGCACGCGGAAGGGTCCGCCGGCTCACCTGTGCTGTGGCGGGTGGAACCGGGCGTGGTGGGCCTGATCGACAAGTGCAAGGACGGCTGGTGCGCGTTCGATAGCGACGGGCACAAGGGCTTCGTGCGCGCCGACGAACTTTGGGGCACACAGGCGCCCTGAGCTGCATCTGAAGGTCAGGGCGCCTCGGGAGGGGGAGGACCGCCTGCGCCGCCGGGCCCACCTGGCCGACCCGCACCACCGCGCCGGCCATCATGACCCCGCGCGGCGCGCAGTTCCTGCACCGAGAGGTATCCGTCATGGTCGGTGTCCGCCGCCTCGAAGCGCTTGCCTTCGTAGGCCAGCAGCTCCGGCAGCGAGACGCCGGCATCGTAGTTGGTATTGGCCTGCCCGATGACGGTGCCGGTCAACGGGTCGATCAGGGACGCGATCATCGCATCCTCCCGATTGTTGCCGGGATCGGGCATGATGGCTTCGGGAACCGGGCCGTTGCGCTCTGCCGCAGCCGCCGAATCCTGCGCCGCCGCCGCGCCAAGCTGCATTTGCCAGGCCATGAACTCTGCGGGTGAAATCGCGCCGTCGCGATTGGTGTCGATCTGCGCGAAGCGGGCCTGGATGATCGTCAGCCGGCGTGATTCTAACAGCGCGTGCAATTCTGCCAGCGTAACGATGCCGTCGTGGTTGGTGTCGGCGGTGCGGAACATCTCGGTTACCAGCTTGTCGAACCGGTCGCGCTTGATCGGCTTGGGTGGCTGAAAGCCACGCTCACCGCCCATGCCACCGCCTTCGCCGCCATGATGACGGCCCCCGCCGCCACCCATGCCGCCGCCACCGCCCATGCCGCCGCCGCCCATTCCGCCCATGTCCTCGCCGCCCATGCCGCCCATGTCCTGGGCGAAGGCCGGAGCGGATACGGATGCCAGCAGCAGGCCTAGCAAGGCAGGGGTGAATGCGCGCATGGATCGGCCCAATCTTTTCAAGTTTCGTGTTGACCTGTACGCGTCCCGCCCGACGCATGAACCGGTCTAACCCGCTGCAGGCGGGCTGCCGACGGAAAATTTGTCGCTGATCGTCGCAGCGCAATCGCCAACGCCATTCGACAAGGCCGTCGCGCGGCGCTAAGGGCGCGCGCATCATGCACGAAAACGACCGCGATCTTCTGCCCGAGGGACTGGGCGACCGTTTGCCGCAACAGGCCTTCGCCTCGCAGACCGTGCGCCGCGCTGCGCACGACGTTCTGGCGAGCTACGGTTACGCCCGCGTCGAAACACCGGTGCTGGAATTCGAAAAGGCACTGGCGAGCCGCATGGCGGGCGTGGAAGTGCGCCGCATGTTCCGCTTCATCGATCCGGCATCGCTGCGCCTGCTGGCGCTGCGTTCGGACATCACCGCGCAAGTCGCGCGGATCGCGGCTACCGGGCTTTCCCAGGCGCCGCGCCCGCTGCGCTTGTCGTATTCGGGCCAGGTGGTGACGGTAAAAGGCGATGGGCTGGATCCCGCGCGTGAACGGTTGCAGCTGGGCGCCGAACTGATCGGCGCGGATTCGACGCAGGCCGCCGCCGAAATCGTCGAACTGGCGATTGAGACGCTGCACGCAGCCGGGGCCACCGGCGTGTCGATCGACTTCACGATGCCCGACCTGGTTGATACACTGAGCGCCGAGGCGCTGCCGTTGCCCGCCGCGCACATCGCCGCCGTGCGCCGGATGCTGGATGCCAAGGATGCGGGCGGTCTGGTGGATGCGGGCGGCGAAGCCTACTTGCCGCTGCTGTATGCCGTCGGGCCGTTCGACCATGCGATCGAGCAACTGGCCGCGTTTGATGCAAGCGGTGCGCTTGCCAGCCGCATCGCTGGCCTGCGCACGATCGCCGCGCGCGTTGCCGGCAAGGCCCGCCTGACGCTCGACCCATCGGAGCGGCACGGTTTCGAATATCAGACGTGGTTCGGCTTCACCATCTATGCGGACGGCGTGGCCGGCGCGATGGGCCGGGGCGGCACGTATGCGATCCTGGGCCAGTCCGGCCGGGAAACCGAACCTGCCACCGGCTTCTCGCTCTATCCTGATCCGTTGATCGACACGCTGCCCGGCACTGGCGGTGAGGAGCGGCGCCTGTTCCTTCCGCTGGGCCATGACCGGACGCTGGCTGCGCGCCAGCGGGCGGTAGGCTGGGTCACTGTCAGCGCGCTGAGCGAAAGCGACGATCCGCTGTCGCTGGGCTGCTCGCATCGGCTGGAGAACGGCCAGGCCGTTCCCATCCTCGTTTAATGCCGGGCATGGGGCGTGGCCGCACTTGACGGGCGCGCCGCGTTCCCTCTAGGGCCCGCACCGAAAAGCCGGGGCGCGCTTGCCCCACTGTCCATCCATTTCGCCGAGTCCTGTCGAAGGGCGTTATTGGATCCACCTCGGCAGGGTGGAGGAGTATACCCATGGCCAACGTAACCGTGATCGGCGCCCAGTGGGGCGATGAGGGCAAAGGCAAGATCGTCGACTGGCTGGCCAGCCGCGCCGATGCCGTGGTGCGCTTCCAGGGCGGCCACAATGCCGGCCACACGCTGGTGGTGGGCGATCAGGTCTACAAGCTCAGCCTGCTGCCTTCGGGCATCGTTACCGGCACGCTATCGATCATCGGTAATGGCGTGGTGCTCGATCCTTGGGCGCTCAAGGCCGAGGTGGAGAAGCTGACCGGACAGGGCGTGGAGATCAATCCGGACAATTTCGCGATCGCTGACAATTGCCCGCTGATCCTGCCGGTCCACCGCGAGCTGGACGGCCTGCGCGAAGCCGCCGCCGGTGCGGGCAAGATCGGCACCACCGGGCGCGGCATCGGCCCGGCTTACGAGGACAAAGTGGGCCGCCGCGCCATTCGCGTGTGCGATCTGGCGCACCTCGATGCGCTGGAGCCCCAGCTTGATCGCATGTGTGCGCACCACGATGCCTTGCGCGCCGGCTTCGGCCAGCCGCCGGTCGATCGCGCCGCGCTGATCGCGCAGTTGCGGGAAATCGCGCCCTACGTGCTGCAGTTCGCGCAGCCCGTCTGGCGCCGTCTCCACAAGGTTAAGAAGGCCGGCGCGCGCATCCTGTTCGAAGGCGCGCAAGGCGTCCTGCTCGACGTGGATCACGGCACGTACCCCTTCGTCACCAGCTCCAACACGGTATCGGGCACGGCAGCCAGCGGATCGGGCCTTGGTCCGTCCGCCACCGGCTTTGTGCTGGGGATCGTCAAAGCCTACACCACCCGCGTCGGTTCGGGTCCGTTCCCGACCGAACTGGAAGACGCCACCGGCCAGAAGCTGGGCGAGCGCGGTCATGAATTCGGCACCGTTACGGGTCGAAAGCGCCGTTGCGGCTGGTTCGATGCGGTGCTGACGCGCCAGTCCTGCGCCATTTCCGGGGTCACGGGAATCGCGCTCACCAAGCTTGACGTGCTGGACGGGTTCGAGAAGGTGAAGATCTGCACCGGGTATCGCCTGCATGGCAAAGTGCTGGATTACTATCCCAGCCATGCCGGCGATCAGGCGGCGGTGGAGCCGATCTACGAGGAGATGGACGGATGGCAGGGCACTACGGCAGGCGCCCGTTCGTGGGCCGATCTGCCGGCGCAAGCCATCAAGTATATCCAGCGCGTGCAGGAACTGATCGAAACTCCGGTGGCGCTGGTGTCCACCAGTCCGGAGCGTGAGGACACGATCCTCGTGCGAGATCCTTTCGCGGACTGACCTGGTATGCGGGGCGCCTTGAAATTCGCCCCGCTGCTGCTGCTGGCCGGCGTTGCCTCCGCCCACGCGCAGGCGCCCTTGCGGTTTCCCGCGATCGACCTGATCCGCGTTCACAAAGCGGCGCGGACCATGGATCTGTATGCGGGCGGCCGGATCGTGCACACGATCGCGCACGTGCAGCTGGGCGGCCAGCCGGTGGGCCCCAAGCGCTTCGAAGGGGACGGGCGCACGCCGGAAGGCGCATACACGATCGACTGGGGCAATCCCAAAAGCGCGTATCACCTCTCCCTCCACATCTCCTATCCGCGGGCTGCCGACAGCGCGTACGCCGCCTCTCGGGGCCGGTCGCCCGGCGGCATGATTATGATCCACGGTCAGCCCAATCTTTGGCCGGTTGCACGGGTACCGGGCGACTGGACCGATGGCTGCATCGCTGTCTCAAACGAGGAGATCGAGGCCTTGTGGGAAGCGGTGGGCGATGGCACGCCGATCGAAATCACGCCCTGAGCGGCGTGCGCCCGTTCAGCGCGCTTGCTGATTTGCGAACCCCGCGCCGAAAAATTGCATCTGCCGGTCTCTTGCCGATAAATAGTTAGAACGCTAACTAATGATCGAACATGACTGACCGCCGCAGCCTTGCCCATGAACTGGCCACGCAGATGGCGCCTGTTGCGCAGGCGTGGCGGCAGGCGGCTGACCGCGTGCTGGCATCGCTCGGGTTGTCGAGTTCGGAAAGCTGGGCGCTGGTCCACCTCGAACGGCTGGGGGAGGGGGTGCGCCAGGGCGACCTTGCCCGGGCGATCGGCATCGCCGAAGCCTCGCTGGTGCGCACCATCAAGCATCTGGAGCAGGCCGGCCTGGTGACCCGCAAGGCCGACGCGCAGGATCGGCGCGCCAATCGCCTGCATTTCACCCCCACCGGCGCCACTCTGGCACGGCAGGCCGAAGGACGGCTGATCGCGCTGCGTCTCGAAATGCTGGAAGGCTTGCCGGATGGTGATCTGGAAGCCGCGGTGCGGGTGCTGAGTCGGGTGTCCGAATGCGCCGGCGCCGGGCGGGGGCGGTCATGAACACGGCCACCCTGTCACGCTGGGGCGTTCCTGCCGCCGTCTTTTCAGTGAAGGCGCTGATCGCGGCGCTGGCAGCGGCGTATATTTCGTTCTCGATCGGGCTGGAGCGGCCATATTGGGCGTTCCTTACGTCCTATATCGTGGCCGCGCCGCTCGCCGGTGCGGTCGTTTCCAAAGCGGTGTTCCGCGTGATCGGCACTTTCGTAGGCGCCAGCGCCGCCGTGATCATGGTGCCGCCGCTCGACCATTCACCCGAACTGCTGACGCTGGCGATCGCCGGCTGGCTGGGGCTGTGCGTGTTCTTGTCGCTCCTGGACCGCACGCCTCGCGGCTATGCCTTCGTGCTGGCGGGCTATACTGCGGTGCTGATCGTGCTTCCCGCCGTCAACACGCCGGGCGAGATTTTTACCGATGCGTCGCTGCGGGTGCAGGAGATCACTATCGGCATCGTGTGCGGCAGCTTGGTGCATGGCGTCATCCTGCCCAATTCGGTGTCCACGTTCCTGCTGGGGCGGGTCGCCACCATTTTGCGCGACGCTGAGGCGTGGAGCCGCGATTCGCTGGCGCTCACCCCGGACCCCGCGCTGGAGGGGGAGAAGCGGCGGCTGGCGCAAGACATCACCGAGCTGCACCAGTTGTCGATCCACCTGCCTTTCGAGACCAGTCGCCCGGCTCCGCGCGTGCGCGCCGTGCGTGCGCTTCAGGATAGGCTATCACTGCTGATGCCGCTGGGGGCTGCAGTGGCCGACAGGGTTGTGACCTTGCACGCGCGCGGGGCACTGCAGGACAGCGCGGTGGCGTTGCTTACCGATACGCAGGACTGGTTGGCGGCGATAACTGCGCTGCGTGACGAGCGTGAGCGGGTGGCTGATACGCTCAAGGCGCGCTGTGCCGCGCTTGAACCAAAGGTGGACGATAGCGCGAGCTGGGATGATCTGCTGCACCTCAGCCTGTACGCGCGCCTGTCCAGCCTGATCGAAGCGCATCTCGATTGTCGCGATCTGGCCGACCAGCTGGCGAGCCCTGATCGCCGCCCGGTATCGCCGCGCATCCCGCCGCTACTGGAAGGGCGGCGCAACCGTGAATTGCATCGCGACTTGGCCGGCGCGTTGCGCGGAGCGGCGGGCGCCGCGATCACCATCATCGTCGGTTGTGCGCTATGGATCGGCAGCGGTTGGCAGGATGGCGCAACGGCAGTGATGCTGGCAGGCGTATTCCTCGCGCTGTTCTCCGCGTCCGACAATCCGCTGGTGCCGCTGCGGTTGTTTTTCTGGGGCACCGCGATCGCCACGGTGCTGGGCATGATCTACGCGTTTGCCATCCTGCCGCGCATGGACGGGTTCGCGCAACTGGCCGCAAGCCTGGCCCCGCTGCTGCTCGTCCTAGGCTCGATGATGCATAACCCGCGCTTCTCCGGGATCGCCCTGCCCGCGCTGCTGGGGCTGGGCAGTCCCTTCATCATTGCGCAAAGCTACAGCGGCAATTTCCAGACGTTCGTGAACGGCGCGCTGGCGCAGTTGCTGGGCGTGCTGTTCGCGATCGTGATGGCGCGGCTGTTGCAGACGGCGGGGCTTGAGCATTCGATCAACCGCACGCTGCGCGCGGGCTGGCGTGACATTGCCAGCCGGGCAAACCTGATGGCGCCGCCCGACGTGCGCGGCTGGATCAACCGCATGCTGGACCGTATCGCGCTGCTCGCCCCGCGCCTGGCGCTGGCTGGCAAGGCGGCGAGCGAGCCGGTTTACGATGTGCTGCGCGATCTGCGCACCGGGGTGGCGATCGGCGAATTGCGGCAGCTGCGCCTTTCGCTCGACCAGTCTCGCAGTGGGGAGCTGACGCAAGTGCTGGCAGACGTTGGCGAGCATTACCGCCGCTTGCAGCCGGACGCCCGCCCGCCGGCGGATGCCAGGTTGCTGGCCGATATCGACTCGGCGTTGCACACCTTCGCGCGGGACCCGGACCGGTCGGTCCGGCGCGATGCGGCGCTGGCGCTGGTATCCTTGCGCCGCAATCTGTTCCCTGATGCCGCCGCCATGGAGGGCGTGCCATGAACGGCGAGATTTCGATCATGGGCGTGTTCATGCCCACCATCCTGCTGCTGGCGGTGATCGCATCGCTGATTACCATGCTGCTCATCCGCCTGGCGGACTTCGCCGGGCTTTACCGCCTCGTCGCCTATCGTGCGCTTGTGGACGTATGCCTGTATGTCCTGGTGCTGGGCGCGCTTTCCCTTCTTGCTCCGCACATCGGTTTCAACACATGAAGAATTTGCTTCCCACCCTTGGCCGCAGCGCCGCCACTATTGTCATCGTGTTCGTCGCCGTCTTGGTGGCGGTGTGGATGTGGCACCATTACGAGCGCAGCCCGTGGACCCGCGATGGGCGCGTGCGGGCGGACGTGGTGCGCGTGACGCCTGACATAGGCGGTCTTGTCACCTCGGTTGCGGTGCATGACAACCAGACGGTGAAGGCCGGCGACTTGCTGTTCGTGCTGGACCGTCCGCGCTATTCGCAAGCGGTGGAGCAGGCCGAGGCCAGCGTTGCCAGTGCGCGCGCTACGCTGGGCCAGGCGCAGCGTGAGGCGCAGCGCGATCTGGCGCTGGGCGACCTTGTGGCCACCGAGACGCACGAGCAGAACGTGGCGCGCGTCGCCACCGCCCGCGCTTCGCTGGCCGAGGCACTCAGCGCGCTGGACGGGGCCAAGCTCAATCTCTCGCGCACGCAGGTCAAAGCCTCGGTCAACGGCACGGTCACCAACCTGGACCTTCATCCGGGCGACTACGTAGCCGCCGGCAGTCAGGCGATGGCGCTGGTGGATGACGATTCGCTGCGCGTGGAAGGTTATTTCGAGGAAACCAAGCTGCCGCTGATCCGGGTCGGCGCACCGGTGACGGTGCACCTGATGGGAGAGGCGCAGCCGCTCAAGGGCCGGGTGGAAAGCATTTCGGCGGGCATCAACGACGATACGCGCACCAACGCGGGGAACCTGCTGCCTAACGTGGAGGCGACGTTTTCGTGGGTGCGCTTGGCGCAGCGCATTCCGGTGCGCGTGAAGTTGACGCAAGTGCCGCGGGGCGTGCGCCTGATTTTGGGCCGCACCGCCACGGTGACGATCGAGCAGCGTGGCGCGGATGGCCAGCCAGCGCAGCCGGCCACCGCACGTCCCACGCCCACGCAGCAGGCGTCGCAGTGATGCGCCCCGCACGGCTTATGACCAGCGCCGCGCTCGCGCTCGCCTTGTCCGCATGCGCCACGGCGGGGCCGGACTATCACGCGCCGGAAGGCGGTGTTGCCAATGGCGAAGCAGCGCAAGGTGGGTTTCATTCTGCTACGGGTCCGGCGTTTTCGCAGGCTCCGTTGCCGGACAAGTGGTGGCGGCTGTATGACGATCCCCGGCTGGATGGGCTGGTGGAGCAAGCGCTGGCCGCCAACGCGGACCTGCGCGCCGCACAGGCGAACCTGGAGCGGGCCGAAGCCGTTCTGCGCGAAGCGGCGGCTGCCCGCACATTGTCCACCGCCGTTTCGGGTGGCGTGGACCTGACGCGGCAGGCACAGACGGGCCAGTCGCTGCCGGGCGTCGTGACGGACAACTTCGGGCTGGGGCTCAGCTATCCGCTGGACCTGCGCGGTCGTTTGCGGCGCGCGATCGAGGCCAGCGCTGCCGATGCGCAAGCCGTGGAAGCGGCGCGCGACGCGGTGCGGGTCAGCGTCGCGGCGGGCACCGCGCGCGCCTACGCGCAAGTATGCGCGGCGAACTATCAACTGGCGGTGACGCAGCGGGTGGTGCGCTTGCAACGCCAGACGCTGGACGCCACCCGGCGCTTGCAGCGCGGTGGGCGCGGCACCGCGTTCGACGTCAGCCGGGCCAACGCGCAAGTGGAGGCCAGCGCCGCTGCGCTCCCGGCCTTCGCCGCCGCGCGCCAGAACGCGCTGTATCTGCTTGCCACGCTGCTTGGCCGCGCGCCTGCGGATTACCCCCGTGACGTGGCCGACTGCGCGGTATTGCCGCGTCTTGCGGGCGGCATGCCGGTGGAAGACGGCGCGGCGCTGATCCGTCGCCGCGCGGACATTCGCCAGGCGGAACGCGCCATCGCCGCCGATACCGCGCGCATCGGCGTGGCGACGGCGGACCTGTATCCCGATGTCAGCATCGGCGGGTCGCTAGGTGTGTCAGGGCCGCTGGAAGATTTCGGGAAGGGCGAAAGCTTCGGCTTCAGCCTTGGCCCGTTGCTAAGCTGGACTTTCCCGAACCGGCCCGCCGTCCGCGCCCGCATCGATCAGGCAAATGCGCAAGTGCGCGCCGATCTGGCCAAGTTCGACGGCACCGTGATCGAGGCATTGCGTCAGGCTGAGTCCGCCATGGAAACCTATGCGCGCGATCGCGAAAGGGCGGCAGCGCTTGGCCGGGCCAGCGATGCCGCTGGCCTGTCTGCACAGCAGGCGGGCAAGCTGTTCCGCTTCGGCCGCAGCGATTTCCTCGATCTGTTGAGCGCGCAGGGCAGCCTTGCCTCGGCGCAAGTCAGCTATGCGTCGGCACAAGCGAACCTGGTGGACGACCAGATTGCGGTGTTCACGGCGCTTGGTGGCGGCTGGCAGCAGGCTTCCTCTTCGCCTTCGGCAGCGCCAACGCCAGTCGGCAACTGACCGTTCAGAAGTCTATCGCGATGCCTTTTTGCACCCAGTCGCCGTAGCGGGTGGGGGAAAGGCCGTCCGGGTCCTTGTCGTCATCCTTGGTGGCGGCAGGAGCAGGCGGGGGTTCGGTCGTCCAGTGGGCAGGGCGCTTGAACCCTTCGGGACGTTTGGTTGCGCGCGTTGTCATGGCCTTGATGTGGTGCCGCTGGCGGAAAATGGCAATCCGGTATAGGGGCGGCGCGATGGATATTCCCGGTCTGCCGGCGCGCCGCGCCGCTCTTCACCTTATAGATGCCGTGCTGCGCAGGGGCGAAACGCTTGACCAGGCGGCGGGCGGTGCGCTGGCCAAAGTGCGCGGCGATGCCGATCGCGCGCTCGCCCGCGCCATTGCGGCAGAGGCGCTGCGCTGGAAGCAGGACCTCGATGTCCTGATCGATTCGGCAACCCGCCTGCCATTAGCGGACGATGCCAAGGCGCGCGCAGTGCTGCAGATCATGCTGGCGCAAGTGCTGCGGCTGGAAACCCCGGCCCACGCCGTTATCGCCACCGGGCTACCGCTGCTGATGGGCGGCCCGCGCCGTCTGGCGCACGGGGTGTTTTCCACGCTGACCAAGAACGGCGCGGCGCTGCCACCCGTGCCGACCCTCCCGGATGCCGCCGCCGCGCGCTGGGGCGAGCGGGCCGATGCGATCGCTGCCGGGCTCGCCGTGCCGCCGCCGCTCGACCTGGCTTTGCGCGATCCGGCATCGACACAGGACTGGGCGCAGCGGCTGGGCGGGGTGTCGCTGATGCCGGGCCACGTGCGCCTGCCGCGCGGCATTGCGGTGGAAAACCTCGAAGGCTTTCGCGATGGGGCGTGGTGGGTGCAGGATCTGGCCGCCAGCCTGCCGGCGCGGTTGCTTGGGCAAGGCGAGGGGCGCCGCGTGCTGGACTTGTGCGCCGCGCCCGGTGGCAAAACCATGCAACTCGCGGCTGCCGGCTGGCAGGTCACCGCCCTGGACAATGCCAAGAGGCGGATGGAACGGCTGGATGCCAACCTCAAGAGGACCGGGCTGGAAGCACAAGCCGTGATCGCCGACGCGTTGGCGTGGGAGCCGGAAGACCGGTTCGACGCGATCCTGCTCGACGCACCCTGCACGGCCACCGGCACGGCTCGCCGTCATCCGGATGTGCTGCACCGCATCGGCCCGCGGCAGATCGCGCATATGGTGGAATTGCAGGCCGGATTGATCGAACGCGCTGCCGGCTGGCTCAAGCCGGGCGGCACGCTGGTTTACGCGGTCTGTTCGCTGGAGCCCAAAGAGCAGGCGAGCCCGCTGGGCCTGCGCCCTGTGCCGATCACCGCCGACGAACTGCCCCAGGGGCTGGCATCATCACCGGACGGGTATTTGCGCACCGATCCGGGTATGCTGGCCGATGCCGGCGGGCTGGACGGGTTTTTCGTCTCCCGCTGGGTCCGGGACTGACTTAGGCGGCCACCCGCCGGCGGCGCCAGAACACCAGCGCACCCAGCGCGATGGCCAGCATGCCCAGCATGCCCGGCTCGGGAACGGCGTTGCTGCCGCCCGACGAGGAGGTCGACCCGCCGCCGGACGACGTGCCCGGATCGGACGGCGCGGGATTGTAACCGCCAGTATACGTGCCGATGTGCATCTCGCCGTTCTGCGTCAGGCTGCCGAACACTGCTGATCCCTGGATGTAGTTGGCGGTCGTGGCCGCAGCCAGCGGCGCCAGCACCGATCCGCCCCACGCAGTGGTCAGCGACAGGTTTTTGGCGTCGGGGAAGTTCCAGATTACGTGCTGGCCCAGGTTCTGCGTGCCGCCCAGAAAGTTGTCGTTCAAGGTGACCGCGCTACCCGACACGTTGACGATCGCGGTGTCTGCGCCATTGAGGTTGAACTGGATCTCGCCGATCTTGTCGAGGTCCGCAGCGGTAATGTTGAACACCGCAACGCCGCTGGCATCAGGCTGCGCGTTGAACGTGCCGCGATTGCCGCTGATCGCCAGCTGGCTGTTGGCGGCCTGCGTGCTCATGGTGTGGCTGAGCCCCGTCATCGAGGTTTCGATGAGGCTCTTTTGCTGGGTCAAGTCCTGCGAAAAGCTGGCGTTGCTGGTAGCCAGACTGGACGTTACGGTATTGTTGTTGACGTTGGTGTTGCTGATCGAGCCGCCCACCAGCACCGTCTGCGCCGCGCCGTTGAGATTGAGCCCGCTGGTGACGTTCCCGCCCACGATCGCGCCCGAACCGTTGTTCAGGTTCTTCGCGCCGCCATTGACGTTGCCGACAACGGTTAGCCCCGGCGTGCCCGTGCTCGATGCGGGGATGGGCTGGATCTGGTAGTTCGACGAATTGCCGTTGAGGTCACCGCCCACGAACGTGCGGCCTTCCACTTCGGAAGACGAGGTGAGATCGCCTAGCACCACCAAGTTCCAGGTCCGCAGCACGTCGGTGCCGGCGATCAGGCTGGAGTCCGCCAGCACAGGCGTTGCCGCCAGCGCGATTGTCAGGGCAGTCAGGGAAAGCGAAGCGGTGCGCAAACGGGCCATGGCGGGTGTTCTCGACGACGAGCGGAATTGCTGCGCGATCCGGTACAATCCCTGGGTATTTTGACCAGCGCCGCTTCGTCGTTGTCCCTTGGCGAGACACCCGGCCAAGATTACCGGGACGTTTACCTTTCGTGAAGGTTTTGGTGCCGCCCGCATCGCGTTACCGATGGAGGCGGCACCGCGCGTTCAGGCCTTGACCTTGGCCTGGAAGCTCTTGCGCAGCTTCATCAGCTTGGGCGGGATGACGGCAAGGCAGTACGGATTGCGCTGGCCTTCACCGTCCCAGTATTCCTGATGATAGTCTTCGGCCGGATACCACGTGGCGGGACCCTCGATCGTGGTGACGGCGGTTTCGCCCGGATGGTCGGCATTCCAGCGGGCAATGGCGTCCTGTGCTTCCTCACGCTGCGCATCGTCGAGCGGGAAGATTGCGGAGCGATACTGCGTGCCCACATCATTGCCCTGCCGGTTGAGCTGGCTGGGATCGTGCGTGCCCATGAACACGTCCAGCAAATCCGCGTAGGACAACTGTTCGGGATCATACGTCACGCGGATCGCCTCGGCATGGCCGGTCGATCCCGCGCAGACCTGCTTGTACGTGGGGTTCTCCACCGAGCCGCCGATATAGCCGCTTTCCACGGTATCCACGCCCACAACGTCGCGAAAAACCGCCTCGGTGCACCAGAAGCACCCACCGGCCACGATTGCCGTTTCCATGTCAGATTTGTCCTCGATACGATGAATATGTCGCTAGATAGGTACACGCAGGCGGGTTGTCATTGGGGGCAGGCACGGTAGTGTCGGCATTCGTCGTCGTTTGCCGGAGACCCATGATGCGCCGCGCCCTCATTGCCCTGTCCTCGTTGCTTGGCTTCGGCACGCCGGCTGCCGCTGAAACGCCGCCGCCCCCCGCGCAAGCCTGCCGGGGATGCGAGGCGCTGCTGGAACTTGCCGCCGCCAGCCCCTTGCGCAAGGATGACCGCGCGCGCGACCAGTATCGCCATCCGGTTCAGTCGCTGGCGTTCTTCCGGGTAGGCCCGCAAATGAAAGTGGGCGAATATGCACCCGGCGGCGAATGGTATTCGCGTTTCCTGGGGCTGTATCTGGGCCAGCAGGGCCATCTGGTAGGCTTGTTCTTCAATCCTGACAGCAGCGCGTTCAAGCCGGAATCGCAGGCCAAGATCCGTGAGGCGGCGGCGGCCTATCCCGCCGATGTCGCGAAGTTTTCGGGGCTGCCGGCGGACCGGTTTGCCGCCTATACGCTGGATGCCGTGCCGGCTGCGGAGAAGGGCACTTTCGATGTTATCCTGATCCCGCGCATGATGCATAACCTGCTGAACTGGAACATCGCCGACAGCGAGATCAAGACGATGCGATCGCTGCTGAAGCCCGGCGGCCTCGTCGGCATCGAACAGCATCGCGCCAAGCCCGACGCGTCGTATGCCTATACCGATGGGTCCAAGGGCTATCTGCGCCAGGCTGATGTGATCCGCTTCATGGAATTGAACGGCTTCGATCTGGTCGCCAAGTCCGAGATCAACGCCAATTCCAAGGATCCTGCCAACTGGCCAGACGGCGTCTGGACGCTCCCGCCCACGTATGCGCTCAAGGATAAGGACCGCGCGAAGTATCAGGCGATCGGCGAGAGCGATCGCATGACGCTGCTGTTCCGCAAGCGTGACTGATGCGGCCTGGACTGGACTTGGGCCAAGGCAATCCATAACTGGGGCGGCATGACCCAGATCACCGTCGCCGCCCTGCAACTCGCCCTTGGATCGTCCGACGAGGGCGAGAACATCGCCGCCGTCTCCGCGCTGGTAGAGGAGGCGGCGGGCAAAGGCGCGCAGATAATCTTGCCGCCCGAACTGTTTTCCGGCCCCTATTTCTGCAAGGTGGAGGATGAGGCGCTGTTCGCGCTGGCACGCCCCACCAGCGAACACCCTTCCGTGCGCGCGATGCAGACGCTGGCGCGCACGCTGGGCGTTGCGATCCCGACCAGCTTTTTCGAGCGCGACGGGCACCATTATTACAATACCCTGGCGATGATCACGCCGGGAGGAGACATCGCCGGGACGTATCGCAAAAGCCATATTCCCGATGGTCCGGGATATGAGGAGAAGTACTATTTCCGCCCCGGCAACGACGGGTTCAAGGTGTGGGACCTGTTCGGCGCCCGCATCGGGGTGGGCATCTGCTGGGACCAGTGGTATCCCGAATGCGCGCGGGTTATGGCCCTGATGGGCGCCGAAGCGCTGCTCTATCCCACCGCCATCGGGTCCGAGCCTTACGACGCGCAGCTTGATACCAGCCGCATGTGGCGCCGCGCAATGGTGGGCCATGCGGTCTCCAACTGCATGCCCGTGATCGCGGCGAACCGCATCGGCCCCGAAACCGAATGCGGCAGCGCCCAGACGTTCTACGGCCACTCGTTCATCACCGATGAATGGGGCGATTACCTCCTCGAATTCGGTGCCGAAGAAACCGGCGTGCTTGTCCATACGCTGGATCTGGCGCGCGCCGCCCGGCACCGGGCCGGGATGGGCTTCTTTCGCGATCGTCGCCCGCAGCTGTATACCCGCATCGCGCAGGATATCTGAGCGGGAAGGGCAGGAGTCACAGGGCATGGCCAAGCATCGCTATCTGATCGCACTGGGGTCGAACCAGCGTCATGCGAGCCACGGATCCCCGCGCGCCGTGGTGGCCGCGGCGATCAAAGCGCTGGACCGCGGCACGTTTACGCTGATGACCGCATCGCGCGTGATCGACAGCGCACCGCTTGGCCCCTCGCTGCGGCGCTACGCCAATGCAGCAGCGCTGGTGCGCACCCGGCACGAGCCGCCTGCCGTGCTTCGCAAGCTGCACAAGATCGAACGCCGCTTCGGCCGCCGCCGCCGCGGCCAGCAGTGGGGTGCGCGCGTGCTTGACCTTGATATCGTGATGTGGAGCGGCGGCCTTCATGAGGGGACGAGCCGGGGGCAATCGCTTACCATCCCCCACCCCGAGTTTCGCGACCGCCCGTTCGTGACCGGCCCGGCGCGCCAGATTGCGGGGCTATGGCGAGACCCGCTCACCAACCTGACCATAAGACAGCTACACGCCCGCTTGACCAAGCCGCGCGCGGCTTCTAGGTGACCCCCACCCGGACGCCCCGCGCGCCACAGGGGGCCCTTAGCTCAGTCGGTAGAGCAACTGACTTTTAATCAGTAGGTCGCTGGTTCGAACCCAGCAGGGCTCACCATTTTTTACCTTTAAATACAACCCCTTAAAGGGGTGCCTTTTCTAGGCTGGTCGGCCTTCAGGTCGTCGGGCACTGAATAAGCACCGTATCTAGTAGATATGTGTGGGGCGCACGACCGGCTCTAAAGTGGCCGTTGCGGCAACTGAAAAGCGCATTTTGCTAACGCCATCTCGGGCTGCCCAGTAAATTTTGGTCTGTCATCAGCGTCAGAGGTGCCCGCGCCGCATCGGTCCCGGGCCTCAGTGGGCCGGATCAAAGCGACCGTTGCAAATCATCTTCTCTGTGGATCGAAGCGATAAATCGAGAAGGATAGCTACGTAAAACGCAAATGTTATTCTAGGGTCGCCCATAAGGGCGGCGTCGAGTAAAATCGCGCCAGGGGAAAAGCGGGAGGTTACAATGCGGTATGCAAACATCGTCCATCTGAGCGATCTGCACCTAAGGAGCGACGAACCGCATAAGTTCAATCAAGGTCTGATCCTTGATGCGTTAGTCGATGACCTCGCCCTAATGCGGGATACCCATCTTCGCCCAGATTGCCTGATTTTTTCAGGCGACATCGTGCAGTCGGCTGATGATGCGGTAACGCTGAAAGAGGCCGCGACGCTAATTTCCTATCTTGCAGAGGCCGCGGGCCTTGACGACTCTCGCGTTTTCCTTTGTGCAGGAAACCATGATGCAAGCAGGAAGGCCGTCGGCCCGCAACTTCCTGACATTAAAAAATTCCGACAGCGAGCTACTGAACTCGACGGCTTGAATAAACTTGCCACTGATCATACATTTATTGAACATGTATCGGGTGCATTTGCCGGGTACGCTTTTCTTTCTGAAAATTATGGGAAGAAATTTCGCACCGGTAACGACGCTCTCACTACGCAATATTACATAAGAGAAATTAACCTTGCTGTAATATGTGTAAATACCGCAGCTATGACTGCTTGCGGGCTAGTCGATGAACTGCAGGATGAAAAGGCAATCGCCTTCCCCGAGCTTTCATTGGCAAGAGCTTTAAAGCGCGTACCGAAAGGTGCCCAAATTGTAGTAGTCGGACATCACCCGATTTCATTTTTGGCGGACACAGCTTCTTCAGTTTTAAACCCTGTGTTGTTCGCGAGTGTAGATCTCTACATGTGCGGGCACCTTCACGCGGCCACTCCGCAGACGGTCTTCGGGGCAAACGGACAATGTACATTTGCCCAATCTGGATCTTTGTACGGGGCGAGGAAATGGTGGAACGGCTATAGCATTATATCAGCCGTGGTCGGAGAGCCCCACCACCGCCTAACCTATCGCAAATGGCATGAACCCCGGCGAAACTTTGGCGTTGCCAGCGATCTTGCCGATGACGGGGTAATTTATAGCACTCCGGAGAGCAAGATTTTCTGGTCTACCGTCACTCCAAAGCTTGACATGCGGAGCTTGGAAAAATGGCGCAAGCAAGTCCTAATTCCTTATCTGGCGGAAGAGTTTGGAGCTGACTTCACGCAGATGTGTAGTCTGGGAACATTTGTAGAGCCGGAATTTGAGAAGGACACATACATCGAGACCGAGAACGGTCTCGAGAAAACTAATCGCGTGGAGACCATAGAGCTCTCGGAGGTAATGCAGTCGAGCGAAAATCTTGTTATTGGTGCTCAAAGTGAGTCCGGGAAGACGACTTTGGCTAGGCATTGGGCTCACAAACTCGCAAATCAGAGTGTTAACTTCCCAGACTGGTCTATTCCTGTCGTTATCCGGTATTCCGACATCAAAAATTATGTCAAATCTATCGAGAGGATAGCCAAGCAAAGACTGCCTAACTTACCTGTTGGCATTGATGTTCAAAACCTACTCCAGCATGGCGCAGTCACATTCATTGTCGATGACATGGATCTCAAAGCGAGTGGCGAAAAATCAGCATTTGACGAATTTGTCGCTAAATACCCGGCTTGCAGGTACATACTATTAACAGGGACAGTGTTGCTGCAAGGAGCTGGCATCGCCCCCGTTATAGTGCCGGAAATTCCATTTGGGCATATTAGATTAAAACAACTCAAAGCCTCGCAACTCTTAACGCTCATTGAGAGTCACGGGACCAAAGATCCTGCTCAAGCTGATCGTCTACTTCAGCGAATGGTCCAGGAAGCCTCCAGCCTCAACGTCCCTATCACGCCTGTCACCGGCACCTTCTTTATCCAAATATATACTGAGGACTCATCTCAGCCCCTGATTAATCGTGCGAATCTGGTTGAGAGATATATTGAGATCTCGCTGGAAAAATTCGCACCCCAGGAGCTGCTTCCGAGCAGCTTTGACTTTCATAACAAGTCCGATTTGCTGAGCTTTATATCTGAACATATGTGCCGGCATGACTCTTTCGAGTTGGCTGAACAGCAGTTTGTTAATATAATCACTGAGTATATGGAGGAGTACGGGCTCCGTTTTTCTTCGATAGATTTGCTAGAGTATTTTGTTCGCGCGAAAATCTTGCAAAGAAGTGGTGGATTTATTTCATTCAGGCTTAATGCTTTTATGGAATATTTTGCAGCCCTTCGTATGGTTGGGCAACCTCTTTTCCGCGAATGGGTACTTGACGATAGTCGATATCTCTCATTCTGTAATGAGATCGCTTTTTATGCGGCTATCTCGCGTAAAGATCAGTCTTGGCTTGAGACTCTTTTTGAGCGTTTTCGTGAAACTTCTGCGGAGGCTTGGCAGGGAATGCCAAAGGAAGTGACGGATGGCTCGATGCTTGAGACATTTGTCCTGCCTGATAGCGCGGCCGGTGAATCGGATCTTCTCCAAGTGGAGCGGCGGATATTCGAGGCGCCCCTAACCGAAAATGAGAGACGGGAGTTATTGGATGGTACCGAGCCCATAATCACTCGCTCGCCTTCGGCAGTGCAACGGCAGCTCGCAACAGATCCGGGCGAAAAATGGCTAGCACAATTGACGCTTCTTAGCGCGATGCTTAAAAATATGGAACTCGTGCCATCAAAGCTGAAGAAGGCAATTCTGCGGGACGTCGTTCAAGGTTGGATTCAGTTTCTTGCGCTATCTATGGGAGGCGTTCCTACACTTGCCAAAGAAAAGCGGATGAAATTGGCGGGTATCGAATACATCGTTCTTTTCTCCGACCAGATGGATGTGGGTGAAGTTGCAAGGCGGATATTTATGTACATGCCTATCTCGACGGCTAAACTTGCGACTCATCATCTTGGAACTGAAAAGCTTCGCGTCCAACTTGAAGAGGGAATTGGTTCGGAGGCTGGCGAAATTTCTGCCGTGCAGCAGTTCATGCGTGCAGCAATTCTGGCTCAACTAGGGGTTGATGGGTTGAGTAAGATCGTCGCCCTTGCTGCTGATAAATTTGCCGACAAAGGTTTTTTAAGTAGCGTGTTTGTTCGGATGCTTTCCGAAGTCGTGGTGCGGTTCCGTCTTCCCGAAGCAGAACTACGTGACATCAGATTAACCGCGGCGGATGCGATTACGCGTTTAGAGGGCAAAACCGGACAACGCGCGGCAGTACGGCGGGGCCAAGTGATCGAATCTCTGACGTCCACCCGTCGAAAGGTAGGTTTGTTGGATAAGAAATCGGAGCGTTCCTTGGGGCCGAGAAGTGGCGGTTGATCCTGTCACTCGCAAAAGAATGGTAACTTTTGAATGGTCAAATACGGCCGCCGCATGACTGCAACTTAAATGCACATTTCGGACGAGCTATTGGAGGATACTCACCCGCCTTATTCTTGAAGATTGATGCTCTGGTAAGTTTTTCTCGGGGCCATTATGATCGATGTTCGCAGGCTGTGTTAAAGAGCACTGCCGGATTTACGTTTAGCGATTTAGGGTCCGGACTCATTAGAGCCACCATATGACGAAGGCGGCGATGGCGATGGTTGCCATGAAGGTCTTGATGTTGCGGTCAAACCTGGTGGCTACGCGGCGCC
>NZ_LMJY01000011.1 GCF_001421325.1 Novosphingobium sp. Leaf2 | reverse complement strand
GGCGCCGCGTAGCCACCAGGTTTGACCGCAACATCAAGACCTTCATGGCAACCATCGCCATCGCCGCCTTCGTCATATGGTGGCTCTAATGAGTCCGGACCCTAGTTTGCTAAATCCCTCTCGCTGCATCGCAGCTGTTGATCCCGAGACTGTTTCAGCAACAATCCGTCTTGGCTCAAGATGGAACCCCGCTGCCTTGATCTCAAGAACCTGATTTTCTGCAGTTTGATCGGCAGTACTGACACGACAATAAGCAAAAACACGCGACATAGATCACCCGTATCGAAAACGTGTTGCGAATTTTATGTCTTATCTAATACGCTATCAAGCTATATTTCGATACAGAATGAGATTCTGCATCGAAAAAGCTCATTATCGATACAGTACAGGGTAAAATGCGACGTCACTTTTACATTTATCAACGTTAGCATTTTTCTCACAAGGCCTGGCATCTTCCGACCAAAACGCGTCGTTCGCGCTCGGACTTTGAACGTCAGCTCCTGCCAGAACTGGCCGTTTGCTAAGGGCGATGCAGCCTGAGTTATTAAGGCCATTATGAAATCGGTTCTCATAGCTCGCGGCGGTCCAGCTATTGGACGCGCTACGGCAATCCCGGCAGCACAGGATGGTTGGTCCGTGGCGGTGAATTACCGAACTGATCTCAAGGCTGCCGAGGATTCACGCGGCGCGGATCGGTTGCGTGCCTACCATCATGGAGGGCGACCTCAGCCGCACGTCGTGGCTAGCCAGCGATCGGCGATCGCCGGGTTCCGGCAGCTGCCAGGCAAGTCACCGCTGATGAGTGTTTCGACATTTTCGGCGGCGACACGCGGCACGGCGAGCTTCGCTTCTTCGTTATGACCGATGCAGTGGGGTGTAAGGATCACATTGCTGCGTGATCGCAACGGATGATCCGAGGCGAGCGGCTCTTGCTCGAACACGTCCAGGGCGGCCCCCGCGACGCGACCGTCGTCCAATGCATCGATCAGCGCGCCTTCGTCGATCAACCCGCCCCGCGCCGTATTAACGAAGATGACGCCCGGGCGTACGGTTGCCAGTTTGTCGGCATTGATCAGGTGCCGCGTTTGCGGCGTGAGGTTGGTCAGGAGAAGGATGGCATCGCTGTCGGCGACCAGCGCGTCAAGAGTAACGAATTCGACGCCCATGTCCGCTGGTTGGTAGGAGTCGGCGACGACGATATGGCACGCCCAAGGCTTTAGCCGGTCGATCACCAAGCGGGCGATGCCACCAGATCCCACGATCCCGACCGTCTTCCCTTGCAGCAAGTTGCGCCGGATGCCGCCTGTGGCGAGGCTCTCGCGCATCGCACGCTCGGTCTCGTGCAGACGATAAAGCAGGGTTAAAAGCAACATGATCGTCGCCTCGGCGATGCCAAGCCGGTTTTCCTCGACCTCGCCGTTGACCACCGCGATCGTACGCTCGCTGGCCGCCTCGAGATCGATCCAGTCATAACCGAGCAGCGGAGAAACGATCGCCCGCAGCTTCGGCATCGCGTCCATCTCCTTCGAACCGCAAGGGACGAACAGCGATACCAGGACGACAGCTTCGTCCAGATTTTCCAGTCCATTCATCGACGAAGTGACCGACGACCGATGGATAACCCCTCGCGCCGTCAGAGCCTCACTTATCCAGCCAGCCAGTGCCTCGGTACGTTGATCGGCAACGATGTGAATCGAACCGTTGAGCTTGAGTAGAGATTTCAAATTTGAGAGCCCCATTTGCCGCTATGTCGCAATGCATACTGACCCATAAGGATCGATATACCCATATAACCATGCCACACGGATTATTGTGTAGTGACACGAAAAATAAAATGCCCCTTGAGGCTTAACGGCGCCTCGCGGGCTTTTCAGCGGCGCCTCACTGGTTCATTGCGGCCGAATGCCCATCCGCCCCGAGATGCGGAGCGTGGCCGTCGGGGGTAGTAGGAGATCGCGGTTAACGGCCGCCTGCCGCCGACCGGCCGATCATCGCCCATGTATGCCCGACTGAGCCGTATCAGTCTTGCCGTTGGGCGAGCACCGAAATGGTGTAGCGGGAGCCGTTCGCCTCCAAGGGTATGCTGCTCGATCAAGCGGTAGAGCAACATGCGGGCCGCTGCGCAGGCACCGACCTGGTCCGCTAGGGTTGTCAGATCCTACGTTGGGCGCAGCGCCAACTCGATTAAAGCCACGATCTCCGAATTTCACTTGTTAAGTCTTCCATACGGTGTGTATAAAGGAAAAAAACGATCCACTATTGTTGGGAGTAGGCTCCTTGGATTTTCATACGCAAGGGCAGGGTTCCGGATTTCCGGGCACGTCCAGCATTCATGAAGCCGCAGGCCGTATCGGCGCGCTTCCTTCCACGATAAAGCCGCTCGCCCTCACGATGACGCTCGCAGGCCCCGCGCTCCCGGTTCGCTGTCCCCCCGGAGACAATCTTTGGATTCATAGAGCGATGATAGAGGCCCGGCCGGGCGAGGTTCTCGTCGTCGACTGTGGCGGGGGGGGCGAGTTTGGCTACTGGGGCGAGATCATGGCGACGTCCGGCATTACCGTGGGCCTTGGCGGTCTCGTGATAACGGGCGGCGTGCGGGACAGTCTGGCCTTGATCGAGCTCGGCTTGCCCACATTCTGCGGGCGCGTTTGCATTCAGGGTACCGGGAAGGACCCGAATGGCGATGGTGCCGTGGGAGAACCAATTCGTATCGGCAACGTCACGGTGCGGCGGGGCGATCTCGTCGTCGGGGATGCGGACGGCGTGATGAGCCTGTGCGCCGATGTCGCCGACGGGTTCGTCGCCGCGGCGCGAGCGCGCGAACGCAAGGAAGCAGAGATACTGCAACGAGTTCGTGCTGGAGAGCCGACCTTGGACGTCTACAACCTTTAACGGGATGCCTCGCCATGATTATCGACGTACACTCGCACCTCTGGGCTCCGCCCGAACTGAACGCGATGGGGCTTAACCTTGTGGGCAGCGCCGGGCATTATTCCGGAATGGAACCGCGAATCCCGGACGAGCGCTTCCGCGAGCATCTCCAAGTCTTGCTTAAAGCGCTGGATCTCGTCGGAACCGAATTCCAGATGGTCTCGCCCCGCCCCTTTACAATGTTGCACTCGCACGGCGCGCGCCTGGTTGACGTTTGGACACGCTGGAATAACAATGCGATTGCGCAACAGGTCCGCCTCGCTCCTGACCGCTTCATGGGCATGGCCGGTCTTCCGCAGGTTCCGGGCGAACCGATCGAGCGTGTATTCCCAGAAATGGACCGTTGCCTGGACGAACTTGGCTTCAATTCCATCCTGATCAATCCCGACCCATCCGAAGGCACCGGCCATGTCCCGCCGATGGGTGATGCATACTGGTATCCTCTGTACGAGCGGATGTGCGAGCGCGACGTGCCCGCGTTGATCCACGCGGCGTCATGCTGCAACGGTCGCGAGACCTATGCGAACCACTTCATCACCGAACATTCCATCGCACTGCTGTCGATGATCAGGGATGGCGTGATGCAGCGCTATCCGAAGCTGAAGATTATCATCGCCCATGGCGGCGGATCAGTGCCTTATCAGATTGGTCGCTGGCGGGCGGAACGCGCTGCGTTCCCGAACTTCGGCAAGGGCAGCATCGAGGGCAAACTGAACGACGGCGCCGGCAGCTTTGACGATGACCTGCGTCGCTTCCACTTCGACACCTGCCTGCATTCTCCGCCAGCGATCGAATATCTGATCAAGACGGTCACACCCGATTGCGTATGCTTCGGAACAGAACGCCTCGGCAGCGGCTCGCCGATCAACCCTGACACCGGTCGTTCCTATGACGACGTGGGCCCCGAGATCAAAGCAATGAGCTTTCTGAGCGATGCCCAACGCAGTCAGATTTTCGAGGGCAATGCCCGTAAGCTGTTCCGCGGTCTGCCGGGCTGATCACCATGGCAGACATCGTCCTTGGCCTGGCCGCCTCACACAGCCCGCTACTCACCCTGGATTGGCCCGAATGGGAGCATCGGGCCCAGGCCGACCTGGAGAACGCTGCGCTCAACCTGTCTGATGGCCGGTTCGTGAACTATGCTGAACTCGTAGCAGAAATCGGCACGCCCTATTCGGCGATCGCCACACCAGAACAGTTCCGGGACGCCGCCGACCGTTGCCAGGCGGGGCTCGACCGCCTGGCAGGCGAGCTTGAGAGCGCCGAACCTGATGTTGTGATGGTCATCGGCGACGACCAAGGTGAATTGTTCCCACGATCAAACACGCCGGCGATTTCGGTCTATTATGGCGATGAGATTGTGACCAACGACGTTTGGGGCCGTGCCGACAAGTCGGAATGGATGAACGAGATGGCAAAGGGCTATCTGATGGATCGGGTCCATCGCTTGCCCGGCGCCCCCGAACTTGCGCTGGGCGTAATTGAGGGACTGATACGCGCCCATGTCGATGTGGGGGCTGCATCGTGCGTGGACGATCCGGTGACCGCCGGGTTCGGCCATGCGTTCGGCTTTATCGCCGAGCGGCTGTTTCGCCGCCGTTCCTATCCGATGCTGCCAGTGCTGCTCAATACCTATTTCCCGCCGAACGTGATGACATCCGAACGCGCATTCGAAGTTGGACGACATCTGCGATCGGCGCTCGTCGCTTGCCCGCGGGACGCTCGGGTTGCTGTAGTTGCTTCGGGAGGGCTCAGCCATTTCGTGGTCGACGAGGATCTCGACACGCGTGTTCTCGAAGGGCTGCAGCCGGGCAATAGCCACATGCTCACGTCGATCCCGCCAGGTGCACTCAATTCGGGCTCTTCGGAGATCCTCAACTGGATCATGACGGCAGGCGCGGCCGAGCACCTCCCTCTGAACTGGACCGAATATGAGCCGATCCGGCGGACACCCGCCGGAACAGGCGTGGGCGTGGGCTTTGCCTGCTGGCGTGCGAATTAGGATGGAGACGCATATGATATCGGCTCAACGAAGGAGCATCGAAGTCGAAGGCTTCGATCACGGACTGCAACCCATTCCAGCGGCTTCCCGCGTTGGAGGCTTGGTCATTTCCGGAGGGATTTACGGGCTCGACAGCGAGACAGGCAAACTGCCCGATGACGTCGCGACGCAGACCGAGCTGATGTTCCAACAGTTCGAACGCATTGTTGCCGCTGCTGGTGCATCGCTAGGCGATATCGTCCGCATGACCTTCTACCTCAAGGATCCGGCTGCGCGCGATCACATCAACCGCCAATGGCTCGGGTGCTTCCCCGACGCGGCATCGCGACCGGCTCGCCACACCCTGAACTACGATGGCTTGCCGGCGAACATGCTCGTCCAATGCGACTTCACCGCCATGGTGCCGGAATGACGCTCGTCCAGAAGGCTATCGCCAACCTGCTACGATTCGACAGTTGCACAATCTCCGATGCGCTGGACAACCTTGGCCTGCCGGGCGCCGTCCATGGTCTTCCGCCGCAGACGTTGATCGGTAAGCGCGTTGCCGGACGTGCCGTGACCGTTAAGCTCGGCCCGCCCATCGAAGGTCTACCCAAGCGCCACCTTGGCGCTGGCGCGGTCATGGCGGCAGAAACTGGCGACATCATCGTGGTGGAGAACCGCGGCCGGACCGACGTTTCGGGATGGGGGGGGCTCCTGAGCCGCGGCGCACTCCGCAAGGGCGTGAGCGCTGTGGTCGTCGACGGTGCCTTTCGCGACATCGACGAAGCGCGCGAGCTCGGCCTTCCTATCTTCGCCCGGAACGCCGTGCCGATAACCGCGCGCGGGCGAATTGCCGAACATGATTTCAACTGCCCCGTGACCATAGCCGGCATCGCCGTACAGCCGGGAGACTGGCTCCTGGCCGATGGCAGTGGGGTCGTATTCGTTCCGGCAATTCGGCTGGATGCGGTGATCGAAGTCGCCGAAACCATTCTCGCCAAGGAACAGCTCATGGCGCGCGATATCGAAGCCGGCATTCCCATCGGCGACGTCATGGGCGCTGACTACGAAGACATGCTCAAGATGATTGGGAAGAACAATGACTGAGAAAGTTGATCTGGCAACGCGGCTCACGACGGCCGGCGTGACGGCGCTTTCCGACGCACTGGACCGGCTGGGTATCGCGGGCCAAGCCGTCGGCATAATGCCGGTGGTTCGCACGATGCGCTTCGCCGGCCCCGCCTTCACGATCCGCATGTTGCCTGTTGGACAGAGCGGCGGGGTGGTCGGCGATTATATCGACGATGTGCCAGAAGGCGCGGTTGTGGCGATCGACAACAGTGGCATTCTGGACGAAACCGTCTGGGGCGACATCCTGACATTCGTGGCCCATCGTAAGGGCATCGCTGGAACGGTGATCGACGGCGTGTGCCGAGATAGCGACCGCTGCGTCGAGTTGGGTTATCCGGTCTTCGCACGCGCCAACACCATGCGAACCGGAAAAGATCGCACGACGGCCGACGCCTATAACGTACCGATCCAACTCGCCAAAGTCCGGGTCAATGCGGGGGACTGGCTGGTGGGAGACGCGGATGGCGTTCTGGCGATCCCCCAGGAGCGGGTAGAAGAAGTGCTGGCTATTGCTGCCACGATCGAGAAAGCTGAAGAGGCAATCCGTTCGATGATCGCGCAAGGCATGCGACTTGACGATGCGAGGCGGCAGGTGAATTATCACGCCCTGCAGACAAGACAAAAGGAATGATGCCGAGTGGCCGCAGATAGCCAGGGAAAACGTGGTAAAACGGCAGAGGCTTCGCTCCCTGCGACAATGCCAGCGAAATCCCCAGTGAAGAAGCCGCGCGCGGTCCGTCAGCGTGCAGAACAGCAACGCGCTGTCGAGACGCGCGAGAAGATCATCGATGCAGCCGAACAGGAGTTCGCCAGCAACGGTTTCGAAGGCACCTCCACGAGGGAAATTGCGAAGCGCGCCGGCGTGCAGCATACGATGATCACCTACCATTTCGCCGGCAAGGATGGCCTGTGGCATGCTGTTTTCGATCGTCTGAGCGGCGAATTCGTGACCCTGCAAAGGGATCGGCTGGAAGGTCTGCGCGGTGTCGATAATAAGACGAAGCTGCGCTTGATTCTAGAGGAATTCATTCGGTACAGTGCTAAAAATCTCAATTTTCATAAGTTGATGACGCACGCATCTACAGAACCGAACCCCAGACTTGATACCATCGTTAATAATTATGTTGGCCAATACTTCAAGATGGTAACCGGCCTTATCGAGCTTGTTCAGAAAGAGGGTTGGTTCATCGAAGGAGAACCTAATCACTTGCATTACCTGTTCATTGGCGCATCTACACGAATTTTCATGCAAACGCCCGAGGTCATCAAGGTCATGGGACGCTCCCCGCTGGAAAAGGATTTCGTCGATATGCATATCGAGAAATGCCTGGAGCTCTTTTTCCGCGACTGACGAGGGCGGGCAATTCCAGATATCGCCAAGACGTGGCGTGCTGAGCGCATATTAAACTTTACGCTCGGATATTTTAATGCCACTAAATTCTCCGAACGAAAGATTGATAGTCTCGCCGCGGCGGGCCGTCGTCTGGATATGGGAGAGTGTGATGACCGAACCACAAGACCGGCTTTTCGATCCACTGGACGGCCGGTTTTTTGAAGATCCCTATCCAACCTATCGCCGCCTTCGCGATCAGGCGCCAGCTTATCGTGACGACGCGACGGGCCTGTGGCTGATCACCCGCTATTCCGACGTGGAGCGCGCAGCGATCGATTACGAGACCTTCTCGTCCTGTCGTGGCAACGTGACAATTGATGCGCCGATGCGCGTGGGCAAGACGCTGGGCTCGATGGATCCCCCGCGTCATGATCAACTCCGGCGCGTCGTCCAGCGCACCTTGTCCCCCACGCGCGTCGCCAATCTGGTTCCAGTCATCCGCGAGGAGACCCGGAGACGGTTGGCGATGCTCGCGGATCGCGAGGTTTGTGATTTCGTCGCCGACATTGGCAAGCCATTATTATTCGGTGCGATCGGCCTGCTACTTGGGTTGGATGAAGAAGCAGCAGCAAAGTCAGGCGCGCTGATGACCGGCCTGTTCCGTGGTGATGACGGGCCTATGGGCACCGTTCTGCCTTCGGAGCGCTTCGACCAGATCGGACAGTTCCTGGCCGGAGAACTTGCTGGCCGCGAGGAAACGCCAGGGGACGACCTGTTTTCAGTTCTGCTGGAAGCCAAGCGACAGGGCGCTCCCCTAAGCGATCCCGAAATCGTGGCTAACCTATCTACCGTCCTTCTCGCGGGCAATGCGTCGGCAGGCCATCTTTTCCCGAATATTATGAATGCGCTTTGGCTCTATCCCGACGAACGCCGCAAGGTGTTGGCCGACCCTTCTAAGATTCATGCCGTCATCGAGGAGAGCGTCCGCTGGGATACGTCGACCCAATGCTTCGCCCGCCAAGTGATGAAAAACGTCAGGATCGGCGACGTCGATATCCCGGCGGGATCCCGGGCGGTCATTTTCTTCGGATCGGCCAACCGGGACGAGCGGGTCATCGACCAGCCGGACCTGTTTAACATCGACCGCAAGCGTGTGAAGCATTTTGGTTTCGGCGCGGGACAGCACCTCTGCGCGGGCGCCTTCGTGGCCAAGTCCATTCTCAAGAGCATCCTGGAAGAGATCCTGCCGATCCTCGGCGAATATGATCTCGATCTGAATCACGCCGAGCGCGCGCGCCATGTGATGGTCCGCGGATTTACCAAATTGCCGATCTCATGGACGCGCTAGTGGATTGATTTTGACATTTGCATCCCCTGGCGGCTGGGATGGGTCTGCAAATGTCAAAATCGTAAAATCCACTAGAATCAAAGGTTTCTAGGGTCCGGACCCATAAACAGGATTCCCAGCAGCGCCGGGATATGATTCACCATCCTCCAGCAAGGAGGTATGGCGGATGGCGGATTTCTTCTG
>NZ_LMJY01000010.1 GCF_001421325.1 Novosphingobium sp. Leaf2 | reverse complement strand
CACCAACGTCTATGCAAAGTGGCGCCTGATGTCAGCGCGCGTTCAACTTTGCGGGGCGCATCCTCGGCACCTATGAGCCCACCACTGGCAAGACCGTCGATGACGCCTTCCGCATCATCGGCACCGGCAATCAACTCATGGGCCTCATCGAACGGGCGCGGTGACTGTCAGGTGTCGTCGACCCGCTCGAAGTGATCCCACGACAGCATGAGCCGGTTGTAATTGGTGGGGTTTATCTAGGCTGCTAGGTCGAGCGAAAGCCCCGTCGCTGCGAGCCATGAGACCCATCGTCGGATGAAAGCGAGAAAGTCATTCTCGCTGATGCAAAGCACCTTCAGGAACTCAGGGGTTTGGACATCTTCTCCAAACTTGCCGCTTATGAAGGCCAGTTTCTCGGCCTTCATTCCGTATTTCTGAAATCCTCCTGCATCCAAATAAGCGATCCCGCCATGTGCCAGAGCGTTCCTCAGACAACTTGCCCACTCCGAAGCAGCCATGGTCGATGCTCGCGTTTCTGCCTCCGGCTTAGCCAGTTCGGCAGATAATTCGTGCGGGAAATATCGCGCCAGATTCTGGCCGGGTTGGTGCGGCAATCGAGTGAAGCGCCATTCTGACGGCGCGAAAAATGATGAGTGGCGCAGTGCCCTGCCACCTAGTTCTCCATCAATCAGTGCTGTTAGTTGCGGATCGAGCGGCCTCTCATCGACATACCCTTCGAAATGCTTTCCTCGGTGGCGTTCAACACGCTCGATAGGAAGCACGATCATGGGGGTCGCGAGCGCGAGTAAGAATGTCGTGGTCAGCGGTCCAATGCTCTCCTGACCCGGGAATGAGATTGAGTCCACGCTCGGGAGAAGCGTTTCGATGAGGTGGAGGCAGCGCTCAGGCAATTCACGGCTGTAATTTGCGGGAATACCCATGATTCACCTCAATGATCCCATTCCTCGTGACCCAGCGGCTCCCGGTTCAGTTCAGCCCTGACAACGCGCCATCGCGGCATATGCCGATCCATCAAAGCTATAAATCGCTCGCCATGAGATGGCTCAATCAGATGCGCGACCTCGTGGCATACGAGATAATCGATGCATGCGGGCGGCTTCTTCACCAATTCGAGATTGAGCCAGATGCGCTTCGCTGCCGTGTTGCAGGAGCCCCATTTCGTCCGCATGCGTTTGATGCCGAACGCTGGTGGCGAGAGCGCCATGGCCTCCGCCCACGATGTTACCAACGCATGAGCCCGTTCGCGCAACTCTGATCGCTGCCAGCGTTGCACAACCCGCTCACGATAGTCTCGGTCGCTGCCGGGAGGCACTATGAGTTCGAGGCGGTCCCCAGCGATGCAAATTCTCGGGGCACCATACCGGCGCAGCACGCGTAGCCGATATGCCACGCCCAGATGGAAGTGAGTCTCTCCCGAGACATAACTCCGAGCGCTTTGCCGCGCCTGAGCGGCGAACTTTGCCTGCTGTCGCTTGATCCAGCCGAGCCGCGTGATGACCGCCAGTCTCACCGCGTCATCGTTGACGGTCAGCGGCGCGGCTACACGGACCCTGCCGTGAGGGGGGTAGACCCCGAGATGCAGGTTCTTGATCTGCTTGCGGACGACCTCGACATCAATCTCGCCCACCGAGATGCTATGGGCGTCAGTATTCATGCTGTTTATGGACCAGATTGAAGATCGTATCGACGAGTGCCGGATCGCTTATGTGGCGACCGACCGCCCGCCGCACCTCCCTTTCCTTGAAGATGTTGCCGCGCCAATCAGCTTTTTTAGACCGGCGCACATCGTCATCGATCGCGGTGGCGAGCGTTTCGTCGCCGCTCAAATTATCGAAAAGCGCGCGCTTCGCGGGGGTGTTGATACCTGAAGGATAGCTGCCACCGACTTCCGGGCTATGCACGCGCTTGGCTAATTCGACGATCTTATCCAGATACTCCGCGTAGCTCAGCGCATCAGCCTTCCGCTGCTCCACCAGCGCATCGAGCAGTTCGGACATTTGCTCATAGTATTTTGGATTAACCGGCGTCTCGTCGATAATGAGCTTCCGCACATTGTTCTCAATGGTCTCGGCGATATTTTCCGGGTTACCCTTGATGCCCTCCGGCAGGGCATCCACCGCGTCCGCGCCACGCTCAACGATCAGTTCCACGAGCGACAGGTCATCGAACGCGGATATGACTTTGCTGTCCTCGGCACGAATGTAGGTGTCGATCAGGTGTCGCATCGCGGGCTCGAACATCTTGAGATCGATATAGTCGCCACTGGCGAGCTTCACCTCGCTGCGAACCTTCTCGAAATGCTCTACCTCCGCCTTCAGTGCTGCCGCGCCCGCCGCATCATATCCAGCCTCACCGAGTTCGTTTGCGATGTCAGCGTATGCGCGGATCAGCGAAGCCGTCAATTTGTAGAGGGTGAGACGCTTGGGCTCGTTCTCCTTCAAAGCATCTCTGTCGCCGGTGTCAGCGGCACAGAAGTAGTGTAGGTAGTCGGGCGTGCCCTTCGGCGGGGCGACAGGCTCGCATAACGCCCGCAGAGCCTCCAGCACCTCGTTTAAGCGCTGCTGCGCCTTCTGAAGGCGGTTTTCCAGCAGGCCCTCGACATCGGCCTTGTCATAGCCTTCGAACGCACCGGAGGTGTAATCGGTGATAGCGCCCTCAAGGCTGCGGAACAAGTCTTTGTAGTCGATGATCTGGCCGTATTCCTTGTCATCGCCATCAAGCCGGTTCACCCGGCAGATGGCTTGGAAAAGGCCGTGATCCTGCATCTTCTTGTCGATGTAGAGGTAGGTGGCCGAGGGAGCATCAAACCCGGTCAGCAGCTTATCGACCACGATCAGGAGTTTCATCTGTCCCGGGGATTCAATGAAACGCTTCTTCACTTCCTTCTCAAAAATCTCGGGCTCTTTCCCGCCCAGCATGCGGTTGTAGATTTCGTATTTGCGCAGCCGTTCGGTCAGCCCCTCGCCGTCACCCTCGCCCTTCACATCGTTAGGGGTGGGCTTGTAGGAAGTGATGATCGCGCACCTGTCCTTCAGCGGCGATTTCTCGAACAACTCGTAAAACTTGCACGCCTCATAGATGCTGCCGGAAACCAGCATGGCGTTGCCGCGACCGCTGGCAAGGCGGTCCTTCAATTCCATATCCATCAGGATGTCGGCCACGATCTTTTCGAGCCGGGACTGGCTGGAAAGCACCGCCTTCATGGTGCCCCACCGCTGTTTTAGCTGAGCCTTGGCGAGGTCGCTCAGCCCTTTGGTCTTAGCCTCGAACCACTGATCGATCTTGTGTGGGGAGGTAATGTCCTGATCGATGTCGCGGGCTTCATAGCGCAGATCGAGCACCACCCCGTCCTCCACCGCTTCGTCGAAGCGATAAGTGTGGATGTATGGGCCGAACACCTCAAGGCTGGTCGCCTTGTCGTCCTTCAGCAGCGGCGTCCCGGTGAATCCGATGAACATGGCGTTCGGCAGGATCGAGTTCATCGCGTTGTGCAGATCGCCCGACTGGGTGCGATGGCACTCATCCACGAACACATAAATGTCACCCTTCGGCGAAAAGCCGGGAGGGAGAGACCGGCGCACTTCGTCGAGGAAGCTGCCGACATCGCCCTCCTCCTTGCCGCCGAACTTGTGGACCAGTGATCCCAGCAGCCATGGGCCGGTATCGTTGAGGCGTGCGATCAGGTCTGCGCCGCTCTTGGTCCGATGGATGTCCTCATCCACGCCCTTGAAAACCTTCTCGATCTGCTCGTCGAGTTCGGTGCGATCGGTGATGATGAGCACACGCGAGCCGGTCACATTCTCGCGTATCCACTTCGCCAGCCACACCATGGTGAGGCTTTTGCCGGAACCCTGCGTATGCCAGATGATGCCGCCCTGTCGGGAGCGGATATTTTCCTGCGCGGCGCGGACACCAAAATACTGGTTGTGGCGACAGGTCTTTTTCGTGCCCGCGTCGAACACAATGAAATCGTGGATCAGTTCGAGTAGTCGGTCCTTGCGGCATACTTGGATGAGATCACGGTCCAGCGCGCTGGCAGGTGAGTCCGAGGCTTCCATCGCCTCTTTCCACTGCAGATAGTATTTCTCGCGCGTCTCCACGGTGCCGTAGCGTAGCCCCTCGGTGTCGTTGCCCGCCATCACCAGTTGCATGGTCGAGAAGAACGGGCGGATGAACATCGCCTTCTGGTTATCGAGATTCTGGCGGATGCCCTCAGACACCGAGACGGTCGATCGCTTGAGTTCCAGCACGGCCAGCGCGATGCCGTTCACATACAGAACGATGTCCGGGCGCTTGGTGCTGCTTTTGGTGTCCGATCCGCTGACGGTCACTTCCTCGGCGACGGCGAAGTGGTTGGCCTCGGGGTTGGCCCAGTCGATCAGGCGGACCGTGTGGTATTTCTCACCCGCACCGGCAGAGATTTTCATCCCGTAGCGCAGCAGTTCATAAACGGAGCGGTTGACATCGTATGGGATGCGGGAACTGTCGGCCGCGACCCGCTGCAACTCGGTAATGGCGCGGGTGATCAGCGCCTCATCATATCGGCCAGAGAGCCACGCGCGAAGATAGCGTTCTTCGATGTTGCGGCTGTTGAGTCGTTCGTGCCAGTCGCCCAGATAGTCATATCCGAGGGTCTGGCTGAACAGCGTCACCACCCGTTTTTGGGTCGCGCGCTCGATCTGGCCGACGATGCTCATGCGAGTTTGACCCGGCCGGTCAAAAGTTGCTGCATCATGCCGTCCTTGATAGCTCGGAATTTAGAGAGCCGTTGCTGTAACAGTTCAACTTCATGGTCGAGATTTGCTAATGATTCAGCAATCGCAGCTTGCTCTTCAGGTCTGGGCATAACCACGGCTATCCGCTCTATGGTCTTTGAACTTAAACTTGGCACGCCGGATGCTTCGTTGAAGCTCCGCCAGTCGATCATTTGAAATACGCAGAATAAGAAGTATGGTGAGTTTTTTCCCTTGATTTCTGTGTAGAATAAGGTGTCTACCGTCCAGAATGGCTGATCCATATACTGCGGCCTGTCGATCGTCCCTTTGCGACCGATCAAGACAGAGGGCTTCGAATAGAGGGGTGTGTCGGTCCGCCCAATCTCGCCACCGGTAGCGAGGATTGGAAAGCGACCGTCCGCTCGTTGAATTGCCTTTTGATCCCTTCCGTGCCTAACCCGCAATACATCTCCGAGCAGACATGTTTTCCAATTCCTCGCAAATCCCGGAAGGCGTGTTTTCCCCGTAAGAAGCTGCTGCATCGCAGCTTGCTTGATATCGCGCTTCTTAGCGATCAGCGTGTCTAACGCAGCGATTAGGCCATCAATGTCGCCAAGGGCCGCGGCAATCGCCCTTTGCTCTGACAACGGCGGTGAAAAAAACGAAAATGACGCGAGTTGCGTCCCGTTCATACCCGGTTGGCCGCTGCGTTGTGATACTTCCCGCAGCCAATTTTCGAACCGCTTTGTTTTGACCGCAAGTGAAAGAAAGGACGGGTCAACCCGCTTCGTATCAGGCGTGACCCTTAGCAGAAATCCTGCAAAAACCAGCGGGCCATCGCTCCCGTCGTAGAAATACGACTTTCCTGTGCTCGCTCCCGTTCGAGCAAATACTATGTCATTTGGAGCGAGCAGATAACGGGCGGCATTCGGATGGTTGACGCCGACCGGCTTTGATTGATCTAATCGACCTTGATTAGTTATATCTGTGATTCGCAAATAGACTGGCAGGTCTCCTCGCAAAGGAACAGCAGCAGCGTTTATCCCGTATGAAGGGCGTCGCTCGATGACACTTCCAACGGTCTGGCAAGTCCACCCTTGGGGTAATACCGGCGTAATCACTTGCTGAGATGCTACCATTATCTAAAGCCCATCTTAGAGAGATGGCTCGCGACTTTCTTCTCCAATTGCTCAGCAGTCTTAGAAAGAACCGGTAGTGGAACGGCATACCGTTCATTCAGCGTTTTAATTCTACCCGTCAGCGCTTGCGAGACATGATCAATCTCAGCCTCAAGTGCAGAACAGATCGCAGCTAACCACTTGTCCTCGACAGCGAGAGCTATGGCCTCTCCGTCACTTAGCTTTGCATATTTCGAAGCAACCTTGGCGTTCAGCGTTGTCCTCGCCTGATTTACTTCACTGGCTACACCGGCCTTGACAGCCGAAAGCACCGACCATGCCTGCAATTGTTTTCGCTCCTCATCAGCATCCCGATCGCCTTTGATGGTCCTTAGGCGAGCCTTCACGCTAGCTGCCGTTAGCTTTTCGGTGTCTGTTTTGGCGTCCGCAAACAGGCCATCCTCACCGCCATATTCCTCTTCGAGTTCTTCGATCTGTCGATCTATTTCTTCGGCCTTCGTCTCCAGCGCCTCAATCTCGGCTTGTTCCTTGGCAAAATAGCGCGCCACAATCAGGGCCGGTGGAATTATCTCGGCCTTGAGCTTTTTGGCGCTGCGTCCGCTACCCAGCACAAGGTCGGGCTCCTCGCTAAACTTGCCATCGGCATCCTTCAACAGTTCGCGCAGCACTTTCGCCACGGGCCAGCCATCGGTCGTGATTTGATAGGCATCGTCCTGCATGATCTCCGACCAATAAGTCATGATATGCTGGTAAGCGTCATAGCCGTCTATCAGCGGCGCGGCGCGGAAGCGGGCTAACAGGTCTTCGGAAATCGTAACAATTAGGTGAGAAGGATGGTGCCCTCGATCAAAGTCGCGCATCGCGTCGATATTGGCCTCGCGCCACGCAGCGAATATCTCGCGCGCAGTGGTAGCGAAAGCATCGAACTCAGGGTGCGCGTGAATAGTCGTTCGCACTTGGGCAGGTTCAACCTTTGAAGCAAGATAACCGGAACGACTCCCGGGCCCAAAAAGATCGGCACGCAGTCCGGGCATGACATCCCAATATTCTTGCAAAGCATCTACATCGCGTGTCGGGATGCCACCCCTCAGATGAGCATCAATGTCCTGTAGGTCTTCTGCCTCGGAACCGTCGATATACCTCGGGATGTTGAGGTTGCCATCGTTCGTGTTGATCTCAGCGAGAAGCACAATTCGCGAATAGCCAGCAATCTCGGTTTGGCGTTCAAATACATCGATGATCTTGTGAACATCCTGCGACCGCAGTCGGTTCTTCGGCCCGTCCTTGGTGTAGCCCTTTGACGCATCGATCATGAAAATGCCGGTGCGCGAGCCAGCATGGGTCTTGTCGAGCACGATCAGGCAGGCAGGTATGCCCGTGCCATAAAACAAGTTAGCGGGCAGGCCGATGATGCCCTTGATGTAGCCCCGCTTGAGCAGTTCCCGCCGAATGTCCGCCTCGGCATTGCCGCGAAACAGCACACCATGCGGCATAACGACGGCGGCTTTCCCGGTTGATTTCATCGACGCCAGCACATGCAACAGATAGGCATAGTCCCCATTTTTCGCGGGAGGAGTGCCGTATGCGAAGCGTCCGAACTTGTCGTTGTCATCCAGCCCGGTGGACCAAGCCTTGTCCGAAAATGGCGGGTTCGCGACGATGAAATCGAACTGCTTGAGCTTACCGTCCGCGCCCTTGTGATATGGCTTCGTCAGGGTGTTCTCGCGCCAAAGCTCCGCGTCGGCGCAATTGTGGATCACCATGTTCATCCGCGCGAGCGCGTAGGTGGCGACATCCTTTTCCTGCCCGTAGATCGATAGCCCGTCCGGTGCGGCGTCGTTGGCCTTGAGCAGCAGGGAGCCCGACCCGCAGGTCGGATCATATATGGTGTGCTGACGAGTGGTGGCTCTGTTGATGCCCACCACCTTCGCCATGATCCGGGAAACTTCGGCCGGGGTGTAAAACTGCCCCTTCGATTTGCCGCTGTCCGCGGCGAAGTGGCGCATCAGATACTCGTAGGCGTCACCGAGGATGTCGTCGCCCTCAGCGCGATTTTTGCGGAAATCCAGTTCCGGGCGGCTAAAAATGTCCATCAGCTTGGACAGGCGGTCCACCATGTCCTTGCCATCGCCGAGCTTGGCCGGGTCGTTGAACTTGGCGATGTCAATCACGCCGCCAAGACCGTTCGTTTCGGCCACCTTGGCGATGATCTTGTCGATCCCCTCGCCGATATCCTTGGTGCCTTTGAGCTTCACCATGTCGGCGAAGTGGCACCCTTCGGGCACCTCGATCTGGGCATCCGGGTCGCTCAGAGAACGATCGGACACATATTTCAGGAATAGGAGGGTGAGGATGTAATCCTTATATTGCGAGGCATCCATGCCGCCACGCAAAGCGTCGCAACTCTTCCACAACGAACTGTAAATCTGAGACTTTTTAACTGCCACTCGTAATCCCGCCCTTCACGCGCACGCGGCATCCACCGGATGCCATTCAGATGCTTAGGTGGGGCGGCTCCAGAGGACAACGACGGAGAGCGGGTGCGCGCAAATTGTCGGCTGGATGTCAAGCTTTAGGAAGCAATCCCGTCTCGCTGTCGTGCCCCGCAGATGGGGCTTTCGCTGCGTCTGACGCCCAGAGCACGAGCGCGCCTGTCCGGGCAGCGAAGTCGAGCACGCGGTCCCGCTGAGCGCCCCAGATGCAGATCATCAGAGCGAATGGGGCCGGGAGCATTTTGATTCGGTGCTCGTCGTAGAATGACAGGCGGCGTGGCATCAGCAGGACATCGGCTACGCCGAACACGCGCTCGCGGAAGGTGGTAGTCTCCGTTCGAGCAGGGAACAGGCCGACGATCATCTCGACTTCCCGACGATCCCATGCGTCGCAGCAGCGGCCGATCCAGCGTGTAAGATCAGAGAATGGCGGGTTCACGAATGCCAGTCGCCCAGCCCACAGTGTCGCAAGCCCATCGTCCGCCTCGGTCAATACGCGCTCGGCAGGAACGAAGCTGCGGTGATCACCCGCTGGATCGATGGAGATCAGGCCAAACGAGGTCGTCACCCACTCCACCACCTCTGGGGGTGTGAACCGCACATCGCGCCGCTCTTGCCAATGCGCGCGCACCAGCATGGCTTCCCGCGCTTTCGGCGCGAGAACCGTCAGCACCGAAGTCAGAGCCGCTATCGACGCCGTGCCGCGCTCGACGGCTCGCATGGTTGGCACCGATATCCCAGCGCGGGAGGCCACGCCCTGTTGGGTCATTTTGCGCTGACGGCGCGCAGCTTGAACTTGCGCGGCTGGGTTGTCGCCATTGGCGAGCCCGATAATCCTGAATCCAATATGGGGACCGACCTTGGCGAGCGTGCTCATCCGTCCGCCGCCCTGTTCGAGCAGAACGACTGCCTGTCGGCTCACCCCAGCAAGGGCAGCGACCTCACCCTGTGTGAGGCCAACAGATTTTCGCGTCCGCCGAATGGCTGGTCCAATATCCATAGAAAACTATCCTGACATTTTTGTCGCGATAGCTTTCCATAAGTTGGATTGTCGAGCGTCTATCGTGCGCGAGATATCAGTCCGATCCGAATGTCCGCGACGGCTTTTCGGATTTCCTCGTCGACTCCGGCGTTATCTACTTCGAGTGTCGTGGGAACGGGGTCCATCATATCCACCGCCTCTGGGTAGAAAACGAAGTAGCCCCAGCCGCTGTTTTCCGAAAGCCCGCTCTCACGCCAGCGAGGATCAACTCCAGAGCAGCACAATGCCAATTTAACTGCGGAAATGTTGGACGAAAGACGCAGCAGCGCAGATCGGAGTGAGTGCTCATCCTCTCCGAGAAATTCGGTCCCGCTCGATAGTGTCAGGCGAACGAAATAGCCCGCAAAGACCCGTGTTCTACCTGTTGCGACGAGTCCCCGCTCGAAAGTTGCCGTGATCTGCTTTCCCGTCTGACCAATAAGTTCAACCTGACCAGAATGTCTAATTTCATAGTGCCGCCACGCCATGCTCCATCTCCCTGTTGCTCTGTATTTAGGGAGGCGAACAGGCGTTCGCCTGCTGCGGCTTGCATTCGCTCCGCTGTGCTTCGCTCATTGGCCTAGCGATATTGATGGATATGAAGTCATTGGAATCAGAAATATTTTCCACTCATTCATTGGAAAGCATAGCTTGATCCCCCCCCATCCACCCGCGCCTGTGTGGCGCTTATGGCGGGGGGAGATAATCTCATTCACTGGTGAAGTAGCTTGATGTCGCGGCCTGCTGTTAAGCTGTCCCTTGGTTCTTCCTGATCGAACATAGGCCGTGGTATCCCAATCACTCCCCGGCAGCGTCGTTCGGCGCACTTCGTGGCCGCACCCCGGTTCTTCGTGATTAAGAACGGTGCCCCCACCGCATCAACATCAACCATTGCGGAGAGGGGTCCGGGGCTGCGCAAGTTCTCAGCGTCCCCGGTTCAAGTCGTTTAGCGTGCCTGAGCGCACCGTCCGAGGGTCAAAGCCATACTGATAGGCTCGCCTCGATCCGTTCTTGGGCAGCTTCTGTCTGCCCGCCCCTTCCGAGGGCACCATCCCGTCCGTCATCCGGGGTAGGTTTAAGTAGCTCGGCATACTGCGCCGGAGAAGTTTGGCTACCTTGGATTATTTCAGGCTTGGTTCTCGCCCGTCCACTCAAAGGAGGTAGTTCCCTATTTCTTTATATTTAACATGTTCAAGGACAAACCTGCAATATAACTCTCGTAAAAAACATAATGCAGGCTAAGTCGTGGCTGTAATATAAAAGATGGAGCTAATAGACTTAAGGATTCCATCAATGTTATTACAGATTTATCAGGTGTGGCGTCGTGGGTAAGCGTCTCGACTGGACGGCTTATAAGAACCGTAAGCGCCCTCGTCCTCTTCACACTGCGGGCGAAAAGCGGGACAACAAACTCAAGGCTCGACAACTTGCTAAGCGGATCAAGCAAGGGGGCAAATCGCCACATGCACCCCGTCATGGACCTGTGCGCCGCTGGTCTCCCGAGGAAGTTGCAGCATGGGCCAAGGCGCATGGTTATGGGCTCGTCAGCAAATCGCCTGACGAAAGCGCCCCGCCGCCGTGGTGAAGGCGCACCATGAAAGCATGGGCGCATTCCAAATGCTATCGCGATCCCGACCTTCCGAAAGCCCTAACTTCCGTCGATCTGAGATTTTGGTTTTCTCGTTCAAGAGGCAGTTGAGAATGGAACAGGGTGCGGACGGTCAGGAATCGGCGGCGCGCTTGTAGCAACGCGCTCGCCGGTGACAGGCGATGGGCACCGACCTGCTGCCCGCCTTCTCATAGTCGGAGCCAAGCCGCTCCGCGATCATCCGCTCGACCATGCGCCAATATAGCCCCTCACAGATTAGGTGATCGAGGTCCGGGATCAGAGCCGCAAGGGGTGGCTCGCCAGCGTCGACGGCATGGATGATGTCGTCGGCGTGCCGCTCGATGGCGCACACCGCAACGATGCCGATGTCGGTAGCCTTGAAGCCGGTCAATGAGGGCGTCCCTCCCATGATCAGGTCGCGCGGGAAGTCGGTCATGCACTATCCGCCAGTCGAAGAAAGCCGCGCAATCTGGGGCGAGCTATGCCCGCCCCAGATTCAGGTCATGCGACTTGGCGGTAGATGGCCCCAGATTCAGTGCCCCGCTCACGCGGCCACTTCTTCCGGCCCATCAGCCGGAAATTCGGCCCGAGCCATTCCCGGATCATGCGTCCGACCAACGCATTGACCTGCTGACTGCCGAGATGGTGCTCAATGTCGGGAGCGATAACGCGAACTGGCGATTCTCCGGCTCGGGCTGCGGCAAGCACAGCAGCGGCGTTGGATTGAAGCGCGCGCGTCGTTGCCATGCCTGCCGGGGTGTTCTTTTTCTGGTCGAATGCGAATGACATGATGGGCCTCCGATGGAAGCCGAAACACTTGATGTGTCTCGGTGAGCATTATTCATTTGAGGCCCCGAGATATTTACACCCGCTGAGGTGATCTGAGACGAACAGGGCTTGTTATGAGACGAGTTGAGTTTACCGCGCCCGTTCGATGAGGCCCATGAGTTGATTGCCGGTGCCGATGATGCGGAAGGCGTCATCGACGGTCTTGCCAGTGGTGGGCTCATAGGTGCCG
>NZ_LMJY01000009.1 GCF_001421325.1 Novosphingobium sp. Leaf2 | reverse complement strand
CAATGAGGCCGGGACAGTTAGTGAGGCGGATCGGCGCGAGCATGCCGATATTTAGGATGAAGCAGGCCAGTGCTACGGATAGCAGCGGCTCACTGGGGTCGACCGCGCATTGCTAATATATTCGGGCATTATAGTAAGCGCATAAGCTGCTTGCCGGTGCCGACCAAATTTCCCTTGGCGTCGCGAGTCTTGTTCTCGGCCGTATTGTATGAGCCCAGCAGGTTACCGCGATGATCGCGTAGCTTTACATTGCCCTGAAGTTCTTCGGTGTAGCCGATTAGGTTGCCACGAGCGTCGCGAATGTTGGCACGCATAGCTTCCTCCTTGATCAAGATTTCCAAATTACCTGCGCCATCTGAGACTTACGACCACTGCGCGACAAAGCGGTTTGCGTCCTCTACGCTGGAGAACTCTACGATCGCGTCCATGAGGATGAGACTTTCAGGAAAGCCGCCGAACACTTCGCCTGCTGTGTTGTAGCGCTGGGTCGTGACGGTGATACGCATCCCCTGTTTGCGCAGCCAGAAGCCGAGTCCGATAGAGTCTTCGCCGTCGCCCACTGAGATCGCCTGCAATGAGCCGAGGAGGTCGTTGGTCGCGGCGGTCTCACGGACGATGATCTGCGGTGCGGTGAAGAACTCCATCGACGGCCTCAATCTTGCCCCAGCTTGAACTCTTAACCGATACCGCTTATCCATAAGCGATACCGGTTATATCGTCAATGAAAGACGGACAACGCAGGGCTGGATGAAAGAAAGCGATACCGCTATCTCTCGAAGGGTGACGAAGCCAAAGCTCTTCGATGAGGCAATCCATTTCCGTGCGCGAGCGGGGACGAAGGCGCGCATCGATGAGCTACGCGGTGAGACCCGACAGGGCGACTTCGTCCGCGAACTCATTGAGGACGCCCTCGATCGCCGCGAACAGGAGGCCGCGAAGCCACAGGACCGCTGATCCGCGCCGCCTAAATAGTAGGGTTAGGAGATTTGGATGGCTTGGCGACATTATGAGGTGCGGCAATCAGGTGAATGTGAGGTCCAGAACGGACCTCACGGTTCGCTCGCACAATTCGAGATCGGAATTGTGGAAACGGGTCGCACACGGGTCTTCGCCGGTCATTTCGTGCGGCTCGCGCTCAATGACGGCGAACAGATTACCGGTGAACACGAACAGTCATTGCGTGGCGCATTGTGGCGGTTGGCTCGCAACATCGCGCCGCTTGGTTATGTTCTCAATTGTGCCGGTATCAGCGCCGAGTTCAATGAGAGCGGGCTCAGCGTTGACACTGGTTGGGGCTATTGGGGGCATCAGAAGGAGCCCATCCACATGATGGACCCGCTGCCCGTCGATGCTGAAGACTCCGGCGATCTTGATCAGATGATCCGAGAGGCAGTAGAAGGCATGCAGATCGACATCAGCCTCACGCTTGAGCCCGCCCCTCACCGGCCCGCGCGCGAAGCGCCCCGTAAAGCTGGGCGGGGCCGAGCAGCACCTCTTTCAGGCCGTCCCGCACCTTCTGCGAATCGAGAGCCTGCTTACTCATTGAGGAATGCGCCTCGAACGCCTCGATAATCGCGTTCATCAATTCGTCCTTGAGCGTTGGCGAGTTGGCGAACTGAGCCTCGGTGTTGTTCGCGGCCTGCGTCACCAGTGCATCGGATTCGAGCATCTTGTCGCGCAGGGTGGTGACATAGCTCAGTTGGTCGCCATCAGTGGTATCAGCGCCGAACAGGTCGTTCACGCGCTCAATGATCTCGGCGAGCAGCGCCTTCTCCTTATCCTGCACTGAGCCGGAGCCGACCTCCGTCATCGGCTTGAGCTTGCTTTCATCGCGCCCTGATACATCAAGGCGACGCTGCCCCTCGTCCCTGAGGCTATGGTGCGTCAGCACGACCTTCGAGAGGTCCACGCCCTCTCGCTCACGGCCAAACTCCAACAGCGGCGTCAGGCGTTTGTAGAATACGAAGCGCTTCTCGATCGTGCTGCTGCCATAGTCGAATATCTGGGACAGAAAGCTGTAGGCGCGCTGGTATGCCGCCATGTCGTTTTTGAACAGGACAAGCGCATTGATCTCGTCCTGCGCGTCTGATGCGCCATCATGGTCATCACGCTCGCGAGCGTTGCTCAGGCGTTCCTGCGCAGCCTTGTAGCGCTTGAGCAACCGGTCAGCGACCGGCTCAATGGCGGCAATGAGATCACCCTGCTTGGCGCGGGGATTCATCTCGACCGTAGCGACGCGTTCGACCTCGAACTCATCATAGTGGCCGCTGGCATCCAGCTTGCCCTTGAGGTCGAGGACGAGGTTCGGGTCAGTGACGCCCTCAAGCTCAGCGGTGTCATAATAGGTGCGGAAGGCAGCGAGGACTTCCTCTGACGAGTTCACGAAATCGAGAACATAGGTGGTGTCTTTGCCCGGATGCGCGCGGTTGAGGCGCGAAAGGGTCTGCACCGCCTGAATGCCTGCGAGCCGCCGATCGACATACATGCCGCACAGCAGCGGCTGATCGAACCCAGTCTGAAACTTATTGGCGACCAGCAGCAGGTGGAAATCCGAACCCGCAAACGCATCGCGGATGTCCCGCCCCTTCAGCCCCGGATTGAGGGTGGCGCTGCCCTCAGTGAGCGGCTCGTGGCTAGAATCAGGATCGTTCACTTCACCGGAGAAAGCCACCAATGTGCCGAGGCCATAGCCCTGCGACTTGATGTAACCATCGATCGCCACTTTCCAGCGCACAGCTTCGACGCGACTCCCGAGCACCACCATTGCTTTGGCCTTGCCATCGAGCAGCGGCTGCACATTCTCGCGGAAGTGCTCAACGACGATCTGAACCTTCTGCGCAATATTGTAGGGGTGCAGCCTCACCCAGCGCATTATACCTTTGAGTGCCGTGCTGCGCTCGACTTCGCGGTCATCCCACTCCTGCCCGTCATTGGCGAGGCGGAAGGCAAGGCGATAGGGCGTGTAGTTCTTCAGCACATCGAGGATGAAGCCTTCCTCGATCGCCTGTCTCATTGAGTAGACATGGAAAGCGGACGGCAGATTGCCGGGGCCGGACGGCTGATCGGGTTCCGGCTTACGCCCAAACAGTTCGAGCGTTTTGCCTTTCGGGGTAGCCGTGAATGCCACATAGGTGACGCCACTGTCGCCAGCGCGCGCCGCCATCTGTGCGGTCAGGATGTCCTCGGCGCTGGCCTCACCACCGTCCTGAAGCTCAGCGATTTCCTCTGGGGAGAGAAGCTGCTTGAGCTTTTTTGCCGCCTCGCCAGTCTGCGAGCTATGCGCCTCATCGGCAATGACGGCGAACCGCTTGCCCTGTGTGGCAGCGAGGTCGCGAACGGCCTCAAGCGCGAAGGGGAAGGTCTGGATGGTGCAGACGATGATCTTCTTGCCCTGCGCCAGCGCCTCGGCAAGCTGACCGCTCTTGGCACCGCCTTCACTGCGGATCGTCGCCACCACGCCGGTCGTCCGTTCGAATCCGAACAGCGCATCCTGAAGCTGGGCGTCGATGACATTGCGATCCGACACGACGATGATAGTCGAGAACAGCTTCTCGTCGGCGTCTGTGTGTAGATCGGCAAGGAAGTGCGCGGCCCACGCGATCGAGTTGGTCTTGCCGCTGCCTGCCGAGTGCTGGATCAAATATTTGCCGCCAGCGCCCTCGGTGCGAACGGCCGCGCGAAGCTTCCGAGTGGCGTCAAGCTGGTGATATCGAGGGAAGATGATGCCGCTGATCGCGCGCTTCGTATCGCGCTGAGCGACGAGATAGCGGCCGATGATTTCAAGCCAGCTTTCCCGCTCCCAAATTTTCTCCCACAGATACGCCGTGCGGTGCCCATATTCATTGAGCGGATTGCCCGCGCCACCCTCATCGCCTTTATTGAAGGGCAGGAACCGGGTGGTCGGTCCTGCAAGCTTGGTGGTCATATGCACTTCGCTGTTGCTCACGGCGAAGTGGACAAGCGCCCCGCTGGGGAAGGCCAACAACGGCTCAGCGTTGCCGCCCTTTGGACGGGGCAGGCGGTCGAACCGATACTGATCGATGGCGTCAGTGATCGACTGGGTAAAATCGGTCTTCAACTCAACGGTCGCGACCGGCACGCCATTGAGGAACAGCGCCAGATCGAAGCAGTTCTCGTTCGCTATTGAGTAGCGAAGCTGGCGCACGACGCGGAGGCGGTTGGCCTGATAAGCGGCGATGATGTCGGGGTTCATGCCCATGGCAGGCTTGAACTGGGCCAGCGAGATCATGCTCCGCACGCCGACCATCTCGACACCGTGGCGAATGACATCCAGCGTGCCGCGATCGTCGATCTGCTTGCGCACGCGGTCGAGCAGTGCCGCCTCAGCACCCGCTCCGTGGCTGCGGCTCAGCGAATCCCAGACCTTCGGCTGTGTTTCCTGCGCCCATGCGACGAGATCGGGCGCAAACAGTGCCCGCTTGCGGTCGTAAAGCGTGGCGCTGCCGGATTCGTAGAGCCAGCCATGCTCAGCGAGGTGGGCGCAGATTTCGTCCTCAAAACGGATTTCCTTATGAATGCTCAACGCCTCACCCCTGCTTCAACTGATTGAGGCGGGGCTTCAGCAACCGCTCAAGTCGCAGCATCGCATCGACGAGAGCCTGCTGCACCTTGGGCCAATCCTCACGATCGGAACGATAGCCGCCCTCGACCAGCGCGCCGATCAATGTGCCGCGCTGGCCCTCTTCGCGTTTCCAGATCAGATCGCCGCCGAACTCACCCTCAATGAGGGCGCGATCCGCTTCGAGCTTGAGGAAGAACGCCTGATTATCGTCGATCCACAGATGGACCTGAGAATCGCGCTGGCGGATCGTGTAGACGAAGGTGAAACCTGCCAGCCCTGCTGAGGCTGAAATCCAGTTATCCTTCGATGGGCTGCGTCCCGCATGTAGCGGTGTCTTCTCAGCCGCAAGCGCGAGCAGGCCCTGCCAGAACTCGTATCGAACCTCGTGGCGCTCGACCTTCGCCTTCTGCTCAGCCTGCCGCTTGAGCCCGATCTGCGTCTGAAACTGCGTGGCTTCGGGCAGGGGGATGATCGGCTGCACATCCAGCAGCAATCGTCCGTCGCCGAGCTTGTATGGACTGAGCCGGATGCAACTGATGTCGAGACCCTGCTCACGGAGCCACAGCACCGTCGTCGTCAGTTCCTTGCTGAACGCTGCTGAGGCGAGGATGATGCGGACGCTGCCGCCGAACTCCTCCTGCTCGGCCTCTTGCCAGTTAAGGTAGGCGAGCAGCTTGGCTTCGGCATCCTCACCGCTCTGGCCGCAGCGCCGCAGATATTGCGTATGGGCATCGACCGCCTCAGCGAAAGTCATGCGCGCGATCATCGCCGCGTAGCGGATCGCCTGAAGCTCCATGTGGCCCGCATCATCGCGCTTGAGTTCAACCACCACGAGGTTGGCCTCAGCATCGAGACAGAGAAGATCGATGCGCCGGTTGCTATCGATCCACCCGCCATACTCGTCGGACAGGACCAGCAGGTCTTCACCCAGCACCGCAATCTGATCGCGCAGCATGCGCTGAATGTCCTGACGCTCACGCAGCCCCTCGACATAGAAGCGCGTTGGGTTCGCAGCGGTCAGCTTCCCCTCATTGACCTCGTAAACCGGCATCAGGCTGTTCCCTCCGGGGCGGCGACCTGACGCGCTTCCCAGTCCTTGTAGGTCAGGCCACCATCAGCGGTGCGCCAGTCAATCTGGCCGTTCGAGGCTCTGCCGTTCACCACCGCCGCTGCGGCGCTGGGGCTGCGGAAGGCATAGTCCTGCGTGAACACGCAGTTCGCGCCCTGCTCAGTGAGGACACCCGACCGGCGAAGTTCTGCATAGAGCGAGGCGTAGGTATGGTGGTCGAGGCCAGTCCATTCGAGCCTGCTCATCGATCCGGCCTCAACGACGAACTCACCGTCAGTGAGCATGGCTGAGGCGCGCAGGCCGTGCTTGCGCGATTCGAGCACGAAGCGCGTTCCGCCACCGGCGACCTCCTGTGGGTCCGCAATCGTCCGCACCGGCGTGGTGGATGTCGCAGGCCGCGCCGACCGGGTGCGCTGGATGAACATATCGACGCGCACGGCGGGGAGCACGATCAGCAGGTTTTCAAGGAACGCCTCCATCTTCGCGATGTCCGCCTCACTGAGTATTGGCAGCACCGGCGCGGTCAGGTTGTCGAGCGGGGTGTGGCCGATCGCCTTGGCGTAGCTGATCAGGCGCGCTTCAAGGTAGCGGACATGCGCCTTGTTGAGCTTGTTCGCCGACGCGGTGACCAGCACCGCGCTGGTCCACCATTCCTTGCGCACATCATGCTGCCGGATGCGTGCGCCGATATCCTCGCCCTCACCAATATAGGCGAAGGGTTCGCCATCCTGATCGCCGAGAAGTAGGTAGATGCCCGCGTAACTGGACTCACCGCGTGCCAGCGCCGCGCTCAATTGCGTGCGCGGGAACATCAGCACATGTCCCGTCCAGTTGAATAGCTCAGCGGTGACCATGCCATCGGGCCGACCGTCGATGTAATAAAGCTCCAAGGATCGACCGACTGCTGGGCTCATAGCAATGTCCCTATCTGGCTCATGGTTTTGGAGCCCGAGCCGGTAGGAACGATCCCGTGCCGACGCATCCAGTCGAGCCAATGCGGAAGCTCGTCGGCGCGGAAGTTTTCACCCTTTTTGGGGTGCCAGCTAAAAAACGCAGAGAAAATCTGCTCGTCAGTGAGCGATCTTCCCTCAATCAGCGCGTCGTTCCAGACCGCGTAAAGGGTGGCGATAGCCTCAGCAGAATGTGTCTTGAGACCGGACAGCACCTTAATGAGGTGATCGAGCTTGGTGAAGCGTTCCTCACCGAGCCACTTGCGTAGGTCAGCGGTATGCCCTCCCTTCGTGCCCGTGGTGCGATAGCGGACCATGCTCCCATCGCGCTTGTCATCTATGACAATACCATCGTCACCGCCGTTCGCTTCAATCTCATCCATCATAGGTTGGTCGAGAGGGCCGAAGGGCATGCGGATGTAGCAACCGGCGAGTTCGGTGATGTTGGCGTGAGCTTCGGCGAGGTAGGCGACTTTCTGTAGCTTGGTGCGCCCAAAGGTGGGCTGATGCGCCAACCGCTCAATGATCTCGGCCGCAACAAAGCGGCGAGCCCGCACGCGATCTATCGGGAACGGTAGAATCGTTGCCGACTGACGAACATCAATCTTGCCAGTAACCGCTGCGGAGATGACTGCTGAACGACGCTCTTGGAGGATGCCGATCGCCTTTTCCGCCACAAACTGAAACTCGTCTAATTTCGCGTTGCTCTCCGCGACCATTTGAACAATTGCCTTCTGCTCGTGATGCGGAGGCACCGGCAGGAGAAGGTTGCCGAAACTTGGAAATCTAATGCGCGGAGCCCGCTCGCGAACCGATGGACAAGCAGCCAGAATGAATCCGCGCAGCGCCATCAAGCGAAGCAGTAGTCCATAGTATGCTGGTTCAATTTCGGCTGAAGTGGGATCGCATACAAGATACTCGGGCGAACACTTGCCCCGAGAGTCGGAGACCCCAATGGCACCGGCGAACGCATCCATAGAATGGAGGACCAGTTGACCGTTCTCAATACCCTGATAGCCGACTTCTAGGACCGCGAAGGTAAATCCATCCTCGCGTCGATTTGCACGCAGCGTCACCTGACCATCTCGAAAGCAAGTGACGACCTCTCCATCCTCTGGTGGCGGTAACGCGGATTTTTTGAAAAGAAATTTGGCGCGCTTTAGCTCCCAGTGCTCTGGCACCGCGCCAAGCCACTCAATCCCGCTTGTTCTCGATACTCGTTGCGCATTCAAACCGTTTGTAACGGCGTGAGAAATGACCGATTGCCGTTTCTCTTTGAGCAGTGTGATCAAGCGCCGCTGCTCCTCAATGAGCGCGTCGATCTTCGCGGTTTCGCGATCGAGGAAGGCAACGATGGCGACCTGCTCATCCAGCGGCGGAAACGGCACTGCGAAAGCTCCGAGATCATCCGCTGAAATCTCAAGAAAGGTCGATCCCCTCCCGCGCACATTCAACTGCTCGGTAGCAATCGAAAGAGTGTAGAAACCAAAAACGGCGTTCGTTTCGTTTGTCGGGATTAGCGTCTTGCAGCCTTGGTTTGTGCTGGCCTTAACTCTGGTGACGGCAAGCGAACCTATAGGTGCGCGTGTTGAAACGACGATACTACCGGCTGGGCTCAGCGAAGCAGCGCAAGAGGCCAGTCCGCTGTCGGTGATCATTCTCGCTGTTTGCGAGATGAACTTCGTGCGCAGCTTGCTAAGATCGCCCGGGGTGATCCATGGGATGTCGCCATCCCAAAATTCCTCAACATCTGACTTGGGTGTGGAGCCACCCGCGATCGAATAGGCGCGCTTCAATCCAGTCACTTTCCAATGACATGGGACTGCCCCTAGCCATTCAACGCCGCTGTCCCGATAAGACGAATATGCGGGAAAGCTCACGCAGCGAGCCCTTCCAGCAAGCCCTTGATCCGGTCTGTGACAGCCTCAAGATCGGCGTCGATCTCAACAAGAGGACGCGGGGGCTCAAAGACATAGAAGTGCCGCGTGAACGGGATTTCGTAGCCGACCTTGGTCTTGTCGGCATCGATCCATGCATCATCGGCGTGCGGCAGCACTTCCCGCGCGAAGTAAGTCTCGACCTCCTCACTGAGCGGCACATTTTCGGTGTCGCGCAGCGCGCTGTCCGCCTGTGGTTTACCCTTGGCCTTGCCGCGCTGGCCGACAACGACCTTGCCCGTCTCGTCCCGCTGAGGGCGTTCGACGGTGATTGTGCGATAGCCGAAGGCGCTGTTCGGGAAGATGCGCGACAGCGGCGCAAGCTTCACCTTGCCGCCCTCGGGCGCTGAGGGCTCCGGCTCACCTGCAATCACGACTGTGCGACCGACTTCCTTGCCCTCGGCATCGATGCTGGTGGCGAGCCGCGCCTCAGTGAACCCACCAAACAGCTTGGTCACGGTGTCGATATGGTCGTCGGACATCTCCTTGCGCTTCGACCCCAAGGATTTGCGCATCTTGCGCCACATGGAGGAGGCGTCGATCAACTGGACCTTGCCCCGGCGAGCCTCTGGCTTTCGGTTGCTGATGATCCAGGCATAGGTGCTGATGCCGGTATTGTAGAACATGTCAGTCGGCAGTGCGACGATCGCCTCAACGAGGTCGTTCTCCAACACATAGCGGCGAATTTCGCTCTCGCCGCTGCCTGCGCCGCCCGTGAATAGGGGCGAGCCGTTGAGCACGATCCCAAAGCGACAGCCCCCCTCATTGAGCGGGCGCATCTTCGACAGCAGGTGCATCAGGAACAGCAGCGATCCGTCCGACACGCGCGGCAGGCCGGGACCGAAGCGCCCGTCATAGCCCTTCTGCACATGCTCGGCGCGGACCTGCTTCTCGACCTTCTTCCACTCGACGCCGAACGGCGGGTTCGACAGCATGTAGTCGAAGGTGCGACCGTGATGTCCGTCATCCGAGAGGGTGTTGCCGGGGGCGATGTTCTCGATCGCCTGCCCTTTGATGAGCATGTCGGCCTTGCAGATCGCATAGGATTCAGGGTTAAGTTCCTGACCGAACATGGTCAGGTGACCCTGCGGGTTGTGCTCAGTGAGATACTCGCCCGCGATCGACAGCATGCCGCCCGTGCCCGCTGTCGGATCATAGATGGTGCGAACGATCCCCGGCTTGGTCAGCGCATCGTCGTCCTCAACGAACAGCAGGTTGACCATGAGGCGGATCACCTCGCGCGGGGTGAAGTGCTCACCGGCTGTCTCGTTTGAGATTTCAGCGAACTTGCGGATCAGTTCCTCAAAGGCGAGGCCCATCGCGGCGTTGTCCACCCTGTCCGGATGGAGGTCGATGCGGGCAAAGCGTTCAATGACCTGATAGAGCAGCCCGGTTTTGGCGAGCCGGTCGATCTGGGCATGAAACTCGAACTGCTCGAAGATGTCGCGCACGGCCGGGGAGAAGCCCTCGACATATCGGACAAGGTTGGCGCGGATGTTGTCCTGATCGCCCATCAGCTTGCCGAGGTCGAGCGGATCGGTGTTGTAGAAGCCCTGCTTTGCTGTGCGAAGGAGGAAGGGCTCGGGGTTCAGGTCCAGCGCCGTCTTCGCCTCAAGTTCAGTGAGAACCGCCGCTTTGGTGGGGTCAAGCACGCAATCAAGACGGCGCAGCACAGTGAACGGCAGGATCACCCGGCCATATTCGGATTGTTTGTAGTCCCCCCTCAGCAGGTCCGCCACAGACCAGATGAACGATGCAAGTGCTTGATGATTCACAAAATACCCCCGGCGTCCGGGCCAGATTAGCATTTTTGCTAAGGGGAGGACAGCAAGATATGCGATACCGGTTTCTGACAAATTCAATCCCGATGAGGCGACATGGCTGAGCAGCCTGACCTGATATCTGATCTCCATGACCTCGACTTCGCGCGCCTGCTGCTGGCTGAGATGCACGATGATCTGCACGGGAAGGTGAGCCGGTTCCGCCAGCTTGAGGACTCGGTTAGCGCGATCGGATCGAGGCGCTCAATGATCCCCGGTGGCGAGATCGCCTATGCGGCTTGGGTCGAGGCGCGCAGTAGCTTCGTGCATGGCAACTTCGTCGCGACCGTGCTGCTGTCGCAGGCGTTGGCAGAGCAGATGCTCGCCGCGATGCTGACGATGGGCCTCGACGGCGAACCGATCCCGCCGAAGATCGACTTCCGAATGACGCTCAAGCGGTGTCTTGCGCGCGATATGATCAGCCAGCGGGATGCGAATGATCTCGAACGGCTGATGGAGATGCGGAACCCGCTGTCGCATCACCGTCTTATTGACGACCCGTCGAATCTGTCGCGCCGTGTCATTGATCAGCGCGTGTCCGGTGAGGAGCACCTGCGCCGTGATGCGACCTTTGCGATCAGTATGGCGGTGCGGCTGCTGGCCTTACCGATGATCCGGCTCGGTGACTGACGGCTATCGCCTGCGCGCAATGTTCATGGTTTCGTTGAGAGCCGAGCGCATACGCGCTCTGCTGCTGCATCACGCTGATCCGCGCATTCGTTCCTCATGCGCCAATCAACGAGCGCAGCGGATTCAATGACGAAGGAGCAACAGCAATATCGATCATCAACCTCGGTAGGATGATACATCTTTATTTCCCCCGCACCTGAGCAGACTTACACAAAGGGCATCGACAGATACCCACGCTCATTGAGAGCGAAGCTGCCCAGATGCGGGGGATAGGGGGTTCATCAACCTGCGGTTGTTAGAAACTGTGCGTCGCGGCTTCGGGGTTTTATACCCAGCAGGTGGTCGCCCGGACCCTGCATGCGCCAGCGCCTATCAAGGTGCGCTCCCCGGCAGAGTCAAACTGACTTCGGGGATCACCTTCGACGGTTATATCGGTGAGGATAAGCGATTGAGGGACGCACGCCGTTGAACACCGCGCCCGCTCAATCCGGGGAGTTGTCAGCTAACGACATGGCTCCCCGTCTTGTGCTGGGGCTGTGTTTGACTTCGCACCCCGCGACGACCGTTGTTCGCTTCAACCGGCGATCGGGCTGTGATCCGATCGTTCTTCAACTCCCGTCGAGCGGCCTTATCGCTTTCAATGAGGGAGCGGGCCAAGTCCGGGGCAGTTTGTGAGCGGGCCACTCATTTGACCGTCTCCGGCCACCCTGCGAAATGTTCATCTTTATTTATCATAGCGCGGGTGCCGAGCGCATTAATTGATTTTGGGCGAGACGCCCCGGAGCCATTTCGCCAACTCCGGGACGCCCGTGGTATTTAGATGCAGATCGATCAGGGCCGACAGTAGGCGATGCGACGCTCTGAATCCCGCCCTTCGATGGCGTTTTCAGCCTGAGCGAGACGGAGCGCAGCGAAGCGGATTGCGTTCTCGGTGCCAGTGAACCCACAGTCCTGCGCCTCGCGGAACAGGGTGCTGATGCACTTCCACCGGTTCGTCAGCAAGCTGAGCACGATGTTGTCGGTGGTTTCGCCCCGCCGCAGTTTCGGTGACCGCCGACGAGGAGCGCTGGCTGCCATCCGCCGCACGACCTTTTGCGGAGTCGAGCGTGTGGTCTTGGGCGCTTCGGCAGTGATCAACTGACTGGCCCCGCTGATCATCGCCTCGACGGTTTCGGTGATCCGCTGCTTCACGGCGCGTTCGGCCTTGAGGGCCTCCTCAGCCGTGATATTGCGGCGCGCCTTCTCCGATGCTGCCAGTGCTCGCTGTGCGCTGCTGACTTGAGCTTTGAGCCCCTCGATCTCGGTGTTGAGCCGCGCGATCGTGCTGAGCAGGGACTTTGACCGGCTCAGCATGTTTTCGAGGCCGCCATACTGCGCCGCCTCGTGGTGCATGACCCGGAAACCTGCCACGGCGGCGTCTTCGTGTGTGAGGGGATTCAGGACCATGTTGACGATTGGGTCGATATTGATGATCTTCATTGGGAAACTCCCTTGGTTCAGTGACTTGCCAAGGGGTGGCCACCTCGTTGACGCTCATAGTTTTAGTTGAGGTCGGCGGATGGCGCTGTGGTGCGAACATTTGGTGGACTATGGGACGAAGGCCGAAGCACGAACTGACTGAGCAGGAGCGCTATGATGGTCAGGTGGCGAGCCGGGATAGCGCCGGTAAGAATGGTCGGATGCGGCAAATGGGCTGGTTTCTCGACGCAGCCTCCTACATCGTTCATCTCAGAACGGAGGATCATCGAGGGCGACCACCGATCGCCAAGCTGATGAAGTATCTCACTCAGCGCGGGTGGAAATCCGAGCGCGGAAAGGATGTCAGCCGGTCGGAAGTGAAGCGCATGGTCGAAACCTTCGACCCCAATGATTCGCTGCCAGAAAACAAGGCCGACTGGGAAGCAATACGAATGGGTCGAATCGAAGCATCGGGTGGTATTGAGGCCGCCAGTGTAGCCATTGATCCCGAGAAATGGACGGAGATGCAAAAGGCGATCAGGGCGGGCTGGAAGCCAACTTGGCGCGATCGGATTATAAAGGCAGACGCCGATCCTTTTGACACCGATCCCCAGTGAGCCGCTGCTATCCGTAGCACTGGCCTGCTTCATCCTAAATATCGGCATGCTCGCGCCGATCCGCCTCACTAACTGTCCCGGCCTCATTG
>NZ_LMJY01000008.1 GCF_001421325.1 Novosphingobium sp. Leaf2 | reverse complement strand
CATTCCTTGTCCGTCAGTTCATACCGCCGTCGCGTCATACATCCTCCGTTTCCGAAGGGCGCCTGAATCACGACAATGCCGACAGCTCAACCCAATTTATGAGTTCGCGCCCTAGTGTGGCCGGCTGGGGTATGGATGAGTACGAAACCTGGTACTCCACCCAATGAGATATGTTTGATCGTAGACGGCTTCGAGGCCGTCAACTTCTCGACCTCCTTGACCGTAAGTGCCCGCAGCCGTGATGCTCCCATCGTCATGCCTCCATATGTATTCAACCGTGTATCCCGAGAAACAGAGCTTCGGTGACGTTTCCTGAATACATACGTATCATAAAAATCGTTATAAATCAAGTATTTGTGTAAAATATCCTCGCATCTATGATGGTTTATGATAATTCCTGATAAGTATATTTCGCAGGTTTACACCGAGAGGGTCGGGGGTTCGAGCCCCTCACCGCCCACCATGGCCTCAGGCAGCCTCTGGCGCCTGTGCCGGTTTCACCGCCATGTTATCGATCAGTCGCGTCGTTCCGATTCGCGCGGCGACCAGCAGCCGCATCGGCTTGGTGATAACCGCGTGCAGTTCGCCCAGGTCGTCTGCCTCGCGCAGCTCCGCATAGTCGAGTGAACCGAAGCCGCCTTCCAGTACATCGGATTTCAGCCGGGCCAGGCTGGACGGTACGTCTGCGCCGGCTTCGATCTGGGCGATGGCCCGGCGCATGGCTGTGGGCAAGGCGACAGCCTTAGCGCGCTGCTGGGGCGTAAGATACGCGTTGCGCGAAGACATCGCCAGGCCGTCAGCCTCGCGCACCGTGGGCACGCCGAGGATCGCGTTGGCGGCGGGCCGGGTCAGGTCAAGATCGCGGGCCATACGGCGAATCACCGACAGCTGCTGCCAGTCCTTCTCTCCGAACAGCGCCACGTCGGGCATGACCTGGTTGAACAGTTTGCACACCACCGTGGCCACGCCATCGAAGTGGCCTGGCCGCGCGGTCCCGCACAGCCCCTCGCTGACCCCCGTCACGGAGATGGTGGAGGCAAAGCCGGGCGGGTACATCGCCTGGGCGGTGGGCGCCCACAGCAGATCCACACCTTCAGCCTCCAGCAAGCGGCTGTCGCGCTCCATCTGGCGCGGATAAGCGTCCAGATCCTCATTCGCGCCGAACTGCAGCGGGTTGACGAAGATCGACACCACCACGCTGGCGGCATGCCGGCGCGCTTCGCGCACCAGTGTCAGGTGGCCGTCATGAAGCGCACCCATGGTAGGCACGAGCGCCACCGGGCCGGCAGCGCGCAGGCCTGCAACTGCATTGCGCAGTGGATCAAGGGCGTGGACGGTTTGCATTGACCTCATGTGCTCCAGTATGATGCGCCCAGACCGGACGGCGCACAGGTCTGTAACCGCTGCGCGCCCAAGGGGGCAATTTTTATAAAACGCGCGGATCGGCATGCTGCCGGTCGGCAAGCCAGGAAAGCGTAACGGTCCCGTGACAGCGCATCGCATCGTCTTCGCCAACGAGAAGGGCGGCACCGGCAAGTCCACCACGGCCGTGCATGTGGCCATCGCCCTTGCGTATCAGGGTGCGAACGTGGCCTGTATCGACCTCGACCCGCGCCAGCGCACCTTGTACCGCTATCTGGAAAACCGCATGGAAACCGAGCGCAAGCGTGAGATCTCGCTGCCTGGCGCGCGCTTTGCAGTCTATGACGGCGACGATGTGAACGAGCTGGACGACATGGCCGAGCAGATCGCGCAAGGCTACGATTTCCTGGTGTTCGACACCCCCGGCCGCGACGATGCCTTCGCTCGCCACGTCGCTACCACCGCCGACACGCTGGTCACGCCGCTGAACGACAGTTTCGTCGATTTCGACCTGCTGGGCCAGGTTGAGAGCGAGACGTTCAAAGTGAAGAAGCTGTCGTTCTACGCCGAGGTGATGTGGGAGGCGCGCAAGAAGCGCGGCCTCAAGACCATCGCCGAAGGGCGGCGCGATCTGGACTGGGTGGTGGTGCGCAACCGGGTGCAGCACGTGGAAGCGCGCAACATGCGCCGCATCGATGGGGCGTTGCAGGAACTCTCCAAGCGTGCGGGCTTCCGCATCGCTGCCGGCCTGTCCGAGCGCGTGATCTTTCGCGAACTGTTCCCCTCCGGCCTCACCCTGCTGGACAAGGGGCATCTGGGCGATCTGGGCACCAGCCACCTGGTGGCGCGCCAGGAATTGCGCGGACTGGTCGCCGGGCTCAAGCTCCCGATGCCGTCACGCGGGCAGACTGAACTTGCGCTTGCGGCGGCCACCTGATGCTCAAGCTGGTGTGGCTGATTGCGCTGGGTTGCATCGCGTGGCGGCTGTATTCCGGGCGGTGGCCCTGGCAGCCCAAGCTGGCCGGCGGTAAACCCACGCGGTCCTTCGAAGCCGCGCGCGCCCGTGCGCTGCTGGGCGTGGCAGCAGGCGCCAGCCGCCGCGACATCGTGGAGGCGCATCGCCGCCGCATCGCCGCCGTGCACCCCGATCGCGGCGGCAGCGCCGAACAGGTCCACGAAGCGAACGCTGCGCGCGACCTGCTCCTGGCGCAGGTGCCGGCGGAAATTTGAAGGCATGTCTGCTGCAGGACAAGATACCGGCGGGTCTCTATGCCCTTACGAAGCTCGCAGCCCTTTATGAGATGCTGATGGGTTCACAGTGATTGCAGCGGGCTAAGGCGGAGCAGTCATGGCGCCTCGAAGTCTGTCCTCCGGGTTTCCTTCCTGATTCGTACAGTGTGCGCTGTGGAATTGATTGCCGTTTGCACATGGTACGTCCGGGGCGCGACCGGCGAGAATAGCTGGGTATACCGATGTCGCGCGCGGTTTTGGCCCGGCGCGGCGGCCGAAGGTGTTCGGGGAGCCAAGCCGATGCCGTTCACCCAGTAGCTTGCGCTGCGTGCGAGCCTGCCCGAATATGGTCACGCCTCCTTTGAAAGCGCTGCTACGACCATGAACAAGGCCCACCAGTTCGACCCCACCATCCTGCGCGAATACGACATTCGCGGCGTGGTGGGAGAGACATTGGGAGCGCCGGACGCCCATGCCTTGGGCCTGTATTTCGCTGCGGTCTTGCGGAAAGCCGGCGGCGGAAGGGTAGTGGTGGGTCGCGACGGGCGGCTTAGTTCGCCGATGCTGGAAACGGCTTTGGTGGAAGGCTTGACGCTGGGCGGTGTGGACGTGGTGCGAATCGGTCTCGCCGCTACGCCGATGCTGTATTTCGCGGAAACCTCACTGCCACAGGTGGACGGCGGCATTCAGGTAACTGGCAGCCACAATCCCGGCAATCACAATGGCTTCAAGATAGTACTTGGAGGCCGACCGTTCTTTGGGCCGGACATCCAGCGCCTTGGCGCGACGGCCGCTGCGGGCGAGGGGACGGGTGCGCTGACGCCCGGCCTGGTCACCGAACGCGATGTGCTGTCCGACTATGTCGACAGGCTGCTGGAGGGTCTGGCGGGTACGCAGGTCAACGACATTGCCGCCCTGCGCATCGGCTGGGACGCCGGCAACGGCGCTGCCGGCCCTGCCCTGGAACTCCTCACGTCCCGCCTCACGGCGCGGTTTGGGGGCGAACATCATCTGCTCTACTCCGATGTGGACGGGCGGTTTCCCAACCACCATCCTGATCCAACTGTCCTGGCAAACCTTGCAGACCTGCAGGCGCTCGTCGCGGCCAAGAACCTCGATTTCGGAGTGGCTTTTGACGGTGATGCCGACCGTATCGGCGTAGTCGACGCGCGCGGGCGCATCGTCGATGCCGATCAGTTGCTGGCGATCTACGCCCGTGATGTTCTTGCGCGGCAACCCGGCGCCAGGGTTATTGCGGACGTGAAGGCCTCGCGGCTGGTGTTTGACACGGTGCGGGCGCTTGGCGGGCAGGTCGAGATGGCGCCCTCAGGGCATTCCCATATAAAGTCCAGAATGAAGGCAACCGGGGCACTGCTGGGCGGCGAGACCAGCGGCCACATCTTCCTGGCGGACGATTACTACGGTTTCGACGATGGCCTCTATGCCGCCGTGCGTCTGATGGCGGCAAGCCAGCGGCTGGCCGCGTCCGTCACCCAGCTGGGAGACCTGTTGCCGGCGATGCACAACACCCCGGAACTGCGCTTTCCCGTGCCGGATGCGCGCAAGTTCGCGGTAATCGACGACGTACGCAAACGGCTGTCAGCCGCAAACGTCTCGGTCGATGCCACGGACGGGGTGCGGGTTGATACGCCGAACGGCTGGTGGCTGCTGCGCGCCTCCAACACGCAGGCCGCCCTGACCGCGCGTGCGGAGAGCGACACGGCGGCAGGGTTGGACGCACTGCTGGCGCAGGTCGACAGCCAGCTTGCGCAATCCGGCATCACGCGCGGATAACGCGGGCAGGATGCGGCAACCAGCATCGCGGCGATGCTTTATCCCCTGTGTGCCGCTACGTTGCCCGCCATGACTGACCCGCGCAATATCCCCGCAGAGATAGGCGCATGGTTTGCGGCGCGCGGTTGGGAGGCGCGCCGTCATCAGCGTGATATGCTGGCCGCTGCCGACCGGGGAGAACACGCGCTGCTGGTGGCTGACACTGGTGCGGGCAAAACGCTGGCCGGGTTTATCCCTACGCTTGCCGATTTTTGTCCCTCACGGCTAGGCGGGTCCAAGCCCCCCGAGGGCCTGCACACGCTGTACGTTTCGCCGCTCAAGGCGCTGGCGACCGACGTGCAGCGCAACCTGATCGCGCCGATCGACGAAATGGGGCTCAACATCCGCGTGGAAACCCGCAGCGGCGATACTCCCTCAGACCGCAAGGCCCGCCAGCGCGCCCGGCCACCTCACGTGCTGCTCACCACGCCCGAATCGCTCTCGCTGCTGCTCAGCTACCCGGAGGCTCCGGAACTGTTTGCCGGTCTGCGCCGGGTGGTGATCGACGAAGTGCACGCCTTCGCCACCGGCAAGCGCGGCGATCTGCTGGCGCTGGCGCTCTCCCGGTTGCAGGCCATCGCGCCGGCCATGCGCCGGGCTGCGCTGTCCGCCACGCTGGCGGACCCCGATGAGTATCGCGGCTGGCTGGCGCCGTGGGGCGAGATCGATACGGTGGCACTGGTTGTAGGCGATCCCGGCGCCGAGCCCGACGTCGAAATTCTGCTGCCTGACGAGGCGCGCATTCCCTGGAGCGGCCATGCAGCCACTTGGGCGATTCCCCAGATCATCGCGCAGATCCGCGCGCACCGCACCACGCTGGTCTTCACCAACACGCGCTTTCTGGCCGAGTATATCTTTCAGGAACTGTGGGACGCCAACGAGGGCAACCTGCCGATCGGCATCCACCACGGATCGCTCAGCCGGGAGGCACGCCGCAAGGTGGAGGCGGCGATGGCGGATGGCAAGCTGCGCGCGCTGGTGTGCACCGCCAGTCTCGACCTTGGCATCGACTGGGGCGACATCGACCTGGTGATCCAGATGGGCGCGCCCAAAGGATCGTCGCGCCTTCTGCAACGGATCGGGCGCGCCAATCACCGGCTCGACTGCCCCAGCCAGGCCGTGCTGGTGCCAGGCAATCGCTTCGAATTTCTGGAAGCCTTTGCGGCGCAACAGGCGGTGCGCGAAGGGCAGCGCGATGGTGATCCGTTCCGCCCCGGCGGGCTCGATGTGCTGGCCCAGCATGTGATGGCGGTGGCCTGCGCCGGCCCGTTTCGCGAGGACGCGTTGCTGGACGAGGTACGCTCCTCGCTCAGTTATGCGTGGATCGATGCGACGATCTTTGCGCGCGTGCTGGAATTCGTGGCGACGGGTGGCTACGCGCTGCGGGCCTACGATCGGTTCCGCCGGATCGTGCGTGAAGCCGACGGCACTTGGCGCCTGGCGCACCCGGAACAGGCTGCCCGGCACCGCCTGAATGCAGGCATCATCGTCGATTCCGAGATGCTGGACGTGCGGTTTCGCAACGGCCGTGCGCTCGGCAAGGTGGAAGAGGGTTTCGGAGCCAGCCTGGAGCCGGGTGACACCTTCCGGTTTGCCGGGATGGACCTTGAGGTTGAGGCGCTGAAGGATTTGGAACTGATCGTGCGCGCGGCCAAGCGATCCGCCACGATCCCCAGCTACATGGGCCAGCGCATGCCGATATCGACGCACTTGGCGGACCGGGTGCGGGCGATGCTGGCGGATCGTCCGGGCTGGGCCCGGTTTCCCGATGACGTGCGCGAATGGCTGGAGGTGCAGGACTGGCGCTCGCATATGCCCGCGCCCGGACGGCTGCTGGTGGAAAGCTTCCCGCACCGGGGGCTGGCCTATACCAGCTACTATACGTTCGAGGGGTGGAACGCGAACCAGTCGCTGGGCATGCTGATCACCCGCCGGATGAATGATCGCGGGTTGGGGCCGTTGGGCTTTGTCGCCACCGATTACACGCTGATCGTATGGGGACTGCAGCCGGTCGAGGATCCGTCCGCCTTGCTGTCTCCCGACATCCTGACGCACGAGTTCGTGGACTGGGTGCAGCAATCGTACCTGCTGCGCCGCGCCTTTCGCGAGGTGGCGGTGATTTCCGGGCTGGTCGAACGCCAGCACCCCGGCAAGCGCAAGACCGGGCGGCAGGTCACGTTCTCGACCGATCTCATCTATGACGTGCTGCGCAAGTATGAGCCCGAGCACTTGCTGATCCAGGCCGCCTGGGCGGACGCGCGTGCGCGCCTGACCGACGTGGGGCGCGTGGCCGACGTGCTTGACCGGGCGGCCCGGGAGATCGACCACGTGCGGCTGGACCGCATCAGCCCGCTTTCGGTGCCGGGCCTGTCGATGATCGGGCGTGAAAACCTGCCGTCCGGAGCGGCCGATGACGATCTGCTGTTCGAGGCGGAAAGCCTGGCGTCGGTTGCGATGCGGGTGGATGTGCCGACGGACGAGGGTGACTGAGGCGGCTGGCGACGATGTTGCGCGTGCCTTTTGGAGAACGCCAAACAAAAAGGGGCGGATCGCTCCGCCCCTTTGGGTAGCCTTGAAGGGCTGGATGCGAAAGTTCTTAGCCGCCGGCCTTGCCGAAGGTTGCGAACTGTTCGTTGCCCACAAACCCGAACTTGGTGACCTTCGAAGCCTTGATGACTTCGAGGACCTGCGCCGAAAGCTCGTAGCTGGCATCCGCGTCGGGCTGGAACTGAAGTTCCGGCTCGGGCGACATGCGCGTGGTTGCCTGGAGCGACTGCACCAGCGTGTTTTGGTCAAGCTGCGTGCCGTTCCAAAGGATCTTGTTGTCCTTGGTCAGCACGATCTTGTTCTTGACCGGATCGATCAGCGGCTGCTGCTGGTTCGGCGGACTGGCCACCGGCAGGTCGATGTCGATCGAGTGGGTCGCGACCGGGATGGACATGATGAACATGATGAGGAGGCAGAGCATGACGTCGATCAACGGCGTCGTGTTCATCTCCATCATCGGCGAGCCATCTTCCTTGCCGCCTGACATTGCCATGGAAAGTTACTCCTGTTCCTGAACGTCAGCCGTTCGGATCGACCGGGTTGGTGATGAAGCCAACCGTCGGATAACCCGAAATCTGCACATTGTAGATGGCGCCGGCAACGCAGCGCCAAGGCGCGTTCACGTCGCCACGGATGTGGACCTGCGGAATGAGGTCCGGGTTAGCCATCAGGGCCTGCGGGCCACCTTCACGCTTCACGATCGAATCGAGACGCTTGAAAGCCTGGTCGCGCAGTTCGGTGGATGTCACCGGGGTGACGTTGTTGAAGTAGATGCGGCATTCACCGTTACGCGAAGCCCCCTGGAAGCCCGGCTCACCGGCGCTGCGGCCGTTCGTGTCGGTCGTCGAGACGGTCAGGAGGAGGTTCTCCACCTTGTCCTTCGATTCGGTGGCTACAATGACGGGGATGCGCAGCTTTTCGATCGTCTGAATCGCAACCGGAACCGCGATCAGGAAGATGATGAGCAGCACCAACATAACGTCGACGAGCGGCGTTGTGTTGATGTCGGACATCGGTGTCTCTGCACCGCCTCCGCCCGTGGATATCGCCATAGTCTTATCCTAATCCTTGCGTTGCCTTGGGGCTGGTGACGGATCGCGCATGCAAGCGTTCCGTCACCCCTGAAATCCCTTTCGGGTTCCACCCCGACGGGACGGACCGGATCACCGGCCCGTTAAATCCCGTGCTCCTTATGGCTTGGTCGGAGCGGCAGCGGGCTTGGCGGCAGCCGGAGCAACCTTGGCCGGACCGGCGGCGATGGCCGGCTTGACGGCACCCTTCGAGTTGATGTTCGCGAGGATGTCGTTCGAGAAGCCGGTCAGCAGTTCGGCGATGCGCTTGTTGCGTGCCTGCAGGTAGTTGTAGGCAAGCACGGCGGGAACCGCGACGAGCAGACCGAGCGCGGTCATGATCAGTGCTTCACCAACCGGACCTGCGACCTTGTCGATCGAAGCCGAACCGGCCAGACCGATCGCGATCAGAGCGCGGTAAATACCAACCACGGTACCGAACAGACCGATAAACGGCGAGGTTGCACCCACGGTCGCCAGGAACGGCAGACCCGAGGACAGGCGCGCGTTGATCGACGATTCCGAACGCTGCAGCGAACCGTGCAGCCAGTCATGGGCTTCAAGCGAATCAGTCATCTTCGAGTGCTGGTCTTCAGCCGAGATGCCGTCTTCGACGAGCTGGCGCCAGGCGCTGTTCTTGTCGAGCTTGGCCGAACCTTCGCGCAGGGTCGGGGCGCGCCAGAACGTGGTGCGAACCGCATTGTACTGGCGCAGGATCTTCGACTGTTCGAACCACTTGGTGAAGAGGATGTAGAACGAGCCGAAGGACATGATGCCCAGGATAATGACGGTGGCATAGGCGATGAAACCGCCCTGCTTCAGGGCTTCGGCAAAGCCGAACTTGTTCTGCGGCGCAGCGCCGGCAGCGGCAAGGATATCAACGATAAGCATGCGATGTACCTCTCAAGAAGAATGCAGGATGTGGCCGGGGTCAACGACCGGCCGCCTTGGAGTTAGTTGAGCTTGTAGACGATCGCCGTCGAATAGGACGAAGAGATCGCGTTGCCCGCAGCATCAAGCGCCGGGTCGAAGCGCGCGTAGCGCTGCATACCGTCGCAAGCCGCCGAATCGAGGTCGGGGCTGCCGCTGGACGACGACACCGAGCACGAAGTTACGCGACCATCCGGACCGATCTGGACGCTCACGCCAACACGGCCTTCACGCTCTTCGCGTGCTGCCTTGGTGGGATAGTTCGCCTGGATGCGACCAGCCCAGCCAGCCTGACCCTTGGGACGCACGCCACGGGCCTTTGAAGGACCAGGCGGCGGCGGCGGGGGTGCCGGAGGGGTAACGGCCAGAACCACAGGCGCCGGGGGCGCCGGAGGAGCGACATTGACGGTCTGCACCGGCGGCGGAGCCGGATTGATGCTGATCGGCGGAGGCGGCGCCACGATGGGCGGCGGTGGTGTATCTTCCTTGGGAGGTGGCGGCGGTGGCTCTTCCTCCTTGGGTTTCTCTTCCTTGATGTCCACGGTGGTCACTTTGTCCATGACCTTCTTCGCCGCCTCATAGGCCAAGCCGGTGACGAGCGCATAGCCGACGAAGACGTGGATCAAGGCGACAATGACAAGAGCAGTAACCTTGCTACTGCTCATTTGCTGGTCAGCGTAAGCCATTCAGACGCATCACTCCATAATCAAGCCCCGAACAGCGGCCCACAAAGGCATGTCCAAAGGCGCCCATGGCTTCCCCGATTCGAGGAATCCACGACGAAACTCCAATAACCCACCCTGACGTGTGACAGTTCACTTCATCCCAGAGCCAAGCCGAGCAGAGAAAGCGAACCGCGGGGCATTTTTATTTTTTAGCCCCATATGTCTGACTTCTTAACGGTGAAGCCGCACCCACGCAACGCCTTATCGCCGCAGCGGGGGTTAACGCATGATTCATGCCTGTTAAGGCGCGATTGATCCAGTCCAATTTTGAATCTGTTCATAGCCGAGGCTATACTTCCGCAGGTTTCCGAGGAGTTTTGCGTTCATGGCACGGTTTTCGCCGCATTTTGGTGCCCCATTTGCACTGGCTGTCCTCACCTTTTTGTCAGGTCCTCTCAATGCGCAGAGCGCGGTCGGTCCAAAAGAGGTCACATATGCGGACGTCGCTGGCCTGGCCGATTCGGCGGGGCTGGTCGTGCTGGCGCAGATCGTCAAGACAACGCGCGTGGAGGATCAACGCAGCCGCGCGCTGACGCCGGGGCACGGGCGCTTTTATGTAGAGGCCAACACCAAGGCGCTGCTTGTGGGCAAGGCGCCGCTGGGCGAATCCATCCGCTATCTCGTCGACCTGCCGCTGGATGCGAAAGGCCGCGCGCCCAAGCTGAAGAAGCAGGATGTCCTGCTGTTCGCCCGTTCGGTGCCCGGGCGGCCGGGTGAATTGCAACTGGTCACCCCTACCGCGCAGCAGATCTGGACCCCCGCAGGCGAGGCGCGGGTGCGGGGCATCCTGCAGCAGATGATCGCTCCCGGCGCCCCGGCCCGGATCACCGGCGTGCGTGAAGTTCTGTTCGTGCCGGGCAATCTGGCCGGGCAGGGGGAGACGCAGATCTTCCTTAATACGCAGGACAATTCCGCCGCATCGATCACGGTGAAGCACGAGCCCGGCCAGCCCACGGTATGGGGTGTGTCGTTTTCCGAACTGGTGGCCGATGTCGGCCATCCCCCTCAGCGCGACACGGTGGAATGGTATCGCCTGGCGTGCTTCCTGCCGCGCACGCTGCCGCCGCAGGCCAACGTATCGGGCAGCGAGGGCGAGCGACAGCAGGCGCGCAACGACTATCAAGGCGTGTTGGCGCAGCTGGGCCCATGCACCCGGACGCTGAACTGACGCCCAACACGCCCGGCACCAGGACCCTTAACGCCAAACTCCTGATAGTCTTGCGACGAATGGCTGGAAATTGCGGCGGGCGTGGCTTAGGGCCCGCTCGCGTAAAGGAGCATGCATGGCCGAACCGCTGAATATTGCGCTTGCCGGACTGGGAACCGTGGGCGGGGGCGTCGTTCGCCTCATCGAAACCAACGCGGAACTGATTACCCGGCGCGCGCGCCGCCCGATCCGCATTGCGGCGGTCAGTGCGCGGGATCGTAGCAAGGATCGCGGCGTCGACCTGTCGCGCTACGACTGGGAAGACGATGCAGCGGCGCTGGCAGCGCGGGCGGACGTGGACGTGGTGGTCGAAATGGTCGGCGGGTCTGACGGGCCGGCGCTGGCGCTGGCGCGCAACGCCATTGCCGGCGGCAAGAGCCTGGTCACCGCCAACAAGGCGATGATCGCCCATCACGGGCTGGAACTCGCGGCGGCGGCAGAGGCGGCGCACGTGGCGCTCAAGTTCGAGGCGGCGGTGGCGGGCGGCATTCCGGTGATCAAGGGCCTGAGCGAAGGCGCGGCGGCCAACGCGATCGACCGGGTCTATGGCATCCTCAACGGCACCTGCAATTATATCCTCTCGACGATGGAAGACACAGGGGCCGACTTCGCCGACGTTTTGGGCGAAGCGCAGCGGCTGGGCTATGCCGAGGCCGATCCCACGTTCGATATCGAGGGCACCGATGCGGCGCACAAGCTGTCGATCCTGGCGGCGATCGCGTTCGGATCGCGCTTGCGCTTCGATGCGGTGGAAACGATGGGCATCAGCCGGCTGAAGGCGGCGGATATCGATCAGGCGCGTGCGCTTGGCTATGTCATCCGCCTGCTGGGCATGGCCGAAGTCGACCGGTCGGCCGGTAACGGCGCGGGCGGCGCGGCGCGGCTGTTCCAGCGGGTGCGCCCGCATCTGGTGCCGATCAATCATCCCTTGGCCCACGTGGACGGGGCGACCAACGCGGTGGTCGCCGAAGGCAATTTCATGGGACGGCTGCTGTTCCAGGGCGCCGGCGCCGGCGATGGGCCGACCGCGAGCGCGGTCGTGGCCGACATCATCGACATTGCGCGCGGCGAAACGGGCGCGGCGTTTTCAATGCCGACGGGTGAACTGGAAGCGATGGAGCCGGCAGAATCCGGCCATCGCACCGGCAGCGCATACATCCGCTTCACGGTGCCTGATCGCCCCGGTGTGCTGGCCGACATTACCGCCGCGATGCGCGACGCGGGCGTGTCCATCGAAAGCCTGATCCAGAAAGGCGATCCCGATCAGGACGGCGAAGTGATCCTCGCGCTGGTCACCCATCCGGGGCCCGAACGCGCGGTGACCGAAGCCTTGCGGATCCTGGAGGGTTCGCAGAGCCTTACCGCGCAGCCGTTGGTGATGCAGATCATCGGCGCCTGAGGCGTCAAAGTACGCAGGGCTTGGTCCTACGCCGCCAGCTCAGCGCGTGCGCAGCTCGCCCTTGGCGATCTTGTCCGCGTCCGAGCCAGCAGGGGCGATGGGGATCGAGGCAAGATCGATCATGTAGACCGGCGCTGGTGGGCACGGGGGTATGAAGCACTTCCCGCTCATCGTCGCCTTGCCCTTGAAGATGCCATTGCCCGCAACGTCCGGAGTGTGCAGCCGTCCGTCGCGCGTCCCGGCGCTGCCGGTGGGATCGTCATCCGCCGTAGATGGGATGCGGAACTGGTCGGGCGCCGGCGCGCAGACAGTGATTTCGCCTTCCTTCATGGTGCGCAGGCACTGGCTGCGCGACCGGTCCGGGGTCACGCGGCCACCGGCGCCGAGCATCTTTTCGGCAATAGCGCTGTCATCGGTTGCAGAAGTGCCGGCGGTCTGCGCGGTGGCGGGCGCTTCTTGCGCCAACGCCGGAGAGCAGGCCGACCATGCAGCGGCGGCGATCAGGAAATTCCAGGCTTTGAACAAATCGCAATTCCCTTTGACCGGATGGGGCACGCCCGGCGGCATGCCAGTCCGCACCACCAACGCCCGCAACGCTTGTCTGCCACACCCGTTCCGGTGATCAGCAGGTTCCGGCGTGCATAACATCGATCATGGCCCAGCGGCCATGATGCGCAAAGCATTTTGACGATGGCACGCCCGTCCTTTGCGATGCGGGCTTGATCGATACGCAGGCGCGGGCGTCCCCCAGTAACCGGGCCCGGTAACCGGGCTTGCCATTCCCGCAGGCGGAAAATCGGGGGTGCCGCTCTTGCAATCGCCCCGCCCATGGCTAAAGGCCGGGCGCCATCGACCGTCCGCATTGTGACCGTCACGGGGGATTGCCATGAAGATCATGTCCGGCAACAGCAACCTGCCGCTTGCGCGCGCCATTGCCGCCTATCTGGAACTGCCGCTGACGGACGCCAGCGTGCGCCGGTTCGCGGATGAGGAGATCTTCGTCGAGATCCACGAGAACGTGCGCGGCGAGGACGTGTTCATCGTCCAGCCCACCAGCTACCCGGTGAACGACAACCTGATGGAACTGCTGATCGGCGTGGACGCACTGCGCCGGGCCTCGGCTAAGCGCATCACTGCGGTCATCCCGTATTTCGGCTATGCCCGGCAGGATCGCAAGCCTGGGCCGCGCACGCCGATTTCCGCCAAGCTGGTGGCCAACCTGATTACCGAGGCCGGTGCGGACCGCGTGCTGTGCGTCGATCTGCACGCCGGCCAGATCCAGGGCTTTTTCGACATTCCCACCGATAACCTGTTTGCAGCGCCGGTCATGGCCGCTGACATTCAGGCGCGCTATGGCGACCAGTCGCTGATGGTTGTCTCGCCGGACGTGGGCGGTGTGGTGCGTGCGCGCTCGCTGGCAAAGCGGCTGGACAATGCGCCGCTGGCGATCGTCGACAAACGGCGCGATCGCCCAGGTCAGTCGGAAGTCATGAACATCATCGGCGAGGTCAAGGGCCGGGCCTGCATCCTGATCGACGACATCATTGATTCGGGCGGTACGTTGTGCAACGCCGCGCAGGCGCTGATGGACGAGGGCGCGGCCAGTGTGACCGCATACATTACCCACGGTGTGCTTTCGGGCGCGGCGGTCAGCCGGGTCACCAATTCCGCGCTCAAGGAACTGGTGATCACTGATTCGATCCTGGCAACGGACGCGGCGCGCGATTCGGGCAAGATCCGCATCCTGACCATCGCTCCGCTGATCGGCGAGGCGATCCGCCGCATTGCCGATGAAAGCTCCGTCTCCAGCCTGTTCGACTGAACCTTACTCCCAGGGCCGGCTTTCGCCCGGCGCGATCCGGTTGAGTGCTTCGAGCCGGCGCGCTTGGCGCGATTCCAGCGCCAGTGTCATGATCGGCTGCGGGCGCTCGACGAACTGGCGCGGCGACATGCCGAACAGCTCGGTGAACTCGTGGATGAGGTGGCTCTCGTCATAGTAGCGCAAGGCGATGTCGTTCGCCTCGCTCGCATCGGCCACGCCACGCAAGTGACTGGCCATGTCCAGCGCGCGGGCGCGGCGCAGCACCTGCTTGGGCGCCATACCGAAATCCCGCTTGACCACACGCTCCAGCTTGCGGCGATCCACGCCGCATTCCTCCGCCGCGCGGCCGATCGCCATGCCTGGATCGCGCATGCTGATTTCCTCGAAGCGGGCGGCGATGGGATCGGGTACCCGGCCGCCGGCATGCTCCACGCGCTGCCGCATCATCTGCTCCAGCGTGGCGAGCCAGTGTTCCGGCGTGGCTTCAGGGTCAAAGCGCCAAAGGATCTGTTCGGAGGGTCGCCCCATCTGATCGGTAGGCACCATGCGGTCCAGCAGCTCCGCGATCCGAACACCGTACAGCACGGTGCATGCACCGGGTCGCAGTGCCATGCCCAGACTGATGAAGCTGCCCGTCACGCTGACGGGCATGCGCCGGGTTTGCGGCCCGAAGAACAAGGCTTCACGGTCGAACGCTTCGGGCCCGGTCGCGGTCTGCGCGGTCCAGGCGCCGGCAAGCTGGATGCGCACGCACGCCGTGTCGTTGAACAGGCCGCAATCGAGCGTATAGTCCGCCGGCAGATCCACTTTCGTGACATACAGCCGCGCAACCCACGGCGCCAGATCGTCGACCGGCGCGCGGTTGTATGACAGCGGTTGCCCCTCTTTGGTAATGCCCTGTTCCGGCGCGATCCTGGGATCGATCGCCGGTTGTCGTCTGCGCTGCATGATGTCTCGCTGCGAATGCCCCATATCGGGATAAATGCGCAGACACGCACCGGCAATGCGGTAAAATTCCCTGTGGCCCGCCGGCGCCTTACATTTTCTTACAGGTGGGCGGCGCCGCACCTTGATCCTTGACCCCGGCGGGACTTGGCGGGCAAGCAGCGGGCATGAAAATCGAACAGGACATCGCTTTGGCGCTGCGGCTTGCCGATGCGGCGGGCGACGCGATTCGCCCCCATTTCCGCACCGGCCTTGCTGCCGACCGCAAGCAAGACGCCTCCCCGGTAACGATCGCCGATCGCGCTGCGGAAGAAGCCATGCGCCGCATCCTGAAAGCGGAAGCTCCGCGCGATGCGATCATTGGCGAGGAGTTCGGGTCAGAGGAGGGGTCTACCGGGCGGACCTGGGTGCTCGATCCCATCGACGGCACTGTCTCGTTCATCGGGGGGCGACCGATCTTCGGCACGCTGATCGCGCTGCTGGTGAACGGCTGGCCGGTGCTGGGCATTATCGACCAGCCGATCCTGCGTGAGCGCTGGGTGGGCGCCAGCGGCCATCCCACCACCTTCAACGGAGCAGAAGTGCGCACCCGACCCTGCCGCGAATTGTCCGACGCGATGCTGGCCACCACCGGGCCGCAGTATTTCGACGACCATCAGGGCGATCATTTCATGACGCTGGCGGCGCGGACCGACCACAAGCGGCTGATGATGGGCGGAGACTGCTACAACTACGGCCTGCTCGCCAGCGGGCATCTCGACCTGATCTGCGAGGCTGGCCTCAAGTTGCATGACTGGGCCGCGCTGGTCCCCATCGTGGAGGGTGCGGGCGGCACCATGTGCGATTGGAACGGTGAGCCGCTCCATGCCGACTCGGGTGGTGAGGTACTTGCGCTTGGCGATCCGGCCCGGCTGGAGGATGTGATCGCGGCGATGGCCTGCCATCATCACGACTGAGCTATCAGTGCGCGTCGGGGCACTTCGCGCGGTCTGGCGGGTTGCACCGGCATGACGGACAAGACGGCAATCATCACGGGCGGCGGCGCAGGCATCGGGCGCGGTCTGGTCCTGCACTTTGCGGGGCTGGGCTGGCGCGTTGCGGCACTTGACCTGAACCAGCAGGCGCTGGACGAACTGGGTGCGCTGCTGCCTGCGGATCGCTTTCTGGCGATCGCCTGCGATGTGGGCAACGAGCCTGCCGTGCGCAACGCCTTTAGCAAGATCGGCAAATGGACCGACAGCGCGCACCTGCTGGTGAATAACGCCGGGATCGCCGATCCGGTATGTGGCCCCTTGGAAGACCTGACGGCGCAGCGCTGGCATGCCTACATTGACGCCAGCCTGACCGCGACGTTCCTGTGCACGCGTGAGGCCCTGCCCCTGCTGCGCGCCGCCGCGCCGGCCAGCGTGGTCAACATGTCGTCCACCCGCGCCCAACAGTCCGAACCGGATACGTTTGCCTATGCCGCGGCCAAGGGCGGCGTCAGCGCGCTGACGCATGCGATGGCGGTCAGCCTGGGGCCCGATATCCGGGTCAACGCGGTGCTGCCTGGCTGGATCGAGACCGGGCCCTGGCAGGCGGCGGACGCCCGCGCATCGGCCCGCCACTCGCGCCGGGACAAGGCGCAGCATCCGGTCGGTCGGGTCGGCACAGTGGAGGATATCGCACAGGCGGTGGAGTGGCTGGCCGGGGCCGGGTTCGTGACGGGCCAGGAGATCGTCGTCGATGGCGGGATGACCAAACGGATGATCTACGCGCAATGATCGCGCGCTGGCAGCTTGCGTTTATGCGCATCTGCCCCTAAAGGCCCGCCCTTCAATCGACACGGTTGGATCCCGCCAGACGGGATTCGCGGGTCGGCCTGGCGAAAAGGGCTGCCAAGGCCGGCGGGACGTGTCCCTGACCAAGGAGACGAAAATGCCCAAGCTGAAGACCAAGAGCGGCGTGAAGAAGCGCTTCCGGCTCACCGCCACTGGCAAGGTGAAGCACGGCGTTGCCGGCAAGCGCCACCGCCTGATGAGCCACAACGGTAAGTATATCCGCCAGAATCGCCGCACCGACGTCATTTCTGACGCCGACGCAAAGACGATCAAGAAGTGGGCGCCCTACGGGCTCAACTGAGGAATACTGACCAATGAGCCGTATCAAGAGGGGTGTCACCACCCGCGCCAAGCACAAGCGGATTCTGGAACAGGCCAAGGGCTTCCGGGGCCGCCGCAAGAACACCATCCGCGTCGCGCGCCAGGCCGTCGAAAAGGCCGGCCAGTATGCGTACCGCGATCGCAAGATCAAGAAGCGCACCTTCCGTGCTCTGTGGATCCAGCGCATCAACGCTGCCGTTCGCGCCGAAGGCCTGACCTACTCTCAGTTCATCCACGGCGTGAAGCTTGCCGGGATCGAACTGGACCGCAAGACGATGGCCGACCTTGCCATGAACGAAGGCGGCGTGTTTAGCACCGTCATCGCGCAGGCGAAGGCTGCTCTGCCGGCGGCGGCGTAAGCCACCGGCACGAAGCGTCCCACGCTTCATTGCGCGATTGAAAGGGCGTGGATGGCAATTGCCGTCCGCGCCCTTTTCGCATGCGGCCTTGGCCGCGAAGGGCACAACCGCTCCGTTGCGATCCGCAGCCCCGTTCCGTAAAGAGCGCGGCACCATCGTATTTCCTTCAAGCAGGCAGACGTACCAGTGGACCATGCAGTAACCGGCCAGGAGGCGCTGTCGCGCATCGCGCTCGCCGACGATCTCGATACGGTAGAGGCCCTGCGCGTCGAATTTCTGGGCAAGCAAGGCTCGATCTCGGGCCTGCTCAAGACGCTGGGCAAGCTCGATCCCGAAGCGCGCAAGCTTGAAGGCCCCCGCATCCACGCCTTGCGCGAAAGCGTGAGCGAGGCGCTGGCCGCCCGCAAGACGGCGCTGGAAACTGCCGCGCTCGATGCGCGACTCGCCGCCGAGACGATCGACCTGTCATTGCCGGCGCCAGCTACTGCGCGCGGCGTGGTGCATCCCATCTCGCAGGTGATGGACGAACTGGCCGAAGTGTTCGCCGACCTGGGTTTCGCCGTCGCCACCGGGCCGGAAATCGAGGACGACTGGCACAACTTCACCGCGCTCAACATGCCCGAGAGCCACCCCGCGCGCGCGATGCACGACACTTTCTATTTCCCGGACCATAATGATGACGGGCGCGAAATGCTGCTGCGCACGCACACCTCGCCAGTGCAGATCCGCACGATGCTGAAGGATGGCGCGCCGCTGCGGGTGATCGCGCCGGGCCGGGTCTACCGTTCGGACAGCGATGCCACCCACACCCCCATGTTCCATCAGATCGAAGGTCTGGTGATCGACAAGGGCATCCACCTTGGCCACCTGAAATGGACGCTTGAGACGTTCCTGAAGGCCTTCTTCGAGCGCGACGATATCGTCCTGCGCCTGCGCCCCAGCTACTTCCCGTTCACCGAGCCTTCGGTGGAAGTGGACGTGGGCTATGCCAACGAAGGGGGCCGCCGCGTTGTCGGCGGGTCGGGCGATGCGCCGGGCCACGCCTGGATGGAAGTGCTGGGTTCAGGCATGGTCAATCGCCGGGTGATCGAAGCCGGCGGTCTCGATCCCGACGAATGGCAGGGCTTTGCGTTCGGCACCGGGGTGGACCGGCTCGCCATGCTTAAATACGGGATGGACGACTTGCGCGCCTTCTTCGACGGCGATGTGCGCTGGCTGTCCCACTACGGTTTCTCCGCGCTCGACGTGCCGACCCTGTCGGGCGGCGTCGGCACGCCTGCCTGAGCGCGCAAAGGATACAGACGATGAAATTCTCGCTCTCCTGGCTCAAGCAGTATCTGGATACCGACGCGACGATCGATGATGTCGCCGCGACCCTCAACCGTATCGGTCTTGAGGTGGAAGGCATCGAGGACCCGGCGGCGAAGCTGGATGGTTTCCGCGTCGCCCGCGTGCTTACTGCAGCGCGCCACCCTGATGCGGACAAGCTGCAGGTACTTACCGTCGATACCGGCGAAGGCGCGCCGTTGCAGGTGGTATGCGGCGCGCCCAATGCGCGCGCCGGCCTTGTCGGCGTGCTGGGCATGCCGGGTGCGACCGTTCCTGCCAACGGCATGGTCCTCAAGAAGTCGGCGATCCGCGGCGTCGAATCTAACGGCATGATGTGTTCCACGCGTGAGCTGGAATTGGGCGACGATCACGACGGGATCATCGAACTGCCGCTGGACGCGCCCATCGGCACGCCGTTCGCGGACTATCGCGGGTCCGATCCGGTGGTCGACGTGGCCATCACGCCCAACCGCCCGGACTGCATGGGCCTGTATGGCATCGCGCGCGATCTGGCAGCGGCGGGGCTGGGCAACCTGAAACCGGTCGACCCACCGCAGAACGCCGGCAGCTTTGCCTGCCCGGTCGACATCCGCATCGAGGATGCCGACGGGTGCCCGGCATTCTATGGCCGCGTGATCCGGGGCGTGAAGAACGGCCCGTCGCCGCAGTGGCTGCAGGATGCACTCAAGTCCGCCGGGCAGCGCCCGATCTCGGCGTTGGTGGATGCGACCAATTTCATCATGCTCGCTTACGGGCGGCCGGCCCATGCCTATGACCTTGCGCGGCTGAACGGCGCTGTGGTGGCGCGCCGGGCAGCGAACGGCGAAAGCGTGGTGGCGCTGAACGAGAAGACCTACACCCTTGACTCGGAAATGACCGTGATCGCCGACGAGGCCGGGGTTCATGACATTGCCGGGATCATGGGCGGCGCGCATTCCGGCTGCGATGAGGGGACCACAGATGTCCTGCTGGAAATCGCCTACTTCGACCCGGTCCGCATCGCCCGGACCGGGCGCAAGCTGAACCTGACATCCGATGCCCGCGGCCGGTTCGAGCGCGGCATCGATCCCAGCTTTCTCGATGCCGGGCTGGCGCTGCTGACCGCGCTGATCCTCGATCTGTGCGGCGGCGAGGCATCGCAGATCGTGCGCGCGGGCGCCGCGCCCAGCACGCCGCGAACCGTGTCGTTCAACCCGGCGCTGGTGGAAAAGCTGGGCGGCGTTGTCGTCACGCCGGCAGAGCAGCAGCGCATCTTGGAAAGCCTGGGGTTCACGATCGTGGCGATCGAAGAAAACGGGCAGCGGACGTGGGCCGTCACGGTTCCGGGCTGGCGTCCTGATGTGGATGGCGCGCCCGACCTTGTCGAGGAAGTGGTGCGGATCCACGGGCTGGACAACGTGCAAAGCGTGCCGCTGCCGCGTGCCGACGGGGTCGCCAGACCCACCGCGACGGCAGCACAAATGCTGGAGCGCCGCGTTCGCCGCGCTGCGGCTGCGCGCGGCTTGCAGGAAGCGGTGACCTGGTCGTTCCTGCCGCACGCCGCCGCGCAGGCGTTCGCGCCGGACGGAGAGGCCTTGTGGGTGCTGGCCAACCCGATCAGCGAAGACATGAAGGCGATGCGCCCGTCTCTGCTGCCAGGCCTGCTGATGGCGGCAAAGCGCAACCTCGATCGCGGGGCAGCGTCGCTGCGGTTGTTCGAAGTTGGCCGGCGCTACTTGCGCGGTGCGGGCGGGGCGAGCGACGAGCGGCTGGCACTGGGCTTCGTGCTGGCCGGTGAGAAGACGCAGCGCAACTGGGCCAGCGGCAAGGCCACCGCCTTCGATGCGTTCGATGCCAAGGCCGATGTCCTGGCGCTGTTGGCGCAAGCCGGCGCGCCGGTCGACAAGTTGCAGGTCATGGGCGAGGCGGGACCGCAGTTCCACCCCGGCCAGTCCGCCACGCTGCGGCTTGGCCCCAAGACTATTTTGGCCCGCTTCGGCATGCTGCATCCGGCGCTGGCGAAGCAGTTCGATGTTGCCGGCCCCTTAGCAATGGCGGAAATCCATCTCGACGCGATTCCCGGTCGGAAGGGCGCCGCGGCGTTTGCGCGCGCGTCCTACGCGCCGCCGCCGCTGCAGGCGGTGACGCGCGACTATGCGTTCCTGGTGCCGGCCGCGCTGCCGGCTGCGGACCTCGTGCGCGTGGTGCAGGGCGCGGACAAGGCCAACATAGTGGCCGCCCGTCTGTTCGACGATTTCCGTGGGCAGGGCGTGCCCGAAGGGCATAAGTCGCTGGCGCTCGAAGTCACGCTGCAGCCGCTGGAGCAAAGCTACAAGGACGATGATCTCAAGGCGATCACCGCCAGGGTCACGGCAGCGGCAGCCAAGCTGGGCGCGGTGCTGCGCGGATAAGGTGGACGGGCTTTTTTTCCGGCACTCGCTCAGGACCTCGCGCGCGTGCCGGGCGTTAAGCGCACGATCGCGGGCGGGCTGCCTGCAAGGGACTATGACCGATGACAGACGCGCAGTTGGTAACGATCGCTTCGGATGAGCTGACGGCCCAGATCAACCTGCTGGGGGCCGAAGTGTGGTCACTCACGGATGCGCGTGGCCAGCAATACATGACTGACGCCGATCCCGCGTTCTGGACCGGTCACGCGCCGGTCCTGTTTCCCATCGTCGGCATGCTGAATGAGGGCCGTTACCGGCTGGGTGATGCCGAATATGCGCTGCCCAAGCATGGCTTTGCGCGCCATTCGCATTTCGAGGTCGTCGAAGCCGGCGCGGATCATGTCCTGTTCCGGCTGAAAGATAGCGAAGCGACGCGCGCGGTCTATCCGTTCGCCTTCGTGCTGGATATCAAGTTTCGGCTCGATGGGTTTGCTCTGCATGTCGCGGCGAAGATCAGCAATCCGGGCGCGCAGCCATTGCCGTTCAGCTTCGGCTTTCATCCCGCCTTCGCTTGGCCGCTGCCAGGCGGCACTGCGAAAGCGGATCACGTGGTGTCCTTCCAAGACGCGGAGCCGCAGCCGATCCGCCGCATCGACGCCAAAACCGGGCTGCTGCTGCCCGAAACTTTCCCGACGCCTGTTGACGGCCATCTGCTCCATCCCGATGCTGCGCTGTTCGAAGCCGATGCGCTGATCTGGGACACGCTTTCCAGCCGCGAGGTGACATTTGGCGCACCCGGCGGCGCGCAGGTCACTGTGGCGTTTCCCGACGCGCCGATGCTGGGTATCTGGCAAAAGCCGGGCGCCGCTTATCTGTGTATCGAGCCGTGGCAGGGCATCGCTGATCCGGTGGGCTTCGCAGACGATTTCCATGACAAGCCCGGTGTCCTCACCCTGCCACCCGGCGCGGCGCACGATTTCCGCATGGACGTGACTGTGCTTGCCGCAGACTGAAGGAGTTTCCCCATGAAGACCGTCCTCATCACCGGCGCGACGTCCGGCATCGGCGAAGGCTGCGCCCGTGCGTTCGCGGCCGCAGGCTGGCGCGTGGTCGGCACCGGCCGACGCGCCGAACGCCTGCGGGCGCTGGCCGATGAACTGGGGCCACAGCGCTTCCATCCCGCCGTGTTCGACGTGACCGACGAGGCGGCCCGCGATGCCGCGCTCGCCGCGCTGCCGGGCGACTTTGCTGATATCGATTGCCTGGTGAACAATGCCGGCCTGGCGCTCGGCGCAGCCCCGGCGCAAAAGGCCGATCTTGCCAGCTGGAAGACGATGATTGACACCAATGTGGTCGCGCTGGTGTCCCTGACGCACAAGGTGCTGCCGGGCCTGATCGCGCGAAGGGGTGCGGTTGTGATGCTTTCATCGGTTGCCGCGACGTATCCTTATGCCGGCGGCAACGTCTATGGCGGCACCAAGGCGTTTGTCCGCCAGTTCGCGCTTGGCCTGCGCTCCGACCTTGCAGGCACCGGCGTGCGCGTCACCTCGATCGAGCCGGGCATGGTGGAAACCGAGTTCACGGTGGTGCGCAACGGCGGCGATCAGGCCGCGTCGGACAGCTTCTATGCCGGCGTCAATCCGTTGACGGGCGATGACATTGCCCAGACGGTCTTGTGGGTGGCATCACTGCCCGCGCACATGAACATCAACACGCTTGAACTGATGCCGGTAAACCAGTCCTTCGCCGGATTCCAGGTTGCGCGTGAGGGCCAGCGATAGGCGGGTCGGCGGGGCGGGCTTCACATCTTGGTGCGACGCCCCTAAAGCGCGGCGATGACTAACGCCCGCCGCACTTTCGCGATCATTTCCCATCCTGACGCCGGCAAGACCACGCTGACCGAAAAGCTGCTGCTGCAAGGCGGGGCGATCCATCTGGCCGGGCAGGTGAAAGCGCGAGGGCAGGCGCGGCGCGCGCGCTCCGACTGGATGAAGATCGAGCAGCAGCGCGGCATTTCCGTAACCAGCTCGGTGATGACGTTCGAGCGCGATGGCATCACCTTCAACCTGCTGGATACGCCGGGCCACGAAGACTTTTCGGAGGATACCTACCGCACGCTGACCGCGGTCGATTCGGCGATCATGGTCATCGACGCGGCCAAGGGTATCGAGCCGCAGACGCGCAAGCTGTTCGAGGTGTGCCGCCTGCGCTCGGTGCCGATTATCACGTTCATCAACAAGGTGGACCGCGAAGGCCGGGCCTGCTTCGACTTGCTGGACGAAGTGGCGGACATGCTGGCGCTCGATGTGTGCCCGATGTCCTGGCCGGTCGGCATGGGCGGCGTGTTTGAAGGCATCCTCGACATTGCCAGCGGCAAGGTGGCCCGTCCCGAAGGCCCCAGCAAGGAGTTCCTGGGCAAGGTGGACGACGACGTGGCGTTGCCCGCCCCGGTGGCCGAGGAGCTGGAGCTGGCGATGGTCGGCTATCCCGAGTTTGACGTGGAGGCCTATCGCGCCGGCGATCTGACGCCCGTCTATTTCGGTTCCGCGCTCAAGAACTTCGGCATTGCCGAACTGATCGACGCCATTTCGCGCCACGCGCCGCCGCCCCGGCCCCAGCCGTCCGACCAGGGCACGATCGAGCCGGACAACAAGGAAGTGACCGGCTTCATCTTCAAGGTGCAGGCCAACATGGATCCGATGCACCGTGACCGCATCGCGTTCATGCGGCTGGTTTCGGGCACGTTCAAGCGCGGCATGAAGCTGACCCCGTCGGGGCTGGGCAAGCCGATCGCCGTTCACTCGCCGATCCTGTTCTTCGCGCAGGATCGCGAAATCGCGGACAGCGCGGAGCCCGGCGATATCATCGGCATTCCCAACCACGGCACCTTGCGGGTGGGCGATACGCTGTCAGAACGCAACGACGTGCGCTTTACCGGCCTGCCCAACTTCGCTCCCGAAATCCTGCGCCGCGTCCAGCTGAAGGACCCGACCAAGACCAAGCAGCTGCGCAAGGCGCTGGATGACTTGTCCGAGGAAGGGGTGATCCAGGTGTTCTATCCCGAAATCGGCTCGCAGTGGATCGTCGGTGTGGTGGGTCAGTTGCAGCTGGACGTGCTGATCTCGCGGCTGGAAGCGGAATACAAGGTGGAGGCCGCGCTGGAAGGCGCGCCGTTTGATACCGCCCGCTGGCTCAAGGGCGATGACAAGGCGCTGCGCGAGTTCGCCGACTTCAACAAGATGAACCTGGCCAAGGATCGCGACGGCGACCCGGTGTTCATGGCGCGATCGGCGTGGGATGTTACCTATCAGCAGGAACGCCACCCCGAACTGGCCTTCAGCGCCATCAAGGAACGCTAAGCATTCAGCACTGAGGGTGCTGCAAGGAACCTGGCCGGGCCGTGGGAATTGTATGGCCCACCGGCCACAGGAATGCGCGCGCCTTGCAGATCACCTTCGCCAGCTACAACATCCACAAGGCCGTGGGGCTTGACCGCCGCCGCGATCCCGACCGCATTCTCAATATCCTGCGTGAGATCGACGCCGATGTTCTGGCCCTGCAGGAAGTGGATCGCCGGTACGGGCGGCGCATGGCCGTGCTGCCCCTCGATGCGATCCATTCCGCCACCGACTATGTGCCGGTCCCGCTGTCTACCAAGCCGGACAGCCTGGGCTGGCACGGCAACGCGATCCTGGTGCGCAAGGGGATCGAACTGATCGAAGCTGCCCCGGTTCCCCTGCCGGTGCTGGAACCGCGCGGCGCCGTTCGCGCCGATCTTGCGCTCGACGGGCATCGGTTCCGGGTGGTGGGCATGCATCTTGACCTGTCGGGTCTGCGCCGGCGCCATCAGGTGCGCAGCGTGCTGCAACACTGTGCCGGGTGCGCAAAGCATGTGCCGACCGTGATGATGGGCGATCTCAACGAATGGTCCCAGCGCGGCGGCTGCTTGCAAGAGTTCGATCGCCACTGGCGCGTTCTGGCGCCGGGGCGCAGCTTTCCGTCCCGCCGACCGATCGCCCAGTTGGATCGAATCGTAATCTCCGACAGGTGGGAAGTGGCGGGAACCCATGTTCACCACAGTCCGTTAGCGGCCATAGGGTCTGACCATCTGCCTGTCGTGGCCACTATCAAGCTGCCTAAAATTTAGGCAAGTGCCCGTAAATCAGGCGCTGCACCGCAATAATGCGTCGGGTCGTCGCGTCTCTCGCGATTGAATGTGCGGCATAATCCTAAGCAAACGTAAACTGGCACGTTCTTTGCTGTACCTATGTTAGCCGGCAGTGGGGCCGGTGGCTAACAGGGGATAGGCATGAAGTTCATCATCGCCATCATCAAGCCCTTCAAGCTCGACGAAGTGCGGGAAGCCTTGGGCGCCATCGGTGTCGCCGGCATGACCGTCTCCGAAGTGAAGGGGTTCGGGCGCCAGAAGGGGCAGACCGAAATCTACCGCGGGGCCGAATATTCGACCAACATGCTGCCCAAGGTGAAGATCGAGGTCGCCGCGCCGGACGATCTTGCTCCCAAGATCGTGGAAACGATCCAGCAGGTCGCCAGCACCGAAGCCATCGGCGATGGCAAGATCTTCGTCCTCGATCTCGCTTCCGCCGTGCGCATCCGCACCGGCGAGGCGGGCGACACCGCGCTTTGAGGGGGGCTTTCATGATGAACCGCAAGATTTTCGGCGGCGCGGGTGCAACGCTTGCATCGCTCGCCTTTTCAACGGCGGCCTGGGCCCAGGCCGCCGCCCCGATCAAGGCCCCGGATGCCGCACAGATGGCCGGCATGGTCAACAAGGGCGACACTGCCTGGATGCTGATCTGCTCGGCACTGGTGCTGATGATGTCGATCCCCGGCCTGGCGCTGTTCTACGGTGGCCTCGTGCGCGCCAAGAACATGCTCAGCTTGTGCATGCAGGTGTTCATGATCGTGTCGGTCGCCGGTCTGCTGTGGTGCTGCGTAGGCTATTCGATGGCGTTCACCTCGGGCGGCGAGAACCACTTCTTCGGCGGCCTTTCCAAGGCGTTTCTGAAGGGCGTGGATGGAACGACGGTGGGCGCAACGTTCAGCAATAACGTCTATCTGCCGGAATTCAGCTTCGTCGTTTTCCAGATGACCTTCGCCATGATCACCCCGGCGCTGATCGTCGGTGCCTTCGCCGAACGTGTCAAGTTCAGCGGCCTGATGATCTTCGTCGTCCTGTGGTCGATCCTGGTCTACTACCCGATGGCACACATGGTCTGGTACTGGGCGGGCCCGGATTTCCTGGCCGATGCACCCACCGATTCGGGCCTGCTGTGGGGCTGGGGCGCGCTTGACTTCGCCGGCGGCACCGTCGTTCACATCAACGCAGGTATCGCCGGGCTCGTCGGCTGCCTCTTCATCGGCAAGCGTGCCGGCTACCCCAAGGAGCCGATGCCGCCTCACTCGCTCGTCATGACCATGATCGGCGCCTCGCTGCTGTGGGTGGGCTGGTTCGGCTTCAACGCCGGTTCCAACCTGGAAGCCAACGGCGTGACTGCGGTTGCCTTCATCAACACCATGGTCGCCACGTGCGCCGCCGCCGTCAGCTGGTCGCTGGTGGAACACTTCCACCACGGCAAAGCCAGCATGCTGGGTGCAGCAACAGGTGCCGTCGCCGGCCTCGTCGCGATCACCCCGGCTGCCGGGTATGGCGCACCGATGACCTCGATCGTGCTGGGCTTCGTGGTTTCGCCGATCTGCTACATCTTCGTCGCCAAGGTGAAGAACATGCTCGGCTATGATGACAGCCTTGATGTCTTCGGCGTGCACTGCATTGGCGGGATCGTCGGCGCCATCGCCACCGGCATCGTCGCCTCGCCGGCGCTCGGCGGACAAGGTGTGTTCGATTACACCAAGTTCCCCGCCGCCTTCGACGCTTCGACTTACTCGATCAGCAGCCAGGTAATCATCCAGATCAAGGCGGTCGTCTTCACGCTGCTCTACTCCGGTGTGATCTCTGCGGTGCTTTACTTCGTGATCGGCAAGACCATCGGTCTGCGCCCGAGCATCGAAGACGAGAACCAGGGCCTGGACATCTCCAGCCACGGTGAGCGCGCCTACAATATGTAAGTATCGAAAGTTTGGCGGCGGCGGGAACGGTCTACTCTCCTCCCACCCGTCGTCGCCAGCCGATGTTCCTCCTGCGAACACCACCTTCAAAGGGCCGGAGCCAGCCGCTCCGGCCCCTTTTTTGTGCGCGTTCGGCATCGGGCACACGAAAGCCTTTGCCGCCAGCGCTACCGTGTGAAAAGGTGCGCCCCGCCCCTTTCGGGCCAGGGACACGCGGATGAAATACATCACGGCGATCATCAAGCCGTTCAAGTTCACCGAAGTGAAGGACGCGTTGAGCGCAGCCGGCGTTTCCGGCCTGACGGTGTCCGAGGTCAGCGGTTATGGTCGGCAGAAGGGCCAGACCGAGATTTACCGGGGCGCTGAATACACCTCGAACATGCTGCCCAAGATCCGGATCGAAGTGGCTGTTCCGGATGCGCTGGTGGCGCAAGTCGTCGAGGTGATCCGCCAGCATGCCAACAATGACGAGATTGGCGACGGCAAGATCTTTGTCTTCGAACTGGCGCAGGCACTGCGCATCCGTACCGGCGAACAGGGTGACGACGCGCTTTAGGTCTGTTCAGACCGGGTCTTCTAAGGCTGGGGCTGCTCAGCGCCCGGCCGCGAGCATGTCGATCAGTTCCCGGATCGGCGAGACATCGTAGCCTGCCGCTGCCGCCTTCGCCGCGATCGCAGCGGGATTGTCGCCAGCTTTGGCCCGGGCCAGCGCCCACAGCAACGTGGAGCGGGTTCCCGAGCGACAATAGGCCAGGACGGGCCCATCGGCATCGAGGGCGTCCAGCATGGCATCCACTTGCCCTTGGCTGAAGCCGGCATGCGTCACCGGGATCGCCACATAATCCATGCCCGCCGCGCGCGCGGCGGCTTCGATAGCGGCGCCCGGTACCTGATCATCGCTTTCGTCTTCGGGACGGTTGTTCACGATCCGCACCACGCCCAAAGACTTGGCCTCGGCGATGGCGGCGACGTCGATCTGCGGGCTGGCAAAGACGGTGTCGGTGATCTGGCGAAACATGGTGCGAGGCCCTTTCGTGGAGTCGGGATCGAAGTTCCCTTGCGGAGGAATCGCGCCGTCATCAAGACGGATTGGGTGCCATCGGCAAGCCATTTCGGACGTTTAACCGCGTATTTTCATCGATATCGAGTGAATTGGGGATGTATTTCCGTTCGCCATGTCCTCGGGACTCGTGTATGAGTCGCGGTTGCGGGAGAGCGCTGGTTTGCCATGCGTTCATCCTGACGCTTGGCGCGCATCGTCCACGCGCCCAGGCTCGATGCATTTAGGGGCGCAGCGAAGGTACGTTCGTAGACATGGGTTTTGATAGAGGTCGTCGCGGAAGGGGACGCGACAAGCGCGATCAGTTTGGCGAGGACGAGTTCGATCCGTTCTTTGCCGGGCAGGATCGTTTCGGCGGTGGCTCCAACCGGTTTGGCGGCGGCGGTGGTGACCGTGGCGGCTTTGGTGGCGGCGCAAGCGGCGGCGGCGGTGGTGGCGGCTTCGGCGGCGGTGACCGTGGCGGCTTTGGCGGCGGCGGCGGCGGTGGTTTCGGCGGCGGCGCGCCGCGTGGCGGCGGCTTCGGCGGCCCGCGCGGTGGCGGTGGTGGCGGCGGAATGCCCGCCCAGGTCGTGGGCCAGGGACGCGGTGTCGTCAAATTCTTCAACGCAGCGAAGGGCTTCGGCTTCATCCAGCGCGAAGAAGGCGGCGATGACGTGTTCGTTCACATCAGCTCCGTTGAACGCGCCGGGCTTGAAGGCTTGGCCGAGGGTCAGCAGCTGGAATTCCAGCTGGTCGATCGCGGTGGCAAGGTTTCCGCAACGGACCTGTCGGTCGTCGGCGACGTGATCCCGGTCGCCAAGCGCGAGCCTGCAGCCCCGCAGCGTGAGTTGACGGGCGAAAAGGCCAGCGGCACGGTGAAGTTCTTCAATTCCATGAAGGGTTTCGGCTTCATCACGCGTGATGATGGCCAGCCGGACGCGTTCGTTCACATCAGCGCGGTCGAACGCTCGGGCCTCACCGGCCTGAACGAGGGTGACCGGGTGGAGTTCGACATCGAGGTCGATCGACGAGGCAAGTACTCGGCGGTCAACCTGACGCCGCTTCAGGGTTGATCGGCCTGCATTCGGCCCGGTAGTTTGACCGGGTGATTGCACACGTCTAGATGCGCGCAAATGGCGGCCCCACAGGGCCGCCATTTGTCGTTTGCGATCTTCACGAACTCATTGCCATTCGAGGATTACCGACATGTCCATACCTGCGCTGATGCCCGTGTACCCCCGGTGCGGCGTACGCCCCGTTCGCGGCGAACATTGCCATCTCATCAGCGAGGACGGGCGTCGCTATCTCGACTTTGCCAGCGGCATCGCCGTGAACGCCCTCGGGCACTCGCATCCGGGTCTGATCGATGCGATCCAAAAGCAGGCGCAGACGCTGATGCACGTGTCCAACCTGTATGGCAGTCCGCAGGGCGAGGATGTCGCTCGCCGGCTGACCGAATTGACCTTCGCCGACACGGTGTTCTTCACCAATTCCGGCGCCGAGGCGGTGGAATGCGCGATCAAGACCGCCCGCGCCTACCACCAGTCTGCCGGCAATATCGATCGGTTCGAACTGATCACGTTCAACAACGCCTTCCACGGGCGCACGATGGCGACCATCAGCGCTTCCAGCCAGGACAAGATGCACAAGGGCTTCCTGCCTTTGCTGCCAGGCTTCAAGTATGTCGAGTTCAACGATCTGGAAGCCGCGAAAGCCGCGATCGGTCCCAAAACCGCTGGCTTTCTGGTCGAGCCGATCCAGGGTGAGGGCGGTATCCGTGTCGCTACAGACGAATTCCTGCAGGGGCTGCGCGCCTTGTGCGACGAACACGACCTGATGCTGGTGCTGGACGAAGTGCAAAGCGGCGTGGGCCGTGCCGGCACGTTCTACGCGTATGAACAGTATGGCATCATGCCCGATATTCTCGCCACCGCGAAAGGGATCGGTGGTGGGTTCCCGGTCGGCGCCTGCCTTGCCACCGAAAAGGCCGCGCGGGGCATGATATTCGGCACCCACGGTTCCACCTACGGCGGCAACCCGTTCGCGATGGCCGCGATCGGCGCCGTGCTGGACGTGATTCCGCAGGATGCCTTCCTGGCCGACGTGCGCGGCAAGGGCGAACGCATCAAGGCGCGGCTCGAACAGTTCATCGGCAATTACCCTGAGCTGTTCGAACTGGTGCGCGGGCGGGGCCTGTTCATCGGGCTTAAGATGAAGGTAGAGCCGCGCGCGTTCGTGGCGCATATGCGCGACAATCACGAATTGCTGACGGTGTCGGCCGGAGACAACGTGGTCCGCATCCTGCCCCCCCTGGTGATCGATGACAGCCACATCGACGAGTTCATGGAAAAGCTTTCGGCGGCTGCCGCCAGCTACAGTCCGGAAGGCGTGAATTGATGGCCAGGGATTTTCTCAGCCTGTCGGACGCGGGCGGCGATGCCGTCGCCGCCATGCTCAACGATGCGATGGACCGTAAGGCTGCACGCTGCGCGTGGCCCAAAGGGCGGGTTGACGCCGATTCGCCCTTGTCCGGGCACGTGCTGGCAATGATCTTCGAGAAGAATTCCACCCGCACGCGGGTGTCGTTCGACATGGCGATGCGCCAGTTGGGCGGCTCGGCCCTCATCCTTGAAGCAGGCAGCACCCAGATCGGTCGCGGCGAAAGCATCGCCGACACTGCGCGCGTGCTTAGCCGTATGGTCGATGCGATCATGCTGCGAACCGACGATCATGCCAAGATCGAGGAACTGGCGCACTACGCCGAAGTGCCGGTCATCAACGGCCTCACTGACCTGTCGCACCCGTGCCAGATCGTGGCCGATTTGCTGACCGTGATCGAACGCGGCCACGCTCTGCCGGGCCTGCAACTGGCGTGGCTGGGCGATGGCAACAATGTCGCCAATTCGCTGATCGAGGCGGCGGGTCTGATGAAGTTCACCGTGCGCGTCGGCGGTCCTGCCGGCTACGAACCTGACGCAGGTTTTATCGCCCGGGCGCGGGCGGCGGGTGGTGAAGTTATACTGACTCGTGATGCGCAGGAAGCGGTTGCGGGCGCGCACGTCGTCGTCACCGATACGTGGGTGTCCATGGGCCAGGCGGGCGGCGAGCAGCACGTGGCGGCGATGCAGCCCTATCAGGTCAACGCCGCGCTGATGGCCAAGGTTGCGGCCGGTGCCACGTTTCTGCACTGCCTGCCTGCCCACCGCGGCGAGGAGGTGACCGACGAGGTTATGGACGGCCCCGCTTCTGCCGTGTGGGACGAAGCGGAAAATCGCATCCATGGGCAGAAGTCGATCCTGCTGTGGGCGCTGGGCAAACTGTGAGCGAAGACGACATCTTGCGGCGCGACGACACTGGCTTCGACCGGGTGCTGAGCTTTACCGTGCCCGCGCGTAATGCGCGGGGGCGGTTGGTGCGGCTTGGTCCCGTGCTCGAAACCGTCCTGTCGGCGCACGATTACCCCAAGACTCTCAAGCATCTGCTGGCAGAAGCCCTGGTGCTCACGACGCTGATGGGTTCGCTGCTCAAGGAAGATCAGGCGCAGCTGACCTTGCAGGCGCAGTCCGAAGGCGGTGTCGTGGACTTGCTGGTCTGCGATTACCGTCAGGGCGAAGTGCGCGGTTATCTTCGCCATGATGCGCAAAAGGCGGAGGCGTTGGGCGATACGTGTTCGCTCGAAGCGATTTTCGGCAAAGGCTATCTGGCGATCACGTTCGACTTGTCCGCATCGAACGAGCGCTATCAGGGGATCGTCCCGCTTGAGGGTGAGTCCCTGGCGCATGCGTGCGAAGCCTATTTTGCGCAATCGGAGCAGGTGCCGACGCTGATTCGCATTGCCGTGCGGTCAAATGGGGCGCGGTGCATTGCCGGCGGCATGATTCTCCAGCATCTGCCTGATGGCGAGGAAGGCAAGGAGCGCCTCCACGCCAAGGAGGACCATCCCGACTGGGAACATGTGTCGATTCTGGGGGCAACGGTTCAGGACGGTGAGTTGCTCGATCCGGTGCTGAGCCTGGAGCATCTCGTGTGGCGGCTTTTCCATGAAGAAGATCAGGTTCGCGTCGAACCCTTGGTGCCCCTCGCGCGGGGATGTCGGTGTTCGGTGGAGCACTATCGCTCCATTCTTGCGCGTTTTCCGGAAGACGAACGCGCCGATATGCGGGACGACGATGGCCTGATCCCGGTCGATTGTGCGTTTTGCTCCAAGGTGCTGCGCATCCCGGCGTAACCGGCCTTTCAAACCGCGTCTTGAATTCAACGGGCGTAAGACCGATCTAAGGGCGACGGGGCGTTGTCTGAAAGCGGTAAAGTGATGTTTAGGCGTATTGTGCCAATACTGTCGGTGGCGGCGCTGGCTAGCAGCGCAGTGCCAGCCATGGGGCAGCGCCAAACCCTGGGCATGCTTGACGCGCTTGATCGCGGATCGTGGGAACTGCGGGAACGCGGCGGCGACGCGCGAAACATGTGCCTCGACAGCGGACGCCGGTTGATCCAGCTGCGGCACGCCGGGGCGACTTGCAACACAGTGGTGGTTCAGGACGAGGCGGACGAAGTGACCGTGCAATACAGCTGCCGGGGGCAAGGTTATGGTCGCACCCATATTCGTCGTGAAACCAATCAGCTTATCCAGCTGGATAGCCAGGGCATCGTCAACGGCGTTCCTTTTTCGGTTTCGGCAGAAGGCCGTAGAACCGGGTCCTGCCCAGGTTGAACCGCGGTTGACCATTGCAGGCGCGGCTGCGCAGGTTTAGCGCGGGCTCATGCACGATACTTCTGACACATCTCCCCCTGCCGCAGTTGTTTTACTGTCTGGCGGGCTCGATTCAATGGTGTGCGCCGGCATTGCGCAAGAGCGCGGCTTTGCGGTCAACGCCCTGACCATAGACTACAACCAGCGGCATCGCCGAGAACTGGAGGCAGCGACCCGCATCGTGGACGTCATCGGTGTGCAACGCCATGTGGTGCTGCCACTGGATCTGCGCCAGTTCGGCGGCTCGGCGCTGACTGACAATATAGCTGTGCCGAAGGGTGGTGTGGGTACCGACATTCCGGTCACGTACGTTCCCGCTCGTAACCTCGTATTTCTTTCGCTCACGCTCGCGTGGGCGGAAGCGATCGGGGCCAGGGATATCTTTATCGGCGTCAACGCGCTGGACTATTCAGGCTATCCGGATTGCCGGCCGGAATTCATCTCGGCCTTTCAGGATATTGCTGCGCTGGCGACGAAGGCGGGTGACGAAGGGCAGGCTTTGCGCATCCACGCGCCGTTGCAATTCATGAGCAAGGCACAGATCGCGCAGGAAGCAGACCGACTGGGGCTTGACCCAGGCATGAGCTGGTCATGCTATGACCCCCAGGACGATGGTCGGGCCTGCGGCCTTTGCGATAGCTGCCGCTTGCGCAAGGCGGGGTTCGCAGACGCAGGGCTGGTCGATCCGACACCGTACGCGGCCTGATCCCTAAGACGGGAAAACGAAAAAAGCCGCTGCGTTAGCGCAGCGGCTTTTTTCGTTGGTTGGCCGTTTTCAGGACCAAAGAAAAGGGGGCCGGATTGCTCCGACCCCCCAATCTTTACCGTTGCCGGTTGGCTTACATGCCCGAACCCGGACCGTACGTGATTTCCACGCGACGGTTCTGCAGTTCGCGCACACCGTCGGCGGTGGGAACGCGGGGGTTCGCCTCACCGAAGGCCTGGCTCGAGATCGAACCATCGGGGATGCCGTGGCTGGTCAGGTACGAACGGACCGAAGCGTTACGACGAGCCGACAGGCCGAGGTTGTACTTCGGGGTACCCGAACGGTCGGTGTAACCCGCAAGCATGATCGGCACGCTATCGCAATTTGCGTAGGCGCTGACTGCGCTGTCGAGGATCGTCGACGCTTCAGGCGTGATGTCCGACTTATCCCAGTCGAAGAACACGATGTACGGACCCTTGTTGCAGACCGGAGCCGGCGGCGGGGGCGGCGGGGGAGGCGGCGGCGGGGGCGGCGGCGGGGGCGGCGGCGGGGGCGGGGGAGCAGCCGGTTCGCCGAAGTTGTAGCCCAGGGTCGCCATCAGCGAGTGCGAACGCCAACGCGTACGCAGATCGTTGCCGTTCACGTCCACAAAGTCGACCTTCTGGACGTTCATGAAGCGATACTTCAAGCCCACATCCCAGTGCGCATTGAGAGGCGCGCGGATACCCGCGATTGCCTGCCAGGCGAAACCGGTGTCGGAATCGTCAACGAAGCCGTTGGCGTGAACGCGGGCAACACCGGCACCACCGCCGACAAAGCCCTGCAGGCCGTCGTCGGGACCGAAGTCGAGCAGGCCATTGACCATGAACGACAGGTTGCTGGCCTTGATGCCCGTGACTTCGAGCTTGGCCTGGCGATAGCTGGCTTCGGTTTCGAGACGGAAAGGTCCGAAATCGTAACCAAGCTCGCCGCCGCCGTCGAAGCCCTTCTTGTAGTTGGCGTTCAGAACGCCATCTACGCCGTTGACGCGAACGCCGCTATCTTCGACGATCATGCCGCCGAAGTCGAGTTGCAGATACCATGAATTATCGCGCGCGAGCGCGGGGGTAGCAATGGCTGTCGAAGCCAGCGCTAGTCCCAGGACGAGTTTCCTCATACGTTTCCCCTACAAAGAGATTTGGAGCCACCGAGTGCAAGGGTCTCTAACCCTTCGGACTTACGTGTGCAAGCGCACAGTGTTTGCAGCTGTTGCAAATATGTCGCGTTTTCGGGAACTTGAGGGTTGGTCGAGACCTCGATGTTCGAAATCTGTGTCACCCTGAAGAACCTTGTTTCTGTACACGTTAGACCGAAGGGACGATGCCCAATGCTTGAAGCACCGAGACCAGATCATTGATCGCAGCCCGAGCCTCCCCATCAACAATCGACCCCCCAAGTGGTTCCACGGGCAAAGTCGCTTTTATCCAGGACTGACGGAACCGTATTTCGCACCCGCGTGACACGTCGAAAACCCGCATGCCCTCGACAGGATCGAAAAAGCGCCATGCATTGTTTTGTCGCACCGCGAGGCGTTGGGAATGCGCTGCCCATTCTCCGGTTGCCGCAGCGGCGACCAGCCATGCGTCTCCATCCTGCGAATCGCTCGGCGGGGCGCTGGTCTCGCCCCTGATCGCGCAGTGCAGCAGTGCGTCGGTCGTGAGAAAAACCTCGTTCACAAAGGCCTCTTTTTGCGCCTGCCCTGCGTGCAGCAGCGGCAGGCCAAAGCGCGGGGTCGTGTCGGGGAACGTCACGGCGTCAGACATGGCTTACTCCTTGGTATATCAGGAAATATCAGGACAGAATGCAGAGCGTCAGGGGCAACGAGACAGCGCTTGTGCCGAGTTGGCGCACTTCCAGCGCCGCTCCCGGTGACGCACGGGCAAGCGATTCGCGCAGCGCCGGGGCCAGCTGAAGCGTGGGAGACGGGACCGTCCACGTGGCTAACGGAGCATCCAGCGGACCCGCCGTCACCAAGTAGCTTTCGGCCTGCTCCACCAGAGGAACGTCGATGCCATCCGCCCAAGCCCAGCCGCCTCTTGCCCGGCGGGTCCAGGACAGGATCCACGATCCGTCACTGGCTACCATTTTGCGCGGACGCACCGGGGAAAGCGGTCGCAGCGTCAATCCGCTCTGGTGCACAAAAGACACGCTCGGCGTAGGATCGACTCTGCCGATTGCGAGCACGTGGCGGGCAGGGTCGGATCCGAGGATCGCCGAATCAAGTGCGGTCAGCGCCGTATCGAGAAAAACGACCGGCTCGTTCGGCCCGTGGTTTGCTACCGCATGTTCCGTGCCGCCGCGCCCGCGCAGCAGGCCTTCGAGCCGCCAGTTCGCGCCATCGAGGTGCGTAGCGCGCAGAAACTGGACGATTTCCTCGCCCACCAGCAGGCAATTGGCGCCGGCGCTCACCTGCCGCACGTCAGCGTCGACCAGCATCATGGCCGGGTCGAGCAACGTGACGCGCAGTTGCGATTCGCGGTCGAACACCAGTGGGCTTGCTGCCGGCAGGATCGATATCGCCGTACCGACGATCGCGCGGCGACGCCCGCTGGCGCCCAGCGACACCAGTTGCCCTTCCCCGCGATCGCCATAAAGCGCCGCGCCTTGCCATTGCGCTGAGGGGCTGGACACGGCGGCGAACGTTCGCGCGGCGTCCGGCAGGCCGGATGCGGCATCGAAGGGCAGTTCGAACGCCACGATTCGCGTTTCGCCAGCGTCCGCATCTACCGGCGGGTTGACGCGCCCGGCGTCCGATCCCAGCAGCGGCAAGGCGTCGGCGCCGGTGGGCAATGCGCGTTGCAGCGCCAGTTCTACGCCGCTTTCCAGCCACTCCCATTCGCGCACGCGCCATGTGCCGGCGATGCCGGGCAGGGCGACGAGCGATCCGGGACCGACGGCGGTATCCAGTTCGGTGGTGCGCCACGAAATACGATCGCGGCTCCAGTCCACCCGGCGCGCCGTGGTTTCGATCAGTGCGCGGGCGGTAGCGGCATCGAGAGCAGCGGGTAGTTCGAGCGTTGCCGGCTCGCCTGGGCCGGGTCTTACAGCGGCCCGCTGCACGCTGGCCTGATAATCCCGGTTTGTATCGTAATAGCGCAGGGCACTGGGATGCTGGGCCGAGACGGGCGCGCGCTGGCGCGAAAATCCTGATGCGGCGCCAAAATCGCCGTCGCCGGTGGCGACTGCCGGTTCGGGTAGCAGCAACGCCGCATCCTGAAAACGCTGCCGGGCAATGACGATGTCCGGCCCTCGCGCGTCTATTTCCAGCGGGATGATCTGGTCGAAGGTCTGCAGATCGTCGGCCGGCGTGCCGTCGCTGGTGTAGCCGGTAATGCCGGCAAGCGGCACGGCGGCGTCGATCGCATCCACGCCTTCGCCCAGAATCGATTCGAGATCGAACGTCTCGTCCGCGATGATCTCGAACGTTAGCGAGGGGATGCGATTATAATAGGCTGACAAGTCCAGCGCTTCGAACACCGCGTATGCGCAGCCGCGATAGGCCGGACAGCGATTTGCACCTTCGGCGGCGGCAAGCAGGGGATCGGGCGTTTGGTCGCCGTGCCCTGTGTGGATGCGGAGTGTTCCAGCGACTTTCAGCGTACCATCCGCGCCGCGCAGCAGTTTGCCGTCCGCCCAGATGCGCCCGATGCCAAGGATGGGGCGGCTTGACAGGGCTACCGCGAAATTGGCGGTATAGCTGTAGGTCGTGATCGACGGGGTGGATTTTCCGGTGCCTTGCGTTTCGCTGTGTTCAACAAGATCCATCGCCCAGATGACCGAGCCTGCGGTGCGCATCCGCCCGAAATGGCGGGGCAGGCGTTGCCCGTAGCTGGAGGTAGTGACTGACAGTTCGGCGAGGCGCGCGCCTTGCCGGTTGCCGGTGCCGAACAGCGTGCTGTCCACCTGCCGTCCGATCAGCGATCCGATCGCGCCGCCGATCGGGCCGCCAAGCGCAGTGCCGATGCCGCTGAAAACGAGGGTTGCCATGTCAGTTGCTCTCCAGAGGAAGTGGGCCGGTCATCCGCAGATGCGCAATTGTGGGCCAGTCTGCCGGCAGCGCGCTCAACACGACTTTGCGCAGGCCCGCGTGGGCATGGACGATCGTGTCCGCCGTGATCGCGATGGCGAGGTGCAACTGACACGGGCCGGTGCGCACGAGCAGCACGTCCCCTGCCTGCGGTGTGCCGCCGGCGGCAGCCATGCCGATTCGCGCGGCCACCGCTGCGACGTCGGGGACCGTGCGGCACCGCAGCGTGTAGCCGGTGGGCAAACGCGCCGGCTGGCCGATCGCGGTCAGCGCGGCTGCGAGCACGCCGACGCAGTCCAGCCCGATCTCGGGATCGCGCCCATGCAGGCGAAACGGCGTGCCGATCAGCCTGCGTGCCGCCTCGGCCAGTGCGCCGCCGCTCACAATTCCGCTCACAATTTCGCTCACAGGGCCGGACCGGGATAGCGGGTGAGCATGTCGTTGCCGGGCAGGAACGGCTCGCCGCGAAAATTGATGGCATTGCCGAATCGCTCGGCACAGGTCGCCAGCGTCCGGTCACAGCCTTCCCGCAAGCGCGCGCGGGTGCCGGGAGGCACGGCTGTATCCAGCGGTGCGTCGAGAATCAGCGCGCCGTGGGCATCGGGGCCCATTACGCCCATGGCGGTGCCGGCCAGCGCCCCGTCCATCCAGCGCACGCTGCCGCCGGCATGGCTCAGAGAATCGGGCGCGCCATCGAACGTGACCGCGTTGGTCTGCGCGTCGGTTTCCACGGTACGCACGTCGCGGGTGAAGCGCTGCGGGTTGAGGTTGCAACCGGGTCCGCAGAACGCCGCGCGGCATAGCGGGCTGGTGCGCGGCACGGGATCGCGCTGAAGGTCCGCCTTGCGCGACAGCAGCGCGGCCGAAAACGCGCCGTCTTCTTCCGAGATCGCGCCGATCGCGCCGGCATAGAGCACTTCGTGTTCGCCGGTTTCCCAATCGACGAGGCCGATGCGCACCTGCGCCAGATCGAAACGACCGGCGGCGAGATCCGCGCTGGCTATCGCCTCGTGGGTAAGGGAGCCGCGCACTTCGGCGCTGTCCGCGTCCACATCGGCGGACTTGCGAATCGCGCTGGGCACCATGCCGGGCGAGGCACAGTGCAGCACGCCATCGATCCAGATGTCCCGGTCATGGGTGGTGAAGCCCAGCGTCACCCCGTCGGTGCGGGCGATGCGCCAGAACGTGGCGACGTTCTCCACCGCGCCGGCAAACCAGGTCCTGCTCATGAGGCCTCCCGGATTTCGACCACCGGAACGCTGGGCGCTTCGCCGGCAGCGAACGCCGCGCCGGACACTTCCAGACTGTCCTCGGCAAAGCGGACCGGAACGTCGAACAGGAAGCCGGCGCATACCGCTGCGCCGGCTGCGGGCGGAGCGTCGAATACCACCACGCCCCCGTCCGCCATTTGCCAATTGCCCACTTGCACCGCGCCGTTCACCGAGACCGAGACGCTGGCAAAGTCGGGCCGGGTGATCCGGCGGATCTGCGGCTCGTCCCCGCTACCGTAGCGTTTGACGAGGGCGAAATCGGTGGCGAGACCGTCGCCGATGCCGATCTGCTGGTCGCGCGGGCCGGGCGTGCCCACCATCGCATTGGAGCTGTGATCGCTGGGATCGCGCAGGCGAAAGCCGCGCGCGGGCCCACGCCGGGCTCGGAAAAAGGCGATAAGTTCGCCCAGCTCCGCTTCCGAACGCACGCCGGGGCCCACATCGAAGCGCAGCCGGGCATTGGACCACACGCTGTTGCGCCGCTCGAACCCGGAGGCGGTGACAGAGACGCTGGTGGAAAATTCCGGCACCACGGTGGCATCGCGGCCCAGCGCCAGCGGATAGAGAGTATCGTCGAAGGCCTGCATCGGATCGGCTCCTGGCTGGGCGGGGGAGGATGACGGGGCGGAGGTGGGGGGCAGCCGGACGTAGCCATCGCGCGCGATCTGCGGCAGCGCCCAAACGACCACTTCGTGCGCGCGGCGCGCCACGGCCTCGTCGATGCCAGCGTCGATGCGGCGCCACTGCACGCTTTGATCGGCATTAAGAACGAAGCCGGCCAGGTAATCCTGTTCGTGCGGCGGGTAGCCGAGCCGGGCATCGATCAGCGCATACGCGGCGCGGCGGAAGCCATCGGCCCCGGCGGTCAGCCAGTCGTAGTCTTCCACCTGCAGCCGGTCGAACGCGGGCGCGGCCCAGCCCAGCGGCAGGTTGGCGCGCTTGAGTTCTGGCATATCGGGCGCCAGCAGCGTGGGCGCAAAGACAAGCGCGAGCGCTTCCACCGGCGCGGGTGCGGCGGCTTGGCGAACGGCGGCAACGAGATCGGCGGTCGATTGCGCCAGCAGCGCGCCGGCCTGGTCCAGCAGCGCGGTCTGCTCAGGGCCCAAGGGCTGGCGCATGTCGGGGATCGCGGGCGGCGCGCCTGCGAACGCGGCGCGCGCGGCGTCATCGTACAGGCATATCCGCCCGTCCGCGAACGTCCACCACCACGGTTCGCCCACCTGGAAGCGCACGGGTGCCTCAGCCTCCGTCATCAGCCCGGCGAACGCGGTGGCCACCGATTGCAGCCACGCCATCGCCTGCTGGTTCGTCGGGGACAGTATCGTCGAGGGCGGCACCCAGCCGGTCAGCGCGGGATTGCCGTCAAGGTCGCGCTGCTTCCAGGCGGCGGGGCAGTGCTGGTCGAGCAGTTCGTACGACAGCGAGGCGATCGGGCTGAACCCCAGCGCGATCGCGTCCGTAAAGAATGCGCGGTGCCAGGCGCGGGTGGGTGCGTTCAGCGGATCGCCGGTCAGCGGCGTAACAAAAGCCCCATCCTGCCTTGCGAGCCGGAAGTAGTGGCTCATGCCCACGTAATGCACGATCGAACCCCGGTAGCCGAGCTGACGCGCACCGCGCAGCAGGCGGGCGGGGGTCTGCACGCCCTGATCGTCGAAGCCGGTGGCAAGGGCGAGGCCGTTTGCGGGCATGATGACATCGCCGATCTCCAGCATCGCGCGCGCGCCATCGGCAGTGATGTCGGTCATCTCGATCCAGCCTTCGACTTGCGCGGGCAGTGGATCGGCGCTGGCGCCATCGTAGCCGGGCGGCGCGAAGGAGATGAACATGCGGTCTATTGCGCCCGGCCATACGCGGTCAGCATCGTCGGGCAGTCGGAAGCCGCCGTCCAACTGCGAGAAATCCAGCGCGATCACGGCATCTTCGGGCGAGCCGGACGCATAGTTCCACAGCCGCGCGTACCAGGTGCGCGGCGCACCCGCCGCGTCCTTGCCCTCGATGGTGAGGGTGGGGCCGTTCACCACGTCCAGCGGCAGCACGCCGGACGAACGCCAGCGAAAGCGCAACGAAGTGTGCGCGTAATCGCGGTCGGTCCGGTAAGCGAGGAGCGGATGGTCGAGCGTATCCGCGCTGTCCCAGATCAGCCCGCCAAGGTCCGCTTTGCGCAGGAACGCGGCGTCCACGCGCAAGGCGGCGGGGCCGGTGGACACCACGGCGGCCATCATCGGGCGGGGAAAGTTGACGGTCCAGAAGCGGGGATCGAAACGCATGATCCAGTCGCTCGCCTGACCCTCGCGCTTGGTTGCGAGCCAGAATGCCATCGGCAGGTTCCTTTCAGGCCGTCAGCGCGCGGCGCACCGCACTCGCCATCTGGCGGGTGGAGCGTTGCAGCGACTGCTGGGCGGTTGCACCGCGCGGGCCGTTGACGTTGATCGCCACGCGCACGTCGCGCGCCCGCGTGGCAGTCCCGGTTTCTACCCGACCGGCGGACGTCGGCACGAACACTTCGGGTCCACGTTCGCCCACCACATACCCCCGCCCCGGCGACACGTTGCCGCCGGTCGCGCGGCCCGGAAGGCCCAGCAACCCGGAAAACAGGCTGGACACGTCGATGCCGCCGCCTTGTGCAGTGCCCCCGCCGGTAACCGCAGAGGCAAGCGCCTGCGCGGCTTGCGTCGCGATCGTGTCCAGCGCGGCGGAGGCGGTGCGTTTCAGATCGCCGAAACCCAGGTTGCCGCTGCGGATCGCGCCGGACAGGCTGCGTTCCAGCGCGGTGCCCGCTTTGGTGAAGCCGTTCACCAGATCACCGTCCACTGCGCTGCGCATCTGCGCGATGTCCCGCGCGAAGCCATCGGTGCTGGCGCGCACGTCTACCAGCAGGCTGTCGATTTCATCGTCCATCGTCATCATGCTCCATCATGGCGGCCAGGGTTCGGGCATCGATGCCCGGAGGGGTGGCGGCAGGGCCCAGCAGACCCAGCGCGGCGGCGAGTTCCGCCGGGGTGGCGGCCCAGAATTCGTCCGGTCGCCAGCCCAGCACCCGCGCGGCCACCGCGCACAGCGCCAGTGCGACCGCGGCGAAATCAGTCATGCCCGCCTGCGCCTTTGAGGATTTGCGCCAGCAATGTGCGCAGCGGCGCGGCGCAGGCGGCAAGGCCATGTTCGACCACGGCGTCGCCCAGCGCTTCACGGCTCACACCGTCGCGCTCGGTCAGGCAATGCCAGAACAGCGCGGCGATTTCAGCCAGCCGCAGGCCGCCGGACCCGGCGCGTTCGACCAGCGCGAACAGCGGGCCCAGTTCCTCCTCGGCGGCGACCAGCGCGGCGAAGGTGGGCCGCAGGCGGCGCACGATACCCGTTACGATCAGGCTGGCCTCGCCGCGCAAGGGGTTCGCCCCGCTCATGCCGGCACCACCTGGCCGGAGCTTTCAAGCTGCAGCGTATAATTGCGCTCGCCGTTGAAATCGCCGGCGTAGTCCAGCCGCTGGACCAGAAAGCGCCCGCGCAGACGCTCGCCGCCCTCGAAGCTCAGTTCATAGTCGTCCAGCGTGCCCGCCATGGCGTTGGCGCGCACTTGCGCTTCGGCGGCGCTACCAAGGAAGATGCCCGCCGCGCTGACCGAGACGGACCGCACCCCTGCGCCGGACAGCAGTTCGCGCCAGCCCCCGCTGTCCTTGGAAGTGACGACGACGGTGTCGCCCGTCACCGACATCTGCGTGGTGCGCAGGCCGGCCACGGTCTGGTACGTGGGGGCGGTGCCGCCGGTAGAGATCTTGAGAAGGAAGGCGCTGCCTTTCTGGGCGGTCATGCTGGTTCTCCGTATCGCAAGGGGTTCGGTGAAGGTCAGGCCGCCAGCAGGCGGAAGCGGTATTCGAGCAGGATCGCGCGCCGGTTCTGGCCGCGCTGCTCGGCGCGGGCGCGCAGGAACTGGGTGGTGGCGATATGAAAGTCCGCCTGGTTGCGTGGCAGGGATTCCACCCGCGCTTCGATGGCGGTGACCAGCATCGCTGCGGTATCGGGCGCATCGCCGCGGCAGTGCAGTTCCAGCGCCACGCGCACTTCGCGGCCCGGCGCGGTCTTGCAGCTCCAGTCGGCGCTGGCGCTGGACGCGATGGCAAGCCACGGCAGGCTGGTGCGGGTGGGGGCTTCCTCGACCACGGCATTGAGCGTGGCCGAAAGCGCGGGGTCGCTGGCCAGCCAGCCCAGCAGAGCGGCGCGCAAGGGCACTTCCATGACTTATCCTTTCGCGAACAGCGGCCACACCAGCCCGGCGCGCCGCCAGCGGCGATCGTCGCCCCGCGCGGCAAGCAAGCGAACGGTGGCGTGCGCAACGGCAAGGGTGGCGGCGCGGGTAGCCAGGCGCGCGGCGAGGCCGGCGTAATCGGCGCGGGCGGTGAGGACGGGCGTGCTCATGCCAGCCGCATCCGCCGCCAAGGTCGCCACAAGGCCGCGACGGAGGCGGGCGGCAGTGGCGATGCGCCGTCGCTTTCACGCTCACGGTGCTGATGGGCGGCAAGGCGCACGATGCCATGGCGCATGTTCGTAGGCAGGGAGTCCCAGTCGCTCGCCAGGCCGGCGGTGAAGCGCACGACTATGCGGTTGGCCATCGGTGCCGCGATGCGGACATGACCGCCGCCGTCGCCATCGAGATCGATCTCCCACGCACCGGAAGCCAAGGCGGTCCGGGTGCCGTCCCCGGCCACGGCCTCGACTGCGGCGATGGCCTGGATCGGACCCGTCGCCAGCGCACGCCAGCACAGACTGGCCGGCATGATTTCCTCGCACACCGCCTCGATCGGCAGGACGCCGGTGAACGCCTCGCAGGTGTCCATCGCGGCGGCGAGCAGCGTGCGCAACGGGGCATCGTCGCTGGCGGTGGTGATGCCCAGCCACTGCTTGAGTTCGGCAAGCGCCGTCGGCGGCAGCGTGGCCGGGGTGAGGATGACCCGCTTCATGGGTGTCTCCGAAAATGAGAGGGCAGGGACCTTGCGCGGATCGCCCGCGCCGCCGGAGGGGATACGGCGGCGCGGGCGCCCGGCCTCGTCAGGTCGAGATCTTGAGCAGCTTGATCGCGTCGGAATCGAGCACCTGGCCGCCGATCCGCTTGGTGGCGTAGAAGTGCACGAACGGCTTGTTGGTGAACGGATCGCGCAGGATCGAGGTGGCGGTGCGTTCCGCGATCAGGTAGCCGGCGCGGAAGTTGCCGAAGGCGATCGGCAGCGCGCCGGCCGCGATGTCGGGCATGTCTTCGGCCTCGACCACCGGATAGCCCAGCAGGCGGTTGGGCTGGCCTTCCATCAGGCCCGGCTGCCACAGGAACGAGCCATCCGCCGCCTTCAGCTTGCGCACTTGCGCCAGCGTCTTGGAGTTCATCACCCAGCTGGCGCCCTGGCGATGGCCGGCCTTGAGCGAATGAACAAGGTCGATCAGCTTGAGTTCGGGGGCGGTGTCGAACGCGGTGGCGTTGCCCGAAACCAGGTGCTGCAGCGTGCCGAACGTGCGCGTGCCATCCGCCGCCGTGCTGGTTGCTCCGTTCAGGAAGCCGCGCGGCTGGTTGGTGCCGCTGCCGCTGACGAAGGCGGCCCCTTCGGCGCGGGCGAATTCCATCGCGATCTCGTCCGCCAGCCAGGCCTGGATATCGAACGCAGCGTCATCCAGCATCGCCTGGCTGGCTGCCGGGTTGGCATACAGTTCGCCCGTGGGCGGGGCAATTTCTGCGAAGGCGGGGGTGGCCGTCTCGCCGCGCGGCCCGGTCTCGCTCACCCAGCCGGACGCGGTGCCGCTGGTGGTGATGAGCTTGCGATAACCCGCCGATCCGGTCTGCACGACCTGTGCGATCGAGCGGATCGGGCTGATGTTGCGCAGCCGTGCGGAAATCAGCGCGTCGATTTCACGCGGCACGGCATAGCCGCCGTCCGCCGCCACCGCGCCCGAGATCGACTTGAGCTCGGTTTCGCGGCCTGCACGCAGATAGCCTTGGACGAAGCTTTTCACCTCGATGCTGGTGGCGGGGCTGCCACCCTCGATCACCGGGCGGGCGGCGGCGCGCGAAACGCGGTCGAGCCGGGCCTTCACGTCCTCCACATCGCCGCGCAGGGCGACCACGGCGGCGTCCGTGGCATCCTGACGGGCGACCAGATCGAACGAGGTGTCCAGCACCTCGACGGGGGAGAGGTTTTCCATGGGTATGCGCCTTTCGTTAGTGCGCGCACGATCGCGCGGGCGGGGAAATAGGGGGGGAGACGGGTCCGGCAGTTCAGGCCACCAGATGCACGCGCGCTTCGTGCTGCATCGGGTGAGTGACGAGGCTGACTTCGAGTAGCTCCACGTCGAGCAGCTCGCGCCCGGCCGGGGTGGTGCGGCTGGACCGGGCACGGTAACCGAACGACAGCCCGGTCACCGTCCCACGCTTGAGCGCGAGGCCTGCCGCGCCGAACGGATTGTCCAGCGTTGCCACCACGCGCAGCCCGCGTTCGTCTTCCGCGACGGTTTCCACCCAGCCGATGCGCTGGTCTGCCCGGTGCTGCCAGAACAGCGGCAGTGGGTCTGACCGCTCGGCCAGGGTGCGGGCGAACGCGCCGGCGCGGATGGTGTCGCGCCCCGCGTCGGTTCTGCCGAACAGCGCGGCGTAGCCGGCGAAACGCAAGGGGCCGGTGAAGGGCGCGCTCATCGCAGCATGTCCGTCGCGCCCAGGCGCACGGTGATGCCCAGCAGCAGCAGCGCCAGCGCGCCGCGCACGATCCAGTTGACGACCGAGCGCCGCGCGCTGGATTTGGCGTCGCGCCAGGCGCGCAGCAGTTCGCGCAGTTCGCTCACGTCCTGCGGGGCGGTGGCGTCGTCCAGCCCGATGCGCGCCAGCATGCGGCGCGCGCCCACGTCGCTGGCTTCCTCCACGATGGCGCGCAAGGTGACGAGATCGCTGCCCTTGGCAGCCGCCTGCGCGAGCAGGCCGGCAAGCATGTCGTTGGCGTTCATGGCTTGTGCTCCGGTTCAAGGCCCAGAAGCGCACGCTTCTCGGCAGGGTCGAGAAAGTCCGCCGCGTTGACCTGCGCCCACAGACGCTCGCGGTCCTCCGCCAACGCGGGCACTTGATCGAGGTCGATCGTCAGCTGGCCTTCGGGGAACCACGGGCCGAGCCCTTCGCCGATCGCGGCAAAGATTTTGGCGGCAAGCGGCAGCAGGGTGTGCCGCCAAAGGGCGCGGTTCGCCTCGCGGTAGTTGTTGTAGGTCGCATCGCCGGGCAGGCCGAGCAGCATCGGCGGCACCCCGAAGGCCAGCGCGATATCGCGCGCGGCGGCGGCTTTCAGCGTAGCGAAATCCATGTCGGCGGGCGTCATCGCCATCGCCTGCCAGGACAATCCGCCTTCCAGCAGCATCGGGCGCCCGGCATTGGCGGACCCGGAATAGGCCGCGCCCAGTTCCGCCTTGAGCCGGTCGAACTGCTCGGACGTCAGCGCCGCGCCGTCGGGTGTTTCATAGACCAGCGCGCCCGATGGCCGGGCCGCGTTTTCCAGCAGCTGGCGGTTCCACACCGACGCGGCGTTGTGGGTGGCGATCGCCTCGTCCGCCGCGCACAGGCAGCCCGCGCCGTAATGATCGTCGGCGGGATGGAAGTGGCGGATGTGGATCACGTTGGGCGAGGCGTCCTGATCCAGCAGCGGGATCGCCATGCGCTTGCCGGCCACGTCATAGCCATACGCCTCTGGCCAGCCATCCTCGCCGGCCACCACGCTCACGCGGTCGGGGCGCAGGGCGAACAGTTCCACCGGACGCCCGCGCGCATCCTTCATCACCTGCACGTAGGCATTGCCGTGCAGCAGCAGGTGCGAGGCCAGCGTTTCCAGCAGCGACTGCCCGGCGCTCGTCTCGCTCACCAGCGCGGTGAGCCTGACATCGGTGGGTCGCAGCGGCGCACCGCCGATCCCTTCGGCCACCAGCCGCACCGCGCGCTGGGCTACCGGGTTCTCCAGATACGCGCGGCGCACCGCCTGGGTGTATTCGAACGGTGTACGTCCCCCATACCCCTGGCCACCGCCGTGCTCTGCGAAGAACCACGGCGATGCGGCGCCCCGTGCCAATGGCACGCGGGGACTGACGCCCTTGAAGGCGGCGACGAACGATTCGATGAAGGACATGATTTATCCCCGATTTGGTTGGAAAAAGCCGCCAAAAGACTTGAGTGTGTTCTCTCATTGTTCTAGGGTCCGGACCCATAAACAGGATTCCCAGCAGCGCCGGGATATGATTCACCATCCTCCAGCAAGGAGGTATGGCGGATGGCGGATTTCTTCTG
>NZ_LMJY01000007.1 GCF_001421325.1 Novosphingobium sp. Leaf2 | reverse complement strand
GGCGCCGCGTAGCCACCAGGTTTGACCGCAACATCAAGACCTTCATGGCAACCATCGCCATCGCCGCCTTCGTCATATGGTGGCTCTAATGAGTCCGGACCCTAGTCGCGGGCCGGCGCGCCACCGTCCGGGCTGGCGTGCAGGCGGTAACCGATCCCCAGTTCGTTGCCGATGATGCGCGGCTGCTGAGGATCGTCCTCCAGCTTCTGGCGCAAAGTGCGCACCAGCACGCGCAAGTATTCCACGTGGTGCTCCACTTCGTGCGGCCAGACTTGCGCCATGATCTGCCCATGCGTGATCACCCGGCCCGGAAACTTGGCGAGCTGGGACAGCACCGCGTATTCCTTGGGCGTCAGATGCACTTCGGCCCCGCCCTTGGTGACGCGGCGCTCCAGCAGATCAATTTTCACATCACCCACGCTCAGCGCCGGCACGCCGCCGCCGCGCGTCATGCGGTTGCGCAAGGCCACGCGCACGCGGGCCAGCAGTTCGTCGGTATCGAACGGCTTGGTCAGGTAATCGTCCGCCCCCAGATCGAGCGCGGCCACCTTCTCCTCGGTCGCGTCGCGCGCGGACACCACGATCAGCGTGGTGTCGGAATGCTGCTTGAACAAGGGCACCAGTTCCAGCCCGTCCCGGTCCGGCAGGCCCAGGTCCAGCAGCGCGATATCGGGCCGCTCGTCGCGCAGTTTGTCCAGCCCTTCACGCGCGGTGGCCGCTTCGATGGTCGCATAGTCGGCCCGCACCAGCGCGGCCTGGATCAACCGCCGGATGTGCGGTTCATCGTCCACGATAAGGACCTTGTGCCGCACTTTCATTCCACGTCCTCGCTTTCGAAATTGGCCATGATCAGGCTTTCGGGAATGCGGATGGTGAAGCAGGCGCCCTGCCCCTCCTCCCGATTGGCCGCTTCCACGGAAAGACCCATCGCTTCGGTGAATGCCTTGACGATGGCAAGGCCAAGGCCGGTACCGTGGCGGACCCGGTCGGAGCCTTCGAGCCGGGTAAAGGTTTCGAACACGCGGCGTTCCTGGCCCGGCGGGATGCCCGGCCCTTCGTCCGCGACCGCCAGCAGCAGGGCGCCGGGAATCCGGCGGCAGCGGATCAGGATCGGCGTGCCGGGATCGGCATAGCGCCCCGCGTTGTCCAGCAGGTTGATGAGGCAATGGTGCAGCAGCACTGGATCGAGCCGGACCAGCGGAATGTCAGGCGGAATCTCCACCTTAACCGCGTGGTCCGCCAACGACGCACGGGTATCATGCACCGCGCTTGCCACCGCATCGAACATGTCGGTCGCCTCGGGCTTCATCGGCAGGGCGCCCGCCTCAACCCGCGCCATGTCCAGCAGGTTCGCCACGAAGCGATTGAGCCGCTGCGCTTCGGTCTCGATCGTCTCGGCCAGTTCGATGCTGGGATGGCGCTTCATCGCCTGCGCTGCCGACATGATGGTGGTGAGCGGCGTGCGCAAATCGTGGCTGACGGACGACAGCAGCGCGGAGCGCAAGCGGTCGCGCTCCCCCAGCGCCTGCGCGCGCATGTTCTCCTCTTCCAGCACCATGCGGTCCAGCGCGATCGAGGCCTGATCGAGCAGGCTCATCAGCAGCGGCACCTGATCCGAGCGCAGGGGATCGCCCGCATCCTCACGCGCCAGGCCCAGCACGCCCAGCACCCGGCGCGTGGTGCGCAAGGGGTGAAACAGCCAGTCCGACGCGGTCAGGGTGGTGGAGCCGCGCCCGGCGGGCTGTTCGTTGTCCATCGCCCATTGCGCCGCCGCCTGCTCGATCTGCTCCAGCCGGTCCTCCGGGGGAAAGGCGGCTTGTAAAACCGGCCCCGCCGGCGATGGCAGCAACAACACCGTGCGCACATTCAGCAGGCGCGCCACCTCCGCGCAGATGGCCTGCGTCAGTTCGGCATGGGTGGCGGACGCGGTAAGCTGGCGCGAAAAGCTGGCGAGCGCGGCGTTCTGCCGGGCGCTGGAGCCTGCCAGGTCCGCCTGCATCTTCACCCGCGCCGCAAACTGGCTGGTCACGATCGCGACCCCCAGCAGCACGAGGATTGAAATCACGTTCTCGGGATTACTGACCGTCAGCGTGCCGGTGGGCGGCAGGAAGAAGAAATTGTACGCAAGGCTGGAGGCAAGTCCGGCAAACAGCCCGGCCCGCAAGCCGAAGGTGGCCGCCGCGAACATCACCGGCACCAGATACAGCAGGGAAATGTTGCTGAGATCGATAACTTCCAGCAACAGCCGTCCCAGCACCGTCATCGCCGCCACCATCAGCGACGACAGCACGTAATCCAGCGGCGCACCCCACGGCGTGCGCACGCGTTGCCGGCGGACCGCGGCTTTGCCTTCCTCCGGATCGGACGGCATCACATGGATCGCCACATCGCCCAGCGTGCGTACCAGCCGGTCCACCACCGAGCCATGGCGCAGTTCGAACCACCAGGAACGGGTGGACTTGCCGAGCACGATCTGGGTGGCACGGGCATCGCCGGCAAACCGGGTCAGCCCGTCCACCACGTCCGCTGCGGGGATGCTGGAGGTTGCCGCCCCCAGCCGCGAGGCGAGCGCAAGGGTATCGGCCAGTTGCCGCCGATCCGCGTCGGAAAAGGCCTGATCGCGCTGCGTCTCGATGTGCACCGCGGTCCAAGGCGCACGCAGCGCATCGGCCAGGCGCTTGCCGGCACGCACCAGTCCGGCGGCATGCGCATGCTCGCTGACGGCCACTATAATGCGCTCACCCACCGCGAAGCTGCCGGCCAGCGCGTTGGCGCGCACATGCTCCAGCATCTGGGCGTCCACCGCCTGTGCCGCGCGGCGCAGCGCCAGTTCGCGCAGCGCGGTCAGGTTGGTCTTGGAAAAGAAATGGTTGAGCGCCCGCGTCGCTTCCTGCGGGATATAGACCTTGCCGTCCTTCAGCCGCTCGATCAGTTCATCGGGCGGGATGTCGACAACCTCGATCTCGGCCTGCTCCAGAAACGAATCCGGCACGGTTTCGCGCACCCGCACCCGCGTGAAAGACGCCACAACGTCGTTCAGGCTTTCCACGTGCTGGATGTTGATCGTGGAATAGACGTCGATCCCCGCGTCCAGCAGTTCCTCTACATCCTGATAGCGTTTGGGATGGCGGCTGCCCGGCGCATTGGTGTGCGCCAGTTCATCCACCAGCGCCAGCTGCGGGCGGCGTTCCAGCAGCGCGTCAATGTCCATTTCGGCCAACGTATGGCCCTTGTGCGCCACCTCATGGCGCGGGACGATCTCGTGCCCATGCACCAGCGCCTCGGTTTCGCGCCGGCCGTGGGTTTCGACAACGCCGACCACGACGTCGATCCCGCTTTCACGCCGCTCCCGCCCCTCGGTCAGCATTTCCCAGGTCTTGCCTACACCGGGTGCGGCCCCCAGGAACACCTTGAGACGGCCACGACCCTCCTGCGCGGCCTGGCGCAGGAGGGCTTGCGGAGAAGGTCGATCGGATTCGGTCACCGCGCCGGTTTAGCGCCAAGACCGTCGAGCCGTCGATTCAGTTCGAACACGTTGACGTGCGGCTCGCCAATGAAGCCCAGCAGCGGCTGTTCGATGCTTGCGGCCACCACGCGGCGCAGCGCTTCGGCATCCACGCCCCGCACCCGCGCCACGCGATCGATCTGATAGAACGCGGCCTGCGGCGTGATATCCGGGTCCAGCCCGGATGCGGACGTCGTCACCAGATCCGCCGGGATCGCCTTGCCCGGCTCTGCCGACTGCATCGCGCTGACCTGCGCCTTCACGCGGTCTGCCAGCACCTTGGAGGTGGGGCCCAGGTTGGAGCCGGACGATGCCATGCCGTCATAACCCTTGCCAGCGGCGGACGGGCGCGTCTGGAAATAGCGCTCAGACGTGAAAGCCTGCCCGACGACCGACGAGCCGACCACCCTGCCGCCGCTGGTCACCAGGCTGCCGTTGGCCTGCGACGGAAACAGCACTTGCGCGATCCCGGTCATCGCCAGCGGATAGCCGATCCCCAGCAGCAGCGCGAACAGCAGCGTCATCACCAGAGCGGGACGCAGGGACGAGAGAATATCGTTATTCACGGTGCGCCTCCTCAGGCAAGACCCAGGCCGTTTACGGCCAGGTCGATGATCTTGATGCCAACGAACGGGGCGATCAGGCCACCAAGGCCGTAGACCGCCAGATTGCGCGCCAGCAGCGGGCCGGCCGCCATCGGCTTGTACTTCACACCCTTCAGCGCCAGCGGCACCAGCAGCGGGATGATCAGCGCGTTGAAGATGATCGCGGACAGGATCGCGCTTTCGGGCGTCCCGAGCCGCATCACGTTGAGCACGCCAAGGCCGGGATAGAGCGCCACGAACATCGCCGGAATGATGGCGAAGTATTTGGCCACGTCGTTCGCCACGGAGAACGTGGTGAGCGCGCCGCGCGTCATCAGCAATTGCTTGCCCAGACCCACCACCTCGATCAGCTTGGTGGGATCGCTGTCCAGATCGACCATGTTGCCCGCTTCACGCGCGGCCTGGGTGCCGGTGTTCATCGCCACGCCCACGTCCGCCTGCGCCAGCGCAGGCGCATCGTTGGTGCCATCGCCGCACATCGCGACCAGGCGCCCGCCCTGCTGTTCCTTGCGGATCAGCTCCAGCTTGTCCTCCGGCGTTGCTTCGGCGAGAAAATCGTCGACCCCGGCTTCGGCGGCGATGGATGCGGCGGTCAGCGGGTTGTCGCCGGTGATCATCACCGTGCGGATGCCCATCGTGCGCAATTCGCCGAAACGCTCGCGAATGTTGGCCTTGACGATATCCTTGAGGAAGATCGCGCCCAGCAGCCGGCCGTCCACCGCCACCGCCAGCGGAGTGCCCCCTGCCCGCGCGATTTCGTCGGTCACGCGGCGCAGTTCGGTGGCCGCGGTTGTCGAGCCGGCGGCGGGATGCGCCTTCAAGATGGCCTGGACCGCGCCTTTCTGGATCGTCCGCCCGCCGATGGAAACGCCCGATATCCGGGTCTGCGCGGTAAACGGGATGACTTCCGCGCCTTCCGGCAGCGCCGTGCCGGTCACCCCGAAGCTGTCACGCGCCAGCACCACGATCGAGCGGCCTTCCGGCGTTTCGTCCGCCAAGCTGGCGAGCAGCGCCGCATCCGCCAGCTGGCCTACGTCAACACCCGAGACCGGACGGAACTCCGTCGCCTGCCGGTCGCCCACGGTGATCGTGCCGGTCTTGTCGAGCAGCAGCACGTCAACGTCGCCCGCCGCTTCCACCGCGCGGCCGGATTTCGCCAGCACGTTGAAGCGCACCAGCCGATCCATCCCGGCAATGCCGATCGCGGACAGCAGCGCGGCGATCGTGGTGGGGATCAAGGTGATCAGCAGGGCGGCAAGGATCGCCACCGGCACGCTACCGCCCGCATAGCTGGCAAAGCCCGGAATCGTGGCGACTGCGATAAGGAAGATGATCGTCAGTCCCACCAGCAGCAGCGTAAGCGCGATTTCATTCGGCGTCTTCTGCCGCTCCGCGCCTTCGACCAGGGCGATCATGCGATCAAGAAAGCCCTGCCCCGGATTGACGGTAACCTGCACGCGGATCTCGTCCGAAATGACGCGGGTGCCCGCCGTCACTGCCGAACGGTCGCCGCCCGCCTCGCGGATCACCGGCGCGCTCTCGCCGGTGATCGCCGCCTCGTTGACGGAGGCGACCCCGGCAACCACTTCACCGTCGGACGGGATCAGATCGCCGGTCTGCACCAGCACCACGTCGCCTTTGCGCAGCGCGCTGGCGGGAACGTCGTCGTAGCGATCGCCGTCGCCCTTCAGACGCTTGGCCGTCAGTTCGGCCTGGGTGGCGCGCAGCGAGGCGGCCTGCGCCTTGCCGCGCCCTTCGGCCAGCGCCTCGGCGAACGTGCCGAACAGCACCGTCAGCCACAGCCAGACGACCAGCTGAAGCTTGAAGCCGATGGTCAGGCCATCGTGGCCCACCACCAGCAGCGCTGTGAGCAGCGTGGCAACGACGGCGGTGGTGAACATCACCGGGTTGCGGATCAGCTCCTTGGGATTGAGTTTGCGAAATGCGTCGCCGATCGCAGGAACGATCAGGTCGGCGGTGAAAACGGACTTGGAGGCGGACCGGGCCATGTCGGTGATCCTTAGAAAAGCTGGCCGCGGATCATCGCAAGATGATCGGCGATGGGGCCAAGGGCAAGACCGGGCAGGAAGGTGAGGCCGCCCACGATGAGCACGATGCCCACCAGCAGACCCGTCCACAGCAGACCGGTGGTGGGGAAACTGCCGGCGGTTTCCGGCGTATATTTCTTCGCCGCCAGGCTGCCCGCGATCGCCAGCATCGGGATGATGATGAAGAAGCGCCCGATCCACATCGCAACACCCAGCAGGCCATCGTAAAACGGTGTGCTGGCCGTCAGCCCCGCGAACGCCGAGCCGTTGTTGGCCACCGCGCTGGTGAAGGCGTAGAGGATCTCGGAGAACCCGTGCGGCCCCTTGTTCAAAGGTCCGGCAAGGCCTGCGGGCAGCACCGATGCCAGCGCGGTGAAGCCCAGGATTACCAGCGGCAGCACCGCGATCGCCAGAACCGCCAGCTTCACCTCGCGGCTCTCGATCTTCTTGCCGACATATTCCGGCGTGCGCCCGACCATCAGGCCAGCCACGAACACCGCAAGGATCGCGAACAGAAGGAACCCGTAGATCCCGGCGCCCACGCCGCCGACGACGACTTCGCCAAGCTGCATGTTGAACAGCGGAATCATGCCGCCAAGGGCCGTGAAGCTGTCATGCATGGCGTTCACCGCGCCGCAGCTTGCCGCCGTGGTGACGACCGAGAACAGCGCCGAGGCGGCAATGCCAAAGCGCACTTCCTTGCCCTCCATGTTGCCGCCAGCGACGCCGAGGTTGTGGAGGATCGGATTACCGACCGCTTCCTGCCAGTAGGCGATGGTGGTGCCTGCCAGGAACAGGATCATCATCGCAGCCAGGATCGCCCAGCCCTGGCGGGTGTTGTTCACCGCCTTGCCGAAGGTATAGGTCAAACCCATGCCGATCGCGAAGATCGACAGCATCTGCACGAAGTCAGTCAGCCCGGTCGGGTTTTCGAACGGGTGCGCCGAATTGACGTTGAAGAAACCGCCACCGTTGGTGCCCAGCATCTTGATGGCTTCCTGCGAGGCCACGGGACCAAGCGCCAGCGTTTGCCGCACGCCTTCCAGCGTATTGACGTCAACCGAACCGGCAAGCGTCTGTGGCACGCCGCTGGCTATCAGGAACAGCGCGTAGACGATGCTGAGCGGCAGCAGCAGATAGAGTGTAATGCGCGTCACATCCGCCCAGAAATTGCCGATGCCCGTGGCGCTGCGCCGCGAAAAGCCGCGAAACAGAGCAAAGGCCAGGGCGATGCCGGTGGCGGCGGACAGGAAGTTGTGAATGGTCAGCGCGAGCATCTGGCTGAGGTTCGACATCGTCGATTCGCCAGCATAGCTTTGCCAGTTGGTGTTGGTCACGAAGGCGACCGCAGTGTTGAACGAAAGATGCTCAGGCAATGCGGCAAGCGCCTGGGGATTGAGCGGCAGCACCGCCTGCGCCCGTAAGAGCACGTAGGTGAGCAGGGCCAGCGCGGCGTTGAAGATCAACATATGCACCGCGTACCGGCGCCAGGACTGATCTTCTTCGGCATTGATGCCGGCCAGCCGGTAAAACCCGCGTTCGACCGGACCGATCACCGGATGCAGCACGGTGCGCCGCCCTTCGTAAAGAGCGAAAAGCCAAAGGCCTATCGGCTTGGTGAGCGCGAGCAGGATACCGACGAAGGCCGCGATCAGCAGCCATCCCTCAAATGTCATGGGACGCCTCCGTCAGAAACGTTCGGGGCGTGCAAGCACGGCCACGAGGTAGACGAGAAGGCCCAAGGCGGTGATGGCCGCCAGCCACATATCGATGGTCATGATTGCCCGCCCCTCACGCCCGGTTGCACATGGCTACATAGCCAAGGCTTGCCACCAGCAAGATCAGGATAAGGCCGACCCAGAGAAGGTCCTGCATATCGGTGCTCCCGCAGCCCCCGCCGCGCTATGCGGCGCAGGTCAGCTGCAGTGCACCCATTAGGCCGGTCCGCCGTTGGAATTCGAGACGGCGAAGCGATGGACCGCGTAGTGTTTTCGTATGAATTTCAGTTTTGCGGACGATGGCACAAAGCGCCGGCGCGTTTTTATGCCGAATCGGCCGACTTGAGCCCGGCGATCGCGCATATGCATGGCACCGTGCGAATGCATAGAAAAAGCCCCCCAGAAGCCGCACGCGTTGTCGCGGCGGCGGCTGACGGGAAGGGTCGGCTTAGTTTACGCGGCGACGATGCTTGCCACCATAACGCTTGCCGCAATAGTCATCCAGTTCACGCATTTCCGTGGCCGCTGCAGCCGCGATGGCCGTGGCGCAAGGAAGATGCGTTTCCGTGGCGGCGATACGGGCTTCAACGCGATCCTTGAGTTCTTCTATGTCAGAACGCGACAGGACATTTTTTTCCCGCAGATAGCAGATCAAGCTTTGCAGGATGATCATGGCCTTATCGCCCGAATCGACTTCACTGTTGTCCATCATCGCATCAGCCTCTCAAAGTTGCCGTTTTCGACGTTGTTTAAGACAGAATGATACAACGGCATGAGATTGTCCAGACCCCGCTTTACACTTGGTCAGGTCCACGTACGTCGCCCCCGATGGCGCGAAGCTCGCGCGTTATCAGGTTCGTGACATAGGCACGGAACGACGCCGGATCCACGTTCGTCGACAGCTCGACGCGCGTTACGATGCCCCACGACAGCGTAATGATGAATTCGGCCACGATATCACGCTGGGCTTGCGGCACATCGGGCGCCAGAGAGGCGATCGCCGCCGAAAGACATTGATGCAGCCGCCGCTCGGCATTGCGATGGATCTCCGAAATCCGCGCGTTGCGCCCCACTTCGGCGACCATTTCACACATCAAGCGCCGATCCTCAAGGCTTGGCACACGCATGGCGACCTGCTCGATCCACATATAGATCGCATCGCCGTCGCGCCTCTCCACCGCCACAGCAAGGCTTTCTTCCTCCAGCCAGGCGGCCACATCGGCCTCGCAGATGGCGGCAACGATGGCTTCCTTGTTGGCAAAGTCGCGATAGATCTGACCTACCGCAATGCCCGATGCCGCAGCGATCTGCGCCATCCCGGTCTGGTGAAATCCGCGCTCGACGAACAACTGGCGCGCCTGGTCCAACAAGTGCCGCCTGCGCGCTTCGGAGCGCGACCCGCGGGACCGTTTCGTGCTAGTCTTTTCCGTCATCGCAATCGCCCTCTTGCATTATATGTTGCAACGCAATACCTACCGCTCGAATCATGAGTGAACGATCACTCACGCTTTAACTCTGTCGATGGATAAATCCATGAAAAAGATCGCTCCGGCCTTTGTGCTGCTTTTGACCGCCTGCGGAGGCGGAGCGCCCCAGCAGCCCCCCGCCGGGCCGCCAGAGGTTGGCGTTGTCACCGTAAAGCAGCAGGCGGTCACGCTCAGCACCGAACTGCCGGGCAGGACAAGTGCCTATGAAACCTCGGACGTGCGTCCGCAGGTGAACGGCTTGATCCTGAAACGACTGTTCACGGAGGGCGATCAGGTACGCGCAGGCCAGCCACTTTATCTCATCGATCCAGCGCCATACCAGGCGCAGGTCGCCAACGCACGCGCGGCGCTCGCAAAAGCCCGCGCCGCGATCGCATCGAATGATGCCCTGGCGCGGCGATACAAGGAACTGGCCAAGATCAACGCGATCTCCCGGCAGGATGCCGAAAACGCGGTCACCACCGCGCAGCAGGCGCACGCTGATGTCGCCGCGCAGCTTGCCAATCTTCGCACCGCGCAGATCGATCTTGCGCGCACCACGATTCGTGCCCCGATCTCCGGCCGTATCGGAAGGTCCACCTACACCACCGGCGCGCTCGTCTCCGCGTCTCAAACCGACGCGCTGACCACGATCCAGCGGCTGGATCCGATCTTCGTCGATATTCAGCAATCCAGTGCCGATGTGCTGAAGCTGCGCCAGCAGATCCTGTCCGGACAGCTGGATGCGGCAGGCAAGGGCGCGCGCGTCCGGCTGAAGCTGGAAGACGGCAGCACCTATGACCAGGAAGGCGTGCTCAAGTTCACCGATGTTACCGTGGATGCGTCCACCGGCAGCCAGGTGGTGCGCGCCCAGTTCCCCAATCCGCGCGGCCTGCTGCTGCCCGGCATGTATGTTCGCGCCGAAATGGTTGAGGGCACCCGCACCAATGCCCTGCTCGTGCCGCAAGTCGCGGTCTCTCGCGATGAAAAGGGCAATCCGACGGTCATGGTCGTGGGAGCCCAGAACAAGCTGGAGCCGCGCCAGATCACGGCCCCGCGCACGGTGGGTACCAACTGGCTGGTCACCAGCGGCCTTGCCCCAGGCGACAAGGTCGTCGTCGATGGCGCACAGATGCTGCAGCCCGGGACGCCGGTGAAGCCCGTCGCGCCTCAGCCCCAGGGTGGCAAGCAGGGCCAGGGGCCGCGCTCTCAAGCCGCCGCTGGCAAGGGACAGTAACCCGCCATGTCACGCTATTTCATCGACCGGCCCATCTTTGCATGGGTTCTTGCCATCGTCATGATGCTGGGCGGCATCCTGGCGATCCGCAGCCTGCCCATCGCCCAGTTTCCCGAAATCGCGCCGCCTACGGTGACGATCAGCGCCACCTACCCAGGCGCCGATGCCGAAACGCTGGAGCGCACGACAACGCAGATCATCGAGCAGCAGCTTAAGGGCATCGACCATCTGCGCTACTTCTCATCATCCTCGTCGTCCGCCGGCACTGCGACGATCACGCTGACCTTCGAACAAGGCACTGATCCTGACATCGCGCAGGTGCAGGTACAGAACAAGCTGCAGGCCGCCTCGTCGACACTGCCGCAGGAAGTGCAGCGCCAAGGCGTTCTGGTGCAGAAGTCCGCCGCCAGCTTCCTGCTGGTCACGGCTTTGTATTCCGAAAACGGTAGCCATAATGCTACGGACCTTGCGGACTATATTGTCAGCCAGGTTCAAGACCCGGTCAGCCGGATCAACGGCGTGGGCGAAGTGACGATATTCGGCACCCAGTACGCCATGCGCATCTGGGTCGATCCGTTGAAGCTGCGCAGCTATAACCTGACGATCGCGGATATCACAACCGCAGTACAAGCCCAGAACGCGCAGGTATCCGCAGGCCAGATCGGCCAGCGTCCGGCATCTGACGAGCAGATGCTGAACGCCACCGTGTCCGTGCAATCGCGGCTGCAAACCCCCGAAGAGTTCGGCAACATACGCCTTCGCACCACGCAAGGCGGGGCGGTCGTGCGCCTGCGGGATGTGGCGCGCGTGGAGCTGGGCGCGGAGAACTACGGATTCGAGACCAATTTCAACGGGAAGGCCGCATCCGGGTTTGCCGTGAAGCTGGCGTCCGGCGCGAACGCGTTGGCCACGGTGGACGCGGTCAAGGCCAAAGTCACCGAGATATCCAAGGGCTTCCCGTCCGATGTCAAGGTGGCGTTCCCCTACGATTCCACCCCGTTTGTACGACTGTCGATCGAACAGGTGATCCACACCCTGATCGAAGCGGTGGTGCTGGTGTTCCTGGTGATGTTCCTGTTCCTTCAGAACTGGCGCGCCACCTTGATCCCCACGATCGCGGTGCCGGTGGTGCTTCTCGGCACGTTCGGCATCATGTCCATACTGGGATATTCCATCAACACCCTGACATTGTTTGGCATGGTGCTTGCCATTGGCCTGCTTGTCGACGACGCGATCGTGGTCGTTGAAAACGTCGAACGCCTGATCCAAACAGAGCACCTTTCGCCAAAGGAAGCCGCGCGCAAATCCATGGACGAGATCAGCGGTGCGCTGATCGGCGTGGGTCTGGTGCTTTCGGCGGTGTTCTTGCCAATGGCATTCTTCGGCGGTTCCACCGGCGTCATCTATCGCCAGTTCTCCATCACGATCGTATCGTCGATGGCGCTGTCGGTCATGGTGGCATTGATCCTTACGCCCGCATTGTGCGCCACGATACTTAAGCCAGCAGATCCGAACCACACGCCGGGACGCGGCCTGTTTGGCCGTTTTTTTGCCTGGTTCAATGACAAGTTCGAGCGCGGCACTGAAAAGTACGAAGGCGGCGTGCGCAAGACAGCAACCGGCTGGAAACGCTCGGGCCTGGTCTACCTGCTGATTTTCGCGGTAATGGCTTTTCTCTTCACGCGTCTGCCGGGAGGCTTTCTGCCCGAAGAAGACCAAGGCGTAATGTTCACGATTGTGCAGGGACCGGCAGGCTCGACAACGCCGCGAACCGACAAGGCGCTGGCGGTCGTGAGAAATCACTTTATGGTGGACGAGAAGGCGAACGTCGACGGCATATTCACAATTTCCGGGTTCTCGTTTTCCGGCCAAGGCCAAAACGCCGGTATCGCTTTCGTCAAGCTGAGGGACTGGGCTGACAGAAGCGGCAGCGAAAACCGCGCACCAGCGATCGCGCAACGCGCAATGGGGGCATTTTCAAAGTACCGCGACGCCTCGATCTTCGCGGTCATTCCGCCTGCCGTGTCCGAATTGGGCAATGCGACCGGATTTGACCTTTGGCTGGTGGACAAAACCGGCGCCGGACATGACAAGCTGCTTGCCGCGCGCAACCAGATGCTGGGCATGGCCGCTGGCGATAAGCGCCTTGCGCAGGTACGCCCCGTCAGCCTCGACGATACCGCGCAGCTGGACGTCAAGATCGACCAGGACAAGGCCGGTGCCTTGGGCCTGGACCTGAGCGCCATCAACACCGAGATATCGACGGCGTGGGGCGGCGCCTATGTGAACGACTTTCTGGACCGCGGCAGGACCAAGCGTGTCTACATCCAGGCAGACGAGGCCTATCGCTCGAAGCCCGAAGATCTGCAAAACCTGTACGTGCGTGGAACGAGTGGCGAGATGGCGCCGTTCAGCGCCTTCTCAACGATGGACTGGAAAAAGGCCCCGGTCATCCTCAGCCGTTACAACGGTCAGCCGGCAATGGAACTCCAAGGCGCCCCGGCCGAAGGCCAAAGCACCGGCGAGGCCATGAAAGCGATGGAAGAACTGCACGAAAAGGTCGGCCCGGGAACCGGCATTGAATGGACGGGCCTGTCTTACGAGGAACGCTTGTCCAGCGGACAATCGACATCGCTTTACGCGTTGTCGCTGGCGATCGTGTTCTTGTGCCTGGCCGCGCTGTACGAAAGCTGGTCCGTGCCTATCGCGGTTATCCTGGTCGTGCCCCTGGGCGTGGTCGGGGCCGTTCTCGCGGCCTGGCTGACAGGCCTGAATAACGACATCTATCTTCAGGTCGGCTTGATCACCACGATTGGCCTTGCCGCCAAGAACGCGATCCTGATCGTCGAGTTCGCGGAGGAACGGGTGCTTTCCGGAATGAACGCCTTCGATGCGGCGATAGAAGCCGCCAAACTGCGTATCCGACCGATCCTGATGACCTCGCTGGCGTTCGGCTTCGGCGTCATGCCACTTGCCTTGTCCAGCGGCGCGGGGGCTGGCGGGCAGAACGCGATTGGCCGCGCGGTGGTAGGCGGTGTCGTGTCCGCTACCGTGTTCGGATTGTTCTTCGTTCCGATGTTCTTCGTGGTCATCAGCCGGCTGTTCAAGCACGGCCAGACCGACACCCGGAAAAAACAAGGCCAAGCCGCCGACGCACAAAGCAATAGCGGCTCGTCGCCGCAGGAAGTGTGATCATGACCCTTTTGCATCGCCCCTCAATCCTCGGCTCCATTCTGGCCGGAACTGCGCTGCTCTCCGGGTGTAATCTCGCGCCCAAGTATGTGCGGCCAACCGGCGCCGTCCCGGCAGCCCTGCCGCAAGGCGGCGCATATCCGTCAGCCGCCACCGACGGGACGGATATTTCGCGGGTCGGCTGGCGCCAGTTCTTTCTCGATCCGCGCTTGCGCCAGGTGATCGAAACCGGCCTTGCCAACAACCGGGATCTGCGGATCGCGGCCGGCAACGTCTTGCAAGCCCGCGCACAGTACCGGGTGCAACGGGCCGACCAGCTGCCTTCGATCACGGCGGGCGGCACGGCAACTTACACCAACAACATCCAGGGCACTGGCGGCGGCTCGGACATCGAAGCGTATCAGGCCACCGTTGGCCTGTCGTCGTTCGAGCTCGATCTGTTCGGGCGGGTGCGCAATCTCACCCGCGCCGCGCAGGAGCAGTTCTTCGCCACCGGAGAAGCGCAGCGCTCCACCCGCATCACCCTGATCGCGGAAATCGCCACCGCCTGGCTCACGATGGCCGCCGACGCCGAGCAGCTGACCATATCGCGCAAGACGGCGAAAGCCTTCGAGGAAACGCTACGTCTTACCCAGGCGCAGTTCCGCATCGGCACGGGATCGGAGCTGGAAGTCCGGCAGGCAGAATCCAGCTATCAGGGTGCGATCAACGATATCGCCACGCTTGAGACAAGTCTGGCGCAGGACCAGAACGCGCTTAACCTGCTGGTGGGCACCACCGTGCCGGCAGACCAGTTGCCGGCAGGGCTGGGCACAGAGCCCGCAACGCGCGATGCCTTGCCCGGTCAGATCTCGTCAGAGGTATTGCTGCGTCGCCCCGATGTTGTCGAAGCCGAACACAAGCTGATCGCCGAGAATGCCAACATCGGCGCGGCCCGCGCCGCGTTCTTTCCCAGCATCTCGCTCACCGGCACCCTGGGCACGGTCGCGAGCGCGCTGACCGGTTTGTTCAAAAGCGGCAGCTATACGTATAACGCGTCGCCCAGCGCGTCGCTGACGCTGTTCGATTATGGTCGCAACGCCGGCAACCTGGCTTATGCCAAGGCATCGCAGCAGGTCGCGGTGGCGACGTATGAAAAAGCCATCCAAACCGCCTTTCGCGAAGTGGCGGATGCGCTGGCCCAGCGCGGTCGGATAGACGATCAGCTACGTGCCCAGAAAGCCCGAGCCAACGCTGCACAGATTGCCGCGCGCTTGTCGGATGCCCGTTTTCGGGCAGGGGTGGACTCGTTTCTGACGACGCTGGACTCGCAGCGGACCGCGTATTCGGCTGAGCAACTGCTGATCACCACACGCCAGACCCAGGCGAGCAACCTGGTCGAACTGTACCGCTCGCTGGGTGGCGGACTGGTGGAATCGGACGTCCCTGCCCCCGCCACAAGCGGTAATGGTGTGCCAAGCGGGGGATAAACACGCCGGAATGGGGCGCAAATGCGCATTGCGGTGCATTCTGGGCGATGACGGGCGGCTTTGATCCCGCTAAGGACAGTGTCCCAAAACCCTAATCGACAGGAAGAATGGACATGAACAACAACGAACTCGCCGATGCGATTGCCGAAAGCGCTGGTGTAACCAAGGCTGACGCCCGCAAGATCGTCGATGCCGTGTTCACCACCATCGGCGATGCCGCCGCCAAGGGCGAAGAAATCTCGCTGAGCGGCTTTGGCAAGTTCAAGGTCAAGGACAGCCCCGAGCGCGAAGGTCGCAACCCCGCCACCGGCGAGGCGATGACCATCAAGGCGTCCAAGAAGCTGTCGTTCACGCCGGCCAAGGCCGTCAAGGACAAGCTGAACGGCTGAACCTGATGTCCACAGGGAGGGCCGCTGCCAGCGACCCTCCCTGGGCTTCGGCGATACTACCGGATGGTGTCTGTGTTTCTCTACACGACGCGCAGCCGATCCGGCCCCCGCGGCCAACCTCCGGGCATAGCCCATAAAAAAGACGGGGCAGCCTTACGACCACCCCGCCATGATCCTACATCCGGCGCGATCAGCCCGGTTTGCGCACCAGGGCCTTGGGCGCTGCTGGCGGCTTAGGCGGGCTCCAGCCTGCCGGAACCGGTGCCGGCGTTTGCTCGCGCGCGTAATTTTCCAGGCTCGACAGCGAAGGACCGTAATCTTCGGTCGGTGCGGTCAGCCACTTTTCATCCATCGCCCGTGCCGCCGCGACAAGATCCGCAGGCAAGCCTGCCACGCCGTTTTCCACGGTCTGGAAATGGGTGAAATAATCCACGTGGCCTTCCGCCTGCCCCATCAGCATCCAGGGCAGCCAGGGCGTGATGCGGCTCCACGCGCCGATGTGCGGAATATGCGTCAGATTGGGGTTTTCTACATCGGCCCGCTTCACGGTATAGATGAAATGCTCCGACACCCGGTTCATCGGGCCTGAGGACTCGCGCACCCACTTGGCCGGATCAAGGGCGTTGGGATACTGCATGTCAATGTCCGAACGCAGCAACATCGTGCCGTTGGGGCCGAACTGCCAGTCCTGCAGGAAGGGCGTGCGCGGCGGCTTGTCCTTGTTGAGCCCGCCATACGACGGCGGCTCGGGCGCCCACTGGCTGATCGTGAAATTGAACGGATCGTTGGCGATCGGCACGACCTTCACCGTTTCCCCGGTGTAGGGATTGGCCCAGGTCTTCATGATCTCGCCGGTCTTGAGATCGCGGTAGAACACGATTTCGCGCAGCATGCGGCGGTACGATCCATCTTCCAGGCGCTTGGTGCGCACGAAGCTGAAGCCTTCCACGTCGAACAGCTGACGGACAGGCTCGTTGGGCCTCACGCCGTAGGCCTTGCCCTTGATCCAGCCACATTTTTCCTTGGTGGGATCGATGTCGGCGTCAAGCCGCACGTAGGTGTCGCGCGTCCATTCAGGATCCTTGAAATCGATTTTGGTCTTGAATGCGGGCGTCGCCTTGCTCGGCTTTGCAGCGGCCGCCTGGGCGAGCGATGGCGCGGCAGCAAGGCCGGCCGCGAGCCCCGCAAGGCCAAGCCCCTGCCGGCGCGAGAACTTCATGTCGTCCATTCGATGATCCCTCAGTTCGGGCCGGTGAACAGGTCCACACGGTTGATCGGTTTTTTGCGTTTTCGTGCGCGAAGGTAACGCACTAGCATCGTATGATCGCCAATCGGATAACCGTCAGCAGATGCTGCCGTCCCAGGCGCGACACTGCAAGATGCAGTTCCAGGGATCAGCGGAGTCGTCCATGCTTAACACCTTCCAGCAAGCACCTCATGCCGCGCTGCCCAAGGCGACCGCTGACGAGGCCGCGCGGCAGGAATTTGCCAAAAGCTTCAAAGGCTTCATTCAGTCTACTTTGCTGCCGGGACTTACACCGGTGTATCAGGGCCGTGCCGCGCGCAGCTTTGAAAAGCAGCACGGTCGCCCGCCGGTGGACCGGCGCGACATTCGCGCCGCCATGGTGCCCGATCCGTATTTCCAGCACTACGCCGCCGCAAACCGCATCGCGCAGGAACTGCTGTGGGAATCGGTAATCGGCTCTGTAGACCGTCAGCTTCCCGAACTTCTGGAAAGCGCCAAGGCCCTGTCCGCTTCGGCATCGGCCGCACTTGAGATACCGGAAGGCTTCGAGCCGCCCCGCTATGTCACCGCGCTGGACATCCATTGCATGCCGGGTGGCTACTGCACCCAGGTCTGCGCCGACGATATCGCGGTCGGCGCCCTGTATGACCGGGGCGTCTATCTGTATGCGATGGGTTACACCGGGCCGGACAATGACGACATGGGCCGTTCGGTCGTCAACTACGTCAAGCGCAACATGCCCGATTTCAAACCGCGCCGCATCCTCGACATGGGCTGTACGGTGGGCCACTCCACGCTGCCGTACAAGGAACTGTTCCCGGACGCCGAAGTATGGGGCATCGATGTTGGCGCGCCCGTCGTGCGCTATGCCCATGCCCGCGCCGCCGCGATGGGGCAGGATGTGAACTTCGCGCAGATGAACGCGGAAAACACTACCTTCCCGGATGGGCACTTCGATCTGGTGGTCAGCCACATCCTGCTGCACGAAACCAGCGGCAAGGCGATGCCCAGGATTTTCGAGGAAGCCTACCGCGTGCTCGCGCCCGGCGGCCTGATGATCCACGCGGACTTGCCGCCCTTCGATCTGATGGACCCGTTCACCCAGTTCATTCTCGATAACGAGACCTGGTACAACAACGAACCGTTCTGGGGCGCGATGCGCGATCTGGATCAGGTTGCTCTGGCTGAGCGGGCCGGATTTGCCCGTGCGGACGTGCGCTTCGACACCGCGCCGATGGCGGTGATGGAGTTTGCCGCTGCTGCCGACGGCTATAGCCAGGAAGCGTCCGAGCATGTCGCCGAGCGCGAATTCACCGCCGGCGAATTTGCGCCGGGCGGCGGCTGGGAAGTGCTGATCGCGCGCAAGCCCGCAAAAACGGCCATGGCTGCGTAACACAGGACAAGCCTTTACATGAACGATACACCCACCATCGAGCGCCCCCATATGGTGCGCCATGCGCGTGGCAAGCGTCCCCAGTTCTATGATACGCCGGGGCTGGACGCCGCGATGTCGATGATCATGGTCCTGGCCAACGAATTGTGCGTTGTGCGCGACCGGCTGGACAGCGCGGAACGCGTGGCTGCCGCACAGGGGCTCGACCTTGCCGGCGGCATTGAAAACTTGGCCCTTGACCAGACGGCGCTGGAAGAACGCGAAGTACGGCGCCAGGATTTCCTGCAGCGGCTGTTCTATCACCAGCTCAAGGATGCGGACGAAGCTGGGCAGGCTCATACCCAGGCCAGCTACGACGCGGCGATACACGATATCGCGCAGCCCTGATCGCCCTTAGCCCGGCTGGTCAATTCCGGGCTCGCCCGCGCGGTGTACAAATGCCTGGAAGCAATCATGTGACGGCCAAATCCGGCCGAAGGTGGCGATCGCCCACAACAGGGGAATTGATTTTCAATGCGCAGCGCTGTCTTGGATAATGACGTGATCGGGGCGCTGGTATCGGCGCTGGGAACCGACAGCGTCATTCATGAGGGCAGCGCGCTCTCCTTCTTCGCCAACGATGTATATCGCGGCGGCGGATTACCGCTGGCGGTGGTGCGTCCCACGGACGTGGCTGCGCTGCAACAGGCGGTGCGGACCTGCGCGAAGTTCGGCGTGGCGATGGTGCCGCGCGGCGGCGGTGCGTCCTACACTGATGGCTATATCCTACCCGACGGCGGGCACGTGGTGTTCGACACCGGCGCGCTCGATGCAATCGAGATTGACGAGCAGGCCGCAATCGTCACCGTCGGAACCGGGGTTACCTGGGCAAATCTGAAGACTGCGCTCGATGCCAAGGGGCTGCGCACGCCGTTCTGGGGGCCGTTCTCGGGGATTGCTGCGACGGTGGGGGGATCGATGAGCCAGAACACGCTGAGCCACGGCAGCACCATGCACGGCATCTCGGCCCAGTCGGTGCTGTCCATGGACGTGGTGTTAGCCAGCGGCGAACTGCTCTCGACCAGCGCCAGCACGGCCATGCGCTTTTACGGGCCGGACCTGACTGGGCTGTTCACCGGCGATTGCGGCGTGTTCGGGATCAAGGCGCGCATCCGCTTGCCGCTGCTGCCGGTGTTGCCGCACTTCGTATGTCTGAGCTTCGCGTTCGACAGCTTCGCCGCCTATCATGCCGCGTCGCGAAAAGCTGCCATGGCGCGGCTTGACGATAGCCATTTCGGGCTGGACCTGGCGTTGTCTCAAGGGCAGATCGGGCGGCAGGAAGGCATCGGCGCACGTGCGAAGATCGCGCTGCAAGTGCTCAGGCGGGCGCCCAACAAGGCCAAGGGCATCGCGCAATTGATGCGCATGGCGATCGCCGGCGAAGACGCGATGCGCGCCGGCGCCTACATGTGCCACTTCATCATCGAGGGTTTCGATGCGCAGGAAGCGGCGATCAAGGCTAAACTGCTGCGCCGCCTGCTGGATGGTCTTGGCCGCGAGATCGCGAACTCTATCCCCACGTTCGTGCAATCGATCCCGTTCGCGCCGCTGTTCAACGTACTCGGACCCAATGGCGAACGCTGGGTGCCGGTACACGGCGTGTTCGCGCACGATCAGGCGGTGGCGTTCGACGCCGCGTTCAAGGACCTGATCGCCAAGCGCAAGCCGGAGATGGACGCGCTCGGCGTGTGGCTTGGCACCATGTTCTCGCCCGTCGGGCCTTCGGGCTTCCTTTATGAAGTCGCGCTGTACTGGCCCGATGACCGGACCGATTATCACCGCACGACGCTGGGCGAGGATTACCTGTCTTCAAAGCCCGATTTTGCACCGAACGCGGCATCGCGGGCTTACGTCGAAGATCTGAAGATCGCCATCATCGCGCTGATGCAGGACTTCGGCGCGGGGCATTTCCAGCTTGGCCGCGCCTATACGTATCAGCAGCGCCTTGCCCCACCGGCCGCGTCATTGCTGCGCGCCATCAAGTCAGAACTGGACCCCCAGGGATTGATGAACCCCGGCGCGCTGGGGTTCTGAACGGGACAGCCCGCTAGCGTTTCATCAATCGAGCGGGCAGCGCCTGGGTTACTAGAGAATCAAGCCGCCGTCGGGCGCGTACATTGCTGGCGCCGTAGCCTTCCAGGAAAAGCGCCACCCTTGCGTTGGCAAGTTCCAGCGGGGCAAGCTGCATCGGCCCCGGCTTCGTGGAATCGCAAATCGCGCCGCCGAAGTAGTGATCGGCGCCTTCCAGCACCAGTCCGTAGCGATTCCCGCCCGGTGCAGGCGCCTCGAACGCGGCGAGGTGCACGTTCCATCCGTCCGGGCCTTGCGTGGTAAGGCCGGCCACCAGATCGCGCGTGCCGGTCTGGATCAGCGCGGGCACGGCGATCTGTGCGTAGCCCTGCTGGGTCACCAGCGCGGGAATGATGGGTGGCGGGGAAAACGCGATCACTGCTTTTGCCAGCCTGGGCACAAGCGGCAATGACAGGCCTTCGGGCACCACGGGCTGTGCACCGCTCAGCATCGTCGCGGTAAGACCGCCATACGAATGTCCGGCGGCAACGAACGGCGCATCGCCAATATGCGCGATAAGCGCACGCATATCCTCGACCCGGGCTTTCCAGCTCAGCAGGCCAGGAAACTTCGCAAGGTCGGGATGCTCGCGCGAGTCCACGTGTAGTGGCGCCAGCACATGCCAGCCCGCCGCAACCCAGGGATCGACGATGCGACCGTAAAAGGATGGGGACGATCCCGCGCCGTGCGAGAACAGGATGATGCCGCGCGGCCTGCCAGCGGGACGCCACTCGGTCACCGAAATGGCGCGCCCTTCCGGCGTTTGCAGCATCACGCGGCCAGGTATAGCCGCGGCCAGCGCCCGGCCACCCGTCATCGCCACGGCAAATGCCGCGCCGCCAAGCAGGACCTCGCGTCGTCCTAAACCGTTCCCCCCCGTCATGATCAGGGCGCCGGCTTTTTCAGGTAAGCGATGACCGCCGCGCGATCTTCGGGCTTGGACAGTCCCGCAAAGGCCATCGACGTGCCGGGGACCACGCTGGCAGGGCGCATCAGCCACTTGTCAAGCGTCGCCTCATTCCAGGTCACGTTGGCCTTCTGCATGGCGGCAGAATAGCGAAAGCCCTTCACCTGCGCCGCCTTGCGACCCACGACGCCGGACAGGTTGGGGCCCACCTTGTTCGGCCCGCCGGGCTGGATCGTATGGCAGGCCATGCAGCGTATGTAGATTTTCTTGCCCGCAGCCGCGTCCGGCGCCGCGAAGGCGGTGGAGGAGGCCGCGGACATGCCCACGATGGCAAGACCGGTCAGGACGGGAAGAAGTGCGCGTGTATTCATGTATCTATATCTACCTTTTTCAGTCCCTTGGCGCACCCGTTAGCGGGTGCTAGGTGCATACCATGTTAATGGCGGGCAGGCAGCCGGTACTGCGAAAATACGAGCAGGCTGATCAGCTGCGTAGCCGCAGGGATCAGACTGTAAAGCAAGACGATGCCGGCAATCGCATGGGGGCTTTGCGCCGCCGCCCCACCTGTGGACGACACGAAACCGAACGCGCTCATCACCAGGCCGGCCACCACGGGGCCAAGCGCGAACGACAGCTTTTCCAAGGCCGAGAACAGCCCTGCGAATACGCCTTCGTTGGCGATCCCCTTGCGCCGCCGCTCATAGTCGATCGTGTCGGTCAGCATCGAGAGGGAAAGCATGACGAATGCCGAATTGACGATCCCGATGATGGCGCCGCGCACCAGCACCAGCACGTGCTGCGTGCCGAGCGCGCCGACGCCCGGGATGGTCAGCAGCACATCCGTTGCCGGGTGGATGAAGAACCAGGTCGCGGTGACGGCGGCCCACAAGGCGGACGCGACGACATATGTCCGCTCCTTGCCCCAGCGCCGCGACAGCGCCAGCCACATCGGCTGGGCGGCAATCCCGGCAACCGCCATTACCAGGATGAAGAACGGCACAATCCAGATGGCCTGAATGGCATAGAGATAGATGAAGCCGATCACCGTGTAACCGGATGCCTGCCCGATGTTCTGGATCAGGCAGGTAGCCAGCAGGACCAGAAACGGGCGGTTGCCGCGAATGGCGCCAAGCTGCGCCAGCAGGCTGCCCGGCAGCGCTTCGTCGCGGATCATCGGCGTGCGCATCAGGCCAAGCGCAGTGACCAGCATCGTGCCAAGGCAGATCGCGCCCAGCACCAGCGCCATCACCGTCCACCCATGCGCACCGCCGCCCAGAGCGTAGATCAAAGGCTGCGCGACACCCACGCCGACCAGAACGCCCAACGTGGAAAAGATCATGCGGAACACCATGATCCGTGTCCGCTCATGCGCATCGTGCGAGAGCGCCGCAGCGATCGCCAGATACGGCACCGAAAACATCGAAAATGCCGTGGAAGCCAGGAAGAACAGCAAGCAGGTGATGCCAGCTGACCACAGCGGGCTGCCGCTATGGGTCAGCGTGAACAGGGCCACGAAGCCAAGGCTGGTAAGGATGGCCCCGCCCACCAGGAACGGCGTGCGGCCATATCGTCCCCGCAGCCGATCGGACCATGCGCCGACCAGCGGATCGCACACGATCAGCCATAGCTTGGGGATCAACACCACCAGGCCGGCCGCCCAAGCCTCCACCCCCAGCATCGTCGTGAGAAACAGCGGGAGCAGGACTGCTGGCGTATCGCGAAAGATCTGCGCGCCCAGCTGCCCGGTGCCATAGCGCAGCAGCACCGACGTGCCGACGCGCTCATGCTGATGCACAGCTTGGCTGCGGAGATCCGGGGTGTCGACGATCGTGGCCATTTCTATACCTGCATGTTGTGCTGCGCTGCAGCATGGCGCGGTCGAAGTCCGCCGTCCATCGCCATAATGTTGCAGCGCGCGCCCAATGACTGTGCAGGCTTGCCGATCTGTCCGACAGGCGGATGGCGAAGCCTGCCGTGTGGTGTCGGCACGGCAGGCCCCCATGCTTCACGAACCCGAACCGCACCGGAGAAATGATATCGTGATCGCCCGTCTGCTTGCCTGCACCGCCTTGTCGCTCGCCATAGCTACGCCCGGCTTCGCCGCGCCCGATGCGGCGCCGATAGATCTCGCCGCCGCGCAAGCGCGCGCCAAGGCTACGGTGGGGCAGATGCAGGCGGAAGAAAAGGTCGTCATCACTCACGGTATAATGCCCTTGCCGGGTGGCGGACCGAAGGTGGATATTCCCAAGGACGCGATCATCGGCGCCGGCTACGTTGCCGGCATCCCGCGCCTGGGCATTCCTGCCCTGCGCGAAACGGACGCAAGCCTCGGGGTCAGCTGGGTTGGCGGCGCGCGGGGAGACTGGTCCACCGCCCTGCCCTCCGCCGTAGCGCAGGCGGCCAGCTGGAACCCGGCGCTGGTGCAGCGTGGCGGCGCCATGATCGGGGCGGAGGCGCGGGCCAAGGGCTTTAACGTTCTGCTGGCGGGCGGGGTTAACCTGGCCCGCGATCCGCGCAACGGACGTACGTTCGAATACTTTTCCGAAGACCCGCTGCTGTCCGGCGTGCTTGCCGGTGCGGCGATCCGGGGCGTGCAGTCCAACCACATTATCTCCACGATCAAGCACTTCGCACTCAACGGGCAGGAAACCGCCCGTAAATACGTGAATGTGCAAATCAGCCGCGCCGCCGCCCATGAAAGCGACCTGCTGGCGTTTCAGCTGGGGATCGAGCAGGGCCAACCCGGCTCGGTCATGTGCGCGTACAACCGGATCGAAGGCCAGCAGGCGTGCGCCAGCGACTGGTTGCTCAACACCGTGCTGAAGCAGCAATGGGGCTACAAAGGCTTCGTGATGTCGGACTGGGGGGCAGTCCCCTCGATCGACGCTGCCATCAGCGGGCTGGACCACCAGTCCGGCGAGCAACTGGATCCCGGGGTATTCTTCGGGTCCAAGCTGGCCGAGAAGGCGGCTGGCGATGCGGTCTGGCGCACACGCCTTGACGATATGAACACACGCGTGCTGACCGCCATCTATGCCGCCGGCGTGGACAAGAACCCCACGCAACCTGGCGCTCCGATCGACTGGGATGCCCATGCCGCCATTGCCGAGGATACGGCGAAACAAGGCATCGTGCTGCTCAAGAACGACGGCGGCGTGCTGCCGCTGAACACGGCGGTCAAGTCCATCGCCGTGATCGGCGGCTACGCGGACGGTGGCGTACTGTCTGGTGCAGGCTCAAGCCAAGTCATGGGCAAAGGCGGGCCGGCAGTCAAACTGCCGGTCGCAGGCTCGGGCATATGGGCCACCTTCATTTCGGAGGCCTACCACCGCTCCAGCCCGATGGGGGCGATGAAGGCGCAGGCCCCCCAGGCGACGGTGCTGTATCGCCAAGGGCAGTACATCAAGGATGCGGCCGAACTGGCGGCGCGTTCGGAAGTGGCCGTGGTGTTCGCGACGCAATGGATGACCGAGGGGCTCGACGTGCCCGACCTCTCGCTCCCGCGCGGTCAGGATGCGCTGATCGAGGCGGTGGCAGCGGCCAATCCCAACACCATCGTCGTGCTGGAGACCGGCGGTCCGGTGAAGATGCCGTGGCTGGGCAAAGTGAAGGCCGTGGTCGAGGCCTGGTATCCGGGCGCGCGCGGCGGCGAGGCCATCGCCTCTGTCCTGTTCGGGCAAACCAATCCGTCCGGCCGCCTGCCGGTGTCCTTTCCCGCTGACGAAAGCCAGCTGCCCCGTCCGCGCCTTGACGGCAGCGATTGGGTGGAGCCGGACTTCGGAGGTAACCCCAAGAACGGCAAGGACCAGCTTGCGGCGGATTACAACATCGAAGGGTCCGACCTGGGCTATCGCTGGTTCGCCCGTAGCGGCGCCAAGCCGCTGTTTCCGTTCGGTTACGGCCTGAGCTACACCACATTCGCGCATGCGCGGCCGGTGATGAAAGGCATGACCGCCCGCGTCGCCGTGCGCAATACCGGCCAGCGCGCCGGTGCAGAAGTGGTGCAGCTTTATCTGGTGAGCCGCGCGGGCGAGGCCAAGCGCCGCCTTGTCGGATTCGGGCGGGTTGAACTTGCGCCGGGCGCGTCGGGCACTGTGGCGATGACGATCGACCCGCGCCTGCTGGCTGACTGGAAAGAGGGAAGCTGGATCATGCCGGGCGGCGATTACGTTCTGGCCACGGGCCGCGATGCCGAAACGCTCGACACCCCGATCACGGTGCCGCTCAAGGCGCGAAGCTGGAAGGACTGAACCGATACTGGCGCCGGCAATCGCTTGCCGGCACCAGTGCTAACCCTGTATCAATGCAACACGTGCATCATTTGAACAGGCGGGGGGCAAAATCCGCGAAATAGCGGCGCCAGTTCGGCCATTCGTGTCCCCCTGCGCTTTCGTTGTAGGTGTATCGGATCTTGTAGCGATCCAGCATAGCGCGCGTGGGGGCAACCGTGGGATACAGGAAATCATCTTTGCCCATCGCAAAGTACATCAGTTTGAGATCGCGCGCCGACCGTTTGAGCGCCGCATCGTTGGCGCTGACATACTGGTCCACGCGCCCCGGACCGTCGCCGGTTGCCAGGCCCATCGAGAATACGCCGAGCCAGCTGAACAGCTCGGGATGGGTAAGACCGTTATTCAACGTGTGCCATCCGCCCATCGAAAGCCCCGCCATCGCGCGCGCCTGTGGCCGCGCATCGGTGGGATAGGCGGCATCGACATAAGGCATCAGGTCCCCGAACAGGTCGTCGCCGAAATCGGTGTTGTTCAGCATCGTTGCTCCCGCGCGCGGCAGCGTATGCCCGTCGGGCATGACTACGATCATCGGCATGGCCTTGCCTGCGGCGATCAGATTATCAAGGATCAGGTTGGCATGGCCTACGCTGGTCCAGCTGTCGTCGCTGTCACCCGCGCCGTGCACTAGATACAGCACCGGATACTTCGTCGAGCCCTTGCCATAGCCGGGCGGCGTATAGACATGCGCGCGCCGCTGCACCCCTAACGACTTTGACCAATACACGATCGTGGCAACCGCGCCGTGCGGAACATTCGCGTCCCAGGTCTGGAACGCGCCTTGCGGTCCCTTCACTTCGAAGGTGGAATTGATCCCCTTCAACTCCTCGGAAAACGTCTTCCCTACGGGGTCCACGGTTTTTACCCCGTCCACCTGGAATGCGAAACGGTACGTGTCAGCCGGCACCGGCTGCGGCGTGGTCACGCTCCACAGGCCCGTCTTGTCACGTATCATCGCCAGTCCGCGCGGTGCGCCTTTGGGAAATCCCATCGGAATCACACTGGGAATGTCGGTGCTGGTGACCACCACCGTTTGTGCGTCGGGCGCGCACAGGCGAAAAGTGACGCGTCGATCGGGAAGTTGCTCGACCGAGGTGTACGGCGCGGGGCCTGAATAGAACGGCGGGGTAACGCATGTGGATGGATCGAGGGGCTGCGGCGCCATCTGCGCGCTGGCCGGGTTCGCCATCCCCGCCAAAACCAGTCCTCCCGCCAACAACGATCCCAATGCGGTATTATGCGGCATGCAGATATCCTTTCGCGCAACCGGCGCCAAACGCGGTGGCGCAAAGGTGCCGCGTGCCACCCCAACACCAATCGCGGTCACGGCATATGTTCGCCCACCGGATAAGCTGCAGCCGGCAGCAGCCAAGCCGCACGCCGATCCCGCATGACAAGCGCACAAGCAGAGCGTGCGCGGGCGTGGCCGGGCTTTGACAAACATGCGGAAGGAGCGAAGATGAGCACAATGACCAACGAGCCGGGCGTGCGCGAAGCGATGCCGCTGCTGGTCGCCAACGAAGGCGTCTGGGAAGGGTGGTATCGGTACTACGATGCGAAGACCGGTGCGCTGACCGATCAGCACCGCTCACGCCTGATCTGCCGCTTGTACACCAAAGACGGCATCGATCATTATCACCAGACCAACTACTATTTCTGGGAAGACGGTCGCAGCGAAATCCGCGAATTTCCTGCCACTTACAAGAACGGCCGGATCTGGTGGGACAACGACCTTATCAAGGGCTGGGCCGCACAGATGCAGCCTGACGACTTCAACCGCTCCACCTGCCTCAACTGGACCCGGAAGGACGAGCCGGGGATCTACCTGTACGAGATGATCCAGAATAACGACGAGCGCACGCACCGCGCCCGTACCTGGCAGTGGTTCCGCGATGGCCAATGTTACCAGCGCACCCTGATCGACGAAGTGTTCAAGACGCCGGACTGGCGCAACTGGACGAATGACGGGCCGCCGCTGGATTGATGGGGCACCACGGGGCGCCGATGCTATCCGCTGCGCGGATGGAAGGCGCCGCGTTGCTGGGCAGGATGGCCCGCAAAGGCCTTAAGGTGCAGCTGACGCTATTTTGATGGAGACCGCTTTGCAGGCACGCGATGGCACTTTGAGCGACCCTGCGGCGAGCCAAGATAGCGAATTTACGCGCGGCTGGCCGGTGCTGCTGGCATCGGTGATCGGCATCGGCTGCGGTCTTGCGGCCATCCCGTTCTATACGTTCGGCATTTTTGCGCCGCACTTGGTCAAGGCGTTCGGATGGTCGCTGGGCGAGATCATGGCTGGGCTGATGATCACGACGCTGGGCGTTGTCATCGGTGCGCCCTTGTGCGGCGTGCTGAGCGAGAAGATCGGCACCCGCCGCACCGCCATCGGCTCGCTGGTACTGTTCGGGCTGACGCTGCTCTCGCTTGCCACGCTCAACGGCTCGCTACTGCAGTTCTATATAACGTGGGGCGTGGCCTCGGTCGCCGGCACCGGCACCTTGCCGATTACCTTTACCCGCACCGTCAACAGCTGGTTCGATAGGCACCGCGGGCTGGCGCTGGGTATCGCGATGATGGGCACCGGCCTGTTCGGCATCGCGTGCAAGCCTTTGATGGCATGGGTGATCGGCGATTACGGCTGGCGGGCGGGCTATCTCGTACTGGGTGCATTGCCGCTGGTCGTTGCCATGCCCATCGCGGTACTTGCCTTTCGCGACCCGGTAAATCGTGCGGATACGACACTGCCGACAGCGCCGGCATCAGGCTTCACCCGTGCGCAAGTCCTGCGCCAATGGCGCTTCTGGTTGCTGCTGGTTATCCTGTTGCCGTTGTCGTTCGCCCTGGCGGGTACGCCGCCGAACCTGGAATCCATCCTCAGCGACAAGGGCCTCTCGCCCGCGACCATTCTTAGCCTCACCCCGCTGGTCGGCCTTGCCGCCATCGTCGGGAGGCTGGTCGGCGGCTCCCTGCTCGACCGGTTCTGGGCCCCAGCCGTCGCGTTCGTGATCCTGAGTATTCCGGTGGCGTCGTACATCATCCTGTCCGCCGCGCACGTGGAGCCAGTCATGGCAGGCGTGGCGGTGTTCCTGATCGGATTTGCACTCGGCATCGAATACGACGTGATCGCCTATCTTACCTCACGCTACTTCGGTCTCAGGGCGTATTCCGCGATTTACGGGATGCTTTACACCTGTTTTGCGATCGGATCGGGCTTCGCACCGCTGATGTTCGGCATGATCCACGACCGCACACACAGCTTCGGACCGGCGCTGACCGCCTGTGCGATCATCCTGCCGCTTGCTGCCGCCGGATTGCTGCTGCTGGGCCGCTACCCCCGGCTCGACGAAAACTGATCCGGCGGCCCTAAAGCATCTCAGCGCTCAGACGTTGCCCTGTTCTTCCTTGGGCACGTCGTCATCCGGACCGTAATACAGCGCGGCGCATTCGTCCGTAAGGCAACCGCCTTCGATGCGCAGATCGTCGCGCCAAGCATCGTGGATGAAGTCCATCGTGTCCAGGTGGCGATCTTCGAAATACATCTTGTGCACGTCTTCACGCCCTGCGCCGTAGACGATGCGGCCCACTTTGGCCCAGATCGATGCCATGGTGCACATGCCACATGGCTGCAACGTGGTGTACAGCGTCGCACCGCGCAGATCCATGTCGCCCGCCGCCTTACCGGCTTGGCGGAACGCCATCATCTCGGCATGGGCGGTGGCGTCGCAATTCTCCTGCGTTTCGTTGACGGCGACCGCCAGGGCTTTGCCATCGCGCACGATGATGGCAGCGATGGGTGTGTCGGCAGGGCTCGTCCCTTTCTGCCGCGCCGCCGCTATCGCCTCGCGCATCCACGTCTCGTCGTTATCGGCCATATGATCCCGCATCCTTGCTCAACGCCTCCATCACCGGACGCGCGCGGTCCGCATAGGTTCCACGCCACGCTGCAAGGTTAAGCGTGGCGCAGCGCATCGCCGCAATGCGCGTTGCAACCTGTATGGAACGCGAAACCGATAGCAATCCGCACGCCATCGACACCGGCGAAGGCGAACGACCGAACGAGAATTTCGATGCCAAGGAAGTGCAGGACGTAGAGGAGCGCCGGGCCGGCTCCAGCAAGGTGGTGCACGAAGTGGTGCGCCTGCAGGGCGAGGAAGAGCTTGAGCGCCCGGTGCTGGCGCTGCTGCTGTCCGGCTTGGCGGCGGGCCTTGCGATGTCGCTGTCGCTGATGAGCGAGCTTTCCTTGCGCAGCCATCTGCCCGATACCGATTGGGCTCCGCTGGTCTACTATTTGGGCTATCCGGTGGGCTATGTAATCGCCGTCATGGGCCGGCTGCAACTGTTCACCGAAAGCACGGTCACCGCCGTTCTGCCTGTAGCCAGCGCGCCGTCATGGCGCAATTTCGGGCGACTGTCACGCTTGTGGACCTGCGTCCTGCTCGGCAATCTGGTGGGCGTAATGCTGGTGAGTGCGTTGATGGCCACCGAAGTGATCGTGACCCACGAACAGCGAATGGTCGCGCTCGATATTCTCAGCAAACTGGAAATGCAGTCCTGGACGAAAACCCTGACGATGGGCATTCCTGCCGGCTTCATCATGGCAGCGGTGGCCTGGGTGCTGCCTAACGCCAAGGGCAACCAGCTGGGGGTGATCGTTCTGCTGACGTATGCGATCGCACTTGGCGGGTTCGCGCATGTCGTGACCGGATCGTCGCAGTCCAGCTTCCTTTGGCTCAGCGGTCGGATCAGCTTTGCCGATGCGTGGCTGGGCTTCACCCTCCCCGCGCTGATCGGTAACCTGATCGGGGGCACCGGCCTGTTCGCGGTGCTGGCGCATGGCCAGATGCGCAGCGACCTGAGCGGAGAGGAATAAGCGCGCGACGCTTACCCGATCAGCAGCCGCGCGCCGAACGCCGCAGCCAGGGCAAGCGGCATCGCCACCGCGCCAATCTTAAGGAACGCCAGGAAGCTCACATCCTCGCCCTCCCGCCGGATGGCCTGAAGCCACAGGATCGTCGCCAGCGAACCGGTGACCGACAGGTTGGGGCCAAGGTCCACGCCGATCAGCAGCATGTCCACTACCAGACGCGGTGGATGCGCCTGCGCCACCGCGCTGCTGGCGACCAGCCCGGCGGGCAGGTTGTTCATCAGGTTGGAGCCGAACGCCAGGATCGTGGCGGCGACAGTGCCACCGGTGGCCGGCTGGGCCGAGATCGTGCGAAGGGCATCAGCAACCATACGGATCACGCCGGTGCGGTCCAGGGACTCTACCAGTACGAAAAGGCCCGCCACCAGCGGCAGCACCCCCCACGAGATGCTGCGCACCAGATCGACCGGTGACTTTCGCGTAAGCGCGGATACGCCCAGCGCAGTAGCGATGCCGGCCAGTGCGGTGGGCAGGCCAAGCTGGCGGTCCAGCGCCGACATGGTGAGCAGCAACAACGCGGTCAGCCCGATGCCGGCGCATGCCACTTTGCCGCCGGTGGTCAATACCGGGGTTTCGACATCGCACGCGCAATTACCTGAGAGACGCTTGCGCTCCAGCCAGCGCAACACCGCGAACGTCACCGCGATGGACGCGATGGACGGCAGCGCGAAAGATGCCAGCCATACGCCCAGCGGTGGCATGTGGCCGCCATACAGCACCAGATTGGCCGGATTGGAGATCGGCAGTACGAAGCTGGCGGCATTGGCAATCAGCGCACAGGCGAACAGCAGCGGCAGCGGATCGGCCCTGGCCTTGCTGGCGGCGGCGAACACCGCCGGGGTCAGCACCACGGCGGTGGCATCGTTGGACATGAACGTCGTCACGATCACGCCGGTGCCGTAGATCAGCAGGAACAGCCGCGCGCGCGATCCCCCGGCGTGGTTGACTGCCGCCGCTGCCAGCCAGTCGAACACCCCGTGGGTACGCGCGGTTTCGCTCAGCAGCATCATGCCGGTGAGGAACAGATAGACGTCCAGCCCCTTGCCAATCGCAGAGCCGGCGGCGGGAAGCGGCATCAGCCCCAGCACGACGAGCAGCACCGCACCGGCCACCGCCCATATCCATTCAGGCCAGCGCATCGGCCGGCCGATCACCCCGGCGGTCGACAGCGCAGCAATGCCCCAGGTCGCGATTACGGGCAGGCTCACCAGCGCCCGCCGTTCTTGTTCGGCCCCAGTTGCGTGCCTTCGAGCCCAGCTACCGGCCACGCGCCGATCGCATGGCAATCGCGGCCCAGCGCTACCGGCAGCGGGCGCTTGGGAATATCGTCAGCCGGCCGAACCAGAACCTCCGCGATGTCTCGCGCCTCACCGCAGCGCACCTCAATGCGGTGCAGACCGGCATCGGGTATCGGCACGTCCGCCGACCACAGCGCGCCGCTGCGCTGCATTGGCACGGGCTGCGCGCCATCGACGGTTGCGAAAACCGCGCCGTCCTCATCCGCGCCAAATACGCGCGCGACCACGGACACCTGTCCGGGCCGGGGCACGTGGCGCGGATCAGCGGGCCGGGTTACCAGCCGCCGGTCACACGGCGCGACAATCTGCACATGCGGCAACGGTGCGCCAAGCCGCCGGAAGCGCCAGCTCGGCACGCCATCGTGCACGCACGCTATCGAGAAACCGGGCTTACCGCCGTCTTCCTCGATCTGCCCGGTTGACCGGGTGGCGCCATAGATCACGCGACCATCGTTCAACAATTCACTGTAATGGGTATGGCCCGTGTCCACGAAAGCGACGCCGCCATCGGCGAACATCTGCGCGATCTGATCGCCATCGGCGGCAAGGTCGCCGGGATAAGCATGCATGAAGACGAGCGGCACCTGCCCTTCGGCCTGCGCCCGCGCCAGGTTTTCGGCAATGCGGTTGCGGTGGTGCGTGGTCAGGCGAAAGTCCGGTCCGCCTGGACCCGCAGAAACCACGTCCAGAAATATGCAGCGATGCCCGGCGATCACCTCATGCTCCGGGCGGTTTTCTTCCGGGATGGCGGCTTTGTAAGTGTCGAGGGTGCCCGGCTCAAAGTCATGGTCACCGGGGACCACCCGCCAAGGCAGCGTGAGCGGGGACAACGCCGCCGTCATTTGCGCGTACTGTTCGGCGGTGCCGTGATTGGCATTGTCGCCGGGCAGGAACACGAAGTGCGCCTGACCCGCCATGTGCGCGTTTATCTCGGCAACGATCGCCCGCAGCCGGTCCCGGCTTTCCCAACCGTCCTCCGCTTCCAGATGCAGGTCGCCGATATGCACCCAGCAGATCGATGCGCCGCTCATGCCGGCTCTCCTTTTTCCCCGCGCGCCGCCTCGCCCTGCGCACCCGCGCAGGCCGGACGCAGCGTTTTGGCAAACCCGATCCACAAGCCAAGACTGGCGATGGCGAAGCTGCCCAGAATGTAGAATGCGACATGGTAGCCCAGGATCTGCGCCAGCCACCCCCCGATCGCCGGGCTGAGCGACGCGCCAAGGCCCTGCACGGTCATCACCGCGCCCTGCCCCACGTTGACACGGCCGGTGCCGCTCAGCAGGCAAGCCACCAGCCCGGGAACGGCCACGCTTTGCAGCCCTGCACCGATCCCGTCCAGCGCCTGCACCGGCCAAACACCCCAATGCTCGATGAACGTCCCGGCCAGAAAGCCGCGCAAAGGAAGCGCTGCAAACGATATCAGCATGACGAGCCAGTAGCCGCGCCCCGCCGCCACCTTCATCGCCACCAGGCTGGCAACGATCATCACCGCCTGCGCGACCATCACGGTGGTGGCAGTGAACATGGCGGCGTTACCCTTGCCCGCGCCCACCACGGCCATGCCGTACAGCGGCAACATCGCGCCGTTGCCCAGGTGAAAGCACGCCAGCGCCGTTGCCAGGATCAGCATGGGCTTGTTGCGCAGCAGCGTTTTGAAGCCTTCCGCCTGCCCACCGGCACCATCGTCACCCTCCTGTCCCTCGTCCAGCCCGCGCGCCACTTTGTGGTCGATCGCCTTTTCCGGAATGGACAGCACGCAGATGATCGCCAACACGCCAAAGGCGGCGGCCAGAAAGAAGATCGCCGGCATCCCGAACGTCCAGCCCAACCAGCCCGAGAGCCCGGCGCCGACCATGTTGCCGGCGTGGTTCCACGCCTGGTTGCGCCCGTTCTGCGCGTTGAAGCCTTTCTGCCCGACGACACCCAGAGTCATGCCGGTAACCGCAGGGCCGATGGCAGCGCCGGCGATGGCGGTCGCCACCTGGCTGGTCGCAACGACTGCAAACGATTGTGACCACAGCAGCAGGAACGAGGCCATCACCGTGCAGATGCCGGTGATGATGACCACCCAGCGCTTCTTGTCGGTATGATCGATGAAAGCGCCGGCCGGTACGGTCATGACCATGCCTGCCACGCCGCCCAGCGTCATCACGGTGCCAATCGGCCCGGTCTGCCAACCACGCTGCTGCAGGAACACGCCCAGAAACGGACCGATGCCCGCCTGCATGTCCGCCATGAAGAAATTCAGCGCCTGCAAGCCGCCTTTGGCGCGCTTTTTGCCCTGATCCGCCGCGCTTGCGGATGATCCTGCGGAGTGATGGAGCACGCGTGTTGCCATTATCGCTCGTTCCTCAATGTCAGCCCGCACGGGATGCCAATCTTGCAGACGAACGAACGCACACCAAAAAGGCGGTGGTAGAATGCGTTAACGTAGCGAATGGTCTGATCGGCGTTTGGACCACATAAGTAAAAAAGCGGGCGCGCCGTTCCCCACCTTTCGATACTTTCTGGCAATAAACGAGCGATATTACCGAACTGGCACACCGCCGCCAGGTCTTTATCTACCGCCGACTATACCAAAGAGTATGCAGCCCGGCACGGTTTCCTCACAGGCACGCGGCATCTGACTGTCACTTCCCGTTAGTGCTCGGCAAAGCCGGCTGCAGCAAGGCGGGATCATCCTGCCAGTGCCCGCCGATCGCCTCGATCAGCGAAACCGCAGCGGTCTGCTGGTTCAACACGTTGGTGATCAGATCGATGCGGGCGTTGTAGTTGGTCGCCTGCGCTGCGCTCACTGTGGTGTAGTCCACCGTGCCGGCGGTATATTCGTTGCGCGCGATCTGTTCGGCACGCATCGCGGATGCCTGCGCCTGCGCATAATCAGGCTGTTCGGCATTGTAGGCCGCAACCGCCGCGAGGTCGGTCTCCACCTCTTGGAACGCGTTCAGCACGCTCTGGCGATAGCTGGCCACGGCTGCATCATACGCCGCGCGAGCATTGCGCACTTTGGCAGAGCGGGCGCCGAAATCGAGCAGCGTCAGCGCCGCATCCGCCCCCAGCGACCAGAACGAAGTGGCTGCCGAAAACAGCTTGCCGATGCTGCTGGCGCTGCTGCCCGCCGATCCACTCAACGTTAGGTCGGGGAAGAACGCCGCCTTCTGGATGCCGATATTGGCGTTTGCCGCCGCCACTGCGCGCTCGGCCGAAGCGATGTCCGGGCGGCGCTGCAGGATCTGCGAGGGCAGGATGGAAGGCACCTTGGGCACCACCGGGTTCCACTGCGCGACCGGCAAGGTGAAGTGCGACGGGTTTTCACCAACCAGCATCGCAATTTCATTTTCATACGCGGCGCGCTGTCGGTCAAGATCGCGGCGGCTGGCCAGCGCGGTGCTTAGCGTGGACTGCGCCGAGGCCACGTCCGCCTCAGTGATGGTCTGCGCCCTGAACTTGTTGCGCGTGACTTCCAAAGCCTTGCGATAGGCCGCAATCGTATCGTCCAGCATGACTGCGCGCGCGTCGATCGCCCGCAGCGAGAGATAATCGGTGGCGAGTGTCGCCTGCGCTGAAAGCGTGGCGTTGGCGAGGTCCGCCGCGCTGGCCTGAGCCTGCGCGCGGGACTGGCCCACAGTGTTGCGCAACTTGCCCCACAAGTCCGGCTCCCAACTGGCCGATCCGGTCACCGATGCACCCTTGCTCGTGGTGCCGGTGCCGGGATTGACGCCGCTCGTGCCGCCGCTTTTGCCGATCGCGCCGCTGCGGGTATAGTCCGCACTGGCGCTGACGGTGGGAAAAAGCGCCGCCCGGTTGGCATCCACCGTGGCCCGGTTTTCCCGATAGAGCGCGCGGTAATAGGCAACGTTCTGATTGGTGACGGCGACTTTGGCTTCCAGCGCGTCCAGCACCGGATCGCCGAATAGCGTCCACCACGCGCCCTTGGCCACATCGTCAGCGGGCGCAGCGGTCTTCCACATCGGATCGGCCTTGTAGGCCTGGTCGCTGGGCGCAATCGGGCTGGTCGGCACGCTGTAAGGCGGCGCGAAATTGCAGCCTGACAGGCCAAGCGCCGTCACCGCGATCACGGCCCATTGCGGGCGGCGCGTGGGCCGGCGGGGGCAGCTTGGAATGGTGGGCGCAGTATGGGCGCGGGGCTGGGTCATGGGTCAGGCCTTGCTGGGCTGAAACGTATCGGGATGGCGGGCAAGCATATGTTCGTAGGGTGAACGTCGGCGAAACCGGTTGAGCGCCAGATAGACCACCGGCGTCGTCAGCAGCGTCAACATCTGGCTGACGATCAGGCCGCCCACTATCGCAATGCCCAACGGGCGGCGCAGTTCCGCGCCATCGCCAAAGCCGATCGCCAGCGGCACCGCGCCCAGCGCCGCTGCCAGCGTGGTCATCAGGATGGGCCGGAAGCGCAGCAGGCAAGCTTCGCGGATCGCCTCCACCGGACTGGCGCCATGCGATCGTTCCGCCTCGATCGCGAAGTCGATGATCAGGATGGCGTTCTTCTTCACGATACCGATCAGCAGGATGATGCCGATAAGACCGATCACGTCGAACTGCGCGCCCGCCACGATCAGCGCGAACGCCGCGCCCACGCCTGCGGACGGCAGCGTGGACAGCACGGTTAGTGGATGGATCGCGCTTTCGTACAAGATGCCCAGCACGATGTAGATCGTCAGGATCGCGGCCAGGATCAGCAAGGGCGTGCTGGCGGAGGATTGCTGGAACACTTTGGCGGTGCCGCCGAATTCGCCGTGGACGGTGGCGGGGAAATGCAGGCCCGCCTGCGTGGCAGCGATCGCCTGCGATGCCTGCCCCAGCGAGACACCGACCGGCAGGTTGAACGATACCGTGGCCGATGGCTCGCCTTCGGTATGACTGACATTGGCGTTAGTGGACGAGGACGACCACTGCGCGATGGCGGATAGAGGGGTCAGCGTCTTGGTGGCAGTACTCACCGCATTGCCGGTTGCCGCATTGTTGCCAAGCGCGGGGTTGGTCGAAGTGGTGCTGGTTGCGATGCCGCCGCCGGTGGGCAGATACAGGTTGTCCAGCGCCTCAGGCGTGCCGTTGAACTGCGGCGCGGCTTCCATCACCACGTGATACTGGTTCAGCCCCTGGTAGATCTGCGCCACCTGGCGCTGGCCGAACGCATCGTACAGCGTGTTGTCGATGGTGTTCATGGCTATGCCAAGCTGGGCCGCCAGGTCCCGGTCCACGGTCACGAACGCACTGGCACCGGCATCCTGCTGGTCGATATCGACATCGGTGATCACGTTGGCCTGTTTCTTAAGGGCGTTGACCATGCGATCGCCCGCGCTGGCAAGCTGCTGCGGGGTATCGGCATACAGCGTGTATTGATACGTACTGTTGGTCTGCCGCCCGCCCACCTGCAGGTCCTGCACGGGGTTGAGGAACAGGCTGACCCCGCGCACATGCCCCAGCTTGGGGCGCAGGCGCCCGATCACCACGTCGATCGGATCGCGCTGCGAACGCGGCTTGAGCGTGGCCATCAGAAAACCGCCGCCGGCCCGTCCCCCACCCGTGAACGCCACCACGGTGGCTATCGCCGGGTCGGCATTCACGATGTGGACCACCTGGGTCAGCTTCTGTTTCAGTTGCGTGAAGCTCATCGACTGGTCGGCACGGATGCCGCCCATCATCGATCCGGTATCCTGCGTGGGGAAAAAGCCCTTGGGCGCCACCACCAACAGAAACACGTTCAGGATCACCGCGCCTGCCAGCAGCAGCATCACCGCACCGCGATGATCCAGCGCCCAGTCCAGCTGGCGTGAATACCCGCGCTGCATGCGGTCGAACGCCCGGCGTGACCATGCGAAAATCCCGCGCTTGGGTTGGTCTTCGCCGTGTCCTGCCTTGCGGGTGTTGAGGATACGCGCGGCCATCATCGGCGTGGCGGTGAGCGAAACAATCAGCGAGATCCCCACCGCCGCCGTCATCGTCAGCGCGAATTCGCGGAATATGCGGCCCACCAGCCCGCCCATGAAAATCAGCGGCACGAACACCGCGACCAGGCTGAGCGAGATCGACAGCACAGTAAAGCCCACCTCGCGCGCGCCCTTGAGCGCTGCCGCTACGGGCTCCACCCCGTCTTCCACGTGCCGGGCGATGTTTTCGACCACCACGATCGCATCGTCCACCACGAACCCGGTCGCCACCGTCAGCGCCATGAGCGACAGGTTGTCCAGCAGGAAGCCGGACAGGTACATCACTCCGAACGTACCCAGCAGCGAGACGATGACCGCCGCCGCCGGGATCAGCGTGGCGCGCCAGCTTTGCAAAAACAGGCTGACCACCAGCACCACCAGCAGCGTAGAGACGACAAGCGTCAGTTCCACTTCGTGCAGGCTGGCACGGATGGTGATCGTGCGATCGCTGACGATCGCCAGCTTGATGTCCGCCGGCAACTGCGCGCGCAGGCCCGGAAGCTGGGCCTTCAGCGCATCCACGGTATCGACGATGTTGGCTTCCGGCTGCCGGCTGATAAGGATCGGCACCGCCTTGCGCCCGTTAAAGAGCCCCATCGTGCGGGTATCTTCCGGCCCGTCCACCACGCTGGCAACGTCCGTCAGCCGCACCGCCGCGCCGTTGCGCCATGCGACGATCAACGGGGCGTAATCAGATGCCTTGAGCCCGGCCTGGTTGGAATAGATCTGCCAGGAGCGCCCGCCCTTCCCCTCGTCGATGCCTTCGATCACCCCGCGCGGCCGGTTGGCGCTGGCGGATTGCAACGCGGTGCGCACATCCTCCAGCGCAACGCCGTTGCGGCTGAGCAGGACCGGATTGATCTCGATCCGCACCGAGGGCAGCGCCGCGCCGCCAAGCTCGACATTGCCCACCCCCTTCACTTGCAAAAGACGTTGTTCGACGATGTTGGACACCGCATCGTAGATCTCGTCAGGGCTGCGGGTAGGGCTGGTGAGCGCCAGGATCAGGATCGGCGCGTCCGCCGGGTTCGCCTTGCGATAGGTGGGATCGCTTTTGAGGGCGGCGGGCAGATCGGCCCGGCTAGCATTGATCGCCGCCTGCACATCGCGCGCCGCACCGTCTATATCGCGCGACAGGTCGAACTGCAGGATCACCGACGATGACCCCAGCGAGGAGCGCGAGGTCATTTCGGTGACCCCCGCGATCGTGCCCAGATGCCGCTCCAGCGGACTGGCGACAGTGCTGGCCATGGTCGAGGGACTGGCGCCCGCCATGCTGGCCTGCACCTGGATCGTGGGAATATCCACCTTGGGCAGCGGCGCCACGGGCAGGCGGAAGAACGCCACCACGCCCGCCAGCGCGATGCCGATCGTCAGCAGCACAGTGCCGATCGGCCGCCGGATGAAAGGCGCGGAAATATTCACGCTGGCGTGCCCGGCCCCGGGTTGTCACCCACCCGTTCCGGAGTATCGCGGGCCGGTTCCAGGCCGCGCGTGGCGCCCCGGCGCGCGGCGCGCCGCTCTGCCCAGCGTTCGAACCCCAGGAAGATCACGGGGGTGGTGAACAGCGTCAGCACCTGGCTCAGGATCAGGCCGCCGGCAATGGCAAGACCCAGCGGCTGGCGCAGTTCGTGGCCCATGCCGCCGCCGAAGATCATCGGCAGCGCCGCGAACAGCGCCGCGAAGGTCGTCATCATGATCGGACGGAAGCGCAGCAGCGCCGCGCGCCGGATCGCCGCGCCGGCTTCCATACCTTCATCGCGGATGGCAGCCACCGCAAAGTCGATCATCATGATCGCGTTCTTCTTCACGATGCCGATTAGCAACACGATACCGATCACGCCGATTACCCCCAGTCCGTAGCCGCTGAGAGACAGGGCGATCAGCGCGCCGATCCCGGCAGACGGCAGCGTGGACAGGATCGTAAGCGGATGGATGAAGCTTTCGTACAGCACACCCAGCACGATGTAGACGACCACGATCGCGGCCAGCACCAGCACCAGTTCGTTCGACAAGGCGGATTGGAAGGCGGATGCCGCGCCGGAAAAGTCCGTCGTCAGCGAAGCCGGCATGCCGATCTGCGCCTCCACCTTTTCGATCGCCGACACCGCCGATCCCAGCGACACGCCGGGCGCCAGATCGAAGCCGATCGTGGCTGAGGGGAACTGCGACTGGCGCGAAATCACCAGCGGCGCGGTGCTCACCTTCACGGTGGCCACCGCGCCCAGCGGAATGTTGCTGACAGATGTGGTGGACGCGCCGGATGTGGTGCCTGAAGACGAGGACGAGGATGACTGCACCGGCAGATACAGCTGCGTCAGTCCTTGCGGATCGGCCATCATTTGTTGCGTGGCTTGCAGGATCACCCGGTTCTGGCTGGACTGCGTGTAGATCGTGGAGACGATCCGCTGCCCAAAGGCATCATACAAGGCGTTGTCCACGTCCAGCGCCGAAAGGCCAAGCCGCGCCGCCGCATCGCGATTGATGTCCACGATCACCGAGGGCCCGCGCGCCACCGACGTTGCGTTGACATCGCGGATCCTGGTTTCGCCCTTCAGCTTCTGCGCCAGCTTTTCGGCCCACTGATCCACCACGTTCTGATCCGCGCCCTGGATCGCGAAGCGGTAGGGGGTAAGACCCGTCTCGGTGTCGATCGTCAGGTCCTGTGCAGGCTGCAGATACAGCTTCACGCCGGGAACGTGCGCGGCACGTTCAGTCAGGTCGGCCAGCACCTGCGTCTGATCGCCACGCTGGCTCAGTGGCTTCAAGTTGATGCTCATGCGCCCCTGGCTGAGCATCGGATTGATGCCATCCACCCCTACCGAGGAGCTGAGGCTTTCCACCGCGGGATCAGCCAGCAACGCCGAGGCCACCTGCTGCTGCAGCCGTGCCATGCGGGCATAGGACACGTCCTGGCTGGCGATTACCGTGGCGCTGATCTGTCCCGTATCCTGCACCGGAAACAGGTTCTTGGGGATCAGCAGGAACAGCAGCGCGGTGAAAACCAGGGTCCCGCCAAAGACCAGCATCGTCAGGGTCACGCGGGCCATCACCCAGTCCAGCGCACGCGCGTAGCCGCGCCCCAGCCGGTCGAACTGATACATCGCCTTGTCAACGATGGCGAAGCGCCGCTCCTCGTGTTCGGGGCGCAGCCAGCGGGCCGCCATCATCGGCACCGCCGTCAGCGAAACGAGCGCGGACAGGACGATGGTGACGGCAAGGCTCACCGCGAATTCGCGGAACAGGCGGCCCACCACATCGCCCATGAACAGCAGCGGGATCAGCACCGCCACCAGCGATACGGTGAGCGAGATGATGGTGAAACCGATCTCGCTGGCGCCTTTCAGCGCGGCATCGAATGGCTTCATGCCCTCCTCGATATGGCGCGAGATATTCTCGATCACCACGATGGCATCGTCCACCACGAAGCCCGATGCGATGGTGAGCGCCATCAGCGTCAGGTTGTTGATCGAATAGCCCAGCGCCCACATCGCAGCGAACGCACCGATGAGCGACAGCGGCACCGAGATCGCCGCCACCAAGGTCGCGCGCGCGCTGCCCAGAAACAGGAAGATAACCAGCACCACCAGCACGACTGCCAGCACCAGTTCGACCTGCACATCCTCCACGCTGGCGCGGATGCCAGTCGTGCGGTCAGTCAACACCGTCACCTTGACGTCGGCGGGCATCTGCGCGGTCAAGGCGGGCAGCCCTGCCTTGATCGCATCGACGGTGCCGATGACGTTGGCACCGGGCTGGCGCTGCACATCGACGATGACCGCCGGCTGCCGGTTCATCCACGCGCCATTGCGGGTGTTTTCGACCGACGCGGTGACACTGGCAACGTCCGACAAGCGCACCGGCGCGCCGTTTTGCCAGGCGATGATCAGGTTGCGGTAACTGTCTGCGTCAGTCAGCTGGTCGTTGGCATCGATGGTCCAGCTTTTGGTCGGCCCATCGAAGCTGCCTTTCGCCAGATTGGCGTTGGCATTGCCGATCGCGGTGCGCAGCTTTTCAAGGCTGAGGCCGTGCGCCGCCATCTGCGCCACGTTGGCGGTGATCCGCACCGCCGGGCGCTGGCCGCCCGAAAGCGACACCAGGCCGACGCCGGAAACCTGCGCGATCTTGTTCGAAAACTGGCGCTCGACGATGCCTTGCACTTCGCCCAGCGGCCGAGTCTGGCTGGTGATCGCCAGCGTCAGGATCGGCGTATCGGCGGGATTGACCTTCGCATACGTCGGGGGCGCGGGAAGATCGCTGGGCAACAGCGAATTGGCCGCGTTGATCGCCGCCTGCACTTCCTGCTCCGCTACGTCCAGCTGGAGGCTGAGATCGAACTGCAAGGTGATGACGGACGCCCCGGATGACGAGTTGGACGTCATCCGCGTCAGCCCCGGCATCTGGCCGAACTGGCGTTCCAGCGGACTGGTCACGGTTAACGCCATCACGTCGGGGCTGGCGCCGGGATACAGCGTGCGCACTTGGATCGTGGGGTAATCGACCTGCGGTAGTGCCGAAAGCGGCAGCTGCTTCCACGCCATAAGCCCGGCCAGTATCAGCGCCACCATCAGCAGCGTCGTGGCAACCGGGCGCAGAATGAACGGGCGCGACGGGCTGCCCGGCTGGGGTGGCAGCGGCTGCTGCGGCGTCGGCGCAGGTCCGGCCGCAGGTGCTGGCTGGTCTGTCATCGCTGTGGCTTACTGCGACTGATGCCGGCGACGATGGCCCGAACCTTCGGACCCGCCGCCCGCCCCGCTTTGGGCCCCGTGCTGTCCGGGCAGGCGCACTTTCGATCCGTCATCAAGGCCATCGGCCCCTTCGGACACCACCACATCGCCGGCGTGCAGGCCTGAGAGAACCGCGGTTTTGCCGTTGTTGCTCGGCCCGGTTTTGACGACCACCAGCTTCACCGTGCTGCCGGGCTGAACCACGAACACGAAATCGCCCGGCGCACCGTGACGCAACGCGGATACCGGCACCACCGGCACTTGGTGCAACGTATCCACTAGCATGCGCACGTTGACGAACTGGTTGGGGAACAGCACCGGCTGGGCGCCGGGATTGGCAAACCGGGCCTTGGCCTTCACCGTGCCGGTGGTCGTGTCGATCTGGTTGTCGAACGTGGAGAAGCGGCCCTGCGCCAGCACCGACTGCCCGTTCTGGTCTAGCGCGGTGACCGGCATCGGTCCGGTATCGCCCTGCCGGCGACGGATCGCGTCAAGCTGGCCTTGCGGAACGGAAAACTGCACGTCGATGGGATCGGACCGGGTCAGCACCACCAGCCCGTTGGTGTCAGACGGCGTAACATAACTGCCCACGCTGACCTGACGCAGACCGACCCGTCCCGAGAACGGGGCCTTCACCGCCGTATATTCAAGATTTAGGCGGGCCGTGCCCACTGCTGCGCGATCGTAGATCAGCTGCCCTTCGGCCTGCCGCACGGCCTGCCGTTGCTGGTCCAGCGTCTGGCGGGCAATGGAGTCCAGCTTGCCCAGCGTTTCGTAGCGCGCAAGATCCTGCCGCGCGGAGACCAGCGCGGCCTGGTCCTTCGCCAGCGTGCCTTGCGCCTGCGCCAATGCCAGCCGGTACGGCCGCGGATCGATTTGCGCGATCACCTGACCTTGCCGCACGATCTGCCCTTCGGTGAACGGCAGCGCGAAGACGACGCCCGATTCCTGCGTATGGATGGTGGCCGTATCGATAGGTGTCACCGTGCCGATCCCGTCAACCTCGACCGGGATGTCCGCCAGCACGACCTTGGCGGTGTTCACCGCCGCCGTCGGGCGCCCGTCGCGCGCGTTCTTGGAATCACCAGAGCGGGCGAAATGCAGGCCCACCAGCGCGACGATGACCAGCCCGGCGATCACGCATACATACGCAACCCAGCGCGGCCGGCGGCGGCGGGGCGTCTCGTCCGTGGTATCAATTCCCGCATCGGCATCGGTGGACAAGACGTGGTCTCCTCGACAGCGCAATCATGGCTGCATGCGCCGGCACCGGACCAGCGCGCAATCGAGCGCTGTTTGCTCACGCACGCAGGCCAAGATCAACGACCAAGTTATAATATTTTGTATCAGTCGAGCAACGATCTGTCGTCGATACGCACCATTACGCAGTCGTCGCGACTGGTGGAAACCGACGTGCCAAACTCAGGACAGGACGTGCAGCCGCGCGAAATCGCCGTCCACCGCAACGTCCAGCATCGCGCGATAGTTGTGGAAAGCCGGCATGTCCGGCGTGATGGCGCCAAGCGGCAGGTCGTCTCCCTCGGCAATCCTGCGCAAGGCAAGCGGCGCGGCGGCCGGGACCAACTGCGAACCGTGGCCAACTTCCAACGTGGTCAGGATGCCGAACAGCCCGCCATCGATGGTAGGGCGGGACAGGATCGCCAAACGATATTGGCCCTGCTCGTTAGTGACGAGATAGATGTGGCCTGAGCGATTGGGCAGCGAAACGAAACCGATCTGCCCGAACCGGGAATCCGATCGTCCGCTTTCCGCAAACCCCAGGCACGCGCGCTCCTCCACCCACTGGATCGTCGTGAGGTATGCGAACAAGCCGCCCGGCGTGCTGAAACTGGGGCGCACGGTCAGGTATGCGCCCTCCAGCCAGGACACGGCGGACCGTGCGTATGCGCCCATCGCCTCAGCCGCGACATCGCCACCATTGGCCGTCGGCGTGGCAGCGGCGGCAGATCCGCCGTGGCGCAACGCGATGCCCAGCGACTCTTCTATCCGCAGCACCGTGGCGAGCGTGAAGGCGCGCTTGCCGGCCAGTGCCTTTTCCAGTGTGGACAAGCTGATGCGTGCCATGTCTGCCAGGGCCTGCCGGGAAATGCGGCGGCGCGCGATTTCCTCACGCACCCGTTGCGCAATGTCTGCCCCTTCGCCGGCCAGATCGGCGTCATGGCGCTGGTTGGTTGTCATCCGCACATATGCGCACATTCGCGCACATGGCGTCAATCCCTTGCAGCGCGCCCGCCGCTGCCCGCACGCGCCGCCGGAAAGAGGCCAGGACTGCTTGTGGCTGTGCGCACCGTAATGCGCATAACAGGTGAGCTCCCGCTTTTGGTTGGAGCACTGCCATGCCGCACACACCGTACATCCGCCGCGCCCTGATCCCTGCCATCGTGCTGGCCCTGAGCGCCCCCGGCGTACTTGCGATCCACGCCACCGCCGCGTCTGCCGCTGCCGACGACGGCACCCAGACCGCCGACGATGGCCCGGCCGCCGGCACCCTGATGCTGCACGGCCAAGGCATCGCCGACGCCCTTCCCGCCGTTCGCCTGGGCTCCGACATGGACGTGACGGTGACCGGACAGATCGCCCGGGTGCGCGTTACGCAGGCATTCCGCAACACCTCGTCCAAGTGGATGGAGGCCAGCTACCTCTATCCGCTGCCGCATGACGGTGCGGTCGATTCCCTCAAGATGGTCGTCGGCCAGCGCGTGATCATCGGTCACATCCAGCCGCGCGAGCAGGCCCGCGCCACCTATGAAGCGGCCAAGGCCAGCGGGCGCAAGGCCGGCCTCGTTGAACAGCAGCGGCCAAACATGTTCAGCACCAGCGTGGCCAACGTGGGGCCGGGCGAAACGGTGCTGATCTCGATCGAGTATCAGTCCCCGGTCACCCAGGCGAACGGCACGTTTTCCTTGCGCCTGCCACTTGTCGTCGGGCCGCGATATACCCCGCCCCACACGCTGACCACCAGCGCTGCGGTTGCCGATGCGAACGCGGTCACCGCCGCGCCGGTGCTCGACCCGAAGACCGGCGCCACGTTAAACCCCACCTCGATCGCAGTGCACCTGGCGCCGGGCTTCGATGTCGCCAATCTCATCAGCCGTTATCACCGGGTGTGGGTGACCGGCCCGCTCGACCGGCGCGAGGTGCGGCTGGACGGCACGGTGCCGGCGGACCGCGATTTCGTACTCGAATGGCGCTCCGCCGCCGCCGATCCCACCTTGGGCCTGTTCGCCCAGCAGACCGCCAAAGGCGACTATGTCATGGCCGCGATCACCCCGCCCGCCGATACGTCCAACCTGCCCCGGCCACCGCGCGAAATGGTGTTCGTGATCGACAACAGCGGCTCGATGGGCGGCGCGTCGATGGAGGAGGCCAAGGCCAGCCTCCTCCACGCGCTGGGCACGTTGCGCCCGCAGGATCACTTCAACATCATCCGCTTCGACGACACGATGACCCGCGTGTTCGAACGCAGCGTGCCGGCAACGCCCGACAGGATCGCGACGGCCCGCCAGTTCGCCAGCGCGCTGCAGGCGCAGGGCGGCACCGAAATGCTTCCCGCACTCAAGGCCGCACTGGCTGACGCGGCAGCCAGCGGCGGCAGCGATCCCGACACGCTGCGCCAGATCGTGTTCCTGACCGACGGGGAGATTTCGAACGAGCGTGAGATGATGGCCGCGATCGGTGCGGACGGCGGCAAAAGCCACGTGTTCATGGTTGGCATCGGATCTGCGCCCAACGACTATCTGATGGAGCGCATGTCCACCCTTGGCGGCGGCATCTACACCCACGTGGGCGCGCCCGAAGAAGTCGCGGCCAAGATGATGCCGCTGCTCGACGTGCTCAGCCACCCGGCGGTGCGCAATCTGTCCGTCCGCGTCGATGGCGGTTCGGTGGCATTCACGCCCGAGCATTTGCCCGACGTCTACGCCGGGCGCCCGCTGGTGCTGGTGGGCCGCACCGCGCAGCTGGCTGGAAAGCTTACCGTCTCGGGCACGATCGGCGGCAAGCCCTGGGAGCGGCAGGTGGATCTTGCCACGGCGCTGCCCAGCGCGGCGATCGCGAAGCTATGGGCCCGCCGGCGGGTGAGCGATGTGGAAGCCGACCGCGCTCTCGGCAAGCTGGACGATGCAAAAGCGAACGCGCAAGTCGAGCAGATCGGCGTGGAAAACGGCATCGTCACCTCCCGCACCAGCCTGGTCGCGGTGGACGAAACGCCGTCCCGGCCAAAGGGCGCGCGCCTGACGCGTGAGGAATTGCCGATCAACCTGCCCGCCGGGTGGGACTTCGACACCTTGTTCGGACGCGACGCTGCAGCAAACGCCGCTGCGGACGGTGCCGGCAGCGCGCCCGCCACGCAGGCCGAGGCGCTGGAACTGCCGCAGACGGCGACCGGCTTCCTGGGCATCGTGGGCCAGGGCGCGGCGCTACTGCTGGCGGGTCTGGCGGGCCTGGCAACGTTGCGTCGGCGGAGGGCGGCGTGACCGCGCTCGTAATGAGAGGGGCCGCGTGGCGGCGCGGTCCCCTCACCCTGCTGTGCGCGATCCTGTGCCTGGCGGGCGCCGCGCAGATCGGGGCCGGCTTGTATATTCCCGCCAAGGCGGCGCTTGCGCAGGTCCTGCTGGAACGCGCGTTCGACCGCAGCCTTGCCACCCGCTTGCCGCAAAAGCCCTGGGCCTGGGCGGACATGACGCCCGCAGCGCGCATCACCGTCCCCCGGCTTGGCGTGGCACGGGTGGTACTGGATAGCGGGTCCGGCCAGGCGATGGCCTTTGGGCCAACCCTGCTGCCGGGCGGCGCGGCGATAGGCGAACGGGGGACCGCCGTGATCGCCGCCCACCGCGACACCCACTTTCGCTTCCTGCGCGACGTGCGACGGGGCGACATCATCACCGTCCAGACGCGAAAGGGTCTGACGCGCCGTTATGCAGTTACCGGCAGCGGCGTGGTGCGCTGGAACGGCTATGCGCTGGCAAACGCCGCGTCCGGCGAGAAGCTCGATCTGGTCACCTGCTTCCCGTTCGATGCGGTCACGCGCGGGCCGTGGCGCTATGTCGTCCACGCCGCGGCGCTGGACTAGAGAACCGTATCGTGGGCCTTGCGCAATTGCGGAAGGGCATGCCCGTCCGATCCGATACACGGCAGCGGATAAGCATCGGTGAGCGTGCGCAGGCGGCAGCGAATGTCCTGCGGCAGCGCAAAGGTATCGCGGTGATAATCATGCCGACCGGCAACCGCGCCCTCGACGAGATCGTCATGCAGGCTACCCATCAGGCCGTTGATCGCGCTGAGAAAGCGGGACATCCGATAGGTGCGCTCATCAGGCTCAAGCGAGCGCATGGTATCGTAGAAGGACACCTGCCGGCTGACGATCTTGCGCATCGCGTGGAAGGTGTGCGCAGTCAGCCGATCAGAACGTAGTCCCTGTTTCAGGCGCAGCAGTTCGGCGGTGCGAAACCGCGCAAACCCCTCTGCGTTGTCGAGCCGCACGCGGCGCACCTCACGCTGCACCAGAGCCCACGCCGGCCAGCACAGCAGGAGGCGCAGCGCCATGCCGTATCCGACGACGGCGGCGCGGCGCTGGTTCTTGAACGCGTCCTGCAAGTGCCCCATCACCGCCACCGTTGCGCGGAACAGCGGTGGCGCGTGATGCTGCGCGCCGTACAGCACCAGTGCGAAGCGCAAGTGCTTGTAGCGCGCGCGGATCAGCTTGAAGCGGCGGCGCGCGTCCTGCGGCAGATCTCCCGTTGCCAACAGTGTCGACGTTAACCCCAGGATGTCTGCGCGAATGGCGCCTTCGCGCCAGAATTGCACGCACAAAGCCAGACACCGGCGCATCTCCTCCTGCGAGCAGGCGATCGGGATCGCGTCCGGCAGGCTGACGACGGGATCCACCACGTCGTCCATCTCCACTGCATCGAACAGAGCGTGGATGACCTCTGGCGGGTAAGGGCTCATGCGACCGCCCCCAGCAGACCGTCGTGGCTCAGGTCCTGCCGGCGACGATAGGCCCACAGCGTCGGCGCCAGCATGAACACGGTCTTGAGACACACTCCGATCACATAGGCAAGGCCCGCGCCCCACAGCCCGAACACATGGATCAACACCACCAGCAGCCCTGCATACGCAAGCGCCGCCGTACCTTCGGCCACCAGCGCGGCGCGTTCGCGCCCGGCCATGTAAAGCAGCGATTCCAGCGGGAAGGCGGCCATCGCCACCACCAGCGAGGCGGTCATCAGCTGAAGCAGGTCGAACGCGGCGACGTAGCGTTTGCCGAAAACCAGCTGGATCACCGGTTCACCACCGATGGAGACGACAAGCAGCATCACCAGCGCCATACCGCCGGAAATCAGCGCGCTGCGCACCGCAAGCTGCCAGGGATGGCGGCTGCTGGGATCGAGGCGCATGATTTCGGGATAGAAGCTGCGGGACATCAGTTCCGCCGGCTTACTGGCGGAATCGAAGAACGTGGCGGCGATCTTGAACAGGCCGGCAGCGGCAGGGCTGAGCAACGCGCCGACGAGCAGGTTGCTGACCGGACCCCATGCCGCCCAGATCGAGTGCGCGATGTTAGTCGTCCACACAAAGCCCCATGCGCGCGACAGCCGCTTGGCAGGCGCGAACAGACCGGGCCGCAGCGCACCCCGGATGTTGCGCCGGCGCAATTCCCGGATCGACATGACCCACAGGCACAAATCGCCCGCAAGGTCAGCGATGAACCAGGTCAGCACGAACCCGATGAACCCAAGCCCCGCAATGTACGAGATCGCCGCGCCCATTGCGCGCAGTAGCGGGGTGACCAGCTGCTGCAGGGCGATCTGGTCGAATCGGTCCAGCACGCGCAGGATGCCCGTGGGCGTGGCCGCGGTCATGGTGGGAATGAGCGTGCAATACAGCATGGCGAGGTGCAGGTTTTCCGCGCCGATCCCGAACCATTCCGCCGCCCAGGGCAGCAGCAGGAGTCCGCCCGCCATGCCCAGCAGGCCGCTGGCCAGATCGAGCCCGAAGGCAAAGCCGGTGACATCGCGCAGGCCCGCGATATCGCCACGCTCGAATGCGGGGGCACCATAGCGCACGATGAATTGCCAGGTCTGGAACTTGACGACCGCGCCCACGCCGTTGGCATAGGAATGGATGAGCACCAGCGTGCCGAACAATGCGGGCGACATGCCGCGCCCCGCGCAGCCCAGCGCCACCAGTCCCAGCACCGCCCCGCCCAGCTTGCCGGACGCGAGGTAGGAGGCATTGCGCATGATCGTGCGGAAGGCCCCGTCGGCAAACCAACGCTTCATGGCGCGGCCCTATCGCAATACCTGGCCATCAGGCAGCCTCGCGTACCGGGCGGCTGGTGACGAGCAGTTCGTTCACCGCCATCTTCGCGCGCGCCAGCACCATGGCCAACGGTTCATGCGCATCCAGCTCAACGATCGGTGCGCCACCAAACTGCAGGCGCGGCACGTCCTCAATCTTGCGCGCCAGCGACGTGACCCGATGATCGGGCTTGCGCGCCATCGCCACCTCCAGCGAGACATTGAGGCGCAGCACGAGGTCGGGCGCGTGGCTGACCATGCGCGCAAACATCCGCCGTTCGGACGCCGCCATCAGGCCAACCAGCCCACCTGCGCGCGCCGCCGCCAGACCCGGACCGTCCATCGGCCCGGGCACCACGATCTGCGGAAAGCGATCGGCGATGATCGCATAGCCTTCGTGCCGCAGCCGCATCATGCGCCGGAACCGGCGCGCGCGGCGCAGCGCGAACGCATAGATCACCAGCGCGGCCAGAAATCCGGGGCCACCCGCCCCTTGCGCCTTGCGCGCGGTGGCATGGATGGACTTGTCCATCCGCCGCCCCAGCAGCGGCAATCGCGCGATGACGCGGCCGATATTGCCCGATTGTTTGCCCAAGTGGCACGTCACCGTGGGCTGGCGGCTGTTCAGCCATGCCTCAAGTTCCTGCGTGACGGTGGATTTGCCCGAACCATCGCACCCCACCACCGCGATCAGCGGCGGCAGCGGGCGGGTATGATCGGCCTTCACAGCAACACCTCGAAGGGAAACAGCGCCAGGATATTGGCCAGCACTTCGGCATAAGGACGTGTCGCGTCGATATCGACGATCGGCGCGCCGTTGAACTGCAAAAGGGGCATGATCGCCAGCTTTTTTTCCAGCAGTGGCCGCGTGTGATCCGCCTTGCGCGCGATCGCGGTGTCCACGTCGACATTCAGCCGGATGACGAGCGTCGGCCGATACGTCGCCATATCCTGATACATCGCGCGCTCCTGGGCGGCGAGCCGCTCCACCAGGGGTGACCCGCGCCGTGTCCACGACAGCCCCGGTCCATCGAAACCACCGGGCAGCTCAGCTTGCGGGTAGCGATCAGTAATGACCTGAATGCCCCGGCGCCGGAATGCCAGCACGCGCGCGAAACGCCATCGGCGCGCCAGCGAAAAGGCGAAGATCGCCAACGCCGTCACGATGCCGGGCAGCCGCTTGCTGTGCGCGGAATGGGCCTTGCCGGCCTTGGCCGTCAGATAGCGTTCGGTCAAACCACCCACGATCGGCAAGCGCCCGATCCGCCGGCCCAGATCGCCGGTGCCCAGGCCAAGATACATCGAGCGCGTCGGCGCGCGCCGGGCCAGCAAGGCCGTGAGATCGCGCGTCAGCGTGGACTTGCCCGACCCGTCGCATCCCACCAGCGCAATACAAGGCGCCAGCCCGGCTGCATCACGGGAGAGATCGAGCTGGGTTGTGAACGGCAGTGCGGCGGTATCCGGAGTCGGACACATCAGGGGGTGAGCTGTCATAATTTTGTAGCTAAGTTCCGGCATAAGAAAGACTGGTGCCCGGATGCCCCCACGCACTCGAACATCACTCCTTACACAACCAACCTGATGCGAAACTGATGGCGTGCGCGTGTTTGACGCGTGTGGTCGCAAGGCTTAGTTTGGGCTCCAATCCAGGCGAGCCAGCTTGCGCATGATGTTCAGGAGTCCTCACAGTTGCCCCGCCTGCTGCTTGCGGAAGACGACGCCGATCTCGGCCCGACCATGCGGCGCGCGCTGGAAATGGAAGGCTATGTGGTTGACCTGGTGACCCGGGGAGACGATGCCTGCGCAGCGGCGCGGGCAGACAATTACGACGTGATCCTGCTGGATATCGGGCTGCCCCACGGTTCCGGGATCGACGTGTTGCGCAGCTTGCGGGCCGCAAAGAATGCAACGCCGGTGATCATCGTTACCGCTTTCGATCGCACCCAGCAGCGCATAGCCGGGCTGGATGCCGGGGCTGACGACTACGTGGTGAAACCGGTCGATCTCGATGAACTGGCGGCGCGCGTGCGCTCGCAACTGCGCCGGCGCGACGGGCGGGGCAACGAGCAGCTGACCATCGGCGCGGTCACGTTGGACTTTGCGGGAAATGTCGTCACGCTCGACGGTCAGGTCGTGCCGCTTACCGCCAAAGAGCATCGCCTCCTGGCACTGCTGATGAGGCGTGCCCGGCGCTTCGTATCCAAGGCCGACCTTGAGGCTGAGTTGTACGACCAGGATAACTGGGCGGAATCGAACACCGTGGAAGTCGCCATCTCCTCGCTCCGGCGCAAACTGGGCCGCGATTTCATCCGCACCGCGCGCGGGCTCGGGTATATGGTGGGAGCGCAGGCGGCGTGAGACGCTCGTCGCTCACGACGCAGTTGTATCGCCGGGTGCTGCTGCTGTTGGCGGTGACAGGGATCGCGATCGGCGCGGTGCTGTATCTTACCGCATCGCGTGAGGTAAGCAGGGCCGCAGATGCACAGCTCATAAACGCGGCGCGCCTTGTCCATATCATGGTGCAAGACGATATCGCAGCCGGCCAATTGGCGTGGCGCGACAAGCCGCCGGCGCAAATCCGTCAGATGGTTTCGCCCCAGGAAGCGCAGGCGTTTCGGGACTCTTACGATTCGTGCATCTTCCTGGTGTTCTGGAATGGCCGGGCCGTGGCACAGTCCGGCTCGGGCGCACCCGTGCGGCTGGTGCCGCGCCAGACAGGGCTGCGCACGTTCAAGGTAACGGGTAACCGTTGGCGCAGTTATGGCATGCGTGGTGAAGACCCGCGCCTGCTCATCGTGGTGGCGGAGCGGGACGCGCTTCGGGAATTTTCGATCGGGCAATTGCTGCGTGAACTGGCGGTGCCGATGCTCGCACTGCTGGCAGTGGCGATGGTGGTCTTGTGGTGGACCTTGCGCCGCGGCCTGTATCAGGTGGAACGGTTGGCCTCGATTCTGGGCGCGCGTTCGCTTTCAGACCTTCAGCCGCTGCCACCGCAGGAATGGCCCCGCGATCTTGAACCGTTGATCATCGCGCTCAACAAACTGTTCGCGCGCCTTGAAGGGGCTTACGAGCTTGAACAGGCGTTCACGGACGATGTGGCCCACGAATTGCGCACGCCGCTGGCCGCGATACGTGCACAGGCGCAGTTGCTGCATCGCCTCTCGCCAGCGAACCTGGGCCACGAAACCGACCGGTTGATTGGTATTGCCGATCGCGCCAACGCGCTGATCGACGGAATGCTGACGCTGGCGCGGCTGAACGCAACATCGCTCACCAGCCGCTCGGTCGATGTTCACGCGCTGGTAGCCGAAGTTGTCGCCGAAGTGATGATCGAGCAGCAGGCCGACACGATAAACGTAGCGGTCATGCCCGAACACATCGTGCGCTGGCATTGCGATGCGTCGCTGCTGCAGATCGCCCTGTCTGCCGTGATCGGCAACGCCATGCGCCATGCCGGTTCAGGCCGCGCCCTGGATATCGCGATTGTCCGGGGCTCCGGTCGGCTGGTCATCACCGTGGGCGACAGGGGGCCGGGCATTCCCGAGCCGGAGCGTGAGCGTCTGCTGCGCCGCTTCGAACATGGCAGCCTGCAAAGTTCCGGCAGCGGGCTGGGCTTGTCCGTCGCATCCAAGGCGATGACGTTGCTGAACGGCTCTATCCGGCTGGAGGGCCGCCCCGATGGGCCGGGACTGCTGGTGATCCTGACGTTGCCTGACCTGCCGCGATAGGCGCGGCCGTACGTCAGTAGCCAGCAATCATCGACCAGATCAGCAGCACCATATCATCATAGCGCGCGAAACCGGAAGTCGCGGAAACGAGCCTCGCCCTTGCCCGCCGCATACAGGCCCGGCCGCAACATCAGGAAACCGCCGCGCACGTTATGATGGTAGCCTGAAACTTCCATGCCGCGATCGAAGCGCTGCCAGGTCTGTCCACCGTCCGCGCTGGTGTGGAACGAGACGATATGGCGGTCGTTGCGCACTCGCATCAGCATACGAGCGCCATGCGGGTTTGCCGGGCGGCCCCGCTCCATGCCGTACTGGTGGGTGACGAACTTGGCCGCGTCGAAGCCCAGCCCGCAATATAGCTGCTGGTCGTAGAACAGCAGAAGGCCCGCCGTGGTGCCGGGATCGACTTCGATCTCGCACTGAAACTCATAGGCCTGGTCGCCGGCAATGAGCAGCAGCGGCGAGGAATCGACCGGCGCCGTCCCGCTGGCCCGCAGGTGCAGGCACTTGTCCGCAACGCGGGCGCGGCGCCTCTCGTCAGCGGCGGGCTTGAAGAAATTCCAGCGTCGACCGAGTTCCAGCGTCGAGAAATCGTCCGACAGCGGCAAACCGTGCGGCCCGGATTTGCTGCCCCCTTGCGGCGCGGCAAGGGGTGCTGACAAATCGCCCCCGTTCATCTTGAACCAGCCGTCGGCAGTCCAGGTGACGGGATCGAGCAGGGTCTGGCGCCCCAGCGTCCAGAAATCGCGCTCGTAGCCGTGATAGACCGACCACCATTCGCCGACCGGCCCTTCGAACACCGTGGCATGGCCGCGCGACCACCATTTTTCGGCGAGGTCGGTGGTGCGCACGATCGGATTGTGCGGGCAGTTTTCCCACGGTCCGTGGATCGACCTGGAACGCGCCGCGATCACCATGTGACCCGTCGGCGGACCGGCGGTGCCGCCTACTGCCGTGATCAGATAGTGATAGGCACCGTGCCGAACGATCTTGGGGCCTTCGGGCGAAAAGCCTTCAACGTCCCAATCCTGGGGATAATGCCAGGGATCGTAGACATGCTCCACCGTGCCGACCGTCGAAAGTCCGTCATCGCGCAACCGGATCCTGTCGCCGCCTGACAGGAACAGCCAGCGTGATCCGTCCTCGCCCACCGCGTGGCCGGGGTCGATGTGGTCGGGCAGCCCGAGATCGATCGGGTCGCTCCACGGCCCTTCGATGCGGTCAGCCCAGATCACGTAATTGGCGTTGGGGCTGGCCTTTGCCGGGAAGTAAATGAAATAGCGCCCGCCGTGCTTGCAGATGTCCGGCGCCCAGACCGCGCCAACGTTCTTAGTTAGTGCCGCAGTGATCGGCTGCCAGTTCAGCAGGTCGCGCGAATGCCAGATGACGAGGCCGGGATAGGAATCGAAGGTCGAGAAGGTGAGATAATAGTCCTTGCCATCGCGCAAGATCGAAGGGTCGGGATGGTCGCCCGCCATCAGCGGGTTGAGGAACCGCCCATCTCCCAGATCGGCGATACGTTGATCATCAAAACCTTTGCGATAGGCCGGCGCCGGGCGGGTCCCCGGCCCTGGCGCGTGCGGGCTGACCGCAGTGGCAGAACCGGGGGCCGCCGCCAAAGATGCTGCGCCCAGAGCCGTGGCCATCGCGTCGCGCCTATCGAACTTCATCCGTCTCCCTTTCGACTGGCAGGGGTTTACGCGCCTGCTTTCATGACTGATGCGGTCGTCAGATGCGGACCGGAGCCAGCCTCGGGCTCAGCAGGTGGACCACCAGCAGCGCGAGGAGGTATGCACTGGCGCAGATCGCGAACAGCACCTCGTAGCTGTGCGTCGCATCGAGGATGTAACCGGCGAACAGCGCCATGCCCATGCCGCCGAACGCGCCCACCGTGCCGCCTATGCCCACCACCGAGCCGACTGCGCCGCGCGGAAACATGTCCGACGGCAGGGTATAGAGGTTGGCCGAAAACGCCTGGTGCGCCGCAGTTGCCAGGCCGATCACCAGCACCGCCGTCCACACGTTGTCGATGCTCTGGACGAACCAGATCGGCAGCACGCACACCGCGCATATCAGCATCGTCATCTTGCGTGCGAAATTGGCAGTGCGCCCGGCCTTCATCAGGCGGGAGGACAGCCAGCCCCCGGCCACGCTGCCCAGATCCGAAATCAGGTAGATCGCGGCTAGCGGCAGGCCAAAGGTCTTGAGATCAAGGTCATAGCGTTCGAACAGATAGCCCGGCAGCCAGAACAGGAAGAACCACCAGATGGGGTCGATCAGGAACTTGCCCAGCGCATAGGCCCAGGTTTCCTTGACAGTGAGCAGGCGCGCCCACCCGATCTTTTCTACCGGGTCGGCAGGATCCTGGCGGATCCAGGCAAGTTCGGCGGCACCCACGCGCGGATGCTCGGTCGGGTGACGGTAGACGATCCACCACACCGCCAGCCAGGCGATGCCGAAAACGCCGGTCACGAAGAAGGCCATGCGCCAGTCAAACCACAGCACCAAAAGCGGCACGAGCAGCGGGGTGATGATCGCGCCGACGTTGGCGCCGGCATTGAACAGGCCGATGGCGTAAGCGCGTTCCTTCTGCGGGAACCAGTCGGTCACCGCGCGGATGCCGGCGGGGAAATTGCCTGATTCGCCGATGCCCAGGCCAAAGCGGGCCATCGCGAACGAAACCATGCCGGTGGCAAAGCCATGCGCCATGTGGCTCACCGTCCAGATGACGATGGCGATCGTGTAACCGAGCCGGGCGCCGACCACATCGACGATCTTGCCGAACGAAAGATAGCCGACCGCGTAGGCGACCTGGAACCAGAAGACGATGCCTGCAAAATCGGATTCGGACCAATGAAACTCGGCGGCCAGCGTGGGCTTGAGCACGCCGATCATCTGCCGATCGATGTAGTTGATCGCGGTGGCCGCGAACAGCAGCGCCACCACAACCCAGCGATAGCGACCGACCTTTACCGGGCCTGCGCCGGCGTCGTTCGGTTTCATGCCATCGATTTGTGCTTCCATTGATCCTGCTCCCGTGACGGCGGTCTGTTGTCCTGCCGCGCTCTTGTCTGCTCTCAGGCCGCCGCGGCGACGATGCCGCAGGCAACGCTGCCGTGCCCCGCGAACGTGGCCAGGACCTGCTGCCCCGGCCTCACGGGATGCACGCCGGTAACCGCGCCCGTCGAAACCCAGGTGCCCTTGCTGCAGTCTATGCCGCGCGTGGCCAGATTGCCGAGCAGGAAACGTACTGCCCCCAGCGGTCCGTCCAGCATGGTGGCGGTGGTCGCCTCGCCGGCGACTTCGCCGTCAATCTCAAGCCGCACTGCGATTGCGTCGAAATTGATGGTTTCCCACCCCGAAAGCGCAGGGCCCACGACCAGACCGTAATTGTTGCCATAGTCGGACACCGTCACCGGCGGGCCGTCGTCATTGATGCCGGGGTACGGCGAACTGGCCACCTCGATGCCCAGGTGCACCGCGTCCAGGATTGCGCGGGTTGACGCGTCGTCTTGGGGAACAACGCCGTCCCAGCCGGCGGCGACATGCAAAAGGAACTCCGCTTCGGCAGCCGCAAAGCCTTGCACGAAAACCGGCATGTCGAGCGATTCGGCTGCGCCGGCGCTCACGACGCTGTCTTCGAAGATCGGGCCAGCCAGGCGATTGCTGGCCAGACGCGCATCGTCGGGCGGGTTGATCTTGCCAACTTTCCAGCCGACGACCGCGCGCCCGTCCATGTCGATCGCAAAATCCTGGATGCGGTATGCGCTGCCCAAGTCTGTCGGTGCTTGTCCGGGATAGGAGGGCAACGCCCGCTTTTCGCGCCGGGCCGTCACGAATGCCTCGGCTACTGCCTTTGCCGTATCAGTCAAACCAATCCCCATAGTTTCAAAATATTCCACCGCCGCCCGCGCGCGTTGTCGACACCGGTGTCATCGAGACGGACGATCAGGCCGTCCGACCATGCCCAACCAGCCCCGCGCTGCCGCGAACGCCACCCAAACCTTCCGCATCTTTTCAAACCGGCGCGCGGTCTGCAAAAGAGTGTTCTTTCGGATGGTAACCGGTGTCATCTTGCCTTTTACCGGACGTGAAGGCAATCCGGAAAATCGTTCGGGTCGAGAGGTTGAAGAACGCCGCATGGCACAAGGGCAGAAACCTACAATCAATGATGTAGCCCGCTTGTCGGGGGTGTCGAAGAAGACCGTCAGCCGGGTGATCAATAAATCCCCCCTGTTAAACCAGGCCACGCGCGAGATGGTGGAGGCGGTGATCGCCCAACTGGAATATGTGCCCAATCCGCAGGCGCGCGCGCTGGCGCTGCGGCGCAACTTCCTGATCGGCCTGATCCACGACAACCCCAACGCGCAGATGGTGCTGGGCGTGCAGGAGGGCATTCTCGACACGATCCGCAACACCGAATTCGCGCTGGTCGTGCGGCCGGTCGATCGCCATTCACCGACCATGCTTGAGGATATCCGCCGCTTCATCGAGCAGCAGCGGCTCTACGGCGTGATGCTGCTGCCGCCGATCTCGGAAAATGACGCGCTGGCGCAACTGTGCCGAGACCTTGGCTGCACGGTGGTGCGCATGGGCTCGGCGCGGCTGGATGACGATGCCCACCTCGTTGCCTCGAACGACCAGCAAGCGGTCAGCGACGCGGTTGCCTGGTTGGCGGAACTGGGGCACACCCGCATCGGCTTCGTCACTGGGCCGGAGGGCTTCCGTTCCGCGCGCGAACGCGAACTGGGCTTCACCGCCGGGCTATCGCGCGCGGGGCTGAAGCCAGACCCCAAGCTTTCCGTCCGGGGCGACTATCGATTCGAATCGGGTATCGCCGCTGGCAAGAAATTGCTCGCGGGCAAGAAACCGCCCACCGCGATCTTTTCCAGCAATGACGAAATGGCCGCAGGCGTCCTCCACGCCGCGCGCGCGCAGGGCCTGAGCGTGCCCGAGGACGTGTCGATCATAGGTTTCGACGATACCGCCATCGCTGCGCACATCTGGCCACCGCTCACCACTGTGCGCTGGCCGATCCGCGCGATGGCTCGCACTGCCGCCCTCAAGCTGACCCGCCCGGAAACGGCGGCGTCGGAACCGTCGTTCTTCCTCTCCGACCTTGTTCGCCGCGCGTCGGTTATCGAATGCAAGCCTTGAAGCACCCTTAGGCCCGCACCCGTCAGCGCCATTGAGACGATAGTACAAAATCATAACTGTACGACGTTGACACCGGTTACCTAGAGCGGATACGAAGGCATCCGAGAGCTTAACGGGAGAGTTCGACGTGTTCTGCAAGACCTACCACGCCACCCATCCAGACATGATGGAGTGCGTCTCCAACGAAGAACTGCGCGACCGGTATCTGGTCACCGGCATGTTCAAGGACGGTGAGGTCAACCTCAACTACTCGCACAACGAGCGCTTCATCATCGGTGGCGCGGTTCCGGGCGCGCAACCGCTCCCCCTGCCGCTGCAGACCGTGCCCAAGAGCGCCGAGGGCAAATCTTTCTTCGAGCGCCGCGAAGCCGGCATCACCAATATCGGTGGCCCCGGCGCGATCACTGTGGACGGCCAGCGTTTCGAAATGAAGAACAAGGAATGCCTCTACGTACCGATGGGCACGGGTGAGGTTATCTTCGAAGGCCAGGGTGCGCGCTTCTACATCGCGTCGGTCCCGGCCCACAAGGCGCTGCCGATCAAGCACATCACGCTTGACCAGGCCAATCCGCTGGCGCGCGGCGACCTTGCCAATTCGAACCAGCGCACGATCTACCAGCTGGTGATCCCCGGCGTGTGCGACAGCGCGCAGCTGCTGCTGGGCCTGACGGTGCTGGAAGAAGGTTCGGTCTGGAACACGATGCCGCCTCACCTCCACGACCGCCGCTCGGAAATCTACCTGTATTTCGAGCTGCCCGAAGAGAACGACCGCATCTTCCACTACATGGGAGAGCCCGACCAGATGCGCCACATCGTCATCGCCAATGAAGAAGCGGTGATCAGCCCGCCGTGGTCGATCCACATGGGCTCGGGCACCAAGAAGTACGCGTTCATCTGGGCCATGGGCGGGGAAAACCTCGACTATACCGACATGAGTGTGCTGGATATCTGCCAGCTTCAGTAGGCTAGGCTTCACTCTACTTCCGCTCTTGCCGCCTTGTCATGCTGAGGCGTGCAGAGGCGTGCAGAGGCGCAAATCGAGGGCGTCCTGAGCAACCGCTCTGGTTGGCTTGCCGCGTTCACACTGACGAGATGGGTTTTATGGCAATTTCCTTCGACCTCAGCGGTAAAGCCGCCCTCGTTACCGGCGCTAATACCGGCATCGGGCAGGCTATCGCCGTCGCTCTTGCGCAGGCCGGCGCCGATGTTGCCGTGGCTGGCCGCTCCCAGCCTGCCGAAACGCTCGACCTGATCGCTGCAACCGGCCGCAACGCGGTCAACATCAAGGCCGATCTGTCCAGCATCGAGCCCGTCCAGCGCGTGATCGACGAAGCCGTCGCGGGCCTTGGCAAAGTGGACATCCTGGTCAACAACGCCGGCATCATCCGCCGCGACGACCTGCTGCAGTTCTCTGAGGAGGACTGGGACGCAGTGATGGACACCAATCTCAAGACCTTGTTCTTCCTTAGCCAGGCAGCGGCCAAGGGCATGGTCGAGCGCCAGAACGGCAAGATCGTCAATATTGCATCGCTTCTCACCTTCCAGGGCGGCATCCGCGTACCTAGCTATGCCGCCGCGAAGTCCGGTGTCGGCGGCGTGACGAAGGCCATGGCCAACGAACTGGCGCCCAAGGGCGTGCAGGTCAACGCTATCGCACCAGGCTACATCGCCACCAACAACACCGCCGCGCTGTCCGCGGACGAAACGCGCAACCGCCAGATCCTCGAACGCATCCCCACCGGGCGCTGGGGCCGACCTGAGGATATTGCCGGCGCGGCCGTTTTCCTTGCCTCCCCAGCTTCCGATTACGTGACCGGTCAGGTCCTGGCGGTCGACGGCGGCTGGCTGGCGCGTTGACATGAGCGGCCCCGGTCAAGCCGGCCATATAGTGACGTTCGGCGAAGTTCTGCTGCGCTTCGCCACGCCTGGATATCGCCTGACCGTGCAATCCGACGCGCTGGACATGGCCGTGGGCGGCGCCGAAGCGAATGTGGCGGCCGGCCTTTCCTCGCTAGGCCACGACGTGAAGATGCTTACGCTACTGCCGTCCAGCCCATTGGGTGACAAGGCTCGCGCGGCGTTGAACGCAGCGGGCATCGATACCACCCATGTCAGCCGCGCCAGTGGCCGCATGGGTCTCTATTTCCTCGAGAGCGGAGCGGGGCTGCGGCCTTCGTCGATCACGTACGATCGCGCGGGCAGTGTCTTCGCCCTTTCCTCCAAGGGCGATTTCGATTTCGCCTCCGCTCTTGAGGGAGCCCGACTGCTTCATCTGTCGGGCATCACGCCGGCGTTGGGGCCCGGGGGCGTCGCGCTTGCGCAAGCCGCCGTCGCCGAGGCGATCAGCGCCGGCGTGCCCATATGTTTCGACGGCAACTACCGCGCCTTACTGTGGGATGCTTGGGACAGCGATCCGCGCGCCATTCTCACCGAACTGATGCAGTCCGCCACGGTAATGATCGGCAACCATCGCGACATCTCGCTGCTTTTGGGCCGGCCCTTCTCCGGTGACGGAGCGGATCGCCGGCGCGAGGCTGCGCTGGCCGCTTTCGAAGCATTTCCGAAGCTGCAACTGATCGCCTCCACCGCCCGCCATATCGTTAACGCCGGCCATCACCGCATCGCCGCGCGAATCGACGCGCGCGCGAGTGCACACCAGGCCGCCGAGGTGGACGTGACCGGCATCGTCGATCGCATCGGCACCGGTGACGCATTCGCCGCCGGTGTGCTGCACAGGTGGCTTGAAGGGGCCGACATCGTCGCCATCGCGCAAGCGGGGCTGGCCTGCACCGTGCTCAAGCATACCATCCCCGGCGACATGTGCCTGGTCTCCCTGCAGGAGTTGGAAGCGTTCTCGGCCAGCGGCGGTGATGTGCGGCGATAAGGATTCAATCGCGGGGAAAGCAGGATGAACGACACCGGCCCGAAAATCACCCGGCGCGCCGTGGTGCGATCCGCCGTCTCGCTAGCGGCCATCGCATCGACCCCCACCCTCGCCCGCGCGCCGAGGTCGCCTCGTGTCGGCCGTTACACCGGCACGATCGATCAGGGCGTGCAGGCCTTCAAGGGCATCCGCTACGCCCGCGCAGACCGATTCGCGCGTGCTGTTCCCGAGCCATGGGACGGCCCCGCCTTCAAGGCGGAGACCTTCGCGCCCGTCTGCCCCCAGCGCGCCCTGGCGGACGAGGCGCAGTCGGAAGACTGCCTGTTCCTCAACGTGTGGACACCCGACGCGGACATGCGCGCGAAACGGGCGGTGATGGTCTATTTCCACGGCGGGGCCTACACCACCGGCTCGGTCACCGATCCCCTGACACACGGCGCACGGCTGGCGGCGGATGGCGACGTGGTGGTCGTCACCGTCAACCACCGCCTCAACGCGCTTGGCTATGCCTGGCTCAAGCCTTTCGGCGCCCGCTATGCCGATAGCGGCAATCTCGGCCAGCTTGACCTCATCACGGCGCTGCAGTGGGTGCGCGACCACATCGCGCAGTTCGGCGGTGACCCGACACGGGTGATGGTGTTCGGCCAGTCCGGCGGCGGCGCCAAGATCGCGACGCTGATGGCGATGCCCGCCGCAGACGGCCTGTTCCACGCCGCCGCGACGATGAGCGGTCAGCAGGTCCAGGCGAGTGGACCCGCTCACGCCTGGGCGCGCACCCAGGCCCTGATGGCGCGGCTGAAACTGGCGCCCGATGATGTCGACGGCCTGCGCACAATGCCGGTCGCGCGGCTGATGGGCGCGCTAGATGCCATCGATCCCATCATGGGAGGCGGGGTCTACTTCGGCCCGGTGCTCGACATGACCAACTTGCCGCGCCACCCGTTCTGGCCTGACGCGGCACCGCAATCGCTGCACGTGCCGATGATCCTGGGCAATGTCCGCGATGAGACCCGCGCTTTCCTCGATCCGCGCGGCCCGAAGTTGCGCGGCCTCACTTGGGACAACCTGGCTGCCCGAATCGCCCCGGAAGTGAAGATCGACATCGACACCGCCTGGATCGTTGCGCAATACCGTCGCCAGGCGCCGGACTGGACGCCAGAGCAGGTCTATTACGCGGCAACCACCGCCGGACGGTCTTGGCCCGGACAGGTGATCGAAGCGGATGCCCGTGCCGCAGCCGGCGCGCAGAACACCTGGGTGTATCAACTCGACCGATCCTCTCCGCGTGATCCACTGCGCGGCGCCGCGCATACCGATGACATTCCCTACGTGTTCGGCACAATCGATGCGCCGGGCAGCTATTCGGGCACCGATGCCGGCGCGCGCACGTTGAGCTCAGCCATGATGCGCGCTTTCACCGGCCTTGCAAAAACCGGTCGGCCGGGGCTGACGCAATGGTCGCCCTATCGCCTGCCCGACCGCGCCACCATGGTCTTCGATGACACCACGCGTGTGGCAAACGATCCACGCCGCTGGCAACGCGAACTGTGGTCAGTCGCGCCCTATGTCCAGCCGGGGACATAACTGAGCCTCCACGGCACCGATAACGCGCCTAGCGAGGATTGGGATACGCGATGATCAGCGATAGCGGTTTCTCGCCGCGTTGCCAGATGCCCACCACGGCGCCATCGTAGAGGTAGGCCGTCATGCCCGGCTTGAGCATCGCGCGCTGGCCGTCCGACACGACCTCCCCCTCCCCCGCCAGCACGTAATACACCTCATCGTGGGCAATAGGATGGCTGCCGATTGCCGCGCCCTTGTGCAGCACGCGGCGGCGGAACTCCATCGCGCGTGGGCCCGGGACCGCATCCGAAATCCGATAGGCAGTACTCATCCCGATGGCACCGTGCGGAGGCGCTTCCTCGCGCACGGTGTGACGTTCATCTACGACCGCCATCGGCGGCGCCAAAGCGAGCAGCAACGCCGCGCCGATCATATTTCCATGCCCTCATTTCTCAGTATGGCCGAAATCATGTTGCGATGTCTTTGAAACACTGCGGTAATTTGGATCATATCTCTCCCTCTCATCATTTTCGATTTCCCTTCGTTCAGGTTCTTGACAGCACGGTCGCCCTGCGGCACAAAATGATGACACCGGTTACCTAAGCTCGCAAGGATGAACTTTCGAACCGGTAGGGCGATTTGTTGATCGCCTGCCATGCTCCTTGAGGGGGCGGGAGTAGAGGTGCCGGAAAACAGACGCAGGCTTGACCACGTCTCTTTCTGACACCGGTATCAATTGACCCGACGGGGTCGTGAGGGGATGTTTAGTCATGCGCCAGGGTACGTCTGGAATTTCGCTTTTAAAGGCCGCCTTGTTCGCCGGCAGCGCTCTCGCGTTGCCGCACGCGGCACTAGCTCAGGACGCCACGGGAACCACCGGCACTGCAACCGATGCAGCAGCCCAAGCCAATACCGAAGCGGCCGCAGTCGACGAAAACGTGGCCCAGGACATCGTCGTTACCGGCTATCGCCAGTCATTGCAGGCCGCGCTCAACGTAAAGCGTGAATCGATTTCGGCAGTTGATGCCGTCGTTGCTGAAGACATGGCAAAATTTCCCGACCAGAACCTGGCCGAATCGCTGCAGCGCATTCCCGGTATCTCGATTCAGAAAGACGGCGGCGAAGGCCGCGCGATCACTGTTCGCGGACTTGGCGCCCAGTTCACGCGTGTCCGCGTCAACGGGCTGGAAACAATTGCAACCAGTTCCGACGGCGCTTCGGCGAACCGCGACCGCGCGTTTGACTTCAATGTTTTCGCCTCGGAACTGTTCAGCAGCCTCGTCGTCCACAAGACCGCCGAAGCAAGCCTCGACGAAGGCTCGCTGGGTGCGGTCGTCGATCTCAACACGGGCAACCCCCTTGCCGGCAAAGCCGGGCTTACCGCCGTGCTCAATGTGCAGGGTTCGTACAACGACCTGTCGAAGAACGTCGGCCCGCGCGCGGCCGGCCTGCTGTCTTGGCGCAACGATGCCGGCACGTTCGGCGTAAACCTTTCGGCTGCGTATTCGCACACCGATACGCTGGAAACCGGCAACAACTCGGTGCGGTGGTCGCAAGCCTACTTCAATTCCGTCAATGGCACGCCGTGCTTCTACTCGAACGCCGGAGCCACAGGCGGCACGCCGGTCAGTTCGGGTGGTAACTATCGCCCTTCGGCGGCGTGTGACGCGGCCAGCCTTGCATTCCACCCGCGTATTCCGCGCTACGGCGTTATCGAGCATGACCGCAAGCGCCTGGGCCTTACCGGCTCGATCCAGTTCGAGCCCAGCGACCGCACGAAGATTTCGCTCGACGGACTGTATTCCAAGTTCAAGGAAGATCGCGCCGAACAGTGGCTCGAAGTGCTCGCCCGTTCGAACGAGCGCCGCTTCAACGTCGTCAACCCAGTCTACGACGACAAGGGCAACATGATCAGCGCCACGCTGAACAATGCCTATGTCCGTACCGAAAGTTACTTGCGCAAGTCTCAGACAGAATTCTACCAGATCGGCGCGACGTGGGACCAGGACGTTACTGATACCTTCCGCTTTACCGCGCTTGGCGGTTTCTCACAGTCGAATGCGGAAATTCCGGTTGAGACCACGATCGCTTACGACAATCGCAACGCCAACGGCTTCAGCTACGATTATTCGGACATGAAGTCGCCCGTACTCAGCTATGGGCTGGATGTGACGAATCCGGCGAACTTCCAGCTCGCCGAAATTCGCGACCGTCCCTCCTATGTCAAGAACCGCTTCAAGACCGCGCAGCTGCGCACCGAATGGGATGTGACCAAAGGCTTCACCATAAAAGCCGGCGCGGTGTGGCGGCGCTACAACTTCCGTACCCAGCTGTTCCAGCGCGACACTGCGGCTTGCGGTGCGAACGGCACGCGCGATCTGATCCTCGGCACCGTGACCTGCTCGTCGAGCATCTATGGCCTTCCCGTCACGTCGGGCATTTCGGACCTGGTAAATCTGGGCGACGCCGGACAGCCGGACGGCACCACCAGTTCCTGGCTGGTGGGCAACATCAAGAATGCCGCGGACTATACCAATCTGTATGACCGTACCGCCATCGAAGACCTGGGCAACAACCGCCAGGTGCAGGAAACCACCTCGGGTGGCTACGTTCAGTTCGATGTGAAGGGCCAGATCTTCGGGCTGGAGTATGCCGGCAACGCGGGCATGCGCTATGCCCACACCAATCAGAAATCGACCGGCTACACCGCGGGCATCGCACAGACCGTCGGGCGGACGTATGACGACTGGCTGCCGTCAATGAACCTGGCGTTCTACCCGCATAGCGACGTGATCGTGCGGGGCGCGATCGCCAAGGTCATCACCCGGCCCGCCTTGTCCAACCTCAATCCCGGCGGTTCGGTGGACGGCTTCAACTACCGCATCAACTTCGGCAACCCCGACCTTCAGCCCTACCGTGCGACCAACTTCGACGTTTCGGTCGAATGGTACTTCGCGCCGCAGGCGCTGTTCTCGGTGGCCGGCTTCGTCAAGAAGATCGAAAGCTTCCCGGTCGCCGGCACGTATGTCACCACATTGCCGCAGCTTGGCTTCGACCGTTCGGTCCTCGGTGCCAGCACACCCGCTTACATCAACTACGACCCCAACCAGGAATACGTGGTGTCAACGCAGGTTAACGGCCAAGGTGCAACGCTCAAGGGCGTGGAAGTGGCGCTGCAATTGCCTTTCACGTTCCTGCCCGGCCTGCTCAGCCATACCGGCTTCCAGGGCAACGCCACGTTCATCAAAAGCAGCGCGGATTACCAGATCACCGGGCCGGCAACCTCCGCCTGCACGCGCAACGCGACGACCGGCGCCTGCGGACTTTCGGGCGTGTCGGCGATCTACACCAACACCCTGCTGGGCGTCTCGAAGAAGGCGTGGAATGCCACCGTGTATTACGACGACGGCAAGTTTAGCATTCGTGGCTCGGTCAGCTATCGTGGGCCTTTCAGCGATGCAACGAGCGCCACAGGCAACATCTTCGAAGGCTATGGTTCTTACACCAGCGTCGATGCCGCGATCCGTTACAAGGCGACGGAATGGCTGGAACTGTCGATCGACGGCAACAACCTGACCGATGAATACCGCTACCGTACGAACGATATCTATGCGCAGCGCAACTATGAGAACAACCACTTCGGGCGTACCATCCTGTTCGGTGCACGCGCGAAGATCTGAAAATGCGTCGTCCCGGGCTTGGCGCCCGGGACGACCACCTTCAAGGGAAGCCCGGCATGGCGTTCGATCGCAGGACCGTGATCGCAGGTTCACTTGCTGCGGCCGGCTTTGTCGGAAAAGCGAACGCACAGACGCCTCCTCCGCTTGCATCTCAGGGGCTGCCACCGGGCCTGCCGCAGCCGACCGAAACGATCGACTTGTGGCCCAAGGGGCCGCCATCCACGCTCAAGGCCCCGCTGACCGAGACAATCAACGAACGCTCTACCGACGCGCTGGTCACCGACCGGGCAGTGGCCGGCATCACCCGGCCGCGCCTGGTGGTGTTTCGTCCTGATCGCCCCAACGGCGCGGCAGTGATGATCACGCCGGGCGGCGGCTACACCCGCATCGTCGTTGACAAGGAGGGCTATGAAATCGCCCGCTGGCTCACCGCCCGGGGATTTACCGCCTTCGTCCTGTTCTACCGCCTGCCCGGCGAAGGCTGGTCCAGCGGGCCGGACACGCCATTGGCCGACGCGCAACGCGCCATGCGATTGATCCGCCATCGCGCGCGCGATTTTGCAATCGATCCCGAGCGCGTTGCCGCGATGGGTTTTTCCGCCGGCGGCCACGTGTGCGCCGATCTGGGCGCTCGCTTTGCCGCCCACGCCTACGCGCCGGCGGACGCAGCCGACCGGCTTTCCGCCAAACCGCTATGCGCCGCGCCCATCTATCCGGTGGTGAGCATGGACCCGGCCATTGCTCACGCCGGCTCCCGCGAATTGTTGCTGGGGCCATCGCCGACAGCAGCGCTGGAGGTGGCCCATTCGCCTGATCGCATGGTGCCCAAGGACGCACCGCCGCATTTCCTCGTCCATGCCGAGGATGACGATGTGGTCCCCGTCGAAAACACCGTTCGGCTGCGCGCCGCGCTCAAGGCGCAGGGCGTCCCGGTCGAAACGCATCTGTTCGCCAATGGCGGCCACGGCTTCGGCCTGCGCCGCGCGATCGGCAAGCCGGTAGAGGCGTGGCCGGACCTCTGGCGGGCATGGGCACGCACGGTAGGGCTTGGCTGACCGGCTACTTGCGCAATGTGCGGAATTGCGATGGCGGCAGCGCTTCGGCGGCGAAGCGCGCCATCCGCACCGCGCCATGGAAAAAGTCCACGCCGGTATAGCGCACCCCGACTGACGTCTTGCCCGACCCTTGCGGGGTGAACGCCACCTTCGCCTCCCCTTCCAGCACGCCGTCGACATAGCTGCGATACGTGGTGCCATCATAGGTCTGGGCCACGTGGTACCAGCGGCCGATCGGGTGAAGCTTGGCGGGGTCGATCAGCGCCTGGGCATAGCCTGGCCCCTTCACGAAGGTGTCCAGGTACCAGAAATTGCCGAGCACGCGGATTTCGAACAGCATCCGCGTCTGCCCGCCGGGATCGTCCGAAGCCAGGTGCATCCAGCGCTGCGCGAACGCGCCGCCGTCAGGACGGAACACAGCCTCGGCGGTGAAGTGCGCCGCCCCGGCCAATGGGTGACGGTCCAGATAGACAGCGTCGTCCACCCCGTCGAAGGCCATGGCCTTGCCGATAGGCGTCTTGACGATGGCGGGCGCACCAACGATGCGCGGTGTCATGCCGCCGATATGCCGCAAGTTGTCGAAGCGCCAGACCACCGTGGCCGGCTTCGCCTGCCCGGTGGCCGGCAGCGATGCTACGGTGAGAAGCGCGAGTGCGGCCTTTGCGAGATGGATTGCCCTACGGGGGGTTCGAGAGTGTGCCCGCCCGGTATGCGAATTGGTCACCATCCAGCCCATCACCCTGGCGAACCAACCAGCACGACCACATCGTTGCGCCGGGTAATCTCCGGCGCTCCAGTCGAAACCCGGACGTGCAGCGTGGCTGGTGCCCCCGCAGGAACCGTGAGCGTTACCCGCGCAGTCTTCACGTGAAGATCGAGCGGCGCATCCAGTGGCGGGATCGGTGCCGAGGCGAGCACCCTGCCATCCGCAGTCTCCAGCGTCGCGGTGCCGGCGCGGGTTGGAACCGAGCCGAGGCTGTGGGCGGTGACGGTGATCGTGTTACCCTTGCGCACGACATCGTCCGGCCCAATGCCCAGATCCGGGCGATGTTCGGGCTGCACCTCGGCCTTCCGTTTCAGGGCGAAGGTCATGACAGTGGTCCGTCCCGGCGCGAACGTGACCGGGATCGATCCGCTGCACTCCAGTTCCACTTCGCTGGCGACCGGGTCCTGCGCAACGTCCTCGCCGGGGGCGGCCAAGCCCTGCGTCATGGCCCAGGTGCCCGCCGTGACGTTCCAGGTGCCCATGTCGGCCTGCTGCGCCGCGTCGGTGGTGTTGTATGCGATCACGGTGAAGCGATCGGGCGTGGCATCGCGCACCAGTATCGCGACTTTTACCGCCGCTTCGGGATCGGCGAACCGCCAGCTTACCGCGTTGCCGGGATAGGTCTGGTTGCGTTTGAGTGCGATGCCGCCCAGCCGTTCGCGTTGCAGCAGTTCGTTGGGCGCTTCCACCCGGTCGGTCCACCAATGGCCTTGCGTGTACATGTACATATGCTGCGACTTGTCCGCTATGCCGGCGGCATTGAGCGCTTCGAGCCATGCCGTGTCGCCAGTGCTGTTCCACGCCTCGAACCGCGCGAAATCGTTGCCGGCTGCGGCACTTTTGAGCACGTCTGCCTGCCAGTCCTTGCGGCGGCCCAGCACGGTGATGGCGTTTTCGTTGATCTCTGTCAGTGCGCCAAACGCGGTCTTGCCCACCCGGCCCAACACCGGACGCAGGTATTTGTCGTCCCCGGTAAAGCGCCAGGCCGCCCAGGCCGACTGCATCGGGAGCGAGGCCCCGCCGCCATCGCCGGCGCGCTCGGTGTCGTGATCCCAACTGATATCGTTGGGGAAGCGCCACACGCCGTCCGCGTCCTGCTTCCCGTGCGCCAGCAGGCCGTCCATCATCCCCGTCACGAGGCCGCGCGCGGAGGGATCCGCGTTGTAGACGCCCAGCAGGATCGGGGTGTGCATGATCACGAAGCCATAGGGCTTTTGCCACGCCCACGGTGCATCGCGGTAGATCTTGCGCGCGCCGTACCAGCTTGACGACAAGTGCATGTGCCCTGCCGGGTTCACCCGGATCACATCGTGCAGCGCCTTAACGGTGGCGAACATGCGCTCCACCGCCTTGGGCTCACCCCAGTTGAGATAGAGCCGCTCGGCATCCGAATTGATGCCTTCCTCATAGACGTGCAGTTCGTCGGTACTGATGTAGCTCAGCCCGTTCACGATCATGCCGTTGGTATAGACCGCATCCGAAAGCGCCTTGAGCGAGGCGTTGATCTTGTCCGGATCCACACCCATCAGCGCAAGGCCGGGCCACTGCTGAGTCAAGTCGGTATCGTCCGAGATGCCGCCGCCGAAATCGCCGTAACGCACCTGCCGCTCATCGATCCACCAGTTCACGAATTGGCGGGTCAGCTTGAGATCCTCAAGCTGGCGGAACGCCCAGAGCGGCATGCCTGCGGGCGCAGTGGGCTGGATGAACGGCGGAAGCTGCCCCTCGGAATAGCTAATGTCCGCCCAGTACCTACGCGCTTCGAGGTTATCGGGGTCCACGCGCAACACATCGGTGATGTCGCCGTAAAGGCGCCTGTACAGCCCCTCGCGCTTGGAAGCGGTGTGCTCCTCAACCAGAAAGGCCCAGTTGTCCTTCACCTGATTGAACCGGTCGGCGATGTGCTCAACCTTCGCCTGCGCACGGTCCTTGAACACCAGCCGCACCGTCATGCCGTCCAGCGATTTCGCGCCGAAATCGGGCGCAGCCGAGGCGATCGCCATGTAAAGACTGTCGGCAGTCAGGATGCGGTCGCGCAAGTCCAGCCACAGCGTCCGCGCCTGCCCCGGCCGCACGGAGACCTGCACGTCGATCATGTCACGGTCCGGCCAGATCGGATCCTTCACGCGGATGTCGAGCGGGATCAGGCCGCGCGCATCGCCTTTCGCGGCGATCGCCGGCAAGTCGATGGCGATACCGTCAAGCCCATCGTAGCTGTTCTCCCACCCGTAGTTCCAAGCCCGGGCGAGCGGGCGACCCGGCGGCGCATCACCGAAGTTGGAGGGGATCAGCACGTGCACGATCGGCATCGCCGCCCCATCGCGCTGCGCGCTTCCCGCCTCCGCCGCGCTGCCAGCGCCCACCGCCGCCCGCACGCCCGCGCTTGGCAACGCGACGACGGTCGATCGCTCGCTCGCCGGATACCGACCGGCGATATGCGCGTTCAGCGATGCCAGCGCCCCCAGGTTCGGCGCCGTTGCCGAATTGACGGTGTAGCTGAGTTGGAACGTACCCTTGGGGACTGCGCCGGGGTGGATATCATAGGCCCAGATCTCCTGGATCGGCTGCTCCTGCATTACGTTGGTGAAACGCAGAGTGCCGCCGGTTTTGGTGGGCGTATCGGTGATGGAGCGCACCACGCCCTTGGGCCGCGTAGCCAGCGAGCGCCAGGATTTGCCATCGCTCGACCAGTCCAGCGCGCCATAGGCCGCGCCGCGAATCTCGACCCGGTTGAAGGCGACGTTTTCAGGAACGGTGAGCGTATAGGTCTTGCCGCCCTCGACATAGACGTTCCAGTCCGGCAGCTGGAAATAATCGTTGCGGCCGGGCAGGCGCGAACGGTTGTAGACGCCAGGCCAGGTCGTCTCGGCGATGCCGTCGACCCCTTTCCACATCCACTCTTTAAGATCCTTGGCATCGGCGAATTCCACTTTGCGCACGACGGTTACGGGGTCGGCAAGCGCGGGCGGCGACTGCTTGTCCCAGCCGAAGCGATGCAGCCACGCCGCGCGCAACTGGGCAGCCGCCGGACTGGATGCGGTTTGCGCTGGCGGCACCTCCTGCCTTGCTGCCAGCCTTGCCACATCCGGGGCCGACAGCATGTGATCGTAGACGCGAATATCGTCGAGGTCGGAGCCGCGCATGAAATTGTAGCGGCTTTGCACCTGATGCGGGGCGATCACGCGCCCGGCGAGGCCGAACTGGTCCAGCGCCATATCGAGATCTGCGGTCTGCTTTTTCGCGGCAACCTGCTGGCCGTCCCAGAACAAGCGCACGCCTTGCGTCTCGTCCCACGCGAAGGCGATGTGGTGCCATGCATCAGGCGCGGGCGGATTGGGCATCGTCCAGCTTACCCGCACCCGCGACAAGTTGGCGTCGGTGACGAAGGCGTCGAAGCCGTGGCCGTTCCAGTCGATGCGCAGGAAGGCCATGTCCCAGCTCGAATGATCGCCGGCACTGGCACGGAAGATGACGAAGGGTGCTTCGCCCACCGCGGTGTGGCTGCGCCAGAAGAACGATAGCGAGCCGCGCTGCGCCTGCATGTTGCCCGGCGCCTCCCAAGCGACATAGCCGCCGTCCGACCACCGGCCTGCGCCGCCCATCGCCCCGTCAGCAACGATGGCGACGTCGCTCTGGAAGTTCGGCACGTCCGCACCGCCGGCAGTCGTCGCGTTGAAATCATGATCCAGCGGCGCGTGGAACAGCAGGCCGTCCTCAGTCTTCGCAGCAGCAGGCGTAGCGCCCCAAGCAAGCCCGGCCCCTGCTGCAACCGCCAATGCGATACGCGAGGCGAAAGTCATCCTGTGGCGCGATGAGGTTGTGGGCACCGTATCCATCTCCATTACCGGCAGATCGTCTCGTGCCAACCGTGTGATTTCTGCAAGGGGTATGACACCGGTATCAATGATTCAACCCATTACCTTTTGACAGGATCATAAAAGCTGCCGTCGATGGCGGGATCACTTTCAGAACCGAAGACCGCGTAGTTGTGCCAGCGCTGGCAATCCTGTATCGGGCGATCATGGTCGAGACACTTGCCACCCCCGTCGCCACGCCCGCAGCCGCCCTGCCCGCCGCCATTCGGACTGCTCTGGAAGACAACGTCGCCGTCGCGCTGCGCACGCTGGAGGCGGGCGAAGACGTGACGGTGGACGGGCAGGTCATACAGCTGCGCGATGCGATCAGCGCCGGGCACAAGTTTGCGGTGACCCCGATCACCGCCGGGGCTCCGGTCCGCCGCTATCGGGCGCCGATCGGCATTGCCACGCGTGACATCGCGGTGGGCGAGCATGTCCATACGCACAACGTGAAGACCGCGCTGACCGGCGAACAGGCCTATACTTTTTCTGCCCCACGCGCTGACGCGAGCAGGTCAACCGCCGCCCCGGTGCGCACGTTTGAGGGCTACGTGCGGCCCGATGGCAGCGTGGGCACGCGGAACGAGTTGTGGATTCTGCCCACCGTCGGTTGCGTGGGCCGGCTGGGCGAGCGGCTGGCGCAGCGCGGCAACGCGATGGGCGCGCCGGGCGTCGATGCAGTCCATGCCTTCAACCATCCTTTCGGCTGCTCGCAGCTTGGCGCGGACCTTGACGGGACGGCCGCGATCCTGGCATCGCTAGCACTCAACCCCAATGCCGGCGGCGTGCTGCTGCTGGGCCTGGGATGCGAGTCCAACCAGCTCGACGCCTTGCTGACGCGCATCCCTGAGGCACGCCGCTCCCGCATCCGCGTGCTGCGTGCGCAGTCGGAAGGTGACGAATTTGCCGCCGGGGAACGGCTCATCGCCGAACTGCTTGGCTTTATGAGCGAAGATCGGCGCGCGACAGTGCCGCTTTCGCACCTGCGCCTGGGCGTCAAGTGCGGCGGGTCCGATGCCATGAGCGGCCTGACCGCCAACCCGCTGATCGGCCTGATGGCAGACGCGGTGACGCAGGCCGGTGGGGCCGCGATCCTCACCGAAATCCCGGAAGTCTTCGGCGCCGAAACCCTGCTGCTTGAACGCGCCACCAGCCGTGAGGTGTTCGACAAACTCTCGGCGCTGGTCAATTCCTTCAAGCGCTACTTCCTTGATCACGGTGAGCCGGTGTCCGAAAACCCCAGCCCCGGCAACATTGCGGGCGGCATCACCACGTTGGAGGAAAAGTCGCTCGGCGCGGTGCAGAAGGGCGGCCTGGCGCCTATCCATGACGTTATCGGCTATGGCGAGCGCTTGTCGACAACCGGCCTGACCGTGCTGGAAGCCCCCGGCAACGATGCCGTGTCAACCACCGCTCTGGCGGCGGCGGGCGCCACCATCACGCTGTTCTCCACCGGACGCGGCACCCCGCTCGGCAGCCCGGTTCCCACCCTCAAGATCGCCTCCAACAGCGCGCTGGCCGCGCACAAGCCAGGCTGGATAGATTTCGATGCCGGCATGGTCTTGACGATGGGCATGGAAGCCGCCGCTTGGGTGCTGCTGGACCGGATCCTTGCCATCGCGAGCGGCGAACCTTCACGCAACGAACGCAACGACGAGCGGGCCATCGGCATCTGGAAGCGCGGCGTCACGCTCTGAAAAGCGTGACGCCCAAAGGCCGGCCACCGAAATTTGCAGCATCTCGTGCTGCAGGCGCCGGGGGCCCTCGCGTTTCGACCTTTTTGATAACAGCACCGACGTCATCGGCCTGCGATCAGCCGCGCATCAGCGAGCCACCGTTCACGTCGATGATCGTGCCGTTAATCCACCGGCCATCCTCGGAAAGCAGCATCGCAACCACGGCGGCGTGATCCTCGGACTCGCCCAGCCGGGTGTCCGGCGTACGGCTCATGAAGTAATCCGCCCACTTGGTGGCTTCTTCGGCGTTGGCTTCCATAGCCTTCTTCATCTCGCCCGTGACGGTGAAGCCGGGCGCCAGGACGTTGGCGGTCACCCCTTCCTTGCCCCAGCGCGAAGCGACGTGCCGCATAAGCGCGTTAACGCCGGCCTTGGTCATCGCGTAGGACGGCCGGGTTGGTTCCGCACCATAGGCCGAGCCTGAACTGGTGTAGACGATCGCACCCGATCCGGTGGCCGTCAGGTGCGGCAATACGGCACGGGTGCACAGTAAGTGCCCACGCAAGTTCACCGCCACTGTACGGTCGAACACATCCAGGTCGACCGTGAGCGCACCGCTGTCTTCCATGATGACACGCAAGTCGGCAACGCTGATATGTACGCCGTCTAGCCCGCCGTAATGCGCGACCAGCCGCCGATGCAAAAGCGGTTGCGGCGGACATCAGCATCTGCGCCGTTGCACGACAAATGAGCCAATGCCAGCATCGCCAAAAGCGGGAATCAACTCGGGAAGGGGGAGAGACGGTGGTGCGTTCGGCGATCGCAGTTCTTTTGCTATGGACGGTCCTGCTGCCCGTAAGCCGCAGGGTTGCACCGACATCGCCTATACTGTACCATGTCGTCCATGGCTGGCCCGATCTGCCGAATGAACGCGTTCTGGGGCCGTCTGCCGGGGTCGCTTTAAACTCCAGGCAGGAAGTGCTTGTCTTTCACTAGGCCAATCGGGTCTGGTCGGAACCGCTTCTTCTGACCCCGCTTGTACTCTCCCACCATCGCCGTGTTCGACAGCAGGGCGGGACGGTGTCTACGGAAACGGGGCACCAACGGTTTTCAGGTTCGGCCGGACGGACGCCTGGCGTCGCCGGAGCGGATGACCGCCAGCGCGACAGGGACCAACGCCACTGCCGTGGGCGCAGAATCCACCGCCTCCGACTTTGTCTCCGATGCGTTCGGCACAGGTTCGTTCGCTCAGGGTGATGAATCCCTGGCCCTCGGGCATCAGGCATGGTCAGCCGGCAAGGGCAGTGTTGCGGTGAGTCTCGTTTCCTATGCGGAAGGCAATTCCGGCATTGCCATCGGCCACTTTTCTGACTCGCGCGGCGATGACGCAGTCGTCGTCGGCGGTAGCAGCGCATATGACGTGCAGACCGGACAGGGCGTGAGCCCCAACGCTCGGCTCTTATGCCTATAGCAATGGCGCGACCATGATCGGCGGTCAGGCGGGCGTAGGCTACGATGCCAACGCCGGCCCCGCCGATGTAACACCGACAGTTTCCGCCAATTTCGGCACTGTGGTTGGCTATCAGGCGATTGACGAGCTGGCGCGCGCCACCGCGAGAGGCGCGAACGCACATGCCGTATATGCTCGATCAACCGCAGTCGGTGCCGGCGCGAACATACAGCGGGCGACGGGCATGCCCTCCCTTATCATCTGCCGCCAAACCTTGCGCACACCGTAGACCGCGAAGTTCTCGGCGAACACGCGCGCGACCTCGGGCTTGAGGGCCACATCCTGTCGTGCCCGCGCCGACAGGCGTGTCGGATCCTGTCGCTGCGCGACGCGCTCGTGGTATGTGGATGGGGCGATCGGCAGGACACGGCAGATCGGCTCGACCCCATAGGCATCGCGGTGATCATCGATAAACGCGATCATCGCCGGAACGGGCGGTCGAGCTCCGCCTGCGCAAAATATGCCGACGCCTTGCGCAAAATCTCGTTGGCCTGCCGCAGCTCACGGACCTCGCGCTCGAGCGCCTTTGGAACGCTTGTACGACCAAGGGTTGATCCTCACAAGTGACAAGCGCCCAGTCTAGCGGTCGCTGGGGCGGCGCGTTCCTCGGCCACCTGCTACGCAGCCGTCCAATTCCAGGGCAGGAGTTCGTGCGGTTAATTCGAGGATGTCGGCGATCCCCGGCCAGGACATCGGTAAGCCGCACACAGATCAACCTCGCTGGGCCAGCCAGGCGGCCCCGAACAGGATCCTATACACCCTCCCAGCCGATAGGGTCACCCCAATACTGGAGCATGCGTCGACGCGGCGTGAGGTAGAGCGCGCTGTTATAGGCGCTCCTCACCTCGTCCTGTTCCTCATGCGCCAGCGCCATCTCGATCCAGTCGGGCCGGTACTTTTCAGCCTCGTTCGCCCAGGTCGAGGCGATACCCCGAAACCCGTACATCGTCTGACGTCCCAGATAGCCCGGTAGCAGCCATAGATCATCGTATTCTGCGAGATCGGCTTGCGAGGCTTTCCGCCCGGGAAGACATAACTGGTTCGCCCAATTTCGCCGATTGCGTTCAGCACCCGCATCGCTTGCCTGGACAAGGGGACGAGATGGTCGCGATCCGTCTTCATCCAGTCAGGAGGCACCCGCCACCGCGGCTTGGCGCTATCGAGATCTTCGAATTGATCCCACGTGGCAAAGCGTGTCTCGTTGATGCGCGCCCAAGTCAGCACCGTGAACAGCATGGCTGCACGGGTCACGGCCCCCGGCGGCAAGGATTGTGATCGCCGTCGTACGTGTCGATGGCGCGCACGACACCCGACAACTCGCTGATGCCGACGCGCGCCATATGCCGCACTCGCGGCTCGGGCTTGAGAAGATCGGAGAGATACGCCGCCGGGTCCTGATCGGCCCGACCGTGCGGGATCGCAAAACGATAGATTTGGCTGACGTGCTGCTTGATTCTGCGGCTTACATCGAACGCCCCGCACGCTTCGACCACGCGGATCATTGCCAGCACATCAGCGCTGGTGATCGCGCGCAGATCGCGATCTACCAACGCCGGGAATGCATCGCGCTCAAGGCGGCGCAACAACCTGGCAGCATGGCCGGGATTTAGCGAAGCAATACGGGTTTCATGCCAAGCCCGCGCCACGGCTTCAAACGTCATCTTGGGCTTGGCGAGACGGCTTGGGCGCCCGGATCCCTGCCCTGCCCCAAGGCAAACCTTGGCCTCGGCGCGCAACAGTAGCGCGGCGGCGAGACAGACCTCGGGGTAGTGGCCAAATGAAAGCAGCTTTTCCTTGCCCGCGAAGCGGTATTTCATCAGCCAGAGCTTGGAGCCGTTGGGCCGGACCGGCAGGTGCAAGCCGCCACCATCGGCGAGCTTATAATCCTTGGCGCGCTTGGTGGCGTCGCGAACATCGGAGTCTTTGAGGGCCATTTAAAGCTGAAGTGGTCGAGGCCCTTCGCACGCTCATCGACGAGGTGACGCTGATCCCGGAAGGAAGCGAACTAACAATCGCTCTGCGCGGTGATCTGGCGGCGATGCTCACATTTGCCTCAAACAAGAAAAAGCCCGCCCTCCTTTCGAAGGCCGGGCTTATGGGCGATTTCTTATCGCCGGTATCGTTGGTTGCGGGGGCAGGATTTGAACCTGCGACCTTCAGGTTATGAGCCTGACGAGCTACCGGGCTGCTCCACCCCGCGTCACCATGTTTGGGCTGAGTGTGTCAGCCCGGAAGCGTTTTTGTG
>NZ_LMJY01000006.1 GCF_001421325.1 Novosphingobium sp. Leaf2 | reverse complement strand
TTGATCCGATGCCCGGCCGCCGCGTTTACACCACCGCGCAGACCGTCTTCCACTCAAGGTAGTTTTCCAGCGCCTGCCGTCCGCTGTCCCGACCCCAACCAGACTGCTTCACGCCACCGATGGCCAACCCTGTTCCGATGGGGCACGCGTGACGGTAGCGGGTCACAGCCTTGCGGTGACGGCTTTGGTTTCGAGGTAGCCGTCGAGGCCTTCCTTGCCGAATTCGCGGCCCCAGCCTGACTGGCCGTAGCCGCCGAACGGGATNCGCCATCAGTTGCGCCAGTTCCGGGATCTACCGCCATCACCGGGCCGAAGATTTCCTCGCGCACCAGCGCCATGTCGGGCCGGCAATCGGTGTAGATCGTGGGCTGCACGAAGTTGCCGGGCCGGTCGAGCCGCGCGCCGCCGGCCACCAGCGTGGCCCCGCTTTCCCGCGCGCCCTCGATGTAGCCCATCACCTTGGCGGTGTGGGCATCCGAGATCATCGGTCCCTGCATCGTCGCCGGGTCCAGCCCGTGGCCCAGGGTCATCGCGCCGGCGAACGCCGCGAGCCCGGCGACGAGCTCGTCATGGATGTCGGCGTGGGCGAAGATGCGCGTGCCGGCCATGCAGTTCTGGCCCTGCAGGAAGAACGTTGCCATCGCCACGCCCGGGATCGCCAGCGACAGATCGGCGTCCGGCATGATCACCACCGGGCTCTTGCCGCCCAGTTCCAGGCTGACCTTCTTGAGATTGCCCAGCGCGGCCGAGACGATCCGGCGCCCGGTCGCGGTCGAGCCGGTGAACGAGACCTTGTCGATCCCCGGATGCGCGGCGATCGCCGCCCCGGCTTCGGCGCCAAGGCCGTTGACGATGTTGACGACGCCGGCCGGGAAGCCGGCATCGAGCACCATCTGGCCCAGCGCCAGCACCGACAGCGGAGTTTCCTCCGACGGCTTGAGGATGACCGTGCAGCCCGCCGCCAGCGCCGGTGCGAGCTTCAGGATCGCGGTGGAGAGCGGGACGTTCCACGGCACGATCTGGCCCACCACCCCCACCGGCTCGCGCAAGGTGTAGGTCAGCGCCTCGGTTTCGGTGGCGATGTGGCGCGGCGGAGCGGTGGTCGTCCCCTCGATCCGCATGATCGCGCCAGCATAGTAGTCGATCATCTCGACGCAGTTGGCGGTGGTGAGGCCGGCGATAAAACCCGGCATGCCGTTGTCGAGGATGTCGAGCTGGGTCAGCAGCGTGGCGTGCTGTTCCATGATCCGGGCGAGCCGGTGCATCAGCGCGGTGCGTTCCGCCACCGTCATCCGGCTCCACGGGCCATCGAAGGCACGGCGTGCGGCGATGACCGCCCGGTCGACCTCGGCCGCGCCACCGGTCTGGACACGGGTGAGTTCAAGCCCCGTGGCCGGGTCCGTAACCGCAAGCTCGCCGCTGCCTTCCACCCATGCGCCGCCGATCAGCAGTTGGTGAGTGGAGGCCAGGAAGGCCTGCGTTTCGGGCGCGATGGCGTGGCCGTCGAAGGGGAGCGCGCTCATACCGGCACCGTGCGGCAGTCGTACGTGAACAGGCCCAGCGATTCCTCGTCCTTCATGCCTTCCAGGCCGAAGAAGTCGGTGTCCTGGCCCTGCATCCGGTCCGCGTTGGCGTTGCTCTCGGCCTGGATGAAGGTGGCGCGTTCGTGGCGGGCGGCCTCGTAGCGCTGGAGACCCTCGGCAATGCTGGCAGAGGCCCCCAGCGCCCTGGCAAGCACCACCGCGTCCTCGATGCCGCAGGCCGCCCCGTGGCCCAGGAACGGCGTCATCGCGTGGGCGGCATCGCCGATCAGGGTGACGGTGTCCTCGATGATCCAGCCGGGCAGCGCAGTGCGCGCATTGATCGCCCACTTGTACATCGGCTGCTGGCAGGCCGCATCGATAAGCGTGCGCGCATCGTCGCACCAGCCGGCATAGACCTGGCGCACTTCGCGCGGGTCGACCGGCGTCGTCCAGCCTTCCTCGTTCCAGCCGTCCTGCCGGGAAAAGAACACCAGGTTCATCGCGGTGGCGCCACGGATGTTATAGCGCGTGATCATCGCGCCGGGCCCGATGATGATGCCCGGAAAGTCCGACAGTTCCTGCAGTTCGGGCGTCACCGGCACCAGGCAGCGCCACGCGACGTGGCCTGTGAAGTGCGGCGGGGTCGTCTCGAACCGCGCGCGGATCACCGACTTCACGCCGTCCGCGCCCACGATCAGGTCGCCGCTCACGGTGGACCCGTCTACCAGCGTCACGGTACTGCCCTGGCTGGACACCACGCCCGCGTTAGTGCGCAAGTCCACCCCTGCGCGCCGGGCCGCGCCCACGAGGACTTCGTGCAGATCGGCGCGGTGGATCGTCACGTACGGGGCGCCGTACCTGGCGCGCTGGTCCGAACGGTCCTTGGCAACGATGGTCCGCCCGTCCTGCCAGTGCTGGATGCGCTGGCGCGCAGGCTCGACCCCGGCGCTGGCGACCGCCTCGCACACGCCGATGAAATCGAGGCCCTTCATCGCGTTGGGCGACAGCGTGACGCCTGCCCCGATCTCGCCAAATTCGCGCGCGCTTTCCAGCAGCGTGACCGCGAACCCTTCCTGCGCCAGTGCCGCGGCGGCGGTCATTCCCGCGATGCCGCCACCCACCACTACGATCGTTTCGGTACGCGCCACAATCAGCTCTTTGCCTCAAGCTGGCCGGGGATGTGGTCCTCGTGGTTCTCCAGATACCATGCCGCGATCTCCTCGCGCGTCGCCCACCAGACGCCGGGCAGCGACTTGGCATGTTCGATGAACTCGCGCAGCGCGCGCACCCGGTGCGCGCGGCCCGAGACGTGGGGGTGCAGGCCCACGTTCATGATCCGCCCGGTCTTGGCGCCTTCGGCATACAGAACGTCAAGTTCTTCGATCAGCGCATCGCGGAACTGGTCTGTCGTGAAGTTCTTGCGGGTGATGAACGTGAAGTCGTTGATCTCGTTCGAATAGGGCACCGAGACGATCGGGCCGTGCGGCGTGCGCAGCAGGAACGGCTGGTCGTCGTTCATGATGTCGCAGTAAAAGGTGCAGCCCTGCTCGGCCAGGATGTCCGCCGTCTGCATCGTGCCGCGCAGCGAGGACGACAGCCAGCCCTTCGACTTGCGCCCCGTGTATTTCTCGAACTGGTCGAGCGAGCGCAGCACGATGTCGCGCTCCTTCTCGGGCTGGTGCGCGAAGTTGGTCAGCAGTTCGCCCTGCTCCCAGTTGTGCGTCAGCAGTTCCCAGCCGCGCTCCAGCACCGCATCGGTCATCGCCCGGCGCCGCTCGAACGTCACCGCATTGGTGGTGCAGCTGGCCGGCACGCCCAGTTCATCGAACAGGTCGAACAGCCGCCAGATCCCCACCCGCTGCCCGTATTCGCGCCACGTGAAGTTGGGAAAGTCCGGCGTGTTGCCCGGAAGCACGTCAGGCAGGATCGCCGGCCCGCCCGCGTAATACGGCTTGTCCGTATCCTTCGTCAGATCCCACGTCTCCAGATTGAACGTCAGAATCAGCGCCACCCGCGCCCCATTCGGCCACCGCAAAGCCCCCCGATGCGGCAAAGGAACGTAATCGTATTCCATAGAAAGGCTCTCACTCGCGGCTGACAGTTTTACCATGCCCTGTTCCGGCATCCCTTCCCCGGTTCTGCGCGCAATTGTCCGCCGTGCGAACAGCGACAGCCATCAGAAACCGGGGACGTTCATGGCGGCGTTACGAGATCACTTCAAGCACGACCCGTTCGCTCGATTCCAGCGCGCCTTCCAGCCCGCGCGCACCGGTAGCCGTGTGCTCGCCCGCGAAGAACAGGTTGCCCGCAGGTTTGGCGATGTCTGCCATCCACTTCACCTGACCCGGTGCCAGATAAGAGAAATCGCCTACGTTGAAGCGTTCCTGCGACCAGCTGAAATAGGAGTGTGCGCGCAGCTTGCCCTTGGTAGCCGGGCGCAGTGCCTCGATTCGTGCAACGATCAGCGCCTTGGCGTTTTCGGCGCCAAGAAGGTCCCAGTAATCCGCCAGGTTGCCCCGCGCCTGCACGATGAAACCCGTGATCTGCTGGGGATCCTCACCGTATCGCTGGGGAATGACGTTGCCCAGCACGCCGTCAGTCCACATGCCGGGGGCAAGTTTGTCCTGCTCCCAGAACGGGGTATCGGCGGTGAGGAACACCATCGAAATCGGCTGATAGCCAAGCTGCGCCACTGCTTCGGCCTGCAGTCCATTCAGCCCCGGCTCTATCGCCACGTTGCGCAGGGTGGAAAACGGCAGCGTGCAGATGACCTTGGGCGCGGAGAAGACGGACCCGTCCTTGCAGTGCACGGTTACCCGGCTGCCCGCGTCACCACCTTGTGTGATCGCCACAACTTCACGGCCAAGCAGCACGTCGCCCTTGAGCTGTTTGGCCAGGGCCTGTGCCATCAGCAGATTACCGCCCTTGACTGCGAACGATTTGGGCCCTGCCGCGATCTGCGCTTTCACGAAACCATCGTTGTATTCGCTCATCAGCGCCGAAACGTCGTAGGCGTTGCGCCCATAGTAAGGCGCGATGTCGTAGGCCAGATGGATCGCCTTGTCCGAAAGACCCTGCTGCTTGAGGAAATCGTGCAGCGAAATGTCCAGCGGCGCGCTAACCGGGTCGGCCCACGCGTTCCAGTCCTTGAGACGTGTCTTTTGCGCCACCAGCATGGCCGCGAGTTCGCCAGGCATCGCAGTCTTCAGCGCGTCGGGAAACGGGTTGCCGGGAAACTTCGCCCATTCGTCCCGCGTGAAAGCCTGGTTGCCGATGTACAGCAGGGGCGGCGGACCGATCCGATAGCGTGAACCCACTTCCTGCATGGTAACGCCGGCACGCGTGGCCACATCCAGCCCGCGCCCATAGCCCTCACCCATCGAGTTGAAGCCCATCTCGGGGTATCCCGGCTGATCCAGCAGCGTCATGATCCGCCCGCCCACGCGGTCCCGGCCTTCGATGATGGCGACCTTGAGGCCCTGCTCTTCGAGCATGTGCGAGGCTTGCAGGCCCGATATGCCGGCACCCAGGATCAGCACGTCGGGCTCGCCGGCCTGGCGCGCGGCCGCCTTGGCCACGGGTTTGGTTCCGGCGCCGGGACGGGTCTTTGTTGCCGCCAGCAAGGGCGTGCTGGCCGCCATCGCGCCTAGACCAAGGGTTGCCGCGCCAAGGGCGAACCTGCGCCTGTCCATCGCCATGCTCCGTCGATCCTTCAGTTATTCAAGGATGCTACATCACAGGATACACGCGGCGGGCAAAGAGGCTTGGCTTCACCATCTGGCGGATAACGCGCGGGGTGTCACCGCCCCTGCAGTTCCAGCATCTCGAACCGGGCGCCCCACGCGGTGGTTGCGCAAAGGCCGCGCACCTGCCCATAGGGCGCCCACTCGAACACCACAACGGGACTGACCTTGGCACCGGCGGCGGCAAGCGCTTGGGCCTTTTCGTCCAGGTTGGTGACTGGCAGACGCAGCGATGCCCACCCACGGCCCGGTGGCGCGGCATGGGAAAAATCGTGGCCGGCGCAGCCGAAGGCGATGATCTCCACCGACCCCTCCATCCGGCCGTGGGGATGATAAATACCGATACGCATGTCGATGCCGCTTGCCAGTCCCACCGGAAGGCCCATGCAATTTCCGCCGTCCGCACGCCCGGCCGGGCTGCTGGTTTCCTGCACGGGCTGCCATCCCAGCCCGTCGAGGAAGAACGCGCGCGCGGCATCGAAATCGGCGACCACCTGGGTGGAATTGAACACCCACGAAGCCGGCCCCGAAATCGTCTCGTACCCCGCCAATGGCGGATGCACCCGCTCCATGAGCGCGATGCACAGACCGTCCGCATCCTTTTCCACCACCTCACGCACCGCCAGCGGGCCGAAGTCCCAGTCGATGATCGGTGCCGGGCTGACAAATCCAGCGTCGCGAAACGCACCATGCAGGCTGTCGATGTCACGCAGCGCGCGGATGTTGATGTCGAAGATCCCGCCGGCGTCCCAAGCCTGAGCGCCATCGCGCATGGGCGATGCAGCCGGCCCGTCAAGCGTGACCAGGCGGATCGCGCCGCGACCGGCATCGGGATGCGCGAGCAGGATGTCCCGGCCACTCCGGTCGCCGCCTAGGCCAAGCAACGCCAAGGCGCCTGCCGCGACCGGGCCGCTGTGGCGACGCTGATAGCCCGTTGCGGCACACACCCGGCTGGCGCTCACCTCGCAGTCGGCGACGATGCCGACGATTTCCTCGAATCCGTTGTCTATCGCGATCATCACTCACTTCTGGCGCGCTTTCGCCGACGCCCAAACGCCAACATCGCAACGATCCGACCAGCGGTCAGCACGCTTGCGTACAAAAAAGTAACCATCATCGTCTAACGCTGCTCTCATGCGCATCGCGACGATCACGAACTGGGCCTACGGGGCCACCGTCTGCCTGACCCTTGCCGCCGGGGCGACTATGTTCATGGCCTCCAACGCCGATCGCGAAGAGCGCGCCGCAGTCAGTCAGCGGGACCAGTTCGATGAACTGGCGTTCGAACTGGAAAGCGACATCGCCCAGCTGACCGACCAGGCGCGCCTGTTCGCGGTGTCCGGCGATCCCAGCCACGCGATCGCGTACGACAGGGTCCTTGCGGATATCGGCCCGGTGGAGCAGCGGCTGACCCGCCTGCGCGATGCCGGAGCGAACGCCGTGGAGCTGCGCTCGCTGCACGAAGGCTTGCGGCAGGCAGAGACCTTGCAGGACGAACAACAGGCTGCGATCGCTGCCATGCGCCAAGGTGACGATGCCACGGCGCGAAAGATCGTGTTCGGGCCGGAATACGAGCGCGAACTGGAACGCGCGCATTTCCTGCTTGGCCGGTTCCGCTACATGCTCGACCAGCGCTCGGACGAGGTGATCCGCAAGGCCAGCGAAGCGTCGCAGCAATTGCGGTCCGTGTCGGAGGTCACGGTTTCCATCACCGCGATCCTGTTCCTGTTCGTGCTGGGTTTCATACTGAAACGCCGGATACTGCGCCCGGTCGTCACGCTCAGCGACGTGGTGAGCCGTTTGGCCGAGCAGGATTATGATGTCCAGCCGCCGGTATTCTCGCACGTCGATGAAATCGGCGACATGGCGCACGCCATCCGCATTTTCCGCGAAAACGGTCTGGAGCGCCAGCGCCTGGAACGCGAACGCGATGCCGACTGGGCAGTGCGCGATCTGCTCGCCCGCATGACGCAGCGCCTGCAGGGGTGCGAATCTGTAGACGATCTGTACGAAGTGGTGGGGATCTTCGCCCCCCGGATCGCGCCGCATCTGGCGGGGCGTCTCTATACGCTGGACGCGCGGCTGGGGCTGATGGTCTGCAACGCGCGCTGGCTCGGCCCGCAAGGCAGCGACGCGAGCTTAGATCCCGACGATTGCTGGGCGCTGCGCCGCGGGCAGATCCACAGTCCCGGCGCGGCGCTCGACGATGTACCCTGCCGGCACGTCGCCACCGATGCGCGCCCGGCTACGATCTGCGTGCCGCTGACCGCGCAGGGCGAGACGATCGGCCTGCTGGCTTTGGAAAACCTGAATGGAACCAGCGCGCCCGACGCGTCCACGGCGATCTACATAGAACTGATGTCCGAAACGATCGGGCTGGCGCTGGCGAACCTCAACTTGCGCGCAGAACTGCACGAAAAAGCGCTGTTCGATCCCTTGACCGGCCTGCGCAACCGCCACGATCTGAGCGACGTGCTGGGCCGGTTGGTGGTGGCCGCCGATGCGGCGGGGCGCACGCTGGCCTGTCTGATGATGGACATCGATCTGTTCAAGCGTCTGAACGACCAGTTCGGCCACGATGCCGGCGATCTCGTGATCCGGGCTGTCGCGGGCGTTCTTGCCAGCGCGATCCGCGACGACGACTTGGTATTCCGCTATGGCGGCGAGGAATTCCTGATGCTGATGCCGGGGCTGGACGAGCCGCGCGCGCTGGAACGGGTCAGCCAGATCCAGGCGCGCATTGCCGCGCTTGATCTGGTGCACGACGGGCACGCGCTGGGCGCCGTCACCATCTCGATGGGCCTTGCGATCTATCCCGATCACGGGCCGGCGCAGTCTCTCATCGCGACGGCGGACGCCGCACTGATGCGAGCCAAGGAGGCCGGACGGGACCGGGTGGTGGTCGCCAATCGCCGGAAGGGCGATGTGCCCGCCCCGGCATAAGCCGGCTCGCCTGGCCGGCCTTCATCCGATAAAGCAGGCGCCATGATCGCTTCTGCCCCTGCCAGCGTGTGACTAACCGATGCTGAACCTCACCACGCTCCAACTGTTCATCCGGGTGGCAGAACTTGGCAGCCTGTCACGCGCGGCGCAAAGCGCGAACCTTGCGATCGGTGCGATCAGCCGGCGCCTGACGCAGATGGAAGAGGAACTGGGCGTGCCGCTGCTGGTGCGCAACGGACGCGGGGTCAGCGTGACGCCGGCGGGCGAGGCTCTGCTGGCCCACGCGCACCGCATCATGCGCGAGGTGGGTGCAACCGTTTCGGACTTGTCCGACTATGCGCAAGGGCTGAAAGGCAGCGTCGATATATTGGCTTGCACGTCGGCGGTGGCGCAATTCCTGCCGGCGGACCTGGCGGCGTTTGGAGCGACGCAGCAGAAGATCCGCCTCAACATCCAGGAGGCGCACAGCGCGGATATCGTCAGCCGGCTGCGCAGCGGCAGCGGCGGGCTGGGTGTAGTCGTCGCCGAGCCAGGCCTCACCGGCCTGCAAAGCTGGCAATACCGGCGCGACCGGCTGGCGGTTGTGGCGCTGCCCCATGTCCTGTTCGGCATGCAGTCCGTGCGTTTTCAGGCGCTGGCTGACATGGAGTTCGTGCAGATGGGGCACGAAACCGCGAACACGCGATTGCTGATGCGAGCAGCGGAGGAGCAGGGCTGGCCGCTTCGCCTGCGCGCTGCCGTGGACAGCTACGATACGGTCTGCCGGATGATCCAGGCGGGATTCGGCATCGGTATCCTGCCGCGCGAGGCCGCGCTCCATTTCGTGAGCGCGATGGGCCTCAAGCTGGTGGAGCTGGATGAACCTTGGGCGGAACGCCAGCTGCTGCTGGTGGCCGACGCCGCCGCCGTGGACGGCTCGACCCGGCTCCTGCTGGATTTTCTGATGGCGCGCGCGACAGCACGCTAGGCGGCGGGAAGCGCAGGGTTAACCGCACTTCCCGCCGGGCAGGCCATTACCGCATCGCTCCTCCTCGACGCAGCCATGGCCCGCCGGTTCTAGCGCGCGTTCAACACCGCCTGCGCGGCTGCAAGGCGAGCGATCGGCACGCGATAAGGCGAGGCGGAAACGTAATCGAGCCCGGTCTTTTCACAGAACGCGATGGAGGCCGGATCGCCGCCGTGCTCGCCGCAGATGCCCAGCTTGATACCGGGGCGCGTGGCGCGGCCACGCTCGGCCGCCAGTTCGATCAGTTCGCCCACACCTTCCACGTCGATGCTCACGAAGGGATCGCGCGCGAAGATGCCTTTTTCCACATACTGGCCCAAGAACCGGCTGGCATCGTCGCGGCTGATGCCGATGGTGGTCTGAGTCAGGTCGTTAGTGCCGAACGAGAAGAACTCACCCACCTCGGCAATTTCGCCGGCCTTGAGCGCGGCGCGCGGCAGTTCGATCATGGTGCCGACAAGGTATTCCACCGTGGCGCTCTTTTCCGCGAACACTTCAGCCGCAACCCGGTCGACGATCGCCTTCATCAGTTCCAACTCCTTGCGGGTGGCGACGAGGGGGATCATCACTTCGGGGATCGGCGCGTCGCCGCTCTTTTCCTTCACGGCCAGCGCCGCTTCGAAAATGGCGCGCGCCTGCATTTCGTAGATTTCCGGATACGTCACCCCAAGGCGGCAGCCGCGATGACCCAGCATCGGGTTGAATTCGTGCAGTTCGCCCGCCCGGCGCTTGAGCGTTTCGACGGTAACGTTCGCGGCCCGCGCCACTTCCTCGAACTCGGCATCGCCGTGCGGCAGGAATTCGTGCAGCGGGGGATCGAGCAGTCGGATCGTGACCGGCAGGCCCGCCATGACCTCGAAGATTTCGGTGAAATCCTTGCGCTGTTCGGGCAGCAACCGGGCCAGCGCGGCGCGGCGACCGGCCTCGCTGTCCGCCAGGATCATCTCACGCACCGCGGTGATGCGGGCGGCATCGAAGAACATGTGTTCGGTGCGGCACAGCCCCACACCCTCCGCGCCGAATTCGCGCGCGGTGCGGCAGTCCTGCGGGGTTTCGGCGTTGGCGCGAATGCGCAGGCGGCGCACTTTGTCCGCCCAGACCATCAGGGTGCCGAAATCGCCGGCCAGTTCAGGCTGCACGGTGGCAACTTCGCCGGCCATCACTTCGCCGGTCGAGCCATCGATGGTGACGATATCGCCTTCGTTCAGCACGCGGCCCTCGATACGCACCGTGCGCGCCGCATTGTCGATCGACAAGCTGCCCGCACCCGATACGCAAGGGCGGCCCATGCCACGCGCCACCACGGCCGCGTGGCTGGTCATGCCGCCGCGTGCGGTCAGAATGCCGCGCGCCGCGTGCATGCCGTGAATGTCTTCGGGCGACGTTTCCACGCGCACCAGGATCACCGCCTTGCCCAGTTCGGCCAGCTTTTCGGCGGTGTCGGCATCCAGCACGATCGCGCCCGATGCCGCGCCGGGCGATGCCGGCAGACCCTTGGTCAGCACATCGCGCGACGCCTTGGGGTCAAGCGTAGGGTGCAGCAGCTGGTCAAGCGCGGCGGGATCGACGCGCGATACAGCCTCTTCCTGGGTGATGAGGCCTTCTTCAGCCATGTCCACCGCGATCTTGAGCGCGGCTTTGGCGGTGCGCTTGCCGGAACGGGTCTGCAGCATCCACAGCTTGTTCTGCTGCACCGTGAATTCTATATCCTGCATGTCGCGGTAGTGCGTTTCCAGGATGTCGAACACGCGCGCCAGTTCGCCGTAGGTTTCCGGCATCGCCTCTTCCATCGAAAGCGGCTTGGCCCCGGCGCGCTCCCGCGCTGCCTTGGTCAGGTATTGCGGGGTGCGGATACCCGCCACCACGTCCTCGCCTTGCGCATTGATCAAGTATTCGCCGTAATATGCATTCTCGCCAGTGGCCGGGTCGCGGGTGAAGGCAACGCCGGTTGCGGACGTCTCGCCCATGTTGCCGAACACCATCGCCTGCACGTTGACCGCCGTACCCCATTCACCGGGGATAGAGTTGAGGCGGCGATAGACTTTGGCGCGGTCCGACTGCCAGCTTCCGAATACTGCACTGATCGCGCCCCACAGTTGATCATGCACGTCTTGCGGGAAAGGCTTGTTCCAAAGTTTTTCCACCAGCGCCTTATATTCGCCGACCAGGGCTTTCCAGTCCGCCGCGGTGAGGTCGGTGTCGAGGTCGTAGCCCTTGTCTTCCTTGGCGATCTCCAGCGCTTCCTCGAACGCGCCGTGATCGAGTTCGAGCACCACGTCGGCATACATTTGGATGAACCGGCGATAGCTGTCCCATGCGAAACGTTCGTCACCCGATGTCGCGGCCAGGCCCTCCACCGTCTCGTCGTTGAGACCAAGGTTCAGCACCGTGTCCATCATACCGGGCATCGAAATGCGCGCGCCGGAACGGACCGACACCAGCAATGGATCAGCCGGGTTGCCGAAAGTCTTGCCCGTCACCTTCTCGATGTGCGCGATTCCGTTGGCCACCTCGGCGGACAGGCTTTCAGGATAGGCGCCACCTTCTTCGTAATACCGGGTGCACATGGCGGTGGTGATCGTGAAGCCCGGGGGAACCGGCAGGCCGATCGCGGCCATGCCATCGAGGTTGGCGCCCTTGCCGCCCAGAAGATTGCGGTCACCTTTGCCGCCATCGTCAACGCCGCCACCAAAGCGGTAGACATAGCGCGTATCGGTCAAAACGGTCATGATGGCAAAACCTTCCCAAGCGCGGCGCCCACGGCAGCAAGTGCCAGGACAGCCGTATATCGTGATCGTGATGCCAGCAGTTTACGCCCGGCGCCATCGATAAATATGGAATGGCGTTTTCACATAATGTGAAATCCGGTGACTATAACGGCGAGCGAATAGCCCTCGTCAATGCGCATTGTGCACAAAAGGCATCAATAATTGCGTTTTTGACAATTGCGCCGCACCGCACCATGACGCATACGGAAAGCGCCTTTCAGGCATCCTCTCCCAAAACTTCACAAGCCGGCCTTCGGGCCGGCTTTTCTTTTGCCCGCCGCGTGTGTGTGCCTGGCGCCCCAGTAATTTGTTGGCACCGTGAACACACATACCGTACCGTGCGTTACGAGGAATGACACAAAAGCGGCGCTGGCATCGGGTAGCATGCGCGCGTTCGGCCCGACGGTGAAAGGTATACCATGAGCGATGAGGCGCAGCCGCGGCATTACAATAAGGCAACCGGTGGCTGGGGTTCGATGGAGGGGATGGCCCGCGTTGAACTGACGACCAAAGCCGGCCCCAGCGCTCTCGCCACCCTCAAAGAGCAGAACAAGCCGGGCGGCTACATGTGCTCATCGTGCGCCTGGGCCAAGCCGCCCGAACCGCACGTCGCCGAGTTCTGCGAAAACGGCGCCAAGGCCACGCTGTGGGACCTGACGCCAAAACGCTGCACCCCGGAATTCTTTGCGACCCATACGGTGAGCGAATTGAAGACCTGGTCGGACTTTGATCTGGAAGACGCTGGCCGGCTGACGCATCCGCTACGGTACGACGCTGCAAGCGACCGCTACCTGCCGGTCAGCTGGGAGACGGCCTTCGCCGCGATCGGCGCTACGCTCAAGCGGCTGGAACCCAAGTCCGTGACGTTCTACGCTTCGGGCAAGGCGGCGCTGGAACCATCGTATCTCTACGCCCTGCTGGCGCGCATGTATGGCAACAACAACCTGCCGGACAGCTCCAACATGTGCCACGAGACGACCTCAGTCGGCCTCAAGAAAGTGCTGGGCTCTCCGGTTGGAACTTGCACGTTCCAGGACTTGGAGAAGTGCGACGCAATCTTCTACATTGGCCAGAACCCCGGCACCAACAGCCCGCGCATCCTGCATCCGCTGAACGATGCGGTGAAGCGGGGCTGCAAGATTGTCGCCTTCAACCCCCTGCGCGAAAAGGGGTTGCTGGAGTTCACCGACCCGCAAAACCCCTGGCAGATGACGCTGGGCAAGCCCACCCAGATAGCGCATCAGTACGTACAGGTCGCGGCCGGCGGCGATATCGCGGCCCTGATGGGCGTGTGCAAGCGGGTGCTGGAACTAGATGCGCAAACCGGCAATGTTCTGGATCGCGCGTTCCTTGACGAACACTGCCACGGCATGGACGACTTCATCGCCAAGGTTCATGCAACGACTTGGGACGAGATTGAGGAGAATTCCGGCGTTTCGCGCGCCGAACTGGAAGCAGCGGGGGATGTCTATGCCCAGGCCAAAAATGTCATCGGCATTTACGGCATGGGCCTGACCCAGCAGGTGCATGGCACCCAGGCCATCGGGATGCTGGTGAACCTGTTGCTGCTGCGCGGCAACATCGGGCGACCCGGTGCCGGCTGTCAGCCGATCCGTGGCCATTCCAACGTGCAGGGCCAGCGCACCGTCGGCATTTCCGAAAAGCCGGAACTTGTTCCGCTGGACAAGCTGCGCGAAATCTTCGGCTTCGACCCACCGACTGAAAAAGGCCATACTACGGTCGAGTTTCTGGAAGCCCTGCTGGATGGCAGCGCCAGAGGCTTCATAGGTCTTGGTGGCAACATTGTGCGCGCGGTTCCCGACCAGTCCCGCTTCGATGGTGCATGGCCTGGCCTGGACATCACCGTCAATATCGCCACGAAGCTCAACCATACCCATCTGCGGCCCGGCAAGGAAAGCTTCCTGCTGCCGTGCCTGGTCCGCGCCGAGGACGACAGGCAGGCCAGCGGCCCCCAGCAGGTGAGCATTGAGGACAGCTTCAGCCACATCTACGGTTCGATCGGTCGCCGCACCCCGGCAAGCGAGCACCTGAAATCCGAGTTGGCGATCATCACCGGCATCGCCAAGGCCACCTTGCCACCGCGCCCAGACTGGGCATGGGATGAATGGACGGCAGACTACGGCAAAGTCCGCGAACTGATCGCGCGCACCTACCCGGATGAGTTTTACGACATGAGCGCGCGGATGGACCAGCCCGGCGGGTTCTATCGCGGCAATCCGGCGCATGATCGCATCTGGAAGACCGAGAGCGGCAGGGCGGAATTCACCGTCCCCACGGTCTTGACCAACAGTGGCCTGACCAAGGCGGCGGGGCGCTTCACGCTGGTAACGCTGCGTTCGAACGACCAGTTCAACACCACGGTCTACGGGTATTCCGATCGTCTGCGCGGGTTGTCCGGCAATCGCATGATCGTGCTGATGAGCCCGGCGGATATGGCGGACATGAAGCTAGCGGACGGCGCTGTGGTCACGTTGGTGACCGACTGCGGCGATGACAGGCGCCGTGCGGTAAGCGGGCTGACGGTCACGCCTTACGACCTGCCGCGCGGGTGTCTGGCCGGGTATTTCCCCGAGCTCAATCCTCTGGTGCCGCTCGATCACCATGACGAGCTGTCGAAGACGCCGGCGGCAAAGGGCGTGCCGGTGCGGATCGAAACATCCTGACCGGGTGGGTCAGCCCAGGATGCGCGCCTCGGTCAAGTCCAGCTCGCGGTTGAGCTTGCGTGCGGTTTCGCTGCCGATGGTGCGGGCGCGCACCATCTGGGCGACTACCGCGCGCTCGGCCCGCACGCCGATTAACCGGAATTCGCGCTGCAGGCGATCGGCGGCGCGCGTTTCGCTGGACTGACGCTCGCCCAGACTGTCGATCCGCTCGCGGTACAGATCCATGACCTGCGCCCCTGCATCAACGTACAGATCCGCCTCGCCATTTTCTTCGGCGAGCGCGTGCTGGCGGTGCTCGATCGCGCGGATGGCCGCTTGCGCCGCATTAACACGCGCGCCTTTTTCTTCCGACTGCCGCGCCGGTTCCGGCGGCATTTCAAGGCCTTTCAGCAGTACCGGCAAAGCAACGCTGGCGATGACGAGCGACACCATGATCACGCCGGCGGCCAGGAAAATCGCCAGGTCGCGGCCGGGAAACGGCGTACCATCGCTCATTGCCAGTGGCAGGGTGAGCACGCCCGCCAGCGTGATGGCGCCGCGCACGCCCGCCACCGACGTTGCCACGATCAACCGCCAGCCCGGGTTATTGACGCTGATGCCCCGGCGCATGTGCCGCAGGATCGTGAGCCGCAACGACGCCCAGACCCAGGCGAAACGCAGCAGGCCAAGCCCGGCCACTATCGCCAGGACATAGAACGCCAGCCACCAGGGATCGCTGTGCCCGGTCAGCGCCACGGTTTGCCTGGCGCTGGCCAGGATCACGGGCAATTGCTCGCCCAGCAGCACGAAAATGATGCCGTTGAGCGCGAACTGCAGCGTGTCCCACACCGAGTTGCGGCGCATGCGCGTGACCGCCATCGTCTGGCGCGAGATTTCGGCGAACGTCATGGTCACCCCCGCGCTTACCGCCGCCAGGATGCCGGATGCGTGCGCGTGCTCGGCCAGAGTGTAGGAGCCGAAGGGGATCAGCAGGCTCACCAGGATCTGCGAGCCGGTATCCTCGCCCCAGCGCTTGGTCACCCAGGCCTTGGCGCGGATCACGGCAATGGTGAAGACCACACCGATCAGCAAACCGGCCCCGGCCACCCACACGAAGCTCAACGCGGCCTGACCGGCCGAGAACGTGCCGGTCAGCGCGGCGGCTACGGCGAAGCGCAGGCACACCAGGCCCGACGCATCGTTCAGCAGCGATTCGCCCTCCAGGATGTGCATCATGCGCTTGGGGATCGGCACGCGCGCGGCGATCGCGGACACCGCGATCGGGTCGGTCGGTGAAACCACGGCGGCGAGCGCGAAGGCGATGGCGAGCGGCATGGCGGGGATCATCCAGTGGATGAAAAACCCCATGCCCACAACGGTGAGCAGCACCAGCCCCAGCGCCAGTTCCACCACCACGACTGCGTCCTTCAGCAATTCGTCCTTGGGAATGCGCCAGCCATCCAGGAACAGCAGCGGGGGCAGGAACAGGAAAAGAAACAGTTCGGGATCGAGGTCCACCCGGTGGGAGGTGGACAGTCCGATCACCGCGCCGAGAAGGATCTGCACCAGCGGGGTGGGGATGGAAAACGGCACCATTCGCGCAATGGCTCCGCTGACCACGACTGCCAGCAGAAGGAAAAGCACGATCGACACGGTATCCAAAACTGCACTCCAAATTACGGCCGGGGCGCGTGCTTTACTGGGTGGACCCGCCGGGCCGCAACCCTGCCGGCGGGATTAAATCGGACCTTTGGCGCGCTGTCATCCATCGGACCCATCCACTGGACTCTGCGCGGGCACACCCCTATATACCGTTCGGTATGAAATGTTCCGCACCTTTGGCGCTGGCGTCCGCAACGCGGGGCCGCCCCCGCGAATTCGATCCCGATCAGGCCCTTGCAGCAGCGCTGCAGGTGTTCTGGCGACGGGGCTACGAAAGCGCGTCGATGGCGGAACTGACCGAGGCGATGGGCATCACCAAGCCCAGCCTGTACGCCTGTTTCGGCAATAAGGAAGCTCTCTTCAAAAAAGCGCTGGACTTGTACGAACGGGACAAGCTGAAATACATCGGCACCGCCCTTGAAGCCAAGACCGCGCACGAAGTGGCCGAGCGTTTGCTGAACTGCGCGCTGGCCACCCACTGCGGCGCCAGCGACCCGCAAGGGTGCCTGGGCGTGATCAGCATGGTAGGCTGCACCGCCGAAGCGGAATCGATCCGCGCCGATGTAGTGGCGCGCCGCGCGTCGTCAGAAGCTGCCGTGGTCCGCCGCTTCGAACAGGCGAAGGCAGACGGCGATCTACCGGAAAGCGTATGCCCTACCAAGCTGGCAAGCTGTTTGATGACGGTGCTGCAGGGCCTGTCGGTAAAAGCGCAAGGCGGGGCCAAGCGTGAGGATCTGCAAGGCGCGATCGACACGTTCCTGACGATGTGGCCACGCCGCTGACATGCGGATCCGGGCGATCGTCCGGTCAAAGCCTGAACTTTCGCCTACATGCGCGTTAAACGCCGGTTCATGCTCTTGAAAAATCTTTTTCGCTTCTAATCTACCGATCGGTACAGAAAGCTGCTTGACGCAGTGCACAAGTGAATATATACCAATCGGTACAGAATGACCTGCCCGAATCGCGCTGATGCAGCGGGACCAGGGTTTCCCTCAACGACCAGCCTGATCGGCTGGACCATTGTCGCATGTGCGGCTGTTGCCCCGGCAACGGCATGCGTGTGACTTTGCCAAACGCCACGGCGGCGCCCCGTTCGGACAGCTTTGTCCGCACGATGCACCGCTGCATCCAGACCCTCCCGGCTGCCCCAAGCCGGGAGTTGCCCCGGTGCGCGCTCTCCCCCCCCTGTCCCTGGGGCGCGCGCCGGGGCTCACCCGCCGGAGTACCGAGCCATGGCATTCATCGATTTTTCAGACGCCGCGTATCAGGCCGTTCCTGCCCTGGCGGCGACCAGCCCGACCGAGACGCTTTCCGCGCTGGAGCGCCGCATCGTGGCACTGGCGCGCAGCGATACGCTGGACACCCTGCGCCCATCGCGCAAGCGGGGCTGGTTTGCCCGGCTGGTGCTGGGCCCCACGCCGCCGTCCGCCATGCTAGCCAACGCGCAGCTGGAAAGCCTGCGCCGCCTGGCCGTGCGGGCCTGGCACCACGGCTATACCCTGCCCGTCTCGGCGCTGCGCGAAGCCCGGCAGGCAGGCTGGAGCGAAGCCAAGATCGGCGCGGTCGTCGACATCATCGGGCGCGAACGCGCGCCCTTTCGGAGGCTGGCTGCGTGAACGTTGCAACCTCGCTGCAAATCCCGGCTGAGTACGCGCCGGATCGGTCCGGCAAAATCGCGCGATCGCGCCGGATGCCGATCGCGGTTGGCGGACTGGCGCTTGTCGCCATCGCGGGGATCGGTTGGGCCATCTTCGGGCGTTCCGAAACCGCCGCCGCCCTGCCCCCGCCAGCGGTGGTGCAGACGGCCCATCCACTGGTGCGCGACGTGACCGAGTGGGACGATTACGTGGGCCGCTTCGCGCCCAGCAAGTCGGTCGACATTCGCCCGCGCGTTTCCGGGGCAATTACCCAAGTGCTGTTCCGTGACGGCGATTACGTGCGGCAGGGCCAGCCGCTGTTTCAGGTCGATCCACGCCCCTATCGCGCCGCTCTGGCCGAAGCTCAGGCCGATGCCGCTTCGGCCCGCGCGGCGCTGGCGCTGGCCCGGTCCGACTATGCCCGCGTGAGCGGCCTCACCGGTGACGAGGCGATGGCTGCCAGCGAAGTGGACAGCCGCCGTGCCCGCGTCCGCGCTGCGGAAGCCGCGCTGGCAGCGGCGCAGGCACGGGTTTCGGCGCGCAGTCTGGACATGGGGTTCACCACCGTGCGAGCCCCGATTTCCGGCCGCGTATCGGACCGCAAGGTGGATGCCGGCAATCTCGTGTCCGGCGAAAGCGGCGCGAACGCCACGTTGCTGACGACGATCAACGCCGTGAGCCCCATCTACTTCACCTTCGATGCTTCGGAATCGCTGTTCCTGAAGGCCCAGCGCGACAAGGCCGCTAACCGGGCGCCGTCCGCTGTGGAAGTACGCCTGCAGGACGAGACGGAATATCGCTGGAAAGGCACGCTGGACTTTACCGACAACGGTCTTGATGCCCGGTCCGGCACGATCCGGGTGCGCGCCAGCCTCGACAACGCCGGCGGGTTCCTGACGCCGGGCATGTTCGGCAATATGCGGCTGGCCAACGGCGGCAAAGTGCGGGCCATGCTGGTTCCGGACGAAGCCGTGCGGGCCGACCAGACACGCAAGGTGGTGATGGTCGTCGGCAAAGATGGCACCGTGGCCGGCAGGCCCGTGGACACAGGCCCGCTGGTTGGCAACTTGCGGGTCATTCGTTCGGGTTTGCGCCCGGATGATGCCGTCGTCATTTCCAATTTCCAGGCGGTTGCCGCCGGGGCGAAAGTTCAGGCAAAGCCAGGGCGGATCGCCTCCGACATTCCGGCGCCGTCGGGAGCGCCGGCCCGTACCGAACCGGTAGCAGCGCAAGCAACGCTGGATTGATCCGCCGCGCCCATTGGCGCTGCGCAACCTTACGAACGCACCAGACCTCCCGCGCCAACCGGCGCGCCGGAACACCTGCGACCGGGGATGTCCCGCCGGGCTTTCGACGCGCGCCTTCAAGGGCCAGCTTTCATGCGACTATCCCGTTTCTTCATCGACCGCCCGATCTTCGCCGGCGTCATTGCAGTACTGATCACGATCATCGGCGCGCTGGCCTTCATCGGCCTGCCGATCACCCAGTATCCCGATATTGTGCCCCCCACCGTGACCGTGACGGCGCAATACCCGGGCGCTTCGGCGGAGACCGTGGCGAACACCGTTGCCGCGCCGATCGAGCAGGAAATCAACGGCGTCGACGACATGCTGTACGTGGATTCGCAGTCCACCGGCGATGGCAAAGTGACGATCACCGTCACCTTCAAGATCGGCACCGACCTCGATGCCGCGCAAGTGCTGGTCCAGAACCGCGTGGCGGTGGCAACCCCGCGCCTGCCCGACGAAGTGCAGCGCATGGGCGTGGTGACGCGCAAATCCTCGCCGGACTTCCTGATGGTCGTGAACCTGCAGTCACCGGACGGCACATACGGACGCGATTACCTGTCCAACTATGCGTTGACGCAAGTGAAGGACCAGCTGGCGCGTATCGAAGGCGTGGGCGATGTAGCGATTTATGGCGGTCGTGATTACGGGATGCGGATCTGGATCGATCCGGGCCGCGCCGCGCAACTGAACCTGACCGCCGGTGAGATCGTGGCCGCCCTGCGCGCGCAGAACGTGCAGGTTTCCGCCGGCGCGATCGGCGCACCTCCGTTCGACAAAGGCAACGCCTATCAGGTGGGCGTGGAACTGCAGGGCCGGCTGACCGATCCGCAGCAGTTTTCCGACATCGTGGTGCGCACTGACCCCGACGGTCATCAGGTCCGCGTGCGCGATGTGGCGCGGGTGGAACTGGGCGCACAGGATTACAACACCAATACCTACCTGTCCGGCAAGCCCACCGTGGTGATGGCGGTGATGCAGCGCCCCGGATCCAACGCACTGGAAACCGCCAAGCTGATCCGCGCCGAAATGGACACGCTGAAAGCCAAGTTCCCGAAGGGACTGGACTATTCGGTGATCTACAACCCCACCGAGTTCATCGGCCAGTCCATCGACGCGGTGTATCACACGCTGTTCGAGGCGGTGATCCTGGTCGTGCTGGTGATCCTGGTCTTCCTGCAGAACTGGCGCGCGGCCGTCATCCCGATCATCGCCATTCCGGTGTCACTGATCGGCACCGCGATCATGCTGGCGGCAGTGGGCTATTCGCTCAACAACCTGTCGCTGTTTGGCCTGGTTCTGGCCATCGGCATCGTGGTGGACGATGCCATCGTGGTGGTGGAAAACGTCGAGCGCTACATCGAGGAGGGCCTCTCTCCGCTCGAAGCATCGCGCCGCTCGATGGACGAGGTGTCCGGTGCGCTGGTGGCGATCGTGCTGGTGCTGTGCGCAGTGTTCGTGCCCACGCTTTTCATCAGCGGCATTTCCGGCGCCTTCTACAAGCAGTTCGCCGTCACCATCGCGACGGCCACGGTGATCTCGCTGCTTTTGTCACTGACGCTGTCACCGGCGCTGGCCGCCCTGCTGCTTCGCCACCGCGAGCGCGTGCCCGCAACCGCGCCACGCTGGCGCCGGGTATTGCAGGGCGCAGCCGACCGTTTCAACACCGGCTTTGATCGCCTGAGTGAGAGTTATGCGCGGCTGACCGGGCGCCTCGTCCTGCTGCCAGCGCGCATGATGACGGTCTATGCCGCTCTGATCGCCGCCACCGCGGGACTTTTCTGGGCAACGCCGGCAGGCTTCATCCCCAACCAGGATCAGGGCTACTTCCTGGCGGCGGTATTCCTGCCGTCCGGCGCCTCGCTAGAGCGGACGGACGCGGTGACGCAGGACGTTGCCAAGCGCCTGCTGCCGATCAAGGGCATTCGCGGCGCGGTGATGTTCGCAGGGCTTCACGGCCCCTCGCGCACCGCCGCGCCCGATGCCGCCGCGATCTACTTCCCGTTCGAGAGCTTTGAAAAGCGCAAGGAACTGGGCGTCACGTATGCGGACATCATGGCCAAGGCCACGCAGGCGCTCAACGACTACGACAAGGCCAAGGTCCTGCTGCTGCCACCGCCCACCATCAACGGCATCGTGCCCGCCGGCGGCTATCGCATGCTCGTGGAGGACAACGAAGGACGCGGTTATCCCGAGCTTGCCAATGCCGCCGGCGGCCTGATCGCCAAGGCCAACCAGACCAAGGGCCTGTCGCAGATCTACACCCTGTTCGACCAGAACACGCCGCGCATTTTCGCCGACGTCGACCGCCGCAAGGCCGAGATGCTGGGCGTGCCGCCCGAGCGCGTATTCGAGGCGCTACAAGTCTATCTTGGATCGGCCTTCGTGAACGATTTCAACCTGCTGGGCCGCACCTTCCGCGTCACTGCACAGGCCGACCAAGGCAGTCGCGGCTCGGTGGCGGACATCGCCAACCTGCAAACCCGCTCCAGTTCCGGCGCAATGGTGCCGATCGGGTCCGTCGCCACGTTCCAGGACAAGACCGGGCCGTATCGCGTCGTGCGCTACAACCTGCACCCCGCGATCGAGGTGGATGGCAACGTCGCGCCCGGCTATTCCACCGGCCAGGCGCTGTCCACGATGGAAAAGCTGGCCGACGAGACGCTGCCGGCAGGCTATGGCCACGAATGGACCGGCATCGCCTTCCAGCAACAGGCGGCGGGCAATACCGCAGGCGTGGTGTTCGGCATGGCGGTGCTGTTCGTGTTCCTGGTGCTGGCGGCGCAATACGAAAGCCTTACCTTGCCGCTGGCGATCGTGCTGATCGTGCCGATGTGCCTGTTCGCCGCGATGCTGGGTGTGAACCTGCGCGGTATGGACAACAACATCCTGACCCAGATCGGTCTGGTGGTGCTGATCGCGCTGGCGGCGAAGAACGCGATCCTGGTCGTCGAATTCGCCAAGCAGGCCGAGGATGAGCGGGGCATGTCGATCGTGGATGCGGCGGTCTATGCCGCGCGCACCCGCCTTCGCCCCATCCTGATGACCAGCTTCGCGTTCATCCTGGGCGCGGTGCCGCTGGTGATCGCGCAAGGGGCAGGCGCGGAATTGCGCCAGGCGCTGGGCACGGCGGTGTTCTTCGGCATGGCCGGGGTCACCGGGTTCGGGCTGCTGTTCACCCCCACCTTCTACGTTGTGTGCCGGGGGCTGGCCGAAAAGCTGCGCCGCGCGCCGGCACGCCCTGACGGCCACGCAGTTCCGGCCGAATGAAAGGACATTGCGCGATGATCGCAAAGACACTTCCGGCGCTGCTGGCCGCCACCGCCCTGTCCGCCTGCGCGGTTGGTCCTGACCATGTGGCGCCCACCCCGTCGCCATCTGCCCAGGGGCCTTTCGTGGGGGTGCAGTCTGCTGACGTTACATCCGGCACGCCGCAGGACGCATGGTGGCGCCTGTATGACGACCCCGTGCTCAGCCGCCTGGTCGCAGATGCACTGGCCGCGAACACCGATGTGCGGGTTGCGGTCGCCCGGATCGAGCGGGCACGCGCATCACTGCGCGGATCGCGCGCGGACGCCCTGCCCCAGACCGGCATCGACGCGTCGGGCACGTATGGCCGCGTCTCGCAAAGCGAGGTCGTGCCCGGCACCGACAGGCAGGGGCGGCGCGTGGATGGCGGCCTCACCGTCAGTTACGAAATCGACCTGTTCGGCAGGGTGAAGCGCGGCATCGAAGCCTCGCGCGCGGATCTGGATGCCGCCCGGGAGGATGCCGACGCAGTGCGGGTCACCGTTGTCGCCGACACCGTGCGCGCCTATGTCGATGCCACCAGCGCGAACGCGCAAATCGTGGTCGCCCAGCGCAACGTCGATCTGTTCGCCCGGTCAGAACGTATCACCAACGCCCGCTTCGAGCGCGGGCTCAATCAGAAGCTGGACGTGATCCGCATCACCCAGTTGCGCGAGGCACACGATGCCGCGATCCCGCTGCTCGAAGCGCGGCGCGACGCGGCGCTGTTTCGCATCGCGCTGCTGACGGGCCGCACGCCGCAGGACCTGCCCGATGGCGTCATTGCGCGGGACACCATCCCGCTCGTCACCCAGCCGATCCCGGTGGGCGATGGCCGCACGCTGCTGTCACGCCGCCCCGATGTGAAGGCGGCTGAGCGGCGGCTCGCGGCAGACACCGCCCGCATCGGCGTAGCGACCGCAGATCTGTATCCGCGCATCTCGCTGGGCGGCTCCGTGGGCAGCAGCACGATCGGCCCGGCCAGCGTGCTGGGTGGCGGCGCGCTGCGCTGGTTGCTGGGGCCGATGCTGTCTTGGGCGTTCCCCAATCAGGAGGCTATCCGGGCCCGCATCGGCCAGTCCCGCGCCGATGCCAAGGCGGACCTCGCCACGTTCGATGGCGCAGTTCTGAACGCCTTGCGGGAAACTGAAACCGCCTTGTCCGCCTATCGCAACGCGCTGCTGCGCAAGGAGCGGTTGGACGCCGCGCAGGTTGCGGCGGCCCGCGCCGCGAACGTCAGCCTGGCGCGGCAGACCCGCGGGGAGATCGACGCACTGGACGTGCTGGATGCCCAGCGCACCCTGGCCGCATCGGACGCGGATGCCGCAGCCGCCGGGCGGGACGTGGCTTTTGCGCAAGTGGATGTGTTCCGCGCGCTGGGCGGCCTGTCTGGGGACGGTGGCCGATAAGGCCCCGTCCCCGCGCCTTTATAGCGCCTGCAACTTCGCTATGTGCTGTTCCACCACCGGTGTGATCGCAGCAGCCGCATCGCGCAGCGGCCTGGCGGTGCCATTGCGGGCATAGTCCTGATGCAAGGCAAGCGCTTGTTGGTGCGCCATCTTCTGCTGCGTAAGGTACGTCATGTCACGCGCCTTGCCCTGCTGGGCCTTGAGCTGTGCGATCATCTTGGCCTGTTCCGGCTTCAGTCTGGCTGGCGCCACCTTTACGCGTGCGGCGGCAGTGGCCGCTTTCACTTCGGCGGTGCTCTTGGTATGGTTGGAAATCATCATCTGCGCAAAGTCACGGATACGGGGATCTTCGGTTGAGCCCATGACGATCTTGCTGGACTCGCGCTCGTACAGATCGCCCGCCCCCGCTGCGGCGACGTATTGCTGGGCCGTCATGGGTTCCGCGTAAGCGGGGCTGCTGGCCAGCACGAACGCACCCGCTGCAATGATAAGCTTGTTCATGATCGTGGTTCTTTCTTTGCGCCGGCAGCCCGACTGTAAGCAACGGACTTACGCCATCATCCCAACGGCCAGGGCGAAAAGTTGTTTCCGCTGCCGGCAGCCCTGCCTGCACGTGGGTGTGCGTCCAGCATCAAGACGTGCGGGCCGCGATCCCCTATGGTCTGCCGCAACCGCCGTCTGGAGATGCCCGCATGACCGTTGCCGAAGTCCCATCCCTGATACTCACCCAGGCCGCCTGGCGCGGCGACCGGCTGATGGAGGGGCAGGAATGGGTCTACCAACTGGACGCGGCGCAAGTCGCCGAGCTTGAAACGCTGGGCCGCCGCTTCGTCGATGCGGACCCGGACCTGCGCTTCGTGCAGGCGGCGGACTATCCGCTGGACGCGTGCGCTGAGGCGGTCAGATCGTGGCGCGCCGATGTCGATTTCGGGCGCGGCTTCGTACTGGTGCGCGGGCTGCGTTCAGACTTGTATTCCGACACGCTTTCCAGCGCGATCTACTACGTGCTGGGCCTGCACATGGGCGATCCCATCCGCCAGAACGAGATGGGCGACCTGATCGATCACGTCTACGCCACCAGCGACAAGACGATGGACGATCCCACAGCGCTGTCCTCCAAAGTGCGTGACAAGCTGGTCTACCATTCCGACAGTTCGGACATCGTGGCGCTGATGTGCCTGCGCGGTGCGCGCGAAGGTGGGCTGTCCTGCCTGGTTTCCGGCGCGGAGATCTACAACGAGATCCTGCGCCGCCGCCCCGATCTTGCTCACCTGCTGCTCGAACCGTTCCATTGGGACTGGCGGCGGCAGGATCACAGCGCGCCGGCTGACACCTACACGTCTCCGGTGGTGAGCATGGAGGACGGGGTATTCAGCATGTATGCCGGCTCGCTATATATTCTCACCGCGCAGGAATACCCCGGCGTGCCCCAGCTCACCGAAGACCAGATCGAGGTGCTGCGCCTGTTCGACGAGATCACGTACGAGCCGGGCATGGCGATCGCGATGGATTTCCGGCCCGGCGACATCCAGTGGCTCTCCAACTACGCCGCGCTGCATTCACGCACGGAATTTGCCGACTGGCCCGAACCCCAGCGCAAACGCCACCTGCTGCGCCTGTGGCTGTCCAGCAAGACGGACCGCCCGGTGGTGCCCGGCTTCGGCAAGAACGGCGTCGTCCAGCACCGGGCCGAGGCCCGCAGCGGCGCGGAACATCCCGAAGCGCGCTTCAGTGTGCGCACGATGGCGGTGCCGCGCCTGATTTCCTGACCGCTGCGCTTTTGGGTACATGTGCGCACAAAGGCTGGACAACGCGGGCGGCGAACGGGAAAGGAGCGCCATGCGTATCCCTTCCGCCTTTGCCGCTGGTGTTGCCGCAGCCGTTTTCGCCTTTGCCCTTGGCAGTATTCCTGCCCAGGCTGCGCCCGCATGGGCCGGGGCGTGGGGGTATGCGGCTGCCGATGCCGGGCCGCAGGACCCGGTGTTTGCGCCTGGCGCTTTCCGCTATCGCGTAAAGCTGACGCAGGCGGGTGATGCGCTGCGCTTCACCCTCAGCAACGCCGAGGGGACAACGCCGTTGTCGGTCTCCTCAGTGAGCGTTTCCGCCCCCGCCGGTGCTACGGGCGTGGAGGTCGCCCCCGGCACTGCGCGCCCGGTCGCGTTTTCCGGCAAAACTACCCTGACGCTGGCCAGGGGCGAGTCCATCGTCAGCGATCCGGTAAATCTCGCCGTGCGGGATATGGACGATGTGGTGGTCACCGTCACCTTGGCCACCCCGTCACAGCCTGCTGGCAACAATCCGGGCATGTACATGGCCTTTGCGCCAGCCACCACCCCAACAATGTTCCTGCCGATCCTGGTGCGGCCGTTCCTGTCACTGGTATCCGTCCGCACACGGGGAGCACCTTGCACCGTCGTGGCGTTTGGCGATTCCATCACCGACGGCGTCACCAGCCTGTCACCGCAAAGCCGGGGCTGGCCAGGGCGCCTGGCGGAGCGTTTGGCACAGCTGCCGCCCACCCGGCGTTGCGGCGTGGTGAACATGGGCATCAGCGGCAACCGCGTGCTGCAGGACGGGCGGGCGGCATCGGCGCTCAATCGCTTTGCGCGCGATGTGGCAAGCGTCCCGGGTGTAACGCACATCATATTTCTGGAAGGCATCAACGACATCGGCGCAGGCGCAACGCAGGGGCCGGACGCCATCACCCCGGAACGGCTGATCGCCGGCTATCGCGCGTTCGTGGCGCGCGCCCACGCGCTGGGCGTCAAGGTGATCGGCGGCACGATTACCCCGGCGCTGCGTGCATTTTACATGAACCCGCAGAAGGAGCAGACCCGCCTTGCAGTCAATGCCGCTATCCGGTCAGGAACGATATTCGACGCCGTGGTGGATTTCGACGCTGCGGTGCGCAATCCCGCCGCACCATCGGAGTTGCGGCCCGATTTCGATCCGGGCGACCATCTGCACCCCAACGATGCCGCACTGCGCGTGATGGGCGATGCGGTGGACCTGTCCGCACTGGGGCCCGCCACCACCCGCCGCTAGGCGGCGTGGACGCCTAGGACCTCATACGATCGGCCACTGCGCCAATGCAGGCAGCCCTGAGCGCGCCAGCACGTCATCGGCCATAGCCTGCGCCTCGGCATACAGCGCATCCTCGTCGATCATGGTGCACCGGTACGTGTCGACCACGCGCACCCCATCGACCCACACCGAATGAACCCCGCGCCCATCGGCTGACCACACCAGCTGATCCACCGGGTTGTTGATCGGCTGCCATTCGGGACGGCGCGTATCATGCGTTGCGATGTCAGCCTTCATGCCCACCGCGATGCTGCCGATCGTATCTGCAAGGCCTAATACCTTCGCTCCGTTCACAGTCGCCATCTCCAGCACCTGATGCGCGGGAAACAGCGCCCGGTCCTGACGGGCGTCCTTGAACAGCGCTGCCATCAGCGTCATCACCCGCATAATGTCGTGGTTGTCTGCGCCATCAGTGCCGAGCGCGATGTTGACGCCCGCCGCGGCCATTTCCGGAAACAGCCCGTACCGGGTAGCGCCAAACCCGCAGCGGATCGCCGCGCCGGGGCAATGGGTGACGTTGGTCCCGCTGTGCGCCACGAGCGCGGCCTCTTGCGCGTCGATGTGCACCATATGCACCAGGTTCAAGTGCGGTCCCAGCACGCCCAGCTGGTCAAGGTGCGCCACAGGGCGCTGTCCAGTGTGCGTGAGATACCACTGCGCATCGTCACCCACCGGGCTCATGTGGGCTGAAACGCCAGTGCCGGTGCGCTTTGCCAACTCCGTAACCTGCTGCCACAGCGCGTCCGTCGCGGTGTTGTGCCCGATGAGGTTGGGCCATGCCGCGATGCGCCGGCCATCCTGCGGGTAGCGCGCCAGATCGCCCTCCAGCGCGGCGAGGGCGTCGCGCGTCAGCCCTTGCGCGTCGGCGGACGGATCCCACGCGCGGTCTTCGGTCCAGCGGCCCGTGCGTGCGCGAATGCCGGTGCCCTCGATCGCCCCCATGATATCATCGAACGCCAGCATCGTGCCGGCCTCGAGAAACGTGGTCGTGCCGGTACGCAACATGGCCGCGATCGCCAGCCTTGCGGAGACCGCCTGCTCAGCCGGGGTATGCCCCTTGTAAAGCGGTATCACCCACCTCCCCAGTTCCTCGTCGAAAGGCAGGGCTTCGGGGATGAAGCCCCGGATCAGGGTTTCAGTGATATGAACGTGGCAGTTGATGAAACCAGGCGTGAGCACCCACCCGCGCCCATCCACCACGTCGCGCGCGACAATCCCGGCAAGCTCGGCGCTCTTGCCCACGGCAACGATCGCGTCTCCGGCGATAGCTACCGCGCCATCGCGGATGACGCGGCGCTGGCTGTCCATGGTGATGACCGTGGCGCCGGTGATGAGGGTATCTGCATCCATGCGTGTGCGTCCTTACCGCACTGTTCTAGACTGGCACGGCGGCGTGGCTTGTGCCTACGCGGCACATTTGTTGACGCGCCGCTCAGCCTTCTGACGGCAGCTGCGGAACGGCGCACAGCCCCTTGTCGATCAACTGGCGCGCCGCGCGCAGCAGCAGCGGTTCGTGGCCCGCCGCGGCGATCAGCTGAACGCCCAGCGGCATGGCGAAATCGCCCGCCAGCGGCAGCACCAGCGCGGGCAACCCCATCAGGCTGATCGGCTGCGTATAGATGCCCAGATGGCTTCGGGCCGACACCGGCTTGCCCTCGAACGTCATCGTCGGATCGGCGATCGTGGGAGCGAAGCCGGGCGCTGCCGGCGTAAACAGCACGTCCGCCAGTTCGAATTGGCGGCGCAGGCGTGCCTGTATCCAGTTGCGAAACCGCTGGGCAACCAGATAATCGTCACTGGGCATCAGCAACCCGGCCAGCAGACGATCGCGCACCGGCGGCTCGAACTGCATGGGGTCGGCTTCCAGCGCCGGGCGGTGCAGGCTGGCGCCCTCCGCCGCGATGATCACCGAAGCAGCGGCGCGGGCGATCTCCGAATGCGGCAATTCGAAGCTGACCCGACCCAGCCGGTTCCAGAATTCATCAAGCGGCCCGCGCATTTCGGGCGCGATATTGTCATCGAACCAGCTCATCAGGCGGCCGAAAGCAATTTCCCCGCGCAAGGTTTCCTGCCGTTCCGGCGCGCCTTCGCGCAGGATCGTGCGCACCAGCGCCACATCGTCAAGATCGCGGCCCAGGGCCCCCACGACGTCAAGGCTTTCCACGAACGGGTGAAGCCCGGCGGTGGGCAGGTCGCCATACGTGGGCTTCAGGCCGATGACCCCGCACAGCCCGGCGGGCACGCGCAGCGAGCCGTTGGTGTCGAACGCCAGGCTGATCGGCACGATCCCGGTCGCCACGCCCACGGCGGAGCCGCCCGCCGCGCCGCCCGCCACGCGTGCGGGATCGTGCGGATTGCGGGTGAGCCCGTAATGCGCATTCATGGTGACGAAGCCGTAGCCGAACTCGTCGATGTTCTGGGTGCCGATCAGCACCGCGCCCGCCGCTTCCAGCAGACTGATCGCCCGGGCATCGCGGCTGGCGAAAGCCGCCTTGCTGCGCGTGCGCGATCCGGCGGTGGTGATTTCCCCGGCCACATCGAACAAGTCGGCGACACCGAAGGGGACGCCGGCCAGTGGGCCAGGATCGATGCCCGCTTCTACCAGCTTGTCCACCGCTGCGGCCTTCGCCAGCGCGCGGCGCTGCAACAGGCGGGTAAAGCCGCTGCGCTCGTTGCCTAGCGCCTGCGCCCTTTCAAATGCCGCAGTGACAAGCTGCACCGCGCTGGCATCGCCGGCACGCACCCGCGCGGCCATCTGGATGGCGAAGGGCACCATCACGCCTCGAAACGCATCGCGCTGGCGCTGCGCGGATCCAGCGCAAAGGCGCGCAAGGTGGCGACGTGATCCTGCAGCACGATCAGATTGGCAAGCACGCCGGGCACGCATTCGTCAGGCGCGGCGATCCCGGCTTCGGCCATGCGCAGGCGCACGCTATCGGCGCTGGGGCGCGCTGCCTTTCCGTTCGTATCGGCCACCGGCCCTCGCCTCCCTCGCACATCCCAAATCGGCGGATACCCTTACAGGCTTGCAGGGCTGCGACAAGGGGGAGAGGCAGGCGCTAACCGAAGCGAAAGGCCGAGATGTCCGCCATCATCACATTGTCGCCGAACACTTTTGCGCCGGGCGATGTGTACCCGGCCCCTGCCGCCACCATCAGCGGCAGCAGATGCTCTTCGCGCGGATGAGACTGGCGCCCGGCAGGTGCCTCGTCCCAGTGACCAAGCTGCGCCTCGCGCTCTGCCGGCGCGGATTCGACCGCGCTGGTAAGCCACTGGTCGAAGACTGCCGAGGGCCGCGTGGCCGATGGCGTGCGGAAGCCGCGCATGTTGTGATAGCTCATGCCTGAACCGACGATCAGGATTCCCTCATCGCGCAGCGGCGCCAGCGCCCGTCCGGCGGCGATATGTTCCGCCGGGTCGAGATCGGCCTTGAGCGACAGCGGCACCACCGGAATGGTCGCATCGGGATCGATCAGCAGGAACGGCACGAACACACCGTGGTCGAAACCGCGCGCCGGGTCCGTGCGTGCGGGCAGCCCCGCTTCGGACAACAGCGCCACCACCCGTTCGGCCAGCGCCGGCGATCCGGGCGCAGGATACTGCAACTGGTACGTGTGCGGCGGGAAGCCATAGTAGTCGTAGATCATGCCCGGCTCCACGGCGGTGGACGCGGTGAACGCCGGCTCCTCCCAGTGGCCGGAAATCACGACGATGCCCTTGGGCCGCTCGGGCAGCGTGGAAATCAGCGCGCGCAGCCAGTCCGCCGTCTTGTCCCACGTATCGGCAGGGCCACCCATCACCGACCAGTCCATGAAAAAGCACGGGCCGCCGCCGTGGGGAATGAAGAAAGTGGGCATCTGCGCGGCCGGGTTGGCGATCGAGGCGGTCTGAGCGTTCATCGTAACGTATCGTCCTGCTGCAACATGGTGCGCCCGCCTATTCCGATCCGAGCGCTGGAGGCAAAGTCGGACGACCTTCCCCGGCGCGCAAGGGCGCAGACTTGATGAACTGCGAAGGATTTGTTGCACCCGGGCAGGAATCGCTTGGGTTCGGGCGCTTGCGGGCTTTTAGTGGCGACACATCGCAACCGGAGACCCGCTTATGCCGCCACCGCAACGCGACCCTGCCGCCGCACACCTGGCGATCGCCGCTACCGCCGGCAATATGGTATGCGTGACTGCCGCGATCAGCGCGCCGTTCGGGACGTTCCTGGTGCCGATTTCGCAGGAGCTGGGCTGGTCACGCGCGGCGGTTTCGGGCGTGCTCGGGCTGATCGCGGTCATTTCCGCCATCAGCTATCCCTTGATCGGCCGCACGATGGACCGGGTGGGCGCGCGTCCTCTCATCCTGGCCGGCAACGTGGCGCTGGGCATTCTGGTGGCGGCTTTGTCACTGACCACGGGTAGCTTGTGGATGTTCTACCTCCAGTTCGGCCTCATCGGCCTTGCCGGATCGCTGTGCGCATCCCCGATGATCGCGAAAGTGGTGTCCAACTGGTTCGATGCCCGGCGCGGGCTGATGCTGGGCGTCACGGCTGGCGTGGGCAACGGCGTGGGCGCAACGCTGATGCCGGTGGTGGCCGGCATCCTGCTGCCGCTGATTGGCTGGCGCGCAACGTATGGCGTCATCGGGGCGCTGGTGCTGGTCATCGGGGTGCCGCTGCTGTGGGCGTGGCTGCATGACATGCCGGAAACCGCACCGCAGGCGAAAAACGCGCCCGAGCGGGTGCTGGAAGGCATGACCTTGCGCGAAGCCGCCTCAACCCGCCGCTTCTGGGTGCTGCTGGTGGCGGTGGCGAGCGGTGCAGGCGGGATGACGGCGGTGTTCACTCACGTCGTGCCGATGATGACCGACCGGGGCTACGGCCTTGGCGAGGCGACCGGCGTGGTCGCCACCTTCGCGCTCGTCACCGCCGCCTGGCAGGTGGTGACCGGCGGCCTGTTGGACAAGCTGCGCACGCCGTTGCTGGTCGTGCCGATGTATGGCGCGGCGATGCTGGGTCTGGGGCTGCTGCAGTTCGGGCATGGCAGCCTGGCAATGAGCGGCGCTGGCGTGCTGCTGGGGATCGGCATGGGCGCCGAATACGGCGCGCTGTCCTATTTCTGCTCGCGCTACTTCGGGCTCAAGCATTTCGGCGCGATCAACGCCGTGCTGTACGCTGCCGTGATCCTGGCGCAGGGGCTGACCCCGGCGGCGATGGACTTGAGCTATGGGAGCAGCGGATCTTACGATCAGGCCTCGATCGCCATCATCGTCACGCTGGCGGTGGGCACCGCGCTGCTGTTCTTCCTGCCCGGCATCGGGGCAGACGGGCGCACCAGAATGCGCAGCGTGCGCGGGATGACACTATCGTCCGAACCGCAGCTGGCCCTGGGCTAGGCGTCAGCGACCGATCAGGCCCAGCGCATGGCGAATGAACGCCTCGCGGTTCAGCACCCATTGCGCCCCCGGTGGCAAGGCTGGATCGGCATACGTCCAGCCCTGCGGCGAATACGGGCGTGCCACATCGCCACTGGTGCCGAATGCGAGTGAGGCCATGCGCTGTTGGCCACGGGCGGTCCGGTCCGTACCCTCCACCGTGGTGGTGCCGGGCGCAAAGGCGGTGCCTTGCGGGCGTAGCGTGAAGACATACGGTTCTTGCCGAAAACTGCGCACCGTGGTGTTGATGAAGACGGACAGATACACTTTGTCCAGCGCCGCCAGCGGCTGCGCCGGCATCTGCCAGCTGCCGTCCGCCAGCACGCTCCAGGGATAGCTGGCCGGATCGCCGTAAAGCATCTCGCTGCGCAGATCGACGAGCCCGTCGCGCGGATCCTGCGCCGGCCTGATCCGCTCGATCTGCAGGCCCTCGGACCACGTGAACCCATACGCCGATGCGTCGATAAGCGGCATCGCAGAAGCGGTGGACCGGTTCGGGCGGTTGGAGACACTGACGTTCTCGTAAATGCGCAGGTACGCCTTGTCCTTCAGCTGGTGCCCGCTGGCTACGTTCTGCCACGCCTGCTGTCCGTGCAGCGCGGTATCGCGGAAATGCGATACCAGAATGCCGTTGATATACGTGGTATGCTGCTGATCGGCGCTGGTGCCCACGTTGCCGGCGATGTCGCTGTCCTCGACATAGAGCATCGTCTCTCCGCTGGGCGCGAAGATGGCGTTCTTGCCGCCATATATGCGCGCGCGGCGCACCACGGCGGTAAACAGGCCGGGCTTTTTCGCGCCCGTCACTTCCAGATGAAGCGCCCCCATCGGCTGAATCGCGCCGGGGAAATCCAGCGCCACGTCCCGAAGTTCGAAATGGACGCGCGCCGGCCCGATGTCGAACATGCGCAAGTCGATCGTCGCCCACTCATCTCCCGTGCGGAAGGTCACCTGCCGACCCGGAATGGACGAGCGCATGATGTATTGGGTGCCGTCCAGCGCCCCGGTGATCTGGGGCATCCACGGCGCGAACGGGTAGACGCAGGGCTGCCCCTGCCCATCCAGCGCCTCGTAGATGAATTCGTAGCCGCCTTCCGCCCGGCCATACAGCTCGTCCGCGCCGCGTCCGTCATAGACTTCGTGACCCGCCGCGCGTGAGGCATCGCACTTGATGCGCAGGCGGATCGCGGGCGCGCGCAGGCCCTTCATGGGCATGTAGAACGGATAGAGCCGATCGCGCTCCTGCGGCGGTGCCTTTGCCTCCGGGGCTTGAGCCTGCGCCGGCGTTTCCGCCGTCAGCGGCGCATAATCTATGCGTGGCAGCGCGCTGTCTGAAGCGACGATCGGCCCGGTCACGCCGAACAGCAGGGGGCACGCAAGGGCCAGCACGGATCGCAAGTATTTCAAGGCGGACACCGGCCTCTCCAAGGGGAACGTGCAGCCACAGTGCCGCACCGGTTGCGAAGATTGTGTGAACGCCCGTGCGGCTTCACGCGCGTTTAACTTCGCGCTAAGCGCGCGCCATGTCCACGCCGCCTGCCGAATCAGCCTCCCAACCTGCTATCGTCGTCGCCGCGTTGTACCAGTTCGCCCGGTTCGAGGACTGCGCCGCGTTGCGCGAACCGCTCAATCGCCTGTGCCGTGAACAGGGCGTGCGCGGCACGTTACTGCTGGCGGCGGAGGGGATAAACGGCACGATTGCCGGTAGCGAAGCGGCTATCGCGGCGGTGCTAGCGCATATCCGCACCCTGCCCGATTGTGCGGGGCTGGACGTCAAATTGTCCAGCGCATCGAAAATGCCGTTCCACCGCATGAAAGTGCGCATCAAGCCCGAAATCGTGACGATGGGTCAGCCCGACATCGATCCGCGCGCCAGCGTGGGCACCTACGTCGAGCCGCAGGACTGGAACGCCATGATCGCCGACCCGGACACCATCGTCATCGACACGCGCAACGATTACGAAGTGGCGATCGGCACGTTCGCGGGCGCCATCGACCCGCACACCGCCACGTTCCGGGATTTTCCGGAATGGTTCCGCGCCGAGCGCGAGCGGCTGCTGGGCGCGCGCGATGGCAAACCGCCCAAAGTGGCGATGTTCTGTACCGGCGGCATTCGCTGCGAAAAATCCACCGCGTTCCTGAAACAGGAAGGCGTGGAGGACGTATTCCACCTCAAGGGGGGCATCCTGAAATATCTGGAAACGGTGCCGGAAGATCAAAGCCTGTGGCGCGGGGAATGCTTCGTGTTCGATTCGCGCGTCAGCGTGGGGCATGGCCTGGTCGAAGGCAGCCACTCGCTGTGCCACGCCTGCCGCCGGCCCCTGAACGAAGAAGACCGGGCATCGCCGCTCTATGAAAAGGGCGTGAGCTGCGCCGCCTGCCACAACGAGCGCACTGACGCGCAGCGCGCCTCCTACCGCGAACGCCATCGTCAGGAAAAGCTGGCGGCCCAGCGCGGCGTCGCCCACGTCGGCGCGGTGAGCCGCAAGTCTTGAGGAAGTCCGGGCCCTGACAAAAAAAGGCCCGGTCCATGGCGAACCGGGCCCTTCATGGTGTCACTCGTCAGGAGTGAGGGTGCCTGTTCAGGTAGGGTCGATCACCGTGCCCTTGGATGGGAATATGCGGCGTTCGATCCGGGCATGCACGCCCAGCGTGCCGTCCACCACTTGCGTAACGCCGAAGTCCGCCGCCACGCTCATCAGCGAATAGGCGTCCTGTTTGCTTAGCCCCTGCTGTTCGTGAAGCAGGTGAAGCATGTCCATCGAGCAGTTCTTCATGGCCTGATCCAGATCCTCGCCAAAGCCGTGGACGATCCAGTTCTCCGGCGTTTCCAGCAGGGGCGAAGGGAAATCGAAATCCTTGCGCAGGATGATCTGGAACAGGCAATCGAGCGAGGCTTCGATCGCGGTGCCGGAAATCTCGCCGTCGCCCTGGCTGACGTGCGGATCGCCGATGGAGAACAGGCCGCCCTTGACCTGGCACTTGTAGAACATCGTCGAGCCGGCGCCGATGCGCCAGTTGTCGATGTTGCCGCCGTGGAGGCCGGGCGGAATGGTGGATACCGGCGCGTCCACCGCCGGTGCCACGCCCGCGGTGCCAAGATGCGGGCGGGCCGGGATGGTGATACCGGGCAGCGCGGGATGGCGATCGCACACGGGACAATTGGTGATGGTGCCCGGCACCAGATATTCGCCGGGAAAATCATACGCATACAGCGCGTGCGCGGTGTTGGCGGTGGGATCCAGTTCGTAGATCGTCACGCGTTCCTTGCGGCCGAACTCGTCATACAAATGGCCCCAGTTGGCGGCGAGGTTGGAGCCGTAGTTGTTGCGCGGCGTCATCTGCAGATAGCGCACCTCGATCATGTCGCCCGGCTCGGCATCCTCGATGTAGATCGGCCCGGTCATGATGTGCACGCCCGGCGCGCGGCTGGCGGGATCGACTTCGCGAAAGATACGCTCCACGCCTTCGTCGAACATCAGTTCGGGCGCATCCCCGGCATGATGCGTAACCGCTTCGGCCTGCACCAGATCGCCGCTTTTGATCCGCAGCGCCGGCTTGATGTCGGGAGAGAAATAGCCCCAATGGATGGTCTCGGGCGTGGCCTTTAGATGCCAGATCGCGGCGGGGCGGGTGTCCGCCTTCGGTGATGTCAGAGTGGTGACCGAAGCCATGCAGTGCCCCCTTGAAGTGTCAGGTCCGTCTAGCCCCACCTTCGGGCCGGCTGGCAAATGGGTCTTGGCCCTCAGCGCACTGGAACTTGGCGGATCGTTCGGTTCGTCGGGCGGCGTCAAGAAAGCGGACGCGTGGGGCAAAGCGTGCGCGCCCGTCCTGTCGCAAACCGCAAAGATACAAGGAGACGGACAAACCCATGCCCAACACCCTCATCTTCGTGGACCTTCCCGCTGACGATCCCGCCGCCGCCGCGCGCTTTTACGCAGACGTGTTCGGTTGGCGGGACGATCACAAGCCCCAAGGCGTCTATCACCGCATGGTGCCCGGCGGCATGTTCCCCAACCCGGACGGGTCCGACAGCGCAATCGGCAACCTGCATCTGGGCATCTTCGATCCGGCCAACGCCCGCCCGCATCCGGACGCGGAGGGCGTGGCCCCGCGCCAGATCGCAGCGGAAGGCCGCAAGCCGCGTATCTGGGTGCTGATCGCAGACGATGACACGCCCGAGCGTATCCTGTCCGCAGCGGAAGAACGCGGCGCGACGGTGCTGTGGCGCAACCACTTCTGGGGCACGTTCAACGGCCTGAACCATGCGTTCCGCGACCCGTGGGGCAACGAGATCGTGCTATGGGGCAAGGCCGGCGATCCGCCGAAAATTCCCGACGGCTACACCCGCGAATAGATCGCGTGGCGAGGGACAACCTCGCAAATGCAACATTGCTCTTCGCGGATGCGGCATGCAGAGTAAGCTTGCCGCATCCGTGCACTCCATGAAAGCGAAGCTGCCCGATGGCCACCATGCCCAACCCGAACATGCCGCCCGAATTCATCGAGTCGCTGTCTGCCTCGGCGGTAGAGCTTGCCGATGCGGTGACGCTGCCACCCGCATGCTACACCAGCGCCCAGTTCTACGAATTCGAGAAGGACGCGCTGTATTATAACGAGTGGCAGTGTGTGGGGCGTGAGGACTGGGTGCGCGAACCCGGCGATTTTTTCACCACCCGCACCATTGGCGAGCCGATCATCGTGTCGCGCAACCTGCAAGGTGAAATCCGGGCGATGTCCGCCGTGTGCCAGCACCGCGCGATGCTGGTGGCCGAAGGCAGCGGATCGGCGCGCGGGTTCCTGTGCCCTTATCACCACTGGAGCTATTCGCTGGACGGCACGCTGGTGGCCGCGCCGGCTATGAACAAGACCTGCAATTTCGATCGCAAGGCCAACAGCCTGCCGCGCTTTGCGACCGAGATCTGGAACGGCTTCATCTTCATCCACTTCGACGAGAACGCCGCGCCGCTCGGCCCCCGGCTGACCGGCGTGGCAGACGCGATCGCGGGGTATGAACTGGCCGGCGCGCAAGGACCCCGGCCCCAACCCGCGGCCCGGCTGCCGTGGAACTGGAAGGTGATGTTCGAGAACAACAACGATGGCTACCACGCCAGCCGGCTGCACGCGGGTCCGCTGCATGATTTCGTGCCGTCCGGCCGCGCCGAGTTTCCCCATTCCGATCCCGAGGACGCGGGCTTCCTGCGCTTCAACGGCACGCTGCATCCGGACGCCAGCTTCAACGCCACGCAGCGCGCGGTGCTGCCGATCTTTCCGGGTCTGTCCGACGAAGCACGCCACCGCATGACCTTTGCCAACGTGCCGCCCTCGCTCAGCCTCATCATGATGAGCGACATGGTGATCTACCTGATCCTGCGTCCGGACGGCCCGGAATCGCTGGAGATGGATACCGGCCTGCTGTTCGCGCCCGGCGCGATGGAAGACCCCGCGTTCGATCACAAGCTGGACATGAACATGCGCGCCACCGAGCACATCATCGCGCAGGATTTCCATGTGGACGAGCTGGTGCAGGCGGGCCTGCGCTCTCGCTTCGCGCCACGCGGCCGCTATTCCTGGCAGGAGGGCGCGCAAGGCCAGTTCAACAAGTGGCTGGTCCACCGCTACCGCGCTGCACACAAGCGGCTGGCTGGCGCTGCGGCGATCGGCTAGGTGGGTTACCGGGTGCTTAATCAAGGATGATCCCGGGATGACCGGCGTGCGTTTGACGACCAATGCCTATCCGCACGACCAGCGCCTGCAGGCGTGGCGCTTTGCACTGCAGCGCGTTTCGCTCGAACTGGAATCCGAAAACGAGGATATCTACGGCGACCTCGTCAGCTTCACCAGCGGCCAGAAGATCCAGTTCGTGCGATGCACCGGCACCGCACAGGCGATCACCCTGGATTTCCGCCAGGAAGCGCGCTGTTTCTGGCTGGTCTTGCTTCTCGAAGGCCGGCTGGGCGCCACCAGCGCCCAAAGCGCGGTCGAGATTGGCGAAGGTGACATGGTGTATGGCGGCGGAGACACCCGGTGCCGCATCGCCACGGAAGGCGATTTCCGCCTGTTGATCGTCAAGGTGCCGCACAGCCTGCCCGCGCTCAAGGCGCGCTCGCAGCTCCCCAACGAAATCAGCGACCTGGTGGCCGACACCGCCGTTGGCCGCATGATGTCCAACCTGCTGCGCACCGTGGCCGACACCATTCTCGACATTTCGGACGACCAGATCCGCCCGGTGGAACTGGCCTTGCCAGAAATGATCGCCGCCACCTTGCTGGACCGCGCCCCGGCCAAGCAGCTTGGCGGGGCGGCGGGTGGCCGCGCCGCGATCCTGGAGCGGGTGTTCCAGTCGATCGAAATGCGGTTGTCGGACCCCAACCTCAACACCCATCAGATCGCGGCCGAACACAACATTTCGCCGCGCTATTTGCAAAAGCTGTTCGAATCGCACGGCGAAAGTTTCGGTCATTACGTGAAGCTGCGCCGGCTGGAACGCTGCCGGCTCGATCTGGGCAGCCCGCTGCACGCCCAGCGCTCGATCTCGGAAATCCTGTTCCAGTGGGGCTTCAACGACAGCGCGTCGTTCTCCCGCGCGTTTCGCGAACAGTACGGGATGAGCCCGCGCGAATACCGCAAATCGCCCGAGGCTGCCACCGGCCCGGTGGCCGCCCCGCGCCGGGGACGCCCGGAAAAGGCCCGCGACGTCAAGCTGGAAGACCGCGAAAACCCCAGCGTGCTGACCGGCCTGCCCTCGCTTGACGATGCCGCGCGCTCACGCCGCCATCACTTTCTGCCGGCACGGCCCGACACGATCCACTGGGGCTATTTCAGCCGCTCGCTTCCCCCAGCGCTGGAAATCCGTTCGGGCGACTATGTGACGATCGAGACTCTGACTCATCACGCCAACGACGATGCCGAGCGCATGATCGAAGGCGATGCGGGCGCCGAAGCGGTGTTCCACTGGACTGCCGAAGGCAAGGCGGTGGAGCGGCGCGGCGCCGGGCCGTTCGATGCCTCCGCGATGGGCCGGGGGGCCGGCGAAGGGTTTGGCGTGCATATCTGCACCGGTCCGATCGCCGTGGAAGGCGCAAGGCCCGGCGACGTGATCGAAGTGCGCATTCTGGACATGGAAAACCGCCCCAGCCAGAACCCGCGCTTCGCCGGGCGGGCCTTCGGCAGCAACGTGGCCGCGTACTGGGGCTATCACTACAACGACCTGTTGACCGAGCCCAAGCAGCGCGAGGTCATCACCATCTACGAGATCGACAACGAGCCGGGCCGGGCGACCGCGCAGGCGGTCTATTCCTATCGCTGGACGCCGCAGCTTGACCCGTCGGGCGTAGTGCATGAGCGCTACGATTATCCCGGCGTGCCGATCGATCCCGATTCGATCACCCGCAATTTCGACGTGCTGCGCGATGTTACGATCCCGGTACGTCCGCACTTTGGCGTGGTGGCGCTGGCCCCTGCCCATTCGGAACTGATCGATTCGGTGCCGCCGGCAAACTTCGGCGGCAATATCGACAACTGGCGACTGGGCGCGGGCGCCAGCGTGTTCCTGCCCGTGGGTGTGCCCGGCGGCCTGCTGTCCATGGGCGATCCGCACGCCAGCCAGGGCGACAGCGAATTGTGCGGCACAGCCATTGAATGTTCGATGACGGCGGTGATCCAGGTCATCCTCCACCCCGCCAAGACCAGCCGCAAATACATCCGCGACATCGATTATCCGATGATAGAGACCAAGGACGAATGGGTGATCATGGGCTTTTCCAGCCCGGAATACCTCAAGGACCTGGGCACCAACGCGCAAAGCGAAGTCTACAAGCAAAGCTCGATCGACACCGCGATGCGCGATGCGTTCCGCAAGGCGCGCCGCTTCCTGATGACCTTGCGCGACCTGACCGAGGACGAGGCGATTTCGCTACTGTCGGTGGCGGTCGATTTCGGGATCAGCCAGGTCGCGAACGGCAACTGGGGCGTGCATGCGGTGATCCGCAAGAGCCTGTTCGCCGCGTAGCGGTGGCGCGGCGCGTCACGTTTCTGCTGCGGCCACGCCGTTGGTCAGATGCGCCCACGTATTGAACTGCGCCTGCAGCATGGCAAATTCGCCCTTCACATAGCCCAAGGCGTCTGTGCCCAACAGCAGGACCAGCGGGGGTTCAGGCGCGGCGATGGCCGTCAGGATGGCCTGGGCGACCAGCGCAGGATCGCTGGGTTCCTGTCCGAAATGCCCGGTCAGCACTGGGCGCGCCGTGTGTGCGGTTTGCGCATAGTCCGTGATCGCCGGTTCGGCACCCGGCAGGCGTGAGGCTGCAAACTGCGTGCGCATGCCGCCTGGAGCGACGTTGGTAACATTGATGCCCAGCGGGTTCACTTCCTGCGCCAGTGTGCGCCCGATACAATCGAGCGCGAACTTGCTGGCACCATAAATGCCAGTACCGTTCCAGCAGGCCAGGCCGCTGACCGACCCAATGTTGACGATGTGCCCGGCGCGCCGTGCCCGCATACCGGGCAACACCGCCTGGATCACCGCCAGCGCGCCCCATACGTTGATGTCGAACAGCGCCTTGGCATCGGCGATCGGGGTTTCCTCGATCGCGCCGGTGTAGCCTGCACCCGCGTTGTTCACCACCACGTCCAGCCCGCCGGTGCGCCCCTCGGCCATGCTGACGACCCGCTGCACGGCCACGCTGTCCGTCACGTCCAGCACCATCCCTATGGCCTGCTCGCCCAGTGCTTCAAACGGACCGACCGCGTCGTGCGCGCGCACCGTGCCCACCACGCAGTGGCCTGCATCAATCGCGGCGCGCGCAATGGCGAAGCCCAGCCCGCTGCTGACGCCGGTGATGAACCAGTTGCTCATGGCTTGGTGCTCCTTGGTTTGGGATCGCACTCCATTGCGGCTCGGCGCGGGTTTGGGAATACATCTCCCGATCATGACAACAGCGCGGGCGCGGGGTGACAAGAACCAGGCGAGACCCCATCCTAGCTTCGCATCACAAATTGTGATCAGGGGAACCGCATGTACGACCGTCAGCCGCGACCCGCCGCCTTTGGGCTACCTTCCGATACCGGTGGGCGGGATCTGGGCATCTTCATGCCGATGGCGAACGGCGGCTGGATCCTGTCCAAGAACGCACCCGCGCTGGACGGCTCTTACGATTACAACCTCAAGGCGGCGCGCCTGGCCGAGGATATCGGCCTGGATTTCATCATGGCGATGGCCAAGTATCGGGGCTACGGCGGAGAAACCCAGCACTGGCGCTCGTCGCTGGATTCCCCGATGATGATGGCAGGGTTAGCCCAGGCGACCAGCCGGGTGAAGGTGTGGGCCACCGTGCACACCATCCTGCAGAACCCCGCCGTCACCGCCAAGATGATGGCCACGCTTGACCAGATCAGCCACGGCCGCGCCGGGCTCAATGTGGTGACGGGCGCGTACCGGGGTGAGTTTGCGCAGATGGGGGCATGGCCCGAAGGCGTGGACCATGATGAGCGCTATGTGCTAGCCACCGAATGGATTCAGGCGATCAAGGCCTTGTGGACGCAGGACTCCGTCACGTTCGATGGCAAGTATTTCACCCTCGATGACTGCATGTCCGACCCCAAGCCTTCCACGCCGCCATTTCTGGTGTGTGCCGGCACCTCAAAAGTCGGCATCGAATTCACCGCGAACGAGATGGACGCGCTGTTCCTTTCGGGCGGCGATGTGGACGAACTTGCCGCCGCCAGCGCCAAGGCCAAAGAGGGTGCCGCCGCGCTGGGCGCAAAGATCCGCACCTATTCGATGATGACCGTCGTGTTCGGGGAAACGGACGCGGCGGCGGAAGAAACCGCTGCGCATTTTCGCGCCGGACTGGACGAAGGCGCATTGCACGGCATGATGCGCGCGTACGGCTTTCTCGATAGCGAAATCGGCAAAGAAAACGCCTTTACGCAAAAGGCGCGCTCCACGTTCATGACGCCGCACGTCCTTGGCACCCCCGAGACCGTAATCGCGCGGTTGAGCGAGATCTTTGAAAAGACCTCGCTTGACGGGCTGATGCTGATCTTCCCGGATTATCTCGCATCCCTGCCCATTTTCGGTGAAAAGGTGCTGCCAGTGCTGCGTGAACGCTTTCCCGCGCAGGCAGCGGCGCTGGCGCATGGGTGAACCCTTGCCGCACATCGCCGATCCCGCCGGCATGATCGCGCCTGAATGCACCGCGCTTATAGTGGTGGACGTGCAGGTGGATTTTGCGGCGGCGCACGGGGTGATCGGCCGCTACGGCACGGACATGAGCCCGGCGGAACGCGCGATAGACCGGATCGAAGCGCTGATCGCCGCTGCGCGCAAAGCCGGCGCCACGGTCGGGTTCATGCGGGTCATGACCTCGCCAGAAACCGATTCGAACACCCTCAAGACCTGGATGAAGCGGCGCGGAAGCTCCGGCAGCGAAGCGATCTGCCGCATCGGCAGCGGCGGCGAGGACTATTACCGCGTTGCGCCTGAACCCGGCGACATTGAAATCAGCAAGCTGGCTTATTCCAGCTTTCATGGCACCGATCTGGAAACGCAGTTGCGCGCACGCGGCATCGACACGCTGGTCGTTACCGGGCTGACCACCGAATGCTGCGTGGATGCCACCACGCGCGATGCCTTCCACCGCGATTTCCATACGTTCGTGGTGTCCGATGCCTGCGCCAGCTTCGATGAAGCCGTGCATCACCATACCCTCAAGGTCCTGTCCGAAAACACCTCACTGCTGGTAACGAGCGAGGCCGTGGTGGCGGCATGGGCCCGTGCCAGCCAGGACGCCCAGCGATGAACAGCAAACCGCTCGTATTCGTCGGGTTTCTGACGTTGTGCCTGATGTATTTCCTGCTGTCCGCCGGCACGTTCAATTCGCTGGGCATGGTCATCCCGTCCATGGTCAAGGAATTCGGGATGACCTGGGCGCAGGCGGGGTTCGGCTTCACCTTGCTGGGCACCGCATGCGGCATCATCAGCCTTGCCCCGGCCCTGACCATCCGCAAGCTGGGAGTTGGCCGCACCTTGCTGGCCGGCATCGCGCTGCTGTTTCTGGGCTTCGGGCTGCTATATCGTTCACAAGGCGTGGAAACCTATTACCTGGCCACCACGCTGCTGGGCATCGGCTACTGCTTTTGCGGCACGGTGCCTGCCGTCCACGTCCTGTCCAGTACCTTCCAGCGGCGCTCCACGGTGCTGGGGCTCTATTTCACTATCGGCAACCTGGGCGCCGTGGCGGGCCCACTGCTGTGGGCCGGCACGCAAACGGCGGGGATGGGCTGGCGTTCGTACTGGCTGATCTTCACGATCGCCGTCGTGATCGTCGGAGGCCTGTGCACGCTGACCGCAGGCCGCCTGCGCCTCGAACGCCCGCCGCAGGATCCGCTCATCGGTGGCTTGCACGCGGAATGGACCGTGCGCCGCGCCCTGGGCTCGGTGCAGTTCTGGATCGTCGTGGGCGCCTATACCGCGTGTCTTGCCATCAACACCACGACGCACAGCTTTGCCTACCAGCACCTGATGGAACACGGCATCGCCGCTACCCGCGCCTCGCAGCTCATCAGCTTGTCAGCGCTGGTGTGCGCGATCGGGTCGGCGCTGGCGGGTTTTGCCGGCGAAAAAGCTTCGCCGCGGGCCTTGACGATGTTCTCGCTGGGCTGCCTTGCGGTGTCCGCCGCCACCCTCGCGCTGGCGAACGGACCCTGGACGCTGGTGCTGTGGATGGTGACATTCGGCGGCGGCCTGGGCTTCAGCTATGTCGCCACCGCGATGCTGCTACAGTCCTATTTCGGGCAGCGCGCCTCGCTCGAACTGTATTCGATCATGATGGCCGTATCGACCTCTGCCGCCGTAGGGCCTGCACTTGGCGGGGCGATCAAGGACAGCACCGGCAGTTTTTCCGGTATCTTCATCGGCCTTGCAGCGGTGAGCGCAGTGCTGCTGTGCGCGGTGGCCTTGATGCGCAAACCAGGCGAAGCAATGGAGACGCACGCCCCTCGGCTGGCCGAAGCCGCCGAGGTCTGACGCCGGCCATCACCGCGTGGCGTTATAGGCCAGCTGCGCTTCGTTGAGCTGGAAACCCACCAGCACTTCGAACGAAGAGCGTGCGATGGCCGCTTTCACCTGCGGATCGGCGAGCGGATCGACCGCGGCATCGGCATCGCCCGCCTTGCGCTTGCGGGTGATGCGATCGCGCACGTCCTGCGGCAGCGTGGCTGCGGCGCGATCCACGAACGCGTTGACTTTCGCGGTTGCCTGCGCCCGCTCCTGCCCGTTAGCGAACGTGAGCGTGACCGTGCCCACCCGCTTGCTGATCACGGCGCTGCCGCCCTGCAGCACGCTGACAAAATACGGCAGCGTGATGGTGCGCGCGCCAGCCGTGTCATAGCGGCGGGCGAGAACCTGGAACGACACTTGCGCCGTCACTTTGGGATCAAGGCTCGCCTCGTCGCACGCGCTGCGCACGTCGGTCATCGCGGCCACGACATCAAGGTTGCTGGCGGTGCGATCACCGGCTGCACGGAAAAGCGTCATGTCGCCGGTGTAGTCGGGAATGCCCACAGCGGGGCATTTGGAGCGCACGGCGGTGATACCAACGCTCTGGTCAACCACGATCTCACCTTTGGTCTTGCACCCGCTGAGCCCGCTTGCGGCCACGGCGGAGCACAGGAGGGTCGTGGTCAGGCGGCGTGCATTCATCGTCACTTCCTCGAATGGGGTGCGCTTGCCCTAGCGGCGCACGCGGCAAAGCGCTAGAGGGCCATGCATGAACGCGCCCTTTCCGTCCACGACGACGCCGCTTGCTCAGCCGCTCCAGCCGCTGCGCCTTCTGATCGCAGCCCCGCGCGGGTTTTGCGCCGGGGTGGACCGGGCCATCGAAATCGTCGAGCGGGCGATCGAGATCTACGGCGCACCGGTCTATGTGCGCCATGAGATCGTGCACAACAAGTTCGTGGTCGATACCCTGAAGGCCAAGGGCGCGGTGTTCGTGGAAGAGCTGGACGAAGTGCCCGATGGCGTGCCGGTGATCTTCAGCGCGCACGGTGTGCCCAAGGCGGTGCCGGCTGCGGCCACCGCACGCGGCCTGGAATGGCTGGATGCCACCTGCCCGCTGGTCAGCAAGGTCCACCGCCAGGCCGAACGGCAGATCGATGCCGGGCGCCATATCCTGTTCATCGGCCACGCCGGCCATCCCGAAGTGATCGGCACGTTCGGACAGGTTCCCGAAGGTGCGATGACGCTGGTGCAGACCGTGGAAGATGTTGGCACGGTGCGCGTGCCGGACGGGGTGGAGCTGTGCTACCTGTCGCAGACCACGCTGTCGGTGGACGATACGGCGGCCATCATTCAGGCGATCCAGACCCGGTTTCCCGATGTCATCGCGCCCAAGGCCGAAGACATCTGCTATGCCACGTCCAACCGCCAGGCCGCCGTGAAGCAGATCGCGCCGCAGTGCCAGCTGGTGCTGGTAATCGGCTCGCCCAAAAGCTCGAACTCGCTGCGGCTGGTGGAAGTGGCGCAGCGCGAAGGCGTGCCCGCGCAGATGATCCAGCGCGCCGCCGAAATCGATCCGGCATGGCTGGACGGCATCGATGTGGTGGGGCTGACGGCCGGCGCCTCCGCGCCGGAGGAACTGGTCAACGAAGTGGTCGCGCGCATCAAGGAACTGCGCGAAGTGGGCACCGAAGAGATCGTCACCACGCGTGAGCACATGACTTTCAAGCTGCCCCGCCAGCTGGTGCGCTGAACCGATGGCAGTCTACACCCGGCTGGGTGCCGAGGAGATGGCCGACATCATCGCCGCCTTCAACGTCGGCACGCTGGTTTCGGCAAAGGGCATCGCGGAAGGCGTTTCCAACAGCAACTGGCTGATCGAGACCGAGGCAAGCGGCACGGCGCGGCGGTTCATCCTGACGATCTACGAAACGCGCACCGAGATCGCGGACCTGCCGTTCTTCCTGAACCTGCTGGATCATCTTGCCGCCAAGGGCTGCCCGGTGCCGCGCACGATGCATGATGCGCACGGCGCCAGCTATCGCCTTCACCCCACGCCCGAAGGCGACAAGGCGCTGGCGCTGATCGAATTCCTGCCCGGCGTATCGGTGTCCGAGCCCATGCCCGGCCAGGCGCGCGCGGTGGGCGGGGCGCTGGCGCAGATCCATCTGGCCGCGGCAGACTTTCCCGATTCGCGGGTAAACGCGCTGGCGCTGCCGGCCTGGCGGCGGTTGCTGGACCAGTGCGGGCGCAGCGGCCTCGATTCGATCCACCCGGACCTTGGGAGGCTGGTCGATCGCGAACTGGCGGTGCTGGATGCGCAATGGGCGGCAGACCTGCCGCGCGGCGTCATCCATGCCGACCTGTTTCCTGACAACGTGCTGATGCTGGGCGAGCGGGTGACCGGCCTGATCGACTTCTACTTCGCCTGCACCGACATTCTGGCGTACGACGTTGCCGTAACGCATGCCGCGTGGTGCTTCAGCCCTGACGGCGGGCAGTTCCGCGCCGATCTGTCTGCCGCCCTGCTGGAAGGCTACGATGCGGTCCGCCCGCTGAGCGTGACCGAGCGCGCCGCTCTACCGCTGCTGGCGCGCGGCGCGGCCATGCGGTTCCTGGCGACGCGGGCGTATGACTGGCTCAACACGCCAGCCGGCGCGCTGGTCACCCCTAAAGACCCGATGGCCTTCGCCCGCCGCCTGCAGTTCTACGCCGACCCGGTAAATACGGAGATTTTCGCATGAAGCAGGTGGATGTCTTCACCGACGGCGCCTGCAAGGGCAATCCCGGCCCGGGCGGGTGGGGCGCGTTGCTGCGCATGGGCGACCACGAAAAGGAAATGTCCGGCGGCGAGGCGGACACCACCAACAACCGCATGGAGATGACCGCTGCCATCAAGGCGCTCAATGCGCTTACCGAGCCGTGCGACGTCACCCTCCATACCGACAGCAAGTATGTGATCGACGGCATCACCAAGTGGGTGCACGGCTGGAAGAAGAAGGGCTGGATCAATGCCAGCAAGCAGCCGGTGCGCAATGCGGACCTGTGGCACGACCTGATCGAAGCGGCCGGGCGGCACAAGGTGCAATGGCAATGGGTGCGCGGCCACAGCGGCCATGTAGAGAACGAACGCGTCGACAAGCTCGCCAGCGATGCGGCCAAGGCGGCGGCATAACCACTGCGTCGGCTCGATTCTTGAGCACCCCCCTAACCCGCACCTTGCGCACCGAAGCGCGGGCGCTGGTAACGCCGGGTCCACGCATGGCGGACGAATGGGCCTGCGTCGCCTCGGTAATGCTGGCCATCGTGTTTGCGCACGCGATCGGCGCGACGATGGTGGGGTGGGCGGCGTTCAGCGCGTTCATCCTGCTGAAAAGCGATACCGCAGAAACCCTGCTGCGCGGGACCATGCGGATCATCGGCACGCTGCTGGGTTCGGCGCTTGCCTTGGCCATCGTGCCTTATGCAGCGCAATCCCTGCCGCTGCAGATGATCGCGGGCGCGCTGATCGGCGCGCTGGGGCTGTACGGCATGCTGACGGCAAAGCGCGGCTATGGGTGGCTGCTGTTCGGCCTGACCTTCGAAATGATCCTGTTCGACAAGATCGAGCGAACCGATCTCGATACCTACGGCTTTGCCCGGACACGCCTGCTCGAAGTCATCGCCGGGACCGCCGCGTGCACCCTTGTCAGCGTGGCCGTTGGACTGTGGGCAGGCAGGCGCTGGTGGACCGATCGCAAGCCGGCAGGTGGGCGCATGACCTGGAACCCCACCGCCGCGCGGCATGCCGCGCAAGCCGGGCTCGCCATCGCCACATTGCCCCTGCTGCATGCGCTGGTCGGCCTGCCCCAGCTTTCCCAGGCCGCGGTTACGATCATGGCGGTGATGATCGTGCCAGTGACCGGGATCGGCGCCAGCGGACTGGTGCCGGTGTCCCGCAGGCTGCTTTATCGCGCGCTGGGCTGCATGGCCGGCGGGGCCCTGGCGCTGGGGGTGCTGCTGGCGGCGCAAGGCAGCGTGCCGGTGCTGATCGCCGGAACGTGCCTGGGCATCGTGATCGGCCGCCATATCGAAAACGGATTGCCCGGTGTCACGTATCTGGGCCTGCAATTCACCCTGGCTGTGATCGCGGTGCTGGTGCCGGACAGTTATGCCGACGCGCAGATCGGGCCGGGAGTAGCCCGACTGGTCAGCATTTTCGTGGGCATGGCCGTGCTGGAGCCGGTCCTGCTCACCTGGCATTTCGTTGCCCCGGGCCGCAAAGAGACCAGCCGCGTGACCGACAGTGCGAGCGGCGAGTAGCCGTCAGCCGAAGCGATTGGGCGCGAAAGGCGCCGGGTCGATGGCGCCGGGCGCAGCACCCGTCAGCAGGCGCGCCGCCAGATGGGCTGCGGCCGGCGCGGTCTGGATGCCGAAGCCGCCCTGCCCGGCGAACCAGAAAAACCCGGCATCGCCAGGCGCAAAACCATAGACCGGCAGGCGATCGGGCGCGAACGAGCGCAGCCCCGCCCAACGGTGTTCCACCCGCTCCACACGCCAGTCCACCACCCGCTCGAACCGGTCGATCGCCAGCGCCACGTCCAGTTCTTCGGCTGCGGCATCGCACGGGCCGCTGGGCGTTTCGTCATGCGGGCTAAGCCAGATGCGCCCATTTTCGGGCTTGAAGTAGAATTGCCCCGCCACATCCAGCACCAGCGGGAGGTCGTCACCCACCGGCCCGTCCACCACCAGCTGCGCAATGGTCCGCCGGTACGGCACAATGCCCAAGGGCCTGATACCCGCAAGTCCCGCCACCCGGTCTGCCCAGGCGCCAGCCGCGTTGACCAGGATCCCTGCGGACACCTGTTTCCCATCGGCCAGTGTCAGTTGCCAGCCCGATGCCATGCGCTGCGCCGCCGCCAGCCCTGCCCGGCACCACACTTGCGCGCCCTGCGCCTTGCACGCCGCGAGGTAATGCTGGTGCAGCGCGGCCACATCGATGTCGCAGGTGCTGGGCTCCAGCGCGCCGCAGGTCCATTCCGGGCGCAGGCCGGGAACGCGCCGCGATACGTCCTCCCGGTCAAGCAGGTCTACCGTGACGCCGGCAGCCCGGTATTCCTGTGCGAAAGCCGCCACCTGAGCCTCCTGCCCTGCCCGGCCCAGGGTCAATGCTCCGCGCGGGGTCAGCACGCCCAGCGCGCGCAGGGTGGGGCCTGACGCGCTCGTCAGCGGCTGGACACCGGGGCCGCCATAGCTTTCGGTCCAGAACGCGGCAGAGCGCCCCGTGGCATGGTAGCCGGGCCGATCCTCAGCCTCCAGCAGCACAATAGACGCGCCCGAGGGACCCAGCGCAGCCGCCAGCGACGCACCGGCCATGCCCGCGCCCACGATGGCGATATCAAACGACGAGTCCATGTGGATCAGGCCCTAGCGGGCGCGTGCTGGTTCAGGAAGTCCCTGATGCTGGCAAGCGCGCGATCGCGCACCACATCGACTTCACGCAGGATTTCGTGGCGACATTCCGGGCCGAACGCATCCAGTTTGCCTTGTGGCAACCGGCGCGCGGCGCGTCGGATCGCGGGCCATGAAACAAGCCCGTCTACGCTGGTGCCAAGGATCAGCGTGGGCGCCTGTACCGCCTCCAGCATCCCCGATTGCTCCAGCATCCGGATCGAGGCGAGCGCGCATTCGATCCAGCCCCAGCTTGCCGGTCCCATCGCGATGATAGGGCGCTTCGCCCGCCACCACTGTTCATCGTCATAGCGGCTGTCGTCATGCGTGAGCAGCAGGCTGCGCGATGCGCGCGCGCCGCTCATCTTGGCGCCCGGCTTCTCGCCGCCCTTCCAGGCCGGCCGGCGCGGATCACCCAATCGCACGATCGCGCGCGCGATGCGGTGAAGAACCCGCGTCGGCACCCAGGTGGGATGAATGCCCAGCATCGGCGCGGACAGCACCATCGCGTCGGGCGCCGCCACGCCTTCCGCCACGGCGCGCAGCACCAGATGGCCGCCCATCGAATGACCCACCGCCACGTGCGGCCCGGGCGTTGACGCGCGCCACTGCGCGAACAGCGCCGCATAATCAGCGACCCACACCGCAAAGTCGGAGACATGGCCGGTCGACGCATCGCTACCCAGCCGGCCTGACCCGGCCTGCCCGCGCCAGTCCGCCGCCGTCACCTGCCACCCTTCGCGGTGCCAGCCATCCAGCGTTTCCAGCCATTTTTCGTAAGCATCGCCGCGCCCCGGCATGAACAGGATGGACCCACGTGGACGCTTGGAGACCGGCCAGTCGATCCGGCGCAGCAGGTGCCCGTCAGGCAGGGCCCAACGCGACTCGACCGCCTCCGGCGGGATTGCGCGGCGTGCCGGGGAATGCAGGAGAGCGTTTAGGGCCGAAGTCACGATATGGCGGGTCCGAAATCCTGGTTACCGTTTGGTAGTGATGCTCGATGTACAGCCAACCGCATGACAGGCGCTGCCTTTTCCTACGCACTGCTGGCGGCGCTGGCAACGGCCCTGCTCGTTGCAGCGGTGACCGACTGGCGCAGCCGCACGATCGCCAACACGCTCAACCTCGCCATCGCGCTCGCCGCGCCGCTGTGGTGGCTGGCAACGGACCTGCCGCTGTCCGCCATCGGCTGGCAACTTGCGCTGGCAGCCGGCACGTTCGCGGTGGCCGCGCTGTTGTTCGCCGCCGGACAGATGGGTGGCGGCGACGTGAAACTGCTCACCGCGCTGGCGCTGTGGTTTGCGCCTGCCAGCTTCTTCCAGCTGTTCGTGCTGATGGCGATTCTGGGCGGCGGCGGCTCGCTCGCGATGGCGCTGTTCAACATGCAGCGCGACCGGGAAGCGCGAACAGCAGACACGCTGGCCATGCTCGCCACCGTATTGGCGATCGGCTGTCTGACCGCGATGGCGATCGCCACTGCGACTCACGGGCCGCTGATCCCACCTGCCGCGATAGTCTTCGTCGCCAACACCATGCCCAACATATGGCTCATCTTTGCCGCGCTGCTGGTGCTGGTCGTGCTGCTGACGTGGGGCCTGCGCCGCGTAATGCGCCGGCAGAAATCGCGCATCGAAGTGCCGTACGGCATCGCCATCGCCGCTGCCGCCTTGTGGGTAATCGGTACCGAAATGCTGGCCACGATAACCGCGTGAACGGGGTGAACCCGTTCTTAACCAATTAAGCGCATACCGCCCTGACAGACCGGGGTTATTGCAAGGGGCTTTCCAAGCCATGGACAGGAAAAAGGTGGTGCTGCTTGCGGTTGCGCTGCTCGTTGCGGCTTTCACCGCGTTTGCCGCAAGGTCGATGTTTGCAGGCGGCGCGACGCCGCAGGCGCAGGCGGTAACGGCGCCGACCGGACCCAAGGTTCTGGTCGCTCAGCGCGCGTTGCCGGTTGGCACGATCATCACCGCCGATTCGGTATCGTTCCAGAGCTGGCCTGACAACATGGTGCAGGACGCCTACTTCCTCGATGGCAAGGCGGACATGAGCAAGCTGCTTGGCACCGTGGTGCGCTTTCCGATCACCGCAGGTCAGCCCTTGACCCAAGGCGCGCTGGTGGCCCCGGGCGATCGTGGTTTCCTCGCCGCCGCACTCGGGCCGGGCATGCGCGCTGTCACTATCCCCGTATCGGCCAAAACCGGCGTGGGCGGCTTCGTGTTCCCCGGCGATCACGTCGATCTCGTCCTCACCCAGCAAGTGCAGGGACAAGGCAATGCGCTGCGCGCCGCCGAAACGATCCTGCGCAACTTGCGCGTCCTCGCCACCGACCAGGCCACCACGAGCGACGTGGTGGACGGCAAGACCACCGTTCGCGGATTCGCCACGGTGACGCTGGAAGTAACCCCGCGCATCGCCGAAAAGGTCGCCGTGGCGCAGCAGATCGGCGAAATCAGCCTGTCACTGCGGGCCATTGCCGACAACCAGGGCGAATTCGACCGGGTGCTTGCGAGCGGCCAGGTCAAGGTTCCCGAAGGCGCGACCCGCCAGCAGGAAGAAGCCTTGATGCGCGCCGCGATGGACCGTCCGATCGACGGGCAGAGCACGTATGTGACCGGCGGCGACGTCTCGCGCTTCCAGCGCTCCAGCATTCCATCGCAAGCCGCACCGGCCCAGCCAGCGATGGCCATGGCTGGTCCTGCACCGCAAGCAGCCAGCGGCGTACCCGTCCACACTGGCCCCGTGGTGCGCGTCACCCGCGGCAAGACCACCACTGACGAACCGGTGAGCGGCAAATGATGACGCTCACCATGCCGCGCCTGCGCGCCACACCCTTTCCAGCCTTCGAGGGCACCCCGATGAAGCCTAGCCTTCTCATGTCCATGCTGACCGCCTGCGCGCTTTCCCCGCTGGCCATCGCCCTGCCGGCTTCGGCCGCAGGAACCCTGCCCGCTTCGGTGACACGGCCCACGCAGGACATCCAGCTGTCCATCGGCAACGGCCAGCTCATCAACGTGCCCGGCACCATGACGGACGTGTTCGTTTCCAACGACGCGGTGGCGGATGTTCAGGTAAAGACCGGCCACCAGTTCTACGTGTTCGGCAAAGCCGGCGGCACCACCACGGTGTATGCCAGCAATGCGGCGGGCGCGGTCGTCTGGTCCGGCACGGTGCGGGTTGGCTCCAACTTTGACAGCGTCGATTCGATGCTGCGCCTGGCGATGCCGGACGCGCAGATCGCGGTGTCCACGATGGGGTCGAACACGTTCCTGCTGACCGGCACCGTCAAGGCCCCGGAAGATGCGGCGGAGGCTGAACGTCTGGTGCAGGCCTATGCCGGCAAGGACGCCAACATCATCACCCGCCTGCGCCAGGCGACGCCGCTGCAGGTCAACCTGCAGGTGCGCATCGCCGAAGTAAGCCGCTCGCTGGTCAAGTCGCTCAGTTCCAAGCTGGCAACGCTGGATGGCACCGGCGGATTCAAGTTTGGCGTCGGGCAAGGCGGGGCGATCGGCACCGCATACAATCCGGGCCGCGCTTTGGGCGTGGGCACAGGCGCCGTGACGCAAACTTTCATCAACCCCGTGACCGGCGCAGTTACGACGGTGCCCGGTACCGACGTAACCGCCAGTTCCACCGGCACTACGCTCGGCTTTGCCGGCAAACTCCTGGGCCTCAACATCCTGGGTGCGCTTGATGCCGGTGAAACTGTCGGCCTCGTCAGCACGTTGGCGCAGCCAACGCTTACCGCGCTGTCCGGCGAAACTGCCGAGTTCCTGGCCGGCGGCGAGTTTCCCATTCCGTTGAGCCAGGGGCTTGGCGCGACGTCGGTGGATTACAAGAAATACGGCGTCAGCCTCAGCTATACGCCCACGGTGCTGTCCAATGGCCGCATCTCCATGCGCGTGCGCCCGGAAGTGTCCGAGCTTTCCAGCGAAGGCGCGGTCACGATCGGCGGCTTTTCGATCCCGGCGCTTACCGTGCGCCGCACCGAAACCACGGTGGAACTGGGTTCGGGGCAGAGCTTCATGATCGCCGGCCTGCTGAGCAACAACACGTCCAACGCCATCCAGAAGATGCCGGGCGCGGGCGACATTCCCATTTTGGGCTCGCTGTTCCGCTCCACCAGCTACAAGCGTGGGGAGACCGAACTGGTGATCATCGTGACGCCGTATCTGGTGCAGCCGGTCAACGCGTCCTCGCAGATCGCGCTGCCGACAGACGGCTTCAATTCGCCGAACGAACTGCAGCGCATTCTGGGCAACATGGACAGCGATGGCGTCAGCGGGGCCAAGCGCCCCGAGGCGATGCGCAGCACCACGCCGCCCATGCCCGGCCGGGGGACGACCGGCGCTGCCGATAGCGCCAAGCCCGGCTTCAGCCTGAAGTGAGAGAGGTGACCATGTTCAACCATAATCGCGGCCGCAAGGCCCTTGCCTCCACCGCCCTCACCGCCGGGCTGGCGCTTGCCCTGTCGGCATGCGGCGGCATTCCCACCAATCGCTCGATGTATTCGGTGCACCAGCCGGTAGTGGAAAAGGTGCAGTATGCGATGGACGTGACCACGTCCGGCAGCGGACTTGCCTATGGCGAGCAGTCCCGCCTCGCCGACTGGCTGGAAGCACTAAGGCCCAGGTATGGGGACAAGGTATATCTCGACGATCCCGCGTCCAGCCCCGCTACGCGCAGCGCGGTGGAGGCTGTGGCCGCACGTTATGGCGTGCTGCTGGGCGACGGCGTGCCCGAAACCGCCGACATGATCCCGGCCGGCACCGCGCGCATCATCATCTCACGCGCGAAAGCCAGCGTGCCGGGCTGCCCGGACTGGTCGGCCAAGAACGATTTCAATCCCAACAACGCCACGTCCAGCAACTACGGCTGCGCCGTGAACTCCAACCTTGCCGCAATGATGGCGAACCCGGAAGACCTGCTGCACGGCAACGACGATACCGGCAACACCGTGCGCACGTCCAACAAGGCGATCCAGGCGTGGCGCGAGGCGAGCCCGACCGGCAAGGGCAACATCGTTTCCGGCACCTCCACCAAGGGAAATTGACGCCATGAACGCTCCTTGGAAAACCGGCGGTCCCGGTGGCCGTGACCAGTTCGCCGCTTACATGTGCGACGACGCCTCGCTCGACGTGCTGCGCCCGCTGGCCATCGAAATGGGGCTGCAGCCGGAAAAGTGCTACAAGGGCGGCCTGCGCAACGCGGTCCAGTCGCTTTCCGTAGCGGCAAGTCCGAACATCCTGCTGGTGGACTTGTCCGAAAGCGGCGACCCGCTCAGCGACATCAACGCGCTGGCCGAAGTGTGCGAACCGGGCACGGTCGTCATCGCGGTGGGTCAGGTGAACGACGTGCGCCTTTACCGCGATCTCGTCGCCAGCGGCATCCACGATTACCTGCTGAAGCCCTTGTCCGTGGCCCAGGTGCGTGAAGCGCTGGCACAGGCCCAGGCGACGTTCGCCGCGCCGCGCGTGGCCGATGTCGCAGGCGGAAAAAGCCACATTTCCACCGCCGTGATCGGCACGCGCGGCGGCGTCGGTGCGTCCACGCTGGCAACCTCGCTCGCCTGGCTGTTCAGCGCCGACTACAAGCTGCCCACCGCCCTGCTTGATCTCGACATCCACTTCGGCACCGGCGCGCTGTGCCTCGATCTGGAGCCGGGACGCGGCTTGACCGACGCCATCGAGAACCCCAGCCGCATCGACGGCCTGTTTATCGAACGCGCCATGATCCGCGCGAACGACAATCTGGCAATCCTGTCCGCCGAAGCGCCGATCAACGGCCCGCTGCTGACAGACGGTTCCGCGTTCATGCAGCTTGCGGAGGAGTTTCGCCAGTCGTTCGAGATGACCGTGATCGACATGCCGCGAAACATGCTGATCAACTTCCCGCAGCTTGCAGTGGAGGCGAACGTGGCCGTGCTGGTCACCGAAATGACGCTGGCATCCGCGCGCGATACCATCCGCATGCTCTCCTGGTTCAAGGGCAACGCGCCGCGCACGCAAGTGATCGTGGTCGCCAACAAGGTCCAGACCGCGCTGGCCGAGATCAGCAAGGCGGACTTCGAAGCCTCAATCGAGACGAAGATCGACCTGTTGATCCCGTATGACCTCAAGGCGGCGTCGATGGCCGCCAAGCTGGGTCAGACCTTCGTCGATGCCAACCGTACGGCCAAATCCGGCGCGGTGATCCGCGAACTGGCAGGCATGATCGCCGAGGCCGGCGGTGCAAACCAAGTGACAGGCGCCAAGCCGTCGCTGCTGGGCAAGATCGACTTCAAGGCGATGATGCCCAAGGCCCGCAAGAAGAAGGCGCAGGCCGCAGTCTGATGCGCGCGCACGGGAAAGCAGGACGATGAACGTATTTCAGCTCATCATAATCGCCGCCGGACTTACCGGCGCGCTCCTGCTCGTGTGGGTGGCTATGTCGGGCCCATCGCCAGGCAAGGAATCCGCGCGGCGGCTCAAGTCCGTGCGCGTGCGCCACTCCGACAGCAGCGAGGACCGGCTCGAAGCGCAGATGCGCCGCGCGGTGGCGGCTCGCAAACCGAAAATCCACCAGATCGCCGGCTCCAGTTCGCGCGCCGAGGCGCTGGCCCTGCGGCTTGACCGATCGGGCTTACCGTGGACGATGTCGCAATACCTGTATGGCTCGATCGGCCTTGGCCTGCTGTTCGCGTTGCCGATCGTGCTCAAGACCGGGGCACTGTTCCTGGGCCTGGCATTCGGCATCTTCATCGGCGCCGGCCTGCCGCACATGGTGCTCAACCACTTCATCAAGCGGCGCACGACTGCGTTCACGGTCAAGTTTGCCGACGCCATCGACCTGCTAGTGCGCGGCCTGCGTTCGGGCCTGCCGGTGTCGGAAACGCTGACTATCGTATCGCAGGAAATTCCCGGCCCCGTGGGCGAGGAATTCAAGCTCGTCACCGACCGCATGAAGGTCGGCAAGTCGATGGAAGACGCGCTGCAGGAAACCGCAGACCGTCTGGGGATTGCCGAATTCAATTTCTTCACGATCACGCTGGCGATCCAGCGCGAAACCGGCGGAAACCTTGCCGAAACGCTGGCCAACTTGTCCGAAGTGCTGCGCAAGCGCGCGCAGATGAAGCTGAAGATCCGGGCGATGAGTTCGGAATCGAAGGCCTCTGCCTACATCGTCGGGTCGCTGCCGTTCATCGTCACGGTGATGATCTACTGGGTCAACCCCCACTACATCGGCCAGTTCATGGTGGATGAACGCCTGATGGTGGCCGGCATCGGCGGCGCCATCTGGATGGGCATCGGCGCCTTCATCATGGCCAAGATGGTCAGCTTCGAGATCTGAGCGCGGACCCAAGGAACAGACATGCTCAACCAACCTGCCGGTCCCACGCTCCTTGGCTTTGACGTCACGCTCGTCGGCACCCTGCTGTCGATCGTGGCCGCCGCCGCCGTGCTGCTTGCCATCTATTCGGCTGTCACGATCCGCGATCCCATGGCCAAGCGCGTCAAGGCGCTCAACCTGCGGCGCGAGGCGCTGAAGGCAGGCATCGTCACCACCGCCAAGAAGCGCCAGAGCCTGGTGCGCCGCAACGACACCACCGACCGGATGGGCGCGTTCCTGGGCAAGGCCCGGATGCTGCAGGACAGCCAGATCAAGGTCATCCAGCAGAAGCTGGCGCAGGCGGGCATCCGAAACAAGGAGTGGGCGGTCGCGGTCGTGCTCGCCCGCCTCGTCGCGCCGATCGTGCTGGGCGGGCTGGCCGCTCTGGTGATCTACGGCATCGACTATTTCCCCCAATGGTCCACTTTCAAGAAGTTCGCCGCCTTCGCGATCATGGTTCTGGCCGGATACAAGGGGCCGGACATCTATCTGCAAAACCTGGTGTCCAAGCGCACCGACCTTATCCGCAAGGGCCTGCCGGACGCGCTCGATCTGCTGGTCATCTGTGCGGAAGCGGGCCTGACGGTTGACGCCGCGTTCGAGCGCGTGTCGCGCGAACTGGGGCGCGCTTACCCCGAACTGGGAGACGAGTTTTCGATGACCTCGATCGAGCTGTCGTTCCTTACCGAGCGACGCGCTGCGTTCGAGAACCTGGCCTACCGGGTCAATCTGGACGCGGTGAAGGGCGTGGTCACCACCATGATCCAGACCGAACGCTACGGCACGCCGCTGGCATCCGCGCTGCGCGTGCTCTCGGCCGAATTTCGCAACGAGCGCATGATGCGCGCTGAGGAAAAGGCCGCGCGCCTGCCCGCGATCATGACCGTTCCGCTGATCCTGTTCATCCTGCCGACGCTGTTCGTGGTGATCCTGGGGCCGGCAGCCTGTTCGATCGGCGATGCGTTCTCGGGCGGTGACCCGCACGTGCCCAAGCATTGATCGGGTAACGGCAAGTCGCTTGACGGCCAACGCGCGATGGGCGAATTCGCGCCATCCTTGAACGGCATGATGGCTGAAAACCTATGACCACACGTATTCTTGCCGGGCGCAACGTCCGCCCGGTCGGCCTTGGCTGCATGAACATCGCGTGGGCCTATGGCGAGGCCCCCCCGCGCGAGGATGCGATCGCTCTGTTCCGCCATGCGCTCGACAGCGGCTGCGACCACTTCGACACCGCCAACATCTACGGCGGCGGCACGAGCGAGCAGATACTGGGCGAGGCGATCATGCATCGCCGGGACGAATTCCTGCTTGCCAGCAAAACGGGCATTCTGGTCGACGGCCCCCGGCGCGGCGTCGATTGTCACCCCAACAGCATTGCGGAATCGCTGGATGCCAGCCTCAAGCGCCTTGGCACCGACCATATCGACCTGTTCTACATGCACCGCTTCGACCCCAAAGTGCCGATCGCGGACAGCGTGGGCGCGATGGTGCGGGCGATCGAGGCAGGCAAGATCGGTAGCTACGGGGTGTCCGAATGGTCTGCCGCGCACATCCGCGAAGCCCATGGCGTGCATCCGATGGCTGCGGTGCAGACGGAATATTCGTTGTGGACCCGCAATGTCGAACTGGGCGTGCTGGACGCGACGCGGGAACTGGGCATCGCCTTTGTAGCATTTTCTCCCGTCGGGCGCGGCGCGCTGGCGGGCGAAGTGCGCGACCCCGCCTCGCTGGGCGAAAAGGACCTGCGCCGCATTATGCCGCGCTTCGACGCGGAGAACTGGCCGGACAATCTTGCGTTGCTCGATCGCTATTACGCCCTTGCTGCCGATGCTGGCGTAACCCCGGCGCAACTGGCGCTGGCCTGGGTGCTTGCACAGGCGCCCCATGTGCACGCGATCCCCGGCACCCGTTCGATCGCCCATTTCGACCAGAACCATGTGGCCAACGCGCTGGATCTGGATCCGGGTCTGCTGGAAAAGGCGGGCGCGCTCGTCAACCAGCAGAGCGTCAAAGGGCACCGCTATGCCGATGGCATGCGCCGCGCCATCGATACCGAGGATTACTGATCGGCCCAGCGCCTTTAGGATCTATGCCGTAAATCGACGGTCGTCCCATTGACTGCGCACGCCTGCGCTTGACTCCGAACACCACCCCGGCCCAATCGGCCAGATGCGACGGATGGCACCCTCTACGCTCAAGGCATTGGCCATCCGCCAGCGCCAAAGGCTGCGTGAAAGCGAAATGGCTTTCATCGTGCTGGCCCTTGTCGCCGGTCTGGCCGCAGGCTGGCTGACGAATATCCAGGGGTTCGTCGCGCACGCGATGCAGGGGCTGCTGTACGGCATAACCGACAACCGCCTCAGCGCCCTGGGCGAAATTCGCAATCCCTGGCGATTGCTGGCTCTGCCGTTCGGCGGGCTGCTGCTGGTGGGCATGGCGCATTTCCTGCGCCGCCGCCGCAGGCCGCCGATCGACGTGGTGGAAGCCAATGCGCTGCACAGCGGGCGTATCCCCTTCGTCGACAATCTCGTCATCTCGGCGCAAACCGTGATTTCCAACGGGGCTGGTGCATCGGTGGGGCTGGAGGCCGCCTATGCGCAGATGGGCGGCGGGTTCGCCTCAATACTGGGCCAGTGGTTCAAGCTGCGCCGCGCAGACATGCGTACACTGGTGGGCGCAGGCGCAGGCGCCGCTGTGGGCGCGGCGTTCGGCGCACCGCTTGCCGGCGCGTTCTATGCATTCGAAATCGTCATCGGCACGTATACCCCGGCCGCCATCGCTCCGGTCGTCGCCGCGTCGCTCGGCGCGGCCTTCATCACCCGCTCGTTGGGCGTGGAGCCCTACCTGATCGCCAGCAGCGCCAGCCATTCCATCTCCACCGGCGATTACTTCATCTACACCGTGCTGGGCCTTGTCTGCGCGCTGGTGGGCATCGCGCTGATGCGGCTGGTCACCTTCGCGGAGAGCCACGTCCAGAAGGCAAGGCGCATATCGCGCTGGAAGCCGGTGATCGGCGGTGTTCTGCTGATGCCGCTGGCTATGGTAACGCCGCAGACCCTGTCGGCGGGGCATGGCGCCATGCATCTCAACCTCGCGATGCAGCCCGCACTGCAGTTCCTGGCAACTGTGCTGGTGCTGAAGATCGTGGCCTCGGCCATTTCGCTGGCGTTCGGCTTTCGCGGCGGCCTGTTTTTCGCCTCCCTGTTCCTCGGCTCGACGGTGGGCCTCATCTTTGCCGGGCTGGTGGGCATGCTGCCGCTTGGCATCACCCTCAACATCAACGACGCGGCGCTCGTGGGGATGAGCGCGCTGGCCGTATCCGTGGTCGGCGGCCCGATGACGCTGGCTATGCTGGTGCTGGAAACCACCCACGATTTCACGCTGATGGGCGTGGTGCTGACCGCGTCGCTGGTTTCCAGCGCCCTGACGCGTGAGACGTTCGGGTATTCGTTCTCCACGTGGCGGCTGCACGTGCGCGGATCGATCATCCGCTCACCGCGCGATATCGGCTGGATGCTGACCCTTACCGCCGGGCGGATCATGCGCAAGGACTGGACCAGCGCCCCCGCCGCGCTGACGGTTGCCGACTTTCGCGCCCGGGTGCCCCTGGGCTCCACCAGCAAGGCGATCCTGCTGGACGAGGCCGGGCACTACGCCGGCATCGTGGCCACCGCCGCCGCCTGGAATCCGGAACTGGACCCGGACGAACCGATCGGCACCCTGGCAACGCTGGAGGACAATACCTTGTCACCCGTCAGCGACATCCGCGCCATGCTCAAGGCGTTCGATCTCGTCGCGGCAGACGAGTTGGCGGTGGTGGACGGCGTGGGCACGGTGGTGGGCGTGGTCACCGAACGCCACGCCCGCCGGCGCTACTTCGAGGAAATTGAATCCTCTCAGCGCGAACTGTTCGGCGAAAGCTGATCGCCGCCGGTAACGCCTCGTTGCGCGTTAATCCTGCGCAACGGGCAACCAGACCGCACTGGCCTCATCGCCGCCCCAGTGGATCGTCTCGGTGGCCTTCACGTAGTCGGAAGGCTTGGCGGTCATGATCGAGGGCACCCAGCTTTGCGGGTTGCGATCGTACAGCGGGAACAGGCTGGACTGCACCTGAACCATGATCTTGTGCCCCGGCAGGAACACGTGATCGACATTGGGCAACGACCATTTGAAGTCGTAGACCTTGCCTGGTTCCAGCGCCTGCGGCGTCGAGAAGCCGTTCACGTAGCGGCCCCGGAAGATCTCGATGCCGATGCCCAACTCATAGCCCGCCATCGTCGGATCGGCGGAGTTTTCCTGCGGGTAGACGTCGATCAGCTTGACCACGAAGTCGCTGTCGCGCCCGTTGGTGGCTGCGTGCAGATCGACCTTCGGCGCACCCTTGATGTGTACCGGCTTGTCCAGCACGCCGGTGGTGTAGCTCAGCACATCGGGACGGCCATCGACGAAGCGCTGGTCGTGCACCAGCCAGGTCTTCCACTCCTCGCCCTGCATGTGGATCGGGCGCGGCAGCATGGGCACCGGCTTGGCCGGATCGGACACGTAGCTGTCGCTGCCCGCCTGCCCCTTGGTCCACGACAAGCCCGCGTTAGCGCCCAGGTAAAGCGGCGTGTACGCACCGGCAGGCCATTGCTGCGATACCTCCCAGCCGCCCTTCCCGGTTGCATAAGTCAACACGGGCGGGGTGTTGCAGGCGGGCGGATTGGTCTTGAGGTGGCAATCGAAGAATGGCTTCATGTAGCGCGTGCGGAACTGCATGCCGGTATCGCCTTCCCACTTCAGCGGACCGAGTTCGCGCGCTTCGTAATTGACCTGGCTGTGCCGCCATGGCCCGATCACGAGGCTTACCATGTCGCTTGGCGTGCCGTTGGCCTTCAGCGCCTGATACACCGCAGGCGCGCCGTAGCTGTCCTCCTGATCCCATTGCCCGACGACGAGCATGGTCGGCACCGTCAGCTTGCGGGCGCCCAGCAGCTTGTCCACCGCCTGGCCCTGCCACCACGCATCGTAGGTGGGATGTTCCAGCACCTTGCGAACAACCGGCAGGTCGGTGAGGCCATAGGCCTTGGCATAATCCATGGCGGAACCGGCCTCTAGGTAGGCGGTATATTCATCGCCATTGCCCTTGGGCACGGACCCGCCGCCCTTCTTCACGGTCTGCCCCAGGTCATAGTCGAACCCGAAGGTGCGGAAGGCGCCGTTGTGGAACCAGTCGTCGCCCATCCAGCCATCAACCATCGGGCTTTGCGGCACGGCGGCCTTGAGCGCGGGATGCGGATCGATCAGCGCCATCAGTGATGTGAAGCCAAGGTACGACGAGCCGGTGATGCCGACCTCGCCGTTGCTTTCCTTGACGTTCTTCACCAGCCAGTCGATCGTATCGTAAGCATCGGTGGCGTGATCGACCTTGGTCTTGTTGAGCGGCCCGCGCAGCGGCCGGTTCATCACATAATCGCCTTCGGACCCATCGAGCCCGCGCACGTCCTGATATACCCGGATATAGCCGTCATTGACGAACTCGGCATCGGCGACCGGCAGGATCTCCTCGATCTTCTGGCTGCGGTTGCGGCTGCTGCTCTTGTCCGCATTGTACGGCGTACGGCTCAGCAGGATCGGCGCATCCGAAACGCCTTTGCGATAGATGATGACGGTGAACAGCTTGGTGCCATCGCGCATCGGGATCATCACCGTCTTGCGCACGAAATCGGCCTGAGGTCGCACCCAGTCGTACGACTTCACCTGCTCGTTCATCATAGTATCGGTGGAGGGGGCGCTGTCCTGCGCCAAGACCTGTCCCGCCGCGACGGCGAGTGCGAAAGCGAGCGTTGCGCTCGATGCCCGGAAAAAACGTGTCATGTGCCTATTGCTGCAGCGATGACACGAAGCCGTCAAGCGACGAAATAACAGAAAAATGCCGATGTCAGGCCGTCTGCTCGTCCCCCATGGCGCGGGCCAGGATCACCATGAACTTGTCGTCGGCGTCGCCGAAACCCTGAAGTGGCTCCCACCCGCCAGCCAGCAGCAATGTGTCGGCGCTGCGCGGGTCATACTTGTGGCTGTTTTCGGTATGGATCGTCTCGCCCCGCTTCATCGCGAAGGGCTGCCCGCAAACATCGAACGCGATATCGCGCGTTGCCGCGATGTGCATTTCGATCCGCGCGCGCTCATCGTTCCACACCGCCTTGTGCGCCAAGGCATCCAAAGGAATAGAGCCATCCAGTTCCGCGTTGATCCTGTTTGCCAGGTTGAGGTTGAAGGCTGCGGTGACGCCTTGCGCGTCGTCATAGGCTGCAACCAGCTCAACCTCGGCCTTGATCCTGTCAAACCCAATCAGCAGCAGGCTTCCACCGCCCAGCGTTTCGCGCATGGAGCGCAGCAGGTCGGTGGCAACCATCGGCTCCATGTTGCCGATCGTCGATCCGGGAAAAAAGCCCAGCCGGGGAAACGCGTTCAAGTCTGCCGGCAAAGCCACGGGCCGGGTGAAATCCGCCTCGACCGGGTGGATCGGCAGTTCGGGATAACGCGCGGCCAGCGCGTCGCACGACTCGTGCAGGAACGCACCGGAGATGTCGATGGGAACGTACCCGGCGGTCCAGATCGCATCGAGCAGCAGCGGTGTTTTCGTGGCGCTGCCCGCGCCAAACTCCACCACCACATGATGCTGCGCGCCGACCATCCGACCGATGCGCGTGGCGTGCGCCATCAGGATGCCGGTCTCCGTGCGCGTCGGGTAGTACTCGGGCAGGACCGTAATCGCTTCAAACAGTTCGCTGCCCCGATGATCGTAGAACCAGCGCGCGGGAATCGCCTTGCGCGGTTGCGACAGCCCGGTCAGCACATCGTGGCGAAATTGCGCCCGCAAAGTATCCCGGGACGTATCGATCAGGTCGCGAACGGCAGCCGCCATGGGTTCAGGCATCCTTTGCCAGACGAACGCCGGTAAACTGCCAGCGCTTTTCGGGAGGGAAGAAATTGCGGTACGTTGCGCGCGAATGACCGCGCGGCGTGGCGCAGCTGGCGCCCTTCAGGATGCACTGGCCGGACATGAACTTGCCGTTGTATTCGCCCACCGCCCCTTCCGCCGCGCGAAAGCGCGGATACGGCAGATAGGCAGACCGCGTCCATTGCCAGCAATCGCCGAACAATCCGGGCGCGCCCAAGGGGTGGACGCCGATGGCGCCGTCCAGCTGGTTGCCCAGCGCAGGATCGCTGCCGCTGGCGGCAACTTCCCACTCGAATTCCGTGGGCAATCGCGCCCCGGCCCAGGTCGCGTAGGCATCGGCTTCGAAGAACGATACGTGGGTGACGGGCGCGTCGGGATCGAGCGCTGCCATGCCGAACAAGGTGAACGCGGTATCATCTTCGCGCCAGTACAGCGGCGCGTCGATACCTTCCGCCTGTGCCCAAGCCCAGCCGTCCGACAGCCACAAGGCGGGATTGCGATACCCGCCGTCGGCCATAAACATCTGCCATTCGCGGTTGGCAACGAGACGATCGGCCAAGGCAAACGGCTCGATCATCACGCGGTGCGCCGGGCCTTCGTTGTCGAACGCGAACCCGGCCCCTTCGTGGCCGATGCGGGCGATGCCGCCGGGGTGGTCGGTCCACGTCATCGACCCGGCCACCGCGCGCGCATCGCCCTTGGGCGCATATGCAGGTAGCAGCGGGTTAAGCGACAACGCATGCTTGATGTCCGTCAGCAGCAATTCCTGGTGCTGCTGCTCATGATTGAGGCCAAGCGTGATCAGTTGAGCCAGTTCGGGCCGATCCAGCACATCTTCCAGATGACGATCGACATGCGCCCGGTACGCCAGTGCTTCATCGAGGGAGGGGCGGGACAGCATGCCGCGCATAGGCCGGGCGTGCCGGGGGCCTTCGGCTTCGTAATAGGAATTGAACAGGAACGGCCAGCGCTCGTCGAACAGCTGGTAACCGGGCAGATCGCGCAGAATGAAGGTTTCGAAAAACCATGTCGTATGCGCTATATGCCACTTGGCCGGCGACGCATCGGGCATCGACTGGATAGTTGCGTCCGCATCCGAAAGTGGCGCGGCAAGCTCAGCACTGAGGCTGCGAACGGAGCGAAACCGCTCCACCGCCGATGAAGCATGCCATGACGGCTGACGGCTGGTAGCGGATTCCATCACGACCAAACCAACGAAGCGGGCGCAGGATGCACCGGGAAGCAAATAATCCCCGCGTCAGGCAGAGCCCGGGCGCGGGGATTGATACAGGTTAGCTCAGGCCGCTTGGCGCCGCCCTTCGGTGGCTTCCAGGTTCAGCAAGTCTGCCATTTCGAACGCCAACTCGATTGACTGCGCGCCGTTCAGGCGGGGATCGCAGTGGGTGTGGTAGCGATCCGCAAGTGCCTGATCGGTGATGGCGATGGCGCCGCCGGTGCACTCAGTCACGTCCTGGCCGGTCATCTCGATGTGGATACCGCCGGCATGCGTGCCTTCCGCGCGGTGCACCGCGAAGAAGCCGCGCACTTCGGACAGGATGCGATCGAAGGGCCGCGTCTTGTACCCGCTGTCGGACTTGATGACATTGCCGTGCATCGGGTCGCACGACCATACCACCGGGTGCCCTTCGCGCTTCACCGCTCGCACCAGCTTGGGCAGGCCGGCTTCCACCTTGTCATGGCCATAGCGGCTGATCAGTGTGATCCGGCCCGGCTCGCGGCCGGGGTTGAGCGTATCGAGCATGCGCAGCAGCGCGTCCGGCTCAAGGCTGGGACCGCACTTCATGCCTACGGGATTGCCCACCCCGCGCAGGAATTCGACATGCGCGGACCCTTCGAAGCGGGTGCGATCGCCGATCCACAGCATGTGCGCGGAACAATCGTACCAGTCCCCGGTCAGCGAATCACGGCGGGTCAGCGCCTGCTCGTACGGCAGCAGTAGCGCTTCGTGGCTGGTGTAGAATTCCGTGCCCTGCAACTGCGGAACGGAGGTGGGGTCGACTCCGCACGCCGCCATGAAGTCCAGCGCCTCGCCGATACGGTCGGCCATCTGCGCGAACTTTTCGCCCCAAGGGCTGCGGTCGATATGTTCCAGCGTCCACTGGTGGACCTGACGCAGGTTCGCATAGCCGCCATGCGCGAACGCGCGTAGCAGGTTCAGCGTGGCGGAAGACTGGCCGTATGCCTTGAGCATCCGCTCCGGATCGTTGCGACGCGCCTCGGCGTTGCCTTCGATACCGTTGATGATGTCCCCGAAGTAGCTGGGCATTTCCACCCCGCCGATCGTTTCGGTGGGCGCGGAGCGCGGCTTGGCGAACTGGCCGGCCATGCGGCCCAGCTTTACCACCGGCTGCTTGCTGGCGAACGTGAGTACGACGGCCATCTGCAGCAGCACGCGAAAGCTGTCGCGGATGTTGTCGGCGCTGAATTCGGCAAAACTTTCCGCACAGTCTCCGCCCTGCAGCAGGAAACCGCGACCAGCGGCCACTTCCGCAAGGTCGGCCTTGAGCGCGCGGGCTTCACCGGCAAAGACGAGCGGCGGGTACTTTGCCAGCGTGGCCTCGACCGCGCCCAGCTTAGCCTCGTCGCCATAAACCGGCAGATGGCGCGCCTCGTGCGCTTTCCAGCTTTCCGGTGTCCAGTTACTCGCCACGTCACATACTCCCGATGCTACGGACACAATGCCCGCAACCTGCCGCAATCGCGGACAAGAGGCGCCCCTTACCCGCTACGGGCAATTTATGCAAAGTGGCTTTGCCCGATCAGCGTGATCGGTTGCGCAAAGCGTGCCCTGTAGCGCGCCGCCGTTAGCGGCGCGTCACTTGGCCTTGCCTTCCGGCATCACTTCGAGCCGCCAAGAATTGTCCTTGCCCAGATACCGCGCCGCCAAGGCCTGCATCGCCTGCGGGGTGGTGACAGTATAGTCCCCCAGCACCGTGCGCACAGTGCCGATGCGCGAGGGATCGCTGGTCGCACCTTCCAGCTGGCTCATGAAGAAGGCCGTGCTGGACGCGGCGCGGGTGACCTGCTGGCGCAATGGTTCAGTGACAAGCGCCAGCTCGTCCGTGGTGGGCGGGCGGGCGATGAGATCCTGTGCGATTTCGTCAGCGGTCTGGAAGAACACGTTGACGGACTTGGGATCGACTTGCGCCACCGCCGTAATCGCACCGCCGGCGGACAGATCGACCGGCCAGGTGGAATAGACGTACGGCGCATACGACACGCCCAGCTTTTCACGCACTGCGGCCATCAGCCGGTTGGTGAAGATCTGCGTCAGGATTTCCAGCTGGCGCGATTCGCGGATACCCATCGCACCGCCCCCGGTAGGCCAGGAAATGACCGCCGCCGCCTGATCGGGATCGCCATGATGGACCAGCACGATCGGCTTGTCCGAAGGCTTGGGCACATCCATCTTCGCCATCGCACCGCTGACCGGCGCGGGCTGCCTCGCCTTGAGTGCGCCAAACGTCTTCTCCAGATCGGCGATCGCGGCTGCCTTGTCGAAGTCTCCGAATATCTGGACTTCGACCGGCCCTTCCTTGAGCGCCTCGCTCCATACGCGCTTGAAGCCTTCGGGCGTCGTCGCCTCGATCTGTGCCGGCGTCGGGGTGGCGAAGCGCGGATCCTGCCCGCGCTGATAGAACTGCAGATCGCGCGTCAGCACGCCTTGGGGCGAGGTGGCGAACGTCGTGTACTGGATCTTCGCCGCCTCCTTGGCGCGAATGAACGGCGCCACGTCCCAGCGCGGCATGTTGAGCTTGGCGGCGAACAGGTACAGCTGATCAGCGAGATCCTGCGGTCGGGTTTCGGCGGACAATTCGAATGCGGCGTCCTTCACGTCGAAATCGAAGCCCATCTTGCGGCCAGTGGAAATCCGGTCAAGATCCTCCTGCCCCAGAGGGCCGACGCCCGACCCGACCAACGCAAAGTTGCCCAGCGAGATATACGGCGCGTCCTTAGGGTCGAACGAACGATACCCCCCGCCGAAGCGGACCTTGACCATGACGCGGCCCGGCTCTTCGGCCACTGGCCACAGCATAACTTTGACGCCGTTGGCAAACGTCAGCTGTTCGATTTCGAGCAGGCCGGTGGGCGCATCGGTAACCGGCTTTTGTGGCGCGCCGATCGGCGGCAACGTTGCGAACGAAACCGGTGGGAGTGTGGCCTGCTGCGCTCCGGCGTCCGCCTTGACCGGCTTCATGAGCGCGTCACGCAGTTCCTTATCCGTGGCGACGCCCGGCTTCTGCACGGTGAACAAGGCGCGAGTTACAGTGCCGGTAAACAACTGGCGGGTGTGCTTCAGCACCGCGTCAGGCGTGAACAAGAGTTTGGAGCGCTGGAAGATGCCCAGCACGTCATTGGGCGCCGCAACCGTCTCGCGGATATCAAGCGCGTTGACGAGGTCGTCGGCGATCTTGCCGCCAGGGGCAATGCGCTGCTGTTCGACCGGAACCTGGAAAGACACTTCCATTTCCGCAACCTCGCGGTCAATCTCCGCCTGCGTCGGCGGACGGGTCAGCGCCTCGGCGATCACGCCGCGCACATCGCGCAGGGCCGCTTCCCAATTGTCGCCAAGTGGCGTAACCGAAACGAACGTCGCGTCAGCGGAGCGGGACACGTCCTGTTGGTTGACCGAGGCTGACAGGAAACTGCCGCCTGCCCGCGCCTTGGATTCCAGCCGGCGATTGATGATCGCCTGCGCCAGCGAATCGGTCATCAGGCCTTGGTTGTAAGCGATATTGTCGGTCACCTGACGCCAGGGCCGCAGCACGGCATACATCAGCGACGGCGGGAGATCGGGCTCGACCAGCACGCGCGTTTCGCCAACCGGGTTCCTGGCGTCCGTTCCCGCCGGGGCCACCGGATCGCCAAAGCTGGGTGCAGAGGCCTTTGCCCCCTTGGCCCGCCAGTCGCCGAACCACTTCTTCACGTAGGATTCCAGCATCGCCGGATCGGCGTCACCCGCCACGATCACCGCCACATTATCGGGCCGATACCAGCGCGAATAGAACGCGCGCACGCTTTCGGGCGTGGCGGACGTGAGCGATTGCATGGTGCCGATCGGCTCACGATCCGCCAGGCGCTGGCCGGCGTACAGCACCTTTTGCATGGCATCCGAAACGCGCTTCGATGCGCCGCCCCGTTCGCGCATTTCGGACAGCACGATCGGCAGGTCCTGTTTCAGGTTGGACGCGGACAACGTGGGCGCGGTGACCATGCCGCTCATCAGCTTGAACGTCTCGTCCAGCGAAGCCGCCGTGGCATTGGGCAGATCGAGCTTGAACACCGTCTGGGTGGTGGAAGTGACAGCGTTTGTATCGCTGCCGAACGTGGCACCCAACCGCTGGAATGCGGCGATAGCGGTACCTTCGGGGAGGTATTTGGACTGGCGGAACAGCATATGCTCCAGCAAGTGCGCGTACCCACGCTCCGCATCGGTTTCGTACAGCGAGCCGGCATCCACGCGAATGCGGATCGAAACCTGACCCGGCGGGACGCCGTTCTTGCGCACCGCATATTTCAGGCCATTAGGCAGTTCGCCGAAATGCCATTCAGGATCGTGGGGAATGTCGCTGCCGCGATACAGCCAGGCATCGGACTGGCCGATAGCAGGCGTGGCCGCCGGAGCCGAAGCCTCCTTGGCGAGCACTGACGGAATCGGAGCCTGGGCAAGAAGAAGCAGGCAGGCGAGCGAGCGAGCGGCGCGCGGAGAAGGTGTCATCCCGACCGATATAGGGGCTGCATAGCTTAAGGGCCAGTGAATAGCGCCGATTTACGGCGCAGTCTGCCGCACCTGCTCTTGACCCTCGGGCCACTTCACCTAAATCGGAAGTCATCATGTTTATCGAAACCGAAACCACGCCCAACCCCGCAACGATCAAGTTTCTGCCGGGCAGGCAGGTGATGCCTGCCGGCACGCGCGAATTTACTTCGCCCGAAGATGCGCAGGCTTCCCCGCTTGCCGAAGCGTTGTTCGATCTGGGCGATGTGACCGGCGTGTTTTTCGGCAGCGATTTTGTATCGGTCACCGCTGCGCCTGGCGTGGAATGGCACGCATTGCGCCCGCAAGTGGTCTCCATCCTTTTAGACCATTTCGTGTCGGAAGCACCGCTGTTTGCAGGGGGCGATGCCAGCGGCTTTTCCGTCCCGGCCGAGGACGAGGATTTCGGCGACGATCCGGCGGATGCGGATATCGTGGCGCAGATCAAGGATCTTATCGAAAGCCGGGTCCGCCCGGCCGTGGCCAATGATGGCGGCGACATCGTCTATCGCGGGTTTCGCGAGGGCATAGTCTACCTCTCCATGCAGGGCGCATGTTCGGGTTGCCCCAGTTCCAGCGCCACGCTCAAGCACGGCATCGAAAGCCTGCTTAAGCACTACGTTCCCGAAGTGAGCGAAGTGCGCGCGGCGTGACACGATCCTGACGCCTGCGATCGGACCCAGGCTGTGACGCCCGACACGCTGCAGGCACCTTCGTTTTCAGACCGAACTCTCGTGATCGACAGCGCTACCGGTGCGTGTTCGGTTGCGCTGTTTTCCGACGATTTGCTGGTGGACGGCGATTTCCGAATGCTCGGCCGGGGCCACGCGGAAGCGCTGGTGCCGATGATCGCCCGGCTGCCGGATCGCGGACGCGCGGCGCGCATTGCGGTGGCTCTTGGCCCCGGCAGCTTCACCGGCGTGCGCGTCGGCCTTGCCGCCGCCCGGGCCCTCGCCCTCGCCTGGGGCTCCGAATTGGTAGGCTATCCAACGCTGTCGCTGATCGCCGCCATCGCCCTTCACAGCGAAGGCGCGGGGGATCTGGCCGTGGCGACCACGGGCGGACATGGCGAATGGTTCGTCCAGGGCTTTGATGCCGGCGGCGCCCCTTCCCGGCCCCTCGCATCCTTGCGACCGGACACAGCCGCCGAAACTACAACCGAACAGCTTGTCGTCGGAGACCAGGCCAAGGCGCTGGTTGGAGCCCGTAAGTGCGGGCGCGCCGCAGCGATCTGGCCCGATGCACGCGCGTTTCTTCATCTATCGCGCGATGCACTGATGACGCAGGCTCAACCGCTTTATGGCCGCGCGCCCGATGCCAAGTTACCGGCGGTACAGGCATGATAGACGACGTGGACCGGATCATGGCCGTCATGGCGACCGCGTTTGACCCTGCCTATGGCGAGGCATGGAGCCGCAAACAGGTCGAAGACGCGCTTGCTTTTGGGAATTGCCATTATGCCCTGCTGGACCGGGACGGCCACAAGCCTGCTGATGAAGACATGGCAGCGGCGTTCTTCCTGTCTCGCACAGGTTACGAAGAAGAGGAACTGCTCCTGCTAGGCGTAGACCCGCAATTAAGGCGGCGGGGGCTGGCGCGGTCCTTGCTCGACGTCCTGCGCCAGGATGCGGTCGGGCGCGGCGCGCGTCGTCTGCTTCTTGAGATGCGGCGCGGTAACACAGCTGAAATACTTTACCGAAATTTCGGGTTTTATTCAATTGGTGAGCGCATAGACTATTACCGCACCCCTGGTGGTGAACGATTGGACGCCCTGACGTTCGCCTGCGATATTTCCCCTGAATTGATTCAGGGTTGAACCTCACTTCCAAAACAACAAGATATTTTTGTTATGTTCATAATTTAACTTGCACGTGCGTGTAAATTGAGCCACTAGGCCGCGCACGCACTTTAACAAGTGCGAAGCTCATTAAAGAATACGGTCGCACCGAAGGATTATACACATGGATACTATCCAGAACGACATGAACGAGACGTTGATCACGCTCACGTCCGATATCGTCGCCGCCCATGTCAGCAACAACAATGTTGCGGTGGAAGACATCTCGACGCTGATCTCAAACGTCTATGCGGCGCTTGTCGGTCTGGGTGAGCCGGTCGTCGTTGTCGAAGAAAAGCCTGAGCCCGCCGTTTCGGTACGGTCCTCGGTAAAGCCTGACTACATTGTCTGCCTTGAAGACGGCAAGAAGCTCAAGATGCTCAAGCGTCACCTGATGACTCACTACAACATGACCCCGGACGATTATCGCGCGCGCTGGAACCTGCCGGCCGATTATCCGATGGTCGCACCCAATTACGCCGAAAAGCGCCGCGAACTGGCCAAGAAGATCGGCCTGGGTCGCAAGACCACTACGCGCCGTGGCCGCAAGCCCAAGCCTGTCGCAGCCTGACTATAAAGATGGGTGGCCGTGCGCCTGTGCGCGCCGCCGCCCATCCGGGTTGTGGTTAAGGGCAGACCGTCCTATCTGAAGGGTCTGCCTTCCCACCCATAACGACAGGTCCGACGTGAGCCAGCCCATCGACATCGAAGCCCTCTGCGCCGAACGGGGCCTGCGCATCACCGAACAGCGCCGGGTGATCGCCAAAGTTTTGTCGGCAAGCACCGACCACCCTGATGTCGAAAAATTGCATGCGCGGGCAACGGCGATCGATCCGGGCATTTCGATCGCCACGGTTTACCGTACCGTGCGGCTGTTCGAAGAAGCCGGCATCCTCGATCGGCATGATTTCGGCGATGGCCGGGCACGGTATGAAGCCGCACCGGAAGCGCATCACGATCACATGATCGACGTCGAATCGGGACAGGTTCTGGAATTCGTGGATCCTGAACTGGAAGCCCTGCAGCGCCAGATTGCCGAGCGCCTGGGCTTTCGCCTCGTTGACCATCGCATGGAACTGTTCGGCGTAAAGCTTGAGCGCGACGACGGAGACCTTGCCGTCTCACGCAAGTGAACCCAGCGCCCCCCGCGCATCGGCCTTTTCGCGGCGGCATACCGTGGTGGGGCTGGCCCCTGATCATCACGCGGCTTTTGGCGATGCTGGCGGCGCTCGTGCTGGGTGTGATATTCTACTACACGCTGGCACCGTTCATCCGGCCTAATCCTGTACCACCCCGGTTTTTGGCAAGCACAGGTGCAATCGCCGGGCTGCGGGTACAAGTGCGCGGCACGCCTTGCCCGGGGCGCGCGTTCTTTCTGGCCAACCATGTCAGTTGGCTCGATATCCTTGCCATCGCAGGTACCACCGGCAGCGCATTCGTCGCGCATGACGGTTTGGCCGGGATCGGCCCGTTGCGCTGGCTGTGCGACATGAACGGTACCGTGTTCGTTGCCCGTCACGATCGGCGCAGCATCGCGGAGCAGGTCGAGGCCGTCCGCCGTTCAATGGATGACGACCGGGCCCTTACGATCTTTCCGGAAGGTACGACCTCCGACGGCACCGGAACGCTGCCGTTCAAGTCCTCCCTACTATCCGCGCTGACGAACTACCGCGATGTTCCGATCCAGCCGATCCGCCTGGATTACGGCAAGGACACGCAAGAAATAGCGTGGGCCGGCGAAGAGAGCGGGTTGAAAAACGCCTTTCGCATACTGGCGCGCCTGCGCCCCGTGCGGCTGACCGTCCACTTTCTTGCGCCACTGTCCGGCGACGCGCTGGCAGACCGCAAGCGCATGGCGGCAGCGGCACGCGCGGCGATCGACATCACCGCGCCGCGCTGAGGTACTGCTGCCCTGTGCGCGTGCCGTGCCTGGGTCAGAACTTGTAGCCCACCGAAAGGATCGCCTGGCGTGGGGGGATATACGTGTCGGAAATCTGGGCGCTGCCATACGGGTCGGTAAAGCGCTGGTTGATGCCATCGACGTTGAACAGGTTGGTTACCGTTGCCGATATGCTGATCCCGGTATCGGCGAACGCATAGCCCGCGAACAGATTAACCTGCGAATACGCCGGTGTGCGATCCTGTGCGCCGTTGCTGAACAGCCGCGAATTGAATTTGCCCCGATAGATGTATTGCGCGCGCGCTGTAAATTCGCCGGGCCCGACCTCTCCGGTCCACGAAACCGCCGTGGAGCCCTGCACCGCTGGCATCTTGGGCACTTTGTTGCCGTTGATGTTCTTGCGGGCTGCTTCACGTGCCAGCGAAGCGGCGTAGAAGTTGCCGTAGAAATTACCTACGCCTGCATAGCCTGCTGCAATTTGCGCGTTAGTGGCCGCTGTGGAATCCAAAGCATAGTAGTCCGAAGTAAACTCGCCGTGCAGTAGCGACAAGGAGCCTTCCAGACGCAGATGCGATGTGGCGCGCCAGTCCGTCTCCAGCTCAGCACCATATATCTCGGCCTTGGGGGCGTTACCGATCCCTTTTGCAAACAGGATCGCATCTTCCTCGATGTACTGCATGTTCTTGTAAAAATAATAGAACGCTGATGCATTGATCTGCAACGTATCCCCGAAAAATCGGTTCTTCGACCCGATTTCAAAAGCATCGACAGTTTCAGGCTTGAAGGTGGGCCGCACGCCATCCTGCCAGCCGAATACCGTGTAGGAACTGTTGCCTTGCGCTGCCGAACTGTTGATGCCTCCCGGCTTGAAGCCGCGCGTGTAGCTGGCATAAACCATGTTCCGGGGCGTCAGCTGATAATCCAGGGCGAACTTGCCGGTCAGCTTGTTGGTGCTCGTACCCAGCCCGAGCTTGGGCTGCAGATAAGCGCCATAAGTGTTCGCGCTTGCCCCGCCCGACAGACTGTCGCTGGTACCAGTATACTTGTCATGATTATAGCGCAGGCCAGCGGTAACCGTAAAGGCGTCAGTCAATGCATAACTGCCTTGCGCATACCCCGCATAAGCCTCGCGCGTGATGCTGGATAATTCGGCGTATGTCAGCGCGGCGACTTGCGGATTATTGTAAGCGGTGTTCACACTCAGTGGCGCTGCCAGCGGGTCGCCATCCGCAGAACGGTATTCGTTGATGTAATTGACGTTCTTGGAATGCAGGTACACCCCACCAACGATCCAGCGAAACGGGCCGTTGCTATCGGACGCAAGGTTGTATTCCTGCGTCCATGACGTGGTGTGCTGTTCCCACAGCGCCACGTGATCGTATCGCACGCCCGTGCCCGGCTGCTGCGCGTCTGTCAGCGCGAAGAACAGATCCTCGTTCAGCCCGTCCGCATCCCAGGACAGCTTGCTATGCAACTTCTGATAGCTGGTGATCGAACTGAACACGGCGCCGCCCATATCGAATTTGACCAACCCGTAATACAGCTGCGTGCGGATATACGTTTTGCCGGGGAAGTCCTGCGTCAGTTTGCGCGGATCGGGGTTGGGATCAAGGATGTTCTTCTGCGCGGCCGCGTTGTTGTCGCCCTTATACTGGATCGTGCTCAGCAGTACGGAAACACGGTCATTTGGCGTCCATTTGACGGCCAGCTTGCCGCCCCATTCATCCGCATCGTCCAGTTGGTAATCGGGCTCACCGGCAACGTCCGTCGCCTTGGCGTAGCCATCGTGGCGAAGGAGGGTTCCCGCTGCGCGCACCGCCAGCGTATCTGTGATGGGTATGTTGATCGCCGCATCGGCTTTCAACAGGTTGTAGTTGCCGTAGCCCACGTTGGCCGAGCCAGACAGCGCGCTGGCATCCGGCTGCTTGGACACCACGTTGATGGTGCCGCCGGTAGACCCCTGCCCGTACATCGTGCCTTGCGGCCCGCGCAGTACTTCGACTTGCGCGACATCGATGAATGCCGCGTTCGCCGCGATGGAGTTGAAGATGTATACACCGTCGACATGGAACGAAACGCCAGGCTGTGTCGAGGTGTTCTCCGGCGTTTCCGACCCGATGCCACGGATCGATATAGCGCGCTCGCCACCGCCGCTCTTGGCGACGACAAGGCCTGGCACTGTCCCGTTAAGACCGGTGATTTCGGTGATATTGGCCTTGGCGAGCGTCTCGTCGGTAATGGCGGTTACCGAAAGTGTTGCCTTCTGGAGCGTTACGTTGGTGCGCTCGGCTGAAACGACGATCTCGCCGATGGGTTCGCCGCCGTCCACTGCATTGGCACTCGCGTCGGCTGTGGCCGCTGCCGGGCTGGCTGCAGAAGCATCTGCCGCCCGCGCATTGATCGGGCTGGTCGCAACCAGCAGGGCCAGCATGGACGCACCCGTCATTTGTGCAAATCGAGCTTCCGTCATTACAATAACCCCCATCGTTCGCCACCGCGCCACACAGTGCACGTGCGCTTTCACCTCGCCTCTTGCCGCTTATCCTCTCGAAGACGTCACGCGTTACCGGCGTCGCCTCGATCATCCCTCATCGTGCCCGCATGCACGTGAAGCTCGTCCCTGAGTTATTTTATGTCGTTTGCAGACCGGTCGCCGCGCGGCTTATATCGTTACGCTAATGTAAAATGAAAGAGCAGCTGCCGATGGTATCGTCCGCCGCCTCTTCGTTGCTCAAGGTTCTGCCAATTGCCGCAGGAGGCAAGCGCCAAGTCGCTGCGTGCGCCCGCGATCAAACCGGGGGGCATCCCGCGCAAAGAAACCGCTGCACGCCAGAACACCATAGCGGACGAAATACGCGGAGTGCCACTTATGGCTTGTCGATGCCACCCGACGGAGCCGACTCCGGGGCGCGGGACTCGCTACCTATTCGCAGGCCCTGCCCATCCAGCCTGACATCAAGCGGCGTGCCATCCACGCTGGTGCGCAACACCGCCTGCCCGTTTTCGATCCGGACGTGGCTGTCATCCCCCACCGGGATGTCGTCGACGTCGGGCACGTCCAGCGGCTGCACCGGCCCTTCGGGATCGGCCACGGCGCGCGGTTGCGGACTGGGCCGCTCGTGCAGGGCATCGCGCATGAAATCACGCCAGATACGCGCAGGAATCGTTCCGCCGGACACGCCATTAAGCGGGGTGTTGTCATCCTTGCCAACCCACACGCCCACCACCAGATCGCCGGAATAGCCCACGAACAGCGCGTCGCGATTTTCCTGGCTGGTGCCGGTCTTGCCGAAATTGGGCGCGCGCAGCATCGCCGCGCGTCCGGTGCCCTGGTTGATAGTGGCGCGCAGCAGTTCTTCGATGCCGTCGTGATTGCGGGAAGAGAAGCTGCGCTTGCCATCCAGCAGCCAGTCGAACCACCCCTCTTCCGGCGCCGGGAACGCGCGCGGCGCCACGGGGAAGCTGTTTGCCGCCACGCCCGCGTACGCCGCCGTCAGTTCCATCAGCGTCATGCTGGCGGTGCCCAGCGCCAGACTGGGGTCGCCGGACGGCAGCGGCGAAGTTACGCCCAGCTGGCGCGCCATCTCGATAACTGCCCCGTCTCCCACCTGCCCCATCAGCCGCACCGCCGCCACATTGCTGGAATGGGCGAAGGCATCCTTGAGGGTGATCGTGGGAGAATAGCGGCCCCCTGCGTTCTGCGGACGATAGGATCCGGTCTCGATCGGCATGTTCGAGATGGTGTCTTCGGGCTTCCACCCGGCCTTGAGCGCGGCAAGATAGACGAACAACTTGAACGTAGAGCCTGGCTGGCGGCGCGCCTGGGTCACCCGGTTGAACGGGCTGGCCGCATAGTCTCGCCCGCCCACCATCGCCACGACCTCACCGTTGCGGCGCATCGCCACCAGCGCCACTTGCATCCCGGGGCCAACCTGCTGGATCGCGCGGTGCGCGGCAGCCTGAAGGCGCGCGTCCAGCGTCGTGCGATAGCTTTGCCCTGCGTAGCCCGCCGCCTCGATCTGGCGGGCCTGTGGCAGCGCCCAGTCGGCGAAATACGTGCCGGTCGGAAGTTCGGTGCGCGTGCGCACATCAAGACGCGGTGTGGGCACTGCGCTCGCTTGTGCCGGGGTCAAGTATCCTGCCTCCACCATCGTGTGCAGCACAACCCGCATCCGCTTTTGCGATAGCGTAAAGTTGTTCGTCGGCGCCAGCCGCGATGGTGCTTTCATCAGCCCCGCCAACAAGGCGGATTGGCCCAGGGTCAGCGTCTCCGGGCGACGGTGGAAATAGTGCAGCGATGCGGCGCGCAGGCCATAGGTATTATCGCCGAAGTACGCGTTGGACAGATACCGCTCCAGGATTTCGTCCTTGGTCAGCCAGGTTTCGAGCCAGAACGCGATCAGCACCTCGCGCGCCTTGCGCGTCAGGCTCCGCTCAGCAGTCAGGAACGTGAACTTGGCAAGCTGCTGGGTGATGGTGCTGCCGCCCTGCGTGCTGCCACCGGTCATGTTGCTCCACGCAGCGCGCGCGATGCCGCGGGGATCGATGCCCCAGTGGCTATAAAAGCGGCGGTCCTCGATCGCGATAAACGCCTGCGCCACATGCGGAGGCAGATCCTTGATCCGCACCGGCGCTGCGATCACCGCACCGTTTCGCGCGATCGGCGTCCCGTCAGCCGCCAGCAGTGTGATTTCGGGCGGCGCGATCGGTTGCAAGGACTTTGACAGCGGTGCGGTCACGGCCAGGTAGCCGATCATCACAACCAGCAGCGCCAGAACAACGGCGACAACGCGCCCGATTCGCCGCAACCGGGAGCGCCGGCGGGGCGGCACTTCGTCGGGCGCCTGAGGCGCGGGCGGCAACCCCATGTCGTACGACGGGTCCGCTACGGTCTTGCGTAAAAGCTGCATTTGCAGCTGCGATTACCGCATTCGGACGCCAAACGCATCCCGCCTTTCGACGAACCCTCGTTGAGACAGGGACAAGCGACGTCGCAAGCGTCAATCACCTGCAACGGTAGTCGCATACGGCATGATCATCGTGCCGTCAGGCGCGGCGGTGAAGGTCGTCTGCGTGGGATACGGGATTGCGATCCCCTCCTGCGCAAACCGCTCGACAATCGACACCATCAGCCGATCGCGCAGCGGATGCGCCACGCTCCAGTCCCGGCCGGGCACGTCGACCAGCAGCGAGAAGTCGAGCGAGCTGGCGCCGAAGCTTTCAAACCCGGCGCGCGCCGCCTTGCCGCCCTGCGCTTCTACCAGCTCGGTCAGGATCGCAGGGATGCGCGCCAGCTTTTCGGGCGGTGTTTCATAGGCCACGCCGATCGTAAACGGGAGGCGGATGTGCCCTCTCCCGCTGACGTTGAGGATTTCCTTGTCCAGCAGATTCTTGTTGGAAATGATCCGCAGTTCGCCTGTGTAGGCACGGATGCGGGTGGACTTCAGGCCAATGGATTCGATTGTGCCGGAACTGCCGCCGTAGCTGATCTGATCGCCCTTGTTGAAAGGCCGGTCGAAAATGATGGCAAGCGCGGCGAACAAGTCCGCGAAGATGCCTTGCGCCGCAAGCCCGATGGCGATCCCTCCCACGCCAAGACCGGCCACCAGCCCGGTGACGTTGACGCCCAGATTATCGAGCAAGACGACGATCGCCACCGCGAACACCACTACGCTTACCAGCAGGCGGATGAGCCCCATCGCGTTGATGATCGCATCGCCGCGGAAGTGCTCCGCCGAAGTCTTGTGTTCGATCGCGCCAAGGATGAACTCGCGGGCCCAGATGGCGCCCTGCAACACGGCGGCCAGCGTGAAGAAGAACGTGATGAACTTGTCCAGCGCCGGTGGTGTCTGCGCATAGCCATCGACCACGCGCACTGCGACCATGATGATGAAGAAATTCGTGGTCTTGGTGACCACCCTGCCCAGCACGGTCAGCCAGTTACCCCGAGCATGCCCGGGCCGGCAAAGCCGTCCGCCCAGATGCCGCACGGCGTAGAGCGCGGCTACGATCGCGGCGCCGATCACGACCGCGATCAGGATTTGCAACCAGTAGGTTTGCAGCCACGCCTGACCCGCCTGCCACAACTGGCTGATCTCGGTAGCAGGTTTCAACGCCGGGCGAGCACCGCCTGCGGCTGCGGGCGAAGATGTAAGTATGTTGAGGCTCATCGCGAGCGGAATATCCTGCATCTGCTGCAGACGCTGGCACGAGGGCGCGTCCGCACATCGACAAAGACAAGGCCGATCAGTTGGCTTTGCTGGCGAACCGCTTCAATTCGTTAGCCAGGCATTTGTTCCGGATCGCTGAACACGATTGGTATCTCATCGTGTAGCAGATCGCGGTGCCCGAAAATGGAATGGCGCTGGCATACCGGTAATGGTATAATGATGCTCTATTAGCTATACAATCCGTGTTTTCGTATTGTTTTCAAAGGATTTTTCAGACTCTGGATGCTGGTTGGAGATCATCTTGGCAGGGTTGAGACTGAGGCGCTTCTGGAAATGGGGCGGCTCGACGGCGCATTGATGTATTGCATGGGCGCACCGGAAAGCATTTATGCAGGATTGGCCCTGCGCCAGACTTTGATCGGCGCCCTGCGCCAGGAAGGCCACGCCTTTACCGAAACCCGGTTCCAGGCCTGGTTCGCCGGGCTCACGACTCTGTCGGACGATCCATCCCACAAAGCCAGACCACCCCGCGCCGTGTGCGAGGCTATCCTCACGGAGTTGACCCACAGCGCGTGGCCCGTTCTTGCGCGAACCGCCGCCAGTTTGATTTCGGCGCTGCTCGCCCCGCACGACTTGCAATCGCCTGACGCGGCGGTGGAACTGCACACTGTCAACGCGCACGCACGCGCAATGGTGGACGCGCTTGGCGCAGCGGCACTCACCCCCCTGCCCGCGCTTGATGCACTGCACCACGCCGTCGCGCAAAGCACAGTGTTTGCAGCCGTGGAAAGAGCGGAACCGGCCCTCAAGCTGGTGAGGGCTGACATGCGCTCCGATCCGCACCAAGCCCCACGGTGGGCCGTTGAGATGCTTTATGGCAGTTGCCTCCAATCTGCGGGCGCGCTGCACCACCCCATTCCGTTGGTCGGTCTGATCCGGCCTGACACGGCAGGTGACATGGAGCCTGGCGAGGCGCGCATCATCCGTGCCGCTACGCTATGCGAGATCATGAGCACGCAATTGGCTATGCTGGCACACGCATCGCGGCAGTCCAAACGCGCCGGCGCTCTGGACACGCGCAGCACGTCGCGCGCGCCTGACGTCCTTGCCCTGCTGAGCGGGTTTGGCGCGATGCGCTCCGCGCAGATCGAGCGGGTGCTGAAAGCCACCCGCCTGGGGGTTCGTGGCATGGTCCAATTGCTGCTGACTGCCGGTGAGATCGAACAAACGACTGTGTCCGGCGCGCACCTCTACGCCGTTCGAACACATCCTTCAGACCGCCTCGGCATCACTGCCCCCCTGGAAGAGGCGTTTTCGGACGATGCCATGGATGAATACGACGCCTCGATGGCGCAAATCGATCGGCTGCTGAATAACGCCGCATCCCTGCAACGCTGATCAGCCATTGAGCAGGCTTCGGATGCTTTCAATGACTTCGTCCTGCGACGCGCCCGATTTCGGCAAGATCCGCAAGCTCAGCCCGCTGCGCGGCGATCGCGCATAGCGCAGCATCGGCTTGCCGTTTTTGCCGATAACGACCTGCTCGTCCGCGCCGCCCTTCGGCTTGGCTATCGTCGCTTTCACCAGACGCTTAGCAACTTCGGGCCCCTTCAACGCAACACCCAGGTCATGGCGCTCGGCCTGAATGGCGCGGCTTTCGGCGATCATCAGCGGCAAGGCTTTCCCATCGCCCGTCAGCGGCTTGATGTCGCGCGTGACACGCACGGTGATGTCATGCTTGTCGGCGAAGGCATCCACGACCTCGGCCGGCAATCGCGCCACGTCCAGCAACCGACTGAGCCACGATCGAGAGATCTTAAGGTGCTCGGCCATTTCGCTTTGCGAGCCACCGTAAAACTCGTCGAGCGCGCGCATGTATTCGTTTGCGCGTTCCCAATCCGAGATATCCTTGCGTGATCGGTTCTCGATATCGGAAACGCGAAACGCTTCCTCGTCCGACACGTGCTGAATGGTGACGAGGTATTCGAAGTCGGGGTGATGATGCGCGCGAAGCCACCCCACCGTCCACCAGCGGCGGACGCCGGCAATGATCTCGAAATCATGGTGAGGGTCGTTGGGCAGCCGCCGCACGATCGCGGGAATGCGCTGCTTCTTGGCGGACAGGAACGCGTCGATCAGGTCGCGGCAGGTATCCTCGTTCAGATGATCCAAGTCGCGATTGTGCAGGCGCCACGGGCGGCAGCGGGCGGGGTCCACCCATTCCGTCCTGTCGGTCACGACCTTGCCCGTTGCCAGTCGGGCTAGCGTCTGGCTGCGACTTGCCATGATCGCCTCGGACGGCGCGCTGGCATCCAGTTCTACATCGTCCAGACCTTCTGTCAGGCTGCTGCCAAACCCACGATTTCCCTTGCTCATATCAAACGCCTGTTAGTGTTGAGGCTTGCCCTGCAAGCGCCGGTTGCCACGTGGCAACCCAATCGTCAGTTCGATCAGCGAAGGCACGCTTACCGCCAAATGGGAGCTGCCGGGCGTGACCTTTATTGCGCAACCAGAGCCCCGTTGCCACGTGGCAACGCGTCACGCGAACTGCCCTGCCCGGCTCGGCCATGTGCGCAAAACGTCCTGTTCGATCTCATGGCAGACATCGCCCATGAACCGCATACAGCGATTATGCACTTCATGCGATGTTACCGGTTTGTCGAGTTCATACACGGTCTTCATCCGCGAACTGGCATTGTCTATCTCTGCGCTGACCTTGAGCACGGAGTTCAGCATCGCGCCCCCGAACACCTGCCGCATCATCGCCAGAATCTCGCGGTGCATGGACTTGCTGTCGTCCACCCGGCTGCCGACCAGCCGCACGAAATTGTACGCCGGCTTGATCCTGCCGCCCAACTGCTCCAGTTGCTTCATGGTGGTTCGCGCCATATCGATGAACGACACCGTCGAGGCAAAGTCGATGACGCTGGGCGGGGCAGGGATCACCATCGCGTTGGCCGCCTGCAGCACCGCCATCGAAACCATCCCCAGTGCCGGCGGTGGATCCATGACGACCACGTCATAGTCATCTACCACCGTATCGATCGCCTGCGCGATCAGATCGATGACATCGAAGCTCTGGTTCTGGGCCAGGTAGCCGGCGATTTCGTATTCCAGATTGTATAGCTTCAGATTGGCGGGAATCAGATCGAGCCCAAAAAAATGCGTCTTGCGAATGATCGAGCGCACGCCCAGCAATTCCGGATTGTGGAAGTGTCCATACAAGGTGTCATCTTCGCCCAGATCGACGTCGGGCCGATAACCGAACATCATCGTCGAACTCGCCTGACTGTCGCAATCGATGAACAGCACCCGATAACCGCGGATCGCGAAGTGTTGGGCCAAGTGCAGGGCAAGCGTGGATTTGCCGACGCCGCCCTTGAAATTGGAAACCGAAATGATTGCCGGCGGGTCTTCCGGCGCGCGCCACGGACGGGTGCCGAACACCCCCCGCATATGGTCAAGCTCTTCCAGCGTATATTGCACCCGGTGTCCCGACGCGGTGCGATCACGCGCAGCAAGCCTGCCATCGCGTTCCGCTTCGCGAATGGCGGATGCCGTGCGGCCAACCAGCGCCGCCGCCTTGGAAATAGCGTAGGATGGGCCGACCTTCTTGCCAGTCTCCGGATCAAGGGCACCGTCCCGGATGCGCTTAAGGATCGTCAGAGCCTTACGGTGAAGCAGCCCCAGCGTATCGTCCAGCAGTTCATCGCTCGTGTCGGACAATGCTTTTTGCGCAGGTTGAACGGCCATATACCCCATCTTGTCAGCTTCGCGGACGTATCTAGCGGTGTTGGAGGTTTGGAGCAACGATTGGTCTATCCACATTGCAATTGGACAGATGATCTCCGAGCCGAAAAGGAATTTCGAAGGTCCTGGCGATCACCGCCACCACACGGCTACCGATGATCTCGGTGCCGTTCAGCGAGCATCCTGCTTGTGTTGGGCGGGCGAGGGCCATGAACACCGGCCGCCGATGATCTCGGTGCCGACCGATGATCTTGGAGCAAAACCACCGATGATCTGCGTGCTATCAGCGCCAATGATCTCGGTGCGCAAACCTATAATAGAATCTCCTAAACATAACCGATTGCGGATCGGCTTTTCAGAGTTTCAAGCCAAGCATCTTTGCCCCGCAGTTTGGCACCGAGATCATCGGTTATTTTGTAGGTGTGAGCCCCGATAGCGGCCCGAAACTGCCAACCTCCTTGCCATACCATCTCAAACCTGTTGTTTAGATGGCAGTGGAAAGCCCCTGATTCGGGCAAGGCAGGGCGATATGACCGGAGATAGCAGCAAGCCGATCGGACACCAGTATGCACTCGCGATGCTGGATGGCGGGGAAGCGCAAGTGCGCACACTAGCCAAAGCTGCAGGCTCTCAGATCACCATGGACGCTTTCTTGCGTGTTCACGACGAGGAACCGGCGCCCGCGTTTTTGCATTCCGCACTATGCGCCATGTCGCTGCCCACCAAGCGACCCAAAGATGAGACGGCCCCGATCCTGCGGGAGGATGGCAAATATGCGCTGGCGATCAATCCGCGCCCGGTGCTGCAAACCGTCGATGGCAAGCCCGTGCTTAAAAGCCTGGGCGTTCCTTACGGCGCGTATCCCCGCGTCGCGCTGATCTACCTTTTGTCGCAGGCCGTGACCAAGCAATCGCGCGATGTCTATCTCGGGCGCAACTTCACCGAATGGATGCGCAAACTTGGCTACCAGACGGTATCGTATGGTCCGCGCGGCACCGCCAACCGTATGCGCGAGCAGGTCGACCGGCTGCTCGCGTGCGAATGGCAGATCCGTTGGGAAGGCAGCGACACCGGCGATAGCGCGTTTGCTGTTCGTGACGTGAAGATATCGAATGAATACGCCGGATCGCTGGACAAGAACGGCGCTTTCGCCCGCGAAATCCGCATGTCAGAGGGGTTCTACGCTCATCTGATCGATCATGCCGTTCCGCTGAACGAAGTGGCGATCAGGGAACTGAAAGGCACGCCGACTGCGCTCGATCTGTACACGTATCTTGCGTATCGACTGCCGCGCATTGGCGCTGACAAGGGCCAGACGATATCGTGGGAGCAACTCGCGCGTCATCTGGGGAACGACGCGGACAGCAAGCGTTTCCGACAGACCGTGCGCGAGACGATGCAACTGGTGTCCTCGGTTTATCCCAACGCCAACGTCGACATGAGCGGGCGCAAAGTCGTTCTGTTTCCCTCGCCTGCACCGCTCGAACGCAAACTGGTGGGGCCGCATTTGCGGCTCATCGGTTCTTCAGGTGGCCAAAGCGCACCGAGATCATCGGTTTCTGGCGAACGTTTGGGGCATGCGAAGGGCGTTGATGTAACCCTAGAGGCAGCGCAGATGCTTGCCTTTCCAAGCGGCAGTTTGAGCTTTGGCACGCGCGAAGCCGCGTTCCGAAAGATCGGTCTGGACAAGGGTCATCCCTGGTCCGTCGACCAGATGGCCGACGCGTTCCGGGCGGGTTTCCCGGGTTTGTCGCGCAAGCGCACCGAGCACGAATGGCTGCGCGTGTGGGATGCCTTCGTGGTCAGCTATGCCCGGCGCAGGTCCGAAGCGCAGGATGCGTGACCGATGATGTCCGAGCGTTTCCAAGGATCCCGTCGCTGAGGCTTGGACCGATAATGATCGGTGAGGCCCGAAACGCTGCTCATTTTTCAAAACCTGGTTAGCGCCATCGCGTTCGCTTGCTAGAGGGTGCCGGCCCTCAGGAGACAAAGCCCATGAAGACTCGCGCCGCCGTCGCATTCGAAGCCAAAACGCCGCTGGAAATCGTCGAGGTGGATCTGGAAGGACCGCAGGCTGGCGAAGTTCTGGTTGAGATCATGGCGACCGGCATCTGCCACACCGACGCCTACACGCTGGATGGTTTGGACAGCGAAGGGATATTCCCGTCGATCCTGGGCCACGAAGGTGCAGGGATCGTGCGCGAAGTGGGCGCGGGCGTCACCAGCGTGAAGCCGGGCGACCACGTCATTCCCTTGTACACGCCGGAGTGCCGGCAGTGCAAATCGTGCTTGTCGGGAAAGACAAACCTTTGCACGGCGATCCGTGCAACACAGGGCAGGGGGGTGATGCCCGACGGCACGAGCCGGTTCAGCTACAAAGGCCAGTCGATCTTCCATTACATGGGCTGCTCGACTTTCTCGAACTTCACGGTTCTGCCCGAAATCGCAGTGGCCAAAATCCGTGAGGACGCGCCGTTCCAGACCTCGTGCTACATCGGGTGCGGCGTCACGACCGGAGTAGGGGCCGTGGTGAACACCGCAAAAGTTCAGGTCGGTGACACGGTCGTCGTGTTCGGGCTTGGCGGCATCGGCTTGAACGTGATCCAGGGGGCCAAGCTGGCCGGTGCAGGTCTGATCGTCGGGGTAGATCTCAATCCCGAACGCGAGGACTGGGGGCGGCGCTTCGGCATGGATACGTTCATCAATGCCAGCGGCCAGTCACGCGAAGACCTGATTGCGCAAGTGATGGCGCTGACTGACGGCGGGGCGGACTACACGTTCGACTGCACCGGCAACACCGAAGTCATGCGCACCGCCCTTGAAGCATGCCATCGGGGCTGGGGCACGTCTATCGTGATCGGCGTGGCGGAAGCCGGGAAGGAAATCTCGACCCGCCCGTTCCAGCTTGTCACCGGGCGCAACTGGCGCGGCAGCGCATTCGGCGGGGCAAAGGGCCGCACGGATGTGCCCAAGATCGTGGACTGGTACATGAATGGCAAGATCCAGATCGATCCCATGATCACGCACGTGCTGACGCTGGACGAGATCAACAAGGGGTTTGACCTTATGCACGCCGGTGAATCCATCCGCTCGGTAGTGGTCTATTGATGGAAACCGTTTCTGAAAATCGCTGCCACGGCGGCGTACAGGGCGTGTATCGGCACGCCAGCGTGCAGACCGGTACGGAAATGACGTTTTCGGTGTTCGTGCCGGACCATGCGCCCGGCGCAAAGCTGCCGGTGGTGTGGTACTTGTCCGGCCTCACTTGCACCCATGCAAACGTGACCGAGAAAGGCGAGTTTCGCCAGGCCTGCGCGGAACACGGGCTGATCTTCGTAGCGCCCGACACCAGCCCGCGCGGCGAGGGTGTGCCCGATGATCACGAGTACGATTTCGGGCAGGGCGCCGGGTTCTACGTGGATGCTGTGCAGGAACCCTGGTCTACCCATTTCAGGATGCGGTCCTACATCGAGGACGAACTTCCTGCGCTGATCGCCGCGCACTTCCCCGTGGACATGATGCGCCAGGGCATTTTGGGGCATTCCATGGGCGGACACGGCGCGCTGACGATCGCGTTGCGCAACCCGTCCCGGTTTGCCTCGGTCAGTGCGTTTTCGCCGATCGTATCTCCGCTAAACTGTCCGTGGGGCGAAAAGGCCTTGGGCGGATACATCGGCGCTGATCGAGCGGCATGGCGGCAATACGACGCCTGCGCCCTGATCGAAGATGGCGCGCGATTGCCGGACCTGCTCGTCGATCAGGGAACGGCCGACGGCTTTCTGGACGAGCAGCTCAAAACCGCGCTGCTGGTGGAGGCCTGCAAAGCGGCCGAACAGCCGGCGCAGATCCGCATGCAGGACGGCTACGACCACTCCTATTATTTCATATCAACCTTCATGCCCGAGCATATCGCGTGGCACGCGCAAAGGCTGAAACCCTATAAACCGGCGCCTGGGATCAGATGAACGCGCGCTTTTCGTAGACTGTGGCAATCGCGGTGCCATCCCACACATAGCACAAGTGGCGTTCCTGCCGGCAGTCGGACAGCAGGCGAGGGCGGAATACTGCCGCGCATTCGCCTGCAGGGTGGCGCACGCTGCGATACACTATGCCGTCCGCGTTGTCGGCGCGAAGTGTCAAGGACATCGCTTGCGATGCCACGTAACTGTCGGGGGCATAGACTGGCGCGTCGTCAGGGAGCCCGCGCACATCGTGCAAGCTGGCATCAAGCACAACGGTGTAAACACGCATATCCAGTTCCTGCGCCGGCTCAGCCGTTGCGCGCATGAAGCGTTCACGATGGTAGCATGTCTCCGCAACCGCAGTGTCGATGGTTTTGGCGGCGTAGAACACACCGAAGCTCCCATCGCTGAACCGGCTTCCTTCGGGGTTCAGGTGGGTAAACGCGGCCATGATCGCCGTCGTACCTGGCCCCGACACGCGATCCGCCAGCGGCACCAACGACAATTCGCCCAGTTCCTGGCGGAGCCGGTCATTGGTCATCGCTTCCAATGCGAATACGGCATCCAGATCGGCCGGGTCCGCCACCTGGTCGAATACCGAGACGGGCGGAAAACGGCTCGGTACGATGCGGTAGCACGGCGTCCAGCGGACATGGCTCAGGGGGACGTCCATCACGCTGCGGCGTCAGCCGCGCTGCGCGTCGATGTACTGGCGCACGACGTAAAGGTCAGCCACATTCCCCGACATCATCCGGCTCAAGGCAGACGTGCCACCGAAAACCGGGCTTTGGTTGGGTTTGCGGACCCAATCGTCGGCAGTCTTGGGAAGCAGGATCTGCAAGCCCTTGTAGATGCCCAGCACGTAGGAAATACGCTCAAGCGCATCCTTGGGAATGACGGTCACGCCGCCGCGCTTCCAGGACTGGAACGTCGAGCGGCTATCAAGCCCCAGCAGGCGCATCTGCTCCTGCTCCTTGAGTCCCCAAGCGTCGGCAATACGGAAGAAGGTGCGCAGGGCAGGGGCCGTAAGCGCCTTGCGGGCAGGCACTTTGATCTTTTCTGCGACGGAAATAGGCATCAGCGAACCTTTCTGCACGGATATGTGCGGAAAGCAATCCAATTTCAAGTTATGGATTATATAATAGACATAAAGCAGCTTGTCGGCATGGGCTTTCGTGGTCGCACGCCGTTGCGACCTTCAGCTCCAGCCCAGGCCCAACGCTTTTTGCAATGACACATAATCCGCAGTCATAGTCGCCGTGGCCTGCGACAATGACTGCGCGGCGGAAAGCCTTTGCCGTTCTGCGTCCAGCAACTGAATGCGTGTGGCGGTGCCCGCCGCAAACCTCTGCTGCATCAAGCCAACGGTGCGATCGGCAGATGTCAAAGTGCGCTGCGCGCTGGCCACCGTCTTGCGCCGCGCGCCATAGCGAGAGAGCGAGTCCTCGCTGTCCTGCAACGCTTTGAGTACGGCACCGCGATACTGCGCGGCGGCTTCATCCTGCGCGCCCTTGCTGCGTTCCACTTGCGCTGCCGTTCGCCCGAAATCCAGGAAGTTCCAGCTAAGGCGGGGCAGGGCGATTGCGGAAAGGTTGTCCGGATCGACCACGTCGCCGATGTGGGTGCCGCCGATGCCGATCAGCCCCATGAAGCTGATACTGGGAAACCGCGCTGCCTCGGCAACGCCGATCCGGGCAGTGGCGGCGGCATACTGACGCTCTGCGGCGCGGATGTCGGGGCGGCGGCGAATCATCGCCGCCGGATCGCCTACAGTCACCGACGCCGGGGGCAAAGGGACCGCCGCAGGGGCGCTCAATGCAGCATCCAGGGCACCCGGAGCCTGTCCAGTCAGCACCGCCAGCGCGTTGAGGTAGGCATCGCGCTCCGCCGTCAGCGGCAACCGGGCGGCAGCGCTTTGCTCAAGCACGTTGTTCTGCTGCTCTACGTCGAGGTCCGATGCCGTCCCGGCGGCCCGCCGCTGGCGAGTCAGGGCCAGGGTTTCGCGCTGCCGCTGGGCATCCTGCTGCGCCAAAATCAAGCGCTGCTGCCTGTCGCGCAAGTTGACGTAGGCTTGCGCGATTTCCGCAGTCAGGCTGACCTGCGCATCGGCTGCATTAGCCTCTGCCGTGCCGAGTTGGGCTCTTGCAGCCTCAACGCCGCGGCGTTTTCCGCCCCACAGGTCGATCTCCCAGCTGGCGTCAAACCCCAGGTTGTAGACATTAAGCGATGTGATGTCGGACTGGCTTGTATCGCCGCCGTCGCCAGAGCTGCTGGAGCCCAGGTCAACGCCGGGAATGTTCGCATGCAAGGCCAGCACGTTGGCACTGACGCCGGGTGCGGCGTTGGCGCGTTCAGACCGCAGGGAGGCGCGCGCCTGGCGCACGCGCGCTTGTGCGATAGCGACATCGGGATTGGCGGCAAGTGCCTGCTTCTCCAGCCAGTCTAGCGTAGAATCGCCCATGGCCAACCACCATTGGGAAACCGTTGGAGCTTGCGCCGATGCCTGGTTGCCCGCGCGAACGAAGCCTTGCGGCGGTGCGACGGCGCCCGCTTGCGCCGGCCCCTGATAATTTGGGCCGACCGTGCAGGCTGCCAGTCCAATCAGCGGAAAGGCGAAGGCGGAAACAAGGGCAAGATGACGCATGGTTTCCCGCCTAATGCATCGCGCGGGCTTGCTCAACCGCGCAAGCTGAGCTGGACGGGTTGCGCGTCATTTATGCGGCAAGCTCGATCGTCCAGGAAAATCGCTGCCCGTCCAGTTCGCGCTGTACAACAAGTGCGCCATCACGCTCTGACAAGCGATAGGTGCCGTGGGTGAACAGGCGCGGGGCGGCGCTGCGTTCGGCGAGCAGGGTGCGGGTGAGGGCGAGTTTGCGGGCGGAGAGGCTGTCATCCCCGGTTACCGAACGCAGTGCATGCCAATCTACCGGTCGCCGGTTGTCCGGATCAGTAAGCGCAACCGCCAGCGCTTCGGTGCCTTGGTAGATGTCCGGTATGCCCGGCGCGGTCAATTGCAGCGCCACTTGCGCCAGCACGACCGCCGAGATGGCGCCAGCAAGCTGGTGCGCATCGTCGTCTGGCAGCAGCCCGTCATCCAACGCATCCATCAAGGACAGGCATAGGTCGGTAACGGCAGACTCGGCTTCCTGGTTGGGAGATTCGTGGAAGGACACGTCCTTGGCTTCCCGCATCGCCTTGGCGACATGATCGGCGATGCGGGCCTGCGCATCAGGTTCACCGCGCAGCATCAGTGCGGTCTGCAACGCATAGAGCCCCCAGCGTTCCGGCAGGTTTCGATCGGCTGCCCGCTGGCGCGCCTGCCCGAACACTGTGCGGGCAAGATCGGGGAAGCGCGTCAAAGCGATGAGGGTGGCGCGCGCGTCTGCCGATCGCTTGGTGTCGTGGGTCGATAGGGCGTTCAAGGCCAGAGGCGTTTGCGCCGCCCGCGTTGCCATTTGCGCCTCGAACCAGGAGGCGGTTTCAGCACTCAGATCCGGCTCCGCCCCCACTTCGCACAACGGCAGAGAGGCAACGCTGCGGAAAAACACGGTGTCCTCTTCGGATTTCGCCGTAAGCGCACCGGTTAACTGCTCGAAGCGCATGGCAAACACGCGCGCGGGCGGTGAGGCGGGGTGTTTAAGCACGCGCAGCAAATCATGTGCTCGCGTCTCGTCGTCTGCCGTTGCCACCGCATCGAGAATGGCAGGATCGAGTGGGCGCATGTCCGCCGCGTAGGAACGATACACGGGCCAGCGCGCCGCCAGGTGGATCATGGCGGCCCGAACCGCCGATCGCTCGGTTTCGCTGGCATCCAGCGCGTGCATCGCCGCCTCGGTAACGCGCGCCACTTCGGGTGTGAAGACGTTCGCCAGCATCTCCATGCGCACAGCCTGGATTTCGTCGCCGGTGGACGCAGGCACCGCGCCTTGCGCGGCGGTACGCATGGCGGCAAGGCCGGCCGGTTCGGTGAGCAGACGTGTCACCGGGCCCATGAATTCGTAGCCGCTCATCCCCTCTATCGGCCATGCGGCGGGAATCTGCTCGCCAGCCTTGACGATCTTCTCGATCCAGATGGGAGCGCTTCCCACCGCCGCGCGCAGCCGATCGAGGTAAGCGCCGGGCTGCGCCAGGCCATCGATATGGTCGACCCGCAGCCCCTGGATGCGCCCGGCGTCGACCTGCGCAATGATCCAGGCGTGGGTGAGATCAAAGATCGCCGGGTCTTCCTGGCGCACGCCGATCAGGTCGGTGATGTTGAAGAAACGGCGATGGATGATGCGGTCCGCATCGTCTCGCCAGTGCCCTAGCGACCAGTGCTGTTCCTCCAGCAGCGCCTGCAGGGCGGGCGTATCCAGTTCATGAGGCGCGGCAGCCAGCTGTTTGGCAAGGTCTGTAATGCGCAACGGGAAATCTCGATCGTAGACCCGCAACATAGGATCGGCCGGCATGCCGGACATCGCGATGTCACCGGCGGTCAGCAGGTCAGCCGGCGACCCATCGAGCACGGGAAAGTGCAGTCGTCCCTTCGACCAATCGATGTCGAACACAGGCGCGTACTGGCTGTCCGGGCCTGCGCGCATTACATAGGCCAGCCACGGATTTTCCGGCGTGAAGCCCATATGGTTGGGCACGATATCCACCACGATCCCCACGCCCGCTTGCCGGGCGGCATCGCTCAGGCGTTCGAACGCGTCCTGCCCCCCCAGCGCCGGGTCGATACAGGTGGGGTCGATCACGTCGTAGCCGTGAGTGGACCCGCTGGCGGCGCGGAACGGTGGCGCAAGGTAGAGGTGGCTGATGCCCAACTCTGTCAGCCACGGCAGCAGCGCGCGCGCGCCGTCCAGGTCCATGCCGCCGCGCAGTTGCAGGCGGTAAGTCGCGACGGGGGCGGGCGCGGTGTCGGGGTTTGGCATCGCAATCACTCCGGCGAAAAGGTGGCTGACAGCGCGAAGGGGCTCGACCCGTCGGTAAGCAGCAGGGCAGGGTCGGGATGGGGCACAAACGCCGCGTTCGGCCCGAATGCGCCGCGCATGTGAATGGTGCCGGGCGCGAAGGACCAGCACACGTCGATCAGGTCATCCCGGCGATCGACGGTGGCTTCGGGGCTAGGCACGCGCGCCAGCAACGGCGTTACATGCCGCGCCCGCAGCGTCAGCAGGTGCGTGACGAACTCCAGGTGGTCGCGCTGAGCCTGCGTTTCGGGTCTGCCGATCTTGGAATCGCGGAACGTGCGCGCACTTACGGGATCGGGCACGGCGCCGCCGAAGCTGCTGAAGCGGGCAAATTCCTGCGCGCGCCCTTTGCGCACCGCTTCGGCCAGGTCGCCGGTAAAATCGACGAAGAACTGGAAGGGGGCGCTGGTGAGAAATTCGTCGCCCATGAACAGCATCGGCGTGAACGGGGCGAGCAGCGTCAGCGCGGTCATGACGCGGTAGGCATGGCCATCATCCACAAGCTGATGCAGGCGCTCGCCGCGCGCACGATTGCCCACCTGATCGTGGTTGCCGAGGAAATTGACGAAGGCGGTGCCAGGCAGCTGGGCAGACGGCTCTCCGCGCGGATGCGCGTCGCCGTTCACTCGGGGCTGCCCTTGCTCGACGTACCCATCGGCCAGGGCCGTGGCGATATCACCCACGGGGTCGTGTGCGAATGGCGCGTAGTAGCTCTCGTCCTCACCGGTCAGCAGGCAATGGACGGCGTGGTGCCAGTCATCGTTCCAGGTGGCGTCGTACGGCGCTTGCGGGGTAAAATAGCGGGTAAGGTTGCGTTCGTCCTCGGTCACCAGATGGATCGGGCGATCATAAGCACGGGCGCGAATCTGCTTGCCCAGTTCATCCAGAAAGTGGGTGGGGGAATGATCCTCTATGGCATGGACCGCATCCAGACGCAGACCGTCGAGTTGGTATTCCTCCAGCCAGTGCTGGGCGTTGGCGATGAAATAGGCGCGCGCGGCGGGGGTTTCGAATGCGATTCCGGCGCCCCAGGGTGAGGCGCGTTCGGGGTGGAAGAACGAAGGGCACCATGCACCCAGATAATTGCCGGAGGGTCCGAAGTGGTTGTAGACCACGTCTAGCAGAACCCCAATGCCGTGGGCATGCGCCGCATCGATGAACGCGCGCATGTCGTCTGGCGAGCCGTATGCCGGATGGGGGGCATAGGGCAGCACCCCGTCATAACCCCAACCGCGATCACCCTCGAACTGGGCTAACGGCATCAATTCGATCATGGTGACGCCAAGCTCGCGCAGGCGGGGCAACTCCTCAGCCGCGGCGGCAAAGGTGCCTTGGGCGGTGAACGTGCCGACATGCAGTTCGTAGATCACTGCCTCGGGGATCGACCGCCCGCGCCATTGTGCTTGCCAGTTGTACGCGGGATCAACGAGGACCGAGGCGGCATGCACGTCGCCGGCCTGCGCTCGCGCGGCAGGGTCTGGGTAAGCGGCGCCATCCAGCACCCACATGTAGTGTTGCCCGGCGTGCGCGGGAGCGGACAGGTGCCACCATCCGTCCGGCGCCGAGCGTGCCGAAAGTCGCGTGCCATCAAGTTCGACCTGGGCGCTCTTGACGTCCGGCGCCCATAAGCCGAATTGCCACATTCCATCCCCGGCGGGGTGGGCGCCCCATCGCACGTCGCTCACGATCAGGCCGGACGAAACAGGCAGACGCCGGCCGGCGATATCGCCGCAGCCTCTTCGGCAATGGCCTCTTCGGTAAACGGATCGTCACGCGCGGTGTCGAGGATGCGGACCCATTCGCCCTGAGGCAACGTGAATTCCAGACCGTCTCCGGCATTGACCACCACGAACAAGGGCCGTCCGCCCTCAAGGAAAGCTTCGCGCGTGGAATAGTCCATCAGCATGCCCAGAACCCGCAGAGAGGCCTGGTTCCACAATTCCTCGTCCATCGGTCGTCCGTCGGGCTGGAACCAGGCGATCTCGGTGCGCTCGTTTTCGCCGGTGTCGCCGTGCAGGAAGTTCTCCTGCGCCAGCACCGGGTATTCATGGCGCAGCGCGATTATCCGGCTGCAGAAGTCCGCAAACGCATCGTCGCGACCCGGCCAGTCGATCCAGCCCAGTTCGTTATCCTGGCAATAGACGTTGTTGTTGCCCTGCTGGCTGTTGCCAATCTCATCACCGGACAGCATCATCGGCACGCCCTGGCTGATCATCAGCGTGGCCACCATGGCGCGGCGGCGACGGGCACGCGCGGCGTTTATGGCTTCGTCGTCCGTTACGCCTTCGAAGCCCATGTCGTCGGATAGGTTGTTGTCATGCCCGTCGGCGCCGCCTTCGCCGTTCGCCTCATTGTGGCGCTCATTGTATGAAACCGTGTCCATCAACGTGAAGCCGTCGTGCGCGGCCAGAAAGTTGATCGAGGTATTGGCGCCGCGATCGGAATGGTTGAACTGCACCGGCGAGCCGATCAGGCGCTGCGAGATGTCTCCCACCAGCCCCTCGTCGCCGCGCCAGAACGCGCGCACATCATCGCGGAACTTGTCGTTCCATTCGCGGAAAGGGTAGGGGAAGCCGCCGACCTGATAGCCGCCCATGCCCACGTCCCACGGCTCTGCGATCAGCTTGACGCCAGCCAGGATCGGGTCCTGCCGGATGGCATCGAAGAAGCCGCCCTCGCGGTCGAAGCCGTCGCCTTCCCGCCCAAGCGTGGATGCCAGATCGAAGCGGAAGCCGTCGACGTGCATCACCTGCACCCAGTAGCGCAGCGAATCGAGCACCATGCGCAGCACTATCGGGTGGGCGACGGCCAGCGTGTTGCCGGTGCCGGTGGTATCGAAGCTGTGACGCGGATTTTCGGGCGACAGCATGTAGTAGCTGGCGTTGTCGAGTCCGCGAAACGAAAGGGTCGGCCCTTTTTCGGAACCCTCGGCGGTGTGATTGTAGACCACGTCCATGATCACTTCGATCCCGGCCTTGTGGAACCGCTTCACCATGTCCTTGAACTGGCGGATCGCGCGCGGCGCGCGTTCGCCGCCTTCCAGAAAGCGCGGCTCCGGCGCGAAGAAGCCCAGCGTCTGATAGCCCCAGAAGTTCGACAATCCCTTGTCCAGCAACATCCGGTCATCGAGGAAGAACTGGCAGGGCAAAAGTTCGATCGCGGTAATACCAAGTTTGTGCAAATGGGCGATGATCGGCTCACTCGCCATGCCGGCATAGGTGCCGCGCAGATGTTCGGGAACATCGGGGTGCAGCATGGTGAGGCCGCGCACGTGCGCCTCGTAGATCACTGTTTGCGTCCAGGGGCGTGACAGCGACTTGTCGCCCTCCCAGTCGAAATCCGGGTCCTGCACCACGCTCTTGACCATGAAAGGCGCGGAATCGCGGTCGTCAAATGTCGTATCGTCGCCGGTTTGCAGGTCGTAGCCCCACAAGGCATCGTCCCATGTCAGCGTGCCGGACACTTCGCGCGCGTAGGGATCGAGCAGCAGCTTGTTCGGGTTGAAGCGGTGGCCGTTTGCAGGATCGTACGGTCCGTGGGCGCGATACCCGTACAATTGCCCCGGTCTGACGCCGGGGATGTAGCCGGAGAAGATCGAGCCTTCGCGCGATGGCATCCCCAGTCGGGCGATCTCCTGCGCGCCATCCTCGGAAAACAGGCAAAGCTCCATGGCTTCAGCATGCTCCGAAAATATTCCGAAATGCGTGCCGTCGCCTGTAAATTCCGCGCCCAGCTCGTGCATCAAGCGCTCGGGCTTGGCGAAAGAAAAGCTGGCTGACCCCTGCGACATTCGCGAAACTCCTGGATGATGCTGCACCCGCTAACTCGCAGTCCTGGCGGGCGTTCCCATCCGGGCTGCGGAGTTGGCAAGGAATGGCGTATCGGCCCAGCGCATACGAAAACGGCCCACCCGTGAGGGCAGGCCGTTTGCAGGCGGTTTGCGATGCCGGTCAGCCGACGAAAGCGCGCTCGATCACGAAGTCCGCCGGCTTGTTGTTCGAACCTTCCTCAAAGCCCATGCCTTCCAGCATTGCGGCAATGTCCTTGTTCATCGCCATCGAGCCGCACAGCATGACCCGGTCGGTTTGCGGATCAAGCCGGGCATCCCCGGACAGATCCTGGAACAGCCGCCCGTTTTCAATCAGCGCGTTGATGCGGCCGGTGGTGTGGAATGGCTCACGCGTAACGGTCGGCACGTAATGCAGCTGGGTCCGGGCCTGCTCGTCCACCAACGGATCGTCCGCCAGCCTGCTTTCCAGTTCCTCGCGGAATGCCAAGTCAACGACGGTGCGCACCGAATGGACGACCACCACCTGCTCGAACCGCTCATAAATGTCGGGATCGCGGATCAAGGACAGGAATGGCGCGAGCCCGGTGCCCGAGCCGAACAGGAACAGCCGCTTGCCCGGCGTCAGCGCATCGGCCACCAGCGTGCCGGTGGGCTTGCGGCCCAGGAATATGTGATCGCCCGGCTGGATCTTTTGGAGCCGCGAGGTGAGTGGGCCATCGGCCACCTTGATCGACAGAAATTCGAGCGTCTCGTCCCATGCAGGGCTGGCCACCGAGTAGGCCCGCAGCAAGGGGCGCCCATTGTCGCCCATCAGCCCGATCATCACAAACTCGCCGGACCGGAAGCGGAACGAGGCCGGGCGGGTGATCTTGAAGCTGAACAGGTGCTCGTTCCAGTGCCGTACCGACAGCACTTCCTCGACGGTTAGCGCAGCGGTAGGCTCCAGAACGGTGTTGGGCGCCAGGTCTGCGGCGGGTGCCTTGGGGTCGCTCATCAACTTTCAATCCTCGATAATCATCATGTCGATGTGACCGCGCCGAAACCGGCTGCGGTCAAGGCGGCAAGATGCGCATCATTGCCGGGCCGGCTGGCAGCCTTGATCGTAAAAAAAACATACGCGCGAAAACCCGCGCGCGCATTTTTCGCCGCGCCTATACCCGCCTGCAGTCAAAGTGCAACCCGCATGGAGGCGGGGCGGTGGTGCATGGGCGAGATAAGGGGTGAGCCTGGTTCAGAATTTTCACCTGCGTTCGTAGCGTGAAATTAACCTCAAAGACGTCATAAGGGAATTCATGGCAAACCTCAGTCGTCCAGAACACGTTCGGGAAAGCGAGCGAGTCGAGAAGCTGAAAGCGTTCGGTATCCTCGATACGCCGCCCGAGCCGGAGTTCGACACCATCGTGGCGCTCGCTCAACGCCTGCTGGACGTGCCGATTGCGCTGGTCTCCCTCGTCGATGATCATCGACAGTGGTTTAAGGCCAAGTGCGGCCTTTCGGTTTCGGAAACCGAGCGCGAACACGCCTTTTGCAGTCACGCCATCGATCTAAACGATGCGATGATCGTGGAAGATGCAACGCGGGATTCGCGATTTGTCGATAACCCGCTCGTTACCGGTGAACCGGGCATCCGGTTTTACGCCGGGGTGCCGCTACGCCCCGCCGCAGACGGATTTGCCGAAGATTTGCCAGGCATCGGCACGTTGTGCGTGATCGATACCAAGCCCCGGTCCTTTTCCGAACGCGAAATCCGGTCGCTGAAAGACCTTGCCAACTTGGTAAGCGCGCTGATCGGCGCGCGCGCTGCAGAGGCGGCGGCGGTGGGTTTGTCGCGGTCGGCGCGAACGCATGTCGCGATGCTTGAGCGCCAGCACCTGCAACTGCGGCAGGCCGAACGCATGGCGGGAATCGGGTCATGGCGGCTCGATCTCAACGATCAGCGTTTGTATTGGTCGGAACAGGTCTACGTGATTCATGGGTTGCCGCATGGGCAGATGCCTTCGCTGGATGAAGCGTTGAAATTCTACCGGGCCGACGATCGGGCAGAGATCGACAGACTGTTGAAACGGTGCGCCACTCATGGCGAGCCGTTCGATTTCGAGAGCGATTTTTTCACCGTCGATGGCCGGGAAAGGCGCGTCCGCAGCATGGGCGAAGCGCAAGTCGTGGACGGGCGCGTCGTAGCGATCATCGGCGTGTTTCAGGACGTGACGGAGCGCCATGCGCGCGAACAGTCGCTGCGCCGCGATGCCGACACCGATGCGCTAACCGGCCTTGCGAACCGCTCATGCCTCAACAAGCACCTGAACGATGCCCTAGAACGGGCGCGGGCCGCCAACGATCCGGCCTGCCTGCTGCTTCTCGATCTCGATGGGTTCAAGGGCGTCAACGACACCTTCGGCCATGCGACCGGAGACGACGTTTTGCGCGGGATGGCGCAGACCCTGCGTGGGGTAGTGCCTCCCAAGAGTGTCGTGGCAAGGCTGGGCGGGGATGAATTTGTCGTTCTGCTTACCCGGCCCCGCGATTGCGGCGATGTGGAAACGGTTGTCGGAGCGGTGCTGGCATCGTTACGCGATAATGTGGAGAAGGACGGCATACGACGCACTGTCTCGGTCACCGTTGGTGCTGCGCTGCTCGATAGTGTAACCAGCAGTTCGTCCGAGTGGCTGCATCGGGCGGATGTGGCTTTGTACGAAGCCAAGCGCGTGCAGCGCGGCACAGGCAGATTGTATGGGTCCGACATCGTTGTGTGCCCGACAGAGCAAGGTCGCCTGAAGGCGGCGGGATAAACCTTGCCGACGCGTCAGGTTTGGCGTGCGCTGTGGATGGTATGATTGAGTGGTGTCATTTTTCTTTCATTGGGGAGTTGACCGACTCGGTTTGTGGTTTTAGAGGGCGTTTCACCACG
>NZ_LMJY01000005.1 GCF_001421325.1 Novosphingobium sp. Leaf2 | reverse complement strand
GGCGCCGCGTAGCCACCAGGTTTGACCGCAACATCAAGACCTTCATGGCAACCATCGCCATCGCCGCCTTCGTCATATGGTGGCTCTAATGAGTCCGGACCCTAGAACGCGCGAAGCCGGTCCCGAAGCCGGGACAGACCATCGTCTTCGACGAACCCATTCGTTTCAATGACGGCGAGGATCGCAACCGCTTCACGGTCATTGCCAATCCGAAGGGCAAGGCCCCGCTATTTCGCGATCCCATAACCGGCGCCGTGTGCCGGATTACAAAGCTCAGGACGCGCGCATACCGGCTTATCAACCCGGCCATCGTCCCAAAGGATCCGACCGATGGTTGAGCGCGCGCCAGTGATCGCGGCTTGGGGCGCGGGGGTCGATTCCACCGCCATGATCGTCGAGCTCGTCGAACGAGGCGAGCCGATCGATATGGTGTTGTTCGCCGATACCGGTTCCGAGAAGACCGATACCTACGCCTTCATCCCGGTCTTTCGTCGTTGGATGGATCGTCACGATGTTGCGTCCGACATCGTCCGCTATGAACCGCGAAATTTCAAGCATTGGCCGCCCTATGATAGCTTGGGCACCAACATGCTGACCAACGCTACCCTGCCCTCCAAGGCATTTGGGCGGGGGTCGTGCTCGTTAGGTCTAGGCTATGCCATCGTATTGTTAGCTTGCCGTTACGAAAGGACAGGCCGGGCGTAGCGCTAATCCGAAAAGCTGGCGGCGCCCGGCCTGTCCTTTCGTAACTCGAGATTGAGAGTTACGATCAGCGACCAGCGATCCCTAAGGCGGGCTTTCAACGTCCTGCCGGCCGATGCGAAAACACTAACGGATATGGCGCTCGATTATGTATCCGTTATGCTGGATATATGGAAAATGATTCGGCCATTTCTGCTTTGAGCGCGCTCGCGCAGTCGACGCGCCTTGATGTGTTCCGCTTGTTGGTGCGTCACGAGCCGGACGGTATGGCAGCGGGTGACATCGCCCGTCAGCTCGACGTGCCGCAGAACACCATGTCCGCACACCTGGGCATACTCGCGCGTGCCGGTCTCGTTCGATACGAACGACGCAGCCGCTCGATCATCTACAGCGCTGATCTGGACGGCCTGCGCGCGCTCACCCTGTTCCTAGTCAAGGACTGCTGCGCCGGCAATGCCGAGCTGTGCGCGCCGCTTGTCGCCGAACTCGCCCCCTGCTGCCGAAAGGACGCCCCATGAGCATCGATATCGTCATCTATCACAATCCCGAGTGCGGCACGTCCCGCAACGCTCTCGCCATGATCCGCAATGCCGGCATCGAACCGCATGTGGTGGAATATCTGAAGACGCCGCCCTCGCGCGCCCTGCTGGTCGAGCTGATGGATCGCGCTGGCCTGACGCCGCGCGATTTACTGCGCGAGAAAGGGACGCCCTATGCGGACTTGGGCTTGGACGACACGTCGCTGTCCGATGACGCGCTGGTTGACGCAATGATGGCACACCCAATCCTCATCAACCGGCCGCTGGTCGTCTCGCCACTTGGCGTGAAGCTGTCCCGGCCATCCGAGGCCGTCCTTGATCTGCTCCCAAGCGATCAGCTTGGCGCGTTCGCGAAGGAAGACGGCCAGCAAGTCGTTGACGCGTTGGGTCAGCGCGTCGCCTGATGCTCCTTGCTGTCCTGATCTTCGTTGCCACGATCGCGCTCGTCATCTGGCAACCCAAAGGCCTCGGCATCGGATGGAGTGCAATGGGCGGAGCCGTCGTAGCGCTGCTCGCGGGCGTCGTTACGCTATCTGACGTGCCGGTGGTGTGGGGTATCGTCTGGAACGCGACCGCCGCATTCGTCGCGATCATCGTCATAAGCCTACTGCTCGATGAGGCCGGGTTCTTCGAATGGGCGGCGTTGCACGTTGCGCGCTGGGGCAGGGGGCACGGTCGCCGGCTGTTCGTCCTGATCGTCCTGCTGGGCGCGGCGGTGTCTGCCCTGTTCGCCAACGACGGCGCGGCGCTGATCCTGACGCCGATCGTCATCGCCATGCTGCGCGCGCTGGGCTTCAAGGACAAGGCGACGCTGGCGTTCGTCATGGCGGCCGGCTTTATCGCCGACACAGCAAGTTTGCCGCTGGTCGTCTCCAATCTCGTCAACATCGTGTCGGCTGACTTCTTCAAAGTCGGCTTCGGTGAATATGCCTCCGTGATGGTGCCGGTCGATCTGGTGTCGATCGCGGCCACGCTGGGCGCACTGATGATGTTCTTCCGCCGTGACATTCCACAAGCCTATGATGTCGGAGCGCTGCGCGCGCCCCATGAGGCTATTCGTGATGCCGCAACCTTCCGCGCCGGGTGGGTTGTCCTGGCGCTCCTGCTTGCCGGCTTCTTCCTGCTCGAGCCCCTCGGCGTGCCGGTAAGCGCAGTTGCCGCTGCCGGCGCGATCCTGCTGCTGGTGATCGCGGGGCGCGGCCGTGTAATCGAGACACGGAAGGTACTGCGAGGCGCGCCATGGCAGGTCGTGATCTTCTCGCTCGGCATGTACCTCGTCGTCTACAGCCTGCGGAACGCCGGCCTGACCGATCACCTCGCCGCGCTGCTCGATCGTACGGCAGAAGGCGGTGTGTGGGGTGCGGCCTTCGGAACGGGCATCATCGCGGCCATCCTCTCGTCGGTGATGAACAACATGCCGACCGTGCTGGTCGGGGCGCTGTCGATCGACGCGGCGCACGCGACCGGCGCGGTCAAGGAAGCAATGATCTACGCCAACGTAATCGGTTGCGACCTTGGCCCGAAGCTGACGCCGATCGGGTCTCTCGCGACGTTGCTGTGGCTTCACGTTCTCGGTCAGAAGGGCGTGCGGATCGGATGGGGCTATTATTTCCGCGTCGGCGTCACGCTGACCGTACCGGTACTGCTCATTACCCTTGGCGCCTTGGCATTGAGGATCACCCTCGGATGACAGCCCTGATCTACGTCGGCGCGGCGCTTGCGGAAATCGCCGGATGCTTCGCGTTTTGGGCGTGGCTCCGGATGGGCAAGGCGCCCCTCTGGTTGGTCCCCGGCATTGCGTGCCTGATCCTGTTCGCCTGGCTTCTGACCCGCGTCGACAGTGATGCAGCGGGGCGGGCCTATGCCGCTTATGGCGGCATCTACATCTGCGCCTCCCTGCTTTGGCTGTGGAGCGTGGAGGGCATCCGTCCCGATCGCTGGGATGTCGGCGGCGCTGCCCTGTGCCTGATTGGAACCTGTGTGATCCTGCTCGGGCCGCGTGCTGCGTGACCGCGCTGATCGCCACACGCCTCGATCCGAACAAGCTGACGGGATTGGCATGGCTCCTCAATGCCGCAAGCCTGCCCAGTGCCGATCTCGCGGAGACTGACCGCGTCTTCTTCCGGTTCGATGCGGATAGCCTCGTCGGTTATGGCGGTCTCGAAGGCGAGGGAGCCGACCGCCTGCTCCGCTCCATTCTCGTCGTCCCCGGTCGTCGAGGCGCCGGCATCGGCCGAACGCTGGTCGCGGCGCTGGAACAAGAAGCGCGCGGACTGGGCGTGGAGCGATTGCATCTGCTGACCACGACCGCGGCCGTGTTCTTCCCCGCGCTCGGCTATGCGGCTGCCGATCGGCATGCCGCACCCTCGGCCATTGCCGCCACGCGTGAGTTCACCTTGCTCTGCCCCGCCTCGGCTACTTACCTCGTGAAAGCTCTCTGATGCCGCTTCGCACACTTACCGATCCCGACATTCTGCCTGCGCTCGACCCTGCATTTATCCGCCCTCGCTCTGCTGAGGCTCTTGGGCCAACCGAGCCTGCCCCACGCATCCTGCTACTCTATGGGTCGCTACGCGAGCGCTCCTTTTCCCGGCTTGCCGTCGAGGAAGCTGCTCGCCTGCTGCGCCTGTTTGGTGCTGAAACGCGCATCTTCGATCCCTCTACGCTGCCGCTGCCCGACCAAGTAGCGGGCGACGATCACCCGGCTGTTCACGAGTTGCGCGAGTTGTCGATGTGGTCGGAGGGACAGGTCTGGTGCAGCCCTGAGCGGCACGGCCAGATTACCGGCATCATGAAAGCGCAGATCGATCATCTGCCTCTCGAGATGAAGGGCATGCGCCCAACGCAGGGGCGCACGTTGGCCGTCATGCAAGTATCGGGCGGATCGCAATCGTTCAACGCGGTCAACACGCTGCGCCTGCTCGGCCGCTGGATGCGGATGGTCACGATTCCGAACCAATCTTCGGTGGCGATGGCCTTTAAGGAGTTCGACGATGCTGGCCGCATGAAGCCGTCCAGCTATTATGATCGCATCGTCGATGTGATGGAGGAGCTGGTGCGCTTCACGATCCTTCTGCGGCCCCATGCGGCCCAACTCGTCGACCGCTATTCGGAGCGAAAGCAGGCCGGCGTGCCGGTCGAGGTGGCTACCGACCTGTCGAGCATCGCTATCGCGCGCGCCTGACGCTCAAGCGTGATCGAACGCTTGAAGGATTGGACACGGTCCCGCCGAGCCGCTTCCGCACTCTCTCGCGAGATGGCGAAGGGAGGCGCGCACCCGCTCAAGCTCCTGGATCTTGGCGTCCAGCGCCTCAATCCGCTCATTGGCAAGCTCGCGTGCGCGGGCGCGATCGTCGGTTGCGTCGAGCGCTAGCAGTTCGCCGATCTGCTCCAACGTGAACCCGGCTGCCTGCGCCGATCGGATAAACCGGAGGCGGCGCACGTCATCGATTCCGTAGCGGCGAATACTGCCGCTCGCGCCGGAGCCTTGCGGCCGGTCTGGCGTATCGAGCAAACCCCGGCGCTGATAGTAGCGCACGGTCTCGACACCGACGTTCCCTTCACGCGCGAAACCCGTAATTGTCAGCGCCGCCATGCCTTGACTCCGTACTATAGTACGGACCCTATATAGGCTCCGCGAACAGGACGGAGAAGTGAGATGGCGACCGCGGCGCCCAAGAAAGCGACGATCTATCGTATGGTGATGCCTGCGCACACCTGCCCCTATGGCGTGAAGGCCAAGGATCTGCTGCGTCGGCAAGGTTACGAGATCGAGGATCATTGGCTGCGCACGCGCGAGGAAACCGACGCGTTCAAGGCGGAGCACGGCGTGAAGACCACGCCCCAAACCTTTATCAGGGGCGAGCGGGTGGGAGGCTATGACGATCTGCGCCGCTTCTTCGGCAAGGCGGTGCGCGATCCCAAGGCCGTCACATACCGGCCCGTAGTCGCGGTGTTCGCCATAACCGCGCTGATGGCGCTCGCGGCCAGCTACGCTGCCTTCGGCTCGCCGTTCACGGTCCGCGCTGGGGAATGGTTCATCGCCTTCTCGATGTGCGTGCTCGCCCTGCTGAAGCTCCAGAACGTCGAGAGCTTCTCGAGCATGTTCCTCAACTACGATCTGCTCGCCAAGCGCTGGGTGCCCTATTCCTACGTCTATCCCTACGCGGAAGGTGTCGCGGGCGTGCTGATGGCCGCTGGTGTGCTCACCTGGCTGTCGGTGCCGATCGCGCTCGTCATCGGGACGATCGGTGCGATATCCGTCATCAAGGCGGTCTATGTCGACAAGCGCGAACTCAAGTGCGCCTGCGTGGGCGGAGATAGCAACGTACCTCTCGGCTTCCTCTCGCTGACCGAGAACGTGATGATGGTCGCCATGGCGCTATGGATGGTGATCGCCCCGGCTGCGCTCTCGATGCCGCACTGAGCCGTTGACTTCAGGTCCAAAAGGCTGCCGGTAGTGGGCGTGAAGTCCGGGTCTCGTCCTTTTATCAGCGTCTTTCGCACGGCCGTCCTGGCCGTGCTTGCGATGATGCTGCTTATCCGGCTGGGGCCTATCTGCGAAGCCAGAGCTCAAGCCGCTCCGATCGCGTCGGCAATGGCCGGGTGCGAGGAGAAGAACCCTTCGGCCCCGGACAAAAAGGCGCCGCAAGCGGCCTGCGCGACGCCCTGCATCGCCGTCCCCGGGGAAGCCCTGGCGAGGGTCGAGCCGTTATCCTCACTCCCAATCGCCGCCTGGCCATCGCCGGCTAATGTCATGAGCGGGTGGCTGATACCGCCCGCCACTCCACCTCCGCGAGCCGTGTGACCCTCCAACAGGTTCACACATTCAATCAACGGAGATTTTGATGACCAAGTTCAAGCTGATCGGCGCAGCGCTGGCGCTCGCCCTTCCCACCGCAGCCTTCGCGGCCGGGTCCTGCTGCGCCGACATGGCGTGCTGCAAAGACGGTGCCGATTGCTGCAAGGACGGCAAGGGCGATTGCTGCAAGGACATGAAGAAGGGCGGCGATCATGCCGGTCACGACATGTCCGGAACGCCCAAGAAGTAAGCCGGGGAGGGAGGCGTTTGCGCCTCCCTCCTTTTAGTGGTGGGCGAACACCTTGCGTCCACCAGGTCCGAACGCAACGACGTCGTAGGGCTGGGCCTTCATGCCCGGCATCTCCATGCCCGGCGAGCCCATCGGCATCCCGGCAACCGCGAGCCCCATCACACCCTTCGGGTGCGTTGCCAGAGCCCGCTTCATGTCGGCGATCGGCACATGACCCTCGAAAGTCATACCGTCGATGATGGCCGTGTGGCACGAGGCTAAGTCCGCAGGTACGCCCCGGGCCTTCATGAACGCGGGCCGGTTCGCGTCGTCGACCACGCGGACCGCTCGACCGAACTGAGCCTTCACCTGCTGCGCCCACTTCTCGCAACATGGGCAGCCCGGATCACGGTGCATCAGCACCGGCCCGGCAGCCACGGCTGCGACCGGCATGGCGAACGCTACAACAGCGGCGAGAAGGCGGGTGCGGGTCATATCTGTTCCTAGATGGTCGCCGATCACTGTGCAGCCTTGCCGTGCGCCCGCAGCCAGGCGTTCAGCTCGCCGACTTCCTTGTTCTGCTCGGCGATCGTCTTGGTCGCCATCTGGCGGACCTTTGCGTCCTTGGTTTCGCGCAACACTATCTGCGACATGGCGATGCCGCCGCGATGATGCTCGACCATTTTGCGGACCCAGGTCTCGGTCGCATCGGCGCCCATGGCCGACATCATCTTCTGATGCATCTGCATTTCAGAGGGCGGATAGGGGTTGGCCGGCGTCGGCTGCATCATCTGACCATGGTTCATGCCCGAATGATCCATGCCCTGCATCTGGGCGATGGCCGGTGCGGCGCCGAGTGCGGCCGCGAGGGCCAGAACAGTCAACTTCTTCATCGTGTCGCTCCTGCGTAAACGCCCCCGCCCACAGGAGAGATACGGGCGTGCGGACCGTATCCCTCACGCTTGTGATCGAATTCAGTGGATCGGCTGCAGCGTATTCACCCCGGCGCTCTCGTCGGTTTCAGGCGGGGGAGGGGGCACCTGCTTGTCACGATAGGAGGGCAGGTCGGGCGCGTTCGCGGGCGTCGGGCGTGCCTCAAGCCGGGCAATCACCCGCTTCATCTCAGTAATTTCGCGGACCTGCGCATCGATGATCCCGTCCGCCATCTTCCGCACCTCCGGGTCTTTGATGTGCGCGCGCTCGCTGGTCATGATGGCGATCGAGTGATGCGGGATCATGGCCTTCATATAGCTCACGTCGTCCACCGTTTCCTGGCTGCGGACGAGCCAAAGCGCGAGCGCGAACACCACGATGCTACCGCCGATGATCGCGGCATTCGTCCGCTTGTTCTTGTACATCGACCACATGAAGAGGAGCATGATGATCGCCATCGTGGCACCCATCACGAACGCCATCCAGAACCGTGTCTGGCTAAACTCGATATGCCCGAGGGCATAGACGTTCACGTACATCAACCCGAACATGACGACGGTCGAGGTCGCCACCATCGCTGCGAAGCGACCGTAGCCCATCTCCATGTTCATCTTGCCTTGGCGGTCATCCATCATGCGACTCCTGTCTGGAAATATGCCCCCCGGCTTTGCGGCGCGCCCGTCTCGGCCAGCGCATGAAGAGAAGGATCGCGCCTGACACTGCGAAGACGAGACCGCCTGCGGCAAAGGCGTTGAGCCACGGCGTGTTGAACCGCTCGTGCTCGGTCCAATCCATGATGTGGAGGCCCCAGAAGAAGTCGTACAGCCGCCACGTTCCTGTCCGGACCGACGTGAGCCGTCCCGTGTCGGCCGCTACATAGATGCGGGTGGCGTCATCGTCGGCGAACGTGGCACGCCAAGCTGGCAACGCCCCGCGATACTCGGTGCTGGCTCGTTCGACCCGCTCGATGGTGGGCGCAGGCACACCACTCCCTCGATACGCTTTCTGAGCGATCGTCCTGGCCACCCTGGCATCCAATGGTGGAAGTGGTGCAGCCGTGCGAGCGTCCAGCAGACGGATGTGGCCATCCACAAGCTGTGCCTCGACGATCGGTCGCCCGAGCAGCATGCGGTGCTGAAGCTGCCGGACCGGCGCTCCGGCTGACGCGAGCAAGGTAGGCAGCGGTGCGAAGCCTTGTGTGCTCGACAACGCCGGCTCGGCGTTCCGTTCGATCCGGTGATCGCCATGCACGGTGTCGATCGGGAGCAGGCTCATCACAAGGCCGCTGGTGAACCAGACGATCGCCTGCGCGCCGATCAGGAGAGCAAGCCAGCGGTGGATCTTGCTCGCTCCAAGGTGGAGGCGGAGCCGCGGGCTCAGAACCAGGTCCTCACGCCGGCGACGAAGCTGAAGCCGCCCGTGTCGTCGCCCCGTGCCCGCGAGAAGCGGGCGGTGTCGCCGAACTGCCGTTCCCACGACACGCCGATATAGGGCGCGAACTCACGGCGGCCCTCGTAGCGGAGCCGCAAACCGGCCTCCAGGTCCGTAAGCCCAGAGCCGATCCCGGTCTCCCGCACGTCCTGGGCCGCGAAGTTGGCCTCCACCCTGGGCTGGAGAACGAAGTAGTTGGTGATGCGCTGGTCGTAATAGCCCTCGGCGCGGGCGAGCACGTCGCCCTTGTCGGAGAGGAACAGCGCTCCCTCGACCTCGAATTGGTAGGGGGCCAGCCCCTCGATCCCGATCGTCGCATAGGTGCGCGACGGGTTCGGCTTGAAATCGTAGCGGACGCCGGCCTGGAGGTTCCAATAGGGATCGAGGGCGTGGCTATAGAGCGCCTGCACCTCGGCGCTCTCCAGCGACTTGCCGAAGCTGCCTTCACCCTCCGACTTCAGCCAGAGCCGGTTGATGTCGCCTCCGATCCAAGCCTCGCTATCCCAGCGGTAGCCATCGCTTCCCTTGCGGGCCTGATACTCCGCGAGATTGAAGAGCACCTGATAGTAGGTCATCCCGCCATGCTCGCGCCGCAGATCGTTCTCGCGCGAGCTGGCCATGGCATCCGCCCCCCAGAAGCGATCGGCGAGATGATCGCCGGACGGCGCGGGAGCGGGCTTGTTGCCGGGAGGAAGGTCGGTCCCGACCTTGGCGCCTGCCTGGCTACCCTCCGTCGCCATACCGGGCATCGCGCTCATGTCATGCCCGGCATGCGGGTCCTGCCCCGCTGCTGCCGGGGAGCCCATACCGGGCATCGCGGACATGTCGTGGCCGGCGTGCGGGTCCTGGGCGGGCGCGGCCTGCTGCCCGCCCATGTTCATGCCCTGCATCCCGCTCATGTCGTGACCGGCGTGCGGATCGGTCGCCCGAGCCGGCAGGGCCTGAGCGCGACGGGGGGCCTCACGCCGAACAGGAGCCTTCCGCTTGGCCGCGGGCTTCGCTGCCGCTTTCCGTGCGGGCTTGGGGGTCGCCTTGGCCGCGGGCTTCCCCGGCATGGTCATCCCCGGCATGTTGTGCATGGAATGATCCATGCTCTGCCCAGACACGGGGTTGGCCACGACTGCCGTGGCGATTCCGGCGAGAAGGAGCGACCGCTTCATGCTGCTGCCTCCCCGGCCTTGCGGACTTGCACGACGCGCATCATCCCTGCGTGCATGTGGTAAAGCATGTGGCAGTGGAACGCCCAATCGCCTTCCTCGCCGGTCACGTCCCAGCTCACCGTGCCGCCTGGCTGGACGAGCACGGTATGCTTCCGGGGCGCGTATGCGCCTTTCCCCGTCACCAGATCAAAGAAGTGACCATGGATGTGAATGGGGTGCCCCATCATCGTGTCGTTGATGAGGGTGACGCGCACCCGCTCGCCGTGCAGTAGGGTGATCGGATCGGGGCTTTCCGACAGCTTCTCGCCATCGAAGCCCCACATATACCGTTCCATGTTGCCGGTAAGGTGGAGCTTGATCTCGCGCTCGGGTGCCCGCGTGTCGGGATTCCGGTCTAGGGCAACCAGATCGCGATAGGTCAGCACGCGGTGCCCGACGTTCTCCAGTCCCTGACCAGGCTCGCCGGTGCGATCGACGGGCATGGCCGAAATGGTCTGGACACCCGGACCCTTCTTCACGCCCGGGGCCTTCGAGAAATCGCGCATGTTCATGCTGCCCATGTCCATGCCGGCCATCGACTGCCCATCCGTCATGCCCGGCATCGCACCGGACCCGTGATCCATCCCGGCCATCGCGCCACTCTGATCCTGCGGCGCGGTCATCCCAGCCATGGCGCCAGCAGCAGCGCCGGCCCCGCCATGGTTCATCTGGGAATGGTCCATGCCCGCCATCGATCCGGCCTGCGCGCCCGTCACACCGCTCTCCATGCCCTGCATGGAGCCGTGATCCATGGTGCTCATGTCATGACTGCCCATGCCCATGTCCTTCATGGTCGCGAGCGGGCGCTTGCGCAGTGGTGGGACCTCGGCCGCCATGCCCTCGCGGGGTGCAAGCGTCGCGCGCGCCATGCCGGAGCGATCGACGCTCTCGCCCACGAGCGTGTAGGCGCGCATGTCGGGCGGCGTGACGATCGCATCATAGGTTTCGGCCGGGCCGAACTGGAACTCATCGATCTGAACGGGGCGCACGTTCAAGCCATCGGCCGCGACGATCGTCATCGGCAGGCCAGGGATTCGGACGTTGAAGGTTGTCATGGACGATGCGTTGATGAAGCGAAGCCGCACCCGCTCGCCCGGCCGGAACAGCGCGGTCCAATTGTCCTTGGGGCCATGGCCGTTGACCAGATAGGTGTAGGTCGAGCCGGTCACGTCGGCGACGTCGGCGGGGTCCATCCGCATTTTGCCCCACATCAGCCGCTCTTTCAGTGGCTGATCCTTGCCGGCCAGCAGCCCGCCCAAGGTCTGGCGCTGACGGTTGAAATAGCCCGACTCCTTCTTGAGGCGATCGAACAGATAGTGTGGGTGCTGGAAGCTGTGGTCGGACAGCACGATGACGTGCTCGCGATCGAACTGCACCGGGTCGGGGTTCTTGGGGTCGATCAGAATAGGGCCGTAATGCCCCTCCTGCTCCTGAAGCCCCGAGTGACTGTGATACCAATAGGTACCGCTCTGGATGATCGGGAACTCGTAGGTGAAGGTCGAGCGCGGGGGGATGCCCGGGAAGTTGATGCCGGGCACACCGTCCATCTGGAAGGGCACCAACAGCCCATGCCAGTGGATTGACGTCTCCTCGTCCAGCTCGTTCACGACATGAAGGCGGACATTCTGCCCCTCGCGTAAGCGAATGAGCGGCGCAGGCACGGTGCCGTTGATGCCGATCGCATGGCTCTGCCGCCCATCGATCATCATCATCTGATGCGCGACCTTCAGCGTGATGTCGTCGCCCGAGACCGTCGGCAATGGCTTGGCAATGCCCGCGGACACCGGCTGCGCCCACGCCGGCATGTACGCCGACAGCGCAAGGCCGCTTCCGGCTAAGGTGGCACCGCGCAGCACTTGGCGGCGGTCGAGTACGCGCGACATGGAAGCTCCTCGAAGGGCGGGACCGCTATCGGCCCGTCTCACCCCTTCTACGCGTCCCGCACGCCCATCCCTTGTGCGCCGCCCAACTTTTCTAGGAGGCGCAAGCGTGCCCGGTAGAGGCGAGTTTCGACAGCCTTCTGGCTGATCCCCAACACCTCGGCGGTTTCGGCCTGCGTTAAACCCTCAATCGTGCGCAGCACCAGCGCTTCCTTAAGGTTCATCGGCAAGGTCGAAATGGCACCTGTCACCCGGTCCAACTCCTGACGGTCGGCTGCCCCGTCGTCGACCGCCACCTGATCGTCCACCACAGCTTCGGCCCGATGATCGATAGGGGTCGCAAAGGAGAAGAACCGGCGCACCGTGCGCTTTCGCGCCCAGTCACGGCACTTGTTGATCGCGATCGTCGAAAGCCACGCCTTCATGGCGCGCTGCCCGTCGTACCGCGGGAGGGCCTGGTGTGCGGCGACGAACGTCTCCTGCACGAGGTCGAGCGCTTCTTCGGGTTCGCCGACGCATGCCCGCGCGAGCCGGAACACCGGCTGTTGGTAGCGCCGCACGATTTCGGCAAAAGCAGCCTGCCGACCGGCGATGCTGAGCGTCGCCAGCTCGGCATCGGACAGTGTGGTCCAATCGAGGCTCACCCCTGGCCGTCGGTGAGCGCCTTCACCACCGCAGCGTCGAATTGGGAGGTCTGATCGGTCCGTAGAAGCTGCCGCATGGCGAAAATGTGGGCCAACGTGGCCTTTTGCAGCTCGCCCATTGCGGCATGGCTCTGATCGACCGCGGCCGTGACCTGTGGGCCGTTGCCGTGCTCGGCCTCGATCGCCTCGGCAAGCCGGGCATTGGTCGCGCGCAACTCCAGCTCGAGAGCGCGCCGTTGTACCGCGAACCGATCCTCCAGAACCTTCAGCTTAGCCTGCTGATCGGCATCGAGCGCGAGCTTGTGATGCAATACCTCGTGCAACGCTACACCGGGCTGCTTGGGTTGGGGCAACAGCGCACGCCCGACGAAAACGCCCCCGATCGCCGCGAGAAAGGCGAGGACGACACACAGAAGTACGCGCTTGGTTGAGGTCACGGCTCGCCTATCAGCAAAGTCGAGGGTGCGAGCGGTGAGGCTCCGCCGAGCGGTGCGAGCGACACCGCGGGGCTCGCGGTCGCGGGCAGTTCGGCGCCGATCATGCCGATCGCCAATGCCGCAACCGTCACCACACCGATGCCGAGCCCGGCCTGCCGCACGACCGGCCGGGCGCCGATGCGTGCGAGAACACGTGCTTCGACCTCGTCCAGCGCGGCCGGAACCGGTGCTCCCGCCAACCTCGCCAACGCTCTGTCCAGATCATCCATGTTTTCCACTCCGTCCCCTTAACACTGGTTACGCAGCGCTGCCCATCATCCCTCACCCGGCCGCTTGAGGGGTGCGCAATTGCGCCGCGTAGAATGGACAGAACATAACGGAGTACCTCATGCGTCCCGCCAGCCTCCTCGCCGCTCTTGCCATTCTCGGGCTTGCCAGCACTGCCCAAGCTCACCCCAAGCTCCTGTCGGCTTCACCCGCGCCGAACGCGACCGTTGCCAAACCCGCACGTCTCGCGCTTCGGTTCAGCGAGAAGCTGATGCCGAAGTTCTCAGGCGCGGACCTGATGATGACCGCGCATGGCGGTAGCGCGCACCCGCCGATGAAGGTCGCGGCTGCGGCCGGGGTCGCTGATGATGGCCGCACCCTCGTTGTCACGCCGAAGGCACCACTCGCACCGGGCCGCTACAGCGTCGCATGGCATGTCGTCTCGGCCGACACCCACCGCGTCGCTGGCAACTTCGCGTTCGCGGTAAAGTAAAAGTGGACACCGACTGGCCGCTGATCGCGGTCCGCTTCGCGCTCTATGTGACGCTAAGCGGACTGTTCGGCCTGTCGGCTTTCAGCCTTTATGGCCTCAAGGCCGGCGAGCTCGCCGACGCGATTGCGTTGCGCCTCTGGCTCGTCGGAAGCGGCCTACTCGCCCTCCTTTTCTCCGGGATCGCCCTCGCGCTGCTCGCCGCGGCGATGGCCGGGGCGCCGCCTTGGCCGGTCGATCAGGAGGCGATCGGGATGCTCCTCTCCGGGTCTGCGACGGGCACCGCGTGGGAAGCGCGGATGGCTGCGCTTGGGGTGGCCTCGATCGCGGCCCTCGTGGCAGCCGGTCGCCCGGTGTTGCTCGGCTTGGTGGCGTTCGCCGCGGCCGTGGCGCTCGCAACACTTGCCTGGACGGGGCACGGCGCGATGGACGAGGGCACCATTGGCTGGGTACATCTGGGCGCCGACATTCTCCACCTGCTTGCCGGCGGAGCGTGGGCGGGAGCGCTGCTTGGGCTTGGGCTTCTCGTCGCCCGGCCGGTCCGCCGCGTCGACGCCGCCCATCTGGCGCTCACGCACCGCGCCCTGCACGGGTTTGGCTTGGTGGGCACGATAATGGTCGGCACGATCGCCGTCACCGGGATCGTCAATGCCTGGTTGCTGGTCGGCCTTGCCAATCTGCCGAACCTCGCCGCTACGGTCTACGGCCAGCTTCTGATCGCGAAGCTCGCGCTCTTCGGCGTGATGCTCGCGCTCGCGTCGCTCAACCGATTTCGTCTCACGCCGGCGTTCGAGCGGTCGATCGCCGTGACCGATCATCGCGGCGCACTCGGCGCCTTACGGCGCAGCCTCGCGGTTGAGGCGAGCTGCGCAGTGACGATCCTTGCGCTCGTCGCATGGCTGGGGACACTCGAACCGCCCGCTTCGGCGATGTAAGGGGCGGGCGGCCGAACGCCGCCCGCCTCGCCGCTCAGGCGGCCATCTTCTCGCATTCTTCGGCGCACCGCTCGCAGGCGGCAACGCAGTCGTCCATGCCGTCGAGCACTTTGCAGCTCGCCGCGCAGGCCCGGCAGATCTGAGCGCAGATGCCGCACACGAGCTTATGCTGGTCGGAGCCGCGGGCCATGAAGTCGAGCGAGGTGGCGCAAACCTGCGCGCAATCCAGCATGATCTTGATATGGTCGGGCGCGGCGTGCGCACCGCCTACCTGAAGGCAATGTTGGGTCGTCATCGACAGGCAGGTCACATGGCAATGGTGGCAGGCGTCCATGCATGCCTGTATCTCTGCGCTCATCTGGTGGTGCATCGGTCATCTCCGCTAAGCCCCCGCCCGTAGAATAATACGCGGGATGCCGGTTTGGCCCTCAACTACCTGGCCTCATTCGTTGCCGGTCGGCGGAGTTTTTACCGACTTCGGTTTAGGACCACGCTTCACTGTTTCACGCCAAGGCCGCGCAGGAGACGGGAGAGCGACCCGTAGCGATGCCGCCCTGCCGCGAACGCCATCCATCGTTCTTCCCATTTCTCTGGCAATCGTTGCCAATGGCTGTCTCGCGGCGATCCGCTGGCGAAGCTCTGCGTCCGCTTCCTCCGTCCAGCGCCATCGCTTTCTTGTCGTCACCGCGTGCTCACGGGCGCAGGTGCCCAGTGTCCTCGCAAGGTTCGGCCGCTGCTTCGGTCTGGATCGTACAATGCTCGATCCCGAACCGGCTATCGAGCGTGTCCGCAACGGCCTTCCTGACCGCGTGGGCACCGGCGCCATCGACCAGCGTCACGTGCGCCGTGCAGTTGATATCGTCCGACGCCATCGACCAGACATGGAGGTCGTGAACGCCGGCAACACCGGGTACACCGGCGATGCTCGCACGCAGTTCCGGCAGCTTGATCCCCCCCGGCACACCTTCCAACAACACGTTCGTGGTGTCCCGAAGCAGCACCCACGTCCGGGGCAGCACCCATAGGCCGATCCCAACTGCCACAACCGGATCGACCCAAGTCCACCCGGTGAACCGTATTGCGAGCGCACCCGCGATCACGCCGACGGAGCCGATCATGTCGGCCCAAACCTCAAGGTAGGCGCCCTTGACGTTCATGCTCGCGTCCTTGCCGGACGTGAGCAGCTTCATCGAAATGAGGTTCACGACGAGGCCGATCACGGCGACGATCATCATGCCCGTCGACTGAACCGCCTCAGGCTGGCGGAACCGCTGCACCGCCTCCACCAGCACGTAGATCGCTACGCCGAACAGCAGCAGCGCATTGAAGGCGGCAGCCAGAATCTCAAACCGTTTATAGCCGAACGTCCGTTTGTCATCGGCGGGCTTTTGCCCAAGCCGGATCGCGAGCAGTGCGATCACCAGCGCTGCCACGTCGGTGAGCATGTGCGCTGCGTCGGAGAGAAGCGCGAGGCTGTTGAAGACAAAGGCGCCGATTACCTCGGCGACGAGGTATGCGGTCGTGAGCGCCAGCGCCCAGCTCAGCATCTTGGCGTTCGCCCCAGCAGTGTGATCGTGGGCGTGTCCGCCGTGATCGTGGCCTGCGCTCATTGGTCTTTTCCTTCTGTATCCGCGTCGGAGCGAGCATCACGCAGGATTTCGAGGCCGCCTTTCACCGCAATAGCGGCGACAGCAACGCCGACGACGAGGTCCGGCCAGTTCTGCCCAGTCCAAAGGACAATCACGCCGGCCAGGATGATGCCGCCGTTAGACACGAAGTCGTTGAGGCTGAAGGTCGTCGCCGCCCGCATGTTCACATCGGGCTCGCGCAACCGCTTCAGCAGCCACAAGCAGAGACCGTTCACGAGTGCGGCGACGATCGCCATCCCGATCATCGTGGGGCCGAGCGGTTCGCTTCCGGATAAGTAGCGCCGCCCGGCATCGAGGAGCACACCGGCGGCAAAGAGCAGCAGCAACACGCCCGATGTCAGTGCCGCCCCTCGTTTCCAGGCCTGTGAGCGCGAGAGCGCGAACAAGCTGATGATATAGACGATCCCATCGGAGGCGTTGTCGAGCCCGTTCGCGATCAGAGCGCTTGAATCCGCCGCCACTCCGGACACGCCGAAGCCTGCCGCCAACCCTAGGTTGAGCAGCAGGACTATCCAGAGAGTCCGGCGCTTCTCGGCCGTGTCGAGATCGAAGCTCTCTTCGCTCATGCCGGCAGCTCCTCGGCAACGGGGCCTACCTGCTTGGCCGGCCTTGGCAGCTCACGGCTACCAAAACGGGCATAGAGCGTCGGCAGCACAAACAAGGTGAGCAGTGTCGCGGAGATCAGGCCTCCGATGACGACGGTCGCCAGCGGCTTTTGCACCTCCGCTCCTGCGCCGTGCCCCAACGCCATCGGTACGAAACCGAGCGAGGCCACGAGGGCGGTCATCGCGACAGGCCTGAGCCGAACCAGCGCACCTTGATGGGCCGCAAGCGTGCGGTCCATGCCGTCCCGCATCAGGTCGTGAATGGATGACACCATGACCAACCCGTTGAGAACCGCGATGCCGGATAGCGCGATGAAGCCGACAGCCGCGGAAATGGAGAACGGCATGCCTCTCAGCACCAACGCAAGAATGCCTCCCACCAACGCCAGCGGAACGCCTGTGAACACGATCAGCGCGTCCCTGACGGAGCCGAGCGCGCCGTAGAGCAGGAGAATGATGACGACGAAGCAGATCGGGACGACGATGCTGAGCCGGTCACGGGCAGATGCGAGGTTCTCGAACTGACCACCCCATTCGAGGTACGTCCCTGCCGGTAGCTTCACTTCAGCATCGATGGCTGCCCGGGCGTCAGCCACCACGCCAGCGACGTCGCGATCGCGCACGTTGGCCTGCACCACCACACGCCGCTTGCCGTTCTCGCGGGTGATCTGGTTCGGACCATCGACAACAGCGATATCAGCCACGGTCGAGAGCGGTACGAAGCCGCCAGCGGCAGTCGGCACCGGCACCTGGGCGACGGCCGTAAGGTCCGATCGTGCGCTTTCCGCCATCCGGATCACGACGGGGGAGCGGCGATCCCCCTCGAAGATCACGCCGGCCTGTCGGCCGCCGATCGCGGCCGCAACCGTGTCCTGCACGTCGCCGGCGGTTACGCCGACGCGCGACATGGCAGTGCGGTTAGGCCGGATGTCGAGCATCGGCAGACCTTCGGTCTGCTCGACCCGCACGTCTGCGGCACCCTGAGTGCGCCGGAGAATGCCAGCGATCCGATCTGCGGTCGCATTCATCTCGCCGAAGTCGTCGCCGAACACCTTGATGGCGATGTCACCGCGCACGCCCGCGATCAGCTCGTTGAACCGCATCTGGATCGGTTGGGTGATCTCGTAGGCGTTGCCGGGAAGTGTGGAGAGACGCTTCTCAAGGTGCTCCACCAGCTCTTCCTTGGAAAGGCCAGGCTCCGGCCATTCCGCCTTCGGTTTCAGGATGACGAAGGTGTCCGTAGCGTTTGGCGGCATCGGGTCAGATGCGATCTCGGACGTACCCGTACGCGAAAAGGCGAAGCGGACCTCCGGCGCTTTGGCCAATGCCTTCTCCACCTGGAACTGCATGGCCTGGCTCTGATCGACTGACGTGCCGGGGATGCGCACGGCCTGCACGAGGATGTTGCCCTCATCGAGCTGTGGCAAAAATTCCTGGCCCAGCGTGGTGAAGGCGACGCCGGCAAGCGCCAGTGCGCCGATAGCAACGCCGACCGTGAGCGTGGGTCGACGCATCGCCGCATCGAGTCCTGGTTCGTAGCGCTGCCGAAGGAATGCGATGGCCCGGCTTTCCTTCTCCTCCACGCGCTTGCTGAGCCAGATGGCGATAGCCGCGGGCACGAAGGTCAGCGACAGGATGAACGCGAACACGAGCGCGATGATGACAGTGAGCGCCATCGGCTCGAACATCTTGCCCTCAACGCCGGTGAAGGTGAGCAAGGGCGCGTAGACGAGGATGATGATTGCCTGCCCGTAGACGGACGGCCGGATCATCTCGCGGGCTGAAGCCGCGACCAACCCGAGCCGCTGTTCCAGCGTCAGCTCGCTGTCTCGGCCATGCTGGGCTTCGGCGAGGCGCCGCAATGCATTCTCGACGATGATGACGGCACCATCGACGATCAGGCCAAAGTCGAGGGCGCCGAGGCTCATCAGATTGGCCGAGACGCCGGCTTCCAACATGCCGATGCTGGTGAGCAGCATTGTGATGGGGATGACAAGGGCCGCGATCAGCGCCGCGCGGAAGTTGCCGAGCAGGGCGAATAGGACGACGATGACCAGCAGCGCGCCTTCGGCGAGATTGCGGGCGACCGTCGATATGGTGGAGTTTACCAGCTCGGTCCGGTTCATCACGGGCTTCACGACCACATCGACGGGCAACGAGCGCCCGATCTGCGTCAGCCGTTCGCCCACCCCCGTCGAAACTGTGCGGCTATTCTCGCCAATCCGCATGACGGCGGTCCCGACCACCACTTCGTGGCCGTTCTCGGACGCCGAGCCCATGCGGAGTGCCTGGCCCGTTCGAATGGTCGCGATCTGGTTGAGCAGTATCGGCACACCCTCCCGGGTGGCGACGACAGTGCGGGCAAGCTCGTCGGCATTGCGCACGCGCCCATCGGATCGGACGGCCAGTCCTTCGCCGTTGCGATTGACGACGCCGGCGCCGGCGCTGGTGTTGTTGCGCTCCAGCGCCGTGGTGAGGTCCTGCAGCGTCAGCCGCATGGCGGCCATGCGCTGCACGTCGGGAACAACGAGGTATTCCTTGGTGTAGCCGCCAAGGGAGTCGACCCCCGCCAGTCCTTCCGTGCTTTTCAGCTGGGGCGTGACGATCCAGTCCTGGACCGTGCGCAGGTAGGTTGCCTTGTCGGCTTCGCTGACGAGGTGATCGCCTTCAGGCGTGATGTAGCTGCCGTCTCGTTGCAGCCCAGGCTCGCCGTTGCGATGGTGAACCTGATCCAGCTCGCGGTACTCGACGGTCCACATGAAGATGTCGCCGAGCCCGGTCGCGATCGGCCCCATCTCGGGGTTCACGCCCTCGGGGAGATCTTCCTCCGCGGTCCGCAGCCGCTCCGCCACCTGCTGACGGGCGAAGTAGATATCCGTCTTCTCCGTGAAGACGGCCGTGACCTGGGCGAAGCCGTTGCGGCTGAGCGAACGGGTATATTCGAGGCCGGGGATGCCGGCGAGCGCGGTTTCGACCGTGAACGCCACCTGCTTCTCGATCTGGTCTGGGGAGAGAGCAGGGGCGACGACATTGATCTGCACTTGGTTGTTGGTGATGTCGGGAACGGCGTCGATCGGGAGCTGGCGCAGCGCGCCGATCCCGAGCAGCGCAGCGGCGACGGTGAGAAGCAGGACCAACCAACGCTTCTCGACGGAGAGGGTGACGATGCGACCGATCATGGCTCAGTCCTCATCCCCGCCTTCGCCCTTGCCCAGTTCGGCCTTAAGCGTGAAGCTGTTGGTGGAGGCGATCCGCTCCGAGCCGGTAAGCCCGGACGTCACGACGACCTGACCACCGTTGGTGCGCCCCAATGTTACTGGCGTTGCCCGGAACCCGGTTGGGGTCCGCACGAAGACGAATGACTTGTCCTCGATCATCTGGACCGCGGCGGATGGCACGGCGACGGTGCGGTCCCCACTGGCGGGCACCAGAATCGAGACGTTGACCGTCTCGCCGACGCGCCATGTGCTGCCGGCATTGTCGAGCGTGACGATCACCGGCACCAAACGCGTCGTTTCGTCCAGAATGGGAGACACGAACGTGACGCGCCCCTCCTGACGGCGCCCCGCGGCTGTCACCTCGACGCGCGCGCCGGGCTTCACCCGGCCCGCATCGCTAGGCACCAGCGAGGTTGCGACCGTGACCTTGGAAAGGTTGGCGACCCGGAAAAGCTCGGCGTCGGCTGCGACCGTCTGCCCGAGCGTGGCGGAGCGCGCGACGACCTGACCGGCGATCGGCGAGCGCACCGCAATGCGGTTGAGCGCACCGCCCCCGCTACCGGTCGCGGATAATTGCTGCTGTGCCAGGCGAAGCGCGATGCTGGCTTCCATCGCGGCGGTCCGGGCCGCGACGAGATCCTGTTCCGGCGAGACGCGCTCGGCGAACAGGCGCTGCTCGCGGCGAAGGTTCGACTGCGCGAGGGCAGCACGCGCGCGAGCGGCTTCCACTTCGGCTTTGAGGGACGCCGCTTCGCGGCTCTCGATGATGGCAAGGGGATCGCCACGACCGACGGACTGGCCGAGATTGCGGGTCAGCGAGACGAGCCGCCCGCCCAACGAAGCTGATACCACCTGCACGCCTTGCGGATCGCCTTCGATCGTCGCCGAAAGCTCGATCGCACCCGCCACCCCGCCGACCGTCGGCCGCGTGACCTCGATCCCGGCGTCAGCGATCTGCTGCGCGGACAGGGTGACGACATCCTTGGGGCCTTCCTTAGCCTCGCTGGCTTCGGCACCTTCGGTCTTTTCGGCTCCGACCTTTTCGCCGGCTTCACCACTGCTGCCGGCTCCACCGCATCCGGCAAGGATGAGGGCCAGGGTCACGGGCGCCAGCGCCCGCATGATGATCTTCGTCATTGAATGGTTTCCTCGCGGGAGGGCGCGGCGGCAACGAGCCGTTCCAGGCGTGCCTTTGCGTCGTGATAGGTGGCGAGCGCGTCGATCGCGGCGGTGCGCGTCTCGGACAGGGTCCGCTCGGCATCGAGCAAGTCGAGCTGGCCGAACTTGCCCTCGCGGTAGCCGATCCGGGCAATGCGAGCCGCCTCGGCAGCCGACGCCAGCACCGGGCCGCTCGCATTGCGTGCGGACGTGGCGGCATTGGCCACCTCCGCCTGAGCGTTCGCGATGTCCTGCGCGACGTCCAGCTCGGCGGCACGCCGCAGGGCCTGCGCCTGATCGCTCTGCGCGCGGGCCTGGGCCACGGCTGCCTTGCCGTTGTTGAAGACGGGGAAGGGGATGGAAACCCCGAATACCGCGGCAACGTCGTTGGTCGCCTCGAGCCGTCGTGCGCTGGCGCTCAGCGTTACGTCGGGAACGCGCTGAGAGCGAGCGAGCCGCACCTGTGCTTCGGCCGTCGTTGCGTCGGCACGGGCCGCGGCCAGGGCGAGCGTACCGGCGGGTTCGATCGGCCTCACCGGTCCGAAGCCCTCGACACGATCATACCATGCGAGGTCCAGGGGCGCGGTCACGGGCTGGCCGGTCCGGCGCGCGAGATTGTCTCGCGCCACCTCGGCAAGCCGCTGGGCACGCTCCACAGCCGTCTCTGCGTTGATGCGCAGCACGTCGGCACGCTGCTGTTCGAGCGGTGACGCACGTCCCGCCTGCACACGGACCCCGGCTGCGCGCAGCGCCTCACGGGCGATGCCGGCCTGTTCGCGCGCTGTGACGACACGACGCTCGGCCGATGCTGCCTGGATGTAGAGCTGCGTGACGGCAAGCCGCAGATCGGCCTCTGCCAGCACCGTACCGATGCGCGCCCGGTTGCCGATCGCGTCGGCGACCGCGATCCGCGCCGACCTTTTGCCTCCCAACTCGATCGGGAGCGCCAAGCCGGCGGTCGTCTCCGCACTGCGGAGACCGCGATACTGACCGCTGCCGGCGATGTTCTCGGTTTCGGCGACGATCGACGGATTGGGGCGATAGCCGGCGACGGTACGCCCCGCCTCGGCCGCACGCACCCCTGCTGTGGCAGCTTCGAGGCTAGGCGCGGTTGCCCCGGCGAGCGCCAGCGCGCGCGCCAGCGTGAGTGGGGGACGGGTTGATGCCGGCTCGGAAGATTGCGCGTGCGCGATCGACGCGCACGACGCCACGGCAAATAAGGCCGCGATGAAACGGGACATGGTGACGAACTCCTGACGAACCTGAGGTGCCGCGCGGGAAGCTCCCGGCGGATTAGGCGTTCGTCAGGCTTGGGGTGGTCGCAGGGCCGGGTCCGAAGGCACCGGTGCCATCGGATCGTTGTTCCACGCGATGGGCGCCATCGGCAGCTCGTTCACGGATGCGACAAGACCGGCCTCGAAGGGCACGCCGATATGATGGCCGTGACAACCACCATGGTGGTGCGGGTAGGACTTGTCGGCATCGGCCGGCACCTGGTCCCCGTCACCGACGCTATGTTCGAGCGAGCTGGCGGCGGTAGGGTCGACGCATCTCACGCCTTCGGTCGCATGCGCGACCGATCCCAACCCAAGCGACAGCATGAGCATGAGACAGAGGAACAAGGAGGAAAGCCGGTGCATTGAAATCCGCTTTAGCAGCTTACCGATTGCCATGTAACGGCTGCCTGTAATTGGAAGGAGCAGGCGTGAAACCGGATCGCAGTTCGGCGCGCGCTTGTCGCATGATCTGGAAGCCGCCTGACAGACCGAGCAACGCCATCAACGTGGCCACCACAAGATCAGGCCACGCGCTGTTCAGACCGAAGACGCCGCCTGCGGCCAGCACCACGGCGATATTGCCGATCGCGTCATTGCGCGAGCAGATCCAGACCGAGCGCATGTTCGCGTCACCACTGCGGAAGCGGTACAGCATCACCGCAACCACGACATTCGCGATCAGCGCCGTGACCCCTACGACACCCATAACCTCGGCATGAGGCACAGCGCTGTGGAACGCGCCCCAACCCGCCGCGAGCAGGACATAAAGTCCGAGTAGCGCAAGCGTCGCTCCCTTCAGCATCGCTGCGCGCGCGCGCCAGGCTATCGCCATCCCGGCGACACCAAGGCTGATCGCGTAGTTGGCGGCATCACCGAAGAAGTCGAGCGCGTCGGCTTGGAGCGCTTTCGAACCGCCCGTGATCCCGGCGACGATCTCGACCGCGAACATCCCGCCATTGATGGCGAGCGCGATCCACAGCGCGCGCCGCCACTTCGGGTCGTTGAGGGTGTCCGTCTTGTCGGACGCGCAACTCGTGCAGGCCATGTTCGCCACCTCGATAGAATCGATCTGGCAGCCTATATGCACCCTCTAGTCGCTAGAGGGTCAAGCGCAATGTCTGAGAAACTGACGATCGGGAAGCTCGCTTTGGCGACAGGCACCAAGGTCGAGACGATCCGCTATTACGAACAGATCGGGTTGCTGCCAGCACCAGCGCGGTCGGCCGGCAACTATCGAACCTACGAGGGCGAGCATCTGCGGCGCTTGTCCTTCATTCGTCGCTCGCGCGATCTTGGCTTCTCGATTGATCAGGTACGCGAGTTGATGGGGCTCGCCGATCGTCGCGAACAATCCTGCATGGCCGTGGACGTGATCGCCAAACAGCACAGAAATGCGATTACGCGAAAGATTGCAGACCTGACCGCGCTCGCAGCCGAACTGGATACGCTAATCGATTCTTGTAGTCGCAACACGATGGCCGACTGTAGGATTCTTGAGGCCCTAGCGCCCGGCGCTTTTGAACCTGCCGCCTGACGATACCGTGTGTCGGGAAGCCGGCGGTCCATGCTGCTCTATATGAGTGGTGGCACTCGGTGAGCCCGATCCATCGCTGGCCTTGTTCCGCCGTCAGCTTGTCGCAATCGTTGCGCAAAACCACTCAAAAGAAGCCATGGTCGCCATCGTTGCCCCGCATGAGCGAGGGGAGGCAATCCATGGTCAGCATTGTGCGGGCGGGCACCGGTGAACGGGGTATCCCGGCAAGCTTCCCGATCCTGTTTGACGCCAAAATGGCGATTATCGAGCCTGCCTTCGTCTGGCTCATTGAACATGCCGAACTCAGTGGCCACGCGCAGGCATCGGAAACCGTGCGGACTTACGGTGAGCATCTACACGACTGGTTCGACGCGCTCGAGCAATCTGGGATAGAATGGCGCGAGGCGGACGAGCGTGTGATCGCCGCCTATCGCAACCGCATGCTGGAACAACCTAGCTCGCATACCGGGCGGCCTTATGCCCGGACCACGATCAACGCGCGCGTCTCCACTGTCTGCCGCTTCTACGGTTGGGCGCTCGATCGGGGACTGATCGACCATTGCCCGTTCCGATTGACTGAGAAGATGACGCTGATGCTCAACGGCGCTTATCGCCCCGGATTGCAGCGCCGACAGGTTAACGCGCTGATCGTCTCTCGGCCTGAAAGGCTGCCGCGGCCGCTGCGCGCCGACGAACTGGCCGGGCTGTTTGCGCATCTCAGGTCCACAGCGCGCCTTGCTGCGCAATGGGCGCTCGGAGCGGGCCTGCGCCGCAAAGAGCTTTGCGCGCTCGCCGTGGACCAGATCCCCGATAGCTGGCCGCTCGGCCTCGCCAGCGACCCGCTGGTCGGCGTGCCGCTGCATATCACCAAAGGCGACCGGCCAAGGACGGTTTATCCGCCGCTTCGGCTGCTGGATCATACTCATTGGTATATCGGCGAGGATCGTGCCCGGATCGTCCGCCGCGCCCGCCGTGCCAACCGGGGCTACCGCGCACCATCCAATCTCCTGCTGAACCAACATGGCCGTGCCATGACTCGCACGCTCCTAACGGCGCAGTTCGCGGAAGCGTTCGCGGCCTCAGGGCTTCACGGCACGCTGCACTGGCTGCGCCATACCTTTGCAATGGCAATGCTCGCCCGTCTTCAGGTGCAGGTCCGCACTAATCCCGATCTAAACCCGCTCAAGGTCGTGCAGGTGCTGCTCGGCCACGCCTCGATCGCGACCACGGCGATCTATTTGCGCTGCGTCGAGCTCCACGAGCGCGACCTGAGCGAGAGCCTTGCCTATCTCTATGGCGAGCTGATCCCCGCCGATGGCTAGGAGCCGCCTCGATCGGACGCTGCGGCTCGATCCGGTGCCGGCAGACCATCCGGCGGATGTTGCGGACGTCCAGTTCCGCGACGAATGGGGCGAGATCGTCCAGCGCTTCGATCCAGCGCTGTTCGGAATGCCGGACGACATTAGCGCAGCTATCGCCCAGGCCTTCCGCGATCATGACGTGGCATCCAGCGCCGCCACCCGTACTTCTCGCTGGTTCGCGCTGCGCGTGTTCGGGAGGTTCCTGGGTGAAGACGCGCAGGTCGGGTGCGCGGCCGACCTCGATACGGCAACGATACGCCGATTCATCACCTGGCTGGCGAAGCCCGCCAATGGACGCAGGCGCAGCGTAAAGTCGCAAGCGGGCCAGCTCGGTATGGTCAGACCGATCCTAAATCGCGCGATCGCGGACAATCCGGGCCTGTTCGCACCCAACCTCTCGGTGCCGAACAATGCCATCCCGCTTGCCGGCAGCCAGCGACTGCCACAGAAGCGGTTAACGCCCGCCCAGATGCGGTCGCTGCTGGCAGCCTGCTATGCGGCGATCGATGCGGCCTGGGACAAGTTCCAGTATGGCCAAGCCGTCATAGCCCTGCCCGAGCTGCCGCCACGACCTTCGTGGCGCGGAGAAGGATTGGACCGATGGATATGGCGGCTCCACCGGGCCAACGATGGTCTGTCCCCGGGCGGCAATGGTATGCGGCGCCTAGGTTTCAATTCGAAGGGACTGCCGAAAGCTCATCGGATCGCATCGATCGAGGGCTATCTGCATATAACGACCGATGCTCTGACGGCGTTCTACATCGCGCTGCTAATTCAGACGGCGGCCAATGTCGGGCCACTGCGTCAGATCAAGCGCGACTGCCTTGTAGCCCATCCGCTCGAACGGCATCGCATTATGGTCGAATGGACGAAACCCCGCGCGGGCAGAAAGGTGAAGCGCATGCAGCGGCGATCGTTTGACAATCGCCGTCCCAATGCAGCGCCTCGTCTGATAGAAAAGCTTCTTGCGATGACGGCGCCTCTGTTGCCGCATGTGCAGCGGTCCCAGCGCGACCGGCTGTTCCTGCACCGCTTCCTCATGACGACCGGCCGCAACGAACGCGAGCATAACGCCGGCCAGATCGCGCAGGCCACGTTGCGTTGGGCAATGCTGCGGTTCTACGAGCGCCAGAACGCCGCCATCGCCTTATGGAACCAAGCTCATCCCGATAAGCGCCGGCCGTTTCTTCCCGACTTCTCGCCCAAGCTGTTCCGCAGCAGCATGGCGAGCGCCCACTATACCGCGTCGCAGGGCGACATCATGGCGGCCAAGTCGGTCCTCAACCACGTTAGTGTCGCTACGACAGATATCTACGTCGATGGGGAGGCCGTTCGCCGCCTCGAACGCGATACGATCGGCCGACTCCAGTCGCTGATGATCACATGGGTGCGCGGCGAGTCAGGCTCGGATCGCCCGCAAGATAAAGAGCCAAGTACCAGCGCGCCGGTGACGGTGCTGTTCGGCCACGACTGTCTTCGTCCAACCGACGATGGGCACGCGCGCCCCGGCCACGTGTGCCCGAAACTGGGTGGCTGCCTTACCTGTCCGGGCTTGATTGTCCCGATCAACCCAGATCATCTCGCACGGATTGTGCAGGCCATCCGGCATCTTGAATCAGCCCGTGAGCGTATCGACCCAATCCGGTTTGGCCTCTTCTACGCGCCGAGTCTTCAGGTGTTGACGCAAGACCTACTTTCGGCGTTCCCGCCCGAGATGATGCCAGACGCGGACCGGCTCATTCCCTTTCTGCCGCCGCTGCCGGATCTGGAATAGCAATATGGCCTCCGTCCCGACATCTTCGCTCGCCACGACCCCGCCGCCATCGCCCGGAAACGAAGACGTGTCCGCCGCGATGTCGTTTAACTGGCACTTCGAAATGCCGGATGAAAGCCGGTTCAGCGACGATCAGTGGACGCCGCTTCGCCGCGCGGCGGAACTGTTCCTACTTTCGCTGCTGCACGATCCACCTGAAGGTCGGATGCCACTTCGAAAGAACACAATCCGAGGCCACTTCAGTAACATCCGCTTCCTAGTTCGATGGATGGCGGTCGAGAATGTCCGACGTTTCAAGGATCTTGATGAAGACACGGTCGATGGGTTCGTTGCGATGCTTCGCGCTCGTCGCGGCAGGAGCGGCGCGCTGCTTTCGCTTAGGACTGCCGAAGGTCATCTAGGCACGATCCGCACCTTCCACATGCAGCGCGAAAAGCTCGATGACGCACCGCCTGTGCCGCCGCCCCGCGCCGCTTCAGTGGGGAAGCGCCATTGGAAACCTTATGGTGGCCATCCTTACACCCCCGACGAGATCGCCGTGCCACTGGTGAGCGGGGCGATCGAGCTGCTCGGCGAAGCGGCGGACCAGATACTCGCACTTCGCGACCATCTCGAAAATCTCTATGCACGCCTCCGACCGCACCACCAGGGTCGGAGTCTTCACTGGCATATTAAACGTGCCATGCTGGACGAACCCTGTCCCTGCGCGCTTCGGTATGCACATCCCGAATGGCCGCTGCGCCGCCTGGCGTTCATGCTCGACCGGCTTGGCGATGCCTGCTTCGTTGTCATTGCCTACCTTGTTGGCGCGAGAGCTTCAGAGATCCTGAGGCTCGAAGAGGGCTGTATCGAACGCCACGCGGCCGACGACAACGAAGAGGAGCACGTTTATCTGGTCGGTACGATCACGAAGACGTCGCTGACGGAGCACGGCAATGTCCACCGATGGCTCGCACCTGAGCCGGTTCAGCGGGCGATTCACATACTCGAACGTTTGTCAGCTCCGCTTCGTGAACTCAGCGGGGAGAAGGATCTCTGGCTTCACCAACTCGGAAGGGGGCGATCGCCACTGCCGACGTCCATGCCTATTGCGCGGCTGCGGCCACCCATGGTCAACGTTCGCTTGAATGAGCGGTTTGCGCCATTCCTGACCTTGCCAGATCACCAAGGGGGCACCTGGCACCTGACCACTTATCAGGGGCGCAAGACGTTCTCGCGGTTCATCGGTCGGCGTGATCGTACCGGCCTGACGGCATTGCAACACCACCTCGGCCACGTTCACCGCGCGATGACCGACCGAGCCTATGTCGGCACCGACTTCGAGCTTGCCGAGCTGATCGACGACCAAACGGCGGAAGAAACCTGCAAGGCGCTCGAAGACCTGCTCCTGGCTCCGCATGTTGCCGGCAAGGCAGGGATCATGCTCTCCGAACGATCACCGTTCCGCGGCCGCACGCGATCGGGCGACGTCGATGTCTACATCACCGAGATCCTGGCCGAAACGGATATGCGCCTCGGGATCTGCGACTGGGGCTACTGCCTGTACCGGCGCGAAACCTCCGCGTGCCTCGGCGGCGAGCGCGAGCCGAACCCGGTGCTTCGCACTCAAACTACCTGCTCGACCTGCGCCAACTTCGCCGTGACCAACCGGCATAGACACGTCTGGGAAGCGCGCCTTGAACGTAACACCATGCTGGCCCAGCGGGATGATCTCGACGCCGAGAGCCGCGCGCTTGCCGAGGCCCGTATCCAGGAATCGCGTTGCATCCTCGACCAGCTCGACGAGGAAAATGCCGATGGCGTCCGAACCTGACCTGTCCACTCCGCAAGGCCGCCGCTGGGGTAAGACCGATGCCCGTCTGCGCGAAGCTCTTGGCGCCTTCGCCAATGACCCATCCACTGCGCCGACGGTCGCCGCCCTCGCACGAGCTGCTGGGGTCGGCCGCAATATCATCTATACCCACCATGCCGGCGTTCTTGACGCTCTACGGAAACTTCAGGCGCAGCGTGCTAAAGACACAGAAAGGATCGCAGGTGAGACGGATCGCACACGCACGGCTCTTCGTGATGCAGAAGGCTGCAACGTCGCACTTGCGACACATAACGCCAGCCTGCTGAAGCGCGCCCTCGAAGCCGAGCAGCGCGCGGAACGGCTCGAACTTCGCAACGCGCAACTCGTGCAGGAACTCGATCGGATTCGCCGCCCCATCCCAATCCGCACCAGCGCTGAACCGCACGATCCCTCCCCTGACTGAAGGCGGTTCCGACTTAACCGGGCGTCTTGGAAGGGGAGGGGGATTGGAAGTGGTGGGAATGCCGGCTTTGCGGGGCAAAGAGGACAGACCTATCCAGACCTAATGCTCTCTCAAATGGAAGGTGGCGCCGCAGGACAAATGGACGGCGCAATGGGCGCCCGCGATACGGTGCTGGGGAGAAGGCGGACGTGTTGTCAAACTGATCGGCTATGACTGTTCCAGTGCCGATCAGCGTCGCTACGCGCATGCCGAGGGATATGCCGACCCTCGCTATGACTATCGTTATCCCCTTCGCGAACTGGGCTGGACCCGGGCGGATTGCATTGCACGCATTGAGCGTGCGGGCCTGCCTGTACCGCCCAAATCCTCCTGTTTCTTCTGTCCCGCTATGCGGCCGCACGAGGTTGATGCGCTCTCCAGGGATGAGCTTCGCACCATCGTTCTGATGGAGGCTCGCGCAAAACCTCGCTTGCGCACGATTGATGGCCTGTGGCGCAAGCCCGTTGTCGGCCGCGGTGGGGCAACACCGAGACCGGGCAATATCACCGCCTATATCCGTCAGCACGGCCTTCTCTCGCCGAGCGAAGTTGATCGGATCGTGGCGGATGCACCGCTCGCGCTGGTCGCGTTCCAGGCGGCGCAAGCCTGCAAGCCCGTCGAGCAGCGCATGTCGATGGCGCGCTGGCTCGACGCATTCCACCGTGGTCAGTCCGCAGGCTGACCCCCCTCACTAGCTACGGAGACTCTCATGGCCGATCGCGCTTCTGTCGCGATCCGCATCGGCGGATCGCTGTCCCCTGACCTCCTTCCCGGCTTTTGCGCTGCCGTCGAGAGCGACGGCGCCTTCACGGATTGGGAGGGCACCGCGTTCGACCCGGACGATCTCGATCCGAGCGTTCCCCTGTACCTGGCCGACCATGAGGTTGCCTGGGGCCGGTTCGAAGCGATCGAGACTTTCTGTGTCGATCATGCCCTGGTCTTCGCCCGCTGGGCGGACGGCGCTTCTGGGGCGTTTGGCCCGGAGCGGGTGGTCTTTGACGGCACGACCGTTCGGAGTTTCAGCGCCTCGGACGATGACGAGATCCTAATTTCGGCGGAAACGGTGCGCCGTCTCGGCAGCTACGCGGCGGTGCTCTCGCATCTCGCGGCGGCGGAATTGGAGATATCCCCGTTCCGGATCGACGGCGCAGGCTGAGGACAAAGCGAAAACCGGTCTGTGACGACACCTCCCCGCCACAGGATGCTGCATATGGGCGCCCGCGAGGCGCTAGCAACCCGCGAACGGCGGGCCGAGTTGCCGTGTGCCACGGCTGCCCGCACCACCCCTTGTTCGCGAGTTTCCCTCGGCTGTGCCTCGGTGCCAGCCCCTCTTTTGCGAGCGCCCGGAGGATGCGCATCCGGCGGAGAGGCCGCCGGCAAAGACAGAAAGGCTCGCCATCATGACCACATCGCTTGCAGCCGCACTCGCGGCACTGGAGCTAGGGCACCTCGAACCCCGCGCTGAAGACCTCAGTGGCATGGCGCCGCCACCAACCGAGGCGCTGGAGCAGACCGTCACCGCAATCTGGAGCGATCTCTTCACGACGATGAGCAACACGTCGATCGAGCGTGACATCGAAGATCTGGGCTGGGGGCTGGTGAACCTATTCCACCGCGCCGCCGCCAAGAAACACGGGCTGGTCGACCGGTTGACCGACGACATTCGCTTGCTCCTCGCCGAACAGGACGGCTCCGAAATCAGCACGGCCAATCTGGAGGAAAAGATCGATCTCGCCAAGAAGGTCGAGGAATCCGCGGGTGCCTTCGAGATCATGCGCGATGTCGCCGCCGCGCACTATATCCGGGAAACTGGGAGATCGTGGGTGCCATCGTCCGGCAACCGCATTTCGCTCGGTGTCACCGCCGGGATCGTCGACGGCCATGCCTTCCTGCGGGCGCGCCGCGAGCGGGCTTTGAACGCCAACACCGCGCAGGGTACGCCGGTGGTGTTCGCCGGCGGTCGCCTGACGTTTGCCAATGACGCCGACATGATGACCTTTGCTGATAACCTCCTAGCGACCCTGAACAAGGTTCACGCTCACGTTGGTGACATGTATTTGGTCCACGGCGGCGATATGAAAGGTATCGAACGGCTTGCAGCGTCATGGGCCGAGCAGAACGGCATCCAGCAGGTGCGGTTCGGTCTCGATCGCAAACTCGGAGATCGCGCGGGCTTCCGTCGCAACGAGCAGATGCTCTCGCTTAAACCGCGGTTCGTGATCGCCTTCCAGGGCAATGGCGTGACGGAGCGGCTTGTCATCGAAGCCAAGGCTCGGGGACTCCGTGTCGTTGATCGCCGCGGCCCATTGGGAAGCCCTCCTTCAGCTGCTGGTCGCGGTGCGGGCTGAAGCCGGTGGCCGCCGGTTTCCCGGCGGCCCCTTTTCCGCTCCGCTCACGGTCGTCTTCTCGAAATTCCCGCAGGCAAGAGGGGAGGGCGCTGAGGCCCTTTTGGGTGTCGCTGAATAGCAGTGGAACCCGTCGGCCGTGTCGGCAGCGGGCGTGCATTTCAGAGTCCACCAGCCATCCGCGTCGCTCACGCTGCACCGGGTGCCGCTTTGCCACGAAGAAGGGAGATGATGATGCGCGATTTGCATGATGAGGAACTGCGCGCTTTGCTTGCGTTCCGACAGCGCCATGGTCGCTGCTGGAAGGCGGCGTTGCTGCTGCGCTGGTCGGCCTGCACCGACATTGATGAACCCGGTGCGGCGCATTTGCGCCATCTGCGCAATATCGGAGGATCGCGCTGGCTGATCGGGCTATCGGCCGCCACGCTTGATGACGCTGCGCGGCGTTTCGCCGGGGACGTCGATCCGGCGCTGATCGACATTTTCATGGAGAATGCCACGGGCTTTGCCCGTGGCGCGTCGGCAAGCGTCGGGATCGCTCCGGCGAGTGCTGCACATTCGCTGGCCATCGCGATCGAACTCAGCCTCAAAGCCTTTCTGATGAAGGCGGGCTATGCCGACGACTGGAACCGTGTCCATATTCGGCATGACCTCGAAAAGGCCCTGGCGCTTGCGACGGAAGCAGGCCTGTCCGGCCTGCCTCTGGAATTGCCGGATCTCACAGCGATCCTTTCGCCGGCCTATAGTCACCACGAGATCGACGCGTTGTTCCGGGTCGGGGCGTCACCCTTCGATATGGCCGACGCCTGTCTCTGCGTCGACCGTCTCCTTGCCGTGATCCGGGTGCAGATCGCGTAACCGGCCCCGCAACATCATCCGTGCGCGCACCACTCGAAAGGGATTTGCCAACCCGATTGAAGCCAGAGACGGTTTTCCGACTAAACCCGCCGGACGGCCATCATGTCTTCTTGTCGTAGGGGCCGCCGCTGCTTCGCTGCGAACGACAAGTCGAACTGGAAAATGGGCTGACCAACGGTGGTGGGGCTATCGGGCGTAGATTGCTGCGGTAATGGGGCAATGCTTCTGCAGCGGTTCCTGGGTTCATAGAACCAAAGCCACCATCCCTTCTTTTTGACCTGATCCCTAAGTCGGTCGTTCGGTGCTTCCAACCCGCTCCCCTTCGGGCCGAGTTGCCGTGTTCCACGGCTGCCCGCACCACCCCTTGTGTCGGGGTTCCCCTACGCCGCTTGCGCGCTCCGGTGGAAGCACCGCCCATGCCCGCCTTTTGCGGGGGTCAGTCGAAGGGACGGTCCCTTTGGCACCCAAAAAAGGAACCTCGACATGCAGAACCTCGTCATCCTCGCCGGCAATGTCGGCGCCACGCCGGAAGCCCGCACCACGCAGGGCGGCACCAAGATCACCCACTTCAGCCTCGCGACTTCGCGGCCCAAGCGGGACAGCAACGGCAAGGTCGTCAAGGACGACAATGGCCGCCGGATCGAAGATACCGAATGGCACCGGATCACCTGCTTCAACGGCGTCGGCAAGACCGTCGAGCAATATGTCGACAAGGGGATGAAGGTGATGGTGCGCGGTCGCATCCACTACACCCGCTGGACCGACAACGAGAATATCGAGCGGTACGGCGTCGAGATCATCGCCGACGAGGTGACCTTCCTCACCCGCGCCAAGCCCGCCAGTGGCGACCAAGGCGGCAATGACAGCTCGGTGGATGACGACGAAATTCCCTTCTGAGACCGGCAAAGGCCCGGCGGCTCATGCCGCCGGGCCTTTTTGCTGTTTTCCGCAGCACGGTCCGGGAACGAGGAAAGTTCGGGACATGGATCTGGAAGCGCGCGGCTAGGATATTGCTCTTCAGCGTCCTCTCAGCGGCAGTGGCCCGCCGCATAGCGGCTCCATCGCAGCACTGTGCCGGTCGCAATCATGGCGCAACTGATATCGCCGATGACAGGCGTTGTGCACCAGGCACCGGTGCGATTGCCTTTCGCATTTCCATTCGATCGGCACTGGAGCCTTGGTCCTGCAACCAGGATGTGACCGCTTCCGGTTCGGCCTCTCGCGCCGCCGAGCAGCCGCACCAGCGTGTCGCGCGCAGCAATGCCGCTGGCGCGCGGGCAGGGGTGCCCCCTGCGGCACGAGCCATCGATCTCCCGCGCCGCTATCCCAGCGAGCCGGATCCGTGGTCCCTCGCGACACCAGATCGGGCCATCGCCGTCCCAGACCCTGACAGGAGTGCAGGTGAACGACTGGCCGCCCTGCACGACCGCGACGGCAAGCAGAAATACATCGAGCATCAGCGCTCAACCCGGAAGGTGGTGTGCGTCATGCTTCAGGGAAGAGCGGCAATGTATCGGACCTCGCGGCGGGTTCGTCGGCGAGGATATCGTAGCAGCGCAAACGCATTGCCAGGTGGCGCGCCAACTCCGCCGTTGCACGGCGTCGTGCAACGGTATCGCCACACCCAATATCGGTGACGAGGGCCGGTTCGGCCGTTGCGAGCGACACCTCGAGGTGGAGGGCCAGGCTATCTTCATCGACTCGGAGCATGGCTGCAGAATAGAACAAAGAAAGAACATCTATCAAGTGTCGAGATCCAGCGAGCCATCCATTATTGCTTGCTGATCGCCAAGCCCTTTGCGATCGGCCAGATCGTCACGGCGGTCTCGCAGCTGCTCAACGCCGGCGGACCGGCTGTCGGCGAATAAGGCAATTGAAAAGGTCTAATCCCAATAGGCCGGTCAGGCACGATCAGCCGTAGAGCCGGTCATCCCACCAGATTGGTTCGGGCAGCTCGAAGCTGATTGCTTGCGCATCGGGATGTGCTGGATTGATCAGGATGTTGCGTTCCACCCGCGCCGGGATCGAAGGCACCAGCAACAGCGCCGAGCGTTGCGCCGTGAACCACGCCTCGCCAAAGGCCTTGCAGATGTCTTCGCGCTTGCCGTCCCACCCGGAGAATTTGGCGGTCGGGAAGACTTCATAGCTGACGTCGTTGGGGATCGTGATGCGGATATAATGCTGGTTGGGCGGCATCACCGTGTTGGCGTGGACGAGCTTTTCCAGCATCGCCGTCGAATAATGTTCTGACGTGTAGATGATCGGGCTGGCCGCGGTGTTCCACCGTCCCGGATAGAGCCGAGCGCCTTCGCTGTCATAGATGGGATGCGCGCCATCGGGATCGCCGATCCGGAAACAGGTCAGCACGCGGTCGGTGATCTGGGCGCTCACGCCCCGCCGCCGTAAGCCGCCCGTCCCAGCAGGTTGATGACGACATCGGCTCCCGGACCCGTCGCCAGCGCCACGTCGAGCGGCGGCTTGTTGTCGAGCATGGGGTGCGCGCGCCCGAGAAAGTCGCGGACCTTGGCGGGATCCTTATAGATATCGAGCGCGAAGCTGAACACCTTGGCGATCCGCGCCAGCTTGTCGCCTTCCTCGCTGGTCAGGCGCTTGGACGCCGACTTCTTGCGGCGATCGAGCGTCGCCTTGGAAATCAGGCGGAACTTGAAGCGGCTGTCGCCCGGTGCGACGGTGTCGGCGAGATGGTCGAGTGCGCCGACCGGCAGGCCTTCGAGAATTGAATAGCTCAGCCCCAGGCGCGTGTCGCCCTTGGGGGGCGCAACCCCAAGCAAGGTCTCGATCGTCACGGGCTGGCTCGTCATCTGCTGCTCCTGTCTCATGTGATGCAGATATATGTCTCACATGAGGCAAACACAAGCAACCGGTGATATCCGTCCGGTGGGGCCATGACCTCTTCCGGCCGTCAGCTTCACCCCGCTCTTTGAGGCGCAATCCTTGGTCCGGCGCGCGGCCTAATGCGATCAACCCGTAAAGGGTCCGGTCGCGTGCGCTACGGCTTTTGGCCTGCGGCAAAAAGTGATCGCGGCCACCCACCAAACACTTCGGGCGCCAGTCGAGCGGGGATGAACCCGCCGGCTTTCAAGGAGCCTCGACATGTTCACCGACATCAAGATCGCCCGCAGACACGCGCTCGGCCTCTCCAAGACCCTCATGATCGCGACGATGGTCATCGGGATCGGCAACCAGTTCGCCGTCATCACCGCCGACGACTTTGACGGCGACCTGGTCGTCATCAACGAATATGATCCGTTCGCGTGACACTTGCCGGGAGCCCCTGGGCTCCCGGCTCTGCCAAACATCAACGGGCATCGCGCGCTGCCTGCGCTCTCGAGCAACCGATTATCAACATGCGCGCGATACAAAGTCGGGATCAATGCCGAAACAAAGATTCTATCCCAAAGTGATGACGCATTGTGGAGCCGGGTGGTCCATGATGTGAACGCATGGCGCGGGGCCTGTCTGCAGTGTTTCTCCGCGGCCGAGGCTGGCGTGACCGAAACCTTGCTATCTTTGAGTACGGTGCCGGAGAAAGGTGCGGCCGTCCGTCTACGCCATCTGACCGGGCAGCGGTTCGACGATATCGCGGCGGTCCTTGGTACGGAAGGGGCCTTTGCCGCTGAGGGGAAAGCGGCGTTCAAAGCGATTGACGCTTTTCGTGCCCATGAGCGCCTTCGAACGTTTCTGGCGCATGGGGTGGCAAAGATTGCGGTTGAGCGGACGGACAAGTGGATCGTGGTTTACCGTCAGGTCTCTATCCGTGCGCGGCAGGCCGAACGCACCATGCTTCTGGTCGAGGAAGCGGAAGGCCTTGAGATGCTCGCTGATATACGGCGGAAAAGCCAACAGCTCTGCTCAATTCTGGCAAACCTGCGCCACCAGTTGGTGAAATAGACGCAGTACGCATCGCTAATTGGAAATGAAGCGAGGGAGTTGGCGGCTCCGGTTGCACCGGACCGGGCTCTAGGCTTGCGCCCCGAGCCCCGTGCCGGGTCTCGGCCCATGCGGGTAACGATCCCTGCCGTGGTCGCGCAGTCAACGGCGCTCGGTAACGAGCAGCGCTGCGCTGTCGCTGCAAGGGGCTGGTCGACCAAGCGCAAGGTGGGCTGGCGGGCATAGGCTCAGCCCGTCGCGCAGCGCCGCATCGTCGACCAGGATCCGCCACGGTCCACCATAGCGCCGGGCCGCGAGGTAGAAGGTCGCGCCATCGCACGCGACCATGCGGCATCGCTCCTGGCGATCGATCAACGACGCATTCCCGCCATAGCGGGCGACCAGCTCGTCGAGATCGGCGCGCATCAGGGCGCCGCAGCGGCGGCACTGGGTGCGAACCTGAACCTGCAGCCGCTGCATCGCGCCGACGCTTGATGTCCAGCGTGGCCATAGGGCAATGATCCGGGCGGTGTCTGTCATGATCGGAATGATAGCGAAGCTCTCACTCGCGCGTCCAGCAGCAGTTCCGAAAAGTCGGCCATGCCGTTCCTTATTCCCTCTGACCGCCGCACCAACGGTCCCTTCCTGGCTTGGCGTCCTCGCCGCGGCACTTGCCAGCGCAAGCCCGGTACCGGGCTTCTCCACATCCGTTGCGACCCTGTCGGGTGCGCGGGCGCGCTATGCCCCGGGGGTCCGGTCGCCTGTCGTAAGGCCCCGATCGGCGGGGTCTGACACAGCTTGGAAAGTCGAACGTCATGGCCGACCCCCAGAATGACAAAGTCCTATCCGCAGACCAGCGCATCGCGACCATCGCGCGGCTCAATGATGCTCTGCGCCAATCCATCCATAACCCGGGCGTCAACCAGGTGGTCATGACCGCCGGCGTCGCCGACTTGATCGGCGATACCAGTCTGTTTCGCGGGTTTCAGCGCCGCGCGGAACTGCTGCGCACGGTGCGCGACTATCATGCCTTTGGTCCCGACGTCGATCCGCATGGGGAGCGTGATTTCGGTCGCTTCGAGTTTGCGGGAGAGGCCCTGTACTGGAAGATCGATTATTATGATTGCGCGCTGACATATGGATCGCCTGACCCGACAGATCCCGACGTCACCACCCGCGTGCTGACGCTGCTTCTAACCCACGAATATTGAGCTATCATGGCCCCGACCCTGTCGGGGCCACCTTTTTACGGAAAGGATTCGCCGGTGCCGCCCGCGCGGATCGCTTTGCGTACCCGGTTGCGCCCGGCGTCGGCCTGACCAGATTTCCCATCCTTGGCGAGTGACCCCGGCCATCCCCCTGACCGGGGGGATAGCCGAAAAGTCTGCTTGAGCAGACTGTCGGCGGTGCCGCCCCGACGTCCCATCGGGCCTTGCTCCCCAGCACGAGAGGGGAGGCTGCGCGGCGAAAGCGGCCGCGTCTTGCTGCGCGGTGAGGAGACAGATCGGTGTCCCTCGAACACCCCAAGGAGACTCGTCGTGGCCGACTATTTTTCCCGCCATCCCGACCATGCGTTCATATTCGCGTTCGTCTGCTTCGCGATCACCGTTTACCTGTTTCGCTATGTCGGCCCGGGGATCGGCGGCGGTGGCGACTGGTCATCGCGCGACCATTATGAGCGCAATCTGCGCAATGGTCCCGACGACTATGAATCGTGACGGCGCTGTGCCCATGAAGACGGTCGTCGTCAGCCTGCTCAAGGGCGGGGTCGGCAAGACCTTTCTCGCCACCCACCTCGCCTGGTATCTGGCCGAGCAAGGCGGCAACCGCGTCGCCTTTCTCGACCTTGATCCGCAGGGCAGTTCCACACGCCGGCTTGCCACCGAGCGAACTGGGTGGTTCTCGGCGGACCTGTTCGATCCCGAGGCGCGGCTCGAGCTTACCGATGCGCCCGGGATCACCGTCTTCGCCGCCGATCCGCGCCTGCAGATGGTCAAGGCGGCCGCGGATGTGCGCGATTTCCTCGGCTGGTTCCCTGCGCTTGGTGCTCATTTCGACCATTGCGTCATCGACACCGGTCCCAAATGGGACGAGCTGACCTTGAGCGCGATGGCGGTGGCCGACGCAGTGATCGCGCCGGTCCAGGTCGCCGAGGATTCGATCGAGTGCGCCAAGATGCTGCTCACCGCGCTCAAAAAAGCGGAAGGTGCGCGAGGCGGGCGCAAGGTCGATTTTCTCGGGCTGTTGCCCTCGATGGTCAATCCGTTCGACCGCCGCGAAATGGACAATGCGGTCAAGCTCGCCCGCGCCGTTGGCGAGAAGCTGATGTTTCCCGCCTTCATCAAGGCGCGGCCAACATACAAGCATTCGGCCGAACAGCATCATCCGGTCTGGCGCGAAACCGGCAGCGGCGTAAAAGCGGCAGCGGACGAAATCCGGCCGATCCTGGCCGAGATCGTTCGCCGGATGGACGTCCGCCGCCAGAGTGCGGCGTGATGGGCAAGTTCGATCAGCGCGCCGAAGAGTTCGGACTGCTCGTCGGTCTCCATGATAGCGCGCGGCGCGTCGAGGATCTGCCGCTCGACTGGATTATGGCCGATCCGGAAAATCCGCGGCGCGTGTTCGACGAGACGGAGCTCAAGGATCTTGCTGCCTCGATCGCCGCGCGCGGAGTCCTGCAGCCGATCATCGTCGCCCCGAAAAATGGCGACGGCCTTCACGTCATCCGCGTCGGTGAGCGGCGCTTTCGGGCATCGCGCCTTGCCGGGCGCGAGACCATCCCGGCGATCGTGGTGGCGGTGGTGAACCGCGCCGACACGCTCGCCGATCAGATTGTCGAGAATGACCAGCGCGCAGGCCTCACCCCCCATGATCTGGCGACCGGGATCGAACGCATGCTGGGTGCCGGCGTCACCCAGGCGGAGATCGCCCGCGCGCTCGGCCGATCGAAGCAGTTCGTATCGCTCTATGCCGCCTGTGCCGACATGGCGCCCTGGCTGCGGGCCGCGATCGACCAGATGCCGATCCGGTTGCTCTACGACCTCCACCGGGCTGCCCGTACTCATGGCGACGCAGTGCGCGCCTATGTTGAACGGCTTGGTGATGAAAGCGTGACCCTGGCCGAGGGTGGCCGGTTCATCGCGGGACTCAAGGCATCCGAGACTCTGCCCGACGCCCGTCTGGGCGATGTGCCCGCGCTTTCGGACGGACAGGGCGCCGCGCGCGCCGCACCGAGCCGGCCGGTTCGTGCCGGTGCCGGTTTGCGGTCGATGTTCGCAACGGAGGTGCCGCCGCAGCCTCGGCCGCTCGATGCGGTTCGGGTGACGGTGGGTGGGCGGACAGGACGTTTGATCCTGCCCGAGCGCGTTCGGGTGGCGCTCGACGACGGCCAGGAGGTCGAAGCGCCTGTTGCCGAGATCGCCATGGAGTAAACCATCGGCGGGGCAGGTCGGGCGCATCCAATCACCCCTCACTCCGCGTCGAAACGATCGAGCTTTTTCAGACAATTTTTACAGCCGTGCCCCTTTCTTCAGGGGCGCGGCTGTCTTCATTTTCACGGGCGGAGGGAATTGGTTCGCTCGAGAAAATTCCTTTTTTCCGCCGATGCCAGTTCGGGTTGGATACGTCGCTTGAAGAGGGCCGGAGTCTGTTTGAGCAGACTATAAGACGAGTGGTTTTAGGTGAGGGCCGGATAGGCTTGGCGCCGTCATTGTTAAACAATAGCAATGGGGTGTGGCGTTTTTTGGTCTCCGTCTGCCCGATGATCTCGCGGCGCGCTTCGATGCTAAGGCGACTGTCGCCGGTGGACGCTCAGCGCTCCTGCGCAAGCTGATCGACGCTGCGCTTGAAGACGCCGGGGATGCGTCGAGCGTGACGGCACCGCCTCGGACGCGCACGACTGACCGGCTGCAGCTTCGGCTCCTGCGCGAGGATATCGTCCAGCTCGATGCGGCGGCGGATGCGCGCGGCCTCAAACGGACCGAGTGGCTGGTGATGCTGTTGCGCCGACGTTTGCATGCGACGTCGCCGCCGCCGCGTGGCGACCGGGTGCTGATCGCGCAGTACTGGCGCGAACTCAACCGGATCGGCATAAATCTCAACCAGGCGGTCCATGCGCTACATGCCGCGACCATGGTGGATTCCCGTCTCGACCTGGCGCGCGAGGCCGCGCGTGTCGCATCCTTCCGGGATGAGGTGGCCGATCAGTTGCGCGTGCTTGGCCGCGCGCTCAAGGGTGACATGGCCTATTGGGACACGGCCGATGAATGAGGATGATGACGGTGTCCTGCCGCTCCCCAGTCTGATGGAAGCCTGGCGACCGCCGACCGGGGGCAAGCGCAGCCTTCGTGGGGGGACACTACGGATCCGTTCGGGCGGCAAGGGAAGGGACGGTAGCAATGCCGCGCCGGCGCTGTCGGCGGCGCAAGCGCGGGCCAAGCTCGAGCGGATCGTGCGCAAGGCCCCCGAGGTCATGGTCAAGATCTCGGGCAAACAGCGTGGCGCCAGGCATCTTGCCGAGCATTTCGGCTACATCTCGCGTCACGGAAAGCTCGAAATCCGTAGCAGCGAGGGCGAGATCATCACCGATGAAAAGCGGTTGAAGGCGATCGCCGCCGACTGGGACATGCTCGATCAGGCGATGAACGCGCATGGCAAGGACCGTCCGACCTCGATGTCGATGGTGTTGTCGATGCCTGGCGGTACGACCGATGCCGCAACCATCCATGATGCCGTCCAGGCGTTCGCGCGCGTCGAGTTCGAAGGGCAGTTCAGCTATATGGTGGCGCTCCACACCGACACCGCTCACCCCCATGTCCACTTGACCGTCGCGACCCAAGGCGTCGACGGGACGCGGTTCAATCCGCGCAAGGCCGACCTTCATCATTGGCGCGAGAGCTTCGCCCATGAATTGCGCCAGCGCGGCATCGCCGCCGAAGCGACGCCGCGCCGCGCGCGCGGCCATGTCCAGAAGCGGGTGCGTTCGCCGGCGCACCATCTGGAGGCGCGGACAGCGGGGCAGGGGAGGGAGTTGGATCTCAACCGGCTGATCGAAGAGCGCGCGCAGGCGTTCGCACGGTCACAGAACCCGGAGCGTCGGGTGGAGGATGTGCTGGCGCTGGGCCGACAGAAGCAGATCCGGGGGGCTTACGCAGATGCCGCAGCCGCGCTGGCGACGACCGGGAAAGACGAGGACCGCGCGCTGGCCGAGGATATCGAAGGGTTCGTGGCCGATATGCCGGCGGCGGTGTCGCGGCGATTGGAGCGGGCGCGGGAGATCATGATCGATGATCGGAAAGCAGCGGATCTTCGCAGTCGAGAAAAGAAGGGCGAGGCAGTGCAACGACCTGATATTGACCGACGTGCCCGTAAGCCTCGTGATCGAGAGCGTTAGAAAGTGACGTAGGAAACAGACGTCGAGGCAACAGCAGCAAGCTTTGACCGGATAACAATATGCACGTTCGACAGGCGTTTTGCGGGGCAGTTGTCGACCCTTATGAGACGCTCAGAGCCAGAATTCGGCTCCCCAGGTGCAGACCTTCCGCTCTTCCGGCAGCTCGCGACCAGAGCCAGCCAGGTATGTATGGCAGCTGCGATTGCCGAAACCCGGCGTTGTTCCCCGCGGACGGGTCGACTAAGCATTTTGTTTTCGGATTATTGGGTGGATTTGCGATCCGTTCCGCGACGCGGCGTGACGCGGAAGGAGCTACGCGACCGTAGACAATGAGCGTATGAAGGAGTTCGGGTGGACGACGACAAAAACGACGCGCTCGGCTGGGCAAACTATTCGCCGGCGGCGCATCCCGCGGAAGCGCAGCGCGTGGCCGAGTTGGTACCGGATGCGAGCCGGGCCGCCGCCTATCTCGCCTTCGGATTGAGGCCGATGGGGGCGATGGATCGGGATCCTTATGGTCAGCCTATGGGGCAGATGAAGCCCTGGGCGCCCGAACCCGGTGATTTCAGCTCCGAGCCGGTCCTGGTCGACACGATGACCGGTTGGCGCTTCCGCGTCGACACCGGCGGAACCACGCTACGTCTTGATCTTCAGGGCACCGATAATTTTATCGAGGCGCAGGAACTGCTGGCGCGGGCCGAACAAAAGAAGAGCGCATTCGCCTTTAAATCGAGGCGTATCCCGTCAGTTCACGAACTTGCTCCAACTGACGGATCGGATTTCGCTTTTCCAGTCGTGCGGCCGATCGAGCTTCACGCCGACACGCGTGAAGAACTGGAGCGACATGTCTATGATCTTGGGGAGCTTTTCTGCGGACAGCTGCCGGTCAAGCGGCTATGGTTCCGCGGCCAGCGCCAAGAGTATTTACTCCCGCGCGATGCCTGGATCTCGCATCAACTGTATGGTCGATCGCTGCCGTCGCTGACCCCCTCGCTGGAGCGCTATGCCAAGCAGAATCCAGAGAGGATGAACTATGGCTTCGCCATTGCTGGGCCGAACCATCAGTGGAACAAACCTTTCATAATCTGGCTGATGCGCCAAAATAAGCATTGGTTCGACCATGATGCGCGTTTTTTACCGCTGATCGAGCGCGTGTTAGCCGATGGTGAGGATGCGCATTTCGCCGAACTGCTGATGAAGATCCAGATGAGTCCGCTTCAGATCGGGGAGCCGCCGCATCTCGATTGGCCCGAAGAGGCGGACGATCTGCGGCAGTGGTTCTTCTCGTTCATGAAAAAGCGGCCGTTCGCGATCACGCTGCAACAATATGGCTATTATACCTCGCTCCTTGATCTAACCGAAGATCTCGACGTCGCGCTCTATTTTACGCAGGCGAGCATGGATGAGCATCAGCTGATGCGCTGTGCGCCGCCGAAGCCGGGCCGGGTAATCTATGTGTTCGCCGAGAGCCGGGGAGGGTTTTATCACCATGGCAACGAACTATTCTGGGGGAGCGACGGGTGGCTTCGTGAACTGCCGCCTCGCCTCAGCCTCCAAAAGGCCGGGTTCATTCAGGGCGCGACCAACCGCACCCAGAATTTCTACGGGATCATGATCGTTGCGCAGATCACGCTTGGGCCGAACGAACCGCTTACCAACCTCGTCGACACTGACCTCTTCCCCCCTGAGAGTGACGATTTGCTCTACGCGACGCTGCGGGCGTCTCGCCCCGTGCTTGAGGGTCTCTATTGATAAGTGGACATCGCTTCGCCGTATAAGCAGCGATGTGCCGAATGCTGCGGCCTGTACGCGCCAGTAAGGCGGATGCCGGATGTCAGCTCTTGGCTAAAATTTGCCGGTCGACACGTGGAGGGAAAACATCGGCACTCCCATGATCCGGCGCCCCCTCCGATGGAACCGGTCCTTGTTGGTCACTCCGCGTCCAATTTCCGACGCCGCCAAGGTACGGACTGGCGGCTTTTTATATGGGGCCCGAAGATTGACCACGCGTGCGCCCGTCTAAACTTCGCTTTCAGTCACCGTCGAAGTCATGAAACTAGCGAAAGGCTCGCTTTCGCGGCCGAAGATGGTTCCGGCCCGGCCAGTCTGAAAATCAAAGTTTCGATTTCTTCGAGCGGCATGGCGAGGTCCTTTGCAATTTCCGCTTTGGTAAGCCGTTTGGTCCACAACGCAGCTAGAACCTTCGCCAAGACGATTGATCTTTCTCGCTCTATTCCTCCCGGCTCTCCGCTTCGATATCCCAGCTTCCCAAGCTCGATACAAAAAGCCCGGTAGTTCCAATCCGACAGAAGCTTGAGACTGTGCAGTCTGTAGGCAAGCGCCATCGCCGACACCTTCCAGCGCTTCTTTGCTCGGATGATCTGTTGCGGCGAGACAACGTTGGACAACTCGTTCTTGATATCATGCTCGGGCATGAGAAACGCCGAAGCGAATTGATCAGCTTGATACTCAGCGCCCTTGTCATTTCGCGCACCGGCGTGATGATGAAGGACCAAATGGCCGAGTTCATGCGCACTGTCGAAAATAGACCGTTCGGCAGTCTTTTCCTGATTTAGGAAGATGTAAGCACGATCGCTACGCCAGAAGGAATAGGCATCCACATTCTGCGTGTTCTCAGAAAGGGAGAGGACGCGCACACCCTTGGATTCCAGCAGTTTGAGCACGTTACCAATGGGCCGGTCACCCAAACCCCAATGCTGCCTCAGCAGACGTGCCGCACTTTCCGGACGGCTCCGTTCCTTGTTGAGATCGATGAGGTCGGTCGCAGGCAAATCAAAACGACCGTCGATCCACTCGTAAAGTTCGATACCGAGAACACCAGCTGCGAGCGAGGCGTCCCGTTCCGCAGCACTCATCTTCTTCAGACTTCGAAAGCTAACTGTATCAGCTTCTACAATCTCGGGCGCATCCAGAAAAAAGAAGTCGAGCGGGTATTCCAGCGCTTTGGCGATCTTTTCCGCCGTCGCCGTCTCGACCTGATGCCCATTCTCGGCCTTGGAAATAGTGACCGGCGTCAGACCGGCACGATCGGCCAAGTCTTTACCAGACAGCTTGCGCCTTTGCCGTGCGACTATGAGGCGATGTGAAGAAAAGGTCATGCGCTATCTTTGAAACGGATTTCGATATCGAAGTCGTCGAGGGGAGCGGTATCCGGATTGATTTCCTCAGCCCAATCGCGGTTCGGGGAAATGATAAAGATGCGCTCGTGGAAATGCTTGTAGGACCCGTTGCTGATCACAGGGTGAGAAAGCTCAAGGCTACCGTCCTCACCCACCATCACGTAGTAAGTTGGGATGCCATCCGCCTTCACCCCAGTGAGTGGCCCCGCATCAATACCCGCATGCTCGAACAAGGTTGGGCCACAGAGGCTCTCGGAGGCGCTGCCTTTCGCGGACCGCGGGTTAGGCGGAAAATCGGGATCGCAGGCTCGATCTACATTCTGGAACCCGATACGCATTTTGAGATCGCGATTGACCACTGCCTCGATGCCGCACGTCCGATCTGCGGCCCAAACGCCATCTAGAATCTGCTGCCGTAATTCCATAACACCATAAATGTAGGCCAACGTCCCGGGAGCATTAATAGGCATCAAGGGACTTGCGTCATCTGCCCAGGTGCGCGCCGCCATACCAACAGCTTGAATTTGCTCGAGCACGAGACCGAAATCATTCAGCCGGTCGGATACGGGACGCTCACCCTCAACTATAGCGGTAGCAAACGACGGCATTTACGACTCCGTTTAAGTTTCAACCCCTCGTTAGAGGGGTTGAAACTTAAACGCAAGCCGTCTCTTTGCATATGCTTCGGGCGCTGTCGCGGACATGCCAGAGTGGTGCACAGGGCCGCGGCCATGTCAGCTTATCGGACAGACCCGAACTACCCTCAAGATCTGGGAACTACGAAGCCAACGACTCGCCCTGCGACCCGAGGTTAGCGCAGCCACTTCAGTATGACCGCAATGTTCGAGCAAGTCAGACGATCGTGCGATCAATCATAGCTTGAAGCAACTCTTCGCGCACCAGAGCCTTTCCGTTCAAGATTACTTCGCCGAAGGTTTCGTCAATGATGCGATCGGCGCCGTCGTGGACGTGCACATGAATACCGTATTCCTGAGGCCGGCTGGCGGTCCACACGATTGCCGGGGTCGAGGCCCAGACGGTGTAGTTGCGTCCTTTGTGGTCGTCGAGATTAAGACTTCGATCGGGCAGAAGAGTAGTGAGGCGGGTCGCAGTACGGTCATGCAACGGCTTTAGCGGCGTCGAGATAATCGCACCCTTACTCCAAGTGCTGTCCCGTCCGCAATTTGCGCAGAAGTGCTTGCGATGCGGCGTTTTGGCGAAGTCTCCAAGGTCGAGATGAGGATAGCCACAATTTGAGCAGTCGATACACCCCATCTCCAAGTGCGCTTCGAGCGCACAAACGAAATTGAAGGCTGCGGCCGGAGTGATGTCGACCCGAGCGAGTTCACCCTCGCCAAACAGACCCTCCCGGGTAGAATGAATGGTTGATGCGACTGTGAAGTCCTTATCGATACGCTTGTCGGCCTGAGGGGTGTCGCGCACGTGGACGTGAATTTTTGGTGGGCGGGGTTTGATCTCAGCAGTCGAAAGCGCTGCGGGCATTGAGCACCAGATACCCACCTCAGCATGCTTATCTAGGTTCACTACAAACGGCTCGATCTCGTAGCTCATAAGCTGGGCGTGGTTAGCGCACCTCAACTCGTTGGAAGACTGCAGTTCGGCGAGGTCGGCCTTGATACCCCAGTGGCTCTGGTGCGTCCGGCACCACCATCTGTGGACACCGTGCCGATATTTTCCGGCGTAGACGAAGTCGCACGGCAAGACTACGTCGTTGGCGCGCTTTCCAGCGAGGTGTCGGAGAACGTCAGGTGAGCGGATCTCTATGTTTCCTAGCGTTTGTTGATGCGCCCAGCATACGGCGCCGTGCTCTTGTGCTCCGCTTTTAGACATAATCTCCAACGGCTGTTCATCGGCAATCTTGCTGACGAGTGCCCCTTCTCGCCCGGGACTGCTTTCGGCCCACCAAAGCTCCACTACGCCGGACGCGGGACTGATCACTCTCTCGATTAGCATCGACTTCCTTACGACCTAGCTTCCGATCCGGACGCCGCAATTCGAATTTAACACCATCATGGAACAAACTTAGTGGAGGACCCGGCGAGCGCCGTTGGCCTCTTAATTTCGGTCGTTCAGCAACATCACGCCACACCGCGCGTAGCCCGCAACGTCAACCCACGAATCAAGATGTTCTGGCGACTGGACTAGACGCGCAACCTTGATGACCACCATGCCCAGGATCTCGCGGATTTGCGCATCTCGGCACTCGTCCACAACGGATCGCAACGCGGCTATACGACGATAGGTGTCTTCGGGCGCGCCGTATATGTCGCGTCGATCCTGGGTGACGTTTGCGTAAGCCGCATCGAACTGCTCCAGAAGGCTGTTCGGGCATTCTCCCTCGCTCATCGCATTCCCCATATCGATCACGCACTTTCTCCGATGCAGAAGAAGTCATTCACCAAATTAGGCAGAAAACCGCCTTTAAACCGCATTTGATTGTAGTCCGCGAAAGCTTCTGTACATTTCAACAGCGACGCTTCCACAGCGAACTTCAATAGGCGAAGGCTTCCCATCACCTTCGGCGCGCCTATCAAATTGGAAGCGAGCCGTCGCGCCGCCGCATCGTCGGTGCAGAAACCGCAATCTGTTGCCTCACAGACGGCGATCGATTCAAGCTCCCCATCGCCGATGTCGTGGTCGGTGACCAGTTCTAGAAAGCGATCCGGCGAAATCTCATCGTCTGGGACAAACTGGATGCGACCGGCTGCCTCTAAGGCCATGATCTCGGCGGCACAAGCTAGTCCGCATTCCGAGACGACTATCGGAGACATCGCGATCTCGGTGTTTGGCAACTGGCAGATGATCGCTAGCCTCCCGCAATTGTGGAGATTAATTGCTGCGCAGGCATCAATGAGTAGTCGCACGGCGCCCGCTCGTTGATGCATGGGTTTCGTAGATGCTTTCAATCGACGTACCGAGCCGATCAGCGATCCACGACGGCGAAGTCCCGCCGTCAGAAATGCTTTGATGAACAAATTTCATCAAAACGGGAGACACAACGTCAAAGTGAACACGTTCCCTGGCAGGCAGCCCTAATGCTTCGGCTCGCTTTTCCGGGTTACCGTGATGATCCCGAATGTACTGTGCGAGAGAGGCAGCGCCGCCGCGAGGTAAAAGCTCGAGGTCTTCGCAACGACGCGCGGCGACATCGAACGACACACCATATAAACGCGCAAGTATTAGAATTTCGATATCGCCGATCTGATCAGCGTTCGCCCTAATAACCTGACGTATCGCCTGCAGCGAGCCGCCCACCGCCAACGCTGGTAACAGGAAAGCTGATGCAAATGCATCAGCAAAGCCTTCGGCGCGGTTGCGGAAGCGGCCGATAGTAGTCGCGAGATCTAGGTGCGCGGATTGCAGCGAATGGTGGGCCACGACGTGACCGAGTTCATGGCCAAGGGTGAACAGCATGCGGGCAGGAAAGCGTGGCGAGACAAAAACAAACACGTAACCGCCTGCGGCGACAGAGGCACCTTCATATTTGGAGTTCTTGAGTTCGCTGACGATAAGCCCATCGAGCATTCGCAGGCGTTGCGGAAGATCGATCGCTGGGCTGTCGATTTCGCCAGGGTAGATAAAGGCACGAAGCTGGGCCGCAAGCCGCTCAGCTTCGTCATGCGTTTCCGGTCTTTGAAGCCCAAATCGGTTGAGCCAATCGGGAAGACGTCCGCGAGCGGGCAGAACCTTAATCGCCGCCTCTACAAAACCCGCCAGTCGGTCCAGGGTCGGTTCACGCTCTGAGTCAGAGATGCCAGGTGCTCGGAAGAGGGCTCCGAGCGTCGAGCTAGTCGCAGGTGACCCGGTTGAGGTGAAGGCGCGCATCGATAGCTTGAGTCCACGCGCCAAAGCGCGCAATTCCGATGCCGTCACCGGCGCGCCATCAAGAATCTCACGGATGCGATCAGGCGCCAACCTAGTCCGTGAAGCGATTTCGCTAGGCTGGAGCGAAAGCGCTATAAGGGTTGCTGCGACGTTCGCCATTCAAACTGACTGTGCCTTAATCCCCTGCAGCCAGTCTAGGGTTTTTTCGATTTGGGCCTGATCGAGCCGCGCCCAACGCCCCATGAGGTCGATGACGCGGTTGGCGCGCTGCTTCTCGAGAATATAGGAAAGGCGCTCCAGGGTTTCGTTCCGACCTTGCGCGACTTCCCTAGGCGTTTCGAGCGCCACGGGATTTACGCCGACCAGATAGTTTTCTATCCGGCGGGCGAAATTTTTGGAGCTATGGGTATCGAGCGGATGCTGGTTACCGGCACTGTCGACCAAGACATTGCCAACGAGCTTACCGTCGGCATTCAACTGGAGCCGGTTCTCCGGGAACCGCTCATACGCGGCCAGGGCGTTAATTTTCTCCGCTACTTGGAAACCACCGACTACATACTGCTGGACACCTCGCGTCGTTCCGCTGATGACAAATACATAATCGCCCCGTTGCACTAGGCGCCGCATAGGGGGCATGCAGCCCCCGAGAGTGGGAGTTCTCCTGAGGATCGGATCGTTCAGATTTCTATTCCGCTCAGGGTCTGCGTTAGTGCTGCTGATATAAATATACCCCTTCACGATATGCCCCTCTTTATCACCGGCGATTACGGCAAATCTAGAGCGATTAAGATCGAAAGAAAGTGCGTATTTAAAATGGATTGTATCTATTTGAACCACGCCGGATTTGCCGCACGCGTTGAGCTTAGAAAGCATGCTCAGCGACCATCTGGCATCCGAAAGCCGCTACTGCCTTATCAGCGCCCACGGACGCCAAGTTTGCTCTGCCAGCGTCCGGCATCCAAACTGCGGCGCTCCGAAGCCGACCGTCGCGAATGTCCCAGGGCTGTGTGTATTGACGGTGGCCTGGTCTGATCATTTCCACATTGGCCTTGTTTGCCAATCTCGTGGAAAACCCATGGCTGCCAGGTCTCCGGTCGGATGGGTCGCAAGGAGGGCAACGATGTCCGAAACCCAATTATTCAAGACGTCAATCTGCTGCAGCAGGTAGCCGCTCAGAACCAAGCTGTTGTAAAGCTGTGCAGGCCCTGCGCCCAGATTGAAATCCAACGTCGCCGCGAGGGCGGCAGGCTTCTGTGGCAGCTTCATTCGGATCAGGAAGCCCCGGTTCCAAAGGCGTGCATGGTGCGCACAGCTGTTCCTTACGGTGGAGAGGTGCTTGAGGAGCGGCACCAGGACTACTTCAGGCAGACCGAGCGGTTTTGCGATAGCGTTGCGTAGGGCGCGGTCGTCGAGGGACGAATACCATCGTGACAATTGCCCAAACGACATCATTTCGGCGACCATCCAGACCGGGGGCATGGCCGGGTCATCATAAGTCCGCCGATAATGATCGATGTAGGTTTCCGGCGATGTCCCTACCTCGCGTGCCAGGCGCGAGAAATTGTCGTGGAACTGGCGCCGCTCGCTGTAGAGCGACGCATCGAGATAGCTGTGCGGCCCGCCCTGATGGGCTAGCGTGTAAGCCCAACTGCCCCGTACCGCGACTTCAATCCGCTCTATCGCACTCATCAAAAGTAGGCGTAGGCGGCGGTCAAACTCGTAGAGGGCGATAACCGTGTCGAAACTCGTCCCGTTGACGAACCTCGGCCCCGGCTGCCCCTTCGGCCTTTCGAAAGGTAGCCAGTAGGCGCTGAGCCGATAATAGCTGACATGGCGAAGCCAATATTCTGCAGCTGCCATATCCGGGATTGCCATCCCCTGCGCCGAAAGATGGCTCATCTGCTGAGCGATTGTCATCGCAGGCTTGGTAAACGGTCGGGACATTTGTCTGCATAGCCACGGGGCACCAGAAACAAAAGACCCGCCAAGTGTGCATGCTCGAGAGCAGAGGCCTGGCGGGTTCGATTGCCCCCGAGATAGGCTTGGGATCCTTACGATTCAATCAAAAAAATGTACGGATGTAGCGATGGGCCGAATGGCTTTCCTACATACCTCCATCTCGGCTAAAGCAGGGCATGCGCTTCATCCACACCGCCGATTGGCAGCTCGGCAAACCCTTCGGCCGCTTTGAACCTGACGTTCGTGCCGCCCTTACGGACGCGCGGTTCGAGTCCATCGACGCGATCGGTAAGGCCGCCGCTGAGAACCGTGCGGGCCATGTGCTGGTTGCAGGCGACGTGTTTGACACAGAGGGCCCGGAAGACCGCACGATCGTTCAGGCTATTTCCCGAATGGCTCGCCATGGCTGCCGCTGGTGGCTGCTCCCCGGCAATCATGATTATGCCAGAAACGGCGGCCTATGGGACCGCGTGATTGGAAAAGCTGCGCCGAGTATCACCGTGCTGCGTGACCCCACGCCAGTGGAGATTGAAAGCGGCACATGGATCTTGCCCGCCCCTCTCACCCATCGGCATAACCTGGACGATCCCACCAGCGCCTTTGATGCTATGGGGACGCCGGGTGCGAAACTCAGGATAGGGTTCGCACATGGGTCGATCCGAGACTTCGGCTCTCGCGGGGAAGCGAACAATCAGATCGCGCCCGACAGGGCCAGGCTTTCCGGCCTCGACTATCTTGCGCTGGGCGATTGGCACGGAACTCTCGAGGTAGACAGTCGCACCTGGTACGCGGGGACACCAGAGACGGATCGCTTCCAGCGCGATGCGCCGGGTCAAATCTTGCTGGTCGACATCGAAACGGGACGTCTTCCAACCGCGACGCCGCTGCGGACTGGGCGGTTCCAATGGCTGAAGCGTGACTGGCGGGTCAACGACTTCGCGGCTTTTGAAGCAGAACGGCAAACGCTGTGGAACGAGATCGAGCCGTCGGCGACATTGTTGCAGCTTGCAATTGCCGGCGTCACCAGTCTTTCCGAACGGATCAGGGTCCTCGAAATCCTCGAGGCGGATGTCGGCCACCAGCTACGATACCTCGAAGCTCGCACCGACGACCTTGTCGCCCAGCCCACCGAGGAAGACATGCAGCTACTGGCAGTGGAAGGCGTGCTTGGCTCGACCGCGCAGAAACTCAATGCGTTACGGGAGAGTGGGAGCGCCGACGCCGCGATCGCGCGGCGTGCCCTCGAGCGCTTGTTTGTCGAGTTTGCTCGGGGAGACGCCGCATGAGCCTGCGGATCCGGCGCCTCGCCATTTCGAACTTCCGGAAGTTTCGGGAGCCCTTTGCCATTGAAGGGCTGAGCGATGGTCTCAACATCATCATCGAGCCGAACGAGACCGGCAAGTCGACCGTCCTTGAGGCGCTGCGGGCTGCCTTCTTCGTCCGGCATTCAACCAAAAACCAGCTGGCGAGCTCCTACGCACCATATGGCGAAAATGTGGCCCCGGAGATTGAGGTCGGTTTTGACATCGCAGGCGAACAATGGAGTGTCGCCAAGAAGCTTCTAAAGTCCCCCTCCATTGAAGTGCGTGGCCCCACGGGACGAGATCAGGGAGAGGCGGCCGAGGAACGCTTGCAACAGCTGCTTGGGTTCGAACGTGACAGCAGCCGATCACGCGATCTCAATACCTATGGCGCGCTTGGCCTACTTTGGGTCGGGCAGGCAGAAGCGTTGGAGGTCAGTGCTCCAGGCCGGATGGTCCGCGATAGCGTTCACGCGACTTTGGAAGCCGAAGTGGGCGCCATCATGGGCGGCGGCTCCTATGACCGTGTTCGCGCCCGCGTAGATCAGCAATATGCTGAGCTTTGGACAGCAACAGGCCGACCAACAGGCAAACAGGCGCTTGCAAAGGAAAGGCTCGAGACGGCAGAAGCCGCATCGAAGATCGCGTCCGAGCGACTGGCAGCTTTGGAGGCAAGCTTTTCAGAGCTGGAAAGCGATCATTCACGCCTCAGGGTTCTCGATAAGGAACTGGCGGATGATACGGAGACGCATGCTCGCAAAAACCTCGTAGCTTCGACCGAAACGGCAAGGTCAGCCGCCCAGTTGCTCCACACCCGGCGAGCCGAATACCAAGCGGTGGCTGGCAAAGCACGGGGGCTCGAGGAGCTGCTCCAGCGTCATGACGCTGCCAAGGCCGCTCTGACGGTTACATCGCAGAAAGCTGACAAGTCCCGTATCGCCCGCTCCGAAATAGCCGCGGAGATGGCGCTCGCTTGTGATCGCGCCAATGCCGCAAAGGCAGCCCACACAGAGGCCCGGACCAATTATAACGCCGCTCGTGTCCTTCTGACCGGCGGCGAGAAGCAGGTTGAGGCCGCGCGTATCGCTGCGGCATCAGAGGCCGCGCGCCAGCGGCACTGCAAGCTCATCAGCCTGGAAGAGGGCTTGGCCAGCGCAAAGGCCGTAAAGGCTGCTGGTATTTCAGTCGGCGATCTCACCAACCTGGATGAGCTCGAACGCGCCATACTCAAAAGCCGCATCGAGCTTGAAGCCGCGGCGACGCGGATCGAGCTGGTCGGGTCAACCGAAGGCATCACCATTCAAGGGAAGCCCCTCGGGGTCGGTGAGCAGATACTGGATGGTGAGACGCGGATCGAACTGGAAGGCGGCGCAACGCTTATCATTCGCCCACCAGCGGCATCCGCCAGTACGTCTGCCAGATTGGTAAAGTCACAAGCGGCGCTTGCCGATATGCTTACGAAATTAGGTCATTCCGACGTGTCGGTCGCGCGAAACGCCCATGATGCATCTCGTCAGGCAGAGGGCGAGATCAAAACCCTGCTGACCCAGATCGAAGCGCTCACACAGCCGGACACGCTCTTGGATCTGCGCGCAGGGCCAGAGGCGCTGAAGCTTCTCGTCGCCGCGATGACTAACGTACCTGCCAGCGGAATAATCGAGCACCCGGACATTGCTGCGTTGAAGCTCGCGGTCGAGGAGATGGAGATCACGTCCGCCCGTGCCGAAGGCGCTCACGATGCCGCGATAGAGGCTCTGCGTAAACTGGAGGAGCAGGACAGGCCCCTGGCCGCAGCAGAAGTCGAGGCTGCCAGCGACCAGCGAAACGCCACCGCACTGGTCGCCGATATTGAGGCTCATGCAGATTTTGCTGCCCTCACCGACGCCCTCGCCGAGGCGCGCGGCAGCGCAGCCGACTATGCCGTGAAACTTGCTGAGGCCGAGCAAAATGCCTCCGCACATGACATTGCCGCGATCGAACGCAAGATTGCGGTGATCGACGCACGAGCAGCAGCCGCAAACGGAACGAAGCGAAAGCTTGAGACCGATATAGCTCGCCTTGAAGGCACGATCGAAAGCGAAGGCGGCAAGGGCCTGGCACAACGTGCGGCTGCAGCATTGGAAGAAGCCGAAGCCGCAAGTCTTGCCTATGGCCGCATCCGCGAGGAAGCAGAGACGATCAAGCTGCTGCGGGATACGCTCGAGCTTGCCCGCCTCGAAACCTCCAGAACCTATGTGGGTCCGGTGGCGAAGCGGGCGAAGCGCCATGTCGAACGGCTGCTGCCGGGATGCGAGCTCAGCTACTCTGAGGATCTGGGCCTTCAGAGCATAATTCGGGGCAACATTGATGAAGGGTGTGGCAACCTGTCGCGCGGTACCCAAGAGCAGCTTGGCATCCTGACACGGCTCGCAGTGGCTGACATGCTGCTGGAGCAAGGCAGGCCCGTCTCGCTGATCCTCGATGATCCGCTGGTCTTCTCCGACGATGCCCGGCTCGACCTGATGACGGAAATTCTCCTCGACGCCTCAAAGCGCATGCAGGTGATTTTGCTGACTTGCCGCGACCGTGCCTTTCGTCATGTCGAAGGTGCGCGGTTGTCGCTTAGCCCCACATCGAAATCGGCGTAATTCGCAAAGGATATGGATGAAAGAGACCTTTGGATGTCGGCTTTAGCCAAGTCCGTTCCCGTCCCGTCCTTGAAGGCGAGAAATTCGCGCAAGGGATGCTGGGCCAGAGCGGTCAGGAACCAAGCCAGGCAATAGTCGCGTTCGATCACCGCCTCGGGCACGCGGCGGCCGCGAGGCTTGAGAAGGCCGTTGGCGATACGAGGAAGATCGCGCTGGGGAATCATCAACTGCTCCGGATTATATCGAGTTCGTCGGGCTCGACGTTGAGCCGGATACGCCATCGTGCCAGCATCCGGCCCTCGTTGGGGAACAGGGGATCGAGACGCTGATAGGTCGAGGTCAGCCGCGCGCGCAGTGGCTCCAATGCGGCTGCATCGGCCAGCCCGTAAAATTCCAGCAGATAGCCCAGGCGGCGGATCACCGCGCCAACGCCGAGGCGAAGCGCGTAGTCGATCATCAGTTCGACCCGCAGCGTATCGCGCTTCATCCAGAGTCCCTTGGCGACCTCCGTGACGCCACCGACATATTGCGGATGGTCGAGACCATCGATGATGGTCCGCTCGGGATCGCTGATCCTCACTTGCTCTCCGGATGTGATCCAGATCTCGGTCAGGCCGAAGAAATCCTGCGGTTTGACGTCGACGAAGCGGAACTCATACCCGTGGATGTGCTGCGGGCGCAGGCGTTTGGCGCAGGAGACGACGATGGCCAACTGCGGTTGGGTGACCATGCGGTGCAGTTCGAGAGCGCTGCCGTGGGAGATGAAATAGGGCGCGTCTCCAACCAGCGTTCTTGCGATGAGGTAGGGATCGCTCACATGCTCGGTGTCGCGGCCCCGTTCGAAGGGCACCAGATTGTAGAGACCGGGCTTGAGGCGCGTGACGATGCCGCGCGCTTCGGTATTCGCGACGAGGCTGCGTGCCGATGACGGGCTCAGACCTGTGATCTCAGCGACGTCGGCGAGCGAAAAGATCGGCTGACGGCGCTCGTTGAGTTCGACGATCAGCTGGGCGGCCCGAGGCCCCAGCGTCTTGAGATTATATCCTTCGCGCAATTCGAGCCTCTATGAGCGATGTCTGGCGCGTTCTATATAACGATGATTATATTATCTGGCAAGATTGCCGCGCTTTGCAGGACGGTTCGCGCGCATAGTATATCCGGCAAGCTCAAGCTGCGTCCCTCGTGGTTTACCAATCACGGTAGATGTTCGTCAAAGCCGAACAAATGTGCCGGTTTTTAAACCAGGAGGCGATCGCCGGACCCATTTGTCGCAGAGGGGCTACGGCACAAGAGACGGATTCCCAGTCACCGAGAGCGGCTGCGCTCCTGAGGCTTGGGCTCGCGACCGGGACGAGGGATGGGGGGCGTAGCTGGGTCACGGCCACGGACCACATCCTGCCTGACGCTGGGAGCGGCATCCTTGACCATTGCCGGTCGGATATTCCGTCCCGCCGCAATATGCGCATCAAGCTGTGTGCGGGCGACTGTCATCACCCGCGCAACCGCCTCGGGATTGTCGAACAACGTCCGTCGAATCACCGCTTCCATCACGCGCATCTGGCTGTCGGCCGCGCGATCATTCGGCGTAGTGCCACGATCGCCGCGCCGCGCGCCCGGCCGCTCCAAACCACTGGCGTCGCTCTCGCGGCCCATCCTAGTTGAACCACGGACGACATCGACGTCGCGGGCTGCCATGGGCGAAATCGTATTGCGGCTCGTTTCCCCGCGCAGCCGATCGAGCTCCTGGAGATCGCGATCGTTGGGCTTGTAGCCACGTACATCGAGCCCCTTTTGACTGGCTTCGATCCAGACCGATCGCCGAAATTCTTCCGATCCCGTGACGTGAATCCGATCCCAGTTACGGTGTTGCGCGATCGCCACCAGATCCTTGACGACCTCCTGGCTCTCCGTTGCTGTGACCAAGCGCCGCCCCTGATCGCGAAACGCAGGATCCTTTGCTTGCGCCGTCGAAAAAAACGCGGGCTCGCCCGACCATTTTGCCTTGTCGGCATAATAGCGCTTCCGCACGCTATCCGGCACATCGCCCGCCTCGATCGAATGCACCTTGGGCGCACTTCGTGACGCACCGACAGCGCCGGCATGACCAGGCGCTTCAGTGGGAGCATCCTTTGGTCCTCCGGGCGCAGACTTTTCCGGCGCAGCCGCCCCAGGTGCCGACGTCTTGCGTCGTTTGGCATCGTCGAGGCCAACGCTGTTGGTAATGGCCCTCGCCGTACCAGATTGCTTGGAATCATTCTCTGCCATGGTCATGCCTCTCGGTCGCAAATTCTGGGGATTGGGCACCGGCACCCACGGGCTCGAGAACGGCCCGGGCCGTCATCGCCGTGACAAAGGCGATAGCGGCCTGTTCGTCGCCGAGCGGTGGTAGATCCACCATGTCGCCGAGCACCAACATGTCATCGGTGATTTCGGCAAAACCCGACAGTTCGTCACCGGTGAGCGCGCGCATGACGGGTCCCGCCCGCTCTGCTGGCGCGGTCGCTTGATCGTCGATCAACAAGGCGGCCTTTTTCGCGCTAAGCGCTTGCGCCAAAGGATCGCTGCTGCTCACCTCGCCTGCCAATTTGGCGGCCGATGACACGGCGTTGATCGCGATCGGACGGGGCGCGACCTTGGGTGGGTCACTGATCCGGCTCGTGAAGCGCTTCGAGCGGAAATACTCGATCTTGCGGCCCCTGATGGGCGGAATGCCACCGCGCAGCAGCAGAAGGTCGCCCTTGGGCATCTGCATCAGTTCCTGGGGCATCATCAACGCTCGGCGCTGGTCTGATTCCGATATGCTGCGGTTGGCGAGCAGGCCATGAATCGTCCGGCTCTTCGATTTGACGTTCATCGTGAAAAAGCCGAGCCGTTCGGAAAGTTCGTTGGCGACCTTCAGCTCTTTGGGGGTGAATACGATCTCCAGCCCGCAATTGGCGATAATCTCGTCGGTGACATCCACGCCATAGATGCTGCGGGGCTGGGACCGGCTCTGGATCACGGGCAACAGGCGAAGCCCGTAGCCTGCAACGTAAGCAAAAGCCGATGCGATGACCGGCGCCTTGCCGAGGCGGGCGAATTCGTCGAGCAGAATGAGCACCGGCACGCGGCCGCCATTCTCAGGCAGTTCCCGCGTATTCAGATCGATCAGCTGCTGGAGAAACAGATTATAGACCGGAGCAATGCGGTCAATATTGTCGGGCGACACCCCAAGATAGATCGATATCCGCTCGCGCCGGACCTGACGCAGATCGAAATCGGTCTCCGACGTCGCCGCGTCGACATAAGGGTTGAGCCACAAATTGAGCTTCGAGGTGATCGTCTGCTTGATGCCGGAAAAGGTGTTGTCCGACGCGGAGGTGAAGTCGCTCAATGCCGACACGCAGGCCTGGCTCAACCGCTGGCCGCGCCGCTGGGCCTCTTCCACGACCTTCGGCAGTTCGACCTTGGGGTCGCCCGTCGTCAGTCGCCGATAGATTTCGCCGATCGTGAAGGGGAGGGCGGGATTGGCCGCGACAAGGGCGCCGACGCCGACAAAAGCGGCGCGCGCGGCTTCGGCCCAGAACGGATCAGCCTTTTCCGGCGCCGGAAACAGCATGCCGCCGATCTTCTGGAGTTCATTGATCACATCGGTGTCGTCGAGCCGGTCGATGAAGCTCAAGGGATTGTAACGGGCGCTTCGCCCTTCGGGATCGAGTGGGTCGAACAGATAGACCGCCTGGCCGTGCCGTGCGCGAAACCCTGCGGTGATGTCCCAATTCTCGCGCTTCACGTCGAGCACCACCACCGAGTCTGCCCAGCTCAGAAGATTGGGAATCACAACCCCGACGCCCTTGCCGGCGCGGGTCGGCGCCTCGAGCAACACATGTTCGGTGCCGCCGAAAACGAGATAGCGGCCGCCTTTCTGCCCGACGACGATTCCACTGTTGCTGCGCAAAAGTTCGCGCCGGATTTCGCTCTCGCGCGCGAACCGTGCCTCGCCATGGAGCGTGCGCCCCTGCTTCAGGATGACGAGCAGAATGACGAAAGCGATTGCGCCGCTGACCAGCGCACCTCGCTCCAGCCACAGATGCAGGAGCGGATCGCCGCGGTAGTACCAGAGCCAGGCGGGTATCGCCAAGATCTGCATGTGCGGGCCGATCTGGTTCAGGCCGACCAGCGCGACCAGCACCGCGCACAAGACGCATGCCAAAAAGGTTGCCGCGAGCATCCCTGCGACGATGGCGACCCTAGTGAGCGGTCGTGCGTCCGACAGCCGGATCAAAATACACCTCCTCGACTTCGAATTTTCCGGCACGCTTGCGGGTCTGAACGACGACGTCGACGAGCATGTGCAGCAGCCCCCGGATATCGTCGCGGGCCAGATCGCGTCCGCCCTCGGATTCTTTCACCAGCAACGTCAGCTGCTCGAACGCGCCCATGGCTGAACCGGCATGGACCGTCGTGATCGATCCGGGATGACCCGAATTCACGTTGCGCAGGTAAAAGAAGGCGGTGCCGTCGCGCAGCTCTTGCAGGAGGATGCGATCGGGCCGCATGCGCAGCGCGCTTTCGAGCAGTTGCTTGGGGCCGACCTTCGCCAAACCCTGCCGCTCGCTCGAATATACCATGTGCACGACATTGCGATGCTCGACGACAAGCTCGCGCGTATCCTCAATCGTCAGCAGCCGCTCGTCCGGCGGGATCAGCTGAATCAGCGCCTTGGCGAAAGTGGTCTTGCCCGAGCCGGTCGCGCCGCTCACCAGGATATTCTTGCGGGCGGCAACGGCGGTCTTGAAGAAAGCCGGCCAGTCGCCGCCGTCGCGCTGCGCAACCAATTGCGCATCGACCTCGCCGAGACCGCGCGCAGCCGAGCGCGTGGCGGTGAACAAGCCGGTCTGCGCGAGTTGATCGATCGCGAGATTGACGCGCGAGGGCTTGCGCACCGTGAACGATGGCGCGCCGGTCGGCGTCACCGAAGGTATGACAATCTGGCAGCGCTCGCCTCCTGGCAAGATGGTCGAGCAGATCGGCGTCTCCGCATTCACGTCCTGCCGGGTGAAGCTTGCCGCTGCGACCGCGAGCGTCGCGAGCCATTCGCTATCGAGCTCGGCGACATTGTGCCAATGCCAGCCCAGATGGTCCTCAATGCCGACCTCGCCGGGCTTGTTGATGACAAGCTCCGTCACCTCGACCGGCTCCAGCAGCGGCAAGATCGGCGCGAGATAATGGCGTAGGACGGCGGTATCACTCACAGGTCAGCGCCGCAGCTCGAGATTGTAGACGTCAGCGAAGTTGAAGTCCTTGGCAACGAATATCCCGACCTCTTCGCCTTGGTTCTTCTTCAGCACCGGACGGATGTTGATGCTGTTCTGGAGCGCGATGCTTGCCCCCTCGCTCGGCGTGCGCGTGGTGTTGTTGAAATTATTGCTCCCGCCGGAAACGGATTGTCCGGCGATATAGGCGGCGTCGTCGACCAGCGAGAGCAGCAGTGCGCTACCGAAGCGCGCCCAAAAGAAGGTGTCCACGGACCCGGCGATGCCTGCGCGGCCAAGGGCGTCCGACCCTGGCGAAGCCAGGTCGATGCGCACGCCCTGCGGCGTGACGGCGCGCGTCCACAACACGAACAGGCGGTTCTGCCCTTGCTGGATGCCGCCATGATATTCGCCAAGGACTTTGGTGCCCTTCTCCATCAGCACGACGCGGCCATTCTCCGAATAGACGTCGCGCGGGATCAGGCAGGACGTGTAACCCGGCTGCGCCGAATTCATGGCGGTCTGAAGAATGCAGGGGATCAGCGTGCCGGCGGTGACGAGATAGTTGCGGTTGGGCAGCATCGAGGCGCGTGCCTCGCCAACGGCCGAACTCTGACGAAGCGCATCGAGCGCATTGGGCGCGCCGCGGGCGGTGGGATCGGTCGAGCCGTCGCCAGCTGTGCCCGCATTGTCGGTATCGGAGCCAGCACCGTTAGAACCCATTGGAGTTTGGAGCGCGTCGCGGCCGCCATAGGCGATCAATGTCGATCGACGTGCCTGATCGGCGAGGTTCTGGCGCGTGTTCTGCGGTGCCGCCGTTGGTTGCGCTCCGGGTTGTATTGCCGGAACGATCTGTCCGTCAGGGCCAACGGCCGGCGGAGGATTGAGGACGGGCGCGTTGGGATCGGCACCCACGGCGCCGAGCGGCTTGGGTTTTGCTGCGACAGCATCATAAGCGACCGTTTCGCGCGCCGCGAGATCCGGCCGTTTGGCCATTGCCTCGGGCTCTCCCATCAAACTCGAGCCGGTCTTGCTCGGTCCCGAGTTCACCCACAAAATGCCGAGCACCATCGCCGTCCCGGCGAAGATCAGGGCGGTATTCCGCTTTGCCGGTGTCATTCCCCCGATCGGGTCGATGCCGCGCTCGCGGATGATTTCGTCGCGTTCAGGTGTTGGATCGCCCTGCGGGCGACGAGGGGCCTCGGCCGAAGTCTCGTCCATCGCACTCACTCCTTCGGGTCTTGTATGGTGCGCTCGACATGCGGCGATGCGGTGTTAGTGCCGTGATCGACGCCATAAGGTGTCGGCGCGAGATTATAGATGCACAGCACCTCCCGGTTCCGGCGCAGGCGCAGTTGAGCCGCCACGGCGTGGACGACCACAAACTCGTCCCGGACATCGAATGGGACCAAGGACTCCGAACCATCCGGTCGCACCAGATAGATCGCCGGGATTTCATGGTTGCCGGGGAAGCGCAGGACCGTGAACTGGCCGTTGTCGGAGATTTCTGAAGGCTGAAGGTCGCTCGCACCCTGGACCTTGTAGTTCAGGTTGCGCGGCCCATCGATGACGCCGTGGTCAAGGGCTCCCCGAACGGCACTCGCCTGCAGCGCGGCGACGCGCTGCGCCTCCTGGGTGGCGCGAATGCGGGCGGCACGATCGGCCTCATCGCGCGGGTAGCGAAACCGAACCTGGAAGAATGTGTCGCGGCTCCCGCTGCCGATCGGTCCCCGGCGTGCTGTCAGCTCAAAGGCGTAGTTGCGCAGCTCGCCCCCGCGATTGGTTGTGACGATGAGGTTGGTCGGCCCCGCCCGCTCGCGGGGTTTGAGGAACAGGATATGTCCGGCAACCGCCACTTCCCATGAGATGGTGTCGCCGAGCGCGACGTGTTCGATAGTCTCATCGGCGCCGAGCACCACCTGGGTCGCCGTCCGAAATGTGCCGACGATCCGGTAGACCTGGGTTTCCTGATATTCGACGAACTTCACGCGCGGATCCGCCGGCCCACCGCGCGGGGTGTCCTCCGCGAGGGCGGGTGTCGCTAGTATGGCGAGAAGGCTCGCTATGGAGAGAAGGCGGTTCATCGCACCACCTCGGGGTCCGCGCGGTAATTCTCGACCTGGAACCCCAATGGGTTGCGATAGCGGTCGCCCTCCGCCATCGGCGCGTTCGTGTACCGGAAGGTGACGGTCGCGATCCAGTCGCTGCTCTGGGTGTCGGTGTCGGTCTGCACCGTCCGCGTGAAGCGGACGTTGGCAACACGATCGTTGATGAAGGCGATATTGCGCACGCGGGCCTGGACGACCGCGCCCTTGCCCCAGACGACCTGTGGGCTCGAGGCGTTGTTCGAGCTGAAAAATCGGCCCCAGCGCTGCTGCTCGCCTGGTTCGGACAGAATCGTGACAGCCCGGAAATTCTCCTCGGCCGCCGCCGGCAACCAGCTTTCCCGTGTCCGGACATATTGCGCGAGGAAGAATTTCGTGACCGCCTCGTCATAGCGCATCGGTTTCTGGGTGAGGGTGGTCTGCACATCGACCGCGCCTGTCGTCTGATTGACCCGAATAATGTACGGCATGACCGTCTTCAGCGGGGCGAGGCCCGCGAGTGCGAAGCCCTCGGCTGTCGCGGCAAGTAGCCCCAGGCCTGCCACGACCCAGGCGATGCGTTCGGATCGTAACGATTTGCGCTGACGGTCCTGATCCCAGGATCGGGCATGCCCGAAATAGAGTTCAGCGTCTTTTGCCGGCACGCCTTCGGTCTGGTTCCGCATGATCAGCAACTCCCAAAGGTGCCGGGGGTCGCGCGCGCGGACGTCTTCTCGGGAGGCGGGGCGGGAACAGGCGGGGGCGGAGTGCCGGCATCAACTGGCTGTTTGATCTGCGGCACGGGCGGCGGGGCAGGGGGTGCAACGATTGCCGGGAGCGGCGAACCCGGCAGCACGCTCCCGTAGATGTTCACCTCGCGCATATGTTTGCCGTTGCAGACGGGTAGTTTCTTTGGCCCCGATGCCCCATTAGCAAGTGCCGGAAGCAAGGCGCTGGCGAGCGCTGCCTGGCGCAGCGCGCGGCCTATCATGGATCGCCTCATCTTTGGGTCCTTCTTGTCTTCATGCGCGGCTCACTGAACCGCCCTGCTGAGCGGCCTTTTCGAGATTGCGACTGTTGCGAGCGATGCGGCGTTGCTGGAACGGCGCCGCCACGGTCCCCCACGCCGAGCCGGCAAAGGCGCCGACACCGGCCGAAGCCCCGCCGGCTATGCCGGTTGCGATCGAGGGGGCCTGAAAGAAGAAGATCGTTCCCAGAAAGATATAGACGGCGAACAGTACCGCACCCAGCGCCGCGTCTCCGACACCTTCCGACGCAGTGATCGCGGTCGCACCAAGGTCGGTAATCAAGGCCGTAATGGCGATGATCACGGCCATCAGAACGATGAAGTTGAATGCCTGCCCGAGCCAGCCGTGGAACAGTCTGCGCGTAGTCTCAAAGAGAGAAAGCGCGATAAAGATCGGTCCGAGCGCGATGATGATGGCGAGCGCTACCTTCGCGAAAACCGTGATCGAGAACCCGATCGCCGCAGACAGTCCGGCCAGCGCTTTCAAACCGAGGCTCAGGACGTACAAAACGAGCTTATAGGGGTTGATATCGCTGTACGTTGCCGCCTCGGTCTCGATCCTCGCGATGATGACGTCACACTGGCTGAAATAGTCGTCGAACACGTTGCCAACGCTCGTGACAGTATGCCCCGCCAACGCCTGCGAGATCGCATCAGGCATGCCGTGGAACAGGGGGTTTGTTACCCACTCTGTGTAGGCGACCGTCGTGGCCGCAACGTAAAGCAAACATAGTTTCACCATTCGGTAGACCAGCTCGCCCCACGGCTCGCTGATAATGCCGCGCATCACCATGTAGCCGAACAGCGCGATGTAGATGACCAAACCAAGCGCGAGTGGGCCGCGCACAACCTCGATGACATTGCTCAGTCGCTCGTTGAGGAACATGTCGAGCTTGCCGTCGATGTTCGTGTAAAGCGTAGTGAAGAGCCCGTCGGCCATCTCATGTTTCCATCACGGTCAATGGGCCGGCGACAGCGAGCGCAGCTTTTGATTGAGCGTCTTCACACTCTCTGCGTTCGAGCATTCCTGTGCGTCGCGATGCGTGCCATCGGCGCACGCCTTCAGGACTTCCGCGAGCTCTTTCGGGTGAGCTTTGAGATAATCCTTTCCGCGGGCGGGGGGTTGGCACGCGACCAGAAGTGCCGGGGCCAACAGCGCGATTGTCTTGAAGATGGTTGCCTTCATTGATGGAGGCTCCCGAGCTTACTTGCTAAGATTTGCTCGCTCTCCTGCTGCGATCGAATGCGCTGCTCCGCCTGCTGCCTCATTGTAAGAGCCTGGAGTTGCACCGCGTCGTTCTGGATATGCGCATTTTCCACCCCGACACGGGCTTGAATATCCATCACGTCCTTCGCGTCAGACGCGGTGTCGAGCGACGAGCGCAGTTCTTCGAGACCCGTCGTTCGCTGGGCGGTAACGCCATATGCTGCCTCGGCAATGGCCGCGTCACGCGCTGCCATTCCGCCATTGCGAGAAATGGAATCGCGGTTCGAACGCTCGAAAGCGGTCGCGTCAGGGCGAAGCGCGGGAAGATCGACCCGGTAGTTGCTGCGAATCCGATCTGCGGAAGACCCAAGACTGCCGAGGCCTGTCGTGTCCGAAGACATAAGGCGCTGAATGTCCCGTGCCTCGCTCGGCAAGAGGTGGCGAACGGCGTCGGTGTTCAGGGAAGAGGCAATCTGATTGACGTTCGTCAGCTTGTTGACGCTGTTGAACATGTCGGTGGCTTGGGAAATTTGCTGCTTCCCCTGTTCAATCATCGATAGGGTGTTCTTCACCGTCGAGAGGGTCTGCAGAAACGTGCTGGAATCATAGACCGGGATGCCCTGCGCGAAGGCCGGCACGGAGATCGCCAATCCGCCGACAATCGCGAGCGCTCGTATTGCTTTCATGACCTTATCCTTTCTTGTCTGTGGTGGCGCGGCGGCGCTCGTGAAAGACGGGCAGCCAGTGGCTGGGATCGTCGCCATGTTCGCGGCGAACCTGATCGAGGAGTTCGACGGTTTCGGTGGTGCCCGAGAGCACGGCCAGCTCGTCGGACAGGCCGCCGAGATCCAGTTCCACCACGATGGAATCGTGACCCTGCTTGACCAGAAACCGCCGGCTTTCGGGGATCAGATCGTTTCTGATGAGCTTGAACTCGGCACGGGTAAGGCCGAGGCCATCGATATAATCAACTTCTCGGCCGTGGGGGTTGGGCAAGAGGATCTTGGTGGCGACCTGCTCCATTATGCTGTGCGAGATGTCCGATCGCAGAGCGTCGGCCGGGCTTTGCGTCCCGAACACCAGAAAGGCATTCTGCTTCCGGTAGGTCTTCAGGCCGTCCTGCGCGAAGGCGCGGAAGGCATCATCGCCCAGCGCCTTCCAGAACTCGTCGATGTCTATCACGAGGCGACGGCCATCAAGCAGGGCATCGATCCGGTGGAACATGTACATCATCAGCGGCGTACGGATCTCGGGATTGTCGAGGAAATCCGTCATGTCGAAACCGATGAACCGGGCCTCGAGGGTCAACTCATCCCGGTCATTGTCGAACACCCAGCCGAGAGCACCGCCGCGCGACCATTTCTCAAGCCGCGCGCCTATCCCTTCCGGATCGCGCTGTCCGAGCAATTGACGAAGCGCGAGGATGGACCGCTCCTCCGGGGGAAGGCGTCCAATCGAGAGGATACCCTCGTCGATCATCCGCTCCTGCGTGACGCCGAGCTGGATGCCCGAGGGGGTCACCAAATGCCGGATCAGTCGGCCGAGGAAGACGATGTTGCCTGGAGTCTGCTCAAGCGCGCGCAGCGGCGCAAACCCGGTCGGCACGCCGTTGCGCAGCGCCAGATACGTGCCACCGGATGACCGCACATAGATCTCGGCCCCTCGGTCCTTGTCGATGAAGATCTGCTGCGCGCCGGTTTTCTCGAGCTGCGCCATCAGGAAATTCTGGACGACGGTTTTACCGCCGCCCGACGGTCCGATAATCAGCGTGTGGCCAAGATCGTTCACATGGAAGTTGAAATAGAAAGGAGACTGGGCTGCAGTCTTCATCAACGCGATCGCGGCGCCCCAGTGATTACCATCGGGCTTGCCGGCGGGGAAAGTGTGGAACGGTGAGAGCGCGGCAAAATTGCGTGACGTGATCGCCGCTGGCCGCGCACGCCATGCGAAGTTGCCAGGAAGCTGCGACCAGAAGGCGGCCTCCAGCGCCGGACCCTCCCGAGCGGCTACCAGACCCGCGTCGGCAAGGGCGGCCCGTGCGGTCGAGAGATTTTCGGCCAGGCGTTTTTGATTTTCACCGAAAACCGCGAGCGAGAAATGATGCTCGCCCAGGACGAAGCGATTGCTCTGCAGATCGTCGGCCGCGTCGGCCAGTTCAAGCGCCTGGCTTGCAGCGGCATCCTCGGTCGAGGCCATCTGGTTCTGCCGACGGCGCAAGCGCTCCGAGGCCCGCGCTTTGCCCATGAACGCGAAGGACTGCGTTACGACGAATGCGAAATCTTGGCTGAGGAGCGCGTTCATCTGCCCTGGCCGCGTCATGGCCGGATATTCGCGGATGCCAAAAAGGCCGACAAACCGGCTTGTGTCATGCGCCCGCACTTCAACCGTCTCGCGGCCGAAGATCACCCGTTCCCCATAGATGGCGGAGCCGAGATGGCCTCGGACCAGGGGCACCCTGCCAGCGCGGCCCATCATCACCAGTTCAAGCACCTCCAGCGGCTGCGAGAACATCAGGCCATTATGCTCGTACAAGTGGAGGCGCTGGGGCCGGCAGCGTGCGAGGAGCTTCTCGATGTCACGCGCTTTATCCTCAAAGCGCGCAAGCTCGTCCTCGTCGACTTCGGTCCTCTCCTTGCGTGCCGACACCAGACGTCGAAGCAGCACGCCGGTACGATCGGCCGATCCGACGGACGGACGCATGATGAGCGTCAGGTAGAGCTCGTTGACGAACATGCGCTTGGCGGTCACCCGCGCGCGGTATTTTGCATCGAGGTCGGCCGCAAAGGCCGAGCGAAACTCGCCTTCGGGATAGTCCGTGATCGGCCGGCGGACGATATGCGTCCAGATCGCCAGACGGTCGTCGGCGATATTACGAAGCGTGCCGTTGAGCTTTTCGTGCCAGTCGTTGAGATGGATTGGGTCGGCGGTCTCGAATGCGAGCCCATCGAGCTTGAACATCATCATGAGATCGCGCCCGTCGAGCGCGATGACGTTGTCGTCGATATGACGCGCATAGGGGAGATAACGCGCGGGGTCGGCCTCTTGTCTGAGGATCCGCCACGGCGTCCGGGCGGCAGCGCCGCCCAACGAGCTGGCGCGGCTAGCCATGCGCGAAGCCTCGGCGTTTCGCCCCATCGATCGGCAGGGGCGAGTAGGAGCTACCGCCCCACCATCCCCGATTGCGGCAGCGTGCCTTTGTCATTGTCCAGAGCCACAGGAGGCGGAAGGCGTTCGCGTCGTGCCGCACGATCAATCGGGCTATAGCCAGAAAGGCCCCAGCTAGCGCAAAGGCATAAAGCGGGTTGCCGGTGATGATGAGCGTCAGGCACGCCGCCAGCGCGATCGGCAGCGACGCTTCAATCGGAACGCCCAACCACATCGTCGGCCGGGTCACGGCCAGGAAGAGCGTCTCCTCCCTAAGCTTTTCGTCGTCCATCCCAGCGCACTCACGCGCCGCCAGTGATGGTATCGACGATCCACTGCGCGCTGAACACGATGAAGATGCCGACGATGACGGTGACCAGGAGCCCCAGGCTCGCTCGTCCGGTGAAGAACATGAAACCCACGATGACGACCGCGATCACTGCGATGGTTTTCGCAAAAGTGCCGGTCAGCCAGGTCTTGATGTTCTCCGCCATCGACGTGATGCCATCGGCTGATTGGGCGTGGGCCGGATCGGTGAGCAGGAGCGACACCACAACGACCGCGACAAACAGCGCCAGATATTGCGCAAAAGTGCGCCGGCGCGGCGTCAACCATATCTTGGAATTGGTCGCTAAGGCAGTCATTCGGCTTGTCCTTTCGGTGAACTGTTGGATGCTCCCCCAAAGACCATCAATGATGCCGTCTGCGTTCTTGCAGTGGTGTCCCATCCGTTTTGGACGCGCGGCGAGCGGAAGCCCGATGGCGCTGGGTAAATTTTGGTTCAGGCGATACTGGCGCGGGCAAAGCGGCGGGTTCTGGCATCGCTCGACGCCTGATCGCTGGCACGACGACATTCGACGACGCATAGACGCGGCCGACATAGCCATTTCCAAACCCGCGCGAACGACTGCCCGTATTGTACATCGACATGGCGGTCGCGATGGCGACCTCTGTAGAAGGGCTGGAGCGAACAACGTTCAGATAGTTGGAAGCCAGCACGCGTGCGGCTGCGGCGAGATTACGGCAGGGATCGAAAGCGTCATCGACCGACAGGCCAAGCCACCTCAGATTTGCGCTGTTGATTTGCCCCAGGCCAAGATCGATGTTGTAGCCGCGGGCAATGAGTGATCGCGCGGCTGCGGCGGCCGACACCCGATCGCTGGGATTGGGTGCGGCAACACCCTTCGCATTCACGCCGATGGCGTAGGGGTTGAAATGACTCTCGGTATGGACGACCGACACAAGCGTTTCGACCGCAACCGATGGTGCGCATTGCTGCGCTAGTCCGACCACGGTTGCGAGCTCGAGGATCACTGTGGTGTGGTCCCTTGTTCGCTGGGAGACGCTGGCAAGCTTTCAATATTCGCAAGCGAATAGGATTGCTGCCGCCCGTCGGTGAACGTCATCACCACCCGGCGCCGCGAAGCGGAATCGCGATCATAGACCTTGGTCTTCGCAACGCCGCCACCGGAGCAGCCGGGGAATGAGCCGCCTAATGCCAGACGCTCCCAGAGCTTCACCATAGGCGGCACGCAGGCGGGGTACTGAATCGCACCGCCCGGGTTCGAGAGGCAAAGCAAAACTTGGCAACCCAGATCGTTGGCGGACGCAGGAGCCGCCTGGGCAGACATCCCTATGATCGGAACGGCAAGGGCAAGGCGCAGGCGCTGCATCTGATTTCTCCGCTTTTCAGCGCCGCTGCATTAAAAATGCGCCGACCACTCTCCGTTGAAAATCACCTCTCTTTTGAACCCGGCCCGGCGTTTTCGGGCAATCCCCCCACAAGGGGGGAGCGCGCTGGAATCAGTCTTCGCTCGATGCGGCGCGGACGTGGCGCTGCCCTGCAAGGAATTCCTCAAGTGCTGCCGTTTGATCTGGACGTAAGGCATCGATCGCGCCGAGATGGTCGGAGCGTTCCTCGCCGAGCAGAAGAGATGGGCATCGCCCTTCGTAGTTCCCCAAATTGGGCCGGTGTTGCTGGTATCCGACCAAAGCTGCCAAATCTGGAGAGAACGTCCGTGCTACCTCGGGTGGATAGACCAACCACTGATTTTCATATGGTTTCAGCCATCCGAGGCAATAGCTTACGATCATGCCTTGACGCACACCCGATGACTGGTTGCCGCCAGCACCATGAAGGGTCGAGCCTAGGAAGATGATCGCAGATCCTGGACTGCATTCCACGGCCACCGGATCCTCGGGAGGTTCAGGTGTAAGCGCATTTGCGGCGTGGCTGCGCGGCCAGATCAGGGTCGTGCCATTGTCATGCCGATATTCGGTGAACGGCCACATGACGTTGAGGAGATATTCAACCTCGCCAGTTTGGCCCCGCCACATATCCTGATCGCGGTGGGGAAATTGCGGCAGTGCGCCGGGATGCAGCTCGAGAGCTTGAGCGAGATTGAGCTGGATCGTGTCGCACCACGGACCGAGCACAGCTTGCGCGATCGCCATGATCTGGGGATGCTGGATGAACGCCGACGCATGGTTCGAACGTTTGAGCAGACTGCCGAACCTCTTGGTGCGGCTGCCGTAGAAACCGCCTTCGCAAAATGGCGTTGCCTCGAAGTGCGGAGCCATATCTCTCGCCAGCAACTGGACAATAGCGGGGGGCATGATGTCTTGAAGCACGCAGAAGCCTTCGCGCATCAGTGTTTCGTAAATTGACCCGTGGGCCTCGATCTCGGCTGCAGGCAGCGGTTTGGTAGCCATGCGATCTCTCCCGAATTTCATGCCGCGGCGCGATCAAGATCCATCAGATGGATCTGCGCGAAGATGCCGGCTTGACGCAGAAGGTGCGGGGTATCCGGGGCAATATTGATCCGCATGGCCGTCAGGCCGCGGGGATCGTTGTTGTCCGGCAATCCCAGCGGAAGGCATTCCCATCCGAACGCGAGGATCTGTTGGAACCATGCCCATTCGGCAACGCCGGTATAGGTCAGGATGCCATTGCTGAGGGCGTATTCGACCAAGGCAGAGACGAGGCGATTGCGCGTGGCGAGGCGCTCGCGAGCCTTCAGTCGGCGCGCCAAGCAGAAGCGGGTTATTTCGCGAACTGTCGGGCCGGTGGGCGGTACGCCATCGCACAGGTTGGGGAAGATGGTATCGAGGATGTGCGGCCGGTCGGTCTGGAGCAGACGGGCAGAGCCGGCATGCTCGCCGGTTTCATCGGTGATAACGATATAGAGGGCTTCATCATCATCGAACTGATCGATCTCGTAGCGACGGGCGAGAACGGGAACGTCCCAGCCCAGTAGATCAACAAACACGCGTTTGCGCTCTTCAAACATTGATCTGAATACACGGCCGCTCAGCGCGTGTTCGATACCATTTCCTGTAACAACCATGATCACCTCCATTTGTGAGGCGATCATTCGATCAGCTTGTCATGATCTGCGTTATCCCCAGAACTGGGGAGGGATCGTCAGCGCAGGATATCGGTGAAGCTAATGGCGCCGTCGAAGAGCGCACGAATGGCGAGCATCGTGCGTTTGGTTACGCCGTAGCGATCGCGTGCATCCTTGAGATGCTGCGTTACGGTTTCGGCGCCGACCCCGAGAATTTTGGCGATTTCCCAATCGGTTTTACCCTGCGCAACCAGCGCGACGCATTCGATTTGACGCTCGGTAAGTTGCGGCGCGGCCGCGATAGGGGCGATCGTGGCGCGCGCTATCTTGCGGGCGGCTTCGAATGCGAAACTGCCAACAAGCTGGACGAGCGGCAGTTGCTCTGCATTGAGTTCCTCCCCGGTGCGCATGGCAAAGGAACAGGAACCGTTTACTTCGCCGGGGACATGCGCAGGGATCGTGAACCCTTCGCCAAGGCCCGCAGACCGAGCCGTTGCCAATACCGCGTGGTCCCGCGGATTGAGTGAAATCATAGCCGCCACCTTCGACCAGGCGAAACCTATGGTTGTCGTATGGCTTGCACGATGGATCGGGTCAGCAGCGTACAGTCGGCCCTCCTCGAACGCATCAACCCAATTTCTCGGATAGTTGACGAGGCGAACGGCTGTGCTTCCCGGGTTCAGCAGGTCGATGTGATGCACGAGCGCAAAATAGCGAAAGCCCATGGCTGCCGTGATTCCTTCGACAGCCTGTAGGAGTGTATAAGGGGTCGAAGCGGCGCGGGCCACAGTGCAAAACGCCTGCACTTCGGCAAGGGTGATCATAAGCCGCCTATCTACTTGCTACACGAGAGCCTCAATATTGAGATGTCCGTCGCGGACAGCGCGAAGCACAAGTTGGGTCCGACGACGGACGCCATAACGTCGGCGCGCGCCTTCGACATATTCGTGCACAGTGTCGCGGCTCAGACCCAGAATCTGTCCGATTTCCCAGTCGCTTTTGCCCTGTGCCACCAGATCAATGCAGTCGATCTGGCGTGGGCTGAGCGGTATCGGCACGTTTGCCAGTTCATCGGGACCGAGAAGGGTTCGAGCTTGGTCGAACGCGACCGTGCCAATCAATCGGGCAGAGAGAAGGTCCGGGCTTGAAATCTTGTCATCGCCTCGGCGCGCTATGGTGAACATCGCGTCGGGCTCGTCGCGCATTCTGATCGGCATGGTGAACCCAGATGCCAGTCCATGTGCGCGACCCCGTTCAAGGATCGAACGCTGGCGAGCATTGGGCGAGATATAATCGCCGATATGATCCCAGGTGAGCCCGGAGACGGTCTTGGCGCAGGCGACGTGGACCGGATCGTCAAGATGGAGGCGCGCGTCTATTACCTCCTCGACCCAGCGCACCGGATAGGTGGTTATTAGCAGGGCTTTGCGGGTGGTGCGTTTCAGGTCGACATTGTGCACCAATGCGAACCAGCGGAATCCGAACTGGCGCACAATCGCATCGAGCAAGGATTTTAGCTGATCGAGCGTCGTCGCCTGGCGGCATTCGGCTTCGAACGCGGTGATATCGCCCAAGCGGCCGGCATCTTCAAGATTGCTCATAGTGCGAACGATTCGCATTTTGATTACTGTTTCGTCTAGTCACTATTCGGCGAAGCCATTGAAAAACAAGGTCTGCTGCATTCTATGCCCAACTCTTCGCAGGAAATGCACAAGTCGTCCTAACAGAACATTCTACGATCCAGACGGAGGCGGAGCCGTGCGGCGAGGCTAACCATCTTCATCGGTTCTGTCGCAAACGCCGGCTAGAGACGGTGTTGAGTCTTTGAAATGGTGAACTATACCGCGAGGCGGTTGAACTGCTCTGCAATGGACGGATTTCCGTCGATGGTTACCTGCCTGGGCAGACCATGGCGCGCATATGCCTTGCGGAAGAAGCGCTTCGCGTCCTTGAGATTTCGGGTCGGCGAAAACAGGAAGTCGACCGTTGCCCCGCCTTTGTCGATGGCTCGGTAGAGGTAGGTCCACTCGCCCTTCACCTTGATGTAGGTTTCATCGACATGCCACTTTCCCATCACAGGGCGCTTGCGGGAATTGAACGCTGCCAGCAGCACCGGCGAATAGCGCACCACCCAGCGATGGATCGTCGAATGGTCCGGTCGGATACCACGCTCTGCGATCATCTCCTCCAGGTCTCGCAAGCTCAAGGSGTAGCTCAGGTACCAGCGTACGCACAGCAGGATCACCGGTCGGTCAAAATGGCGGCCCTTGAACATTCTACCTCTGCGTGGAAATGCCAACAAACGCCTCCTCTACCGCCACCTGCAGATTTTTGCGACAGAACCNCGGTCGGTCAAAATGGCGGCCCTTGAACATTCTACCTCTGCGTGGAAATGCCAACAAACGCCTCCTCTACCGCCACCTGCAGATTTTTGCGACAGAACCGTGGAAGGGCATCTCGAACGCAAGGAGGAGATTGCCGGCGATCATCTGGTCCCGCTCGCCCCGCAAAGCATCGATGTGCTGCGGGCCCTATGGCGCGCGTGGCCATTGGCTCTCTCGGGAAAAAGGATGGTGGAGACTGGTAGGCAGCCCCCCAAACTGCCGAGGCCATGACCATAGCATGGTTCAAACGGCAAGGCTTCACCAGCCTCGCCAATCATCACACCGCTCTCAACATTGCCGGAAACCGCCGTGGTACGTAGAACGTGTGCCCGGTGGCGTGAGAAGGGGGAAAGCGAGAATCCCTCCTACTCGATTCCCGTGGTACGTATGTTGCGGCTCTACCGTTGTCGGCCTATCCGCATGGGTCAGGGCTGCTGCGGTAGCTCTTTTAGTTTAGTTGCTTCTGCTTCGATGGCGGCCATCCTGTCACCCTCGCAGATAGCCGTGACTACGCGCCGGGTATGGGTGCAGTATGTATACAGAACGTCAGCCGAGACCACTGGGCACGACGGCATCTTCCAAGTCAGGAAAGCCTTGACCCCATCGATCGACAACCCGAGCAGATCGTTATGCGCTGCGCGTTGCTGCAATCGCTCATATTCCTGAAGCGTTGACACGGGCAACGGCGCTTTGAGCTCATCGAGCTCTCTGGTCATCGCCAGAAGCGTTACCCGGTCCTCGGCATCGGTCCGCTCGGCCGCTGCGCCAACACATTCGATCCTCAGCGCCACGAACAGGCTTTCACCGTCTGCCACAGTGCCCCCATGAGCGACGAAATAGGCGCACAACAAACGGCTCAGCGGGGCCGTGCTCGGCGAGCGCGTAACCAGTCCCCGCCCGCGCCCCGGCAGGGCGGTCGCGGTTTCCGCATCCTCCATGAGTCGAATGGCTTGCCGCACGATGCTCTTGTCAACGCCCATCCTGTCCGCAAGATCGAACTCGTTGCCGATCAGTTCACCCTTGGTCCAGCGTTCCGGGGTCGTAGCCGACATCAGATCATGAACCAGCTGCATCGCCTGACCCTTGAAGCAGCTGCTCTGGGGGATGGAAGGAGGGGCAACCTTGCGGTCCGATGGATGGGTATCCAGTTGCGAGACAAGCGAAGCCCGCTGGACCGTTCGAATCCAATCGAGCATTTCGAAGCCGGAAGCAGCCTGTGCGATCATGCTGCCAGCGCCCGCCGGCAGTCCTTCATCGGCAAAGGGCGGGAGAAGCGCGCCTATCAAATCGCCCAGCACGGCCAGCATGCGGTTACCGCTTGCCGCGATAATCGCTTCACCGACCGCCCGGGCTCCCAGTGGGCAAGCTTCCTGAAGCACGCGCCCCAAATGCTGCCGGTCAATATCCTGGACGCCATCGATCAGCCGGATGCCTACCGACTGCAGCAAGATCCAGGTTTCGATGATCGAACTGCGGTCCATGTCGGAAACATAAGCATAACCCGCCAGTCGGGCGATCAGTTCGCCGAGGTCGGGAAGAACGACCTCCAGACCGCCGTGGGGTCCGCGTCGCATCCTGGCATGGTCGCGTGCCTCCAGTAGCCGCACGACCTCGCGGAATACGTCGCGTCCGACGCCGTAGCGTTCAGCCAGGACCGCCTCTCCGCCGATCCGGCGGCCTGCTGGCCAACCCTGGTTCAGCAATTCATCTTCGAGGCTGCCGGCAATCAGAAAGGGCTGCTTGTTGAGTGGGCGGCTGCCGACCACGCTGTCAGCGAGATCTCCCAAGGGCATGGATGCGCTGACGCGACGGCGTTTTTCGCGGCACGAGCCCGTCGGCAGACCTGCAACCATTTTTGGTCTCTCCTCGCCCTAATTATAGATATCCGCAGCCGGCCTTTCTGAGCGCCGAAATCCAGCCGAGTAGTCGAGCAAGCCGATGCATCCCGTGGCGATGGCCAAAACGACCGCAGCGACTGCCATGGGGACAATATAGCTCCCCGACACGTCATATCCAAGGCCAATAAGCAACGGAGCCAGACCGATAGCGACCATCGTCAGTGACAGGATGATACCGAATATCTGGGCAGACGCTTTCAGCCCGAAATACCGTGTTGCAAAGAATGGGGCGAGGCCCGTCGTTGCGCCCATCGCTATGCCAATGAAAATCGATCCAAGCATCAAAGCGGGCAGGGCGACACTGGCGGTCATGATGGCGATGCCGACGATCGGCAGCGCGTAGAAAAGTTGGAGCAGGCGGCTATCGCGTATCCTGTCGGCCGCATAACCGGCAAGGAAAGCGCCGGCCGTACCTGTGATGAAGAGCACTGAAAGAACCAAGGCAGCGGTTTCCGGGGCCACCCCGCGTCCGGTCTGCCATGCCACGAGATGGACGGTCAGTCCGATCACCGTTGCGCTGCCCAGACTGGCGCCGATAGCCAGCAGCCAGAAGGTGGGAGTACGCATGGCCGCGCCTACGCCTGAAGAGGTACCCATTATCTCTGGTCCTCCAGGCATATGGGAGCGGGGGCGCAAAAAGCCGAGCGCAGCGATCACGGCGGCTGCGAGCACAATCATGCCCAAGGAACGGTATGCAGCGCGCCAGCCCAGAATGGCCAGCAATTGCTGCGTCATCGGCGATACGATGGCCTGGCTGCACGCTGGCGCCACCGAGACGATGCAACCAAGCGCCAGCGCCCGGTTCCGGTCGTACCAGGATGCGATCAGCGGAACGAAAGCCGGCGGACCTGATATCGCCGCTCCTGCGCCCATGAGCAGCGCAGCACCCCAGAACAGCAAACCTGCATCCTTCAGCAAGGATACCATCCCGAAACCGGCGGCGATCATCAAAAGGCCGATGGTCACAGGCCAGCGAACCCCGATCCTATCGATGATGCGCCCGCCGATCGGCATGAGCAGAGCAGAAGAGAGAGAGAGGATCGTGATGAATTGGGGGAACACGGATCGCCCCCACCCAAGATCCTTCGACACCGGCTCCAGAAAAACCGGAAAGGAACCCATGAACAGCGCGGACATGCCCGCAGCCATGCACAGGGCGCTCGCGGCCGTGACCTGCCAGCGTTTCGGCGTCGTCATACTCTCTCCCTTAACCCTGCTTAGTTAGCTTGCAGGCCTGAAATCATGCGTCAGAGAGCGTTGCTCCGTCCCAATGTTCAGCCAGCTTGCCGTCTTCGATGCGCCACATGTCGAACCAGTAGGTCCTATAGGTTTTCGACGGATCTTCGGGGTGGGGCAGGTCGCGCGGCAGGATCATGACGATCTTGTCGCCCTCGTGTACGAACATCGGCGGCTCGGTGGCGGGCTTCATGGACGTACGCGCCCTCTCAGCCTCTTCAGACTGCGTCCATTCGATGATAGCGTCGGCGCCTGAGCGGATGCTGGGGTTATGCTGAATGTATTCGTCGGTCAGATAGGGGCGTGCCTGCGGCGCGGTGGCCGGATCGACCAACAGACCCATGACCTTCATGACAAGTTCACTGGCCGCTGCGCTGTCGAGCTGGCCCTTTGTATTCGCATTCGTCGTCATATCTTTTTCCTTTTAGAACCACTCGGCGACATGTGCGCCATCGACCCAGGTTGAATGGATGCCCAGCCGCATCCGCAAAGGCAGGCTGAGCCGTGCTACCGGCCCTGCAGACAAATTTAGGCTCTCAAGGATGACCAGTTCGCTACGCCGCTCGAGCGGGCGGTTGAGCAATGCAATCACGAAGCCATCGCCTTCGGGCGCATCTGCCGAGCGGGGCACGAATACCGGGTCTTGGAACGTCGTTGCCGGCCCAGGAAACCAGTCGTCTCTGGTGCCGTCAGCCAGATCGAAGTGGCTGAGCTGATTGAAAAGAACCGGGACAGGACGACCATTGACGTCCGTCGACAGTTTGCTGGGGTCGAGCGTCGGCACGAACATGTGCCTATACTCCTGCATCTCGCGCCGCGGATCGATATGCGCGCCCTCACCGCCGACGGGGGTGAGGACGGTCCGGTGCGCCTCTGTCAGTTCATCGGGATTCGCGTGATAGTCGATCGTCCAACGCACCAGCGCATTTTGCACCGTGCCCGGAGGAGGCGCGTTGCCGTCGCTGTCCTGAACCACCGGCGCAAAGCCATTGCCATCGGCTTCGAGCAGATCGAGCAGGATCTTGCCATCTTCCTCCCAGGCGTTGACGGTGTGCCCAGGGAATGCAGACGGCGCCTTGAACCAACGGACCTCGTCCGCATTACCCATCCTCGGGATGATGCCGAAATATTGAGGCATGTCCGCTTCATAGATGAAATGCGGGCCGCCCGAGCGAAGACGATCCATATCGCTGGTGATCGGCATGACCGGGAAGATCATGTAATTTTGCGTCAGCGCGCAATCGTGGATCATCGCGGAGCGCGGCGCCTCGAACCACACCTCATGCTCCAGCCTGCCGGAAGCATCGAAAACGTAGTAGGCGATGTCACGTGTGGTCTCACCCTTGGCGGCGTAACCGAACGCGAAGAGCTGGCCGGTATTCGGATCTATCTTGGGGTGCGCCGTGAACGTTTTGCTGGTGATAGCGCCATCGCTTGTCCAGGGCCCATGCGTTTCGAGCGTGGTCGGATCGATCTCATATGCAAGACCGTCTTCCTTCGCCGATAGCAGGCGCCCGCCATGATAGAAGAGAGCGGTGTTCGCGGTGGTACGGCTTTTGCCCTCGACGGAAGGATCGTCAGAGAAGGGATCACGGTAATTGCCGAACAAGGAGCGCCGCGCGGCACGTTCGAGCAAAAACCTTTCGGTGCGCACATAACGGGTGCGGAAATCGACATGACCGTTCTTGATACGGAAAGCGCGGACCGACCCGTCACCTCCTGCAGCCACCGTCATAAGGTGAAGGTTGGCAATCTCGGGCGGAAAAGTCTGATCTGGCACTGCCTGAACAAGCAGTCCGTCGAGAGAGGGCGGGATCTCGCCCTCAATAACTTCCAGATCAAATACCTCACCTTCGAATCGACAGGGTTCGTCGATTCCCTGCGTCATCATCGCTGGGAAAGCCTTCGTCATTATCCTGCTCCCGCACAACTCGTTCCAATGTTGTCCGCTACCTTCGCGACTCGAGGCAAACAAAACCAGACGGCGGATCATCAGATGATCTTCCGTCTGGTTTGGGCGTCACAATGATGCACTCCAAACCGCAACAAGGAGAGGAAATCGCTATGAGCAGCAGTCACAACTCCGATGGCCATCCGGACAAGGTCGCGCTGAAGGCCGCTTTGCGGTCTTTTCTTGACGCACGCGTGAGCCTCGAAGGGGAGATGCCGAATGTCGAGGCCGCCCGGTGGTCTGAAAACAATGTCGGGGCCCATCCTGATTCAGTCACCAGGATCGAGGAGTTCCCGGCGGTCCAGATTTTCGCCGACCCGCTCCAGGGGCAGGGCGCCGCGATAGGTGTTGCGCGTGTTGCGGAACAGCTGCGGCCATATGCGGCGCGTGTCGCATTCGCAGGCGATCAGATTGCCGAAGTCGAGGAGATAATCTCGACCGCCACCCACGGGCACTTCGCGGATGTCGACAGACTTTTGCTTCCCGACGTCCTCTACGAAGGGCAGATACCGCCTGAACGGGCAGGCGATCGCGACGCCGTGCGCAACAGGGCAGACAGCTACTGGCAGGCGCTCGAGGAAAGCGACGGCACAGTGGCGCGATTCGCCTATCGCTGCGACCGTTATGACAACGGGAAAAAAATCACCAATAACCTCTCGATCCTGTTGTCACCCGATGCGGCGGTGCATTCACCGGCAAGTTGCGTCAGCGCGACGCGCCCCGCACGCCCCATCGCGCGGAACCGCCGATTTCCGGTGATCGATACGGATCTCGGGATTGCCGTCAGCTTTGTTCTTGTCGATTTCCATCCAGCACCGCACCTGGATCGCCCCGATTGCGGCACTTTCTACATGGCGGGGCTGTTCAAGATCAGCGACGATGAAATTCGCAGCCTGGACGAGATACGTGAAATCCTGCCGCTCGGTATTTCCGAGATTTGGACATAACGCCGTCTGGTTTGCTTCCGGCGTTGGGGGCATTTTTATTGCAACTCACCGGCGTCGCGCCGGGCTATAAGGCGAGGATACCATGATCGGAGTTTCGCGTACCCCCATCCATGAATCGATCCATTCGACAGCCGAAGGCCGGGCGATACGAGATCGTGTCCGCGCCATCGTGCCGATGCTGCGGGAGCAGGGAGCAGAGGCAGAGCGCATCGGATGCATGCCGCTTCCCTCGCTCAATGCACTTGCGGATGCCGGAGTTTTCAGGATTTCGGTGCCTGTTGAGCACAACGGTTATGCGCTGGGTGCACGCGATCTGGCCGAGATCGTCACGGAGATAGCGCGGGGCGACGGCTCTGCTGCGTGGATCACGATGATTGGTTCGGGTTTTGCGCGCGTAATGCTGACCTTTCCCGACCGCGCGGTCGAAGAGGTGTATGGTCTGGTGCCGGAGTGGAAGGGCCCCGTGGTTGCCAGCGCCTCGCTGTTCTCTGAAAAGATCCAGCGCGCCCGGAAAGTCGATGGCGGCTACGTGGTTGAAGCTGGCTGCAAGTGGGGCTTCGGCAGCGGCTGCAAGCACGCGGCATTCATGGTAGTTGGCGTTCAGGCCGACGACGTTCGCGGTATGGTGCTGCTCGAGCGCGGCCAATATGAGATCGTCGACGACTGGAAAGTCATGGGTCTGTCCGGATCTTCCAGCAACAGCATCACCGTGGCTGAAGAGGTTTTCATCCCCGAACACCGCTTTGCAGATCTTTCGCAGTTGCCCGCGAACCTGGACAACCTGCGCAACCGCTTCGGCGGTATGGGTTACAAGCTTGACGGGCTGGGCCTCATGTTGATCGTCGCAATGGAGACGATGGCGATTACGCTGGGTATGGCTCGTGGTGCATTCGACTGTTTCGTGGCACAATGTGAAAACAAGAAGCCGTTCAACCTTCCCTATGAAACGTTGGCTGCGACCCCTTCGATCGAAGTGGTCGCTGGCAAGACGCGCGCGATGATCAACGCCGCAGAAGCGCTTATCTTTGCTCGTGCCGATCATATCGACCGCAAGGCGCAGGCAGGCGAAGCGTTCACCCCGTCCGAAGAGTCCGAGATCATGATGGATTTCGTGCACGCCGGCAATGTCTGCGGGGCCGCGATCGACATGATCCAGATCGCTCTCGGATCGTTCTCCGTCAGCCTAGCCAATCCTATCCAGCGGTACGTCCGCGATACCCGCGTTGCTCTGACGCACGGCTCGACGCGCCTTGATCCGGCAGCCGAGATCAGCGGTCGACAACTGATGGGTCTGCCCCCCCTCAGCGCCTTCGCGGCGGCTGTGCCAGGCGTCGACAAGGCCCAGCAGATCTCGAGCAAGGCTGCATAAAAAATCTAAATTCGAGAAAATGGGCTTCCGGGTCCTAAGAAAGGCAAATCATGAAACTCGACTTGGCTGGCAAGCGCGCGCTTGTTACCGGCAGCAGCTCCGGTATCGGCCGGATGATCGCGATACAACTTGCAGCCGAAGGTGCGGAAGTGGTCGTGCACGGACGCGATCCTGGCCGAACCGAAAAGACCGCCGACGAACTGCGCGAAGCAGGCGGTAGTGCCATGACCGTTCTTGGAGACCTGATGGACGGTGATCAGGCCTCCACGGTCGTTGAGCGCGTTCGCGATCTTGGCGGTGTCGACATTCTGGTCAACAATGCCGGCGGTCGTCACGGTGGTTGGGAGCGTTCCGGCTGGTTCGGTACAAGCGCTGAGAATTGGATCGCCACCTACAAGCAGAACGTGATCTCAACTGCCACGCTAATCGACGGGCTAGTGCCCGAGATGGTCAATCGTGGCTGGGGACGCGCCATCCAGATCGCCAGCGCGGTTGCGCTTCATCAACCGCCCAACTTCGCGGATTATCAGGCCGCCAAGGCGGGCGAGATCAATCTTTCGCGATCGCTATCTCGTGGTTTGGCGGGTTCGGGAGTGACATCGAACGCAATCAGCGCCGGCATCATCCACACGCCCGGTTCCGACGCGGAACTGGAAAGCATTGCGCAGGAACTGGGATTTGGCGGCGACTGGCGCTCGCACGAGCGGGAAATCGCTCTAAACGCCTTCCGTCAGACCACACCGCGTATCGGAAAGCCGGAAGACATCGCCGCTGCCGTTTGCTTTCTCGCCAGCCCCCGTGCGGACTTCATCACGGGCATCAATTTGGTGATCGACGGCGGAATGTGAATGCTCTTCGAGTAGCGCCGTCTGGTTTATTGGCGCGAACGGGCGACTTCTACGAACACACAAGAATGAGTTTTGGGAGGAGTGAGATGAGAGGCGTATTCGCACTGGCAGGTAGTGGGCTTGCTATTATTATGGCGCAGTCACCTGCGTTTGCCCAATCTGCATCGACTGACGCAGCGGCCCCTCGTAACAACGAGGCGTCGGCTACGCAGGATCAGGCTGGAATTCAGGATATCGTTGTCACAGCACAGCGGACATCCACGACTGTGCAACGTACACCCGCCACAATCGAGGTGCTTAACCCTACGGATCTGGTCGCGCGCGGGGTCGGTTCGCTCAATGATGCATTGAGCAACGTTTCCGGGGTTTACATTCAGTCCAATAACAAGGGGCTGAACGTCAACATTCGTGGCGTAGGAACGGGCCTTGATTCAGCGGCTGGCGATCCGGGTGTTAATACCAACATCGACGGCGTTTATTACCGCCAGGCCAGCACGATAGCATCGGGTCTTTATGACCTGGATCGCATAGAAGTTCTGAAAGGCCCCCAAGGCACGCTCTACGGGCGCAATGCTACTGGTGGCGCCGTCAACGTACTTACGGCCGATCCCACCTTTGACTTCGGCTATCGGGCAGCGATCACTGTAGGAAATTACAGCTTGCTGCGTACCGACGCAGCGATCAACGTTCCGCTTTCTTCGACGCTTGCCGTGCGTGCGGCGTTCGGCAGCGAATCTCGCGATGGTTATTACGATACGGGACAGGATGACGCCGACAGAAAGGGCGGTCGCCTAAAAGTATTGTGGACGCCTAGTTCTTCACTGCGCCTTCTGGCCGGCGTTTCCTATTCCCACGATGGCGGGGTTGGTCCCGGAACGATCAGCGTCAGCGAGCCTGAAGGCTCCCGCCACGCGGTGGTCAACCATCTACCAGCGGGCCAACTAGACGCCAAACTGTTGACGGTGTTTGGTAATCTTGAGTGGGACGCAGGTCCGGTCCGCGTAACATTCATTCCGACTTATTCGCATTACCTGTATGACTATATTGGCACCAATACCAGCTTCTACTCGCAGCAGCGCGCGCGTGAAAAGCAATTCAGTTCGGAACTGCGCTTTTCATCGCCTGTAGGCAGCCCGATATCGTGGGTTGCCGGTCTCTATTACTATAACGATGACCTCGCAAATTACTCCAACTTGCTTGATCTTGGCGTTATCAACGATCAGCCGAATCTCAAGACCCGCTCTTATGCGGCCTTTAGTGACGTGACCGCAAAAGTTACGGATAGCTTCAGAATTATTGGCGGCGTTCGTTATACCAAGGATAACAAAAAGCAGATTGGCACGACCGTGGTTGGCGGCGGAGTGACCGTTGGCCCATTTGACGGGGTGCTGAAATCCAACGCGGTCAACTTCCGCCTTGGTGCGCAGCTGGACCTCACGCCGACCGTGATGGCCTATGCCACCTACGCCACCGGCTACAAGGCTGGCGGGTTCGTGCCTGATGAACCAGGGTACAATACATTCAAGCCCGAGCGCCTGCGCTCATTGGAAGGTGGGATCAAGTCGCGTCTGTTTGGAAACAGCCTTCAGCTTAATGCTGCCGGTTTTTACTATAACTACGACAACTATCAGGTCTCGTCCCTCGGGTTCGCCCACTACGGCGGCTTGAGCGCCCTGGTGTTCAACAGCCAAGGCAAGACCAAGATTTACGGCCTGGAATTCCAGGCGTCGTATCAGGCCACGTCAGACGACCAGATCGGCTTGACCTTGTCGCTTATGCACAGCGAATTCGGGACCTTCATCATTCCCGCGACGCCTGTGACGCCAGCGACAGACGTGTCCGGGAAGAAGCTGCCATCTGCGCCATCGCTCAGCGGATCGGCTTTCTATCAGCACGACTGGCATATCGGTGAGGGCAAAATCACTGCACGTGCTGATACCTATTTCTCGACTTCCTATTGGTCGGAATTCTCTCACGCTCCGAACAGTCAAAGGCCTGGCTATACCCGCACCGACTTGAGCGTAACCTACTATGGTGACAATGGCTTGTGGTCGGTTGGCGCTTTCGTAAAGAACATCGAGAATAGCTGGGTTGTAAGCCTGAAGGCGAACACCGCGGTCGGTGATTATTTCCTGCAGCCACCGCGTACTTTCGGTGCTACCTTGACCTTGAAAAACTGACACCGAGATGCGGCAGGCGCTGATGATGCGCCTGCCGCATCGTCCCCACGCTTTTAAGCGCGCGGCCAAGGCATGTCGAACCCATGGAATCTTACATGCGCTAAGTCTGGTATCTGCGATCAATATATTCGAGGCGTAGATAGCCAGGCAAGCCTTGCACGCTTTGGCTTAGCAGAGCGGCTTATGTGCATAACGTCTGGCTATGCCGACCTTAAGGGGATACTGTCGGATCAACGACTCTGCAGTGCGATCGTGATATCCCTTCCCGCCGCGAGGACTGCTTGTTTCGTAGCGTTAAAGAAAGGCTCGTCGCCATTGAAAAGGTGATCCGATACGACGAGTCCGATACTGCCGAGCACGTTATTAGACGCGTCAAAAACCGGCGCCGATATTCCCATCAGTCCAGCATCGAGCTCGCCTGCCGTGGCGACGACGTTGCTTTTGCGAAGGCTGCGTACGGCGGCTTTGAAGTCTTGCCAGGTATCGCCTAACCCGGCTTCGCTCACTTCAGTCGGATTTGAATCGTAGAAATTGCGCAACTGACGTGGATTGAGATGGGCAAGGATCGATTTCGAGGCGGCGCCTCTCGCAAGCGGCATCGGGCGGCCTCGCTCGTAGCTGATGGCAAAGCTGGGTGCCCGCAACACGTACTGATCTACGCACATGACGCGAAGGCGATAAATGCGGCATAGCAGGCCGATCGCATTGCCGTCATACGGCGCCACGATTTGACGCAAGGGTTCCTGAGCTTCGTGGATCAATGGATCATACCGTCGCATCAACCGATCAAGTTCGATGACAGCAGGCCCGACTATATAGCGTCCGGAATTGTTTGCCACCAGCAACCCCGCCGTTACGAGGCTGCGCACGTACTGGTAAGCCGAACTGGCAGAAATGTTCAATTCTGCACTAACTGCCTCCACAGTCCATTCTGGCTGCTCGATGGAGAATAGCTGCAGAATGGAAAGTACTTTGTCGGCCGTCGTCATCTTCGTCCTTGTGGTCGTGGTCTGCGGTTGCAGCACCCGCCATACCCTGTTCTAGCTCGGGTTTGGAACCCTCAGGTTTCCCAAGGGTCAGATCTGTTGGCAGTGCAACCAGGAACGGTTGCGGCGTATTGCAGCGCCGATCCGTCAGCCGCAGGCGACCCCAAACGTCAGGGCGCAAGAACTCGTTTGACATCAATTTTCCATGATATTAGGAAAAGTGTATTACGCAGCTGAGAAGACAGCGCATCGCAATCGAGGCAATATGGCGGTAAAATTTGTGGCGGATCGCTGGGGGCGTCCAAAAGATTCGCTTGTGGCGGCGCTGTATTATCTTGAGCTTGGATGTACAGAGCCTGCAGCGACCGCGGCGTTTTACGGGCGTGCGATGGGGTATGGCATCACGCAGCAGGATGCCTCATGGATTGCAGAAGCGCCAGGCAGGTGCCTTATATTGAGTCGTGGAGCCCCGAAAACCCTTTTATCGGCGGGTTTCGCGGTGCCGGATGTTGGTGAGATCGAGCTTTTGCAGTCGAGGCTGGATGCTGCCGATCGGCCGTATACGCGAGGCGCGACTTATCTTTTCCAAGAGGCGATTACGCTTCAGGATCCGGACGGTCATACGTTCACTTTTGGAATACCTGCGCAAGCAAGGGCGGAGCCCATCGAAAGGGTGCCGCCAGCCCGCTTGCAGCATGTAGTGGTCGCTAGCCGTAATCCTGCGCGTATTGTGAAATTCTTCATCGACGTGCTGGGCTTCACTCTATCGGACGATGTTTTGGACGATGAAGGCGGTGTACGAACGTCGTTCTTGCGGTGCAGCCACGAACACCATAGTTTCGCGGTATTCCTCGCTCCTGAAGACCGCCTGGACCATCACTGTTACGAAACGTCAGACTGGAACGCGATCCGCGACTGGGCCGACCATATGGCCAGCGAGCATATCCGCCTCCAATGGGGGCCGGGGCGGCACGGTCCGGGCAATAACCTCTTCATTTTCGTCCATGATCCAGACGGAAACTGGGTCGAAATTTCCGCCGAACTCGAGGTGGTGGGGCACGATCGGCCTGTTGGTAAATGGATACATGAACAACGCACGCTGAATAGCTGGGGCCAAGGCCTGCTGCGCAGCTGAATTCATACGCTTTCATGCGGAGCATATTATGAAATGGACTAGTTACATCGCAGATGGCCGCGCAAGCTACGGCTTCCTCGATGGAGAAGAGATTGTCGATGCTGGCGCTGTCCTTAGCGATCGCCATCCCGACCTTAAATCGCTTATCGAAGTCGGTAGCCTGATCGAAGCTGCGTATGAAGCAAAGAATGCTGCCCGCATTGCGCTTGCCGATGCGCAACTTCTGCCCGTGATACCCAATCCGGGAAAGATCTTCTGCGTCGGCCATAATTATGAAAGCCATCGGCAGGAGACTGGCCGCGACAAGACGGAGTTCCCGTCAATATTTACGCGCTTTGCAGATAGTCAAATCGGGCATGGCAGTCCGTTGATTCTGCCCAAGGTCTCTACCATGTTCGATTTTGAAGGCGAACTGGCGATTGTGATCGGTGAAGGCGGCAGGGCTATTTCCGAGGGTGACGCGTTGTCGCATGTAGCTGGCTACGCATGTTACAACGATGCATCGGTGCGGGATTGGCAATGGCATACCCGCCAGTTCACACCCGGAAAGAACTTCCCGGGCACCGGGGCCTTTGGTCCTTGGCTGGTCACCGCCGATGAAATCCCAGACCCAACCACCCTATCGGTGACGACGCGCGTCAACGGAGAGACTTTACAGTCGCAACCTACATCCGACATGATCTTCCCGATACCGACTATCATCGCCTACGTGTCGGCGTTCACGCCGTTGTCGCCAGGTGATGTCATTGCAACTGGTACTCCGGGCGGGGTTGGCGCGAAGCGTCAACCGCCGCGATGGCTCATGGCTGGAGATGTCGTGGAGATCGATATAACTGGCGTCGGTCTACTCGTGAATAAGGTCGAGAATGAAGGGCTGTAAAGCATCACGCGGCGGAAGGGCGCTTTATACGAAGCGTTTGGGCCTTCCGCTGGCAAATTGCGCGTTGGCTCTAACTGGTTGTGGCGGCGTCAGGCGGCGTTTGAGATCGTTACCGAAAGGTCGTCTAAATCGTTTCAACAAAACCAAAGGTCGGTGCTACTTATTTTACGATATCCTGGGCAGCCTCGATCCCCAGTCTGGCCGCATCGGAAGGCTCAACGCAGAGAGCGCGAAGGGCGCACGCCGCCATGGCGCTTCCCAAACTCTTTGTAGAGCCAGTAACATTGCCGGATATCATGCTGCGCATCGTAACGCCTACTAAACCGACCACGGTCAGCACGCCGGCTTCGAGATCCACGCCGCTCAATCGACCTATCTCGAGCCCGGTCCGCACGTCGTTTGCAAGACCCTTGTTGAGCTGGGAAATATAATTCGTTCGCCGGTCTTCCAGAGCCAATAGCGCCTGGAGCCGTTGTGGATGCGACTTGGCATACTCCATCACCGTGCATAGCGCGCGGGCGATTCTCAAGGCAGGATCAGAAAGGCCCTCATTGTTTTTGACAATGTGATCTTCGAGGTCCTTGGCGATCTCATCGTAGACTTCATCTGCAAGTGCGTTTTTGTCGCCGAAATGATTATAGAAACTGCCCTTCGCCACGTCGGCCCTATCCACGATATCGTCGACGGTGACGCCTTCAATCGGTGTTTCGGCAAAAAGCTGTTGAGCGGCGTTGATCAATGCGGTTCGCGTTTTACGCCGCTGGCGGTTTGGCTGCTTCAGGGTGGTAGGCCTATTAACAAGAGTGTCCATCGCAGCTTATCTACCGCAACTGAGCGGCATGTGAGAGCTTAAAGTTGCACTGACGCACAACCCTACCGCCGTTCACCGCGTCAAGGTACTCGAAATGCTCTCCGTCATGTGCGGAGCGGCGGAAGGCATCGACGCTGTCGTCATCGAACGCCGGGATCGGTCCTTTGTAGAGGCCCGCGTGCGAGTTGGCGTACTGGAACAGATCACCACTCCTTTTATGCATCGCTTGGGTCTGGATGAGCGTTTGCGCCGAGAAGGTCGTGTACATGGCGGTAAGCAGTTCTCGCTTGATGGTTCGCTTTCCGAGCCAATGCGCTGGGGCCGTTTGTTTCTAGCCGGAGATGCAACACATATTGTACCTCCGACCAGAGCCAAGGGAATGAACTAAGCCCTTTTGGATGTCATTCCCTGAGCGAAGCGCTGGTAGATCACTATCGGGGCGGAAGCGAAGCAGGTTTGGAGGGCTATTCGGCCAGAGCGCTCGTCAGGGTATGGAAAGCGGAGCGCTTCTCCCGGTGGTTCGCTTCAATCACGCATCGCTTCCCCGGGATGGACGGCTTTGCGCCTTGTATTCAGGCCGCAGAGCTTGACTACATCCGCAGACCGCAAGCTGCTCGGCGACCTTGGCTGGAAACTATGTAGGGCTGCCACTGAAGTTTGCGTGATACCTGACCATGCGGCCATTCCCTGACGAATGGGATCGTCACCATTCTTTGCCGATGCTCTTGATATGGCTGATGTGAGACCCCGATGATCCCGGTCGGCGGCTCCACGAATGGGGTGCGATGAAGCAGCATGCAGACGGATGCCGTCTGGCATATGGTTCCTCCGTCTGGTTTAGGGCTGCGGTTCCGGCTTGTGTATCGCATCATGATCAAAGTGAGCTTCGACCACCATCGATAGCCGCTGCGTGATCGGGCGGGAGACCTGAATCGATGGCAAATGAAATGAAGGCGCTGCACCTGATCGGGGGCGAATGGCTTGATGCTGGTGAGCCGGGCGAAAGCTTCAACCCCGCCACGGGCGATGTGATCGGGACATATGGTCTGGCAGGAGCGGTTGAAGCGGAGCGCGCGATCTCGGCTGCCGGCAAGGCGTTCAAGGAAAGTGGCTGGAAGGACGACCATCGCCTGCGGGCCAGCGTCCTCAATGCGATGGCCGATGCTTTCGAGGCACGATTCGACGAGCTGGTGGCACTTACCGGGCTAGAGAACGGCAAAGTGAACTTCCACGCGCAAATCGAGATCGGCATCGCTCCGCAGACCCTGCGCTACAACGCTGCACTGGCGCTGACTGAGGCCGGCCGGGCCGCCGAACGCGAGCCCGGGCAGATATCGCTGACCTTGAAGCAGCCGGTGGGGATCGCCGGGATCATTGCGCCGTGGAATTCGCCCTGTGCGTTGGTGACCCGCTCGCTGGCCCCGGCTTTGGCCGCCGGGTGCACCGCGGTCGTCATGCTGCCGTATCAGACCGCGCAGCTCAACCATCTGATCGCGCAAATCATCGCTTCTACAAAGGGTCTGCCCCCTGGCGTCGTCAACCTCATCACGGGCGGCAAGGAGGCAGGTGAGGCTATCGTCGCATCGCCGAAGGTGCCGACCATCAGCTTTACCGGTAGCACGGCCACGGGCCGCGCCATTGCTGCCAATGCCGCCCCGTTGGTCAAACGGTTGGGCCTCGAGCTTGGTGGCAAGACACCGTTGATCGTGTTCGACGATGCTGATCTGGATGCCGCGGTGGGAGCTGCCGTAGCGGCGCTTACCGTGTTTTCCGGCCAGTTTTGCATGACGGGCAGCCGGTTGCTGGTTCAGCGCGGTGTCGCCGACAAGGTGGCACAGGCGCTCGGTGAAGCACTGTCTGCCGTTCGCGTCGGCCCGGCCGCCGAGCCATCTTCCGAAATGGGGCCTCTGATTGACAAGGCGAGCGTCCAGCGGGTCGATCGTATGGTGGAGGCCGCAATCGACGCGGGCGCAAGGGCGATCGTGCGGGGCGGCCCGGTCACGGAAGGTGCGTTGGCAAAAGGTGCATTCTATCGCCCAACACTGCTCGAAGTGACCGATAACGCGGACGAAATCATTCAGCGCGAAGTCTTTGGCCCGGTGCTCGCCATGCAAGTGTTCGACACAGAAGACGAAGCCGTGAGCATGGCCAACGACACAGAATACGGGCTGGCTGCCAGTGTGTGGTCCCGCGATCTGAACCGACAGGTTCGTATGGCGCGGGCGCTTGATGCCGGCACGGTGTGGATCAACGGGTGGGCGGCGCTATCAGACCAGTTCGAAGAGGGCGGGTTCAAGCAGAGCGGTTTGGGCCGCATGCGTGGCCTTGCGGTGCTAGAGGATTTCATCGAGCATAAGCACATTTCCTTCGTTACCAGCTGAACCCGATCAATCGCTCCTGACGAGCGCTCGGTCAGCGTGCCGAGCGCTCGTCAGATCAGTTGCGCCGTTAGCGATTTGGAAGAACGTCTCGATAGAGGCGTTATCGCAGCAGTTACCCTGCCATTCATCGACGGGTGCGGGGGCATAGGTCCCTAGCTTTGGAACGGGCGATTTCCTGCCTCTGATTCCTCTTTCGCGCTTTGTTGTTCCTTCCACTGCGCTGCAAAATGAAGCGTGTCGGCACAATAGAATGCTGCCGAGGTTCACCTCGGCGATGACTATGTAGACGAGGTATGCACGACACGCAGGGTGATGCTGGCGAACGAGCCCACACATCGGTGTTTGTGTCGGCCCAGGCAGCAGCCCGAAGGCGGCGATCCTCGATGCCGTGCTAAACAATGTTGCGCGGCCGTAATCGTGAGGCCAGGTTTATGGATGACCACCACGGAGGCTCAGCCACCCACCCGTCAGATCCCGATCTTAAGTTGGCGTTTATCTGGCACCGGACGGGGTGGCTAGCTTAGGCGCCTAGTCTCGCTTTATGCGTCCTGGAGCATGTGCTGGCTGGCGAGCACGCGTGGGGCGATGATCGCCAGGACGGACAATATGAGGGCAACGGGCAACATGGCCTGCTTGATCCCACCGAGTGGGCCCGAGATGGCGACGACGAAGACGGGCGCGAGAACGGTCGCCAGGAAGTAGCTCGACATCCACATGCCGACAGACCGGCCGCGGTTTTCGAACGTCAAATGACTATTGAGGTTGGCGAGCAGCCACCCGAGAAAGAAGCCGCTCGACAGGCCTGCGACAAAAGCGCCTGTCATCACCCCGGCAAGGGACGGGACCGCGAAGATTATCGCAAAACCCGCTGCGCCGACGGCAAAGGCCGTCACCAACTGACCAGTCCGGGTAGCATTGCCGCGATGCGCCATGATCGCCCCGCCGATCGCGATGCCGGCGCTGTTCACCGCGGCACCCAGGCCCTTCATGGCCGATGATGTGGCACCGATAGCTTCCATGACGTAGCTCAGTTCGACAGATGCGATGTTCATGCATCCGCCTGCCAGGAAGGTGACGACACAGATGGGCAGGATGATCCGCCAGGCGATAGCCGCCGATCCTGTCTCGATCTGTACAGGTGCGCGCGGCTCCCACAGCAGGGTAAGCGCGAAGGGCAGGAGCAGGATCGGGATGAAATAGGTAACGAAGGGAATGCGCCAGCCCATTTGCCCCAGGATACCGCCGCCGATGAGGAAGAGCACCGCGGACACCGACGTGTAAATGACCTGCATCGAGAGATAGCGGTCCCGCTTGCTGCCGCTGTAATAGTCGCCGATCAGCATCGTCGATACGGTCATCAGTGTCGCTTCGGCGACCCCGACGACAAGGCGCGTCGCGATGATGGCGTAGATATCGTCGAGATAGAGCGGGGCGGTGGCTGCCAGTGTATAGAGCAGCAGGGCGATCAGGATCAGCCGCTTGCGTCCCAAGCGGGAAGCCAAGCGTCCGCTTATTGGCGAGAGCAGCACGATCGAGAGAGACGGCGCGGTCAGAACAAGCGGAGCCAGATAGGCGGCGCCGGGTGTCATCGCGAAATGCCGCTGGATATCGGGCAGCACCGGCGCGATGACCAGCATTCCCAAGATCGGTAAACAGGCGATCAGCAGGAGCAGGTGCGCAACTGACGCTCCTGCCGACTTCCCTTCGATCTCCCGCTCCCCCGGGCTGATCACCGTGCTTAGTGCCACGTCATTTCTCCCGATTTATAGTGTGCCGCCGCCAGGCAGGATGATGCCCGCCTGCTCCAATGCCGCCTGTTCCCGCTTGAGGGCGCGCTGGAACGAGGGGCGTTGCCGGACACGATCCTGGTGCGCGACCAAGGCGGGATATTTCGCCATCGGCGCGCCGCCGCCAACCGCCATCCCGAACACCCAGGACAGATAGACGTCCAAGATAGACCAGGCGTCGCCGTACCACCAACGTTCGCCTGCAACACGCCCGTCAAGATCGCGCAGGATAGGCTCGAGAGCCTTTAGCGCGTGTTCGCGAACCGGCGCCGGGTCGCCCGACGTCATTCGCATGGGAGCACGCGCGCTCCGAACGAGTATGTGCAGCGTGTTGGAGAACCAGGATAGATCGACCAGGCTCTCGATGGCGACACCGCCGTCGGCGGCCGCAGGAAGAAGCGCGGTGGAATTGCCCACGTGTGCCAGATGCCACAGGATAGCCGGCGTTTCGGTAAGAAGCCGCCCGTCGATCTCCAGCGCCGGCACCTTGCCTTTCGGATTGACGGCCAGATATTCGGGCCGCGCCTGCATGCCTTTGAAAATGTCGATCGGCCTCTCCTCGAAGGGCAGGCCGATCTCCTCCAGTGCGTTCAGCGTTACTCGCGAGCAGGAGCCCGGCGTGTGGTACAGAATGGTCGTCATGCCAGAGGCCTCTCAGCGTCCGGCAACGAAGGTGTTTTCGATGAAGCCGAGGCCTTCGACCGATACCCGCACGACGTCACCGGGTTGCATGAAGGTCGCGCTGGCGATTCCGACGCCCGCTGGCGTGCCGGTCGCGAGAATGTCACCCGGCTCCAGCGTCATGACGGTGGACAGATATTCGATCTGATCAAAGATGCCGTAGATCATGTCGCCGGTGGACGATCGCTGGCGCTCTTCGCCGTTATATTCGAGCGTGAGCATAAGGGCGTGCGGATCAGCGATTTCGTCGTCGGTCGTGATCCAGGGGCCGATCGGGCCATGCGTATCGAACGACTTGCCCAACGTGTAAGTCGGAGAGCGAAATTGCCATTCGCGGGCCGTAACGTCGTTGCAGACGACATAGCCGGCGATCACGGAGCGTGCATCTGCCCGGCTGACGTTGCGGCAGCGTTTGCCGATGATCACACCGAGTTCGGCTTCATAGTCTACCTGAGTGGAGACCGACGGGATTTCGACTTCGCTATATGGCCCGTTGATGCAGCTGACTTGCTTGTTGAACCAGAGTTGGCTGGTGGGTAGCGGAATGCCCGCTCCCTTCAGCGCTTCATCGGCATGCGCCTGGTAGTTCATCCCGATCGCAAGAAACTTCTGCGGATCGGCGATCGGGGCTTCGAGTGTCACGTCACTCACATCATAGCGCGGCGCATCGCACGCTTCGATCGCAGCGCGTAGCCCCGGCAGGCGGGTCAGAAACGCCCGCATGGAATGGCCCGCCTCCGGGTAGATCGCGGTAAGATCGACGACGCTGTCGCCGACGATCGTGCCAATGCGCGTTGTGCCATTTTGTGAGAAGCGAACCAGCTTCATGCCGAAACTCCTTATCATGTTCGTGTCAGTTCAATGGCCACGCCGGAAACTAGGCTATCCAGCCACATGGAGCATGGCGAAAGGGATCAGCCTTACCGAAGGTCACGCGGTGCGCATCTCTCTCCCACCCCTGGCCCCAAAGCCAAGTGCCTATAGAATGACTATATCGTTCAAAAATGACTGTCCAGTGTAAATTGACGGCGCGTAATTCCGGGCCTGAGGTCTTCGGGACAGGTCATAAATTGCAGCTCCAAATTCGATCCCGAACGTAGCGGGTCCGGCGGCGCAACCTCTAGCGATGGGCGGCTCTACGGTCTCTTGGCCGGTCTTAAATCGACGAACCCGCGATCATTTCATGCCCTTGCTCGCCGCCGTCGACGCCGCCAGCGCGTCACTTACCCTACCGACACTGGACCGCTGCTCGTGTGCCGCAGGTTTGCTCCGCCTTCTGACTAGGAAGGAAGGGAGGCGCTGGGCTGGAGTCGCCCGGCAATGTCAGCGTCAGGCAAATGCCTTTAGCCCTGCCAGACGCCGGGTATGATGCTGGGATAACCCTGAAGATGCGTGAGATAGTAACGGGACAGCCCCCATCGCGCAGTATTTTCTTGACTAGTTCGTCCAAAGATGACTGAATAGTGCATCAACTATGGTGAGAGGACGAACACGCGCTGGCTTTCCACGCGGCCCCGGTGGCTGATGTGGCGGCTTTCGGCTTTTTCTCTCTTCGAAAATAAGGGCGCGGCAGGCGGGTAAAGCCGAGTCTGCGTTCCGTACCGCCGAGGTTTTGAAAAAATGAGCATCGTGAAAGCGTACGACGTCGCTTACGCCCGCTTTAGAGCGCCAGACCTTAATCGCATGCGGCAATTCCTCTTGGACTTCGGCATGGTGGATGCCCAAGTCGAGAACGACTGCCTCTTCATGCGTGGCTATGGTGATAATCCCTTCATCCATGTGACCGAACGGTCGGACGAGCCCGGATTCGCCGCTTTCGGCATTTGGGTCTCGGATGAGGAGGATCTGCGCAAGCTCGCGGCCCATGACGGAGTGAGCGTCGAGGATCTTGACGCGCCGGGTGGCGGCAAGGTGGTGCGTTTGCGCGATCCCGATGGCTTCATCGTGGAAGCAGTCGCAGGCCAGGCCAAGGCTGCGCCTATCGAAACGGTTTCGCATGAGGGGTGGAATCAAGCAGCACGAGACACCCGTCGAGGCGTACTGCGGCGGGTTGTACAAGGGCCGTCCCACGTTCAGCGGCTCGGTCACATCGTGCTTGGCGTTTCAGACTTCCGGCGTTCCGAAGCCTGGTACAAGGAGCGGTTTGGACTGGTGACCTCTGACGAGATACAGCCTGCGCCGGATGTGGCGATCGGCGCCTTCATGCGGTGCGATCGTGGCGATCAGCCCTGCGATCATCACACTATCTTCCTGCTGCAACGGCCGATTCCAGCCGGCTTCATGCACGCCGCTTACGAGGTTGCAGATCTTGATGATCTCATGACGGGGCATGAGTATCTTAAAGGCGCAAGCTACGAGCATCAATGGGGCATCGGACGGCACTATCTGGGCAGCCAGATATTCGATTATTGGAAAGATCCCTGGGGTAATGAGATCGAGCATTGGACCGATGGTGATCGGTTGCTGACGGTCGATGGGGGCGGCGTGGCCGGCATCCCGGAGTTGATGGGCGTCCAGTGGGGCATGCCGATGCCGCCTCTTCCCGGAGAGAGAGAACAGGCATGAGCAAATCGTTCGATTGCGACCTGCTGGTCGTTGGATTGGGTCCGGCTGGGGATGCGCTGGCCGCTTTGGCTAGCACACAGGGGCTGTCGGTCATTGCGATCGATCAGGCACCGGCCCTGTTCGCGTTGCCGCGTGCAGCGGTGTTCGATCATGAGATCATGCGCATTTTTCAGATGATCGGCGTCGCAGAGCGGATCAGGCCAGTTTGCCGCGTTCCCGACCGATATCAGTTCGTCACGGCCGACGGCGATGTGCTGCTTGATTTCCCGGTCGCAAAGGTCGGGCCCTACGGCTGGGCTGAAACGTATGCGCTGCACCAGCCCGCGGTCGAACAGGTTTTGCGCGATCGGCTGGGCGAGCTAGATGTTGATGTCCAGCTTGGGGTGGCTTTCCAGAGCTGTGTGCAGGATGCCGAGGGCGTCGATGTCGTCGTGAAGGACGATCGGGGATCGCGATCGATACGGGCGCGGTATGTCGTTGGTTGCGACGGCGCGTGGAGCCCAGTGCGCGAGTTGCTCGGCGTCGGTCTCGACGACTATCAGTTCGACGAGCCCTGGCTGGTTCTCGACACGATCGTCGAGGATGCGGGCGACCTGCCAATTGTGTGCCAGCAGATCTGCGATCCCAAACGGCCCATCACCTATATGGCAATGAGCGGCAAGCGCTTTCGCTGGGAGTTCATGCTCAAGCCTGGCGAAACTGCCGAAGAGATGCTTGCGGACGCCAAGATTCGCGAGTTGCTGGAACCGTGGAACTGCGCCGACCGCATTCAGATCGAGCGCAAGGCTGTCTATCGGTTTCATGGACTTGTAGCACAGCGGTGGCGCGAGGGCAGGGTGCTGATCGCCGGAGATGCCGCACACCAGATGCCGCCTTTCGCCGGACAGGGCATGTGCTCGGGCATACGAGACGCCGCCAACCTTGCCTGGAAGCTTGCTGCTATCGTCAAGCGTAATGCGAGCGACTCTATCTTGGACAGCTACCAGGAAGAGCGCGAGCCGCATGTGCGAGCCATCATCGGCACGGCCATCGCGATGGGGAAGGTCGTTTGCATGCTGGACGAACGGGCGGCGGCCGGCCGGAATCAGGAGATGCTCGCGCGCAAGGCGGCTGGGGCACAGGACGTTTCGGTTGCCTACCCTGACCTGACCGGCGGAATCCTCACTAAAACGCCGGGCGCGGGTGCGCTTTTTCCGCAGTTTGTTTCCGACGAGGGACAACGCATGGATGAGGCGATCGGCGACGGGCCGGTCTTGATCGGAAGAGAGCTGCCGTCCTCCAGTGGACCTGATGTGCGGTTGCTCGATCTGGATGCTGCTGCCCTCGCGCCTTTCGCCGAGGGCATCGCCAACTGGTTGGATGAGCGTGGAACGCCCGCCGTCCTGATCAGGCCCGATCGTCACGTCTTTGGCACAGGCACTGCCGGGGATCTGTTGTCGGAGTGGCAAACCGCCGTGAGCGGCAGGGTCGCGGCGTAAAGCGCGCCATCACCTTTGAGATTCATCGTTTTTTGCAGGCAAGGATATCGAGTATGACTTTCACGCCTAATCCCGGTTCGCGTTATCGAATGCCCATCATGTTCGGGCCGGCCCCCGGGCCCCGTCAGCATCCGGAAGGTCGCATGTGGACCGCCGAGGAGGCAGGCCGCATGACCGCTGAATGGATGAAGATCAGCTACCGGACCGACCCCGCCAAGCTTGAGAAGCTGCTGCCCGCCGGTTTCAGCCTGCGCGGCGACCCGATCGTTTCGGTCAGCTGCGCCTGGTTCAAGAACCTCTACTGGCTGGCGGGTCGCGGCTACGGCATCCTGTCGGTCGACTTCCCCGTAACCTATCAGGGCAAAACCGAGCGGCATGACGGCGCGCTCTGTCCGGTAATCTGGGAAGGCTCGCCTGATGCGATCATGACCGGGCGCGAAGAACTGGGTTTTCCCAAGATGTTTGCCAATTTCGACGACATCAGCTGGGACGAGGCTGCGGGCCGGGCCACCTGTTCGGCATCCTGGTACGACCACACCTTCTTCGATATCCAGCTCACGAACTTGGTCGAAGAGCAGAATCCGGAAAAGAAGCTGCCCGGATCGGGTGGCGGCGCCCAGATGTATTATAAATATTTGCCACGGACGAGCGTCGGCGGGTGCGAAGGCGCCGATCTCGCCTATGTGACCACCACAGCCGCAGTTCCCGGATCGGGCGGAAGCGCGTCGAACATCAATTTCGACGAGTTCGAATTCCGCCGTTGGGCAGGCGATGGAAAACTGAACTGGAACCGCGCGACTTGGGAGCAGCTGCCGCTGTCCTTCCATGTCGTGAACGGCATCGCCGATCTCGACATCATCGAATATGTCGATGCCGAGATGGTGCATTTCACCGGGCCCGGCGTGGGTGTTGCGATGAATTCGCACCGCGCCCTTGAGCCGGTGGCAATTTGATAGAGAGGATTAGGGCGATGTCAGCTACAGTTATTGAACCGCGCGCAACACAGAGCGCCGTGAGCCTGGTTTCTGGTGAGACGTGGAACGGCAAGCTTTTTGATGGCGACTGGAACACGGCGTCGAACACGCTGAGCGTGCTCGAGCCCGCGACCGGCGAAACCTTGGGCGAGGTGGGCCTGTCGGACCCGGCCACCATGGGCCAGACCGTGGCGCGCGCCAAGGAAGGCCAGCGGGAATGGGCCTCCTGGTCGACGGACAAGCGCGCGGCGGTCATGCGCGAAGCGGCACGCCTGATGGAGACTGAGCGCGAAGCCGTCGTCGACATGATCGTTCGCGAGACGGGCGGTGTGCGCGGCAAGGGCTATGTCGAAATTCAGGGCACGATCGACGAACTCTATCACTCCGCTGCACTGCTGATCCAACCCGAGGGCGAACTGTTGCCGAGCCCCAACCCGTCGCGCCTCAGCCTGGCGCGCCGCGTGCCGATCGGTATTGTAGGCGTGATCGCGCCGTGGAATTTCCCGATGCTGCTCGCGATGCGATCGGTTGCGCCCGCGATCGCGCTCGGCAACGCGGTCATTCTCAAGCCCGATCCCCAAACGTCCATCGTCGGCGGCGCCTTGCTGGCGCGTATGTTCGAACTGGCCGGATTGCCCAAGGGCGTGTTTTCCGTGGTTAACGGTGGGCCCGATGTGGGCGAAGCCCTGGTCGAGGCCGCCGGCGTGCGGATGATCACCTTCACCGGGTCGACGGCGGTCGGGCGGCGAGTTGGCGAAGTGGCCGGTCGCAATCTGAAGCGCGTAGCACTTGAACTGGGCGGCAAGAGCCCGTTCATCGTGCTCGACGACGCCGATCTTCCTGCTGCGGCTTCGGCAGGTGCCTGGGGTTCGTTCCTGCATCAGGGCCAGATCTGCATGGCCAGCGGTCGCCACATCGTCCAGCGCAGGGTGGCCGACGATTATATCGAGCTTCTGGCGCAGAAGGCCAAGGCCCTACCCGTCGGCGACCCGTTTCGCGCGGAGGTGGCGATCGGTCCGATCATCAATGCCAAGCAGGTCGAGCGTGTGCACAAGATCGTCACCGACACGGTCGCAGCCGGCGCGCAGGTTGCTGCAGGCGGCACGTTCGAGGGACTGTTCTACAACCCGACCGTGCTGACGAATGTTACCCGCGGCATGCCAGCCTACGATTTGGAAATCTTCGGTCCAGTCGCGCCCGTGATCATCGTGGAGGACGAGGAAGAAGCCATTCGCGTCGCCAATGATACGGAATATGGCCTGTCTGGCGCCGTTCAGACCGGCTCGCTCGAGCGCGGCCTTCGGGTTGCGCGTCAGATCCGCTCGGGCCTGGTTCATATCAACGATCAAACGATCCACGACATGGCGGGTATTCCGTTTGGCGGCTCTGGCGCGTCGGGCAACGGCTCGCGTTTTGGGAGCACGACCAATATCGACGAGTTCACCGAATGGCAGTGGATGACCATTGGCGGCCAGCCGACGCGCTATCCCTTCTGACCCTTATCGCCCCTGCTGAGCATAGCGTTTTCAGCAGGGGCGGGCAGGTGTCTTTTCGGCAACTGCCAGAGGCCGTCATGCATGCTCTCGCCAGTCCATACGGACAACGGTGAGAGCGTACGGCTTCGTGTCTTCGGCGTCGATCGTCCGAGCAGATTGCCGCACCGCTGTCGCGGATGTGTTTCCTAGGCGGGAGACTGCCTGGTATTGCTATCGGCCGAGATGCCTACATTCTGGGGTGGGTAGCCGACGCCGAACGCACCCGTCTGCCTAGGCGATATGCTGCTGCAGACGGTAAGGTTCTGCCGCCCGGTACCAACGCCTCAATTACAGCAAACTAAAGGTGGAAGGCGGCGTCTGGCCGTCCACGTCCGCGAACAGGCTGGCCACAAGGCTCCCGTTTCGCGCACATCGGCCGGATGGTGCCCACTGACAGACCCATCGCGTGAGGGGCTGACGGCCTGTCGCATAGGCTCCATCGTTCGCACCAAGCCGCCGAAGGGCACAGGTTATCGCGCGTATGGATCGGACACTCGGCGTTGAGAACCACCAAGGTACCCAGCGCATTCCCGAACGTCGCATGTCATGGATGAGCCTGGATTCCGCCGGCTGAGAAGCCGACATCCGCAGTGCCGTCGTCGCAAGCGGATGCCGGCATAACGCCCGTCCTTCGCACGACCATCGCTCCAGCGAGCATCATCGCAGCGACAGCCAATGCGGCGCGAAGCCCGGACCTTCTGTTCATGATCTTGGCCTCTCGCTCCCGGCTACGCGTGCGGCCGCGTACCTTTGGGATGGCGGTGTCGGCGGTGCGGGCAGGGGCAGGATGCTGGCGAAGCACGCGCGAATGTCGATACTGGTTTTGGCTTACGTAAAGGCTACCGGAAGCCGGGGTAGTCGAACACCCCCGAGCACGTGCACTAGACAACGGAATGGAAAGGGAGAGCAGGGACGTGAGCGAAGCGGCAGAAGGCGCACCGACAAGCAGTCAGGACTCTTACGAAGCACAAAGACCGGTGGGCGCCACGCATGCGCCGGAAGCCATTGTCGTTGCGGCAGCGGGCGCGATCTGCATGGGCTTCAGCTTCGCCCCCGTTTTTATGGGCACTTTCCCCCTGTTTCTTCAGCCCGTATCGCAAACCTATCACTGGAGCGCCGCGATCTTCCCCCAGGCTATGTTGATTGCCGGCTTGGTAAGCGCGCTGGGCGGCCCGCTGATCGGCAGGGCGATCGACAAGGCCGGCGTGCGGACATTGTTGCTTCCGGGATTGGTGGTTTGGGCCATGACGCTGGCGGCGCTCCCTTTCATCGGCGGGAGCGTCGTTCTGCTGTACCTGGTGTCCGCGATCATGGGCGTGACCACGGTAACATGTGGGCCGGTGGCCTTGGCGAAGATCATAACCGGATGGTTCGACCGCCGTCGCGGCTTGGCGATGAGCATCGTTCTGGGTGGCGGTGTCGCCATTTTCACGGCCATGATGCTCGGGCTCACGCGCGTTCTCATTTCTGCTATCGGCTGGCAAAATGCCTATCTGGCGTTGGCCGCGCTCGTCATTCTGGTCGCGCTTCCCGTTTCCTACGCTTTCCTCAAGGAGGCGCCGCACGGCCGCGACGCAGCCATGGATGGCCTTCCGCCACCCAGCGCTTCGATAGAGCCGCTGGTAGCGTTCTCCAGCCGCACTTTCTGGGCGCTGGTCGCGGGATCTTCGCTCGTGTGCGCGTCATGCAGCGCGATCGCGAGCCATTTTCTGCCGCTTAGTGCGGAGCATGGCATCAGCTCAGGCACCGCCGTGTTCGCCCTCAGCCTCTATTCACTCGCTGGCCCCATCGGCTCGCTTATTGCAGGCGCAGCGGCGGATCGCTTGCCGAACCCCCGATTTCTCGCGATCATCTTCGCGGCGCCGCTAGCGGGCTTTCTCCTGATGCAGATAACCGGAGCCTGGGCGATCGTGGCGGGATTGGCGCTTGTCGGGGCAGGCTTCTCCGCAGTTGCGAGCCTGCTTCCGTTCCTCACCAGCCGCTATTTCGGATTAGCAAACGCCTCGACCATTTTTGCCGTGGCGATGGGGATTGTCACGCTATTCCTGGGCGTGGGTCCGGTGGTGCTGGGCTTGGTGCGCGACAGATGGGGCGCTTATGCGCCTGCCTCGCCCATCATTGTCGCGGTGCTCATCATCGGCGCGATACTGCCGGCGATCTTGCCACGCTACCCGCGCCATTGACTGTCACCCCTGACAGAGCGATGATGTGCAGGTCGCTGAATAAAGACAAGAGTCAGCGCCGGACAACGGAGGGATGCGTTTGGCCACCAGGCAGCTGACAGGCCGATCCGACATGACGGGATCCAACCCGCCATTGACCAAGTTTGAACGAGCCAATCCGCTTTTTCATGCAATTGTCGGCGCAGATCGTCCGGGGAACAAAGCCGCCTGCGCCATCGCGGCAGGCATTGAAGCCGATTTGATCGCGAAAGGCTGGCCTACGGGCGCGATCTATGGATCGGAAAGCCAGTTGGCCCACCAGTTCGGGGTTTGCCGCATCGTATTGCGAGAGGCGGTGAGAATTTTGGAGAGCCGCGGTACTGCCGGGATGCGGCGTGGACCGCATGGCGGCCTTGTCGTTCTCGGGCCCGATCTGGTGGCAGTGCTGGAAGCGATCCATCGCTATGTCACATCGCATCGCGGCGCGGACCTGCAGGGGAGCATCTGTAGGGACGTGCTGCACAAGACCTGCGCCCGCCTGGATGAGGGCCGCTCCGAAGCGCCGATAAGTGCAGAGATGGTGGAGTTTCTCGACTGTCTCAGGGCTGCTGTCGATCATTATGCCCGCGAGGGCGCGGAAGGGCGGATACCGATGGGCGCCGCCACGAAGAGCGCTCGCTCGCGTGCCGAGCAGGTCTTTCGCATGCTGCTCAAGGATATGAGCGGCAGGCATACAAGCGCCTATCGCCTGGGATCTGAAATGGATCTTTGTGAACGCTACAGCGCTGATCGCAGCGCATTGCGGCAAGCGGTCAGAGTGCTGGAGTTCGAAGGCATCGCCGCTTCTGTTGCCGGTCGCGGCAAAGGGCTGGTGACGCGTTCGGCCGAGCCTACGGCGCTGTGTCAGCTTATCAACTGTCATTTCGCATCCGTCGGAGTGTCGCCGGCTGACGCGATGGCCGTGTTCAAGCTTCTTAGCATCGAAGTGGTATCGATTGCCGCCAGGACGGCGACGGAAGAACATCGCCGAAACCTAATCGCGGCGCACCGGACCCTGTCGGCATCGGGCGACAATGTGAGCGCCAGGGTCATGCAGATGACGGAGGAAAGTCAGTTCGATATCGTTCCCGAACCTCTTATCGACGTCCTCCTGCGGTGCACCAAAAGCTATTCGAGCTGGCGTTCGGCTATCCGGGATCCCGATAGCCAGGTGCTGGGCGCGCTCTATCGTACGGAAACGTTGCGGGTGATTTCCGCCATACTTGATCGCGATCCAGTCGCTGCGGCGGCAGCTCAGGCGACGAAGGTGGACAGCCTCGCCGCACTGATCTGACCGTTAGCGAGACAATCAACCCAGGAATGTTCCGCCTGTCGCGTCGATGAGTTGCCCGGTGATCCACCCGCTCTCGTCGCTTGCCAGGAAGGCGACGATGTTGGCGATGTCTGCGGGCGTACCCAGCCGCCGTAACGCTGACTGTGACTTTGCCATGTCCACGAAGGCAGGATTTCCTTCCGCCATGCGCAGGAACTCCTCGGTACCGGTGGGACCCGGCGCCACCGAGTTCACCGTGATCCCCCTTGCACCCAACTGCTGGGCGATCGTCCTGCTGAAGACGTCGAGTGCACCCTTGGCCATGGCATAGGACACCACATCCGGATTGACGACCCGCGCCGTGGCGGACGAGATATTGATGATCCGTCCGCCATCTCGCATTCGCGGTAGCGCCCGCTGTGTGACGAAGAACGGAGCTTTTACATCGACGGCAAAAGCCTTGTCGAAGTCGGCTGGTCTTAGCACATCGACGGACCCGAACATGATCTGGCCCGCATTGTTGACGATGATGTCGAGCCCGGCCTGTCCCGTGCATGCCTTCAAACAGCGGTCGAAATCCTCGAACATGGCGTCCAGCGATGTTTCGGGTGTTTGCAGGTCCGCCTGAATGGCGAAGGCCTTGCCCCCCTGCTTTTCAATCGCTTCGACCGTAACGGCGGCGGCCTGCGGGTTCTTCCCATAGTGAACCGCCACGGTCGCGCCGTCTGCTCCTAATCGCGTGGCGATCTCACGGCCGATTCCCCGGCTCGCGCCTGTGACCAGGGCAACTTTTCCTTTTAGATCCGCCATCTTCACCAAGCCCCGATAATGTTGGTTTCGCCGCGCAGCTGTCGCGTCCCGTACCAGTAGCCGTGTCCGGTGCTGCGAAGGCGAAAGGGCAGGGCCACCGTTGCGATGGGCGGTGCCGTGATGTCGCCGGCGTCGAGGATGAGCAGTTCGCTGCGCATTTCCCGGTGCTTTCCCACGACCGTCAGGATGTAACCATCTCCCTCCGCCGCATCGTCGCTGCGTGGCACGAACTGCGGCTCGCCGATCGAACAGTCGTGGCCGGCGTAATATATTTTGGCGGGCTTCTGGCCATTGATATCCATGGTTGCGACCCACTGAAAACCCATCCCGATGCGTTCCTGCTCGGGAACGTCGAGCAGGTTCATCGTGACGAAGTTGTACGGCATCGTTTCAAACCGCGTGTCGATGCGCGGCAGCTCGCAAGGGTATCCGAACATCTGTTGTTCGGTGAAGCTGTCGTCGTTGCTTTCCATATCGATCACCAGCCGCTTGATAAAAGGCATGGCGTCCGCCGGATTGAACTCCGACCCGTCGGTGTTCGGGAAGAAGTGAAAAAAGGATCGCTTGCTGAACGTGTTGTCCGCGTAGATGAAGCGACCGTCGTCGAACGCGCCGACGGTATGGCCGTGGCACTGATTGGGCCCCTTGAACCAACGGACCTGCTCGCCCTTGCCCTTGCGCGGGAGCACGCCGAGGTAGACATCCTCGCTGGGATCCCACTTGAACGCTGGCTCGTTCCTTTCGATCCATTCCAGTTCATGGCGCAGTGGGGTGATCGGGAACACGACATAGTTCTCGGTGACCATGATATCGTGAACCATGCAGGTATAGGGCGCCTCGAACCAGGTTTCATGGATGATGCGGCCTTCGGCGTCCGCTTCGTAATAGGCGATGTCCCTGGTGGCGGGACCGGCCGCGCAATATCCGAAGAAGACCAGTTCGCCGGTCTTGGGATCGATCTTGGGATGGGCGGTTATCGCTTTGGCGGTAACGACGCCGCCCCAGTCATATTCGCCGATCGTCTCGAGGGTGAAGGGATCGAGCTCGATGGCCGGGCTATCCTCCTTGAGCGCGAGCATCTTGCCGGCATGGACCAAAACCGTGACGTTCGCCGTGCCGCGACTGAGGCCGGCGACCGAAGGATCGTCCGAGAACGGGTTGCGATAATGACCAAACAAAGCGCGCCCAGCCTTCTCTTCGGCAACGAAGCGTGGCGTCCGCACATAGCGCATCTTGAAGTCGACCTGGCCATCCTTGAAATAGAAGCAGGACGCCATCCCGTCCTCTCCAAGCATGAAAATGTCGTTCTCGACAAAGGCTGGCCATTTTCGATCACCGATGAGGCGGAAGAAGCCGCCGCTGAGCTGTCGCGGAACCTCGCCTTGGATCACCTCCAGTCCCTTAAGGTCGATCTCCGCGCGCATAGGCGCTTCAAAGCTCGTGAAATCGTTATTGGGAAAGCGGATATTCATTGCAGTTGACCTTCAGTCGGGATGCGGAATGAGGGGTAACGCGCTGGAGTTTACTTGCAGATTAGCTAGTAACCAGATGCAGGAATGGCGTCGTCGCGCTGCGAGGCCGGGCATGTGTTTCCGGCCATGCCCCCTAGCAAGCGCGTCCTTAACGAGGTGCAAGACCGGTGTCGTGACGTCGCGCGGACCGTGTCCTTGCGAGACGGGCATCGGTCGCGGCGACTATCATCAGGCGATGCCGACCGGCGGCAAGCCAAAATGCGTGCGGCCATAGTTGACTGCGGCGCTGTCGGATTGATGGGCAAGGTGACCGCGTAAAATGGCGACGTTGCGCCAGTAGCGACCAATCATGGAATCCTTCTTGGACGCGGACGTCCCCACCGTTCGAAAGATGATATCCACGGCCTCATGTGCCAGATGGATGCTCTGGAGGATGACGAGGCCCATGCGGCGCGCATCGTCCTCGGCATAGGGCGCGCCGGTCTCGCAGGTTTCGCGCGCTGCGTCCATGTAGTCGCTCGCCACCTGCAGCAATGCGCTGCGCGCCGTGTCAATCAAGGCGCGACAGCGGCCGAAATTGAGCTGATATTCCGCAAGGGCGAGCCGAGGCGCGCCGGTAGGCCCTGTGGCTTTGCGTGCTCGAAAACTTTCTTCATACAGGTCCAGCGCGCCTTCGGCGGCACCGACGACCACAGAGGCTGACTCAGTCAGGATGAAGGGCCGCGCCGGTCCGTGAAACAGCGGCTCGTCGCCATATATTTCGGCTGGCAACTGCGGATCTTTCGGCGGATAGGGTTTGGCGCGATACGACGGGATAAAAATATCTTCCATCACGACGCGGTCCGACCCGGTGCCCTGCATTCCGATGACGTTCCAGTTTTGAACGATGTCAAAGTCATTTCGATGGAATAGGCCCATGCGCATCGGCGGTGCATCGGGATCGGCGTCATCTGTCGTAAAGGCGAGCAGGATGTGCGTGGAATGCGCGCAGCCCGAGGCATAGTCCCAGGCACCGCTGACGATGTAGCCGTCCGGCACGGCACGGCCATGCCCCTGCGGCGCGGCGACTTCCGGAGCCCGGAAATCACCTGATGCGCCATAGGCTTCTTGCTGCGCTTTGAGCGGGTAGGTGGCCAACTGATGGACGTGGCCCAGCACCAGCGACAGTACCCAGGCAGTTTCCGGGCAGCCTCTCGCCACCGCGGTAATGAGCCGGACATAAGTAGGCAAATCAAAACCGTACCCGCCGAAGCGGCGCGGCTGGATGACCCGATAGAAGCCGGCCTCTACTAAAGTCTGGTTCATTTCCGCCGAGATATTCCCCGCAGCTTCTGCGGCCGCTTGGTTGGCTCTCAACTTTTCGCGCAGCGCATCCGCGCGTCCGACTATCTCGGCCGGCGTCAGGCAAACCTCCAGCGGTGGAATCATCGTTTCTAAAGTTCTAGCTTTTTGGATCGGCGGCTCAGAAGTCATGTCAATCTCCTCACGCCTGCCGTGAGGCTAGGCCTCTTCTCCTATTGCTAAGAACCTAAATGAAACCAGTACGGAGAATGAACACGTTCGCATCTGTCGCAGGTGAATTGCCTAGGTTGCGTGGGAGCAAGAGGCAAAGACCGACATGTCGCATGGTTGCGGAAACGTATGGCTTCATCGACTACAGGCGCGCCGCGATGATTGTGAGGTCCAACGTCACGATCAACGGTGTCCGGCAGCTAGGAAAATGAAGCGGGCGCGGCTCGATCCCGCTCCGATATTTGAGTTCAGGAAGCAAATCAGCGCTCACGGTTTCCGTGAACCGGCAACCCAACCCCGATAATGCAAGTCATTCATCGCCAGTGGCAAGGCCTGGGCGCGCCGGAAGCGGCCAGACGATCTTTGGGTTCGATGCGCCTGCGCGCTAGCGTCAAATCCGGCGCTGCCGTTGCCCCAAGGGCGGTGCTTCTTGTCATGCTGCGATCAGCTTACTGGGCGCTTCCCGGCATAACCGGGCTGGCGGTACCTTGCACAGCTTGAGGCATGGCGGAGCGGCCAGCCAATCCTGCCGGCCGCTCCGTCAACCCCCTTTAGAATTTAACCGTCAGTACGCCGCCGAAGGTGCGTGGATCGGACAGGGTGCCCGTTGCCTGAAGCGGCGAGATCGATTGCAAGTTCACGTAGCTCTTATAGCGCTTGTCCGTGACGTTGCGGACATAGGCGGTGGCCGAGAAGCGGCTGCCCGCCGACGTCCAAGTCAGGTTGAGATTGCCAAGCACGAAACCATTCTGGTGGACATAATCGAGCCCGCCTTGCGCCGCCAGTGCGGCTGAAGTGGGCCGGACGTCATAACCAGAGTTCCAGATCGCTTCTCCATGCAGGTTGATGGTCGATCCTCCGGAAAGGTCGAAATCATGATCGTAGAAAACGGTCGCCGTGGTCGGTGCGAATCCCCAAAGGCTGCGCTGCGCGACTGCGGATGCGAAGCCGGCGGGCAGGTCGTGGAACTTCGATTCGATATGGGAGAAGTTCAAGCCCAGGCGGTCGCTGGGGGTGAGCTGGAACAGACTCTCGATTTCCACACCGGTCATCCGCAACGGTACGTTGAACAATATGCCGGTGGCCGGGTTCAGCGGGTCCAATTGGATAGCGGCTTGGAACCCGCCATATTCGTAATGGAAGAGGCCCACATTGACCTGAAGCCGCCTGTCTAAAAAGCGGTTCTTGCTGCCGATTTCATAGGCGGTCAGCTTCTCCGATTCATACGGATAGGCCGTTGGGATGTTGCCGGCGCCCTGGCCCACCTGCACGTCGCCTGGGATGAAGCCGGTGGATACGGAAGCATAGACAAGATTGGTTGGTCCAAGGTCATATTCTATGCGGGCCTTGTAGGTGGCGTTCTTAAATTTGCGACGGCCCGCGTCCCCGCTGATCGTAATGCTGCTCAGCGCTTCCGGCAGGCCTGCATTGGGTGCATTGGGGGCGCCCACCGCGCAGCCGGTCAGGAAACCAAGGGGTGTGTTACAGAACACGTTAAGATTGGACGAGTAGACCTCGGAAGTGCTGACGGTCGTCTCGTCATACCGAAGGCCGCCGGTAAAGCGCAATTCTGGCGTAATCGGAACCGTCGCTTCGGCGAACACGCCGATATCCTTGGTTTTGCGGGCGACATCGGCATTGAACAGGAGGCCGTCCGATGATTCCCAGGCATTCCTGTTTTGGCTGCGGATGTTGTTGTAATAATAGAACAGGCCGGTCTGCCACTTGATGTTGGACCCGGGCTGTGACGTCAGGCGAAGTTCTTGGGTGACGAAAGGATCGTGCGGAGTAGTGACCCTCTGCTTGATCCCGTTGCCCGCCGGGCCGACGACGAACACCGTCGCGTCCTGAACGAATGTCCGGTAGCTGGGCAGATAGGTCAGCTGCACGCCGCCCAGGTCGAGTTTAGCCTCTGCCCAGACTTGGCGGGACTTCAGCTCTGCAGAGCCCACCGAAAAAGGCGAGAATACCACTTTGTTCGGGGCGACCAGATTGCCTGAGATGCCGCCATTGTAGATTTTGCGGTCCTGCAGGGCACCACCAATTAGAAGAGAAAAGCTATCGCTCGGTGCGAACAGCAGCTTTGCCTTGATCTCGTTGACGCGGCTGGCGCCAAAGCCCTTCTCCACATCCGCGCCATCGCGTTCGTAATGATTGGCAGCCACTCGCAGCGCCAGCTTGTCAGTGACCAGAGGCAGGTTCACGGCTCCGGTCGCACGGAACAGGCTGTAGCTTCCGCCCTCTAGCGAGCCGTCAAAACCGGCTTCTGACAAATTGGGATTGCGGGTGTGGATGCCCACGACGCCTGCGGTGGCGCTACGGCCATAAAGCGTGCCTTGCGGCCCACGTAGCACTTCCACCCGGTCGACATCGAAATTTCCTCCGATGCCGTTATAGACGTCGTCGACGTAGAGCGCGGTCGCGGGAACCCCTGAAAGCGTCTGCCCGGACAGTCCCCCGTTAGAAGAAACGCCCCGAATAGTGATGCCGCCTGCGGGATTGTCATTTCCGGTCGGCTCGTTTGTCACGCCTTCCGACTCGCCGCCGGATACGCCAGGCACCGTCTCAAGGATATTGCGCAGCGTGAATTTTCCGCGCTCCCTCAGATCATCACCACTTTGGACGGTGACCGCCGCTGCGGTTTTCTGCACATTGCTTTCGACCCTTTCTGCTGTGACTATGATATCCTGGAGTGACGACTGCTCCTGCTCAGGGGCTTTGGTCGGCGGTGGGGCAGCTTGAGCAAGGGCCGGGGCGGGGCAGGCCAGAATATAGCCGAGCGTCGCAACGCTCCCCATGAGGGCGCTCCGGTTGAAAATAATGTGTCTTGTCACGTGATATTCCTCCCCCTTCTAGACTGCTAGCTTTTCAAAGGCGGACGTCTTGGCCTTCGGTCGCAACAGTTTTGCAGCGATGGTTTCGCTCGGTACGGCACAATGCCCCCAGACCGGCGCATTAAACTAGTGGAAGCATTTCCGCGGACAGCACATCCGGTTGCTTGCGAGGCCGAATTATGACCACTGGTTTCGGCAGGTGGCTTTGTAAAATAGAACCCTAAGGCGGCAATCTGCCTGAAAGACAGGGCAGGCCGGGCTCTCGTTTATTCAAACGGCGCGAGCCGCGGCAATCGGGAGAGAGCCCGCATTAAACGATGTCGTCAGGATCGCCGGTCCGCTTGGTAAATTGCGCAACGAAGCGCCCAATTCGCAGGCGCTTTTCGCACGGAAGCATCCGCGCTTTCGCGTCTGCCCGGGGACCTGCTCGGTGCATGTGCGCGTGCAGGCACATTAAGATTTTGTGGGAGATAGGGAACAGCATGGATAAGAGCATGTTCGGGGATCACGCTATCCCAGCCGAGGTCCAGGCGTTCAACGCAGCCCAGGCGGAACGCTTCGGCCACCTACCTAGCTTGTGGGAAATGGGTATCGAGCAGGCGAGGAGCGGGGGGGTCATGCCGTCCCCCCCCTCGGCCCACAATGCCTATGACCTGTCAGCGGGCGACGTTGCGCTGCACGTCGTGCCTCACGCCTCGCCGCGGGCGGTGGTGCTGCATATTCACGGCGGCGGTTTCATATTGGGCGGGGCGGCCAAGCAGGACCCCATGCTGGAAGCCATTGCGATCGGGCTGGGCGTGACCTGCGCCTCGATCGAATACAGGCTGGCGCCCGAAAATCCATATCCAGCGGCGTGGGACGACTGCGAAGCTGCGGCTTCGTGGCTGGTCGAGAACGCGGCCGAGCACTTCGGCGCTTCGAGGCTGCTAATCATGGGCGAATCCGCGGGTGCGCTTCTGGCGGTGTCGACGCTGGTGCGATTGCGCGCCCGAGGGCTGGCGGATCGGTTTGCTGGCGCGGCGCTCAGCTTCGGTGTGTATGACAGCGGTATGACGCCCAGCCAGCGCCTGGCCGAAACCGGCGTATTGAAGGGCCGCGACATCACCAGGATCGCGGACTCGTACGCCCCCGGCATCGATCGGCGAGACCCGGACGTATCGCCTCTCTACGCGGACCTCCTCGGGCTGCCGCCGGCGCTGTTCACCGTGGGGACGCTGGACGCCATGCTGGACGATTCCATGTTCATGTACGGTCGGTGGCTCGCTGCTGGCAATCGCGCCGAACTGGCGCTCTATCCCGGCGCGGATCATGCTTTCATCGAAACGCCGCATCCGTCCGCCAAGTCAGCCAACGCGCGGATACAATCTTTCCTCTCCGAATGCCTGGAACAGGCATGAGCACCGCCGGACTGGCACCGGAGACATCCCGGTCGCGCGCGGCGCTGGTGAGCGCGATTGGCTGCGCAATCTGCCTGGTATTCGGGCTTATTCCGCTGTTCATGGGCGCGTTTCCTCTGTTCCTGCAACCGGTATCGTCCAGCTTCGGCTGGGGGCTGTCCGTATTTCCGCAATCGCCGATGATCGTCGGCCTGACCGCCGCCGCAACCGGGCCGTGGATTGGGCGACTTGTCGATCGTTACGGCGTGCGCCGCGTTTTGGCGCCGGGACTGGCGATCTGGTGTGCGGGCTTCTTCGCGCTTTCGCTGATGAACGGCTCGATCGCGCAGCTCTATCTTGTTACCATCTTCATGGCTGTGGGCGGCACGATCGCCGGGCCGATCAGCTATGCCAAGGTGGTGAATGGATGGTTCGGCCGCAATCGCGGCTTGGCGCTGGGGCTGGTGCTGGGCGGCGTGCCGGCGGTGGCGACAGCGATCGCGGTGCAGGTGACGCAGGGGCTGATCGACGCGCACGGATGGCGTGCCACCTTCCGCATCCTTGCGATCGTCGCCGCGGTCGTGACTATCCCCGCCGCTCTGCTCCTGGTTCGCGAGGCGTCCGATGGCAGTGCGCCCGGCCAGACAATTCCGGAATTGGACGGCGTGCCGGCGAAGGAAGCGGTGCTGTCGCGAGACTTCATCCTGGCGATCGGTTCCTGCGGGCTGGCGGTCGGCGCATTGATGGCGGTGACCGCGCATTTCATCGGCTGGATGGCGGAGCGGGGGGTAAGCAAGGAAACTGCGACCTTCGCACTGTCGCTCTATTCGCTGGCGGGGCCGTTAGGGCCGCTGCTGGGGGGGCTGCTGGTCGATCGTGTGCAAACGCCGCGCATCTTCGCCATCTTCTCCGCTTTAGGAGTGATCGGGATGGCCTTGCTCCTGGGTCTGGGTGGCGCAGGGGTGTTGCCGGGCATGGCGTTGCTCGGGCTGGCTTTCAGCAGCATCAACGGTCTCGCCCCCTATCTGGTCAGCCGCTATTTCGGTATGGCGTCCGCTTCGGAGATACTCGGCGCTACTTTCGCGGTTCTGACGATCGGCATGGGCGCCGGACCGGTGTTGATGGGGTTAGGGCATGATCTGACAGGCGGCTATTCCCAGCCGATAGGTGCGGCCATGGCGCTACTGCTGGGCTGCACGATCCTGGGCTTGTTGTTTCGTCCCTACCGTTTTGCGGCCATACCACGTCAATAAACACGGCGATTGTCATAAAGCGATTATTTGCGCATATTTTCCTGCGATTGGAGAGGAAGATGTCTGCATTGGCGAAACGCCAGGCGGCTATCGTGATCGCCCCGCCGGCCGCGCCGGAGGCGGCAAGCCTGATAGCGGAAGTGATCGGCGAATCGCAGCCTGACGGGGAGAAGGCCGCCTGCCGGGTCGCCCGGTTGATCGAAGAAGCGTTGATCGCGCGCGGCTGGCCGCATGACCTGGGCTGCGGGTCCGAACAGGCGCTTGCAGAGAGCTTTGGCGTCGGCCGGGCGGTAATCCGCGAGGCGGTGCGTATCCTGGAGGTACGCGGCACCGCGCGGATGGTACCGGGCCCCCATGGCGGCCTCCGGGTCCTGCACGTGAATCGGCGAAGAACCGTGGAATTCATAGTGGGCTTTGCTTCCTTCTATGGCGTCACCGAAGCGCAGTGCCGAGACACCGGCTTGGCGTTAGCGCGTGTGCGCGAGGCGGGCGTTCACGGCGAAACGACGGAACTCAATCGACAGGCCCGGCTGGTCATCGACTGTTTCGAGGATGTGGTCGCGGCCATTGCGGAACACGCCGAGGACGGCGACGGTTATTCGCGCGGGCCTTCCGTGCTGTTGGCGCCCGAAGCTTTGCTGCGCAGTCGAGCGGCGCAGATTGCCGGGCTGATGCTGCGGGAATGTAGCGCCGAAGAGTGGCGACATGGTCATCGGCTTGGCTCGGAGGAGGATCTCTGCTTCCGCTACGGCGTGGATCGGGATGCCTTCCGTCAGGCGGTCCGCATCCTCGAAAGCGCCGGCGCGGCGGAGACAAATTGCGGGCGCGGACGCGGCCTCGTCAGCAAGTCGCCGCGCGCGGGCACGGTGGCGCGTCTCGTCTCCTGCCTGTTTGCCAGCATGGGGCTCAGCACCGATGCCGTGATGCTGATGTTCCACCGGCTCAACATCGAAGTCGTCGCCCTCGCGGCGGCGCGGGCAAGTCGGGTTGACTGCGACTCGGTGGAGCGGGCGCTTAGGCGGCTTGAGGATGCGCTCGACGAGGAAGATTCGGATAATGTGCTCGCCTGCGTGTTCGAGGCCGAGGAGGCAGTCGTGCAGATTTGCCAAAATCCGCTGCTGAGGCTCATCGTGCAGAGCCTGCGCGCCTATCCTACCGCGCGGATGCCGCGAGATCCGCGCCGCTTGCGCGACATGAATCGGCAGTTCCTGAAATTAAGCCGACCGCTTTTGGCGACCCTGCGTGCGAACGACGTGGCGGAGGCCGTGCGCCTCCAGCGCGCGCGCTCCGAGACGATGACGTCTTTCTTTCGGACATTCTGACCCAAAAGCCAGAAAACGTCATTGATTATCACAACAAGATAATTTATGTCGTTATTCGACGTGAGGACGACACGCAGCAGTGAGCATAGGAGACGGATGATGCATGTAGGTTACGCAACAGGCTTTCAGCACCAGAGCGGCCCCGGCCTTAACGACGCGACGTTCATCCAGGACGATCTGCGCATGGCGATCGACGCGGAAGATCTCGGCTTTGAATCGATCTGGGTGACCGAACATCACTTTTCCGATTACTCGATCTCGCCCTCGCCGCTGCAGACGCTGACCTACCTGGCAGGTCAGACGAAGCGGGTGAAGCTGGGCACGCAGGTGATCGTGCTTCCGTGGAACGATCCGGTGCGCGTCGCCGAACAGGCGCTGTGGCTCGACAACATCACCAATGGCCGTCTGCTGCTTGGCTTCGGGCGCGGACTGGGCAAGATGGAATATGAAGGGATGCGGGTGGACATCAACCAGACCCGTCAGCTCTACAAGGAATATGCCGAGCTCGTGATCAACGCGCTGGAAACCGGCGTCATCGAAGGCGGCGAGATCACGCAGCAGCCCCGTCGCGAGCTGCGTCCGCGTCCTTACAAGAGCTTCCAGGGCCGCATTTTCGGATCGGCCGGCTCGCCTGAGTCGGTGAAAACGGTCGCCGAGCTCGGCATCGGCATTCTCATTATCAATCCCGAGCCTCGCGCAAACCTGGGCGTCGATTTCGACACCTACAATCAGGTCTGGGCGGAAAAGCAGGGCGCGCGCAAGGCGCCGCAGCCGCTGCTGTCGGGCACCATCTTCGTCGATGAGAGCAGTGAGCGCGCCAAGCGCATGTCGGCTGAATATCATCGCGGCAGCTTCCATGCGGCGGTCAAGAATTACGGCATGGCCGAAGAGGATTTCGGCACCTCGAAGGGCAATGAGTTCTACAAGAACATGCGTATCGCGCCCGAGAAGATCGACGAGATGGCCGACAAGATGGGCACCGTGATGCCCGCCGGCAATCCGACCGAGATTCTGGAAATCCTCGACCGGATCCGGGGCGAGTGCAACCTTCAGGGCTTCTTCCCGCACTTCCACTTCGGCCAGATGCCGCGCGAGGAAGCGCAGCGGAACATGCGGCTGTTCGCTGACACCTGCCTCAAGGAAGTGCAGAGCTGGTCGTGCGAGAGCACGCTCGATGGGGAATCCCTGCAGCTTGAAGCCGCTTAAGGGGATGGCGGGCGCCCGAAGGCGCCCGCTCATCATATAAAAAGATAAGCGGCGAGAGGAAACGCTGTGCGAAATCTGAAAGGCAAGACCGCGTTCGTCACCGGTGGGGCTAGCGGCATTGGCCTCGGCATCGCCGAGGCGCTGCTCGACCGCGGCGTTCGGGTAACGATCGCGGATTTGCGCAAGGACCGACTGGTCGAAGCGCGCGATCTCCTTGGCCATCGTGGCGAGTTGGACACGACGCTTCTGGACGTCATCGACCGCGATGCGTTCGCCGCTGCCGCCGCGCAGATGGAAGATCGCCAGGGTGGCTGCGACATTCTGGTCAACAATGCCGGTGTCGGCGCCAATCCCAAGGTTGATGCAGTCCGTTACGAGGATTGGGACTGGGTGTTGGCGGTCAATCTCGGCGGGGTAGTGAACGGCATCATGTCGTTCATGCCGGGGATGCTGCGTCGGGGCTCGGGCCATATCGTGAGCACCGCATCGATGGCGGGGCTGTTGCCGACTGCCAACAACTGTATCTATGCCGCTTCGAAATATGCGGTGCGGGGGCTGAGTGACTCGCTTCGGTTGACCCTGGCGCCGCGCGGCATTGGGGTTTCCGTGCTGTATCCAGGCCTGACGCAGAGCCGCATGTTGCAATCGGCCGAAAACCGCCACCCGCAGTTTCGCTCGGACGTGCCGGCATCCGCGCCCGAAGGCGGGCCCATCGCGATGCCCGAAGATGCCGGCATGTCTGCCCGCGACGCCGGCGAGGCGGTGGTCGAGGGCATCATCGCCAACCGCGACTATATCATCTCGCACTCCGAATTCCGCGATGAACTGGCCGCGCACTTCAACTCGATCCTCGCCGACTGTCCGCCCGCGCAGACGATCGATCCTTTCCGGCTGATGCTGGAGGAGGCGCGCAGGCGCGAGACGGCGGAGGCCGAGCGGGCGGTCGAGGCGCTGACCGCGCGCGCCGATTGAAGGGAGAGCATCCATGCAGGAAGCAGTTGCGCTGGCCGACGAACGGCAAAATGTGATCGACCCGATCGCGCCGCCCGAGCCCGACCTCACCTCGGACGAGATCATCGCCCGTGCCGACGCGATGCGCGACATGCTGCGCGAGCGCCAGGCCGCGACGGAAGCGACCGGCAATATGTCGGCCGAAACGAACCAGGCGCTGGTAGATGCGGGTTTCTACCGCGTGGTCCAGCCGCGTCTGTTCGGCGGCTATGGGTTCGACTTGCCCACCTATGTCCGCATGGTCACCGCCATAGCGCGGGGCTGCCCGGAGACAGGATGGGTACTTTCGTTGGTGCTGGGGCACGTCCATCAGCTGGCGACCTATCCGCTTGAAGCGCAGCAAGAAGCCTTTGGCGCGACTGGGGATTTCCGAGCACCAGAAGTCGCCGCGCCGCAGGGGCGGGGACAGGCGGTGCCGGGCGGTTTCCGGGTCAGCGGCGCGTGGGACTATGCGTCCGGCTGCGCCCATGCGACCCACATTCTGCTCGCCTTCTTCGTGGACGATCCCGCGCCGGGTGAACCGGCCATGCGTATGGGGCTGTTCGATCGCAGCGATTACCGGATCGTGTCCAATTGGGACGTGATCGGCATGCAGGGCACCGGTTCGGACCGCGTGGTGATGGACGATGTGTTCGTGTCCACGGCCCGCGCCAAGCCATACCCGCCCATCGGCCTGTCGCTGCCCGCCGAAGCCTATGCCGACGCGACCCTATTCCGCGGGCCGGCGCGGCCGTTCATCCTCACGGAATCCGCGTCCGTCGTGGTCGGCGCGGCGGAAGGTGCTCTCGACCTCTACGAGGAGACGTTCCGCGTGCGCAAGGCGACCGGGCCCACGGGGGCACCGCGTGTGGAGCTTGCGGAATATCAGCTGAACTATGGCCGCTGCCGCGCGCTGGTGGACACCGCGAAGGCGGCGCTGCTCCAGACGGCCCATGAATATATGGCCGTGGCCCAGCGGACGGCGAAGACGGGCGAAGCCTGCGACGAGGACGATATGCGCCGGATGGGGCTGGTGATCCTCCAGAGCGTCCACCTCGCGCATGAGGCGGTGGACATCATCTTCCGCACGACCGGAACGTCGGCGTCGAAGCGCGACTCGATGTTGGGCCGCTACTGGCGCAACGTGAATGTCCTGCGCGGGCATCTCGCGCATCAATCGGACAGCGCCGCAATCAACTACGGCCGCACGCATTTCGGCTTGCCGCCGGTGGGGATCGCCTGATGACTCGTGAACAATTGATCGGTCAGATGGACGCCTATCTGGCGGCAGTGGCGGCAGGCGACGTCGCGGCGGTCGATCTGGCGCCCGGCTTCCGCTCCACGGAAAATGCCGCGACGGTGCAACCAGGCGAAGGACTGTGGCGATCGAACGTGCGTTTCGCTGGCATCCAGTCCTTCGCGGACGCGCATTCGGGGCAGGTGGTCTGCATGGGAGTCGCATTCCTGGAGGACCAGCCGCGCCCCTTTTCGCAACGGCTGCTCATTCATGAGGGCTCCCTGGTCGAGGCTGAAGCCATCATCAGCACCGACGGCAAGGGCCATTTCGCGGACGTGGAGCAGTTGCTGAAGCCCGACATCATCTATGGGGCCGTCGTGCCGCCGCATCGCCGGTCCGACAGGGCGGGCCTGCAAGATGCGGCCGACCGCTATTGGGAGGGGCTGGAGCAGAGCAATGGCCTTATCCCTCGCTTCAATTATCGTTGCGACAAATATGATAACGGCGCCAAGACGACCAACACCTTGCGCACGCTGCTGTCGCCCGACGGGAAGGTGCACAGCTGCTCCTCGGCCCTGAATGACACCCGCGCTGCCCGGCCCAAGGCGCGCGAGCGGCGCTATCCCGTGCTGGATACCGAGCTGGGAGTGGCCGCGACCTTCGTGGCAGTCGATTTCCATCCGATCCCTGACCACCCTCGACCTGACGCCGGAGCGATGTATATGATGGGCGTTTTCAAGGTTGTGGACGGGGAGTTGCGGATTGTTGACGAGATTCGCGAATTCCTCCCGCTTGGCGCGCCGATCGGCTGGTGATTTGATCGCCAGTTGGTGGCTACGCGCCTGTCACTGGCGCTCGTACGCATGAGTAACCGACCTGCGTCGGCCGGCAGGCGGGAGACCAGTTCCGACAAGACGCTCTCCGTCATGGACCTGTTCACCCCGGAGCGGCCGGAATGGACTGTCGAGGAAGCAGCGGTTGCGCTCGGACAGTCGGCCAGCACTGTGTATCGCTACTTCCGAAGCCTGTCCGCCGTCGGGTTGATCTTCAGCGTCAGACCGGGGCGCTATCTGCTCGGGCCGGGCATCGTTCACTATGACCGGCAGCTCCGTCTGTCGGACCCGCTGCTGCGCGCGGCCGAGCCTACCATCATCGAATTGTCGCATAATGTCATGGGCCCCGGTCTTCTTTTCATCAGCCGGATACACCGCGATCATGTGATGACGGTCCACGAGCATCGCTTGAATGGGGAGCCTTTCGCAGCGGGAACCTTCGCGCGCGGAAGGCTCGCCGCGCTGTTTGGCGGGGCGCCAGCACTGTCGATGCTCGCCTTTATGGAAGTAAGGGCGGCTGGCGCGATGTTTCGCAAGGCAGGTTGCGACGAGAGCGAATGGTTGGAGACGAAGCGACGAATGCGAGTCGTGCGCAGTCGCGGGTTTGCGGTCGGTCGCGATGACCCCGATCAGGGTACGATCCACATCTCCGTGCCCGTAAGGCAGGATAGCGGGACGGTTATCGCAAGCCTGAGCCTGGCCTTGGCAAGCGCAGCTTGTGACGACGCGGCCGCTGAGCGCATGGGCGCCGTGCTGGCAGAGGCTTCGGCGCGCCTGGCTGAGCGAGCGCTGACCCAGGCGCGCTTCTGAGCCTGCTCCCGGAGATCCGGCATAGGCACCACTCGTTTCCTCCACAGCTTCGGCGCAAAACGAGCACCGAACATTCGGAGAAATTGATCGTGAGTCATCCAGTCCATCCTGGGAATACCGCGTTCGTCACAGGTGGAGCTAGCGGCATTGGCCTTGGCATCGCACAGGCGATGCTCGACGCCGGCCTAAATGTCGTCGTGGCGGACGTCAGGGCCGATCATCTCGACAGAGCGCGGGAAGCACTGGCACCGGCTGGTGAGCGAGCGTTGTGCATCCGCCTGAATGTGGGTGACCGGGACGACTGGCGGCGGTCTCGCGAGATCGTCGAGGAGAGGTGGCGGAAGCTTCACATCTTGTGCCTCAATGCCGGCGTTGGCGTGCTTGGATCGATGGTGGAAAGTGAGGCCGCGGACTGGGAATGGTCGACCGCCGTCAATCTGGGAGGTGTGCTTAACGGCGTAGAGGCATTCCTGCCGCATATGCGGGGGCACGGTGAGCCGGCGCATATAATCGCTACTTCTTCGATGGGCGGGCTGATCGTCGCCAACGATGGCGGTATATATTCTTCTGCCAAATATGGTGTGGTGGCGCTGATGGAGGGGCTTCGCCGCGATCTCGCGGGCACTAGCGTCAGCGCGTCCGTGTTGTGCCCGGCGGCGGTAAACACGAACATTTTCGATCATGAGCGCATGCGCCCTGAGGCATTTAACAGCGGAATAACGCGAGACGAAGACGAACTGAACCGAGCTGAAGCCCTTGCGCGGAATATCCTATCGCATGGCCGATCTCCCCGGGAGGTCGGTGCGATGGTGTACGAGGCCCTTGTCGCGAATGCGCCCTATGTATTCACCGATAACGGGGTCCGTCCGACCTTGGTTGCCCGCCGTGACGCGCTCCTTGCATCAGCAGGTGCGCTGTGAGCCGTTTGCTTATCATGGAGCTGGGCTCCGACATACCCTCGGTCGGCATGAAGGTCGATCACTTCGAATTTCCACGCGATGCTACAATCACGCAGCTACGCCAGCAGGTGCAGGCACTTCCGGGCAAACCGGACGGCTATCTCCTCGCGGTAGGCGGCCGGGGGCATGACTCGATAGAGGAGGTTGACTGGCAACATGAGGTGATCAGACCGCTGCGACATGCATTCGGATTTGTCACGGGCGCCGTGCGACGGCTGCGCGAGCAGGGCGAGGGGGGCTTGATCATCTTCCTACTGCCGTCGGCTGCACTTATTCCCAGTCGCGTTTCCACTGTACGATCGGTTTTGCTGCGCGCGCTTCTCGGCATGGCAGAGGCTTTACGGGCAGAGCTGGGGAGCGCATCCGCAATAAATACCAGCATCGTCTTCCACGCTTCTTGCGAGGGAGAAGCCGAGCTTGGCAGACGCGTTTCGCAAGTTTTCAAACTAGCGCAGATGTATAGTCTCTCAACCGATATAGACGAGCAACAGCTTCGGGAATATTTCTCTCCTCTTCTTGCGGCAATCGACGCAACGAGCGCGGGACCTCCGCTTCCCGATATTGGCCCAATGGCTGTCGTGTACGACTTAAATAGCATTGGAGCCGCGCACACCTAGAAAAGAGGATTTGCGCCATGCTCGTCCCGTTCCGGTTTTCAGTGCCGAAAGCTGTTTGATTGACGTCGCGGACACGGGCGCCCGTTAGACTTCGGCCCTGAGCTAACTGCTGCTGGGGCTTGGACGCTGCAAGAAACGGATGAATAGATGGTGACAATTCGAAGATTTGTCTCACCGCGAAGGGCTGCCATTGATCGATGGCGAGGCGGCGTGATGGGAAAGCGTTGACATCTGTAAGCATCATTCAGAGGTCAGGGCTGTACAGGTGCTTGGCTGCAAGGCAAGAAAGTGCGCCCTTTATCGTTCTTCGCGGTAACGACTACCGACGTTTCAGTACGCCAATCGGCTGAATCTTATCAGCATGGAGTATCAATATGCAAACCAATGAGGGACCCGATCCAAATCCTAAGCGGGACATTGCCTCTCCCGAAGAAATTATTGAAGAGGCGCGAAATGGGCGCATGTTCATTTTGGTCGATGACGAGGACCGCGAGAATGAGGGCGATCTTGTCATTCCCGCGCAAATGGCGACCCCCAGCGCGATAAACTTCATGGCCCGCCACGGCCGAGGCCTCATCTGCTTGGCTTTGACCAAGTCTCGCGTCGAGCAACTGGGCCTCGCTCCGATGAGTCGGAACAACGGCACTCGGCATGAAACTGCCTTCACCGTGTCCATCGAGGCCAGGGAGGGAGTGACGACAGGAATATCGGCCGCCGACCGGGCGCGGACGATCGCGGTAGCCATCGATGCCTCTCGCGGGCGGGACGAAATCGTTACACCCGGGCATATCTTTCCGCTGGTCGCACGCGAGGGCGGTGTTCTTGTGCGAGCGGGGCATACCGAGGCGGCCGTGGATGTCGCGCGTCTGGCCGGGCTCAATCCGTCGGGCGTGATTTGCGAGATCATGAGCGAGAACGGAACCATGGCTCGCCTGCCTGATCTGCTGACTTTTGCCGAAATGCATAATCTCAAGGTCGGAACGATCCGCGACGTGATCGCCTACCGCAGACGGTTTGATCGCGCAGTCGAATGCGTGGCGAACACCCCTTTCGAGTCAAACTACGGGGGCAATTGGCAGCTGCTGACTTACCGCGACCGGTATGACGGCACCGACAATTTCGTTCTGCAAAAGGGAGTTGTCGATCCCTCGGGCGAGACACTGGTGCGAATGCACACGGCTTCGCTGTTGAGCGATCTGCTCGGGCAGAAAGGTTCACGGCATCGGGCCATAGCAGAAGCGATGGAGTACATAGCAAAGGTTGGTTCCGGAGTAATCGTCCTGATCGTTCCGCGCACCAGTGATGGCACCAGCCTGCATACGTCCGACGTGACTGACCCGGAGGTAGATCGCAGATCCTACGGTGTCGGCGCGCAAATTCTGGCAGATCTGGGAGTCCACGACCTGGTACTCCTTACGAGTTCGCGGCACCCACATCTCGTCGGGCTGGAGGCATATGGCTTGCGTATCGTTCGGGAGCAAACATTCGGCAGTGATTGATGGCGAACGCGATGGTCGTTTGCCATTGTGGACCGTTTTACAGTCGCAAGCGAGTTGGGCAAAAATGCGTTCGAACGTCCTGCAAGTGGGAGCTTGAACTCGACACCGACTGAAAGAGCAAGGCGCGTTGATCAGCCCGCTATTCTATTGCTGAAGCTTTGCAAGTGATCAGTCGTATTGCCATTGCGCCGTCGTTTCTCTTGAGTAGGCTTCCCAAGCTGGGTGACACTGAGGGTTTTCGAAGCTATATCGCATCAACTGACCTCCGATTCCTGACGCCCGTCGTCGGAGCGGCGATACTCATTGAACTGATCGCTGGCGTGCTAGCACGCGCACGAACCGCCGATCGGCATCATCGCCGTTGTCCAGCTTGCGTCGCAACCGGGCGAGCGCCGGCGGCAGTTCCCAGTCCTGGAAGGGCGCGCCGTTGCGCAAAGCGCCGGGCTTGCGGGCCGGCACCGGGAGATAGTGCCAGGGATCGTAGATGGTCCGGTTCCGCCCGAAGAAGCGGGGATGCTCAGCGACGACTTCATCGCCGCATCGCGCGACAACGGGGTCGGCATAGGCCCGAACCTGCACCGTGCGCCGCGCCACCGTCGAGAGGACCGAGTGACGGTTGCGATCGTAGCTGGGTCAGCAGGTGCCCGACACGCCGTGCTCGCTCTCATTGAAGCCGTCGAACGGCCCCAGCATCGACTGTAATGCAGGACGTTCAATCTCCAGCATCTGCGCAATGGTCTGGTCGCCCTGCTCAGGATGGGCCTGTCGTTCGGCGCAGCGGCGGCACTCAGCTTCCAGCCAGCCATTGAGCTCTTCAAGGCTGGCGAACCGCAGTTGGGGCTGGAAGAAACGCCCTCGGATCGACTGCACCTGGTTCTCGACCTGACCCTTCTCCCATCCCGCCGCCGGCGAGCAAGCCGTGGGCTAGACCATATAAAGGTCGGCCATGATCAGGAACCGCCGATTGAACACCCGGTCCTTGCCGGTGAATACGCTCGTCACCGCCCTCTTCATTTTATCGTAGATGCCGCGCCGGAGCACGCCGCCGAAGAAGGCAAAGCCGCGCGCATACGCGTCGAGCAGAATCTCCTGGGTCTCTCGTGAATAGGCCCGGACATACACAGCCCGCGACGCGCACAGCCGCAAGTGCGCACCCTTTACCCGCATCGGTTTGCCGGCGATCTCGACATCCTCGTGGCTCCAGTGAACTGGTAGGCCTCGCCGGGCTGGAACATCATCGGACTAGAGCGGTTTTCGATCATTCTGGTTCGTAGCCACATGATCTGAAGTAGTTGGCGCACTCCTGTGGCTGGAAGATATCGACGAGGTTGCCGATCAAGCTCCACAGGCCACTGACGGTGCGCTCACCCGCTTTATGGAGCATGGCCTTGAGGCGGGAAAATGCTTTCTCGATCGGGTTGAAGTCGGGGCTGTAGGGCGGGAGAAAGCGCAGGGTTGCACCTGCGTCCTCGATGAGCACTTGCACCGATGCGCGCTTGTGGCTCGACAGGTTGTCCATGATGACGACGTCGCCGGGCCGCAGTTCCGGGACGAGGACCTGGGCGACGTAGGCTTCGAACCAGTCGCCGTTGATCGGCCCATCCAGCACCATGGGCGCGACCATGCCGGTCATGCGCAGGCCGGCGACCAACGTGGTGGTCTTGCGGTGGCCGTGCGGGAAACCCATCCGCAACCGCTCGCCTTTGGGGCAACGACCGTGGCTGCGGGTCATATTGGTCGCGGTCCAGGTTTCGTCGATGAAGACCAGGCGCTCCGGTTCGAGATCGAGTTGACCCTCGAACCAGTCCTGACGCTGCTTCAGGACGTCAGGTCGATCTTGCTCTATCGCATGGCCTGTTTTTTTTGCGCGTCAGTCCACGACGAACAAAAAAGCGATGTAGCCCGGCAACGGAAACGTCCATGCCCTTGTCCGCCCGCGCCAAACGCAGTTCCTCGAGGGTGATGTCCCTGCGCTCCTCCCAAATGGCCAGAATGTCCGCCGCCCGCTCTTCCATCCGCCGCGAGCGCATATCCCCGCCGCGGGGCTTTGGGGCAATGTCACCCGTCTCGCGCTGCTGTGCCCGCCAGCGCGTTCTGTCGCAAAAATCTGCAGGTGGCGGTAGAGGAGGCGTTTGTTGGCATTTCCACGCAGAGGTAGAATGTTCAAGGGCCGCCATTTTGACCGACCGGTGATCCTGCTGTGCGTACGCTGGTACCTGAGCTACCCCTTGAGCTTGCGAGACCTGGAGGAGATGATCGCAGAGCGTGGTATCCGGACTTCCTGTTTTCGCCGACCCGAAATCTCAAGGACGCGAAGCGCTTCTTCCGCAAGGCATATGCGCGCCATGGTCTGCCCAGGCAGGTAACCATCGACGGCAGCCAGACGAACTTGGAAGCGGCCCGGAAATGTCACGCCGAAGTGCGGATGCGGAGCCGGCCGGACACAAAGCCACTCACAGTCCGGCAGAGCCAGTACCTGAACAACCGGATTGAGCAGGACCATCGACGCATCAAACGCCGTATCCGCCACATGCTCGGTTTCAAGTCCGAGCACACGGCCGCCGTCATTCTCGACGGCATCGAACTCGTTCACATGATCCGCANTCCTGTTTTCGCCGACCCGAAATCTCAAGGACGCGAAGCGCTTCTTCCGCAAGGCATATGCGCGCCATGGTCTGCCCAGGCAGGTAACCATCGACGCATCAAACGCCGTATCCGCCACATGCTCGGTTTCAAGTCCGAGCACACGGCCGCCGTCATTCTCGACGGCATCGAACTCGTTCACATGATCCGCAAGGGTCAGATGATCTCTGCGAACGACGCCCGAAATCCGTCCATTGCAGAGCAGTTCAACCGCCTCGCGGTATAGTTCACCATTTCAAAGACTCAACACCGTCTCTAGCCGGCGTTTGCGACAGAACCGATAGTCCGAACATCCTGCTGGTGGACTTGTCCGAAAGCCGAAATCCGTCCATTGCAGAGCAGTTCAACCGCCTCGCGGTATAGTTCACCATTTCAAAGACTCAACACCGTCTCTAGCCGGCGTTTGCGACAGAACCCGCGATGTTCCATCTGATAAAATGCCGACAGCTCGGCGCCCGCGACGCGCGCAAGCACGCGCGGGAGCGCTTCAAGCAGCGTGACGTTGAGCCCCAGCTTGGAAAGCACCGCCGCCGCCTCCAGGCCGATATATCCGCCGCCGATGACGACGATGTTTCGCGCACCCGCGTCGATCTGGGCCATCAGGCGGTCACAATCCTCACGCGTGCGTACCGAGTGCACCCCGACGAGATCCGCGCCGGAGCAGGAAATCCTTCGAGGATCGCCTCCGGCCGCCCAGACCAGCTTGCCATAGCCATGCTTTTCGCCGGTAGAAAGCGTCAGCTTACGCGTGCTGGAATCGACTTCCGTCACTTCTATGCCAAGCCGAAAAGCGATTTCCTTTTCTGCCCAGAAGGCCGGGGGCCGGATGTAAAGCCGATCGAAGCTTTTTTGTCGCGCGAAATACTCCTTCGAAAGTGGCGGCCGCTCATATGGGAATTCCGGTTCGCGGCCGATGACCGTGATGCTGCCTGCAAAGCCGTTTTGCCGCAGGGCGATGGCGCACTGCGCCGCGCCATGCCCCGCTCCCACGATCACGACATCGGAGCTGTTCATCACACCCGCTCCAACAGGAGCGCCAGCCCCTGCCCAACGCCGATGCACATGAATGCAAGGGCGTAGCGCCCTTGGGTGCGGTGCAGTTCCTCGACAGCCGAAAGCGCGATGCGCGCGCCCGACATGCCCAGCGGATGGCCAAGCGCGATGGCGCCGCCGTTCGGGTTCACGCGCGGGTCGAAGGGGTCGATTTCGAGATCGCGCAACGTCGCGATGGCCTGACTGGCGAACGCCTCGTTGAGTTCGATGACGTTGAGCCGATCGGCGGTCAGTGCCTTGCGGGCGAGCAGCTTGCGCGCCGCCTCGATCGGTCCCACGCCCATGATGCGCGGCGCGACGCCCGCCGCCGCCATGCCGATGATCCGCGCGCGCGGCGTTAGGCCATGGCGCTTCGCCGCCGCTTCGGACGCAACCAACATCGCGGCGGCGCCGTCGTTGAGGCCCGACGCGTTGCCTGCCGTCACGGTGCCATCCGCTGTGACCACCGGCTTGAGGTTCGCGAGCGCCTCAAGGGTCGTGGCGCGGGGATGCTCGTCGGCGGCGAAAACGATCGGGTCGCCTTTCTTTTGCGCGATGGTGACAGGCACAATCTCGGCGGCGAGCCGGCCGTTCGCCTGCGCCCGCGCGGCCTTCTGCTGGCTGGCGAGGGCGAAGCGATCCTGCTCCTCGCGGCTGACCCGCCATTGCTTGGCGACATTCTCGCCGGTCTGCGGCATGGTGTCGACGCCATAAGCCGCCTTCATCGCCGAATTGACGAAGCGCCAGCCCAGCGTCGTGTCCTCGATCTTCTGGTCGCGGCCAAAAGCGCTGCCCGCCTTGCCCAGCACGTAGGGCGCGCGGGTCATGCTCTCGACGCCGCCCGCGGCCATGAAGTCCGCGTCTCCGCTGCGGATCGCCTGCGCCGCGATGCCCAGTGCGTTGAGGCCGGACGCGCACAGGCGGTTGACGGTCACGCCGGGCACAGTCTCGCGCATGCCCGCCAGCAGCACGGCCATGCGCGCGACGTTGCGATTGTCTTCGCCCGCCTGGTTGGCGCAGCCAAGGATTACGTCGTCGAGAGCCGACCAGTCGACCGTCGGGTTGCGCTCCATCAGCGCTTTGAGCGGAAGCGCGGCGAGATCGTCGGCGCGAACGGTAGAAAGGCTGCCGTTGAGCTTGCCGATGGGTGTGCGGATGGCATCGCAGATGAAGGCCTGTGTCACGGATGTTCAGCTTTCGAGAAAGGAGACGATGGACGCCGCGAGCGCTTTGGGGGCTTCGAGCGGTGCGAGGTGCGCGGCGTCCAACACGATATGGGCAGCGCCCGGAATGCACGCCACCAGATGCTCGCCATGCCCCTCATAAGGGGTCGAGGCGTCGCGGGTGCCGGTGACGACGAGGGTGGGGGTGGCGATGCCCTCGATCCGATCGGCAAGGTCCATGTCCCGGATCGCCGCGCCGCATGCCGCATAGCCCTCCGCGTTCATGCCGATAAGCTGGCGGCGCACAGCCTGATAGATTGCGGGGTCGGCGGCGTCCGAGAGGAAGCGGCCCATAGCGAGATCCGCGATCGCCGCCATTCCCTGCGCGCGAACCGTGGCAACGCGATCCTCCCATGCGGCGCTGTCCATCGCCGCCGACGTGCAGATGGGGACCAGCCTCTCGACGCGATCGGGCGTTTGCAGCGCGATTTCCATGGCGACCATGCCGCCGAGCGACACGCCTGCCAGCGAGAAACGCCCGAACCCGGCGGCATCCGCGACGGCGAGCACGTCGTCGGCCAGCGTCGCCATGGATAGATCTCCGCCCGGCGCCGCCGAAGCGCCGTGGCCGCGCGCGTCCAAGCGCAGCAGCGCGAAGCGCCGGCGCAGGAAGGGAAGGGCGCCGTCCCACAAGTCCATGTCGGTGCCTATGGAATTGAGCAGCACCAGCGCGGGTGCGTCTTCGATCCCATCGCGCTTCCAGTACAGGCCGGTCGGCGTGAAGGGCATGGGCTCAGTCCTCCGGCGCGATCGTGACGCGCAACCCGTCGAGCGCGGGGGTGAGGCTGACCTGGCAGGACAATCGCGAAAGCGGACCGCGATGGTCGGAGCTGTCGAGCAGGTCATTCTCGTCCTCGCCCGGTGCTCCGGTACGGCCGATCCAGTCCGCGTCCACGAACACATGGCATGTCGCGCAAGAACAGCAGCCGCCGCACAACGCCAGGAGTTCCTCGAAGCCATTATCGCGAATGGCTTCCATGACGGTCACGCCCTCACGGGCATCAATGGTGGTTTCGTCTCCCGAACGGTCGACGACGGTCAATTTGGGCACTCTGGACGCTTTCTGGGTTAGGCTGACTGAAGCAAGGTGAGCGGCGTACCGGTCTTTTCGATAATCTCGGCCTCGGTAACGCCGGGTGCAAGCTCGACGAGGGTGAGGCCGCCATGGGCGCGATCCACCGCGATCACGGCGAGGTCGGTGATGATGAGATCGATGCACGCCTTCCCGGTCAGGGGGAGCGAACATTCGGGCAGGATCTTGGGACTACCATTCTTGGACACATGGTCCATGACCACGACCACACGCTTGACCCCGGCGACGAGGTCCATCGCCCCGCCCATGCCCTTCACCATCTTGCCCGGGATCGTCCAGTTGGCGAGATCGCCCCTGGCCGATACCTCCATCGCGCCCAGCACGGCCATGTCGATATGGCCGCCCCGGATCATCGCGAAGCTGTCCGCGCTGGAGAAGTAGCTGGACGTCGGCAGCGCGGTAATCGTCTGCTTTCCAGCGTTTATGAGGTCGGGATCGACGTCCTCGTCATAAGGAAACGGGCCGATGCCGAGCATGCCGTTCTCGCTCTGCAGCGTCACGTTAACGCCCTCGGGCACATGGTTCGCGACCAGCGTCGGGATGCCGATGCCGAGGTTCACATAGTAGCCGTCACGCAGTTCCTTTGCGGCGCGCGCGGCCATTTCATCACGACACCAGCCTTTGGATTCCTGGGGCATTACGCGGCCTCCCTCTCACGAACTGTACGCTTTTCGATGCGCTTCTCGTTGACGGTGCAGAGTACCACGCGGTCCACGTAGATGCCGGGCGTGTGGATGCAGTCGGGATCGAAGGTGCCTTCGGCCACGATCTCCTCCACCTCGACTACCGTCACCTTGCCCGCCGTCGCCATGTTGGGGTTAAAGTTGCGCGCGGTCTTGCGGAACATGAGATTTCCTGCGGGATCGGCGCGCCATGCCTTGATGATCGAGAGGTCGGAGCGCAGCCAGGTCTCGCGCACGTATTCCTCGCCCTCGAACACTTCGACCGGCTTGCCCTCGGCCACTACGGTGCCGACGCCGGTCTTCGTGTAGAACGCCGGAATGCCTGCCCCACCCGCGCGAATCCGCTCGGCCAGCGTGCCCTGCGGATTGAGTTCGAGTTCCAATTCGCCCGAGAGATACTGCTGCTCGAACAGCTTGTTCTCGCCCACATAGGAGGAGATCATCTTGCGGACCTGACGGCTTTCCAGCAGCATCCACAGCCCAAACCCGTCCGCCCCTGCATTGTTGGACACGACCGTCAGGCCGGTCACGCCCGACTTGCGGATCTGCGGTATCAGGCTCTCGGGATTGCCCGACAGGCCGAAGCCGCCCGACATTATCGTCATCCCACTGAACAGCAGGCCATCGAGGGCTGCGGCGGGGCTATCGTAGATCTTCGACATTTCTGGCTCCTTCAGCCGATATCGCCGCCGGCGACGGGGAGCACCGATCCAGTCACGTAGCTAGCCTCGTCCGAGGCGAGGAAGAGAATCGGGGCGATCTGCTCCTCCAGCGTACCGTAGCGCTTCATAAAGGCGGAGGACGTGACCTGCGCGACCGCTTCGGCCATCCATGCCTGTTCTTGTGCGTCGTCGCCTAGCGGGTTGCGGGCAACGCGGCGCGGCGGCGCGCTGGTGCCGCCGGGTGCGGTTGCGACGACACGGATTCCGGCCTCTGCATACTCCATGGCGAGCGCCTGCGTCAGCCCGTTGATCCCCCCCTTCGCTGCCGAGTACGGCACCCGGCGAATGCCGCGCGTGGCGTTGGACGACAGATTGACGATGGTGCCAGATCCCTGCCCCAACATCACCGGCAGAACCGCGTGACAACAGTAGAGCGTGGGCATTAGCGAACGCCGAATTTCCGCGTCGATCTGCGCGGGCTCGAACTGGGCATAAGGCCGCATCCGGATCGCGCCGCCGACGTTGTTGACGAGAATGTCGATGCGGCCGAAAGCCGATACCGCCGTCGTCATGGCCTGCGCCGCGCCTTCGTAAGTTTCAAGATCGCACTGCACGGACACCGCCTTGCCGCCCGCCGCGACGATGGCCTCCTCCACTTCCGTCACGAAGTCGGCGCGGTCGACGAGGACGACGCTCGCCCCCTCCGCCGCCGCGCGGGTGGCGACGCCCGCCCCGATGCCCTGCGCCGCGCCGGTCACGACCATGACCTTGCCGGCGAACCGTGCTGCGAAGATCACTGCAACCTCCTCAGACGTGATAGACGTCGATGACCTGATGAATGTAATCGTCCTTGAGGACGATCTTCTTCTGCAGGATCTTCGGTGTCGCACCAGTCGTGTCCAGCGTCAGGAACGTAGTGCCGAAGAACTGCTGCGTGTGCTGGTAACGGTGGGCGAGCGTGTTCCAATTATATCGCAGGTCCACGCCGCCTTCGCGCGTCTCCAGTACTTCGACATTGCCGATGAGATGCGCCGTGCGCGCCTCGGGGGTACTGGCCGACGAGCGTTCGGTCTTGAGGCGATAGACGCGGTCTTCGAGACCCTTGCGGTTCGCGTAGTAGATCAGCGAGATCTCGGTCTGCGGATCGGTGGTCAGCGCATCGTCATCGGTCCACGCGGGCATCCAGTACTCAGCGGCCTCTGAATAGCATTCCAGCCATTCGTCGAACTTGCGATCGTCGAGCAGGCGCGCCTCGCGGTAGAGGAAGGCGCAGATGTCGGCGTAGGACAGCGCGGGCGCATTCTTTTGGATAACCAGGGTCATTCCGCTGCCTCCAGCATCGGTTCGGTATCCTTGGCCATGCCGTCGAGCATGATCTGCGCCCAGAACTCGTGCTGGCGCACGAAGAGGCCCTCGTCCTCGCTACGTTCGCTGGAGAGCAGCGGGTTCATGCCCATCGCCTTCGCATTGGCATCGGGACCGGCGATCCAGCGCGTGGCGCCGCGGCTGAGGTCGTTCCAGAGCTCGCCGGCGCCTTCATAGGCCTTCTGACAACTGCGGAATTCCTCCAGATCGTCGGGCGTGCCCATGCCGGTGACGTTGAAGAAATCCTCATACTGGCGGATGCGGTTGGCGCGGTCCTGAGCGCTTTCGCCTTTGGGGGCGTAGCAGTAGATGGTGACTTCGGTGGTATGCACGTCGATAGGCCGCACCACGCGGATCTGGGTGGAGAACTGGTCCATCAGGAACACGTTCGGGTACAGCGCCAGATTGCGGGTCTGTTCGAGGATGAACTTTGCCTTGTCGGCACCAAGACGCTCCTCCAGAGCCGCCTTATGGTTCCAGATCGGGCGTACCTCGGGGTTCAGCACCTGGGTCCAGAGCAGGATATGGCCATGCTCGAACCCGTAGACGCCGCTCGCCGGAGCCTTCGACCAGCCGTTGGCGTCGACGGCCTTGGTCCCGCCCTCGGCGCGACGGCCCATGGTCGACTGGTAATTTTCGTGGACGGAACTGACGTGATAGCCGTCGCAGCCATTCTCCATCTGCATCTTCCAGTTGCCGTCGAAAGTGTAGGTGGAATTGCCGGTCAGGATTTCCAAACCTTCGGGCGCCTGATCGACCATCTGGTCGATGATGACTTTCGCCTCGCCCAGATGCTGCTCCAGCGGCCGCACATCATGGTTGAGCGAGGCGAATATGAAGCCGCGATAGCTCTCTACCCGGGCGCGGGTCAGATCGTGGGATCCTTCATGGTCGAAGCTGTCAGGATAGGCGCCGGTGCTGGCGTCCTTGGCGCGCAGCAGAGCACCGTCGGTCTTGAAGCTCCAGCCGTGAAAGGGGCACACGAAGAGCGGTTGATTGCCGCGCTTGCGACGGCATAACTTGGCGCCGCGATGGGCGCAGGCGTTGACCACGCAGTTGATGCCGCCATCTTTGCCGCGGGTCAGGATGACAGGCGTGCGCCCGATCCAGGTCGTGAAATAGTCGTTCTTCTTCTCAAGCTGGCTTTCGTGCGCGACGTAGACCCAGTTGCTCTCGAAAATATATTTCATTTCGAGTTCGAACAGCGCCGGGTCCGTGAAGACGTCGCGGCGGCAGCGGAACAGACCGGTTTCGGGGTCGTCGACCACTGCGGTCGCGACGCGGTTCATCAGGTGTCCTTGCATGATCCTGTCTCCTGCTTCGCGATTTTCAGACGGTCTCGGCTTGAGGCAGCGGCTCCGCCTCCGCGCGGGCCCGCGATGAGAAGCCCTCATCGCCCGCGTCGTGAGCCCGCTGGAGCTGGAAATCGAACTGGATGGAGGCGGTGTCGCCCTGGCGGATCGGCATGGGCAGCAGGCCCTCTCGCGTGCCGAAGGCGAAATCATCGGCGGCAAAGGGATCATCGCCAAAGTTGATCTGCGTGGTCAGCGTACGGTAGCCCGGCGCCTCGATGAAAAAGTGGACATGCGCCGGACGGTTGCCGTGACGGCCGAGCGCCTGCATCAACTGATCGGTGCCGCCCTGCGGCGGCACTGAATAGCCGCTTGGCTGCCTCGAGTGGAAAGCATAGCGCGCGTCCGGCCCCAGCTTAATGCGGCGGCGGTTGTTGAACGGAGTCTGCTCGCCCGTCGGATCGAAGTGCGAGTACCAGCCCTTGGAGTTGGCGTGCCAGACATGGACGATGGCGTTCTGAACCAGTTCGCCATCGGGGCCGGTGATCGTACCGTTCATGTTCAGTGCCTGACTGCCTTCGTCCGGATCGCTTGTGAGGTTGACATTGCCTTCCATCAGCGGCGCGCCGGCGACGTATAGCGGTCCTTCGATGGTGCGCGGCGTGCCGCCCGTCAGGCCTGCTTCGGCGTCCTTGGCGTCCATGTAGAGATCGAGGAAATGCTCGAGGCCCGTACCCGGCACGATCAGGCCGATCTCGTCTGCGCTGTCGGCGAGATACTTCATCGCCAGCCAGAATTCGTCTTCGGAGATGTCGTGCTTCACGATCAGCTCCATCACGCTTTCGGTCAGGTCGCGGAAAATCGCCTTGAGGCGCGGATTGCCGCCGCTCTCGTTCACGCCTGCGGCGCGATCTAACAACTGCTGGATTGCCGGGGTCTGTACGAAGCTGATGTCCATTTCATTCTCTCCCAAAGACTTGATTATCAGGCTGCAGCGATCACCGATCGTCCTCATGGATGGAGGAAGGGTGCCGACAGAGCGGGGTCACCTTAATGGTCATGAAGGAATAGAGCGGCAGGCCCATAAGCGTGTCATGCAGCGCCGCATTGCTATCGACGTCGAAGATCGAGACGTTGGAGTAGAGGCCGACCTTGCGCCAGATGTGCCGCCACAGGCCAGCCTGCTGAAGCTTCTGGAAATAAGCCTTTTCGGCCGTCTTGATCTTCGCGGCTTCCTCCGTGTCGAAGTCCAGCGGAATATTGACATCCATTTCGACCATGAACAGCATGGGTGTTATGCTCCTGCGGTGACGGCGTGGAGGAGGGGAGCGGTGCGGTCGCGGCGGAAATACGCGACCTTGTCCTCGTCGAGGCTGATCCCGAGCCCTGGGCCCGTGGGAATCGCCAGTGAGAAGTCGCCATAGGCGAGCGGGTCGCGTAATATTTCCTCGATCTGCAGGAGCGGGCCGAACAGTTCGGTCCCCCATGCCAGTTCGGGCAGGGTGGCAAAGACATGGGCGGACGCGATCGTGCCCACGCTGCCTTCTAGCATGGTGCCACCGTAAAGCCCGATGCCCGCCGCCGACCCGATCGCCGCGACTTCGGCCGTAGCGAAAAGGCCGCCGGACTGCGCGATCTTGAGCGCGAAGACGCCTGCCGCGCCCGCTGATGCTATCCGCAGCGCTGTACGCGGGCCGTGCAGGGCTTCGTCCGCCATCAACGGAACGGCCTGCCCAACAGAGAGGCGCGCCATGCCCGCGATATCATCCCCAGCGACAGGCTGTTCCACCAAGTCGCATCCGACGTCATGCAGCATCGCCATCCCGAGTTTGGCCTGCGCCTCACTCCAGTTCTGATTGACATCGACGCGCACGCTAGCGCGATCGCCCAGCGCCTTACAGATCGCGCCGACATGCGCGACATCGGCGCGCATCTCGCGCTTGCCGATCTTCAGCTTGAAGATCCGGTGACGGCGCAGGGACAGCATCTCCTCGCCCTCGGCGATGTCGCGCGCCGTGTCGCCGCTGGCCAGCGTCCATGCGACCGGAAGACTGTCGCGCACTCGGCCTCCGCCGATCAGCTCGGAGACAGCGACGCCAAGGCGCTTGCCCTGCATGTCGAGCAATGCCGTTTCGACAGCGCATTTGGCGAAATGGTTACCGCGCACATATTTCGCGATTTTCGCCATCGTAGCTCCGACTTGCGCGATATCGCAGCTTTCCAGGATCGGGACGATATAGGTGTCGATGGCCGACTTGATGCTCTCGGGGCTTTCCTCGCCATAGCTGAGGCCGCCGATGGTCGTGCCTTCGCCAATACCTTCCACGCCGTCCGCATCCGTCAACCGCACGATCACCATCGACTGCGCATGCATCGTGGCCATCGCGAGTACATGAGGTCTGATTGTAGGAATATCGACGATGAAGGTATCGGCGTTTTTCAATGCAGCCATCGCAGCGACTCTCCCGGGTGCCTGTTTTTTCCAAGGCAGCGATACTATCGCGCTGCCACTTGTTCAAAGACCGATCTGGTCATAATGCTATACTCTACAGGTATAGAGAAGGCTCGCTTATGATGGATTTGCGCCTGCTTCGTTATTATGTGGCAGTCGCGGATGCGGGCAGCTTCAACCGGGCAGCCGAGCGATTGAATATCGCCCAGCCGCCCTTGTCGCGCGCGATCCAGCAGTTGGAGGCACTCGTCGGCGCCGCGCTCATCGACCGGTCGACGCGACCTGTGCGGCCAACCCCCGTGGGCAACCTGCTATATGTGCAGGCACGGCAGATGCTTGCGCGAATGGAAGATATGGAAGGAATGCTCAAGGCCGCGGCAGTGAGCGAACGTCGCCGCTTCGTCATAGGCTTTGTCGCGTCGACCATATATGCGAGGCTGCCGGAATTGATCCGGGAATTCCGTCAAGTAGCGGAGAACGTTGAGCTAATCCTCGTAGAGCATTCCACGCTCGATCAGATCGCGGCGCTGAAAGAGGGCAAGATCGATGTTGGATTTGGGCGCATACGGTTCGACGATCCAGCCGTTCGACGCGTCATATTGCGAGAAGAAAGACTGATCGTCGCCCTGCCCATGGGCCACCCCTTGGCGGCGGGCAGCGGCCCTTTGTCGCTACAGGATCTGGCTGACGAGCCACAGATACTGTATCCGCGCTCACCGCGTCCAAGTTACGCCGACCAAGTGCTCTCGCTGTTCCGCGACCATGCGGTGGAGCCCCGTATTGCGCATGAGGCGCGCGAACTTCAGATAGCGATCGGATTGGTGGCGGCGGAAGAAGGCATCGCAATCGTCCCGGAATCCGTCCGTTTCGCCCGGAGCCATGATCTGGTGTTTCGCGAAATCAGGGAAAAGGCCACGTCTCCCATCATCATGAGCCATCGCCTTCAGGACTCCTCGCCTGAACTGGTTTTGATGCGCGAGGTGATATCCCGCAAATATGGGGAATGGGGCTATGAAACGCCGTCCGCGCTTCCGCGCGGTGGATAACGGCCTGGGCTGCGGCGTCCTGCCCGACGGTTTCGCGCCGATACCCATTCGCGTCTGCGGCTCCACCGGCGTGCCGAAGATCGGTGCGGCAGCAGGCCCGATGGTCGTGCCTGTCCGCCGCCGTTCCTGTCTCTTAAATCGCGACCTGCGGGTCCGCATTATTCGACCGCGAGAATTTGGCGGCGTTCCTGCCCGCGATGCGACCAAATACGACCGCATTGGCGACGGCGTTGCCGCTGCCCAGATAGACTTCGCCCATGGCACCTCCCGACGCTTCGCCCGCCGCGTACAGGCCGGCAATGGATTGCCCCATGGCGTTCTGCACGCGCGCCTCGCGGTCGATTCTCAGCCCATAGGACGTCAGGCCGAGGCTCCGCATCTTCATTACCGCTGCATAATAGGGGCCATCTCCCAGCGGCCGGAGGTGAAGGAGATGCTTGAAAAACAGTGTGTCCTGGCCAGTCGCCACATCGTCGTTATATTTCGCCACGGTAACAAGCAGCGCCTCGGCGGGAACGTCCAGCGTGGCAGCGAGGTCCGTCAGGGTTTCGCCACGCAGGATCAGGCCGTCGCGCAGACCGGCGTCAAGCGTGTCGCGTTTCCAGTCGTTGGCCAGTTCGCCCGCCTGGATCATCGGCGCGTAGCGGAAGTCCAAGGGCGAATTTTCGAAGGACGCCTGATCGAAGATGGCGAAGGCAAGCTGATCGGGCTGCGCTTCCATGATGGACTTCTGGATGCAATAGGCAGCGCCCTCGTCCATGAAGCGGCGTCCGAAGCGGTTGACGAACATGAGCCAGCCGGGCGGCAACGTCAACTCGCGGCTCAAGCCGGCCGTCATCATCATCGTGCCCCGGTTCTCGCCATAGAGATCGGCGCCCACCGCCGGTCCGAAGGTGAGGGCGTCCCCCTGCGCGGTCGCGGGGCCGCCATACCATCGCCCCTCCACATAGGAGCTCGGATAATGGCGGTCGAGGAGGTTCTCGTTGGCGCCAAAACCGCCGGTCGCGACGACGACGGCCTTCGCCCTGATGACTTCGCCCTCGACCTCGATGCCCACAACCGCGCCATTCTCGACGACCAACTTCTGGACACGGGTGTGTGTGGCAATCTCCACACCAGCCGACTGCGCGTGACCTTCGAGTATCTCGACCAGGCCTGCACCCCCGCCCACCGGCCAGTGGCTGCGCGCGGTGTCGGACACATCGCCTTGCGTAAGCGCGCCGACGCGGACGCCACAGTCAATCAACCAGTCGATCGTCTCCGCGCCGGCATCGCAAAATCGCCGCATTACCGACGGCTCTATGCGGTAGCGGGACAGCGCCATCGCATAGGTGAACATCGCGTCGGGTGTGTCGTCGATACCCGCCTCACGCTGGATCTTTGTGCCGGACGCATAGAGCGCGCCCCCGGAGGTGGCGGTCGCGCCGCCGCAGCGCGGGCCTGCCTCCACCACCAGGACGCGCGCGCCTGTATCCGCGGCGGTCGCGGCGGCGGACAGCCCCGCTCCCCCGCCACCGATCACGATCACGTCGAAGTCGTCTTCCGCCATCGCTTATCTCCTTGCTGGCCGGCGCGTGTCGCCCGTTGTTTTAGAATTTCGTTCTAAGGATCGGGGCACAGCGCGCTGCGCCTGCGCTTAAGTGGTGCGCACGCCCAATCAGGATAGAAATGCGGGGCTCAGATATTCTGGATTGGGGTACTTATAAAAGCCTTCGCCGGTCGCGGCGCCGAGCAGTCCGTTATCGATGAACTCGGTTTTTATTCGCTGTGCCGCTTTGGCAACGAGCGGGTCATTGTAAGCCTCCGCCAGGCTGCTGAACATGTTATAGGCCGTGTTCATCCCGCCGATGTCTACAAGCATGAACGGCGCAAAGTTGCTGCCCGTTGCGACCATCCAGCTTTTGTCGATCGACTTGAAGCCGGCCACATCATCGGCCCACAATTTTAGTCCGGCCATGACCCAGGGAAGCATCAGTGAATTGATGATATAGCCGGGCCGTTCCTTATGCACGGGGACCGTCACCATGCCGATCGACCCGGCGAATGCAGTCACTGCGTCGAAGGTCGCCTGAGCGGTTCCGGCGTGCCCCATCACTTCGGCGATGTTTCGCTTCCAAATTTCATTGGCGAAGTGCAATGCGAGAAATTTATCGGCACGGCCCGTGGCGTCCGCCATTTGACTTGGCAAAAGCGTCGAGCTGTTCGTGGCGAAGATCGTCTTTGCGGGAGCGACTTTGGCCGCCTTCTCGTAAAATGCTATTTTGGTTGCGAGGATCTCGGGCACGGATTCGATGAGGAGGTCGGCATTCGCGAGCGCGGCCCCAAGATTACCTGTCATGGTCAAACGTTCGAGGGTGGCGTCGATCTGCCCAGGCGTTGCCGCCATGTCTTTCGCGTAGTACTCGCCCAGTCCTATCAGCGTCGCTCGCCCTCTTTCGAGAACGTCATTGTCGATGTCGTAAACCGTCACATCATAGCCGTGCAAGGCGGCCTGAAATGCGATCTGGGTGCCAAGAACGCCGCTACCGGCGATGACTATATTTCTCATGCCTATTTCCATCTTTTCATCAGGACAACGCGCCATTATCGATGATCTCTGTCACGCGGCGAGATGATCCGCAGCGATATAGGCGAATGTCATTGCCGCTCCCAACGTCGCCCCGGCGCCGGGATAAGAATCGCCAAACGGCGAGGCTGCACTGTTTCCGATCGCGTACAGACCAGAGATGGGCGTGCCGTCGGCCCGTTCCACTTGTGCGTTGGCATTGACGCGGATGCCGCCCTTGCTGCCGATGTCGCCGATATAGGCGCGAATGGCGTAGAACGGTGGCTTGTCGATCGGAACCAGGCTGGGGTTCGGGCCTGCTGCTGGGTCTCCAGACAGCGTCCGGTCGAACAGGGTATCACCCCGTCCGAACTGAGTATCCTTGCCCTCCCTGGCAGCCTCGTTCATCCGCGCGACGACCGCGTTGAGTTGCTCGGCCGGCAAGCCTGTCGAAGACGCCAGTTCGGCGATCGTATCGGCCTTATAGATGAAGCGGTTCCACCATTCGCGCGGAAGCGTCTTGTCCGATGCCATGGCCGACGGAACAAGATTGCCTATGGGATAAGTAGTACGATAGCGCGCGTCAAAAATCATCCAATAAGGGTCGGAACTGCGGCGGTTCGAACCTTCGGCAAGAACGGCGTTGCCGATGCGGTCATAGGAAGAGGCTTCGTTGACGAAGCGTTCGCCATCAGGACGGACCAAGACACATCCCGGGGACCGGAAAAGAGGGCCCGGCACCATGGAATTGGGCACATGCGGATCCGGCAACACCACGACTGGCGTCCACCAGAAATGGCCCATCATCTCGGTGCCAGCACCGACGTCCTGCGCCGCCATCAGACCGTCACCGGTATTGATGCCTGGCGCGATGCTGTGGCCTGCGCTTGTCGGACGGAGTGCGTATGCGTCGCGAAGCGCCTGATTATGCTCGAAGCCGCCGGCCGCGATGATGACGCCCTTGGCAGCACGCACTGTTACTTCCCGTCCATCGCTGTCGAACGTCGCGCCGCTGACCCGGCCGCCGCTATCGGCAAGATCGGTAAGACGCATGTTCAGCATTAACGGAATGCCGCGTTTTTCCATTGCGATCCGGAGAGCGCAGACAAGCGCCGCCCCCATAGTGACGCGACGATCACGCCGCGTGATCCGGCGCCATGACAAATCTGTCCAGTAGCGCGCGAACAATTTCGCGATGGACATCTGCCATCCCGTTTGCTTTTCGATTACCGCATGCATGTCGGGCCAGTCGAGTGCGACCCGATGCCCTGCCTTCCACAAATGCGAGGGTTCGCGCATTTCAAAGAACGTCGGCCCTAAAGCTTTGCCGTCAAGTTTGGTCGGCACGATGCTGCGGCCCGTCATGCCGCCTTCAACTTCGATGAAATAGTCGGGCGTCGTGTCCGCGGCGATGCCAACGCCGATTTCTTTCAGATAGTTTGTCATGTCGGGCGCGGCGGCCAGAAACGCATCGGCGCGATCCTCGCGCATGTTACCGTTGGTGATGGCGGTCAGATATTTCTTCGCCTTCTCCACGCTGTCCGACCCGTTCATGAACTGATTGTTAGGAGCCCAGATCGCGCCTCCGGAGAGAGCCGACGTGCCGCCGAAATAATGCGTCTTTTCCACCACGACGCTTTTCAGGCCAAGATCATGGGCGCGTATAGCGGCAAGCATTCCCCCGGCGCCGGATCCCACGACCAACACGTCGCAATAAATGGCCTGTTTCGGTTCCATGCTCACGCTTTCCAATCCTAATGCCAATGTTGTTCCAAGCGGCAAAGTTCGCTGTCCCAGCTACCGGGGAATGATAGTCAACCGGGGTGGAGTGCGCGCCGCAGGGCCTGGCTTGCGTCATCGAACGCTTGTCGCACTTCGGCTGCCTGATCAAAGAAGCCGCAGAAACCGTGTATGAGGCTGGGGTACTCATGAAATTCGACCGGTACGCCATTGTCCCTCAGCCGGGCGGCGTAGATCTTGTCTTCGTCTGCAAAAATGTCATTGCTGCCTACTGCGATAAAGGCAGGAGGGGAGTGGCTGATATCTTTACGAAGCAGGATCGAGATGCGGGGATCGGTCCGTTGGCTTTCTGTCTCGAGGTAAGTGTTTAAGCAATTGTTGTGCAACCCGATCGTGACAAGATACCCGTTAGCGAATTCGCGGCGCGAGGCGGTATCGAGATCGACCTGCACCAAAGGATAGAACAGCAGTTGCAGCGAGCACTTCTTACCGGCTTTGCCGCCCAATTCAGTGGCGACGAAGGCCGCCATGTTTGCCCCCGCGGATTCGCCGCCGACCGCGATCCGGGAGGGATCGACGCCCAGTTCCTTGGCATGGTCGAAAAGCCAGGATGTGCTGGTTAAGGCATCATCATGCGCCGCCGGGAAATGGTTCTCGGGCGCCAGCCGATAAGCGACCAGCAACACCTTGATACCGGCCCCCAGCGCAAGACGCCGTCCACTCTGGTCGTGCGTATCAAGCCCGCCGACCATCCAGCCCCCGCCGTGGAAGTAGACAAGGCACGGTAGATCACCCGTCTCGTCGGGGCCGCGGGTCGGCGACAGCAGACGGGCATTGAGCACGGCATCGCCCGTGTCGATCTGCAGATCCCGTGAATCGACGCCCGGTATCGGCGTTGGCGCAGATCGCATGGCGCTGAAGAATTTGCGCTGCTCATGTGCGTCCATGCTTTCAAGCGCCGGGCCGGCGTTTAAACTATCCAGGATGGCAGCGATATTCGGGTCGAGCATTAAAGGGGCTTTCTGGTTGAGGCGCCTACTAGTGGGACGGCACAGAGACTTGAGCATTCCTGATATCGGTCAGATACAACATTTCCCCCCTTCTCTTCGCGCCCGTCGGCAATACCTGCGTTCGTGTCCGCCCGGAGAAGGAAGCCATCGGGGCGGCTGTCACGCGATCCGGTTTGAAAGGACGCCAATGCCCGCAATCTCGATCCGAACGGTGTCGCCCTTCGACATGAAACGGCCGGTTTCCGCGCCAACGCCCGACGGCGTCCCGGTGATGATGACGTCGCCGGGGAAGAGGTCAAAGCGACTGCTGAGGAACGCGATCTGCTCCGGGATAGAATAGATCAGGTTTTTAGTACTTGAATCCTGCCGCAATTCGTTGTTGACCCATGTCTTGATGTTAACATTCTCAGGGTCCGGGATAAACTCCGACGGGGTCAAAAATGGCCCCATAGGACAGGATTTCGGGAAAACCTTGTGGCCCATCCAATCAAAGCGGAATGGAGAACTTATATCCTCCTCGCGTCGGAGCAATCGGTCGCGTGCGGACAGATCGTTGGCGCAGGTATAGCCAGCTACATAAGAGAAAGCATCCGCTTCGCCAACGTTGCGCGCACGCCGACCGATGACAACGGCGAGTTCCGCTTCAAAATCCAGCCTCTGCACGCCTGCGGGATAATCGACATCTTCGCCATGTCCCGCTAAGCCGGTGCGACCGGGAATGGTGAAGAAGAACGGCGGCAGGCCGACCGCGCGGCCGTCAACCACGGTGAGACCCATCGCCTTAGACATCGCCTCGACATGATCAGAATAATTTGCTCCGCAGGCGTAAATTGTCGCGGTGTTCAAGGTCGGCGCGGTGAGGCTCGTGGCGCCGAGATCGATCGTTTCTGGCCTTTCCTCACCATCGGCAATCCGCCGCGCCAGTACCTTCATACGCTCATGCTGAACGTCAACATCGGCGAGGTAGGCGTCCAGAGTGCATTCCGGCACGCGATATCCCTTATCCGCAACTAGTATTCCAAGTTCCGGTGCCCCGGACGAGGGCACAAACTGAAAGAGCTTGTAAGATGTCACGAATAAACTCCAGTGCAAGTGAACTGTAACAAAACGATTGGCTCAGTTCTGCGACCGAGGTTCTTTGTGAAACTTACCATCCTTCATCACCGCTACGATGTTGTTCTTGTCTTGAAGCAGGGTGACGTCCTGGGTGACATCGCCCTTCACCAGCACGATGTCGGCCAGGTAGCCGGGTTTGATCATGCCGAGTTCATTGCCCATATCCATCAGCTCGCCACCGAGTTTGGTCGCGGCGACCAGCGCATCGATTGGCGTGAAGCCCATTTGCGTTACGAAGATTTCGAGATCCCGCGCCTGCCAACCATGCGGATTGAAGGGGAAACCATAGTCGCCGAACGGCAATACCCTAATGCCGCGCCTGCGCATTTCAGGGATCAGTTCCCGATGACGCTCGAGCACCATCTGCCCATCCGCCTTCTGTTCGGTAAGCTCCATCCCCGGCGGCGGCGCGAAGTCCATCATGGCTTGGATAACGCCGATGGCTGGTGCGACGAAAATATCGTTCTTGCGCGCCTCCAGCAGGTCCAGAGCTTCCTCATCCGCATGGGTGCAATGATACAGCATGCGGAACCCGTTGCGCACGCCGAGCTTCACCGCCTCCGCAGCATGCGCGTGTCCGTTCAGCCAGATGCCGGATTCAAGCGCTTGTTCATGCGCGGCGCGAAGTTCCTCATCACTATATTGTAGCTCGAACGACGTGCCAGGACGCAGCTGGCTTTCACCCGATATAAGCAGTTTTACCGACTTGGCGCCGAACTCCGCACATTCCTTGATGAACGCGCGTATTTCCTCGGGGCCGCTCAGTTGATGCTCGGATTGACCAGGGTTGAAGGTGTTGTCATCGCCCGAAGGCGGTTCCTTCTCGATCGACGAGGGAATGAAGCGCGGACCGGGCAAGCCACCGCTTTCGATTTGCTGAGCAAGGTAAATTTCCAGTCGCTTGCTCATCGCACCCGCCGAGTATGCGCTGGTGATGCCATAATCGAGCAGGATGCGCGCGTTACGCGCCGCAGTCAGTGCCAACTCTTCAGGCGGCATCGACATTTCCCGGACGGGGCGCTCGACCGAACTCGGCCATGTGAGATGCGCGTGCGAATCGACCATACCGGGCATCAGGATGGCATTCTCGCAATCTATGACCTGCGCTTCGACTGCAAAGTCAGCGCCGATCATCGTGTCTTCGGGAGAAACAGCAACGATGCGATTCTCCTTGACAGACACGACCCCCGCGAACGGCGGCTCCCCAGTGCCATCAAAGATGCGGACGTTTTTGAAGATGATCATCTGAAACTCCGTATTGAGATCGGTGATGCGCAAAAGCGGACCGCCAATGCGGCCCGCTTTCCTAGCGTCAAAAATTCACACCGGCCCGTATGCCGTATGTGCGCGGCGGCCGGAGGGAGGAGCTGTAGAAGTTGCTGAACGGCGTGGGGAAGGTGTTTGCAATCACCGTCTTGTCGAAGACATTGTTGACGAACGCCCCCACGGAGTAGCGCTTTCCAGGCGAATAGAAGGTCACGGCACCATCGACAACCCAATACGCTTCCTGATCCTCGATCGGCAGAAATTCGAGGCCGGTAAGAGTCTTCGACTGATAATGACCGCGCGCGTCTAAGACCAACTCGCCGAATGATAGTGGAATCTGCTGCTGCCCGCTAAGATTGATCGTCCATGTAGGCGAATTTGGCGGGCGCTTGCCGGAGCAATCCACAGTATATGCTAGCCCCGGCGTACCTGCATTTGGGCAGCCCGTGCCATTGCTGAGACCGCCGTTGAGGTTTGGTGTCGTGTACTGGAAATTGTTGTACTTGGCATCGAGATATTGAACGTCTGCCGTGAGCGTCGTCGTGCGCGTAGGCGCGAACCGGGTTTCAATCTCGAACCCGCGATAGGTGCCCTTTCCGACATTTTCGATCGGGAAGATGATATTGCCCTGACTATCGACGCCAAGATGGGCGATCTGCTGGTTGTTATAGCGCCAGTAGAACAGCTCGAGATTAATCTGGATACGGTTATCTAGAAACCGGTTCTTAGAACCGATCGTGAACGCGCTGATCGTCTCTGGGCTATAAACACCCTCCTTATTGGAAGTCGCCGGATTGTCGGCCGAATAGAAGAAGCCCCCCGCCTTGAAACCGGTCTCAAAGCTTGCATATAGCAGATTTTGCGGCGTGATGTCCCAATCGGCGCCGGCCCGCCACGTAAACTTCTTGAATTTCCTGGCATCATTAGTGACGATCTGACCTTCGGTTTGGATCAGAGCTGGGCTGAAGTCAGGATTGAACGAGATGATCCCGCCATAGGGTGGCGTGCCGAAGACCGGAACCACCACGCCGGGGACCGCAGGCGCCGTGGCGGTGTATGGGATCGGCGCCGCATCGGGGCAGGCTGCGGTGAGACAGATCCGCGTGATCCCGCGCAGCGTGCCGGAGAAGCCCTTGTCTTCCCAGGTCTGCCTTGCCCCGACGCTCAGTCGGACGTCGGGAGTGACTGCATAGGTTAGGCGACCGAAGATCGCCTTGCTTTCGGTCGAGAGCCTCTCGTTCCGATAATAGGCATAGTTTTGCGTATTCACTCCGGAATATGGGTCGTTAGTATCTTCTTTATAGTAGAATGCGCCGAGAAGGGCGCGCACTGGAAAATCGTCGGTCGTGGCAAAGCGGCTTTCAATAGACGTCTGGTTGCTCTTGGACTTTTCTGCAACGTAAAAGCCAGGCGTAAAGCTCGCATAATCCAGCCTGGCTTCGCGGTAGGCCGGAATGACTGTCAGGGTGCCGACCGAAGTCTCCCAATCAATCGTCGATGAGATGCCCCAATAGTGATTGTTCAGGTACGGTTGTGCCTGGGGGAGGGGAATGGACGCGAAATTCCGTCCCAAGGTGCCGTTGGGCTGACCGGTATAGAAGGCTTGCCCCGCCGGAGACAGCAAGTCGATGCGGTCATCGACCTTTAAGCTAGCCGGTGTGGCAACGCCATTTTGCGCGAGACGCGGCGTGCTCCCGAGTCCGTTTCCGCCTTGCTTGAAGTAGTCCGCCGAAATGACCATCTTGAACGTATCTGACGGTTTGACCAGGAATGACGCGCGAGCACCCCAATCGTCCTGATTGTCCATGCCATTGTTCATATAGCCGTCATGCTTGACGTGAATGCCAGCAAACCGCAGCGCAGCCTTATCCCCCAGCGGTACGTTCAGGGCGCCATCGATGCGGAACGCGTCGTAATTGCCATATTGCGCCGAAAATTCGCCGGCGAACTCGCCGAGATCGGGCTTGTGGCTGATCACGTTGATTGCGCCGCCGGTCGCATTCCGGCCGTAGAGCGTGCCCTGCGGCCCCTTCACCACCTCGACCCGCTCCAGATCGTAGAAGAAGCCCGTCGTCGAGGACGGTCGACCGACGAACACGCCATCCATGTTGAACGCGATCGCCGAGTCAGAGAACGCATTAGAGTTGAAATTTCCTACGCCCCGAAGATAGAAGAGATTATAAGGGCCTGCCGCAGTGGACACCTGAAGGGCAGGAACCACAGCAGTCAAGTCAGTCGGGTTCGTAACCCCGGCTGCTTTGAGCATATCCCCGCTCACCGCCGAAACCGCAATGGCTGCACGTTGCAGATTTTCCTGACGACGTTGGGCCGTGACGACAATGTCTTGGATCCCCCCTTCCGCCTGCTCTGCCGCGACCGGTTGCGAAGGGGGTGTTGCAGAAGCGGCACCGCCCTGGCCGGCGCTTTGCGCCATCGCCGTACCGCTGATGCTCAACGCAAGAAGCGAAATTGCGCCGTGAAGTTTTAGTTTGCTCATTTCTTTAGTCCCTCCCAATTTTTTTAGAGAAATCTCGCAGGCGATCGCACTGTCAACAGGCGTGCAAGATTGCTCACACAGCGGGTGCGTGAGGCTTCGAACTCCGTCGGTCGAAGTGGTATTGGACAGTTTTCGGCTTTAACTTCGAGACGGCAGCATATATCTGTGTCGTGATATATTGCCTTCGACAAGAAAGAAAGATTTCGCTATAGATTACTACTATAAGAGCAATATCATTATAAAAAGTAATTTATTCTACGGCATCATTTCAGTGGTAACAATCTTTACAGAAGTGTGCCGACCTTAGAGCTTAAGATCATGTCTGTCGTTTTCTGGAAATGCTCGCTGACTAGTTCACAGGCTTTTGCCACGTCGCGGCCGAGAACGGCATCGACGAGATCCTGATGCTCTCCATCAACGATACGCGGCTCACGCGCGAGCAGGCCCATGAGGTAGCGATAGCGTCGAGACTGATCGTCATAGAGGTCGCGCAGTCCAAGTAACCTTGAAGATTCGCATGCCGAAACAAGACAATGGTGAAATCTCGTGTGCGCAGCCTCCCACTCGGTCGAGAGATGTCGCTTAGCCTCATCAGCGTAAGTAGGGAGGCGGGCCAGTCGATGCGCGGCTGAGAGAACATGCGTTTCCCATTCCACATCGCCGCGTTCGATTGAACGCGTTAATGTCAGACACTCTACAGCTATTCGAATTTCTGTGAGATCGATAAGATCAGCGCGCGATACCGGCGCTACCGAAAAGCCCTTTTTATCTTCGAACACGACAAGGCCTTGGTTCGCAAGCCGGGCGAGTGCCTCACGCAATGGAATTGCGCTTGTCCCATACTTTGCTCCCAAACCTGTAATTTTCAGGCGCGAACCTGGCTCGAGATCGCCCGCCACGATGTCCTGGGCGACCTGTCGAGTAAGCTCAACCGTCATGGAGTTCTGTCTGGTGTCCATGAGCTGCTGGTAAACCCATGGGGCTATAGAATCAAGCTGATTCGATATAACGTCAAAGATAATATATTATTCGACCGCGCGCGGAAATCCTCGGGAATATGTTGCGGAAGCAACAGCCTGCGCGTTCCGGTTGCTTCGACTCTACCGCGGCCAGGGTTCTGTAAGCCAAGAAATTGTCCAGGATGACGATGTCGCCCGGACGCAGCGTTGGCGCCGGAACGTGGTGGGCACAGGCACCGAACCATTCCCCCGTCATAGGGCGTCCCAAGCCCACATGCGCTGTTCTGCCCGTCAAGCACAACCCGCTGATGGGGTTAGCGGTTTTCTGATAGCGGATTGGCAAGCGGCACCGAGTGCTGCGCCTTGCCCGTTGACCCGTAACTCGCCGCGTTCCACGCGCATCAGCCTATCAAACGGTGAATGCTCGCCTTGGCTCATCGCCACCACCGACATAAGCGCGTTCTCCCAGCCAGGAGGAGGACCATGCCACCGGGACCGCTAGACGTCCCAGCGTTATGACATCTCTAAATTCCGGGGTGGGACATCTCTAAGTTGGGCTTACACAACGCAAGCTCGATAACATTTCTTATGTTAAATTTATTAATAACTTAGTGTACATAACGCTGTCTCGCCGAGGTTCGAAATTCGACGGTTCGACTAAATTTACTGCGCAGCAAATCGACTGGCGATTAGCAGTTGTTAGCCAAGGCCGACCGCACATCTGGTGCTATCGTGTAGACGGCTTCACGCTGTGCGCCGCGATTGTGATGATCGACGCGATACCCCTGATAATGGCGATGCAACAATCCAGCGCGCACGAGATCAGATACCGCCCGGCTAACGTTTGTCCGACCGGATCGAAGGATGCGCGCTTCTATTTCCTCGTCCTGCTGCTGAGCCAAAACGACCGCATTTTCTGCGGCGTCAGCGTTTGCCACGACTTCCGACCGGACCGCTGCAATCATGGCCGTTCGCCGACAATCGCGATTAGCCAGAGGCGCTAGTGCCAGGCAGAGCCAGTCACGCACCGGAACCTGCTCGGTTTCGCTTCGGACATAAGGCCCGAGGCTGCCATTTTCTCCAGCGGCTTTCGCAATCAGGTTGAGGACGAGCAACACATATCTGGGTCGCTTCGACACCTGCGAAACGCGCTCAACGAGATCTGGCAGCGCGACGGTCGACGGCACGTCTGCCGGTGAGGCTGAGGCGATATGATCGAAGAGGTCGGCCTGGTGGAACACATCGTGAATCTAGCACAAGCGACTCTGCTGTGAATCCCCCAAAATCGCCAGACTTCACAAAAATCACCAGTGTCACTTTACCAGCGGGGTAAAGTGACACTGGTGACACACTCTATGGACAAAGCCATGTGCTTCAACCTAGTTGGGTTTCCTCACGGCGGAACGGCAACGTGCCGCCGCAGAAAAGAAACGTCACGCTATATGATCGAGAACTGCTCTTAAAATGCTGGCAGTCCCCTTCCCAGGGGCCCAAATCGGCTCGCCTTTGGCAAGTGCATCCTTGACGCAGTAGAACGCTTGGTGGCTGCTGCTCTTCCAGGCAAAGACAAACAAGTCAGCCACTTTTGCCAGATTTGACAACTGCGCCGTCGCGACGAGATCGGAATTGACGACCACCTTGCAGCCGGGAAACAGTTTCTCCAGTGCGGCCTTCGCTCGGCTGCCTGCCGCCTCCGCAAGAGTATAGATTCCGATCGTCTTGCCTTGCAGGTCAGGTAACGCCCCCTCGTCGGTAGCTTCCTGAGAGGCATCGCGTTTCAGCGCGGCAACTGCCTCATCCCCAATGCCGTAGTCTCTTACAAGCGCCTCTATGGGGATGAGATCGGTCGCGATCAGGCGATGGGCGAAGCCAGATGCCTGCCCGATAACCTGCAGAAAAAGACGTAATCGCGCATCGCGTGCGGCGTCCGTCGGACAAGGCAACGTCGCAAGGACTTCGCTTACGTCCAGACTCCACGGCAAATAGCTGTAGGAACCGATCCTCCTCTGGACATCGGTCAAATCGTCTATCAGCGCTACATACTCGTCGGGCGACAATCCTTGTTCGATCAAGATGGTGGTCAGTTGGCGAAGGAGATCGAGATCCGTGCGCAATAGTTTGTCGTCCATCGCGATCAGCAGAAACAGCAGCGAGGCAATGGGCTTCGCCGTTGGTGTCACAGGCGCATCTTCAGGGATGTCAATCGGCGCGCAAAAAGGACCCCCTATCGGCGTCCAAAAGGGACCCCTTTGCGGAGTAGCGTGACAGGTATGAGGGCCGCAGCATTCGCGCTGGTCGCGGCGTAGGGAGGGCGTAGCCCGACCGGAGACGCGATCAGCGCGAGGCATCTTGTTGGAGATGTCAGCTACGGTGTTTGAAGCGCCAGCTGTCGTTGCCGGTTTCGATGATGTCGCAGTGGTGGGTGATGCGATCCAGCAGCGCAGTGGTCATCTTGGGGTCGCCAAAGACCGTCGGCCATTCACCAAACGCCAGGTTCGTCGTTACGATGACCGAGGTCCGCTCGTAGAGCTTGCTGATTAGATGGAAGAGCAGTTGCCCGCCCGAGCGTGCAAACGGCAGACAGCGTCATCGCCGGCACCCAGCTTGCGCCTTAATCGTGATAGTGCCGGCGGCAATTCCCAGTGCTGGAAAGGTGCGCCGTTGCGCAGCGCACCGGGTTTGATCGCCAGCACCGGCAGGTAGTGCCACGGATCGTAGATGGTCCGGTCGCGCCCAAAACAGCGAGGATGGTCTGCGACGATCTCACCATCGCAGCGCACAAGGATACGGTCGGCATAGGCCCGGACCTGCACCGTACGGCGGACCGCTCTGGCCATGACGGAATAACGGTTGCGGTCGAAGCTGATCAGGCATGTGCCGCTCACCGCATGCTCGCTCTCGTGGAAGCCGTCGAAGGGGGCGGCGATGGGCTGGAGCACGGCGCGCTCCGCAGCCCATGCCTGGGCGACGGTCAGCTCCTTGTGCTCAGGATGCTGGTGCATGTCGGCCCAGCGGCAGCACTCCGCCTCTAGCCAGCCATTCAATTCCTCGATGCTGGCAAAGCGCAGCCGTGGCTGGAAGAACCGCCCACGCGCCGTCTGCACCTGGTTTTCGACCTGGCCCTTTTCCCAACCGGCCGCCGGTGAGCAGGCTGTCGGCTCGACCATGTAGTGACTGGCCATGACCAAAAAGCGCCGGTTAAAGACCCGCTCCTTGCCGGTGAACACGCTCGTCACCGCTGTTTTCATATTGTCGTAGATGCCACGCGTCGGCACCCCGCCGAAGAAGGCAAAAGCTCGTGCGTGCGCGTCGAACAGCATCTCCTGCGTCTCGCGTGGATAGGCCCGCACATACATCGTGCGCGACGCGCACAGCCGCACATGTGCTACTTTCACGCGCATCGGCTTGCCGGCGATCTCGACGTCCTCGTGGCTCCAGTCGAACTGGTAGGCCTCGCCCGGACGAAACAGCAGAGGGATGAAGGCCGGCGCGTCCATCACGTCGCGGCGCCGCGCCTGGCGCCAGCGGCGCACCGCATCATATGAGCCGTCAAACCCCTCTCGTAGCAGAAGGTCGTGAATACGTGTGATGCGCAGTTTCTCGCGCCGCGGCCGCGCCTCATCCTCCTCCAGCAACGCGTCGAGCCGCTCCTGAAAGGGCCCGAGCTTAGGCAGCGGCTGAACCTCTCGCCGGTAACCCATGTCCGCATCCGGTGCCCGGATCGCTTTGCGAACCACCTTGCGCGACAAATGCAGATCTCGCGCTATCGCCTTGATGGCTTTGCCCGACGCGTGCTCGCGCCGGATCCTCAACACCATCTCCAATATCAACATCCCGATCTCGCCGCCTGACACACCGCCAAGCGAGCAGCCTAAACCACCGAGATGAGGGGTCCCTTTTTGACGCCGATCACCCCGCTAACGGGGTCCTTTTTCCACGCCGATCCACACTATCTGGGGCGAGCCCTCAGAGCGATGGCCACGAAAGGCCGCACGGTTGACGAAGCTTTGCTGCCCCACATCGCACCGCTGGGCTGGCAGCATATCAATCTCACTGGCGATTATCTCTGGTCGGATGCGCCCCCGCTCGGTGAGGACGGATATCGCCAACTCCGCCGGTCCAATGCCCTTAAAACCGCGCCGGCGTGATCGCCGCACAACCTTATCGTGCTATCCTGCCCGTTCTATGTCGTGACCCCAATCTCGGCTAACGTCAGCGACGCGGGTATCGTCTCGACGCCCAGATATTGCTCCCGCCAGCTTTCCATTGCCGATCTCCCCACGCGGATGGGAAGCTACGCATCTTCACCGCATGTGTCTTCGAAAACTTGGGCAGCACGTAAGTTACTGTGTAGGCGCGATATTATTGTAAGACAGCCCTGTATGTTACTGTTATACATAGATAATTCATACCGCTACTTTCGGCGAAAGTGGTGCGGGAACCCCATATCGTAACGCAAGCGAGCTCATATTCGCGATCATGCCAACCCACTCGGCCAACGCCCGCCGCCCCGTTTAACGCTGTCGATAAGGGCCGTCAGTCGGGTGGCGGATTAGCCCCGGGGATATCTCTGGGCCACGACCAGTTAGACATATATATATCCCTATACTGGATCATCTGTGGCCCTCCTCTGGTGACAAAACTTTAAAGCGGCAAGCCCACATAATTTTCAGCAATGGCGGTTTGCATCGCCATCGATTGCGCCAGATAGTCCAGTTCCGCGATCTGCATCCGCCGCTCGAACGGACTTTGCCCCGGAAAACTGTGCATCAGTCGCGTCAAAGTCCAGCTAAACCGTTCCGCCTTCCAGATGCGCGACAGGGCGCGCTCCTGGTAATGCAACAGGCCACTATCGTCATTCCGGCCATAATAGCCGATCAACGCGTCGGACAGATAGGCAATGTCGGACGCAGCCAGGTTCAGCCCCTTCGCCCCGGTCGGTGGTACGATATGGGCCGCGTCGCCAGCGAGAAACAACCGGCCATGCCGCATAGTCTCGAATACGTAGGAACGCAGTGGCGCGATCGACATTTCGAGCGCCGGACCACGCGTCACACCATGGTTCGACAGCGGGTTGAAACGCCCATCCAGTTCATCCCACAACCGCGCTTCGGGCCAGTCCTCCAGCTTTTCACCCCGGGGCACCTGGATATAATAACGGCTCCGTGTCGGTGACCGCATCGAAGCGAGCGCAAACCCGCGCGGACCATTGGCGTAGATGAGTTCATCATGACAAGGCGGAACATCTGCCAATATACCGAGCCAGCCGAACGGATATTCCTGGGTATATTCACGCGCCAGGGAGGCCGGGATGGCGCGGCGTGACGGACCATGGAACCCGTCACAACCCGCGATGAAATCCGCTTCAATCGTCTGGGCAAGGCCGTCCTTCACGAACGTCACGCTGGGCCGTGCGCTGTCCACATCATGCAATTTCAGGTCGCCAGCCTGAAACACGATCTCCAGATCGCGTTCGGGCGCGGCGGCAATCAGGTCGCGGGTCAGTTCGGTCTGGCCATAGACAGTGACATGCTTGCCCGTCAGCGCCTTGATGTCGATACGCACCAACTGGTCACCATCGGCGAGGTTGAAGCCGTCCTCGATCAAGCCCTCGCTGTCCATGCGCGCATCGATACCCAGCCTGTGCATCAGGTCGGTAGTCGTCGTTTCCAGTACGCCGGCACGAATCCGGCTCTCGACATATTCGCGATCCTGCCGCTCCAGGATCAGGCAATCAATTCCTTCTGCCCGCAGCAGGTGGCCGAGCATCAGCCCGGCTGGCCCCGACCCGATGATCGCGACCTTGGTGCGGCGCACGCTCATGTCGCAAGCTGCTTTTCGAGGTCACCCAATACACGATAGCAGTCGAGCACCTTGCCGACCGAGCTGTTCGGTTCGCGCCCTTCGCGGATCGCGGCGATAAATTCGCGGTCCTGCAGTTCAATACCGTTCAGGGACACATCGACATGGAATACGTCGATAGGCTCTTCCTTCCCGTTCACCAGATCGTCGTAGCGCGCAATATAGGTTGCGGTGTCACAGATATATCGGAAGAACGTACCAAGCGGGCCGTCATTGTTGAAGCTCAAGGACAGAGTGCAGATCGCGCCGCTCTCGCTCTTGAGCTGGATCGACATATCCATCGCGATGCCAAGTTCGGGGTGAATCGGACCCTGGATGGCATTGGCCTGGACGATCTTGCCTGCCTGATAGGCAAACAGATCGACCGTATGCGCGGCATGATGCCAGAGCAGATGGTCGGTCCAGCTACGCGCCTCGCCCTTCGCATTGATATTCTTGCGGCGAAAGAAATAGGTCTGCACGTCCATCTGCTGAAGGTTCAGCTCGCCCGCGACGATCCTGTTGTGGACATATTGATGTGAGGGATTGAAGCGGCGAGTGTGGCCGACCATGCAAGTGAGACCCGTTTCCTTCTGCTTCGCCACGACCGCTTCGGCATCGGCCCAGCTGTCGGCTAGCGGGATTTCGACCTGAACATGCTTGCCCGCATTCATGCAGGCGATCGCTTGGCTCGCGTGCATCTGTGTCGGCGTGCAGAGGATGACCGCATCGACATCGCCGCGGGCAAGCGCATCTTCCAGGTTTTCCGAACTGTGCTTCGCGCCATATTTGGCGGCGACCGCAGCGGCCTGTTCGCCAGTACGGCTGATGATCGAGATGATTTCGACGCCGTCGATCTTTTTCAGACCATCAAGATGTTTTTCGCCGAACGCGCCGGCACCGGCCAAAGCTATTCGCATGGATATTTCCTTCTATCTTGCTGTCAGGCGATCGGTTCGAGCACGATGTGCCCGACCGCGGTATTGGACGCCGGGACGTGATAATGGCGGTGCAAGGCGCGGACATTCGCCCCTAGCGCGCCGCGCATGATGAGCCACATGACCATCTCGATCCCTTCCGAGCCGGTCTCGCGCAGATATTCGATGTGCGGGATATGGCGGAGGCGCTGCGGGTCGTTCACCAGATCATCGAGGAAGCGATTGTCCCACTCGGCATTGATGAGACCGGCACGCGGACCCTGAAGCTGGTGGCTCATGCCGCCCGTGCCCCATATCTGCACAGTGATGTCCTCCGGATAGCTCTCCACGGCGCGTGCGATTGCCTCGCCCAGCGCATAGCAGCGATTGCCCGATGGCGGCGGATAAGTGACGACATTGACCGCAAGCGGCACGACTTTACAGGGCCATGCCTCCGGCTGGCCGAACATCAGACTTAATGGCACGGTCAGGCCATGATCGACGTCCATCTGGTTGACCATCGTCATGTCGAATTCGTCGAGGATACATGACTGCGCTATGTGCCAGGCAAGATCGGGATCCCCGATCACTTCGGGAACCGGGCGCGGCCCCCACCCCTCGTCCGCGCTTTTGTAGCGTTCGGCACAACCGATCGCGAAAGTCGGGATGAAGTTCATGTCAAAGGCGGTGGCATGGTCGTTATAGACCAGAATGACGACATCGGGCTTTTGCGCCGCTTCCCACTGCCGGGTCCAGTCGTAGCCGGCAAAGCAATCCTTCCAGTAAGGCTCCTGCGTCTTGCCATGATCGATCGTCGCACCCAGCGCCGGTATATGGCTGCTCGCGACGCCTGCCGTAATGCGGGCCATCAATAGGGATCCTTCTTCGAACGCAGGCCGACCGGCGGACGCCCGCCCGCGATCATCATTGCCTGATAGTCGGGAGCGCTCATGCCCGTCATCGTACCGACCGCCTGCAGGAAGCTGATCTCGTCGGTAAAGAACACTTTGGCGAGGAAATAGATGTTGCCGCCCTCATCCAGCGCCGCATTATAATCGCGAGTCAGCACTGCCTGCTTTTGCACTTCCGTCATCGGCCATTCGTCGAGATAGGCACGCTCGTCCGCCTTGAAGCGGGCACGATTTTCCGCTTTCATCAGCGTCATGCAGAACTGGTTGAGCCAATACCCCTTGCGCGCCCGCGCCGTGGTGAACACGCGGGTGCCCGGAATATCCTCCAGCTCGGCCAGATATTCGTGAATGTCCTGCCGTTTGGGATTTTCGGTGATCATCGCCCCTGCTCTTTCAGGATCGCGTCCAGGCGAGGAAAAACCTTGCGCGCATTGCCCGCAAAGATCGCGTCGCGTGCTTCTGTGCTGATGTCGAGCGCATCCACATAGCGCTTTGTATCGTCGAAATAATAGCCTGTGGTGGGGTCGATGCCGCGAACCGCACCGACCATTTCCGAGCCGAACAGGATATTCTTGTTCTCGATCACATCCGCCAGCAAGTCGACGCCCGGCTGATGGTAGACGCAGGTATCGAAGAAGATGTTGTTCATCAGGTGCGTCGACAGATCAGGCTTTTTGAGCATATCGGCGAGCCCACGATAGCGCCCCCAATGATAGGGAACCGCGCCGCCGCCGTGCGGGATGATGAAGCGCAAGGTCGGAAAATCTGCGAACAGGTTGCCCTCCAGCAGCTGCATGAAGGCGATCGTATCGGCGGCGATATAGTAACCGCCGGTGGCATGCATTGCCGGATTGCAGCTACCCGACACGTGGATCATCGCCGGGACATCCAACTCCACCATCTTTTCGTAGAAGGGATACCAATATTTGTCGGTCAGAGGCGGATGGCGGAAATGTCCGCCGCTGGGATCGGGGTTTAGGTTGCAGCCAATGAAGCCATGTTCCGTGACACAGCGCTCCAGTTCGGCAATCGAATTGGCCATGTCCGCATCCGGTGATTGCGGCAACATACACACGCCCGCAAATACATCGGGATAGAGAGTGACGACGCGCGCGATAAGATCGTTGCAGCGTATCGCCCATTCCCTCGCCATAGCGGCGTCGCCGGCATGGGGGGCCATGGCGGACGCGCGTGGCGAAAAGATCGTCATGTCCGCTCCGCGTTCCTTGATCAGGCGCAGCTGATTGGACTCGATCGTCTCGCGGATTTCGGCATCGCTGATATCGGGATAGGGCGGCGCGGCCTCGCCTGCCTTATACGCGGCCTTCTGCGCCTCTCGCCATGCGTCATGGCCCTTGGGCAGCACGGTGTAGTGGCCGTGACAGTCGATCACCAATGTCATGCGTTCTGCTTTCCCTTTGCGCTCATCTGCGCTGCGTCGATCTGTTCGATCTTGGCTGGCAATCCAGCGTCGGGCCGGATCAAACCCAGCGCACCAATGGTGCGCTGGCGCTCGACCGTGCCACGCGTCATGACCGATCCGGTGCTGAGGCCATCCAGCGTCTTCACCACCTCTTCCATCTCGGCGGCGCGGCGCAGGCCGTGGACCATCATACGATCGAGATTATAGTCGACCCGGCTATCCCAGGGTTTTGGCTTCTCGCTGGCGTCGAGTGAGGCGATAACCTCTTCGCGCACACCTGCGGCCTCGGCGGCCAGCACACATTCGGCGGAGAGCGCCTCCAGCCCCTTTACCATCACCGATCTTATCATCTTGATCGACGAGGCACGTCCCACGCGATCCCCGACGACACGGATATTGCTGAAACCCAATGCAGCAAGCGTCTCAGCCGCAGATTGCGCCCGCGCGCCGCTCAGCAATAACGGAACCGCAAGACGGGCGGGATCGACCGGAGCCATTACCGCCACATCGACATAATGGCCGCCAACGGCCTCGATCAAATGGGCGGCAGCCTGCTTTGTCTGCGGCGCGATGCTATTCATGTCACAATATAAGGTGCCTGGAGAAAGATCGGCAGCGGCAGCCTCTGCGGCGGCCAGCGCCTGATCGGCGGTGACGAGGGAGAGCAGCAGGTCGGCGCCGTTGACAATCTCCGCCATCGTTTCCCGACCGTCCGCCTGTGATGCGGCATAATCGGCGAGATTGGCGCCGCGCGTTTCGGCACGATCGGTCTTGATGTCATAGACCCGGCAGCCGGCAACCCAGTCGCCCGCCTCCATGAATGTGCGGCCCGCCTCTCCGAAGCCGATCAATCCCGTCATCATCGCCATGCCGACCATTTAGGCGTCAGCGACACCAGCGAGCCAATCGAATCACCGCAAAGACGATAAGCTAATACGAATTGCCACTCACCGGACGCATCTTCCCGGCCTCTTCGATCAGCGTCGCCATGAATGCCTGCTGGAGTGGGGTCGGTCGCCAGTCGGCACGCGTAGTAAGTCCGATCGTACGGCTAACCGCACCGGGAGCGACACCCAGCTGGACCAGCCAGCCTGCTTCCAGTTCGACAGCCACCTGATCGGGTGAGAGCATGGTAAGGAAATCCGTCTGCCCAAGCAGTTGCCGAATGGTGATGACCGAACCACATTCGATCGGCACCTTCGGCAAACTGACGTCTGCAAGCGCAAACATCCGCTGCCATAGACTACGCAACGGCGTACCCTCCGCCGCCATGATCCAGGGAAAGCAGGCAAGGTCGGCCGGGGCCAATCGTCCGGCTTCATGCGCCAGCGGATGACCAGAGCGCGCGAGAATAACCGGCTGATCGGTAAATAGGGCCATCTGGACCAAATCGGCGCCGGGCGTATCATCGCGCAGCGCGCCGATCATCATGTCGATATCACCATCGCGAAGCGGGCCGATCAACTCGGCATGAGAACCCTCCGCGACAGCGAAATCGACTTGCGCATTATCGCGGAGGAAGGTGGCTATAGCGTTGGGCAACAGGCGCGCCCGCGAGAGCGGCATGGCGCCAACAGCGATATGGCCGACCTCCCTTCCCTGCAACGCGGCGATCTCCGCACGGCCAGAGCGCAGTTCCGCCAGCGCCAGCCGGAAATTGCGCGCAATTTCTTCCCCCCGCCGCGTGAGTACGACGCCCCGCCCCCGTCGATCAACGAGCCGCACGCCCAGCGTCAGCGACAGGTCGGCGACCGCCCGATGGAGCGAGGCTTCGGCCAGCCCTGTCACGCCTGCCGCGGCCGCATAGCTGCCATGCTGCGCCAAGGCGACGAAGGCGCGGATCTGTGCCGCCGTCGCGCGTCGGTTACCCAGAAAACGCAGCGCATTCTCGGCGCGTTCCGCCAGCAGATGTGCCGCCGGGGTCGCGATCAGCAGCCCCGGTACACGATCGAACAATGCCATCCCGATCTGGCGCTCCAGCTTGGCGATGCCCTGCGTGATGGCCGGCTGGGTCAGATTCACTGCCCGCGCGGCGACGCTGATGCTGCCGCTGCGGACGACTATTGGCAGCGCCAGGAGGTGACGAATATTGAGGTGATTCGGATGCATCGTGGCCTATCATTAGCGATTACTTATGCGGGATGCACGAGTTCCCATTTGCGCTGTGTCGGGCAAGACGCGCATCAGATGGCGCAAATCAGGAGAAGAATATGGCTGGCATCGTCGTCCAGAATATCGAACGCCCGGCGTTATCGGTCATCGATGGCCTCGCAAAATGTGGCGTCGCGACATGCCATGAGGCGCAGGGCCGTACCGGCCTGCTCGCGCCTTACATGCGTCCCATCTATCCCGGTGCGCGCATCGCCGGATCCGCAGTTACCATCTCCGCGCCGCCTGGCGACAACTGGATGGTGCATGTCGCGATCGAGCAGCTGCGTGAGGGAGACGTGCTGTTGCTGGCACCCACCAGCCCTTGCTCGGACGGCTATTTTGGCGATCTGCTGGCGACCTCGGCGCAAGCGCGCGGGTGTCGTGGCCTGATTATCGACGCCGGTGTGCGCGACTTGCGCGATCTGAAGGAGATGAACTTTCCCGTCTGGTCGAAGGCGGTCCACGCACAGGGGACGATCAAAGGCACATTGGGATCGGTCAATGTCCCGGTCGTGTGCGCCAATGCGCTGGTCAATCCCGGCGACATCGTGATTGCCGACGACGATGGCGTGTGCATCGTGCCACGCGCAAATGCTGAAGCGGTTCTTGCGAAGGCGGAGGCGCGCGAGGCTTTGGAGGAGGCGAAGCGGCAGCGCTTGGCCGCCGGACAGCTCGGCCTCGATATTTATGACATGCGGGGTAAATTGGCCGAGATGGGACTGAAATATGTCTGATCGGTCCCCGGTCATGTGGATGCGCGGGGGAACGTCGAAAGGTGGCTATTTCCTCAAGCACGACCTGCCAGCAGACAGCACCGAACGCGACGGCTTTCTTCTGCGCGTCATGGGATCGCCTGACTCGCGCCAGATAGACGGCATGGGTGGTGCGGACCCGCTGACGAGCAAGGTGGCGGTGCTCGCCAAGTCGGCGCGCGAGGGGATCGATGTCGACTATCTGTTCCTGCAAGTGTTCGTCGACAAGGCCATCGTGTCCGATCAGCAGAATTGCGGTAACATACTGGCCGGGGTCGGCCCGTTCGCTATCGAGCGCGGTCTGGTCACGGCGCAGGATGGAGAGACGCAGGTCTCGATCTATATGGAAAATACCGGGCAGGTCGCTGTGGCTACCGTTAAGACACCCGGCTGCGCAGTGACCTATGCCGGAGATGCGCGCATCGACGGGGTGCCAGGGAGCGCTGCGCCAGTGCCACTGGAGTTTCGCGATACCGCCGGCTCATCATGCGGCGCGCTGCTTCCAACCGGCAACCCAGTCGATGTCGTCAACGGCGTGCCCGTAACACTGATCGATAACGGAATGCCCAGCGTGGTGATGAAGGCGCATGATGTCGGCGCGACAGGGTATGAAAGCCGTGAAGAGCTGGATGCAGACATGGCCTTGAAGGCGAAGATCGAAGCCATAAGGCTGGCGGTTGGAGCACGGATGAATTTGGGTGACGTATCCGACAAATCGGTACCCAAAATGATGCTGGTCGCCCCGCCACGCAATGGCGGCGCGGTCACGGTACGCAGCTTCATCCCGCATCGCGCCCATGCTTCGATCGGGGTTCTGGGGGCCGTCAGCGTCGCCACCGCCTGCCTTATCGCCGGATCACCTGCGGCAGAGGTTGCGCAAGTGCCTGCCGGCAATCGCAAGACACTGTCGGTCGAGCATCCTACTGGGGAGACGACGTGCGTCATGGAACTGGACGAAAACGGCGCAGTAGCGAGCGCAGCGATGCTGCGTACCGCGCGTAAATTGATGGACGGAGTAGTTTTCGCATGAATGCCGATACGCAAGATCGCATCATCAGCTGGCACGGTAATCCATCGGTGCCCGGCTTTACGCCTCCCCCCGGTGCCGTGGACGCGCATTGCCATGTATTCGGCCCAATGGCGCAATTCCCGTTCGGCGCGAAGGCCAAGTATTTGCCCGAGGATGCCGGAGCTGAGATGCTGTTCGCATTGCGCGATCGGCTCGGCTTTTCCCGCAACGTCATCGTACAAGCTAGCTGCCATGGCACCGACAACAGCGCGACTCTGGACGCAATCCACAAGGCGGAGGGTAGAGCGCGCGGCGTCGCTGTCGTTGATCCCGCGATTTCCGATGCAGAACTGGAACGGCTACACGCCGGCGGCATTCGTGGCGTACGGTTCAACTTCCTCAAGCGACTGGTCGATGATGCGCCGAAGGACAAGTTCCTGGATATTGCCCGCCGCATTCAGGCGCTCGGCTGGCATGTCGTCATCTATTTCGAAGCGGATATATTGGAAGAGTTGCGGCCCTTCCTGGATGCGATCCCCACGCTGATCGTGATCGATCATATGGGGCGTCCCGATGTCGCACAGGGCCCGGATGGCCTCGATATGCAGGCGTTTCGCGCTTTGCTTGACGGCCGTGAGGACATCTGGACGAAGATGACATGTCCCGACAGGCTCGACCCCAAAGGGCCGCCTTGGGACGATTTTGTGGCAGCGGTCTCGCCCCTTGTCGCCGATTATTCCGACCGCGTGCTCTGGGGAACCGACTGGCCGCATCCGAATATGCAGGATGCGGTCCCCGACGATGGCGCCCTGGTCGATATGATCCCACGCATCGCGCCGACAGCAGAGCTTCAACGCAAAATACTCGTGGACAATCCGATGCAGCTATACTGGCCCGAAGAGGGTTAATTATGTGATTTCCACATTTAGCCGGGTCAGAAATGCGGTCGAAAACGGGCGTTGCCATCAGCCTACGCTCAGGAGAGCCTTGCGACAGCGAGAGGTTATAGTGCCGCTCATAAACCAACCCATCATCGGTGAGCGAACAGGTCGATCTTGGCGGCAAAATAAAGTCAACCATCTGCTCTTAGGAGGCAGGTGAAGTCCGCCACACATTCTGATTTGCTCTGTCGGCGGCGAACTAGCAGCCGAGAACATTGTTGGCGACGACCGACCGTTCGCCGTTATCCTAGCAGGGGTTCCCGTACCGCTTTCGCAGAAAGTAGCGTTAGGAAATATTACGCTATATCAATAGCTTGCGTATTTCTGCCAAATCGTGTTTCTTTGCAAATCAATGGCTTAATGTGCCTTCAGGTTTTGAGCCTGCGTTTAAGCTTGCCGTCGTCCCGCTACTGCGAAGCCGGCGTAGTGCTCGATGGGAAAGTGCAGTTTGCCGGTACCCGTCCGGCGGGCCCCGCCTTGCCGATGAGGTGAGCGACCGGTCTTAAGTGCGCTCTTAAGAGTGCGCTTAGGAGCGGTCGATGGGTCAGATCACGGTGTTTTCCGGGCCGGAGCGGCGTCGCCGTTGGAGCGACGAGGAACGGCTGGAGATCCTGAGCGAGTTCACGCCCATTGTAGGCGTTACGTAGCGTATGCATCGCCACACTAAGCGGATGATCGGGTGCAATCGTCAGACAAATGGCGTCCGCCTGCTTGAGCAACAGGCGCAACGGCCCAGGCGTTGTGGCCATCTGGTTGCGGATTGCCTGGACCTTGCCTCTCGTCGCCGGTGCCGAGCGAAGCGGTCACACCGCCTTGGAGACCCTCTCGCGGAACTCGCGATCGGAAAGGTCGTAATCGTCGAGTGCGCTGATGATCGTGTCGACGCCAGTGCGGTATTGATTAAGCTGCTCGAGCGCTCGCTCCTCGACCTTCCTGCGGGCGTCGCTCCAAAGTTGACCGATGCGCCGGCTCGTCTGCATCAAAACGACGTCGGTCATCTCGAGCAAGTGCAGCCGCAACCAACAGCCGATCTCTACCGTACGCCGTGGCTCGTTTAGGCGCGGCAGCGTCGATGCCTTGCGGCGAGAGATCCGTATGGCGTGTTGACGAATGCGTTCAATCGGCACTTCGGGGAGGATAAGGCGCTCGGCGCCGAGAGCATGGAGCACGGCAATCCGCTTTTGAACGTCACCTATTGCACGAGCTCCAAAGCCCTTGGGTGAGGCGCGCAGCCAGTCAAGCAGCGCCTGGTCCGGGTTGGGACCGACAGCGCTCAACTTCACAGTCCACCCAGCTACTGTGTCGCTGCCGGCGCTAGCCTCAATTGCGTTCTTGAGTTCGCCCAGAGCATACTCCTGCGCGCGGGCGGCGATTTGCTCGAGGCTTCGGTCAGTAGGAATCAAGAACGCGTGATCGTAGAGCCAGCGGCGTGCCGCAGTCACCAACTCCTCACGAACAAGGACGGTCTCAGCCTGGCGGCGCAGATACGCGGTCAACATCCTCAGTTGGGCCTCGTTGGCTGCGCTGATGCCGGTGGCCGACGCCGCAAGGCGCTGATGCGCGAATAGTGTCATGCGCCGCCGATAGATGGCGCGCAGTGTAGCCAGCTGCGGGGCAGCCACTCCCACTTCGTCACCAGCGAATGCAAGGACAGAGGAAGGGACCCTCTCGAGCGCGGACAAATGTCGGCCGCTCATTCGCAAAAAGCCGATATGCAGGACTAACCCGAGCCGGGTCATTGGACGCCGACGGCTGGTGACAACCTGTAGGCTATCCTCATCGAGGCGGAAGAAGAACGCAATTTCCGCTTCGGTCAGCGTCTCAGGAATCGCTTCAATCCCTAGATACTGCTCTCGCCACCTTTCCATCGCCGAGTCGCCTCCAACGAAAAGACTATGGGAAGCGGCCCGCCGAGTCTTTCAATACCTTCAGATTGGCTAAGTCATTGACTTATAAAGGCACTCAATTCCTTAAATCGAAGCATGTTATTGATATAAGCCGATAATCCTTACCGCTACTTTCTGCAAACGTGGTACGGGAACCCCGGCTACAGCGGTCACCGAAGGCCTTCAACGAGTGCCTGCCGACCTAGCCGGCTCCAAGACCACCAGCAAGGCCTTCGGCGTCGGCTCCCTGCGGCCTCCGTCGACTTGCAGGCGTAAGGGTCTGATCTCAAAAGGGTCGGAGCCAACGCCACGAGCCGGTACCCTGCCTTGTACCTCGCTGAACGCTTGGTGCTGCGGCGCATAGCACTATGCTATCGAGCATCCACATGCTTTCCACAGGTTGTCCGCAGCCCTACGCTGTCACTTGTTGGACGTGCAAGCAGACGGGTTTCTGGTAATCGCGTGTCCCTCTTATGCTTCTTCGGCAGGCATGAGCCTTCGGCCCGCCTCTATCTGCCGAGGCAAGAACGAGGAACGGCATGCCCTTTGTGACTCATGCGGGGTGCCGGTGACACTATCGCACCAGAGGCAATGGCGCGTAAGCGAGCTGCCAGTGGGATCCAAGAACCCACCCCGGGCACCTCGTGCCTAACGAGGTGCGGTACAGACGGCCGTAGGTCACCGCTGCACCGCACCTCAGTCACCTTCACGCTACTCGGTTGGCCCGTCCCCACCAGGCGCCCCGCTAGCGATCGGTGCGTCGACGCTACGAGCGATGCGCTTGGGCAGCTTGCGCTTGGCAGGCGCTTTCGCCGGCGTGGCAGCGCCTGCACCCTCCGCCTCCTGCGGCTGTGACGTAGTGTCGTCACCGTCGACGTCAGATGCAGCGGCAAGGGCGCCTTTCCCTGCCTCCGAGTTCTTGAACAAACCGAGCTTCGAGCGGCGCTTAGTCGTCTTCGCGGGCGCGCTCGGCTCGCCAGCAGCCGAACTCGCAGCAGGCGAGCTTTCAGCGGCGACCTTGGCGGACTCGGGCGCCTGAGCCTTTGCCTTGCCGCGCTTCGATCCCGATGCCCTCGTCGGGGCCTTGCCAGAGCGCTTGCCGGCTGCTGACCGAGCCCGCTTCTTGGGAGCTGTGGCCGCGTCGCCCTGTTGGTTCTCTGCAGAGGTGGAGCTAGTCGTGTCAGCCGGGATGTTAGCCTCTGCTGCGAGCGTCGGATCCGGACTTGAAGCTGCCGTCTCATCTGCGGCACCGGTCCCAGTGACGGGAGTGTCAGCGCCCGTCTGCTCGGTGCCTGCGCGCTGCGGCTCGCTCTCCGATGCGGAGACCTGTGCTAGCGAGGGCTCCTCCACTTGAGCCGAGCCTTGCGTGTCGAGTTGCTCGTCGGTCGAGCTTGCACCTTCCGTCGTTGTGCTCTTCCGCACTCCCAGACCAGTCTTCTGCGCAACCGCACGGCGGTGCTCAGCGTAGGTCGGCGCCACCATCGGATAGCTCGCCCGAAGACCGTAGCGGCTGCGATAAGCGTCCGGCGTCAGGCCGTGGCTCATCAGGTGCCGCTTCAACGTCTTGTAGGGTTTGCCGTCAATGAGGCTGAGGATGTGGTCGGGCGACGCCAGGCTCTTGCGCACCGAGACGGCCGGCGTGGCAACCTCCGGCTCAAGTTGCGGATTTTGGCCCTGCTCGCCCAAGGCATCTTTCGTAGTCCGGATCAACCCGGCGAGATCTTCGGACGCGACAGTGTTGTTGGCGAGATAAACGCTTAGCAATTGCACGGTAAGCGCCGCAACATCGTTCGTGGGCTCGACTTCGGGCATCCGGCTTCCCTTTCACGCGCTCACGTGCCTTGTCTCAGCTCAAGATCAAGTACACATCTCATTGAGCCAACTTGGCTAGACCATGCAAGTTGCGCTCTTCAACGCCTTTATCGCCTTTGAGATCCGAGAAAGGCCCGACATGCCATTGCCAGCTGTCAAAGGACCCTCAAAGAGCGATTGCCTCAGTTCGGTGCGGCACGACGAAGGTCAAGTGTTCTGTGCAAGCGCGAACTCACCCCAGTTTCGCCATTAACCTTCCCGCCGCGCCCTGTTCGGCCGCGAGGTTGCGGTTGTAGGCCAGCGGCATGCGTGGGCTCTTCCAGCGCAGCGCATCCATGATGCCTGCAAGGTCCTCTCCGCTCGTGAACAAATCCTGGTTGAGCCCGACGCGTGTGGAGTGCGCGCTGATCCCCTTGAGCACTCTGGCCAGATCATCTGCGGTCAGATCGGGCAGAGCTCCGCGGTCGAACGCCTCCCGGATCATCTTTCGATAGATCGGTCCGATGGAGCCGGGATGCAACGCGCCCTCGCCCACGTCGTATTCGACCCGCGCGGGCACAGCGGGCTTCGACAACGTCTTGCGCAGATCCCAGTGCTCGCGCCCTGAGAAGCTCGAGGTCGGCCGGCCTTTCACCGCGGCGCGCGCCTTGTAGCGCCGCACGGCGACGCGGCGGAAGATCGGCCCGCCCGTCACGCCCGCGGCGTGCTGCCAGGCCGCGATCGCGCGCACCGAGCGCGGTGAGAGGAAGGCCGTGGCGCCCTCCCCTTCCTGGTCGCTTTTGCTGCGCGGAATGATCAGCAGCCGCGCCTCAGGATCGATTGCCTCGCGGATGTGCTCAACCGCCATCGCCACCAGCTCGGAGGCGCGCAGCCCGGTATCATATGCGACGGATAGCAACGCGCGGTTGCGCAAGCCAGGCAGGTCCTCGGCACAGCTCTCGAGCAAGGCGCGGATGTTGAGCCCGCGCGCGGTATCGCGCGCGACATCGCGCACCGCGCCCTTGAAGCGCAGCGGGCGCGCCTGGGTCTGCGCGGTCCCCTGCGCGCGCCGGATCGCCGCCAGGCGCAGCTTCACCAACGAAGCTGCGGTCGGATCAGCGAGGTCGAGCAAACGATGGATCTTCGCGATTGAAGCCTTGTAGCGCCCGAGCGAGGCCGGCTTGCCCCCCTGCCCTGCCCGGGCGTCGAGGTAATCAGCCACCGTCTCAGGCGACGCGGGGAGCGCAACCCGGTTTGCACGCCGGCACCACAGGTCGAACGCCTCGAGGTCGGACCGGAGCGCGCGCAGGCTGTGCGGGGAAGAACTGGCACTGAAGGCTTCGACCAGCCGCGCATCGATGAGGATGCGCGCGCCTGCCTTCATTTTGATGATGGCCCAGGAGAGCTCGTCCATCGCCGCCACAGAGGCAGCTTCGCCGCCGCCGGATGACGGAGCCGGCTCGAGGGAGGAGGCTGCATTCATCGCGGATTTCATAACTTCTACGGGCCGAGTGCGTCAACAACGGATATTAGATAAGTGCAATTATCATAGGTCCATTTCTAATGAGCAACAGCATGGTAGACGCTACGGGTACTTTGCGGATATGTTTATGCCATGCCCGTTGCCATGCCAGACCTCTCAGAGCCAATCTGGACCTCCAGGCTCGCCGCCCGTCTCGAACGGGCGGCAGCGGCGATAGGCCGCCTCGATGCCCGTGTTTCTACCAGTCCTACCGCAGCGCCGTGGCAGCGACGCGCCACCTGGACCGGCTATACCACGGCGCTGCGGGTGCAGGGCGCCGAGATTGACGAAATTGATATTTTCGGACGGGAATGCGCCGTCAATCTGCCCGGTCGTCGGCCGATGCCTACCAATCTGGACGATCATGATGCGCTTCCGATTTGGCAGCGGCAATTGGCCCATCGCGAATCCCGTTATTGGCGAGACGAGTTGGCGATCTCAACGGACGTCCCAGAAGATTGGAGCCAGCGGCCAGCCCTCCTCCGCGCGCTCGAGATTACGGCCCGGCGCTCCCGCGCAGACAGCACGATCGCGCCGTGGCTTGCCGTTCCCGGGCTCCTGCGATCGATGAAGATCACTCAGGCCGTGCTGCCGTGCCTGACCATTGGCGACAAGGCGTTTCGCCTCTCGCCGCGCGACACGCAGGCCATCGTCCTGCGCAACCTCCGGTCGCTCACCGATCGGGCGGAAGAGGGGCTGGTGAGGCTACAGGCGCTCGAGGAAGACCGCTTACGCGCCGCCTCAGCCCTCCATGGCGCGCACCGCCCTGGCAAGCTCCTGGAGTTGCTCAGCCTTGTCCAGTTTGTCCCCGTCGTCAGTCCTCGGATGCTCGCCCGGCGATTGGACGTGACCATCTCTGGTGCCGGCAAGCTGCTTTCTCGCGCGGCAAAGCTGGACCTTCTTGTAGAGGTGAGCGGTCGTCAGGCTTGGCGGACCTATATGACGCGCGATCTGGCTATCGCCTTCGGGTTTGGTGTCCGTCCGGTAGGGCGTCCCCCTGCCCCGCCCCGGGCGCTCCCAGATTTTGTACCCGCGCTCGCAGAGTTTGATCGTGAAATGGCCGAACTCGATTCGATGCTAGCTGGCCTCGGTATCGATGCCTCGGCACGCCCCACTGATTGAGTTGTAGCGGGGCGTGACCGCTTGATGTCACGCCGCAGGGAGCACGTAAGCTGGTGGCCAAACTCGCGTAAATCAGAGCCTACTGCCAATGCGTGTCGAGCAATGTCTTGATAGCGGCCTCCGCTTCGTCCCGCGAACCGCCACCGTGTGGGAGCAAGGTGATCCTCACCCCCTTACGGTCCTTACCCTCAAACCGAAGCAATGGCTTTCCGCTCTGCGATGCCACAGTTTCACTCAATCCTGACTTCTTGGGGGATCCTGACCTCTTGGGGGGATCGGCTGCCAACGCCAATGCACGAATAACCTCCGGCACCGCAATAGGAGCGCCCTCCCCTCCTGATCGCGCGCTGAGCGCCGCTGCTTCGGCAAATACCCGCCGGCGACGATCATCGGGTTTCAGCAAGGGCTTGATGGCTGTGACATGCTTGATCCGCAAATCCTGCGGATTGGGAAAAGCGACCATCAGTTCCGCCGGAAGGCGGGCGAGATCAAGATAGCGGCTCAGCCAGCTCTCTGTGACATTGATCCGCTCGGCCATGACCTTCTGGCGGCCCTCATAATAGGCATCAAGCGCACGGAGATAGTCGCGCGCCCGCTCCAGGTCGCTAAGGTCTTCGCGCGCCCTGTTCTCGATATCCGCGATGCGGAATGCTTCTTCATCGGACAGTTCGCGGATGTCGACCAAGAACCGGAAGTCGGGGTAATTATGGCTGCGCAGCCAGCTGATCGACCAGTGACGCCGTGCGCCGCAGATCACCTCGAAATCAAAGTCTGGTTCGCCGCGCACCCGCCGGACAATTGCCGGCATTTCCTGGCGTCCCTGCGCCTTTATGCTCTCGATGAGATCGGCGCATCGCTCCTCGTTGAGGAGCGCATATTCCCGGTTGTGCCCCACCCACATTCGGCATCGAGCGGGATCAACCAGTTCATGCGTGCGGCTGACAACCGATCCCGCTGCCAATTCGGCCAAGCGGTTCTCTCTTCCAGTCAGCACATTCGAACCAAGGCCGGGACGACGCGGGGCGGGCGCACCATCTTCAGGCAGATTTATTCCGGCCGCCAAGCCAGCCGCGAAACTCGCATTCTTTCTGCTCATAACGCCGCCCCTCTACCCGGAATTGCACCGGTGCAATTTTTGCTTTTCATGCCAACCCCTCCTTTCGCAAACGGCCTAAGTGGCTGGGCCACATGGCGCGAATATCCAATTCCAGTTCAGCGTTGACGCCATCGAGATAAGTGAGGCAGCGGTTGCGCACCGCACTGCTTGTGACGGGGCCATCGAGTTCATAAACCGTCATCAGACGAGCCGTCGCATTGTCGATCTCAGCTGAATCCTTAAGCGGCGTACGCACCATTGCGTGACCGAACAATGTCCGCATCAGATTGAGCAGTTCCTTCTGCATCGACTTGTTCTCGTCGACCTTCGAGGCAACAAAGCGCAGGAATTTGAGAGTCGGCGCAAAGCCGCGTTCGGCCAGCGTCTCGATGGTCTCATCGAGCATCGCCAGAAACGCCGCGGTCGAAGAAAAGTCCATGACGGTGGGAGGCACCGGCACAACGAGAGCATTCGCCGCGCGCAAAACTGACAAGGATATGGCGCCAAGGGCTGGGGGTGGATCAAGGACGATGACATCGAAGCGATCAGCAATGCTAGCGATGCCTTGAGAGAGGCGATCGATAAGCCCCCCCTGCCCGCGCGCCATCCGGGCGGCGATCTCATATTCCGACTGGAATAGCCGCAAATTGGCAGGGATTAGTTCAAGGCCATCGAAATGCGTTTTGCGGAGGGCATAGTCTAGCGAGGTCATTTCCTCCTGGCGGAGAAACGGATAGAGCGTGTCGTCCTCGGTCAGGTCGAGATCCGGCACATAGCCGAACAGCGTCGTCGCGGAGGCCTGGCTATCGCAGTCGATCAACGCGACCCGATAGCCCTGGATGGCGAGATACTGGGCAAGATGCACCGACAGGGTTGATTTGCCCACACCTCCCTTGAAGTTCTGGACAGCAACGACACAGCACGGGTCGTCTGCTGCCCGCCAAGGTCTCGTACCGAACAGGCCCCGCATATCATTGAGCTGCGCGAGCGTATAACCTACTCTGCGATTATTCTCGGTTCGCGGCGGCGGCGGAAGTCGCCCGTCCTTTTCTGCGTCGCGGATCGCTGCAGGCGTCCGCCCCACTAGGTCGGCCGCCTTTCCGATTGGGAAGGTGGGCTCACGACGATCATCCGCCCGCGCGCTGCGCGCCGAATCGCGAAGCCGCTCCAGCACCGAGGACGTTCGCTGGGCAAGCGTGGCCACCGATAGAAGATCGTGTGTGTCGTCGATGTCTAGTGATGCTGCCACAGGGCGCCCCTTTGCGAAACTCGGGGCACTGTAGCGCTACTTGCGCTTTTCCGTCAAATAGAAGCGGAATTTCGAAAGTCGCGGCGCATCGTAGTCGGCATATCGCCTGAATATCGCCAATCACCGCTTATCGAAGGGTCTATCCTGACTCGGTGGGGGCGACGGAAAATTGCACCGGTGCAATTTTCGTTAGGGACGCCCCCTCCGCGCAACGAAACTCTCGCAAAAGCCTGTCCAGGAACTCGTCAGCTTTGCGCCCTTGAGCTTCGCCAGACGGTCGCCCATCTGCTGGCGATACGCGTCGGCGATAAGATCGATGTCCCATCCGCCCCCGTGCGAGCGTGCAATCGCGGCCAAGCCTTCCGCGTTGAACCGGATCGTCCCTTGCGGAAAGACGATCTCCGAACTTTTCTCGGGCGCGATAAGCGCGCTGATGGCAGCCTTGACGACCGATCCCACTTCCACCGTGTCAGCGACCGCTTCCACAGCCCCTTCCCGGCGCGCCTTGCGTCCCGTCGAGTGCCGCTCAATCTCATCGACAGTCGCGATCTGCGCTGGCGCATCCTTCGGTTCGAAACGGAACTCGATCTCGGTCACCGTTCGGCCTTGCCGTATCTCCTTCCACTCAACTCGGAAGTGAGCCAGCTGATCAATCTCGGCCTTCGCCTTTTCGAGCACCTTGCGACGGAGTTGCGCGAAATCCTTATACACATCGGGCGATATGCCCAGCGCAGCACGCAGCGCTGCCATATCGCCCTTCCAGGTTGACTGGCGACGATGGAGCCGCAGCGATCCAATCTCATAAAGTTTGAGCGCATAGCTCGATCGGAAGCCCAGCACCGCCTGCCTATTAAGAACGGCATAGCTCTCGGATTCCTGGATGAGCTTGCGCGCATCAGGCGTAAACTCCCATTCGATCCAACCCGCATCCGCGCCGTCTGTATCTTCCGCCTCTTCGCGAGACGACGAGATTAGCGAAAAACGCAGCGTAGCTTTCTTGCCTCGCCAGGACCGGTCGTCGATCGCAAACAAGGTCCGGTGAAGTTCCTCCAACATGTCGGAGATACGTTCATTACCCTTATGACCGCGGCGAATATCGGCCTTGCGCATGCGATGCGGCCGGTCCTGCCAGGCATCGCCGCCTGCGGTCAGGATCATCAACGCGAGCAACCGGGACGCCGTCAGGCTGAGCGATTGGCCTTTCACGAACTTGATCTCAACGATGCTACCGGGTTTGGCGAATTCCTCGCCACCCTTCGCCTGCAGGGCCGCTGCAACGCGCATGGCACGGCCCGGCGCCGAATCGGCTTGCGCCTCTTGCGCTACATCGGCGCTTAGATTTTCCGCATGTTCCATGTCATATAAGCCGAACGCATATTGGGCAGGTTCGCCTAATTGCTGCCTGACCTGTCCTCGCTCGTCAAGTCAGGGCAGGCTGAAACACTTTTATCGCCCCCATCTGGTCAGGATAGAATCATATGGCACGTCCGCTAATGCCTTGAGATTCCGCCGAGTCGCAATGCGATTCGGGTTCTGCCCGTCTTCGGCTCCCTCACGCTCGAAAAACACGGCAGAATGCCGCCGTTCTCAAGCGCGGGATCGCCAGATGCCAGCGCCCCCAATAGGTCAGGATAGCCCCAATAGGTCAGCTATCTCCCCCCGATCGGTCAGGGTGACGCCCCCGCGGGGTCAGGCAAAATCCCCCGCGCGGTCAGGACAAATGCGACAGGCCATTGAAATTGCAAATCTTTTCGGCATCGAATCTGAATCACTTAGAATCATGAATCCTTCCGCTGCGAGCAGCGGCGTTGTTTTAGAATGATTCTAAGAGACCAAGGGGGCGATTCGCTGATCCTTTACGGACCGACAGCGTCACCGATCCCCCTCGCTAGGGGGATACCTCCAGACCGGTCTTCCACGATAGCATCACGGTCTCGATCCTCGGCAGCTCCGCCCTGAGCCGAGATCCTCAGCGAACCGATCGTAGCTGCACCACCGCTCGTCGCCGCTGGGCAGACGCAGTGAGTAGGTCGCATGATCAATTTTGCCAAATTCGAGATCATCGGACGGATCGGTGAGATCGATGCCAAGCCCAAGATCACCAACATCTCGGTATGTGCGAACTATCGCCGCCGTGGAGAAGGCGATCAGTGGATCGAGGATAGCTACTGGAACCGAGTCGTCATTTTCAGCGACGGCCAGCGTAAATATATCGATGAGAAGGTCCAGGTTGGCGATCTCGTACGGATTGCCGGACGGCTCCGTGACACCTCCTACGAGCGCGACGGCGCCACCCACTACACGACCGACCGGATCGTCGAAGAGTTCGGTGTGCTCGCGACAAAGGCAGCATAGATCCCAGGAGGCATCGCCGATCGGCAAGAGGGGAGGGGGCATGCGCGGAGCGACCTTGGATTTCGACAGGAGTTTCGCCCATGCCCGCCACCATCGATGCAGCAGTCCGCGCTAAACAAATCGTCGAGAGCTTGGGTGGACGCTGGTCAGGATCGCGCGGAGAGTGCCGCTGCCCCGCCCATGACGATCACTCGCCTAGCCTTTCGGTCCGCCTCGGCACCAAGGCGATCCTGTTCAAATGTTTTGCGGGATGCACATCGACCGATATCCTCAAGGCTCTCGATCGTCAGGGTTTGCACGATCGAGAGCCGGTCCATGTCGAACCGCGCGCGCCCTCACGCGATCTGAGCGGTTTGGCCCGGTCATTATGGCAGCGCAGCATACCCATTGCCGGCACACCGGCTGAAGCCTATCTTCATGCTCGGGGTCTTTATGCGCCGACGCCTGACCTTCGCTTCAATCCGCAAACGATCATAGGGAAGGGGAAGGATCGGCAAAGCCATCCCGCAATGATCGCAGCCGTGAGAAATGAGCTTGGCCTGGTCGCGGTCCACCGGACCTTCCTTGATTCCACCGACATTTTGCGGCGCCCCTTCCACAAACCCAAGCTGGCGCTGGGCCAGCTTGGCTCGGGCAGCGTGCGGTTTGGTGAGCCGGCTGACGTTCTGGGCATCGCCGAAGGGATCGAAGATGCCCTGTCCGCCATCGACTGGTTTCAATTGCCGGTTTGGGCTGTGCTCGGTGCCGAGCGCTATGCCCATGTCGGCATACCGTCCCGTGTGAAGCGCGTCATCGTGTTTGGTCAACGGAACAAGGCGGCGAAGATCTGCCTGAAGAGGGCAGGGGAGCACCTCAGCGCCAACGGGCGAAGGGTCGAGGAGTGGCTCCCGTCCGAGCATGACGATTGGAACGATGCTCTGCGCGATCGGCTTGCCCGCAACGCCGTTCCTCGCACCGTGATCCAGACACACCCTCACTGAAGAGAGGAGAGGAGGCCTCCGGCTTGTTGACCCGGTGATGGGCACCGGACGATGCAATGGAGGCCTACAATGCGCACCTCAGCCGCTGATCTCGAACTCGATTTTACCGAACCATCCATTACCGCCGCAAACGCGGTCTATGCCGAGCTGCGCAAAGGCGACGGCGTGGACCGGCCTGGCCTGCTCCGGGCGATGGAAACCGCCTATGGTTCAACTGCTGCTGACGGGCGTTGGTCACTCCGCGATGCCTATGATGTTCTGGAGCTGGCCCAAGTTCTGCACCTCGCCACGCTTGACCTGTCGCAAGAGCCCGCCGAATGTCTTGCGGCCCTGACCGCACTCACCGCATCCCTGCCGACGCATACTGTGCGCAGCGAAGAACAGATCGAACTCCAGCAATTTTCGACACCGGCCGCGATTGGCTACCTTGCCGCACTGGCCGTCCGCATCACCACAGCCGATACCGTCCTGGAGCCCTCCGCCGGCACCGGGCTCCTCGCCGTTTTCGCCGCGCGCGCTGGCGCCAAGCTTGTCCTCAACGAGATCGATCCGGCGCGCGCTGACATGCTCCAGGCAGCATTCCCCACCGCACCAGTCAGTCGCCATGATGGCGAACTCATCGACGATCTGCTGCCGCTGTCGATCCGCCCCACCGCCGTGCTCATCAACCCGCCCTTTTCTCGCAGCATCGGTCGACATGCCGACCCGCTTGCCGCGTTCCGCCACTTGCGCACCGCCCTGAAACGGCTTGATGCCGGGGGGCGCTGCGCCGCTATCCTTCCCGATCGCGTGGATACATCGAGCCGCGCCTGGGCGAAGGCGACCGAGGGCTGTGCGATCACGCTCCACGTCGAACTGCCCGCCAATGCCTATGCCAAACATGGCACCAGCCAGATCGTGAAGCTCATTGTTCTGGAAAAAGGCTTCCAGGATGACGTCGCTATCGTTCGGTGCAACTCACTCCCTGAAGCGCTCGCGACGATCATCACTTCCGCCGCCAGCGTCACGGAAACCCCGCGACGCTCCCCAGCACGCCTTGCACCAACCCGTGCGCGCGCATCCCTGCTTGGCGGTCTCTCGAGCAGACCCCGGCTTTCGGCCCCGATCGGCAAGGCCGCCCAGTCTCTCAGCGCACTCGATATCGGCTACACCGTCTTTGCTGAACCCGTGCCGACCGGTGAGGCGGTGGGGGTGTACCTGCCGTATCGGCCAAGCCGCATCGCCATTCCCTGTGCATCCGCGCATCCGACCGCTCTGGTGGAATCGATCGCCATGGGCTCGATTACGGCACCGCGGCCGTCTTACGTTCCGAAGCTGCCGGCCGGTGTAGTCGACCACCGGGTGCTGTCCGACGCTCAGCTCGAAACGCTGATCTACGCCGGTGACGCTTTCGAGCGCGACATCTCCGGTCTGTTCAAGGCGGCCGAGGAAGGATTGTCGCTCACGGCGGACAAGGACGGTCGCCCTTACCGGACCGGATTCTTCCTTGGCGACGGCACGGGTGCCGGCAAGGGCCGTCAGGTTGCCGCCATCATCCTCGACCAGTGGCTGCGCGGGCGCCGCAAGCACATCTGGATATCCAAGACCGAGACACTGCTGGAGGATGCACGTCGCGACTGGACCGCGGTCGGCGGTCTTGCGCTCGACATCCAGCATCTCAACCAGTGGAAGCTGGGCTCGGCCGTAGGCGCGGCCGAGGGTGTGCTCTTCCTCACCTATGCGACGCTCCGCTCCAACCGGGGGGACAAGGGCACTCGCCTTCAGCAGATCCTCGACTGGGTCGGTGACGATTTCGACGGCATGATGGTGTTCGACGAGGCGCACGAAATGGCGGGTGTCGCCGGCGGCGAAGGCCGTTTCGGCACCAAGGACGGATCCGATCAAGGCATCGCCGGCGTGCGCTTGCAAAACCTGCTGCCCCGTGCCCGCGTCCTGTACGTGTCGGCAACCGGCGCGTCGGACGTCAACAATCTCGCTTATGCCACCCGGCTTGGCCTGTGGGGTCCGACCACCGCCTTCGCCGATCGCCGCGCATTCGTCGACAGTCTGCGACGTGGCGGGATCGCGGCGATGGAATTGATCGCCCGCGACCTGAAAATGCAGGGCCTCTATGTCGCCAGGGCGCTCAGTTTCGCTGGTGTCGAATATGACATCCTCGAACATCGCCTGACGCCCGATCAGGTCGAGGTCTATGACGCCTATGCTGATGCGTGGGCGATCATCCACGCCAATGTGCGCACCGCGCTCGATGCCACCCGGGTGACGGACAGTTTCTCCAACGACACCTACAACAGCGGCGCGAAGGCCGCTGCGCTGTCGATCTTCGAATCCACCAAGCAGCGGTTCTTCGGCCAGATCCTGATCGGCATGAAGCTGCCCTCGCTGATCCCGGCGATCAGAGCGGATCTGGCCCGGGGCGAGAGCGTTGTGATCCAGCTCGTCTCGACGTCCGAGGCGATGCTCAACCGGGCACTGGCCGCGCTGAACGCCGAGGACCGGGCGAATCTCGACATCGAGCTTTCACCCAAAGAGTTCGTCATGTCCTATCTCACGGCCGCCTTCCCCGTCCGTCAGATGAAGACCTTCGTCGATGATACCGGCAAGACGCGGTCCGAGCCGATGTCCGACGAGGACGGGCGTCCCATCTTCAGCCAGGAAGCGCTCGAAATGCGCGACAATCTCGTCGAGCGGTCCTGCTCCCTGCCGATCGTGGGGTCCGCCCTTGATCATATCATAGGGCATTTCGGGACCGATGCCGTCGCCGAGGTGACGGGACGCAGCCGGCGCATCGTCATCGACGCGCACGGTCGCCAGCGTATCGAGAGCCGTTCGCCGCGAACAAACCTTGCCGAGACCGACGCCTTCATGCGGAACCAGAAGAAGATACTGATCTTCTCCGATGCAGGCGGCACCGGACGCAGCTATCACGCCAGCCTTACCGCCGAGAACCAGTCGCGCCGCAACCACTATCTGCTCGAGCCCGGTTGGCGCGCTGACGCGGCCATCCAGGGTCTCGGCCGCACCCATCGCACGCATCAGGCAACTGCGCCGCTGTTCCGTCCGGTATCGACCGACTGCCGCGGCGAGCGGCGCTTCATCTCGACGATTGCCCGCCGCCTCGACAGCCTTGGTGCCCTGACACGGGGCCAGCGTCAGACAGGCGGCCAAGGTCTGTTCGACCCGCGTGACAATCTCGAAAGCGACTATGCCAAGGAATCCCTCGAAACATGGTTCCGCCTGCTTGCCGACGGTAAGCTGCGCTCGACCACGCTTGGCGAATTCCAGACGTTGACCGGACTTGAGCTCGAGGGCGAAGGCGCCGGGCTGAAGGAGGAGCTGCCGCCCATCCAGCGCTGGCTTAATCGCATTCTCGCGCTGCGCATCGCGCTGCAGAATGCGATCTTCGATGAATATCTCGGCCTGATTGAGGCCAGGATCGAAGCGGCGCGCGAAGCTGGCACGCTCGATCTTGGCGTCGAGAGCATCAATGCCGAACGCATCACGATCCTCGATCGCACGGTAATCCGGCGCGACCAGACCAGCGGCGCAGAAACGGAGATTCTGCGCCTCGAAACGGAAGAGCGCTACAAGCCGATCCCGCTCGACCGTGCGTTGCGTATCCTGGGCGATGACGCGCGCCCGATCGTCAATCGCAAGTCCGGCAGGGCCGCGATCCGGTGCAGCACCTATTCGCTCACCGATGACGATGGTGAGATCGTTCGCCGCTACGAGCTGCTTCGGCCGACCCGTTCCGAGCGGATGCGGCAGGATTTGCTGCTCGAAACGATGTGGGAAGAGACCAGCGAGGAGGAATTTTCGGCGCTGTGGCAGGCCGAGGTAGAGGAGATGCGGGACAAGACCCGCACCAGCACGCTCTATCTGGTCGCGGGCCTGCTCCTGCCGGTCTGGGATCGCTTGCCCGACGATCATGTTCAGGTTTGGCGCCTGAACACCGATGACGGCCAGTCCTTCCTCGGCCGGATCGTTCCTGCACCGCTGGTGTCGAAGCTCGCGGACGCCTTCGGGATCAACGCCGCCATCACCGTGTCAGGCGACGATACCGCAAAGCATGTGATGACCAGCGGCGAGATATCGTCCGTCGGAGCCTACCGGCTCAAGCGCAGCTTGGTCGCCGGCCAGCAGCGCCTCGAACTGCTCGATTGGCCGCACACGCGGCTTGCCGAACTCAAGGCGGCCGGCTGTTTTACCGACATCATCCAACACAGGACGCGGATGTTCGTTCCCGTGGCAAATGCCGCTGCCGTCATCGAGCGCATCGCCGCCTGACGATCGAGGTCCTCTCTCCGCGCCCAGCGCAGGAGAGGGGAGGGGGCCTTCGGCTTTGTGGGCCTGATGAGCAGGCTCGCGTGACCGTCGAGGCGGCGCGCCAGTTCCAGATGGAGACAAAAGATGATCCAGTCCGTGAAGGTCAAGAACCTCTCGCTGTCGAAAGACAATGTCCGTAAATCGAGCCGGGAGGCTGGTATCGAAGCCCTAGCCGCCAGCATCGCAACGCAAGGCTTATTGCAGAATCTCATCGTAACCCCGCTCAAGAAAGCGGGCCATTTCACCGTCAAGGCGGGCGGGCGCCGGCTGCGCGCACTCCAGAGCCTGATCGAACAGGGCACTCTGCCCGTCGACCATGCCGTGCCCGTCCTCGTCCTTACCGACGACGACAACTCGGTCGAGGCGAGCCTCACCGAGAATTTTCAGCGCGTTCCGATGAACCCGGCGGATGAAAGCACCGCGTTCAACTTCCTCATCCAGAAGGGGATGACCGCCGAGGACGTTGCCAAGCGACAGGGCGTCACCACCCGCTTCGTCGAGCAGCGGGTCCGGCTTGCCGAGCTTGCACCAAGCGTGTTCCAGGCTCTCGCCGCCGGCGAAATCACCCTGGGGGTCGCTCAGGCCTATGCCGTGACGAGCGACATCGATCGTCAGGCTCGCGTGTTCGCACAGATGAGTACCTCCTATTATGGCGATCAGCCCGACAACATCCGGCGTGCGATCCTCAACGGGACGATCAAGGCGAACGATGCCAAGGCGCGGTTCATCGGTCGCGATGCCTATGTCGCCGCAGGCGGCCGCATCGAGGGTGATCTCTTTGCCGCCGAGGGGGACGAGAACTGGATCGACGTCGATCTTCTTGAAGATCTTGCCGGCAAAAAGCTGGAGGCGGCCGCCGCCGAACTCGCGCAGGCCGAGGGCCTCGCATTCGTGACGCCGATTGCGGCCACCCACGTTCCCTACGATCTCGAGCGTCAGCTTCACGAGTTTCACGCGCCCGCGCGGCCGCTTAGCGAAGCGGAAAGCGCGCGCGTCGAAGCGCTTTCTGCCGAGAATGACCAACTCGTCGAGCAGCTTGAAGGCGAACTGACCGATGGGACGGCGGAAGCCGAGGTCGCGAACGATCGTCTCGACGAAATCGAACGGGAACTTGAAAGCATCGAGGAATCCCATCGCGAGATCGATCCGGCGGTCCGAGCGCAGATCGGGACGTTCGTTTATATCGGTGGCGATGGCGAAGCCCGCGTTCACACCCGCATGTTCAGTGAGAAGCCGGTTGTCGATCCGAATGCTCCGCCCAAGGTGATGGGCGGTACCAATGGTGACGACGGCGCCGATGACATCGATCATGGACCCAAACTCAGCGCCACGCTGATTGACGAGCTGGCGACCCAGCGCCGGCAGATCCTCGTCGCTCACATCGCCAGTGATCCGGCGATGGCGCTGGACCTCACCATCTTCCTGATGGCGCAGAATGTCGTCTTCGAGCAGAACTACGTCCGCAACCACTCGACGCTCAAGTCCAGCGGTGCGCAATTCCCGATCTTCGGCTTCCGCGACGAAGGGTCGATGGCGTCGCAGACCATCGAGGATCAACGCCAGCGTCTCGATACGAGCTGGGCCGGTCATAAGACCATGTCCGAACGTTTCGATGCCTTTCGTGCGCTCGACGACGAGGCCCGCGGCAGTTGGGTGGCCTTCTCGATCGCACGCACGCTGGAGCCGAGCCTGAACGTTCCCGAGGGCGGACGGTCCAATGGGTTCCATGACCATCTTGGTCGCGCGCTCGACATTCAGGTCGAGCATTGGTGGCGCCCCACGGCTGAAAACTTTTTCGGCCGCGTCAAAAAGGACGTCATGCTCGACGCGCTCGAGGCCATCGGCGGGCCGATCCTGCGCGGGCGATACAAGGACGCCAAGAAGGGCGACCTTGCCGCAACCTGCGCCTCGCTCTGCAACGGACAGGGGATCGTCGAGGCCGAAGTCCGCGAAAAGGCGGCGGCCTGGCTGCCGGATGCCATGCGCTTCGACGCCATCGAAAAGCCCGAGACCATCGCGCTGCGCTCGACCTTCATCGACGAGGCCGACGATGTCGATCCCGGCGACGATGGTGACGACGAGTCCGACCCTGATGACGCGACGCACGACGGTCAGGAGGATTTGAGCGAGGCGGCCTGACGCCTGCTTGCACGGTTCGAGGCGACTTGGGGGCGGCACTCTTCGCGGAGTGTCGCCCTTCCTTTTGTGCCCCGACGGCAGCCTTTCTGAGGAGAGGATGCTGGTCCGGGCTCGCCTCTTCCAGATCAGGAGAACTTGCCGTGGCAAAGACCGCCGATAAACCGTCGCCCGCCGACACCATCACAAACGCGATTATCGACAAACTCGAATCCGGCGTACGCCCTTGGGTGAAGCCGTGGCGGCCTGGCCTTGGCGGCCGCCCCCTTCGCGCGACCGGCGACCCGTATAAGGGCATCAATTGCTTCTGGCTGTGGCTCTGCGCCGAAAGCGCCGGCTATCGTTCGCGCACCTGGATGACCTACAAGCAGTCGCAGGCGCTGGGCGGCCAGGTCCGCGAAGGCGAGCGGTCGCAAATCGCCATCTTCTACAAATCCTACAGCAAGACCGTCGAGTCGCCCGTTACTGGCGATGCTACGGGCGAAATGCGCCGCGTGCTGAGATCCTACGCTGTCTTCAATGCCGATCAGATTGATGGGCTGCCCGAGAAGTTTTATCCACGCCCCGTCAGCGTCGTCGCCCCCGACGACGCGCTACCGGATCGCGCGCAGCGCTTCCTCGATGCCTTTCCGGCGAGGGTTCACCAGCGCGGCGATCGCGCCTACTACGACCGCGTTGCCGACAGCATCACGATGCCGCCCGTCGCGTTGTTTTCCACCCGCGCGTATTTCGCTTCGACGTTGGCGCATGAGGCAGGGCATTGGACCGGCCACCCTGACCGGCTCAACCGAGAGTTTGGCAAGAAATTCGGCGACAACGCCTATGCGTTCGAAGAGCTTTGCGCCGAGATGACATCTGCCCTGCTCGGCGCGGATCTTGGCCTCCCGACCGCCCATATCGACGATCATGCAGCGTATATCGGTTCGTGGCTCGCGGTGCTGCGCAAGGATTCCCGCGCCATTATGACGGCTGCGGCAAAAGCCGAAGCAGCGGCCGCCTTTCTGCTCCGCGCAACTGGCCTCGCCACGTCGGACGAAGTCCAGGAACAGATCCGTGAAGCAGCATGATCGCGGCGGTCGCCTGCCTCGACCCCGGCGCCTCCCGCCGGTTCGCCGTAGCGCTCCGCCGCCGCAAGGAGGGGGGAGGAGAGGACTTCTTCGGCCTTTTGAGCGCGCCAGAGCGCTCAGAAGGAGGCTCCCATGTTCTACGATACGCTCTACCGCCACAATCAGGCCCTTTTCCCCGCCGGTCTGGACCATCTGCCGGCGGCACTCCACGCCCTCAACGCCGCCGTCGACGACTGTCAGCGTGCTGGCAAGCCTGTTGCCAGCGACGCGGCAACCCTTCTCCTCATCCGCCATCTGGCAGACGTTGCCGAACGCGATGCGCCCAGCGCGGTCGCCCTTCGCCGTCGTTGCGAAGCAGATCGCCTGGCGGTCGACGCCGCACCAGCGCTACTCGACATTGCCGGAAAGAGCGTCGGCGGAAACTACCACGCCAAACGGACCTTCCACTATCAGGCGCGCCGCGCGCTTACACGTTTAGCGACAGCAATCGGCCTCGACGCGGACGAGGCTCGTATCAACACCGTGATGGGTGCCGATCACGAAGACGGCACAACGGAGCTGCGCCACGCGGATCTCGCCCTTCGCGTGGTCCCGCGCGGCTTTCTTCCGGACTGCGAGGTATCGATCAGCCGCTGTCGCGACGGGCAGGAGATCGGCAAGGCCCACCGCGCGCCGATCACCGAGTTACTCGACGTGGCCGCGTTCCAGCACCGACTTGCCGGCATCCCCGGCGACATCGGCGCGGCGCGTTTCGCGGCTGCCGCCTGAACCCCGCAATCGCAGGAGATATCACATGGGTTGGCTCTTCATGCGCGATATGGGTGGCTACGCCACTCCGCGCTCCTATCTCGACAACCAGTTCACCTATGCGCACGCGGACCATCGTCTCACGGTTCTCGCGTCTTCGATGGTCGGTTCGACCTATTACGCGGCGTGCGAACGGATCGAGGCGTCCGGCGGTCGGGCCGTCTTCGCCGTCGTGTGCCTGACCCGGCAAAGCACCGGCGCGCGCGACGGCTGCACGTTCGGCTACAAAGACATGACGGAAACGATGGGTCCGTGCGAAAGTGACTGCCCTGCTGCCATTCTCGATGAATTGACCGAGACCGACAGCACCTACGCCTCCGAATGGCGCGCACGCTGCCGTGCCAACCTGGTTCGCCGCAAGCTAGGGTCCGGACCCATAAACAGGATTCCCAGCAGCGCCGGGATATGATTCACCATCCTCCAGCAAGGAGGTATGGCGGATGGCGGATTTCTTCTGG
>NZ_LMJY01000004.1 GCF_001421325.1 Novosphingobium sp. Leaf2 | reverse complement strand
CATGGTGACGCGGGGTGGAGCAGCCCGGTAGCTCGTCAGGCTCATAACCTGAAGGTCGCAGGTTCAAATCCTGCCCCCGCAACCAATAAAACAAATATCAAAGCCGTCCGAGCAATACTCAGGGCGGCCTTTTCATGAATAATTTCTGCCGCCTATCGCCCAAATTATGCGCCTGCAGCGTCCCTTGCGAACAGGTGTGACCGGCAGAACACTGACCTAGAAAGCATGATGGCGTAACATAATCGCTAATCGACGTGTCCGCCAAAGGCCACATGATCGCCACGATCCGTGCCATGCACAGGGAAGCGGAAATGCGCGAGAACCCAACGTTGCGCGCCGATGTATTCGTCCGGCGCTGGCACAAGATGGGTAAAGACATCCACGGTGGACAGCGGGGCAAGCCTGGTGGCGATTGGTGTAGGCGCTATGGGCATTGGCTTTTATTCTATGGGCCTATTTGCGGCCGTCGTCGGCACCGTGAGCGTGAATGCACAAAGCTACCGACTACTGACCGCAGGTTTTGGACGCGGCGCGGTAGAGTGCTGCGTCTTCAGCGGTGTCATAATCGTCCGGTCTCGATGCCGTCATATGCTGGTCTACCGGGGTCATAGCGGCTCACTGCGGGAGCAGTCCGGTTGAGCGGTAAGTCTCAACGAGCCCATCGAACACCGTGATGTCGGACCGGCTGCGGGCCATCAATTGTGCGCCGGCGATCGCGGCGAAGATCGCACGCGCTCTGGTTTCGGATGCCTCCTGCCCATCGACAATATTTGCCGCAATCAGCACCTGGCTGAGCCACGCCACGTTGACGTCCGTAAACGTCTGCACTTCCTGCATTACCGCTTCGGGCAGATCGTCATGCTCTGCCGACATGAAGCTGCCCAGGCACAGGCGGTTTTCGCTTTCCAGCGAGCGGCGGAAAACCTCCGGGTATCGCCGCAGGGCCGCTTTGGGGTCCTCCTGCTCCTCGCGGCGAATGACATCGAGATTGGCTGCAGCATCCTCCCAATAGCGCTTGGCGACTGCCGCCCCCAGCTCCGCCTTGCTCGCAAAGTGATGGTAGATACTTGCAGGCTTGATCCCGACCCGGTCGGCCAGCTCGCGGAAATTCATGCCGTTGTAACCGTGCGCCTGGGCGATCCGCCGCGCTTCGGTGAGAATCATCTCTTTTGCGTTCACTGCTGCCATCGTCCTGCCTCGCCAAGTTATCCTAACGAACGTTAGGTAGGAGATTTCTCGTGAGCAATGACATCGTTTTTTCCGACGCGACCAAGCTGGCTGATCTGATCCGCACGAAGGCGGTGTCCCCCGTCGAAGTGGTTCAGGCGCATCTGGATCGGATCGAAGCGACAAACCCCGGCATCAACGCGATTGTCACGCTCGCTGATGGGGCGCTGGCTGAAGCCAAAGCCGCAGAAGCCGCAGTGCTTGCGGGCGACGATATCGGCCCACTGCACGGCGTGCCTTTCACCGTGAAGGATTCGATCGATACCGCCGGCGTTCTGACCCAGCGCGGTTCGCCGATCTTCAAGGGCCGCGTCCCCGATGCCGACGCCACCAGCGTGGCGCGTATGAAGCGGGCAGGCGGCATCCTGCTGGGCAAGACCAACCTGCCCGAATTCTCCTACTGGATCGAAAGCGACAATCTGCTCTCCGGTCGCTCTAACAATCCCTGGGACGTGACTCGCACGCCGGGCGGTTCGAGCGGGGGCGAATCGGCCGCGATCGCCGCCGGCATGTCGCCGATCGGGCTGGGCACTGACCTTGCGATCTCGTTACGCGGACCGGCGGCGCAGACCGGCATCACCTCGATGAAGGCGACGCATGGCCGCGTGCCGATGACCGGCATCTGGCCGCGCGCACCGCGCCGCTTCTGGCATGTGGGCCCAATGGCAAGGTCCGTGCGCGACATCGCGCTGGCCTTTTCGCAGCTTGCCGGCGCCGATGGCCACGACGCGTTTGCGAGCCAAACCGTGCCTTTCGACGCGGGCATCTGCGGCCAGCCCCACCGCCCGCTGCGCGTGGGCTGGATGGTCGGCCCCGGCTTCGGGCCGGTCGATCCGGAAGTCGCCGCGACCGTAAAGGCAGCCGCCTACGCCCTTCAGGACATCGGCATCCATGTCGAGCAGGTCGGCATTCCGGCGCTGGAGCGCCACTTTGCGCTGGACGTGTTCAACCGCCTCCACGTCATGGAGATGAAGCCCGCCTTTCGCCAAGCCACCGCTGGTCATGAGGACCAGATGTACAAGATGGCCAGGACCATGCTGTCGTTGCCCGATACCACGATGGCCGATTTCATCGATGCCGAGCAGGCCGCCGAGCGGATTCGTGATGGGTATGCGGCGTATTTCCGTGGGTTCGACGCGCTGATCACGCATGTCCTGCCAATCCCCGCGCACAAGCACGGCGTCGAGCAGTTCGTGATCGACGGGCAGACGGTGGACGCCACGTATCTTCAGGGCGCGACCGTGCCGCTCAACGTCACCGGCCTGCCGGGCGTCTCGATGCGCTTTGGCACCAGCACGCACGGCATGCCGATCAACGTGCAGATCGTGGGCAGCTGGTTTGCCGAATCCACGATCCTGCATGTGGCGTCGCTGCTGGAAAGCGTCAGCCCGGTGCGCGGCCTGCATCCGCAGCTTTGACCAGCCGGCGCACGCGGAAGGTCAACTTTCCGCGTGCGCCGCCTGATCCTATCAAAAGGAACCACGTCATGACGACGCAAATATGGCTTGAGCGGACCGGCGGACCTGCGGTCTTGCAGGCGCGTAACCTCGATCGCACCGCGCCGGGGCCGGGGCCGGGGCCGGGGCCGGGGCAGGTGTGGCTTGAACACGAGGCGATCGGCGTCAACTATCTGGATGTGACCCAGCGCAAGGGCGCGGTGCCGATGCCGCTGCCGGGTGGTCTTGGTCTTGAGGGCGCCGGCACGATCGCCGCGCTGGGCGAAGGCGTGACCGACTTTGTGATCGGCGATCGTGTCGCGTACGCGCTGGGGCCGCTTGGCGCGTATGCGGATGGCCGCGTATATCCGGCTGACCGCCTGCTAAAGTTGCCCGATGATCTGGCGGCGAGGGATGCTGCGGCGATCCTGTTCAAGGGACTGACGGCGCACTATCTCATTACCGCAACCTACCCGGTCACCAAGGGCACGGTGGTGCTGCTGTACGGCGTTGCCGGCGCGGTCGGCCAGATCCTGGCGCGCTGGGCCAGGCATCTTGGCGCCACGGTCATCGGGGTCGTCTCGCGGCCCGAAAGCATTGCGGCGGGAAAAGCGGCAGGCTGCGCGGCGGTGCTGGTGTGGGGGCGTGACGACCTGCCCGAAGGCGTGCGGGCCGCCACCGGCGGGCGCAAGGCGGACGTTGTTTACGATGCCATTGGGCGGGACACGTTCGAAACGTCGCTGAATTGCCTGCGACCGCGCGGCCTGATGGTATCGTTCGGCGCGTCTTCCGGCACCCCGGACCCGGTTGCGGTCGATACGCTCAACAGCAAAGGATCGCTCTACCTGACACGGCCCGGGCTGGCGGCGCATATCGCCGATATCGGCGAATATCGCGCGCGTGCGAAAGCCGTATTCGATGCGGTGGCCGCCGGGGTCATCGTGCCGAACATCTGGCGTACGTATCCGCTGGCCGAAGCGGCGCAGGCGCACGCCGATATCGAAGGTGGCCATTCACGCGGCGCGGTTATGCTGACGCCCCGCGCCGGACGGAGCGACCCGCTGCCAGACTAAGCGCATCGCATGGGCGCTGGCGGATGGGATCGGCGTTCCCGGCCGCCTCAGCGGCGCGCGGGGGCCTTTGCCATCAGGGCGTTGATGATGGCGTCGGTGTCTTTGGGCTCGATCGGGGCGCCATACGCTTCGCGCATCTTGTCTACGGTGGCGGCCCACTGCTTTTTGTTCAGCGGGGGCTGATAGAGGACCATCGAGGCCGAATGGCAGGCAAGGCACGAACGGTCCAGCAGTTCGCCGTCCGGCCCGTCTCCGAAGGTCTGGTTGTCCTCGGGCAGGGTGATGCTGGCCGAGCGGATCGTGGTGAGCGGAGCGGGCACGGGCCTTATGTCCTCCACTGCTGACTTCATGGCCTTGTCCGGCACGGGGCCGCAGGCGGCGAGCAGGGTGAGGCCCAGCGCGGCGAGATAGGGGCGTATGCGCATCAGACCGTCTCGATATGCAAGGTTTCGACGCAGCTGCGCATGTAGCCGCCCGGGTTCCAGTTCGGCTTCATCGGCTGTACAAGTCCGTCCGCATTGGTGCACCGGCTCATCAGCGCATGCGGCCCCTTAGCGCCCAGCTGCATCGCCGCGTCAAAGCGGCGGAAGCTGTAGCGGCCCTCGTCGGGGCCGAGCCGGGCGTCGCGCCAGGTCTGGCCGCCATCGGCTGAGACTTCGACGCGCCGGACGCCGCGATCGCCGCCCATCGCGATGCCGCCCACGGGCAGGTCGGGGCGGTGCGGCAGGCGTGCGCCGTCCGCAACGCTGGTGATCCACGAACGGGGGGGCATCGTAGAGATCGGGGTCTTGGGAAACGTCGTGGTGCCCGGCGGCACGTCAGCGCCCGGCGTGTCGGGGATCTGATAGGCCTTGGCCATCCAGTAGTTGGTGTCCGGCCCGGCCATGAGGGCGATGTGGTTGAGCGCCTTGACCCAGTAGGTGGAATACCAGCCGGGCACGATCAATCGCAGCGGGAAGCCGTTGAGAAGCGGCAGCTGTTCGCCGTTCATCGCGAAGGCGACCATCACTTCGCCGTCCATCGCGTGATTGAGGGCGAGGGACTTTTCGAACGGATCGACATCCGTCAACGGACGATCCAGGCCGCCGAAGCCGACGATTTTCGCGTCGGCACCAATGCCCGCCGCATCCAGCAGGGTCTTGAGCGCCACGCCTTCCCAGCGGGCATTGCCCATCGCGCCGTGCGCCCATTGCGCGCCGGGCACGCGCGGCGTGAACAGGCCGCGGCTGTTGCCCGAACACTGGTTGACCGCTGCATAGGACATGCGCGGCAGCTTCAGCAGGTCGGGCAGGGAGAGTGACACGGGGCGGGTGCCGCCGGTGATCGTCAGGCGGAACGCGGCAGCGTCCACGTCGAGCGGGATGTCGGCCCAGTGCCAGCGCACGTAGAAGCGGTCATTGGGCGTGAACACGCTTTCGTCGAACACGCTCATCGGCGTTTCCAGCAGCGGGGGCCGGTTGCGCAGGACGATCATCTCGCCCTTGCCGGGGAAGTCGGAGGCGAGGGGGCGGCTTTCCGGGCCGCCCGCCATCGCCAGCTTGATGAACCGCCCGCTGCCCTGCGCCAGTGCAGCCGTGCTTGCCGCGATGCCGAGGGCGCCGCCGGCCAGGAGCCGCCGGCGCGCCATCGCTCCGGCCAGAAGAGAGTCAAAGCGGTCCATGCGTGGCTTCCCGTCCTTAGAGCACCAGCGGCGCGTGGTGGATATGCGGCAGAACATGGCGCGCGAACAAGTCCGCTTCCGCCGCATGCGGATAGCCCGAGAGGATGAAGGCATCGATGCCTTCGGCCTGATAGGCACGCAGCTTGGCGAGGACCTGATCGGGATCGCCGACAATCGCCGCGCCGCAGCCCGAGCGGGCCCGGCCTATGCCGGTCCACAAGTTGTCCTCGACGAAGCCGTCGCCGCCGGCGGCAGAGCGCAGCTGGGCCTGGCGCGCTACGCCCACGCTGGCGCTATCCAGCGACTTGCTGCGGATGGCCTCGCCGGCCGCATCGTCCAGCTTGGACAGCAGACGGTCGGCATAGGTGCGGGCCTCGTCCTCGGTCTCGCGCACGATAACGTGGGCACGGTAGCCGAACTTGAGGGTGCGGCCATATCTGGCGGCTCGCGCGGTCATGTCGGCGATGATGGCGCGCACGTTGTCCATCGTATCGGGCCACATCAGGTACACGTCGCAGGCCTTGGCCGCCGCTTCGCGCGCGTCTTCGGACAAGCCGCCGAAGTAGAGCGGCGGACATTTGCCCGAGACGGTGGAGATGCGGGCCGGGGGCAGATCGAGGGTATAGAACTCGCCCTGGTATTGCAGATGTTCGCCGTTCAGCATGATCTTGAGGATCTGCATCACTTCCAGCGTGCGCTGATACCGCGCGCGGCTGTCCAGCTTTTCGCCGGGCAGGTCGGACGAAATGATGTTGACCGTCAGCCGCCCGCCCAAGATGCGGTCAAGCGTAGCAATGCGGCGGGCCAACTGCGGCGGCCAGTCCTCACCCATGCGCAGCGCCCAAAGCAGGCGTATCGTCTCCGTCATCGGAGCGATGGCGCCCGCGAACATGGTGGTGTCGATCCCCAGCGCATACCCGGAGGGAAGCAGGATATTGTCGAACCCGCCTTTTTCCGCCTGCAACACGATATTGCGGCAATGCTCCCAGCTGGACGCCAGCATGGGATCGGGCTGACCGAGAAACTCGTAGTCATCGTCGCACAGCGCCGAAAACCAGCTTACCTCGCAGGTCTTGTCAGAGGTTGCATTCATGGCAGAGGCTCTCCTTTTGCGGCGACCAGTACCGCGTACCACCGCGCCCGGGTCCAGCGGACCTTGAGGGCGTCGGCGCTTTGTGTGATCCGCTCGGCCTTTTGTGATCCGATGATGGGGATGGCGCGGGCCGGGTGCGCCATGATCCAGCTGTAGGCCGCCGCCGTACGCGACACGCCGAATTCCGCGGCAACCGCGTCCAGTTCCGCCGCGACCGCGAGCGCGCGCGCGTCCTTGGGCGCGGCGATGCGCCCGCCGCCCAGCGGGGACCACGCCATGACCGCCATGTCCATCGCGATCGCCTGGTCCAGTTCGCCATTCTCGATCGGCGCCAGCTTGAGCGCGGACAATTCGGGCTGGGTGGAGACGATCGGCAGCGTCATGAACTGCTGCAGCGTGGCGATCTGGGCGGTGGTGAAGTTGGAGACGCCGAAGCTGTGGATCTTGCCCGCCTGGTGTGCCGCGTCGATGGCTTTCGCGATCTCCGCCGGGTGAGTCAGGATGTCAGGGCGATGGATCTGCCACAATTCCACGGTGTCGATGCCGAGGCGGGCGAGCGACGCGTCAATGGCCGAGGTGAGGTATCCCGCGCTGGAATCGTAGGGCACGCCCATCGAAATCCCGCCCTTGGTGGCGATCACCAGCTTTTCGCGAAGGCCCGGTTCGCTGGCCAGCGCGCGGCCCAGCAAGGCTTCCGATGCGCCGAACGCCTCGTTGTTGTCGGGGCCGTAGATGTCGGCGGTGTCGATCAGGTTGATCCCGGCATCGAGCGCGGCGTGCAGCAGGGTGACGACGCCGGGCACATCGTCGCCGCACAGGCGCCAGTTGCCCCAGGCGAGCGGCGATACCATGATCCCGCTCTTGCCCAATGGGCGACGGACTTCGGGGGAAGGCAGATACATCATGGTAATATCCTGTCAGGAAAGGAAATCGGGATTGATCGCGGCAACCGATGCGCGTTCAATCAGGTCGTGGGGAAGCCTGCGGTGCGTCAGGTGGACGCCCTCCAGCAACAGCTGTGTGGCAGCCAGCGCCAGTTCGCGGGTGGGCTGGCGGATGGTGGTGAGCTGGGGCCAGACCATGCGCGCCAGCGTGGTATCGTCGAACCCGGTGACCGAAAGATCGCCCGGCACGTCCAGCCCCATGTCATGCGCGACGGACAGGATGCCGGCTGCCATATCGTCGTTGCTGGCGAAGATCGCGGTGGGCCGGCGGGGCGATTTCAGGAAACGATGGGCCGCGTCCACGCCGCTGTCGAAATCGAACGCACCGGGGGCGACCAGCGCGGGCTCGAAGGCGATCCCGGCCCGGTCCAGCGCGCGGCGATAGCCGAACAGGCGCTCTTCGGAGGCCATGTGATTAGGGTGGCCGCGCACGAAGCCGATCCGGCGGTGGCCCTTGTTGATGAGGTAGGTGGTCATGTCGTCCGCCGCCTGGGCATCGTCCATGAATACCGAAGATGTCATCGCATGGTTGGTGCCTGGTGAAATGCGCACGAAGGGGATGTCCATGCCCTCCAGCGCCTGCAGCACGGCCACGCAGTCGGTCACGGGGGAGGACAGGACGATGCCATCGACATGGGTTTCGGTGACGAGCCCGCGCACCTGGTCGCCCACGGTGGCACCGGTCACGTCCACCGGCTGGGCGAGCAGGCGCATGCCGGCCTGGTTGCAGCCTTCCCAGCAGCCCATCTGAATCTGGTTCATGTAGTACGGGCTGTGATTATCGTAGATCAGCGCGATCTGGCCGGACTTGGTGCCGGCCAGAATGCGCGCGGCCACGCTGGGACGGAATTCCAGCTCGCGCATCGCCTTTTCGACGCGCTCTTTGGTTTCCCCGCTGACATAGCGATGCCCGTTCAGAACGCGGCTGACGGTCTTTACCGAAACGCCTGCCAGCGCGGAGACGTCCTTGATATTGGCGCGTTCGCTCATGCCTGCAGCGATGCAAACAGGGGAGCAAAGGGGCTGGACGGCAGATAGAACACCGGTGGCTGGCCATACGGCGCATCGACCGTGTGGGTGCCCGGCGCGAAGTCCTTGCCCGACCACAAGTGGCGCCAGGGCGCATCGCCCGGCAGGATCACCGTGCGTGCGCTGGCGTCGGCCTCCACGACGGGCGCGACGAGCATGTCCGCGCCGTACAGATACTGGTCCTGCACCGCGAACAGGGCGTCGTCGAAATAGTGCAGGAACAGCGGGCGCTGCACCGGCAGGCCGGTCGCCACCGCCTCGTCGCTGAGATGGCGCACATACGGCGCGAGGCTTGCGTGCACGCGCGACATCGCTGCGAAGCACGCCAGCAGGTCTGGCGTCGAATCGATCTGCAGGTTCTCGTCCGGGCGGTTGCCTTCGTGGCTGCGCATCACCGGCGAGAACGCACCCAGTTCGCACCAGCGCTTGATGAGATCGGCGTTGCGCACATTGCCGTGCAGACTGGTGTAGCCGCCCACGTCGCTGTGCGAATAGGCATTGCCGACCAGCCCGGCCGAAAGCGCGGCGGTGATCACGGTGTTGATCCCGTCATGCCGGGTGAAGTCCACCGACTGGTCGCCCGCCCACAGCAGAGGGCAGAATGCCTGCACGCCTGTAAACCCGGCGCGCATGAAGAACACCGCCTCGCCGGTCTTTCCGCGCGATGCGATGGCGCGGGCGTTCGCCTGCGCCCACAGCACCGGCCAGCGGTTGTGCGCCAGCATCGGGTCGCTGCCATCGTGCAGGCGCAGGTCCACCGGCAGGTATTCGCCGAAGTCCGCCATCCAGCCGGACAGGCCCAGGTTCAGCATCTCGCGTCCGATAACGCGCTCGGCAAACCAGTCCAGGCTGGCGGGGTTGGTGAAGTCCACCACGCCGCAATCGAACTCACCGAAATCGACGACGTAGGGCTCGTCACTGTCCTGCCGCAGGGCCAGGTGCCCGCCCGCCAGCGCTTCCTGGTACTGCGCGCCGTCATTGGCGAGGTAGGGGTTCACATAGCCCATGAACCGCACCCCGCGCTGCGCCAGAGCGGCGATGCGGCCCGGAAGGTCGGGATAGCGTGCGGCGTTCCACGACCAGTCCCAGAACAGGCGCCGCCCGAACGTGGTCTGGCGAATGCCGATCCAGTCCTCGCACCACAGCGCGCTGACCTCGGCGCCCGCCGCGATGATGGCATCGAGCCGGGCAAAGCTGGCGTCGCCGTCCTTGAGGCCGACGATCGCGCCGCCGATCGCCCAGTCGGGCAGGGGCGGCTGGCGACCGAAGCGGGTGGACAGCGCGCCCACCAGCGCCGCGATGTCGTCCGCGGCGAAAAATTCCAGGGCGAAGCGGCCTTCCCACACTTCGATCCCGTGGCGCGCCGCATCGGTGAAATCGAGCACGGAGTAGGCGCTGCTGGCAAGATGGCAGGCGTATAGCCGTGAGGACAGGAAGGTGGGCTGGGGATAGTTCGTCCACCAGTAATCGCCGCCGGCCATGCCCTGTTCGTCCATCAGCCGGGTAAGCTGCGTCGACTTGTCGCGCCCGACGCCCGGTTCGCTGGTCCAGATCGGGAAGCGCCGCCCGGACAGGTCGAGGTAGCTCATCTGCTCGCCGCCGCCCCAGACGTGTTCGTGCGGCTGGGCGACGAGGTCTATCCACACGCGGTCATGCGCAGCGTCCAGCGCGGTGACCTGCAGCGTATCGCCGCTGGCGCGCAAGCGCAGCAACGGGGCGCCATCGGGGGCCGCTGACAACAGCAGATCGTTGCCGTCCGTGCGCAGGCCCGCCAGCGCCAACCGCCCGGTCGGCATATCGCTGATGGCAAAGTTGCCGCGCACCATGCGCACGTCCGGCTGGCCGCTCGCCACCGAAAACGCGGGGCGTTCGGGCGTGCTGCACAGGATTTCCTGCCCGGCCAGATGGCAGGCGAACCCGTTTGCTCGAATGCTGAAGGTCAGCGCCACGATCCTAAACTCCCCAAGCTGTGCTCGTTGTGGCACCCAGGCGCTGCATTCGTCCTGTCTGATATGACACCGCTTGACAGAAATGCCCGACCCGATCAAGAGGACAACCAACCAACAGGACGACCTGAGGTGAAAACTCCGGACAGATCCAGTTTGACGAAGGGGGAGAGTCATGATTTCTGTATATTCCACAGGTACGGCCAAGCGCGCGGTGTTCGCATTTTCTGCGTCCGTGCTGGCGCTGGCGGCGGCTACGCCCGCCACGGCGCAGGTTGCCGAAATTATCGTTACTGCTCAAAAGGTTAAGCAGAACATCCAGGACGTTCCGATCGCCATCAGCGCGGTCACCGGCGATGCCATGGATCGCGCCGGCGCCAAGAGCCTTGAGGACATCACCTCGATCGTCCCGTCGGTCACCTTCCGCAAGGGCACGACCAACGCCAACAGCGCCATCGTGATGCGCGGCGTTGGCACCATCAGTTTCTCGGTCGCAGCCGAGCCCAGTGTGTCCACCGTTGTCGACGGCATCGTGCTGAGCCGCTCGGGCCAGTCGTTCCTCGACCTTGTCGATTTCGACCGTCTCGAAGTGCTGCGCGGCCCGCAGGGCACGCTGTTCGGCAAGAACGCATCGGCGGGCCTGGTCAACATCGTGTCCAAGGGCGGCACCAAGGACTTCGAGGCCGAAGCCAACGTTTCGGGCACTACGGACGACGAATATCGCGCCAAGGTGACCCTTTCCGGCCCCATCGCGCAGGACCTGACCGGGCGCATCACCGGTTTTTACGGCAAGTTCGACGGCAATATCAAGAACATCGCCGTCGACAAGACGGTCAACGGCTACGAGCACTATGGTGCGCGCGCCCTGGTCGATTATGATGGCAACGGCGGCCGCCTGCGCCTGATCGCGGACTATTTCAAGGCCAACGACGATTGCTGCGCCGAAGTGACCGGCGTGTCGCGCGGGTCCGTGCTGGACGCGGAACTGGGCATCGTTCCGCAGGGCGAGGACACCCGCGAGGTCAACCAGAACCTGGAGACCCGCTCGCTCGACCGTCAGTACAGCTTCACCGCCAACGCCGACATCGACACGTTCGCCGATCACACGCTCAGCATCGTCACCGGCTATCGCAACTGGAAGAACACCGAAATCCGCGACGGTGACTTCCTACCCCGCGCGCTTGTCGGCACCCCGCAGCTGCACGATCACGGCACGGTGGAGACCGACCAGGTTTCCGCCGAAGTACGCCTGGCTTCGCCGCAAAATCAGGCACTTACCTATCAGGTCGGCGGCTTCCTGTGGTATTCGAAGAACACGCAGGACTTTACCCGCAGCGACGTGACCTGCGCCACCAGCACCTCGCCGGTCGATCCGGCAACGGGCGGGCGTCCGTGCAACCTGAGCGATACGGTCAATACCCTTTTCCCCACCGCCACATCGCGCAGCGACGTGTCGTTCCGCAACTGGGCGATCTTCGGGCAGAGCACCTATGAATTCACCTCGCGCCTGCGCCTGACGCTGGGTGGGCGCTTCACGCATGACAGCGTGAGCTACGTGCATACCCGCGCGCCGGCGGTGAACGCCACTACCGGCCTTCCGGCCAGCGGTGCCGGCCTGTCGAACCTGGGTGCCGGCGGCACGATCGCTTCGGGCGGCAACGGCACCAACAGCTCGCGCGGCAGCACCAGCGCCGACAACTTTTCGGGCAAGGCGGTGCTGCAGTACAACCTGGCCGACGACGTGATGGTCTACGGCAGCTACACGCGTGGCTACAAGGGGCCGGCGTTCAACGTGTTCTTCAACCACGTGGCGCCCACCAACTCGCAGCCCATCGATCCTGAAAAGTCGAACAGCTTCGAAGCGGGCGTGAAGAGCCAGTTCTTCGACCGCATGGTGCAGATCAACGCCACGGCGTTCCTGGTGGACTACAAGGGCTTCCAGGCGAACAACTTCGTGCTGCTCAACGGTGCGGTGGTCACCAACCTGACCAACGCGGGCAGCGTGCGCTCCAAGGGCTTCGAGGTTGACGCCACGTTCGCGCCCACCGCCGGGCTGACCTTCCGCGCCAATGCCGCCTATGCCGATGCCAAGGTGCGCCGCTTCAACCCCAACCCGCTCACCAACGCACCGGACGCGCGCGATGGCACCCGCCTGCCGCTGGCGCCCAAGTTCAGCTACACCGTGGGTGCCGATTATGACGTCGGCGTCGGCCCGGTGAAGCTGTACCTGTCTAGCGACTGGCACCACGTTTCGAAGCAGTTCTCCGACCTTGGCGAGAGCGGCCCGATCGATCCGTACGGTATCTGGAACGCCAGCATCGGCGTGTCCGATGCCGACGACAAGTACCGCCTGACCTTCATGGTCCGGAACATCCTGGATGACAGCTACGTGCTGCTCAACACCACGGCTGGCCAGCGGCTGATGATCCCGCGCGATGCGGACCGCTATGCCGGCCTGAACTTGCGGGCGCGCTTCAACTGAGGGTGGGCGCAAACACTCTCATCTGAAGGCTCGTAGAGAAGCCCCGGCGGACCTCCTCCCTGCCGGGGCTTCTTTTTGCGCTCTTGACTTTTATAACCGTATAGGTTACGCGCCACATTGTCGATTTCGGTCGACGCAGCGGCGGGGCGGGACGTGTGTAGCTGACACTCCGTGCCTCCCGCGCATGGTCGGCGCCCGGTGTGGACCGGACAAGCCGCAAGCGGATGCGTGGATGAAAACGGGGGTATGCCCCCGGGACCGGCGGCAGGAGAGCGAGCCCGACCCGCCATCCCCGCGCACCACAGGGCCGTGCCGACGAGATTTGAGGTTTGCCCCTCGCCGGCCGTTCGCACTTTACAGGCAAGCTCGACACGCATGCCGCCTGATGCTGGCGGTCCCAGCGCCGGCCATACCCGCCCGCTGCTTTTCCCCTGGCGTTATCCTCGCGTTCGCCGGCGGGCGTGCCCGCGTGTCCTCAATCCTGCGCCGTCGTCAGCTTTGGCTGCATCAGGTGGATGAAGGCCAGCGCCACGAGATAGGCTGATCCGCAGACCACGAAAAGCGGGCCATACCCCAGCCCCGAGTCCAGCGACCAGCCGGCAAATTCGATGATCCCGGTGCCGGTCAGATTGCCGCCGATCGCGCCCAGCGCGATGACCGTGGCGATCCGGCGTGCGGGGATGATCTCGGTCGCCATGCCGAAGATGTTGGTCGAAAAGCCCTGGTGCGCGAACAGACCCATGCCGATGCAGATCGCCGCGATCCACGGGTTGGTGGCGATCAGCGCCAGCGGCATGACCAGCACGATCAGCGCAAAGGCCAGCATCGCGCTCTTGCGGGCGGCGTTCACCGACATGCCGCGCAGCAGCAGGGCGGGGTACAGCGCGCCGCTGCTCACCGCGCCAAGAGCGGCAAGGGTGAAGATAATCGCGATCGGCCAGCCCAGCGCGCCCTGGCTGAGATGGAACTGGCGCGCGAAGAAGTCCGGCGTCCAGAACAGCACGAACCACCAAACCAGATCGGTGAACGCCTTGGCGCCGATCACGGTCCAGGTGCGCCGGTCTGACAGGATCGCGCCCCACTCCACCTTGCCCCGCGTGGTCGCAGTCTGCCCGGCTATCGGCTTGAGCTTTGCGGTGTTGAAATGCCAAGCGGCCAGCCACAGCAGGCCAAGGGCACCGGTGACGACGAACGCGGCGCGCCAGCCGAAGGCGATCGCAAACGGCGGGATCAGCAGGGGGGTGATGATGGCGCCGATGTTAGGCGCGGTGTTGATGATGCCGATGCCGATGGAGCGGCGCTGGATCGGCAGATAGATGGCGGCCGTCTTCATCGCGGCGGGGGTGTTGACCGATTCAGCCGTCGCCAGCACCGCGCGGGCGATCACGAACTGCTGCACGCTGGCGGCCAGCGCATGGGCCATGCCCGCCAGGCTCCACACCGCCACGGCAAACCCGTAGGCGAAGCGCACGCCGAACCGGTCGACGAACCAGCCCACGCCCAGCAGCGATGCCGCCGCGGCCAGCTGGAAGATCGAGCCCAGGTGCGCAAACTGCTGGTCGGTCCAATTGAATTCGGCCTCCAGCATGGGCTTGAGCAGTGCCAGAACCTGCCGATCGACGTAATTCAGCGCGGTCGCCAGGAAGATCAGCCCGATCAGCACGTTCTGCGCCCGAACGGCACCGCGATCTGCCGGCGGTTCTATCGCGCCATCGGCAAGCGATGGCGCGGGCGGGGGCGCGGCGCCCTGCGGTTCGTGTATCGTCATTCGGCTCTCCCATAGCCCGCCGCTTCATTGGCGACAATTCATGGACCCGCGCGCGCAAAGCGCTTGCTCCGCTGTGCGCATGGCCATACAGGTCGATATGACACCGCAGGACAGACAGCAAGCATCTTCATCGCGAAGGATGCAGTCGGGAGACGAGCACAGGTGAGCACAGATCACGCCGGCGACCTTTATGGTGAGATGTTCCTGGCCCATCACAGCGCCGCGTCCGCGCCGCGCCGGCGGCTGGACGCGTGGAAGCTGCTGTGGCCAGGCCTTGCCATCTGCGGCATCGCCAGCATCGCCGCCGCGTGGCTTTCCGAGCATTACGGCGCGCCGATCATCCTGATGGGCCTGCTGATCGGCCTGTCGCTGAACTTCGTCACTAGCGAGGCGCGCACGCATCCGGGCCTCGATTTCGTCTCCAAGGCGTGCCTGCGCTGGGGCATCGTGGTGCTGGGCACGCAAGTGACCATCGCGCAGATCGGTGATCTTGGCCCGGTGCCGTTCCTGGCGCTGCTGACGGTGATGGCCGCTGCAATGGGCACGGCGCTGCTGGTGGCGCGGCTGAATGGCGCCTCCACCGCGATCGGCCTGCTGGCAGGCGGCGCGACCGCGATCTGCGGCGCTTCGGCGGCGCTGGCGCTGTTCGGCGTGCTGGGGCCAAAGCGGGTCAGCCAGGCGCAGTTCGCGCTGACGCTGGTGGTGATCTCGCTGGCCTCGGCGCTGGCGATGTCGTTCTATCCGCCGCTGGCCGGCCTGCTCCATCTTGACGACCGGCAGGCGGGCTTCCTGATCGGCGCTTCGATCCACGATGTCGCGCAGGCGATCGGCGGCGGCTATGCCTATTCCGACGTTGCCGGCAGCTATGCCACTATCGTCAAGCTTTCCCGCGTGGCGCTGTTGGCGCCGGTGGTGGCGATCGTTTCTCTCGTGGTGTCGGATGAGGAGGCGGCCGGGCGGCACTGGATCAGGAAGCTGGCGATGCCCTGGTTCATTACGCTGTTCCTGGCCGTCGTCGTGGTCAATTCGCTGGTCACGGTGCCGCACGTGGTGGCCCATGCCACGCTGACGTTGTCCAAGGCGCTGCTGCTGCTGGCGGTCACGGCCACGGCCATGCGCTCGCGTCTGGACCTGGTGATGCAGATGGGCTGGCGGTCAGCGATGCCGGTCGTTGCCGCAACGCTGGCATCCCTGCTGGTGTCTCTGGCGTTCAGCATGATGATCCTGTGAGAGACCTATGAGCGAAACCCTGTACGATATCGCGATCATCGGCGGCGGCGTGAACGGCTGCGGCATCGCCCGTGACGCTGCCGGGCGCGGCGCCAGCGTGCTGCTGCTGGAGCAGGGCGACCTGGCCGGCGGCACGTCGTCTGCCTCCACCAAGCTGATCCACGGCGGCCTGCGCTACCTGGAGCATTACGAGTTCGCGCTCGTGCGTGAGGCGCTGTCGGAGCGCGAGCGGCTGTGGGCTATCGCCCCGCATATCATCTGGCCGATGCGCTTCGTGCTGCCGCACGTGAAAGGCCTGCGCCCGCGCTGGCTGCTGCGCCTTGGCCTGTTCCTGTACGACCACATCGGCGGTCGCCGCGCGTTGCCCGCCACCGAGTCCATCGACCTGCACCGGCATCCGGCGGGCAAGCCGCTGAAAGCCGGCTTTGGTACGGCCTTCGTCTATTCTGACGGCTGGGTAGACGATGCCCGCCTCGTCGTCCTCAACGCCCGCGACGCGGCGGACCGGGGCGCGACGATCCTGACGCGCACCCCGGTGGATGGGCTGGAACGGATGGGCGCAGAGTGGTCGATCCGCAGCGGCGCGAGTCGTTTTCGCACGAAGGCGGTGGTCAACGCCGCCGGTCCTGCGGTGCTGGATCTGCTGGGCCGCGCCGGGGAGACGACCGCGCGGCGCATGCGGCTGGTGCGCGGCTCACACATCGTGGTGAGGCGCCTGTTCGACCATGACTACGCCTATTTCTTCCAGATCCCGGACGGGCGCATCTTCTTCGCCATCCCCTATCAGGACGACTTCACCCTGATCGGCACGACCGACCGCGACCATGAAGGCGCCTTGAGCGAGGTGAAGGCCAGCGCCGAGGAAATCGCCTACTTGTGCGAGGCGTCCAATGCCTATTTCGCCAAGGCCATCACCCCCGCCGATGTGGTGTGGAGCTATTCCGGCGTGCGCCCGCTGATAGACGACGGTTCGGGCAAGCCCGAGGCGGCGACGCGCGGATACAGCTTCGATCTCGACCTGGACCCGCAGGGCGCCGCGCCGCTGCTTTCGGTGTTCGGCGGCAAGATCACCACCTACCGGCATCTCGCCAAGGATGCGGTGCAGAAACTGGAAGGCCTCGTCCCCGCTCTGACCGGCAAGGACTGGACCGCCGATGCGCCGCTTCCCGGTGGCGATTTCCCGATGCGCGGGATCGAGGATCTGAAGGCCGATCTGGCTCGCAGCTATCCTTTCCTGGCTGCCGCCACGGTGGACCGCATCGCCCGCGCGTATGGCACCCTGGCCCGCACCTGGCTGGGCGAGGCACGCGATCCGGCCATGCTGGGGACGGACTTCGGCCACGGCCTGACGTCTGCGGAAGTGGACTATCTGATGGCGCGCGAATGGGCCACGACCGCGCAAGACGTGCTGTGGCGCCGCACCAAGCTGGGCCTGCGGCTGGACGCTGGGCAGGTGGCGCATCTGGAAGCATACATGAGCGAGGCGCGGTGATGGGCGAACATATCCTGGTCATTGACGAGGGGACCACGTCCACCCGCGCGATCGTCTATGCGCCGGACGGAGCGATCCTGCACGTCGCGCAGGCGGAACTGACGCAGTATTATCCCGAGCCCGGCCACGTCGAGCATGACGCCGTGGAAATCTGGGACAAGACGCTGGCCTGCGCGCGCGCGGTGATCGCCAAAGTGGGCGGCGCGGATCGCATCGCGGCGCTGGGCATCACCAACCAGCGCGAAACCGTGGTGGCGTGGGACCGCAGCACCGGCGCGCCGATCACCCGCGCGATCGTCTGGCAGGATCGGCGCACCGCCGCCCAGTGCGCGCAGTTGCGCCAGGCCGGGCATGAGGCAATGCTGCAGGCCCGGACCGGGCTGGTCATCGACCCGTATTTTTCCGGTACCAAGATGCGCTGGATCCTGGACAACGTGCCCGAAGCGCGCGCGCTGGGGGACCGGCTGGCGCTGGGCACGGTGGAAAGCTGGCTGGTGTGGAACCTGACCGGCGGTCTGCATGTGTCGGATGCCAGCAATGCTAGCCGCACGCAGTTGCTGGCGCTGGACGGGCCGGACTGGGACGAAGACCTGCTCGCCCTGTTCGGCGTGCCCCGCGCGGCGCTGCCACGGGTCGTCGATACCGCCGGGATTGTCGGCCACTGCGATGCCGCGCTGCTGGGTGCGCCGATCCCGATCAGCGGCCTTGCCGGGGATCAGCAGGCCGCAACGATCGGCCAGCACTGCCTTGCCATCGGCGATACCAAGGCGACCTTCGGCACCGGGGCGTTCATCCTGACCAACATGGGGCCCAAGTTGCCACGATCTTCGCACCGCTTGCTGGGCACCGTACTGTGCCAGCAGGACGGGCAACGCATGTATGCGCTGGAAGGCTCGATCTTCGTGGCGGGCAGTCTCATCAAGTGGCTACGTGACGAACTGGGCGTCATCCGCACCGCCGCCGAAAGCGCGGACTTGGCGCGCGCGGTGCCGGACAATGGCGGCGTCCTGTTCGTTCCCGCGCTGGCGGGGCTGGGCGCGCCGCACTGGAAGCCCGATGCGACCGGCGTCCTCACCGGGCTCACCCAGGGCACCAGCCGCGCTCACATCGTGCGCGCCGCGATGGAGTCGCTTGCCCACCAGTGCCACGACCTGCAGGCCGCCTTCGCTGCCGACGGCGCCGCCTGGACGACGCTGCGCATCGACGGAGGCATGAGCGCCAACGACTGGATCGCGCAGGATCTCGCCGACATCCTGGCCCTGACGGTCGAGCGCCCGGCTGACACCGAGACGACCGCACTGGGTGCGGCAATGCTGGCCGGGGTGGGCGTGGGCATTCACGCATCGCTTGAAGGCGCGATGACGATGGGCGGCGCACTCACCCGGTTTACGCCGGGTAGCGGGGCCGGGGCGCGGTCGACACGCATTGCCTTGTGGCAGGATGGGGTGCGCCGGCTTATCGAGGGCATGGGCTAAATTGCGCGCGCATTCGATAGCGCGCCTTATTGGTCGTGGCGGTGGTCCAGGTAGAGATAGCGCGGATCGAACTCGGCGGCATCTCGCAACGCCGCCAGATTGGTGATGGCGACGCGCCCGCCCCGCAGATCGACAATGCCGGACTGGCGCAGTTCCCGCAGCACACGGTTGACGTGAACGTTGGTCAGGCCGACGCATTCGGAGATTTCGGTTTGCGTCAGGCTCAGTTCGTAGCCGGTGTCGTCTGCCAGGCCGACGATCTTGAGGCGCGCCTGCAGTTCGCACAACAGCATCGCCACTCGGGCCCGTCCGGTTCGCCGGCCAAGGGACACTTCCCATTCACGGTGAATGGCAGCATCAAGATTGGTGCTGAACCAGTACAGGCGCGTCAGGTTGGGAAGCTGCTCGGTGATGCGGCGCAGGTTTTCATGCGGCACCCGCGCCACGCGGCACGGGCTCAAGGTCATCACATCGTGATCGAGATATTTCAGGGTGAAGCTGTGCAGGTCCACGAAATCGCCTGACACGTGCAGTTCGGTGACCTGGCGCTGGCCATCCCGCAAGTCCTTATACCGGCACATGATACCTTCAAGCAGGAGCGTGCTGTAGCCTTGCTCGACATAGGCGGGGATGACGACATGCTGCGCCGGATACTCGCGAATCTCCCCGATCGCCGATCGGATCGCCTGCTCCTCTTCGGCAGATACATCGCCCCTTGCGCGCAGCCTGAGAAAGTGCCGTTCAATCTGGATGTCGGTGCCCACCATAAGATGGGGAACGTGAAGGTTCATCGTACCCGCCCGCTATGTCGTTTCACTGGTTTTGGCCGGTGCCTTCCGGCAGATGCTTGGGATCACGCGCGGTGCCCGCCTGTACGTGGTCCTTGCGGCCCAGCGGCATGCGCTTTTCGATTTCAAGATGGGTTGGGTTCGGATTCGCACCAGCGCCGCCGGTAGCCTGCGTATTCTGGCCCGGGTTCAGTTCCTCATCGACATGTTCGTCGGTCGGCGCCGATTTGTCGGTGGGGCGCTGGGTGGGGTCTGTCATCGGGCCTGCTTTCGATCTGTTTAGGAATACCGCGACCAAGCAAACGGCGTGATGAGGGGATCGTTCCCCGTCTTCTGGGGCTCCGAACCGCTGCTGGAACCGCTGATTTACCGATTTGCACCGCTTTTGAATGGCTTGCGCGATATTGCCCATTCAGAGCACTTATTTTTGCGCAAAGTTTTGTCACAAATGTTGGTGGAGCGCGTTTGCCGTGCTCTCTCCAGCAAGGTTTCAAGAAAATATGCCGGGCGCTTCCCCTGCCGACCGACTTCCCGTTCTCGATGCCGCCCGCAGGCTCAAGATGGCCCGTTCCGCCCACGCCTATGTGCGCGGCAGCACCGTAAAGTTCTATGAGTGGCTAGCCCTATCCCCAGCGGCTGCGGATTTTCCGCAAGGGCCGCCGGTGTGGATATGCGGGGACTGCCATCTCGGCAATCTGGGGCCGATCGCGGATGGCGACGGCGAAGTCGACATCCAGATTCGCGACCTGGATCAGGCGGTGATCGGCAACCCGGCGCACGATCTCGTGCGGCTGGGCCTGTCGCTGGCAACGGCGGCGCGCGGCTCGGACCTGCCCGGCGTGGCGACCGCCCGCATGATGGAAGAGATGATGGATGGCTATGCCGCCGCCATGATGGATCCTGAAGATGGCGATCCCGGCTCGGAGCCCAGCGCGGTGCGCAGCGTGCGCCGCAAAGCCTGGGCGCGGCGCTGGCGCCATCTGGCGCGGGAGCGTCTGGGTGATGAAACGCCGACCATTCCGCTTGGCCGCAAGTTCTGGGTAATCGACGAGGACGAACGCGATGCCCTCGGCGCGATGTTTGCCGACCCCGCAGTGATCGACCAGGTGCTGGCATTCGATCGCAACGCGGGCGATCGATCCTTGCGGATGATCGACGCGGCCTACTGGATGAAGGGGTGCAGCTCGCTGGGCCTGCTGCGCTATGCAGTTCTGCTGGAAATCCGCAATGACGCCGACGCGCCCCGTTACGCCTTGATGGACGTGAAGGAAGCGATCGCACCGATCGCCCCCACGACAGACCCTCTGGCGATGCCGGGCGACAATGCGCAGCGCGTGGTGGCCGCCGCGCGGGCGATGTCGCCGCATCTGGGACAAAGGATCGTGCCGGTGCACATGATTGGCCATGCGATGTTCATTCGCGAACTGACCCCGCGCGACTTGAAGCTGGAGGTCGATCAGTTCAGCGAAAAGCAGGCGGCGCGCGCGGCTCGCTACCTGGCGTTCGTCGTCGGCAAGGCGCACGCCCGGCAGATGGATGAAGCCACGCGCGCGGCGTGGCTGCGCCAGCTGGGCGCTGATCGGCATTATACCATCGATGCGCCGTCCTGGCTGTGGGAGAGCATCGTGTGGCTGGCCGGCTGTCATGAGAGCGGCTATCTGGAGCATTGTCGGCGCTATGCGATGGAGGTTTGAATGCCCGCGCCAATCGGTGCTTCGTGTTCAGGCCGCAACGCCATATAGACCATCGGCAGCCATGACAGAGATGCACGCACGACCATGAGCCTGGACGTTCTTCTGGTGGAAGATGACCCGCATCTTCAACGCCAACTTTTTGACCAGTTGACCGGGTTCGGACACACGGTTCAGGCGGCAGGCGATGGCGCGGCGGCGCTGGCGCTGGTGAGCCGGCATGCGTTCGACATCGTGATCCTGGACTGGATGTTGCCCGGCATGGACGGTGTGGAAGCGCTGCGCCAGTTGCGGGCGGACGGCATGGACCTGCCGGTGCTGATGCTCACCGCGCTCAGCCATACTTTCGACAAAGTACAGGGCCTTGAAACCGGCGCTGACGATTACGTGGTCAAACCGGTCGATCCGCTGGAACTGAACGCACGGCTGCAGGCCCTGATGCGTGCCCGCAAGGCAGGCGGAAAGCCAGCGAACACCATTGCCGCCGGCGACATCGTGGTAAGCCCCACGCGGGTGATGGCGTGGCGCGATGGCCAGCCCTTGTCGCTGTCGCCCACCGAATTCAAACTGCTGCTGGAATTGGCGCGCGAAGCAGGCGCGGTTCTGACGCGGGCCATGCTGATCGAGCGGGTATGGGGTGCGGACTTTGTGACGACGACCAACATCGTCGATGCGCATATCCGCCAGTTGCGGCTGAAGTTGGTCCAGTATGGTGACGATCCGATCAGTACGGTTCGCGGAATAGGATATGTGCTGCGGGCATGAAGCTGCTGCCGCGATCCCTGCATGGCCTGACGGTCACCTTCCTGGTGCTGTTTTTGGCCGTGACGACGATCGCGGGGTTCGGCACCTTCCACGCCGCGCGCACGGCCATCAACCAGCTCGTGGATCGCCGCATCGCGCTGGAAAGTTACGAGATCGCGCCGAAGGACGCCGCCGTCAGCCGCGAAGACCTGCGCCGTCGCATTCAGGAACTGACGGGACGCCGCGATACCGCTGACCTAGGCATTCTGCTGACGGACGGGCAGGGGCGTGCGATTGCCGGCAACACCCGCCTCTCGCGCGCGATACCGGTCGGATTCTCGTCGCTCGACAAGGCCGACAGCATCGAGGGGTTGAGCGCGGGGCGCGTGTTCATGCGTCCGATTTCCCGCGGCATGAGGCTTGCGGTATTCGCGGAAACCGAGCCTTTCGACGATTACGTTTCGGCCCGCCGGTTGATTTACATCGCCGGCTTCGGTGCGATCATCCTTGTCGTTCTTGCCGGACTGCTCACGTTTCGCAGCTTGGTGGGCAGGAGAATTGCGCAGGTGCGGCAAACCGCCGAATCCATCATCGAAGGCGATTTGTCCCGCCGCGTGCCGGTGTCCGGCGATGGTGGAGAGTTTGACCAGCAAGCCGCAGCCTTCAACCGCATGCTGGATCGCATCGGCGTGCTGGTTGGCGAAGTGCGCAATGTTTCCAACGATATCGCGCACGAGATGCGCACGCCCCTGGCGCGGCTGCGCAATGCGCTGGCCGTGCTGGAGCTTGATGCCGAGGCCGAGCCTGTTCACGCCCGGCTGCAGGTGGCGCGCGAGCAGGCAGATGAACTGCTGGCGATGTTTTCCGCCATGCTGCGCATTGCCGAGATCGACAGTGGCTCGCGCCGGTCGGGCTTCGCGCCGCTCGATGTGTCCGAACTGGTGGCAGAAGTGGTGGAGATGGTGCAGCCGCTGGCGGACGAGCGCTGGCAGTCCATCGCGCTTGCGCGCGCCGATGCTCCGCTGCATGGCGACAGGCAACTCCTGCTCCAGCTGGTGGCAAACCTGACCGAGAATGCAGTTCGCCACACGCCGGAAGGAACCGCGATCCGCATCGCCGTGGCCCGTGATGACCATGCGGTGAAACTCACCATCACCGACGATGGCCCGGGCATCCCGGCAGACCAGCGAGCGGTGGTGATGCGGCGGTTCGGCAGGGCCGGCCGCTCCGGCGAAACCGCAGGGCATGGACTGGGTCTGCCGTTGGCGGATGCCATCGCCCGGCTGCATCATGGTAGCCTGAGGCTTGAAAACGCCGAGCCGGGCTTGCGGATCGTCGTGACCCTGCCGGCCTGACCGCGAACGCAAGATCGGCGCGGCGCACGAGGCACCACGCCGATCTGGTATTCACGCAGTGTCGTGTTTCCAAACGCTTAGAACGCGATGGAGGCGTCCAGGCCGAAGGTGCGCGGCGCGTTGAAGTTGCCGTAGTCACCCAGCACGTTGTTGATGCTGCCGGTGGTCACGCTGGTGGTCGGCGCGCCGGGCAGGCTGTTGGAGGGATCGCGGCGGAACACGTACTGTTCGTTGAACAGGTTGCGTCCCCACACGCCCAGTGTCAGCTTGCGGTTCCCAACGCCGATGTCCGCCAGCGAGATGCGCCCGTTGAAGATCAGCGAGGCATCGGCCTTGGTGCCGTACTGGTCGAAGGTCTGCGTGGCCTGCGCGTAGTTGCCGTCGAAGTGCAGCTTGAGCGTGGTGTCGCCGCCGCCGACCGGGACTGCGTAGTCGATGGAGCCGCTGGCCGCGTTGCGCGGGGTGAACACGATGTAGAACTGCTGGTCGACCGTGGTGGACACGCCGCCGGCAGTGTACGTGATCGGCACCAGCGGGATCTTGGTGTACGTGTAAGCGTAGGAGGCGTTCAGCGTCAGGCCTTCCACGGGGTTCAAGGTCAGGTCCGCCTCGACACCGCGGATCTTGGTGATCCCCGCCGCATTGATCGTCACCAGGTTATTGTAGCTGGAGCCGTTGAAGGGCTGGATCGAACTGATGTCGACCTGGCTGTTCTTGCGGTCCATGATGTAGCCCGCAAGATTGAAGCGGGCGCGATGGTCCCAGAAATCGCTCTTCAAACCTACTTCGTAGGACTTCACGTCCTCGGGGTCGAAGGCCTGATAATTCTGGGTGCGCGAACTGGCACCGCCCGCCCGGTAGCCGGTGGCGTATTTGGCATAGACATGCAGGTCGTCCGTCACGTCGTACGCCAGCGTCGCCATCGGGTTGAAGCGGTTCCACTTCTTGTCGAGCGGCGTGTAGCCGGCAGCGGCGGCGGCAGCGGTATTCACGTCATAATTGACGTTGCGCGAATAGTGCAGGACGCCCTTCTTTTCGTCGTGGGTGTAACGTCCGCCGACAGTCAGGTGAAGCTGCTCGGTCGCGTTGTAGGTCAGCTGACCATAGGCGGCGTAGCTCTTAGACCACACTTCCGAAGCGCGATCGATCGAGCGGCAGCCAACCGTAGAGCCGAAGCCGCTGGAACCGGTGCAGGCGTCAAGGATGGTGTAGACCGCTTGCCCGGCGCTGTTGAGGTACACGCCGTTGGAGTTTGGCGTTGCCGCATCGTCGCTTACGTGTTCGTTGAAGTAATAGAGGCCGGCGACATAGTCGATCTTGCCCACGGTGCCGACGGCCTGGAATTCCTGGCTGAACTGGCGCTGGCGCAGATCGGCTAGGCTGTAACGGCTGAAGCCGCAGGGTTTGGCCTGGGTGCAGGCCGCAGTCAGGTTGACGACCGGCACGCGGTGCGCGCCGCCGCTGTTGTCCCACTGGGTCGCGTCCACACCGCGCCATGCGGTGATCGAGCGCAGTTCGATCTCGGGCGAGACGGTCCACTTGAGCGAGTTGGTGAAGCCGTGGGTCTTGTCGACGCTGGGCTGCTGCGGCACGCCGATGTCGGCCACCTTCATGCGGGTGTCGCCATTGACGACGACGCCCGGCAGCAGCGGCTTCACGGTGCCGGAAAGGCTGGTGTACTTGGTGCCGGGCAGGGTGCAGGCGGCGCTGGCGGCCTGGGTGCCGGCAACGCAGCCGTTGGGGTTGTAGTTGAGCAGCTGGCTGTAGAACGGTGTGTTCGCATCACGGGCGACATCGTACGAGAAATCGTCGGTGATGTTGCTGGTCGGCTGCCAGCGCACGGCGGCGCGGAAGCCCTTGCGATGGTATTGGTTCCATCCGGCCTGATCCGGCAGCGGGTTCTTGGTGGTGGCGTCCTGATGCTGGATGATGCCGTCCAGCTTGATCGAGAAGCCGGCGATCTTGGGCAGGTTCAGGTGGATGCCGCCGTTGTAGGCGCCGTAATTGCCAACGCCGCCGTCAACCCGTCCGCCCCATTCGCCGGTAGGCGCCTTGCTCACGATGCTGAGCGCGCCGCCTTCGGTGTTACGGCCGAACAGGGTGCCTTGCGGACCCTTCAACACTTCGACGCGCTCCACGTCGAACAGCGCAGCGTTAAGGCCGTGCTGGCGGCCAAGGTATACGCCGTCGACATAGATCCCCACGCCCTGCTCGCGGGCGGGCTGGTTGGCGTCGAGCGGCACGATGCCGCGGATGCCGATGGTCAGCGCGCTTTGCCGCGCCTCGAACGTGGCGATGCGCAGCGACGGGACGCTGCCGTCGGCCAGATCGTACAGGCTCTGGACGTGGCGGTCCTTGAGCGCGGCGGTGCTCAGAACCGCTATTGCGATCGGCGTATCCTGAAGATTGGTTTCGCGCTTGGTCGCGGTGACGACGATATCGCCAAGGCCCTGTTCGTCGGCGGGAGCCGCGGCGTCCGCCGCGGGCGCATCCGCTGCCGGTGCGTCAGCGTAGGCCTGGGTCGCAGCGCCCATGCTCGCGAGCATCGAGCCGGCGAGCAGCGTCGCCCGGCCAATCTTGATCATCATGATGAAATTCCACCCTTTTTTCGGCAGGTTGCATCTGCCTCGCAGCGGCTAATATGGCGGGATCACGACAGTTATATTGAGGTTTGAAGACACCGGCGTAGTCGCGCCTTCATTTTCGCATCATGTTGGCGCCAAGTGTTTGTGCGACAGTCTGTTTTTGCCATTTGGCAGCGGCGGAAAAATCGCCGTCGCGTTGCAATCCCGCAAAAGCGGTGCAATTTTGCCGCAGCTTGGCACCGGTGGCCAGGCAGGGGGTTTTGCCTTGCAGGAACTGCGCGAGGAGCACGCATTGGCTGGAAAGCGCGCGATAGTGTGGGGGGCAACTGGCGGCGTCGGCGATGCCCTTGTGGCAGCCCTCGTCAAAACCGGGCACTATGATGTAGTCCATGCAGGCAGCCGCGCGGGCCGAGCGACGGGTGGTGGAATCGTCCGTCCGTTTGCCTTCGACTTGCTGGACGAAGCTTCGATCGGCGCTGCCACTGGGCGCATTGGCGAGGATGGGCCAGTGCATCTGTCCATCGTGGCGACCGGCGTATTGCAAACCGACAGGCATAAACCCGAAAAAAGCTTCGCCGCGTTGTCGCAAGAGGCGATGCTGGACCTGTTCAGGATCAACACGATAGGACCGGCGCTGATTGCCAAGCATTCTGTCGCGCTGATGCCGCGTGACGAACGCAGCGTGTTCGCGGCTCTGTCAGCGCGGGTGGGGTCGATTACCGACAACCGGCTTGGTGGCTGGCACAGCTATCGCGCGTCCAAGGCAGCGCTCAACATGATCATCGCGAACCTGGGGATCGAACTGCAGCGAACGCGGCCTCAAGCGATCGCGGTCGGCCTTCACCCCGGTACGGTGGACACTACGCTGTCGCGCCCGTTCCAGAAGAACGTGCCGCTTGCAAAGCTGCAATCACCGGCGCAGAGCGCCGCGCATCTGGTCGCGGTTATGGACGGTTTGACGCGGGCGGATTCCGGGCATGTCATCGCCTGGGATGGTGAGCGGATTCCGGGCTGACAGTGGCGGGATCCACCGCGTCCAGAACCGCGCGAATATTGGCGCGGGGCAGGGGGTCGGTTCGGGCGTCAAGCGCATCCAGCGTTGCACAGGCCATCGCGCGATAGGCGTCCAAAACGTGCGGGCATCCGTCCTTGATCGCGCGCAAATGGCCAGCGATGGTTTGGGCATCGCCGCGCAATAGCGGGCCTGACAAGGCGTCCATCCCGCGATCCAGGGCGTTGTCCAGTGCGGCGCGGACCAAGGGAGCCATGGCGGCACCGGGATCGGCGAGCCCCGCCGCCACCAGCGCCTGCGCCGCGCCCGACACCAGGGTGACGAGATGGTTGGCGGCATGGCACAACGCGGCGTGATACAAGGCGCGCTGTTCTTCGGCGATATCGACAACGCGTCCGCCAAGCGCCGTTACGACGTCGTATGCGGTATCGCGGACTTGGTCATCTTCGCACGTTATCGCAAAGGTCGCGCCGGCCATCTGCAGCACTTCGCGCGTCGGATGGCCGGTGAAGGTCATCATCGGGTGGATTGCGGCGGTGCGCGCGCCGGCGCCGGCGACGGGGGCGAGCACCGCAACGCCCTTGCTGCCGCTGGTGTGAAATATCAGCGGTTGCCCGTGGGAGTTCATGGCGTTGGCCAGATCTCCGACGATCGCTTCGACCGCATCGTCGGAAACGGCGATGGCGATAACGTCACAGTGGCGCGCCAGTTCCTCCAGATCTGCCACCGGCGTGCAGGGGACCCGTTGGCATGCCGCCGTCAACTTGTCAGCGTTCCGACCCCACATTAGCGGCAGCGTATCGGCATAGCGGTTCAACCCAAGCCCCAAGGTCTGCGCCACCCGGCCCGTGCCGATGATACCGATTTGACGGACGGTCTGCGGCTGGGCCAGCGATGGTGCGGGAGATTTGGACATGCCCGGCCAGTGTGTCAGGCAAGCGCGCGTGGATCAACGACCCATCAGGTGGGTGTTCACGGCAGCGAGCGATAGAAATCCAGCGTCATGTCCTCGGCCGCGCATTCCAGGATCGGCGGCACCAGTCGATCGTGGAAATCGATATGCATATGTTTTTCGAAGGCGGCCTCGTCTCGAAACGTGGCGACGATCTGGAATAGGTCAGGATCGGTTTCGGACTGGAAAAGCTCGTACACCAGGGCGTCCGGTTCGTGTTCGAAAACCAGGTGCTTGAGTTCGGCCTGCAGCGCGATCAGTTCTTCACGTTTTTCAGGCCGCGTGCGCAACTGGGCGATGAAGCTCTTGCCTGCCATCGTGCTCAATCCTTTCCATGCGGGGCAAGGTCGAACAGCAATTCGCGTTCGTATGTCCCCTCCATGCAGCCTACGATCTTTTCGATCAGCGGCTTGTTATGATCGTAGTCCATGTGCTGCTGGTCGGCCGCTTCATCGACGAAGCTTTCATAGACGGCGAACTTGCCCGGTTCGGCAAGCCTGAAGAACTGGTACGCCAGCGTGCCCGGTTCCTGTTTTGACAAGTGCTCCATTTCGCGCGCCAGGGCGATGAAATCGTCCTGCCGGTCTTCGCGGATGCTGAAGCGGGATAGAAAACTAAAGGCCATGAGCCGATAACTCCTTTCAGATAGAGCGCGGCTTTTTGCCGTCACGAACGTCCTCTCCAAGGCGATCACCGTCAGGCGCCCGGATATGAAGGAGCATAAGGCCCGGTACCATAAAAACAATCATGAATGCATGTTAAACGAGATTTTCAAACATCCGGGCTGACGGTTCGGAAGGACCGGGATCATCCGGGCGGACGCCCCGAAATTAGACACTAAAAAAACATACATGAATGATTGCAAAAGTGCGGCGGCATGATAATCCTATGCGCAACTCGCAAGGAATGGCGGGGGCATTAGGAGAGAGAGGCATGTTCACCAGGCAGCTATATTGCTCGTCTTGCGCTTTCGCGCTGGTCGCAGCACTGGCAAGCGCGCCAGCCTTTGCACAGGATAACACGGGGACCGACGCGACCGCACCGCAAGCCAGCGCGCCTGCCGGGGGCTTGGGCGAAATCGTCGTCACGGCCACCCGCCGCGCTACCGATCTGCAATCGACGCCGGTCTCGGTGTCCGCCGTGGACAGCGCGCTGATCGCGCAAGCAGCACCGCGCGATCTGGGCGACATCGCGGCCTTTGTGCCGAACTTCTCGGCAGCGACGATCGCCAACTTCAACGCGGCCAGCTTTGCCATGCGCGGCGTCGGCCAGACGTCGATCATCGTGTATTTCGAGCCGCCTGTGGCCGTTCTGGTAGACGATTTCGTCGTCCCGTCGGTTCAGACCCAGCTGCTCGACACGTTCGACATTGCCCAGGTTGAAGTGCTGCGCGGCCCGCAAGGCACGCTGTTCGGCAAGAACACAACCGGCGGCGTCGTTACGGTTCGCACCAAGCGCCCGCAGCTTGATTACGTGGGCGTCGACGGCCGGGTGGAGTTCGGCGACTTTGGCCAACGCAAGATGCAAGCCGCCATGAACATCCCGATCGGCGATATCGCCGCGTTCCGGCTGGTCGGCGGATACGAAAAATCGGACGGTTATTACAAGAACGGCGCCTGTTACGGACCGGTTACCGGCTTTGCGCCGAACAAGTTCCAGGGTGCGCAAGGGTGCCTGGGCGGGGAAACTCTGGGCGGCAAGGACGTATGGCAAGCCCGCGCCAAGCTGCTCGTCGAGCCGTCGCCCAACTTCACGGCCCTGTTCCAATATGAATGGATTCGTGACCGGTCGGACTCGGTGCCGTCCGTCAATGAAAACTACCTCTACAAGGGCACGACGCCGTTCCTGACCGATCAATTGGGGCTGACCAACCCTAACGCCCAGAACACCGATCCACTTGATCGCGCCGGCTATACCGGGCGCAACGATGCCTTGCTCAACATGGGCAAAGGTCAGCGTATTTCGGTGGATGGGCTTTACGCCAATCTTGACTATGATACCGGCATTGGCACGATCACCTCAGTTACCGGTTATCGCAGCCAGAAGTCGCGCATCCCGAATTCCTATGCTGGCGCGACCGCCATTGCCAGCGATGGCCAGTACCTGTCGTTCTTCGATGCCACGCGCGATGACAATCGCAAGACCTGGCAGCAGGAATTGCGCTTTGCTTCCGACTTCAAGGGGCCGTTCAACTTCGTTGGCGGCGGCTTCTACCAGCGTGACAAGATCGACTTTTGCGTGTCGCAGGTCCTGGGCTTCCTGGATCTGACTTCGGGGCCACTGCCGTTCGGCAACTGGAACGACACGCCATACCTGCTGTGTAACGCCCAGAAGGCCAAGTCGCGGGCCGTGTTCCTGGAAGGAACGTTGAAGCTGGGCGAAAAGCTGACGCTGACCGCCGGCGGACGCTACACCTGGGATGACAAAACGTGGAGGGGCCGCCAGCAGACCTTCATTCCCGCGCTGAACGGCGGTTTCGATCCGACGATCACGATCAATGAGCCGCTTGATGCAAGCGTCTACAATTATCCTGCCGGCGTTGTCACGGTGAAGGGCAAGTGGCGCCAGCCGACGTATCGCGCCAACCTGAGCTTCCAGGCAACCGATGACCTGTTCCTGTTCGGTGGCTATTCGCGCGGCTACAAGGGCGGTGGCTTCAACGACCAGATCGGCGGCTTCGCAGCCTTCGGTGCAGACCTTGATGCGTTCCGCGCCGCGGCCCGTCCCACCGATCCGGAAAAGGCGGACAGCTTTGAAGTGGGCCTGAAGTCGCAGTTCCTCGACAATCGCGTGCGCTTCAACGTCACCGGCTTCTACGTGAAGTACAAGGATCTGCAAAAGCAGCTGAACGTGCCCATTGTGGTCAACGGACAGCCGAATCAGGTCACGCTCTTCGTCAACGCCGCCAGCGCGACGGTGAAGGGTATCGAAGCGGAGCTTTCGGCCACTCCCGTAGACGGGCTGACGCTGCGCGGCGTGCTCGGGTATCAGGACGGCAAGTATAACTCCTACACCGCAGCCAATGCTGGATACGATCTGGCTTCCGCACCGCTGGATCGTGCGCCGAAATGGCAGTGGACGGTGGATGCTGCCTATTCGATCCCGCTTGGCAGCGATCACAAGCTGACGCTGAACGGCAACGTCGCCTACACTGGTCGCAACCTCAACACGCAGGCTATCGACGATCCCCTGGGCAATACGTTCCTGAACGCGCGCACGCTCGTCAACGGATCGATTACGCTCGCCCAGGCGGACGACAAGTATTACGTCCGGGCTATCGGTCGGAACCTGACCGACAAACGCTATCGCGTCGGCATCCAGAACGTGGCGGGGCTGTGGCTGAATTCGCAATACGGGGCGCCGCGCTACTTCGGCGTCGAGCTTGGCGTATCGTTCGGCAACAAGCTGTAAGAAGTGGTTGAATGATGCGCTACGGGAAAGTGCTGCGCGGCTGTCTGCCTATCGTACTGATCGGATCGCTTGCCGCGTGCGGCACGGCCGATTCGCAAGGGGTCGTTGGCTCCAAAGACCAGGAGGGCTGGGCGCGCCAGTTGGACGATGCCAGCAATGGCGATGACTGGCCCGCCTTCGGTCGCACGTATGGCGAGCAGCACTACAGCCCGTTGGAGCAGATAAACGCCGGCAATGTGAAGGATCTCGGGCTTGTCTGGGCGGTGGATCTGCCGCCCGGCAACCCCGCGACCGGCCCCATCGAAGTGGGCGGTACGGTGTATCTGGCCAGTGGGTATTCCGTGGTGCGCGCCATCGATGTGGCCACCGGCAAAGTCAAATGGGAGTATGATCCCAAGGCGCCTGAGGCATCGGGCATCCGCTTGCGGCAGGGTTGGGGCAGCCGGGGGATCGCATACTGGAACCACAAGGTCATTACCGCGACACAGGATGGCCGCCTGATTGCGCTGGATGAGAAGACCGGCAAGCCGGTGTGGACCGTCCAGACGCTGGAGGACGGCGCGCCGTTGTTCATTTCCGGGCCGCCACGGGTATTCGACGGGAAGGTGATCATCGGCAATGCCGGGGCGGACGAAAGCGCCGTACGCGGTTTCGTCACCGCGTTCGATGCGAACACCGGCAGGCAGTTGTGGAAGTTTTACACCGTCCCCGGCAATCCGGCCAAGGGCTTCGAGGACGAAACGCAGGCCATGGCCGCCAAGACCTGGAGCGGGGACTGGTGGAAGTATGGTGGCGGTGCAACGGTCTGGAATTCAATCACGTATGACAGGGCCAATGACCAGATACTGATCGGCACCGGAAACGGCGCGCCGTGGAATCACAAGATCCGGTCTATGGGCAAGGGCGATAACCTGTTCGTCTGCTCGATCGTGGCGCTCGATGCCAAGACCGGCAAGTACAAGTGGCATTATCAGATCAATCCCGGGGAAAGCTGGGACTTCAATGCCGCGATGGACATGCAACTTGCCGACCTGACGATTGATGGCAAACCCCGGCAAGTGGTGATGACCGCGCCCAAGAACGGGTTCTATTACGTCATTGATCGCACCAACGGCAAGCTGATCTCCGCCGAACCGTTCGTGGACGTGACGTGGGCGAAGAAGATCGATCTGGCCACCGGCAGGCCGGTCGAGAACCCTGGTATTCGCTACGAAAGCGGCAGCACGACATTCCGGCCCACGCCGCTTGGCGCGCACAGCTGGATGCCGATGGCCTACAGCCCCAAGACACGCCTTACGTACATTCCCGCGATCGATTTGCAGGCGCATTTCGACGATACGGGGATCACGCGCGAAAACTTCAAGTTCGCCGAGGGCATGGGGCTTTCCCCTGGCGTCGGCTATGCCATCGACGCAGGCGGCAAGAGCGTTACGGGTTGGCTTATCGCCTGGGATCCGATCGCCCAGAAAGCGCGCTGGAAGCTGCCGATGCCGACCCACGGCAATGGCGGCATCATGGCTACCGGGGGCAATCTGGTATTTCAGGGCCGGCCCGATGGCGGCTTTTCCGCCTATAACGCTGAGGACGGCAAACGCCTCTGGAATTTCGACGCGCGCGCGGGCGTCGTGGCCCCGCCGATCACCTATCGCGTCAACGGCAGGCAGTACGTGACCGTCATCGCCGGCATCGGCACCAGCGTGGGGCTGTTCGGGCCGATGTTTGCCCAATACGGTATCGATTATCGCACCCAAGCCCGCCGGGTACTGACGTTCGCGCTTGGCGGAAAGCAGCAATTGCCCCCGCGTGAGCCTTACAAGGCGGTGGCCTTCGATGACCCCGATTTCAAACCCGACGCTGCGAAAGCGGCACGCGGAGAGGGGATTTTCGGCGGACGGTGCGCGGTCTGCCATGGCAATGCCGTCATTGCCGGCGGCACGGCCCCGGACTTGCGCACATCCCCCATCGCGGCCAGCGCGGAGGCGTTTGCCGAGGTCGTCCACAACGGCGCGCTGGTTTCTGCAGGGATGCCGCAATTCGGCGAGTTCACACCCGATCAGTTGGAGGCGCTACGCCATTACATCCGCACCCGCGCCGAAGTGCTGCGCAGCGGACGCAAGGAAACCGCCGTGGGATCGGCCCACAAGTCCGGAGAATAAGCACGATGCCCCGGCGTGATGCCCGGGCACGCCTTCACGAACGGGTGGGCCACAGCAAGGACAAGTCGATCCGCGCGAATTTCCACGTGCCATCCTGGCGCACGTACTGGTCCTCGTAATGGCCCAGCAGTAGCAGCGGGTTCGCATGCCCGCCCTGCGTCGCGATCGCCGAGCCTTCGTGCTGGCGCGTCACCAGGTCTACCAGCAGGCAATCGCCACGCGCGCTGTCCGGGCCGGTCAGTGCGATGGAATGATTGGCGATGAGATGCAGCGTTTCGCGCGGCGCGCGCATGTGCTTCCAGGTCTCGCGAAACAGCACCAACACCGTGTCGACGCCGTGATAGAGGCCGCCGTATTCCGTCGGATAGTGGCAGATGATATCATCGGTGCAGATCCGCCGCACCAAGGCTTCGTCCATCGTATCGAATGCCGTGGAATAGTCGATCCGAAGCTGGCGGATCGCTTCGCGCGCAAACAGGTCTTCAACGGTCATCGCATCCCCTCCTCAGGTTGCGCTGTCGGCGGGTCTTGCCGCAGCCCGGCCAGCGCCTGTTGGATTACGGCCAGCTTGCGCACATGAGCCTCCCGGACATCCCCCGTCAGCACCAATGCGGCAGTCTGCAGGAAACAGGCGTGCAGTTCGGCCCGGCACTGGTCACCCGCACACCGTCCCAGCGACCATCGGCGATAGACCAGGAATTCATGCATGACGTGGCTATCGGTTATCGTCGTCAGGTCAAGATCGACACGGACGTGACCTTGCGCCTTCTCCAGTTCCAGCCAGCCTGAAAACCGCGCGCGGGCCACCGAGGTAAGCTCGCGCACTTCCAGGTCGCGCGGCTCGCGGGAAAACACGAAATCGATCACCACGCCGGCATAAAGGCTATCGCGTTCAAGTTCGCTGACCATCCAGTCCAGTTCGGCGAACACGACCTGCAGCGTGTATTTGGCGGCGCGCCGCGCGATATTTTCGCGCACTTCCACCATCCGGTCGATCACCGTGGCGCTGATCACGCCGTCCTTGTCACCGAACAGGCGATAGAGCGTGCGCTGCGCGACGCCGGCATCCTCGGACAGCCTGCGAATCGTCAGCGCCGCCACGCCGCCTTCGCCAAGAATGCGGTGGGCGGTAGCTACGATCCGCTCGCGCCGCTCCGTCATTGCGGGGCTGGTGTACTTGCGGCGAATCGCCGGCATTTTTTCTTCGCGCGCGTCTTGCATCGCAGCAACTAGCCGGTTTTCGTGCGGCGATCCCAGCTTCTCTAGAGATTCAATCGCTGAACTGGTCACCGAAGTAGTCCTTCTGAAAGGCGATCCGCTGCGATGCGGCATAATAAATCATACATGAATGTTTTTTATGGCTTCACAAAAATGAACATGTGTACTCATTTGTAGCAGCACGACGAAAACGTCGGTGCGTGATTCGAATTGCCCGGAAGCAAATGAAGGCAATCGTATCGGAGGGGAAGAACATGATCGGCAAAGGACACTTGAGCTGCGTCTTCAAGACACTCGCCACGGGGCTGTTGGCAAGTGCAAGCACCACCGCACTTGCGCAGGCGGCGCCGCCCGCCGATAGCCCGGCGCCGCAGCAGGCAAAGCCGCAGGGCGGGCTGGAAGATATCGTCGTCACCGCGCGCCGGGTATCTGAATCGCTGCAGGAAACGCCCGTAGCCGTTTCGGCATTCACGTCCGCCGCCATTGAAAACAAGTTCGCGACGGACATTCGCGCGCTGGCCGGCGATGTTCCGAACGTGGTGATCACGAACGTTCCGGGATTCAACGCGGCTTCTATCGGTATTCGTGGGCAATCTACTGGCGACATCATCCTGACGTTCGAGCCTGCAGTAGGTGTGGTGGTCGATGACTTCGTGCTTGCGCACGTTCAAACGCAGCTTTTCGATCTGTTCGACGTGGAACGGATCGAAGTCTTGCGTGGCCCGCAAGGCACGTTGTTCGGCAAGAACACCGTGGGCGGCGTGGTCAACGTCATAACGAAAAGGCCGGAGCGTGAATTCGGCGGCGAAGTGCGCCTCGGCTACTCCAGCTTCAACACCAAGGACGTGAAAGCCGCGATCAATATTCCGCTGTCGGACAACCTGTTCTTCCGCGCGGCAGGATCGTTTCAGCAGAGCGACGGCTACTATCGTCTGACCAAGAACAATGCTGTCGATGGCATTCAGGGCGTGCCCGGTCGCGGCCAGCGCTGGGGCGGCTCAAAGTATTTTAGCGGGCGGGCCAAGTTGCTGTGGGAGCCGACTGATGACACCAACATCATGCTCACGTACGAATTGCTGCGCGATCGGGGCGAGTCCCCGCCATCAGTGAACGAAACCCCGCGCGGGTTCCTGTTTGACGTGGTGGGCTTCCCTGGCATCCAAACCACCGGGCAAAGTCCGTTCGATACCGGCACGACCTTGTGCAAGGGCTCGGCAACCGCGCCCACTTGTGTGGGTACGCTGAGCGGGCATCGCATAAACGTCGATGGCGTATACCTGCGCGGCGAACATACGATCGACGATATTGGTACGGTCACGGTCGTCGGCGGCTGGCGGCGTGTACGCTCGCAGTTGCCGTCGGACTACACAGGCGAAAATGCCTATCTGTTCGTCTCGACGCGCGAGGATACGCGCAAACAGTACAGCCTTGAGGCGCGTTTCAGCTCCGACTTCTCGGATGTTCTGAAGTTCACGGTCGGCGGTATGTACTGGGGCCAGAAGCTGGATGCCAACGCCACCAGTTTCCTGGGCTTCCTGCGCTTCCTGGGTGACCCCACAGCGCTCACCGATCCCAACCAGTCCACCGCCAACTACAAGGTCGATAGCTACGCCGTGTTCGGAGAGGCCGAATACAAGGTGGCCGATCCGTTCTCCGTCTTCCTCGGCGCGCGCTACACCAAGGAAACCAAGGACTTCTCCGTGCAGCCGCAGGTGCGCCGCTCGCTGATCGAGACCGGGTACTGGCCGCGCTACAGCGACAGCGCGAAGTTCAGCAAACCCACGATCCGCGCGGGGTACCGGTGGGAAATCGCCTCGGGTATCAACAACTACTTTACGTATAGCCAGGGCTATAAGTCGGGCGGCTACAACGAACAGGCAATGTCCGCCACATCGGCTCTGCCTTTCCGCGAAGAAACGGCGGACAGTTTCGAGCTGGGTTTCAAGACGGAGACTGCCGACCGCAAGTTGCGCGTCAACCTGGCGGCGTTCTACGTCAAGTACAACGACCTTCAACGTGATGCAGTGGTACCGTTCGTGGATCCGATCACGGGGTTGCCGGGACAGGAAACCCGCACGACGAACGCCGGCAAGGCGCACGTGAAGGGGATCGAACTGGAAATCTCGTCTGCACCCACCACGGGACTTACGCTGGGCGCGGCGGTTGGCTGGCAGAAAGCCAAGTACGACGAATTCATCACCGACGTGAATGGCGATGGCGTGAACGACGATGCGTCATACCTGAAGCTGCGCAATACGCCGGAGTGGACGGCAAGCGCGAATGCCCACTACGAATTCCCGCCGATGGACTGGGGCGTGGTCTCGGTGAATGCCGATATCAATTATCAGGCAGAATACGAATCCGTGACGTTGAACGCGCCCTTTACGCAAGGCCAGGAGCGCACGCTGGTAGGCGCGAGCATTGGCTGGACCGATGCGAACGAGCGCTATCGCGTCTCGGTCTATGGCCGCAACCTGCTGAACGAGGTGTACCGGGTTTCCGCGAACTCCGTGGCGGGGCTGTTCAACTTCACCAACTACGCGCCGCCCAGAAGCTTCGGCATCGAAGGCTCGGTGAAGTTCTGAGCGATGGCGGCGGTGGTCTTCTTTCGGGCAATCGAGAAGCCCCGCCGCCTCAATCGTGGGTGTGGATCGCCGATGGGTGATCTGCAGCCCTTAGCGCAGCCGGTGTGGTCTACCGATGCCGGCAGGCATCAGGTCGAATGCGAAACTGATCCGGTCCGCCGTGCCAGCGAAGGGCAGGGTGGCGTGCCACAGATAGGACGGGAACAGGATCATCCGACCCGCTCTTGGCTGGCGGACTACAGGTTGGCCGCCGCCGCCCAGTTCGGCTGGCAGCATGCCGATCGCGAAAGCGCCGTCATCGCCTTCGAACGCGGGGTAATAGACGCCGGAAAGCCAGTTAGGCGCGTGGATGTGTGCGCCCACTTGGCCGCCCGGCTGCAGGATCGTGCCCCACATCGTCATGCTCCAGGTATCGGGAATAGCGCGCAGGAACGGATGGTCGGCTGCTTGCGCGGACAGGCGGGCGTGCTCACTGGCCAATGTATCGCGCACGATCCGGCCCAGTGCGGCGATGGCCGGACTGTCCGCCGTTGCAAGGTCATCGCTCTGGCGTCCTTGCCGGGTGACAAGGCCCTCAGGCTCGAACGTCAGGGACGGGTGGGTGCGCAGTTCGTGGACGAGCGCCACGTTGAAGTGCGCCAGATCAGCGAAGCCGGGTGGCGCTGCGATGTCGTGGGCGGTAACGAACCGATCTATCGCCATCAGCCGGTCACGCTCGGCAGCCATGCCCAGTTTTTCCAGCGCGGCCAGCTTGATCGCAAGCGGCGTCGTCACGCTGGGCTGGGTGGCGATGAGGCGGTCGCAGATCGCGACGGCATCGCGCGCCGCGCCTGCGCGGATGAGAATGCGGGCGAGATTTACGCCCAGCGCGTGATTGGGTGCAGCGGGATCGAACGCAGGCCTGATCGCCGCGGCGGCGCCCGCAAAGTCGCCCTGCTTTTCGCGGATCAGTCCAAGCTGGTTCGCGGCGCGCGGATTGCGCGGCTGGGCGCGCAGCACTTGGCCCACGAGCCGGTCTGCGGCTTCGAACTGCCCGGTGGCGGACAAGGCGTCGACCAGGTTCAGCGCGGTGTCGGGATGACCGGGGCTCATCGCCAGCGATCGGTGGTACGCCGCAACCGCCTCGCCGTGGCGACCGAGCCGTGCCAGTGCGACACCGGTGTTGGTGAGCGCGTCGGCATTGTCGCCCGCCGCAGTCAATGTCGCCAGCGCCTCTTCGTGACGGTCCGCGGCGATCAGGCACGCGCCAAGGTTGGCCAAGGTTGCCGGGTGTCCGGGCCGCAGATCCAGCGCGGTGGCGAAGGCTTTCAGGGCATCTTCGAAAGCACCGGCATTCTTCAAGGCCACGCCCAGGTTCTGGTGGCGACCGGCATTGCCAGGATCGGCCGCACAGGCCTGCCGGAATGCTGTCACGGCTTCATCCAGACGGCCCGTGCGCTGGGCGATAATGCCGGACACCGTCAGCGCATCTGCATCTCCCGGCCTGTCTGCCAACAACCGTTGCACCAGGGGGCGCGCCTTTTCCGGATCCGGCCCCTGGGCGGCCACCGCCGCTTCGGCCAGCTTTTCCCCCCACATCACGAAAGGTCCTCTCCATTATGATTGGTGTCATCATGCATGTCCGCACGAAGCCGGACAAGACGCAGCGTTTTATCGCGTTGACGACCCAGCTGCAAAAGGACGTTCGCGCCAACGAGCCCGAGACGCTGCTGTTTCAGGTCATGCAATCGCAGGACGATCCCAACGCCTTTGCCTTCACCGAAATTTTCGCGAGTGCCGAGGCCAGGGATGCGCACGCGCGGCAGCCTTATCACGTCGCCATGTCCGCGGAGGGGTATTCCTGCCTCGATAGCGGTCCGGACATCCACGTTTTCAACCTGCTGGGTGAAGACGCCGACATAGGAGCCAGCGCATGATTTCCTCGCTCGAAGGCCGCATTGCCTTGGTAACCGGCTGCACCGGCGGGATCGGCAGCGAAATCACGCGCACGCTGACGGAAGCGGGCGCCACCGTGATCGGCGCGGATCTTCCCGCCGATGCCGGATCGTGGAGCGGCTCTGAATATCTGCAGCTCGACGTCACCGACGAAGCCTCCTGGCAGTCGGCGATCGGCGCAGTGGAGCAAAAGCATGGTCGGCTCGATGTGCTGGTTCACGTGGCCGGCATCGTCGTGGTCGAGAAGATGGAGAACACCACGCTCGAACAATGGCGCAAGCAGATGGCCGTCAACGTGGACGGGGTGTTCCTGGGCACCAAGGTGTCAGCCCAACTGCTGCGCCGTTCGGGTGAGACGCTGCCGCATGGCGCCTCGGTGGTCGTCATATCCTCGGTTGCGGGCAAAATCGGCTCGCCGCTGCATGTCGGCTACTGCACGTCCAAGGGCGCGGTCACGCTGTTCGTCAAAGCCTGCGCGATGGAGTTTTCGGCGCTCGGCTACAAAGTGCGCGTCAATTCGGTCCATCCCAGCGGCGTGAAGACCGGCATGGTCGATCACATCCTCCAGCGCATCGTCGATAACGGGTTTGCCAACAGCGTCGAGGAAGCGGCAGCGGGACTGGCGCCTGCGCATCCGATCGGGCGGATGGCCGATCCGATCGATGTCGCCAAGACGGTGCGGTTCCTGGCCTCCGACGAGGCAGGCTACATGCATGGGTCCGAACTGCTCGTCGACGGGGGGTTCACCGCGCAATGACACATCTGGCAGGCCAGGTCGCGCTGGTTACCGGCGGCACCAGCGGTATTGGTGCGGCCGTGGCGAGGCAGTTGCGGGAGGCGGGGGCGAAAGTGGCCGTGCTTTCCGATGCATCCCAGGCCGATCTCGATCAGGCGGTTGCCAGCGGCGCGCTGGACCACGCAGCGCACGTCGATATCGCGGATGCGCAAGGCGTGGCGGCCACCGTGCGCGGCATCGAAACCGCCCTTGGGCCGGTGACGCTGCTGGTGAACAACGCGGCGATCTGGGCGCCCAATCCCGTGCCTGACAGCCCGCTTTCACTGTTCGACCGCCACATCGACGTCAACCTGAAAGGCAGCTTCTACGTCACCCACGCGGTGCTGCCCGCGATGATCGAAGCGGGGGGCGGCGCGATCGTATTCATCGGATCGGTCAGCGGCACGGCGGGGCGGGCCGGGGACAGCGCGTACAGCGCATCGAAAGCCGCCGTCGCCATGCTGTCACGCACGCTGGCGGCGGAGCTTGGTCCCAAGGGTATCCGCATCAACTGCGTGTGCCCCGGCGCCGTGGCGACCCCGCTGACCGCCAATCTGCGCACGCCCGAAGGCGAGCAGGCGATCGCCGTCTTGATGGACGGCCATCCCAGTCCGCGGCGCAAGTTCTTCATGGAGCCCATGCAGATCGCCGAACTGGTGTGCTTCCTGCTCGATCCGCGATCAAGCGCGGTCCACGGCGCCGTCATCCCCGCCGACGAAGGCCTGACCGCCACGATGTAACTCCATGACCTGAGAGGACTGAACCATGACACCGCAACCGAACCTGCAGCATGACGCCGGAAAAGTGGGCGACCTGATCGTCAACATCAACGATTGCCGCGAAGTGCCGCTGGGCACCGGCACCACGATTCGTCTGCTGCGATACAGCGAGGAAACCGGAGACTGGGTGCTATGGGTGCACATGGAACCGGGCGCCACATTCGCGCCGCACTGGCATCTGGGTCATGGCCAGTATTTCGTCACCAAGGGTGAGCTGATTTACGACGTGGGTTCCGCGCCCGCCGGCACGTACGGTTACGAACCCATCGGTTCGCGCCACACCGAGGCGCGATGCGACGAGGTGACCGAGTATCTGTTCATGGGCCACGGTGCCGTCGCCTTTACGGACGACGCCGGAGAAGTCCGCTTCATCCTGAACCACGAATACCTTCGCGACGTGGCGCGCGGCGAGGTGGTCTCCAACGTCGCCAGAGAAGGTCTGGAAGAGGCGGCATGACGGCGCCATCGAACCCGCGCGCGGATCGCCTGCGTTCCATGATGGGGTCGCAGGGGCTGGATGCCGTGGTGCTCAGCCATCCGCATGACGTGCGCTATGCCACCGGCTATCATTCGGTGCTCGAACGCTGGGGGCAGATGGAGCCGATGGCGGCGGCTATCGTCTATGCCGATCCGGCCAAACCGCTGACGCTGGTTATCCCGGAGGCGAACATCGGGCTGGTCGCCGTCCTCAACAAGGACGGCGATGCCTGCACCTTCGGGGAAGTGCGCACGTTCGACATGCTCAACTTCTGCGAAGTGAGCCGCTACATCGACCCCGATCGTCATGGCGGCCAGCTGGCCCAAGATGCCGGCGCGATGATGGGTGCGATTGCCGGCACCTGTCAGCCGGACGTTGCCGCCGCGATCGCCTCGGCGCTCGCCGATTATGGCCTGGCGGGCAAGACCATCGGCTTTGACGAGCATCGCGTGTCGGCCCGCATCTCCGGCACGGTTGCGCATCACTATGCCGACGTGCTTGATTTCATGATGCGCGTGCGCGTGGTCAAGACCGCCGAGGAGCTTGCCCGTTATCGCAAAGTGGGCACGCTGGCCGACCGGATCATCGCCCATGCCGGATCGCTGCTGCACGAAGGGGCGGACTGGAATGACGTGCAGGCGCGCATCTGCGATTTCATGGTGCGTAACGCCGTGATCCCGGTGGACGAAGGCGCCATGCTGTTCGGCGGCGCTTACGAAGCGGATGAATTCATTCCCGACCTGTTCCGTACGCGCGGCAACCGCACATTGCGCAACGGCGATATCGTGATCCTGGAAACGCAGGGCATCCACGATGGCTTCTGGGTGGACATTAACCGCACCGCCGTGGTCGGCACCGCCACCCCGGAATACCGCCGCCAGCATGACGTGCTGCGCGATGCGTTCGTCAAGATGGTGGACCAGCTGCGCCCCGGCGTGTCCACCGCCAGCCTCCCGGCGATCGGGTACGAACACCTCAAAGCGCACGGCATCGCAACGCCGGAAAAGCTGCTGGTCGTCGCCCACGGTATCGGCCTGATGCCGCTCGAAATTCCACTGCCGTTTCCGGCCGCAGGCCTGTCTGGCGTGAAGGAGGGCTTCGTTCTGGAAGAGGACATGCTGATCTCGCTGGACAGCCTGTACTTCGGCGCAAAGCTGGGTCCGTGCCACATGGAGAACGTCTACGCGATCACCGCAGGCGCTCCCGAACCGATGTACGCGGCCCCGCTCAAACTGTTCGAGACCGCCGGGGCCGACGCGGACCCTGTGCATTCATGAGGAGAGAGCAATGAGCCCCATCGGCGACAACGATCGCAGGCTGGAAAAGTACCGGCGCATGCAACGCATCCGCCAGTTCGAAACGAAGGCGGAAAGCATGCACGCTGCTGGAGAAATTCCCGGCGCGCTGCATACTTACGCGGGCATGGAGGCGTCCGGCGTCGGCGCGTGCATGGCGCTGCGCGATGACGACTACATGGTCGGAACCCATCGCAGCCACGGCCACCCGATTGCAAAGGGATCGACCCTACGCCCCTTGATGGCCGAGCTTCTCGGCAAGGTAACGGGCGTGTGCAAGGGGAAGGGCGGGTCCATGCACTTGTCCGACTTTTCGATGGGAAGTCTGGGCGAAACCAGCATCGTGGGGTCGGGCGGCCCGGTGGCCGCCGGTGCGGCGCTTGGCGCCAAGCTGCAGGGTCTGGACCGGGTAGCGCTGTGCTTTTTCGGCGATGGTGCATCGAGCGAAGGGGCCATTCATGAAGGGATGAACCTGGCTGCAGTGTGGAAGCTGCCGGCGATCTTCGTGTGCGAAAACAATCGCTTCGGCATGTCCACCCCCACCAGCGCGGCCGTGGCGGGAGAGCATGTAGCGGACCGGGCGCATGGTTATGGCATCCCCGGCGTCATTGTTGACGGGCAGGACGTGGATGCGGTGGAGGAGGTTGTGCGCGAGGCCGTGGACCGGGCGCGGGCCGGCAAGGGGCCGACGCTGATCGAGACCAAAACCTACCGCTACCGCGACCACGCCGTGAACATGGGCCGCGATCTCACCCCGCGCGGGCCGGAGCACGATGACTGGGTCGCACGCGATCCTATCGATTTGTACCGCGCGCGGTTGCTGGCCGACGGTGTGGATAGCGAAGACCTCGACGCCATAGACAGCGCCATCGCCGACGAGGTAGCGGATTGCCTGACCTTCGCCCGCGACAGCGCATACCCTGCGTTCGAGGAAGCCTTCGACCACGTCTTCGTCGATCGCCTGCCGATCCCCGCCGACGTTGCGGCGCACGTCTGAAAAGGACCGAAACATGCCAAGAATTACATTCCTGGAAGCGATCCAGCAGGCGCAGGCAGAAGAACTCGAACGCGATCCGCGCGTGTTCATGATGGGTGAGGACATCCGCTGCAACGTGTTCGGCACCACCACCGGGTTTGTCGAGCGGTTCGGCGAAGAACGCATCCGCGACACGCCGATTTCCGAGAACGGCTTTATCGGTGCGGCTGGCGGTGCGGCCATGGTGGGGATGCGCCCGATCGTGGACGCAACGCTGTCCTCGTTCCTCTACCCGGCGATGGACCAGATCTGCTCGATCATAGCCAAGTCCCGCTACATCTACGGCGGGCAGGCGCGGCTGCCGTTGGTGATCCGCTCCTGCATGTTCTATGGCAACTCTAATGCTGCGCAGCATTCGGACCGGCCATACTCCATGTTCATGAACATGCCGGGCCTCAAGATCATCTGCCCGTCCGATGCTGCGGACATGAAAGGGCTGCTCAAGGCCGCCGTGCGCGATGACGATCCGGTGCTCAGTTTCGAGGATGGCACCTGCTGGATCAACAAGGCCGAAGTGCCTGACGATCCCGATTTCATGATCCCCATCGGCAAGGGCGATATCAAGCGCGAAGGCACTGACATCACCGTCATCGCCATCGCCGGCGGGGTGAATGTCGCGCTGAAGGCGGCAAAGCAGTTGCAGGGCGAGGGCATTTCTCTGGAAGTCATCGATCCGCGCACCTTGGTGCCGCTGGACCGCGATCTCATCCTGCGCTCGGTGCGCAAGACCGGCCGTGCGATCTGCGTCGATCCCGCGCACAAGACCTGCAGCGCGGCCAGCGAAATTGCGGCGACCATCGTGGAGGATGCGTTTGAGGCCCTGCGCGCACCGGTGTTGCGCGTCACCACCCCGGACACGCATCTGCCTTTCAGCCCGCACATCGAAAAGCCGCTTTACCCCACTGTGGAGCGGATCGTTGCCGCTGCCCGCCGCCTGGTGGGCGTGGCCCAGCCTGCCTGAGGAGGATCGCATGGCCGAATTCACGATGGTCCTGCCGCAATACGGCATGGGCATGCAGGACGGGGAAATCGTTCGCTGGCTGAAGGAAGCCGGAGATCGGGTGGAAGAGGGCGAGAACATGGTCGAGGTGGAAGCCGCCAAGACCACGGTCGAAGTTCCCGCGCCGGTTTCAGGCACGTTGCTGCGCATCATCGCCCAACCCGGCGACACCGTCGATGTGCGCGAAGCCATCGCGATCATCGAAACCGGGTAACGCGATCGCTTCGCTGGAAATTCGCAAGAACACGTGAGTCCGGTAAAAGGGTTTTGGGATGAAGGGCGCGAAAGAGGGCCGGTGGTGGCGCTGGTCGGCGGCGGCGGTGTTGGCGGCCATCGGACTGGTTCTGGCAGGCGGCGGGATCATGCTGATCGGTCTTGGCGGATCAGCCTATTATCTGCTTGCCGGACTGGCCTGTATCGCATCGGGTATCCTGCTGTCGCGCGGCGACCGCCGGAGCCTGTTGGTCTACGCGGCCATGCTGGTAGGGACCGTGGTGTGGTCATTCTGGGAAGTCGGTGCGCAGTTCTGGCAGCTTCTGCCGCGATTGGCAGGCCCCACGGTCATCGGCGCCGTGCTGTGGCTGGCGCCAATCAGGCGAAAGCTCGTTCTTTCGTCCGATAGCGCCTCGCGCTGGGGACTGGGCGGCGCGGTAGCCTTGGGCGTGGCGGCGCTTGGCGTCACCTTCCTGATGGTGCCGACGTTCGACATCGCCCCGGCCACAACTGCCAGCATCTCCTCCGCTGGCCCCGCCGATCCCGCCGCCGCGCAATGGACCGACTACGGCGCCAATCTGGCCGGAACCCGCCACTCTTCGGCAGCGCAGATCACCCCCGCCAACGCCGTTGAGCTCAAGCAGGCGTGGTCGTTCGAAACCGGCGATACGAAAGCAAAGCGCCCCGAAATCAAATCCATATCGTTCATGGCTACCCCGCTGATGGTGGATGACCGGGTGTATTTCTGCTCGCCCACCGGCAAAGTGTTCGCGCTGGATGCGGACAGTGGCAGGCAGCTGTGGCTGCGTGATCCGCATACCAACATCGGCAATGCCCAGATGCTCAATTGCCGCGGCGTATCCTATCACGCCGATCCCGCAGCGACCGGGCTGTGCGCCAGGCGGATCATCAGCATGACCGTCGATGGGCGGATGCTTGCCAGCGACGCGGCGACGGGCGCGCAGTGCCCCGACTTTGGCCGGAACGGCGCGGTCAATCTCGACGTGGGGCTGGGGGCGGTCGATCCCTTGCGCTCCTACACCACGTCGCCGCCGGTGATCGTGGGTAATATCGCTGTGCTGGGGTCTTATGTGCGGGACAATTTCACGAAGGATGATCCGTCCGGTGTCGTGCGCGCTTATGACGTGAAAACCGGTCGGCTGATATGGGCATGGGACAGCGGACGGCCCGACGATGCGCCGATGCCTGGCCTTGGCGAAAGCTGGACGCGCGGGTCGGTCAACGCGTGGAGCGTGTTCAGCGCCGATCCCGCGCTGGGACTGGTCTACCTTCCCACCGGCAATGCCACGCCCGATCATGTCGGCACCCATCGCTCGCCGATGCTGGAGCGATATGCCAGTTCGATTGTCGCGCTGGACGTGAAGACGGGCCGGGTGCGCTGGGCGTTCCAGACCACGCACCACGATATCTGGGACTATGACATGCCTGCCCAGCCGGTGCTGTTCGATTATACGGTCGGTGGCCGCAAAGTGCCCGCGCTGGCCGCGCCGACGAAGCGAGGCGCGATCTTCATCCTCGATCGCGCTACCGGCCGCCCGCTGACCGGCGTTGAGGAACGCCCGGTTCCCAAGGGCAATTTGCCGGGCGAGCGCTATTCGCCCACGCAGCCTTTCGTGAAAGGCTTTGCCTCCTTTATCCCGCCACCGTTGACGGAGCAGGGCATGTGGGGCGCCACCCCGATCGACCAGATGTGGTGCCGCATCCGCTTTCGTTCGATGGACTACAAGGGACTGTTCACGCCCCCGTCCGAACGTGGGATGATCCAGTGGCCCGGCACGTTCGGCATCCTCAACTGGGGCAGCGTCAGCATCGATCCGCAGCGGCAGCTGATGATCGTCAACTCCGCCGCCATCCCGCAGGAGGTGCGCCTGTTCCGCCACGGCGGTGACGTCAACCACCCGGTCATGGCCAAGGACTCCCATGCGCCGGGCTACCTCCCGCAGTATGGCACCAATTACGGGGTCAGCCTGCTGCCCATGCTGTCCCCGCTGGGTATCCCGTGCGAGGCGCCGCCGTGGGGCAAGCTGGCAGCCGTGGATTTGCGCACCGGCAAGATCGCGTGGAGCCGCACCTTCGGCACCACGGCGGATAGCGCGCCGCTGGGCGTGGCCGTGCCGGGGGCCTTCAATCTGGGCGGCTCTGTGAACACCGCTGGCGGCGTTACCTTCATCGGCGCCGCGCTCGACAATTATCTGCGTGCGTTCGATACTGCCACAGGCAGGGAGCTGTGGAAGGGCCGCCTGCCTGCGGGCGGACAGGCCACGCCCATCACGTACGTCTCACGCCGAACGGGCCGGCAATACGTGGTCATCGCCGCCGGAGGCCATGCCTACATGGGCACGACCCCCGGAGACTCCGTCGTTGCGTTCGCGCTGGGCAAACCCTGAGGGGCTTCAGATCGAGCGGCGCGGCTCGCTGTCGTCCCAGTCCGTTGTCGCCGCCTTGATGCGGGCGAACAGGGCGTGCATTTCGGGCAGCGGCTGGATGATCTCAACCAGCGGGCTGAGGCCGTCTTTCGCGGTGTCGAGATAGGCGAAGCGCGAAAGCGGCAGCCGCCCTTCCAGCACCACGGGGACGCCTTGCGCACGGGCATGGACCATTGCGGCCTCGTAGTCGTCAATCCAAGTGCCAAGGTGGTGGATGCCACTGCGCCCCGATTCAAGGAACTGGCGGTAGGTTGATGGCGCTGTGCCGGGCTGGATAAGCTCGATCATGGTGTCGCCGCTGTAGCTTATGGACACGCCTCCAAAGATCGGCGTGTCAGGTGCAACCGGCTGCTCGTCAACGTTCAGCGTGTCCAGCCCCAAGGGCACTGGAAAGTCAAAGAACGGGCCAACGCCCATGGTGCTGGTCCAGTGGTCAACCGCCGCGTCCAGATCGGGAACGACATAGGCGATCTGGAAAACGCGGCCATACAAGCGGCTCATATCCTTGACTCTCCCTTTATGGCGGCTCGCCAGCGCCTTATCGGCACGGACGGTCGCGATCTTACTTGAAAAACATTCATGACTGTTTTCTAGTGAATGTCTACCCCACGAGTGAGTCGGCTTTGAACCGACCGCCGGGGCGATCCCAGAGGAGAGGGATGAACCATGATGAAGCTCGATTTCGACGATTGGAACATCCACGTTGGCCCGGCGCACCCGTTCAACGCGCGTGTATCGCCGGCGATTGACAACGGCACCGACCGTCCGGACCCGGCCCGGTATCACGATCGCGCCTTCATGGCAGAGGAATGGGACAAGGTGTTTGCCAAAAGCTGGCTGCTGGCCGGCCATATTTCCGACATTCCGGAAGCGGGCGATTACTTCACCTTCGATATTGGGCCGGAAAACTTCATCATCGTGCGCGGTGACGATGGAGAGGTGCACGCGCACTACAACGTGTGCCCCCATCGCGGCAGCCGGCTGGTGACGTCCGACTTCGGATCGCTCGACCGGTTCACTTGTCCTTTCCACTCGTGGAAATTCGATCTGGAAGGTCACAACATCGCGGTGACCGATCCGGAAACGTTCCGCCCCGAAGTGCTGTGCCACGACCGCAACCTGACGTCCGTGCGGTGCGAGGTCGCCGTCGGGCTGGTGTTCATCTGCATGGATCCGCAGGTGGAGCCGCTGACCCAATGGCTGGCACCGATCCTGCCCCAGCTTGCGCTTTACGATATCGACAAGATGTACGTCGTCCAGCATCGGCGTTCCGATTGGGGCGCGAACTGGAAGGGCGGCGTGGATGCGTTTGCGGAGATCTATCATCTGCATGCCGTTCATCCGCAAACGCAGTGCCTGATGGACGACCGCACCCAGATCGATTTGTGGCCGGGTGGCCTCTCCCGTCAGTTCGTGCCGTTTGCCCAGCCTGCGGCCCGCTACGAGGATCAGGAAACCGTCAATCCCGGCATCCAGTCGATGCTGAAGGATGCCGGGATCGATCCGCAGACCTATCAGGGCACCGCGGCCCAAACCCGGCGGGCGGTGCAGCAAGCGAAGCGTCGCCGATCGGATGAGCTGGGCCTGGGCTACGAGCGCTTCAGCGATAGCCAGTTGAGTGATTCCGTCGTCTACGGTCTGTTTCCCAATGCGCAGATCGGTTGCCATCCCGAAGCGATCTTCCTGCATCGCTTCATTCCGCACGCTAGCGATCCCAACCAGTTCACCTACGATACCTGCATCTTGTATCGCCATGTCGATGCGCCCGGCTATGGCGCACCGGCCTGGATGGGCCTGAGCGCCGAGACGGACCTCAGTGGCAGGACACGCCCCGAAGTGGTGCACACCGGGCTGGGTGAGCCGCCGGGCCTTGGCGAAGTGCTGGATCAGGATTCCGATCTTCTGCCCATCGTGCAGGCAGGCGCGCGTTCGCGGGGCTTTCGCGGGCCGTTATGGAGCGAGCAGGAAGGCCGTTTGCGCCATTTCCATGCGGAGCTTGACCGCCGAATGGGCAACACTCAGGAGAAGCAGGCGTGAATTACGATCCCCGCAGCTGGGCCGTTCACAAAGGGTCACAGCACCCCTTCGACCAGCCCGCCCCGCCGATCGACAACGGCCATGCCCGCCCGGACCCGATCCGCTATACCTCACCCGAATTCTTTGCGCGGGAGTGGGAGCAGGTCTTTGCCCGTAGCTGGCTGCTGGCCGCGCCCGCCAGCGACATTCCCGAGGCGGGGGACTGGGTGAAGTTCGACATCGGCCCGGAAAGTTTCATCGTGGTGCGGCAGGAAGACGGGTCTGTCGCCGCACATTACAACGTCTGCCCCCACCGCGGCAGCCGGCTGGTTATGGGCGACATGGGCAGTCAGGACAGCTTCACCTGTCCCTTCCACTCATGGCGTTTCGGGCTGGACGGGCATAACGAGAAGGTCACCGATCCCGAAACCTTCCGCCCCGAAGTGCTGTGCCACGGCACCGATCTCACCTCGGTTCGGGCAGAGGAAGCGGCGGGCCTCGTCTTCATCAACATGGCACACGATGCCCAGCCGCTGAAGGAATTCCTCGGACCGATCCTGCCGATGCTGGAAACCTACGGCATGGACAAGATGCACGTCGTCCAGCATCGCCGGTCGGACTGGGCGGCCAATTGGAAGGGCGGGGTCGACGCCTTCTACGAAAGCTATCACCTGCACGCCATCCATCCGCAGACGATGGGCGTGATCGATGATCGCACCCATATCGATCTATACCCTGGCGGCCTGTCCCGCCAGTTCGTGCCGATGGCGCAGCCCAATTCGCACTTCCCCGATCAGGACGGGATCAATCCGGGCATCGCCGCCTTGCTGGCCGACGCGGGCGTCGATCCCGACAGCTTCACCGGCACAGCCATGGAAAGCCGCGCCGCCGTTGCCCACGCCAAGCGCGAAAGAGCGGCGCGGATCGGGGTGGACTATTCGCACTTTTCCGATGCGCAACTGACCGACGCGACGATATTCGGCATCTTCCCGAACCTGCAGATCGGGTGCCACCCCGAAGCCGTGTTCCTGCACCGCTTCAAGCCGCACGCCAGCGATCCGGAGCAGTTCACATATGACACCACGATCCTGTATCGCCATGTCGATGCGCCGGGTTATGGCGCGCCCGGCTGGATGGGACTTGGGTCGGACGTGGACATGACCGGGGCTACGCGGCCCGAGGTCGTCCATACCGGACTTGGCGAGCCACCGGGTATGGGCGAAGTGCTGGATCAGGATTCAGACCTTCTGCCGATCGTTCAGGCCGGTGCCCGTTCGCGCGGCTTTCGCGGTCCGCTCTGGGGTGAACAGGAGGCACGGCTGCGGCACTTCCATGTCGAAATGGATCGCTGGCTGGACGCCGATTCCTGACATTCAGAAGACCGGTGCTACATAAAAAAGCCCCGCGTCCAGTAATGGAGGCGGGGCTTTTTTGCGCAGGGGTACGATCAGAACGGCCTGATTGTCACCGCGTTGTCCACCACCAGTTCGGCGCCGTTGATGAACCGCGATTCGTCCGAGGCCAGGAACAGCACCAGCGCGGCCACGTCCTTGGGATGGCCCGGCGTTCCGGGTGGGAGAACACCGTCAGGTATCTCCTTGGCCTGGCCGATCCGGCCTTCCGCCGTCTGCACCATCGGCGTCTCTATCGAACCGGGGTGCACCGAATTGCAGCGGATCTTGTACCCTTTTTCCTGGCACATCACCGCCACCGACTTGGTCATGGCGCGCACTGCGCCCTTGGCGGCGGAGTAGGCGAAAAAGATCGGATAGCCGAGCAGGGCGCCGGTTGAACTCATGTTGATTATGGAGCCGCCATCGCGCTTGTTCATCAGCGGGATGGCGTGCTTGCAGCCAAGGAACACGCCATCGGACATGATCGCGTTGACCCAGCGGTATTGCTCTAGCGTCGTATCCTCAACGTCGGCGCTGAGCACGACGCCGGCGTTGTTCACCAGCACGTCAAGCCGGCCGAACCGGGCGTCGATCTCTTGCATGACCGCAATCCACTGCGCTTCGTCGGACACGTCCAGCGCCATGGCGACGGCGCCGTTGCCGATCCGGTCGGCCACCGCAAGCGCGGTTTCGAGCTTTACGTCCGTCACCACCACGCTCGCGCCTTCACGCGCCAGCGCTTCACTATCGGCGGCACCCAACCCCGAACCGCCGCCGGTAACCAACGCCACTTTGCCTTCTACGCGGCCCATGCATCTCTCCTGTGTTATGTTTTTGACTTCGCGTTCTTGGGGACGGGTAGGGCGTTCAGGCCGCGCCGTCGTCCTTGAAATAGTCCGGCATGCCACCGGGCCAGATCACGCCCCATTGGGCCTGCCCACCATCGATAACGATGAGATCGCCGTTGATGAAACGGGCCGCCGGCGAGGCAAGGTAGGCGATCGCTTCCGCCACGTCCCAGGCGTTGCCGCGCATGCGCATCGGATTGGCCTTGTGAAACCGCGCCAGCGCTTCTTCGGGATACATGCGGAAGCCTTCGGTCTCGATCACGCCGGGGCCGATGCAGTTCACCCGAACGTTCCACTGCGCCCACTCCGTGGCCAAAGTCTTGGACAGGTAGATCACGCCGGCGCGCGCCGCGCAGGTGTGCGCGGCCTGCGGCATCCCGCGTTCGACGTTGGCGACAATGTTGACGATGTTGCCCGCCTTGCCATCCGCGCGCCAGCGCTTGGCGGCTTCCTGCATCATCCACCAGGTGCCGTTCAGATTAGTGTCGATCACCGCCAGCCAGCCTTTGCGGCTGAAATCGATCGCGTCCTGCGGAAACTGCCCGCCGGCGTTGTTTACCAGCGTGTCCAGCCCGCCGAAGTGATCATGCACCTTGGCGATCAGCGCCTCGACCGCATCGGGATCGCGAATGTTGGTGGGAACGGCCAGCACCTCGCCGCCGGTCTCCTCGCGCACCAGATCGACGGTGGTTTGCAGCTTTTCCCCATCGCGCCCGCAAATCGCAACCTGCGCGCCCAGCTTCGCGGCCAGGAACGCGGTGGCCTTGCCCATGCCGCTTCCCGCGCCGGTGACCAGCACCGTCTGGCCGGCAAGCATGTCATCGCGGTATATCGTGGTCTGCTGTCGCAGGGCATCCCCGTCGAGCCCGCGTGCGGGGCGATCGGGGCCGTCATCTTCCGGGCGGAACACCTTGGCGGTAAAAGTCTTGGGAGCGTCCAAATCTCTGTCCTTGCGATTGGCGGCAGAGAGCGGTCTGCGCCGCTATGTGTCCTCTACCCAACCGGCACGGTAACGCGGCAAAATCAAAAAGACAAACAAGATTGTTTTTACGAGACGGATCGCGGCTTGAGGGAAGGCATTAGGGCGCGGATCTGGTTTTGCAGATGCGCCAGCATGCGCGGCACTTTGGCCTTGTCCATCGCGCCGGTCTGCACGGCGATTCCCATGCCTTCCAGGATCGTCTGCGATAAATTCATCGCCATGTCGAAGGCCTCTTCGGAGCCGCGCCATTCGGGAAACAGCGCTTCGGCCTGGGCATTGAAGCGATCGCGAAATTCTTCCTGCAGGGGAAACAGGATTGCACCCAGTTCCTTGTCTGTGCGCGCGGCCATCGCCAGCTCGTGGAAGGCAATGAATGCGGGCTTCTGGACTTGTGCCCAATAAGTTTCGACCAGCGTTTCAACATCGTGATCGTCCGGCCTTTCGGCAGCCCGGCGAAAGGCGCGCAGCCGCTTTTCATGAAGCTCGATGATCGTTGCCTTGATCAGCGCGGCGCTATTTTCGAAGTGATGCATCATCGCTCCGCGCGAAAGGCCCGCTTCTTCCGCCACGCGCGGCGTTGTCGTTTTTGCGTAGCCATGCTTGACCAGGCATCGCACGGTCGCGTCGATCAGGCGGGCCCGGGTCTGGGCGGCCTTGGTGGCCTGCAACGTACTTCCCGATCCTTTCACGCTCGTCGCCGCCTTTGCCTTTGCAGCAGCAGGCCTGGTCGTACGAAGGGTTCGGGTCTGCGATGAGGCCATGTGATTCGCCTGAATGATGCTGTCACGCGTGTAGGAGGGAACGTTCGCTTACGCCCACGTGCGCTGTTTAGGCAAGCATGGGCGCATCGTGCAATTTCGTACACCGTGCGCCACCTGACTGCTGTTCGCGATGGCCTGCCCAAGATCGAAAACAAAACATACATGACTGATTGTGTTTTCTGATCTGCTTGGTAAGCTGTCACTCAATGAAGTGATCCTCCGCGCGCCCGGCAATCCGGGCGGCGGGACAAAGCACAGACATGGGAGAGCGGGCATGGGCGAACAGCCGATCCTGACTATGGGCGAGATGATACGATCCTCGGCGGCGAGGTTCGCGCAGAGCGATGCTATCGTGATGCCGGACCAGCGCCTGACGTACGCCGAATTGGACCAGGCGGCGCGGGCGTGGGCCAAGGCGCTTATCGCGATCGGCGTTAAGCCCGGAGATAACGTGGGCCTGTTGCTGCCCACGTGCGTGGACTTCATCACTGCCTTCTACGGCATCGTGATGATCGGCGCGGTCGCGGTGCCGGTGAACGCGCGCTACCAGGCCAGCGAACTGGGCTTCGTCGCCAATGATGCGGACCTTGTGACCATCATCACCATCGGCAAAGTGGCGGACGGCCTGGATTTCAGTGCGCGGCTGGAATCGGCCTTGCCCTCCTTGAAGCATGCCGCCGATCCGTGGTCGTTGTCACTGCCGGAAGCCCCGCGCCTCCGCAGCATCGTGTGTCTGGACAACCAGTGCGCGGGATACCTTGTTCCGGCCCGGGCGGCGCTTGCCGGGGGCGAAAAGATTGCCGATGGCGATGTCGATGCCCGGATAGATGCGGTGAACCCGCTCGATACGGCGATGATCCTCTACACATCGGGCACCACAGCGAACCCCAAGGGGGCGATGATCAGCCACCAAGCGCAAGTCGCCAACAGCCGTAACCTTGGCGTGCGCTATGAATGCACCAGCGCCGACAAGGTCTGGTCGCCGTTGCCGATATTCCATATCGCGGGCATCCTGCCGATGACGATGATCCTGGATCTGGGCGGGGTCTACATGACCATCCCGCGCTTCGATGCCGGCGTGGGCCTCGCCATGCTCGGCGGGGAAGGGGCGACGATCGCGTATCCCAGCTTCGTGACCATCATGCAGGATCTCATCACCCATCCGACCTTCAAGGATACGGACTTGTCCGCGTTGCGGATCATGAACTCCAACTTCGCGGTGCAGCCCGAATGGATCAAGCTGGCCGTGGCCGAAGCTATGCCGCACACCATCCAGGTGGGGACGTATGGCCTTACCGAAGCAGCCGGAACGGTATCCACCAGCCGCTTGTCCGATAGCTACGAAGTGCGCACCGGGCGGTGTGGAACGCCGCTGGACGACTGGCAGGTCCGCATTGTCGATCCGGAAACCGGAATGGATTGCGCGGCGGGCGAGCAGGGCGAGATCGTGCTTGGCGGACCGAATGTCCTGAAAGGCTACTACAATGCGCCGGAGAAGACCGCCGAGGCCATTCGCGATGGTTGGTTCTACACCGGCGATATCGGCTCGATCGATGCTGACGGCAACGTGATGTTCCACGGTCGAACCAAGGACATGATGAAGGTCGGCGGCGAGAACGTGGCCGCAGCCGAGATCGAAGCGATGCTGCAGACCCATCCGGCGGTGAAGCTGGCGCAAGTCGTCAGTCTTCCGGATGATCGCTATTCCGAAGTCCCCGCTGCATTCGTGGAATTGAACGACGGGGAAACCGCCAGCGAGCAGGATCTCATCGCGCATTGCAAGGGCCGCATCGCCAGCTTCAAGGTTCCGCGCCATGTGCGTTTCGTGACGCAGTGGCCGATGTCGACCTCGAAGATACAGAAATTCCGTCTGCGTTCCGAACTGATCGCGGAACTGCAAACCGCCTGATCTGCCGGCTTTAAAGCGGCCTCTGGAGTAGACGGATGGAGCCAAAGGATAAATAAAAAAGGCAGTCGTGCTTGTCTTTTTTATTGCATAGGCGGTCTGGAAGGGCTTACATCCCGATCAAGACATGACGTGCCGCGATAGCGAATCCGCAGGTGGCGCAACGGAACAAGGGAACATCGCAATGGATCTGGGACTGTCGGGCAAGAAGGCGATCCTCATCGGCGCGGCGCGCGGCATCGGGTATTCAGTGGCCGAAGTTCTGGCGCGCGAAGGATGCGATATTGCGCTCACCGCGCGCAGCGAAGACAGTGTGAAGGACGCCGTTGCCAACTTGTCCAAGTACGGCACCAAAGTGGTCGGCAAGGCGGTCAACGCCAAGCAGGCGGACGATTACAAGGCGTGGATCAGCTGGGCGATCGAGGCGCTGGACGGGGTGGATATCCTCGTTCCGTTCACTTCCGCCGGCGGCGGCATGGGCAGCGAGAAGTACTGGTACAACGCCTTTGAAACAGACGTGATGGCGGTCGTGCGCGCCGTTGAAGGCGTGATCGAGACGATGACCGAGCAGCAGCGCGGGTCGATTGTCCTGCTGGGCACAACCTCCGTTTCCGAAGCAATGGGCGGTCCGCAGCCGTACAACGCGATGAAGGCCAGCCTCATCACTTGGGCAAAGCAGTTGGCGCTCTGGCACGGCAAGAACGGCATTCGCGTCAACGTCGTGTCCCCCGGCCCGATCGAGTTCGAAGGTGGCAACTGGGACATGATCAAGGGGACGATGGAAAAGTTCTACGCCTCGCAGCTCCGCCAGCAGCCCATGGGCCGCCTTGGCCGTCCCGAGGAGGTCGCCAAGGCTATCGCCTTTCTGGCGAGCGATGCTGCCAGCTGGTGCAACGGATCGCATCTCGTCGTTGACGGGGGCTTCACCAACCGGACCCAGTTCTGATGAAACCGCATGTCATGGGCTGGGACCGGGAGGCGATGGACGTAAAGCGCGTCGTCGACGTGTTCCGCGTCGATCCCGAGTCCGTGGGCAACGGCACCCCGGTGGAACGGTTCCCGGACCCGGAACTGGGCACCGCGCTCATCCCGGCGGCGCGTTACTATTCGCCGGAGTTCATGAAGCTGGAATGGGAGCGGGTGTGGACCAAGGTGTGGCTGCTGGGCGGCCGCGGCGACGACCTGAACGAACCCGGCGATTACATCTGCACTGACATCGGCAAGGAATCCGTGCTGATCGTGCGGCAGGCCGATGGCTCCATCCGTGCCTTCCCCAACGTGTGCCTCCATCGCGGCAACCGCCTGCGTCCCGAAGGGCGCGGCAACGCCGAGAGTTTCCAGTGCATGTACCACCACTGGACATACGGCCTGGACGGCAAGCTCGATCATATCCCGGACCTGTGCACCTTCCATCAGGGCGGCCCTCCGGGGATGACCCTCACCGCACTACCATGCGTCGAATGGAACAGCTTCGTGTGGTTCTCGCTCGACCCCAATGTCGAGCCGTTCGAGGATTTCATCGATCCCCTCAAGCGTCATCTCGAACCGTATCATCCCGAACGGATGGCATGGAAACGCGACGTTACGGTGGAGTGGGACTGCAACTGGAAGGCATCGGTCGATGCATTCAGCGAAACCTACCACGTGCAGGGCATCCACCCGCAGCTCAAGTGGTATCTGGATGACGTCAACGTCCAGATCGACTGCTTCGGCAAGCATAACCGCTACCTGATTCCCTTCGCGGCGGTGTCGCCGCGCGTCGCCATGCCCAGCCAGATCCCCCCCGCGATCCAGGAGATCATGGTGCATGCCGGGATGGACCCGGCCGAGTATGAAGGCCGCGTGTCCGACATCCGGCGCGACGTGCAGCTGTTCAAGCGCGAACACGGTGCCGCGCAAGGCAAGGATTATTCCGAGCTGAACGACGAGCAACTCACGGACGACTATCACTATACGATCTTCCCGAACGTATCGGTGAATGTACATTCGGATGACATTATGCTGTTCCGGCAGCGTCCGCACGCCACCGATCCGAACAAGATGTATTACGACATCTGGATGTTCGAGCTGGTGCCCGAAGGCGAGGAATGGCCCGAGCGGGTCCGTCACCAGACCTTCAAGCATGGCGACAAATCGATCGGCCAAGTGCTCGACCAGGACGCGTTCAACCTGCCGACGGTGCAGACGGGCATGAAGTCCGACTTCTATCCGGGCCTGTGGATCGGCGATCAGGAACTGCGCATCCGCCACTTCCACAAGGTTCTGGACGATTACATCTACGCCGACGGCAAGCAGCCGACCGACCTGTAATGCCATTGAGAGGAAAGCGCGGATGCAACTGAACCGCGATGAGCTGCTGGGCGCCTATGGCCGGATGAAGATCATCCGCGAATTCGAGCAGCGCCTGCACGAAGAAATCAAGACCGGGGAAATCGGTGGCTTCACCCACCTTTATGCCGGCCAGGAAGCGGTTGCCGTGGGCATCTGCGATCAGTTGACGGTGGAAGACAAGATCGTCTCCACCCATCGCGGCCACGGCCATTGCATCGCCAAGGGCTGCGATGTGAAAGGCATGATGAAGGAGATCTACGGGCGGGAAGGCGGTTTGTGCAAGGGCAGGGCAGGCTCCATGCATATCGCCGATCTCGACGTGGGCATGCTCGGCGCCAACGGCATCGTGGGCGGCGGTGCGCCCCAGGCGGTAGGCGCGGCGATTGCGGCGCGAATGGATGGCAAGGGCCGGGTCGGCATCGCCTTTTCCGGGGACGGTGCATGCAACCAGGGCACTACCTTCGAGGCGATGAACCTGGCGGTCGTCACCAAGGTACCCGCGATTTTCGTGTTCGAAAACAACCACTATTCCGAACACACCGGCGATGCCTATGCCGTGGGCACCAACCAGGACATCGCCAGCCGCGCCGAGGCTTTCGGGATGAAGGCGTGGCGCGCCAATGGCTGCGATTTCTTCGAAACCTACGCGGCGTTTGCGGAGCTTCTCGAGTATGTCCGCGCAGGCAATGGCCCGGCGGCGATCGAGCTGGATACCGAGCGGTATTATGGCCACTTCGAGGGTGATCCGCAACGCTATCGCGGCAAGGGTGAACTGGATCGCATCCGGGCGGAGCGGGATTGCCTCAAGGCGTTCCGAGCCCGCGTTACCGGTGCAGCGCTGCTTACCGACGAGGATCTGGACGGCGTTGACGCGCAGGTCATGGCCCTGATCGACGAGGCCGTTGCCGAGGCGCGTGCCGACGCGCAGCCCGACCCGGCGACCGTCGCTGACGACGTCTACGTCGAATATTACTGAAGGATCGCAGATGGCCATCATGAACATCCGCGAGGCGATCGTCTCGACGTTGCACGCGGAAATGGAGCGCGATTCTGACATCATCCTGTTGGGCGAGGATGTGGTGGGCGGCAACGGCACTGCCGGCGGTCCCGAAGCGATCGGCGGGATCTGGGGCACCAGTCCGGGGCTGTGGAAGAAGTTCGGCCCCGAACGCGTGATCGACACGCCCATCAGCGAAAGCGCGATCATCGGCGCGGCGGCAGGTGCGGCGCTTTCGGGCAAACGGCCGGTCGCGGAGCTGATGTTCGCTGATTTCGTCGGCGTCAGTCTAGACCAGATATGGAACCAGATGGCTAAGTTTCGCTACATGTTCGGCGGCAAGACCAAATGCCCCGCCGTGGTGCGGCTGGTCTACGGCGCGGGCATGCAGACGGCGGCCCAGCACAGCCAGTCCGTCTATGCCATGCTGACCGCGATGCCGGGCCTGAAGGTGGTGCTCCCCACAACCCCGGCAGACGCCAAGGGGCTGCTGACCGAAGCGCTGCGCGGCGATGACCCGGTGATGTTCTTCGAACACAAGACACTGTACGGCGTGAAAGGCGAAGTGCCTGACGGGGATCACCGCCAGCGCTTCGGCGAAGCGCGCGTCGTGCGCGAAGGCGGGGACGTGACCGTCGTTGCCTGCGGGCGCATGGTCAGTTTCTCGGAAAAAGCGGCGGACAAGCTGGCAGCTGACGGTATCGGCATGGACTTGCTGGATCTGCGCACCACCAGTCCGCTGGATGAAGACGCGATCCTCGAATCCGTGGAGCAGACCGGCCGGCTCGTGGTCGTTGACGAAAGCCCGCCGCGCTGCAGCCTTGCTGCAGACATCGCGGCGATGGTGACGGAGCGTGCCTTCACCAGCCTGAAAGCACCGCCCGCGATGGTGACCGCGCCCCACAGCCCGATCCCGTTCGCTCGCAACCTCGAACGCGCCTGGGTGCCGTCGCCGCAGAAGATCGAGGATGCCGTGCGCCGCGTCCTTGCGTTCCGCTGAAGGGCACCGGCATGGCCAAACTCACCCCCTTCACCATGCCCAAGTGGGGCATCGAAATGGCCGAAGGCACGATCGCGGACTGGATGGTGGCCGAAAACGCCCCCTTCGATCGCGGCACCGTGTTGACGCTGATCGAAACCGACAAGATCACCAATGAGGTCGAGGCCGAGAAACCGGGCCGCTTCGTGCGCATCTTGGCCAAGCCGGGCGAAACGTACCCGGTGGGCGCTTTGCTGGCGGTGTTGAGCGACGGCGGCGAAGCCGGTGCTGACGAGATCGATGCGGTCGTCGCTGCATTTCGGCCCTCCGAGGCTGGCTTCGGCCCGGATGGCGATGATACGCCGGGCGCGCCCGAACCCACCGATCAGGCACCCCCGGCCAAGGCCGAGCAACCGGTGCCGCCGGGCATTGCGATCAGCCCGGTTGCTTTGGCCGAAGCGCAGCGCCTTGGCGTGGATCTTTCCGCCGTTACTGGCAGCGGGCGCGGCGGACGGATTTTCGCCCAGGACATCCATCAGGCGGCGCGCCCTGAAGCAAAGCCTCACCTGATCGGCGCTTTCGCAGCAACGCCGGACAGTCCGGTTCTTTCGACGCCGGTGGCGCGCCGGCTTGCCGGCCTGCATGGCCTCAAGCTTGAAACGATCACCGGCACCGGGCCGCGGGGCAAAGTCCGCCGGGATGACGTGCTGGCATTGGTGCAACAGGCGGCGCCGCCCGCGCCCGCGCCAGCCCCGGAGCCGAAGGCGGCGCTGGCCTCGGCAGCCCCGCCACCCGCGACTTCGTCTGGCGACGTCGATGTGATGCCGATGTCGTCGATGCGCCGCACCATCGCGCGCCGGCTCACCGAATCGAAGCAGCAGATCCCCCACTTTTACGTGCGCCGCCGCGTGCGGGCCGACAGGCTGATGGCCTTGCGGTCCGCCGTCACCGGCGACAGGCCCAGCATCAACGATTACATCGTCAAGGCCACCGCTCTGGCCCTGCTGGAAGTGCCGGCGGTCAACGTGCAAGTGCACGGCACCGACATCCATCGGTTCGGATCGGCGGACATTTCCGTTGCCGTGGCGACCGAGCGTGGCCTGGTAACGCCGATCGTGTTCGGCGCGGATAGCTTGTCCGTTGGCGCGATCGGCACCGTCATGAAGGGCCTTGCCCAGCGCGCCCGCAGCGGCAAGCTGAAGCCGGAGGAATTTGCCGGCGGCAGTTTTTCGCTGTCCAACCTTGGCGGCTTCGGCGTTGAACAGTTCGATGCGATCATCAACCCGCCGCAAGGCGCAATCCTTGCGGTCGGCACCGCGCGGCCCGAGCCCATCGACGATGACGGGGCGATCAGGATCGTGCCGGTTCTTCACGTGTCGCTGTCCTGCGATCACCGTGCGATCGACGGCGCGGATGCCGGGCGCTTTATGGCAGCGCTCGCAAGCCTGCTCGAACATCCTCACTTGCTTTGAAAGACGACAATCGATGAACTTCAAGCTCACCGAAGATCAGTTGCAGCTGCAGGACGCAGCGCGTCAGTTCGCCCGCGCCGAGCTTCCCGCCATCGCCGCCGAGCTTGAGCGTGACAACAAGCCGCCAAGCCGGGCGCTGCTAAAGCGCTACGCGGAGATGGGTTTTCTGGGCATCAACGTGTCCAGCGAACTTGGTGGCCTTGGCCTGGGCAACATCGAGGCGCTGATCGTGCTGGAAGAGTTCGGCAAGATCTCGTCCGCGGTGGGCTTCCCGATTTTCGAAAGCTCGGTGGGGCCGGTGCGCGCCATCGAACATTTTGCATCGGACGCGCTGAAGAAGCGGGTGGTGCCGGCTGTCTGCTCCGGCGATATGGTGGTGGCGGTGTCCATGTCCGAGCCGGATGCGGGCAGCGCGTTGACCGATCTCAAGACCAAGGGCGTGATCACGGGCGACAAGGTGATCATCAACGGCACCAAGCGGTGGTGCTCTGGCGGTGGCCATTCCGATGCCTATGTGGTGTACTGCCGCCTGTCCGACGAACCGGGCGCCAAGGGCATCGGCGCGGTGCTGGTCGAGAAGGATGCGCCGGGCCTGTCTTTCGGACCCAACGAGCAGTTGATGGGCTTTCGCGGCATACCGTCCTCCGATCTCAACTTCGATGATTGCGAAGTGCCGCTCGACAACGTGATCGTGCATGCCGGCGGCGGCTTCAAGAAGCTGATGGAAGCGTTCGACCTGGAGCGGTGCGGCAACGCCACGATGTCTCTGGCGCAGGCCTCCGGCGCGCTGGAAGATGTGAGCGCCTATGTTCAGGAGCGCAAGCAGTTCGGCAAGGCGATCGTCGAATTTCAGGCCGTGCAGATCAAGCTGGCGGAGATGCAGATGAAGGTGGAAGCGGCCCGGTTGCTGATCTGGCGCGCGGCCTCGCTGGCGGAAGATGGCCTGCCATCCGTTCTGCACAGCTCCACCGGCAAGTGCTTTGCCAACACCATCGCCCGCGAAGTGACTGGCGACGCGCTGCAGTTGATGGGTGCCTACGGATACTCCAAGGACTTCCCGATGGAGCGCCGCCTGCGTGACAGCTGGGGTTGGGGCATTGCCGGCGGCGCGATCGACATCCAGAAAACCAATATCGCGGGTGCCATGTTGGGCCGCCGTTTCGACCAGCGGCGTTAGAAGATTACCCGGCCATGAGGGGGTGACCCGGCATCCGCGCTTTATGGCGCGGGTGCCGGTCATCGCCGATCCCCGGCCCCGGTCAGGGCATGAAGAACCCGCCGTTCACGTCCAGCACAGTGCCGGTGACGAACGATGCCCGCTTTGAAATCAGGTACTCCACGGCGGCGACGATATCGTCCGTCTCACCCAAGCGGCCCGCCGGTATATCATCGACATAGCCGGACTTGTCGCCAAAACTCTCGCTTTGCGGCGTGACGATGCGGCCGGGGGCGATGCAATTGGCAGTGATGCCATGCGCGCCGACCTGCCCTGCCAGCACGCGGGTGAAACCGATCACGCCCGCCTTCGTCGCCCCGTAATGTGCACCGGACAGGCGCGAGCGCATGCGCCCGCCCTGCGACGAGAAGTTGACGATGCGGCCCCATCCTCGTGGCTTCATTAGCGGCAGTAGTGCGCGGCACATCAGGAAAGTGCCGGTCAGATTAACCCCGATAACGCGGTGCCACTCCTCAATGTCGGTATCCTCCACCGCTAGTGAGCGCCCGCCATGGCTGGGGCTTATTCCCGCGTTGTTGATGAGGATATCGGCATAGCCCCATTCCTGGGCGATCCGCCGGGCACAGGCCTCGACACTCTCGTGCTGCGATACGTCGCATTGCACGGCGATGGCGCCGGGCATGGCGTTTGCCATGGTTTGCACGGCATCGCCGTTGACGTCGATCAGCGCGACGCGGTGGCCGAGATCGACAAGTCTTTCGGCGATCGCACGGCCGATCCCTTGCGCGGCGCCGGTGATGACCGAGGACGTGATTTGGTTCATAATCATTCTCCCGAAGAGTATATATGGGGCCTGAAGCTGCCCGTTGGGCCGAGTAACGGCTTGCCTAACGCGTGCAGGCGGAACACTAAGGCTATCGTATGCATGACATCACGACCCGCACCGCGCCTGCGAAGCGACGCCACGTCACATCCATCGCCACGCGCACGAAAATCATCGAGGCGGCTGAAAAGCTGTTCGCTGACCGGGGCATCGATGGCGTGGCGCTGCGAGAGATCGCGGCGGCAGCGGAGCAGGGCAACAACACCGCCGTCCAGTACCACTTCGGTACCAAGGAAGCGCTCGTCTATGCGATCTTCGATTATCGCACCAACCTGTTCGAGCCGTTGCGCATGGCGATGCTGGAGCGCGCCGAAGATGCCGGATTGCTGGGCGATGCGCGCACGTTGCTGGAAATCATGTGCCTGCCCCATCTGACGATCAGCGACGAGAACGGGCGCCACCCGTATTCCGCGTTCCTGGCGCAGTACCTGACCCGTTCGCGCGCCGAGGGTATTCGCCATCCTTACGACGATCCGGAAGTGCCCGTGCCGGCGCTGCGGCGCGTGCGGCAACTGATCGCGGAGCGCATCAGCTATGTGCCGCCCGTGGAACTGCGCCTGCGCGTGGGCTTGTGCAAGTTGATGTTCCTCAACATGCTGATGCGGCGGGATAGCGGCTTCCCCAATTTCGACCAGGGCATCTCTCTGGACGAACTGGTCGACGACACGCTGGTGCAGATGACCGTTGCGCTTACGGCGCCGCATAATCATCGACAGGCCCCGTTGTTCGATGACCTGATCAGACCTGCTGGCCCGTCATAGCGGATTGTCCAGCATCCGTCGGTAGTGGGGCAGGGCGCGGGCGAGAAAGATCGTCCCCGCAGCCGCCGCAGCAGCACACGTGATCGCCAGCGAATCTCCGACGCGGCGTTCGTCCTTGAACACGAAGTCGGTGATAAGCGCGACCACCGTCGGTGCAAACGCCAGCCCGGCGATGCTGATCACGAACACGTAAATCGACGAGGCGATGCCGCGCATCCGGTTGGGCGTCACCAATTGCAGGGCCGACGAGGATAGCGCCTGCGGCACGCTGTACAGGATGCTGGCGATGGTTGCGATCGATAGCGCCGCCTCATAACTGTTCGCAAACATCAGGGCGAGGCTGAGCGGCACCATCAGCACGCAGCATCCAAGCGCAACCGCCAGCAGGCTGTCGCGCCGCCCAAGCCGCTCAACCGCACGCGCGATCCACGGGCTGACGAGGACGCCCAGTGATCCGGTCACAAGCACGGCAACGCCGTATTGCACGCCGACCTGAGACGCCGGGACGCCGAACTTGCGGATCAGCACGGTCGGCATCCAGGCCGGAAAAGCATAGAGGGGGATGATGAAAAGCGGCATTCCAAGGTAGAAGTTGGCGTAGAAGCCGCGCCCGCGCCTGAACGTGTCACGGATCTGCGCGCCGGACATGCGCTGCACTTCACCGTCCCCCGTTGCCGCAGCCGACGCGGCACGCCGCAGCGGCTCCTTCACAACGGTCATCATCGCCGCGATCACCAGGCCGGGTACGCCGGCAAGCAGGAAGACCAGTTGCCACGGCTGCATCGATTGCAGCACCGGGATGCCCGCCAGATGCCAGCCTTGCGCGGCATCGAGCAGCAGGCCGCCAAAGATCAGCGCCAGCCCGCCGCCCAGATAAGGGCCCATCATGTAGATGCTGAAGGCGCGTGGGATCATGCGGGGCGGAAACGCATCGGCGATGATCGACCAAGCGGCGGGCGTCAGGCACGCTTCCGCCCCCCCAACGCCAAAGCGCGCCAGGAACAGCTGCCAGTAACTACGCGCCAGTCCGCAGCAGCTCGTGCCCACGCTCCACAACATCATGCCGAACATCAACACGCGCTTGCGATTGCCGACATCGGCGACGCGCCCGAACACCGGGCTCATGATCACATAGGCAGAGGTAAAGGCGATGCCCTGCAGCAGGCTGAGGCGGGTATCGTCCAGTCCGAACGCGGTCTTGATCGGGCCGACCAGCAGGTTGAGCACCTGCCGGTCGATGAAGCTGCACGTGTAGGCCAGCGTTAGAACGAAGATCAGATACCAGCCCGCCAGCGAGCCGCGCTCCTCCTCGCCGCTGCGCCCAGCGGGTGTCGCCGCGTCGATCGTTGCCGGATCGACGGGCGCGTCGGCGGGAAGGATGGGCGTCATGGCCGGGGGGCGGATACGGCGGCGGGATCGATCTTGCGATCAGGCTCGAAGCCGCGCAGCAATTCGAACTTCTGCACTTTCGTCGCGCTCATCGGCCAGGACTCCACGAAGCGGACGTAGCGCGGAATCTTGTAGCTAGCGATGCGGCCCGCACAGTGGCGGGCGACGTCTTCCTCGCTCATGCGCGCCCCCGGGTTCAGTTCGATGAAGGCCGCGGCGACTTCCATAAGTCGCTCGTCCGGCACGCCGACGACCTGGGCCATGCGGATGGCCGGATGGGTTGCCAGGAAGCTTTCCAGTTCGACCGCGGCAACGTTCTCGCCCCCGATCTTAAGCATGTCCTTGAGGCGCCCTTCGTACACGAGGCGCCCCATTGCGCCGATACGGCCAAGGTCGCCTGTGTGCAGCCATCCATCCGCGTCCACGGCGACGGCGGTTGCGTCGTCGTCATCGAAATAGCCTGCGAAGACACCGAAACCGCGAACGCGAATTTCTCCAGGCTCGCCATCGGGCACGATCGTGCTATCCTGCGCGAAGATCGCAACCTCCATGCCCTCGCAGATCGGGCCGGAGGTTGTGAACAGCACGTCATCGGGATCATCGATGTTGCTGTAGCAGGGCACGCCGGTCGCTTCCGTAAGGCCATAGCTGTTCACGTACTTCGCGCCTGGAAACAGCGCACCATAGCGGCGCATGAGGTCTGCCGGCCCAACGACGTGATTGATCCGCAGCGCTGACTGGTCGTAGCGATCGAACTGCGGATGTGTGACGAGCGCGGAGATGATCGTCGGAAAACCTGCGTAATGTACCGTCGGGCGCCGATCGATCAGAAGCGCCAGGGCTTCGTCCGCGGAAAAGTGGCTCATGCCGATAAAGCACGCGCCGGTCGCGCGGCATCCGGCCATGGGCAGGATCGTGGACATGTGGAACAGCGGCAGCGGATCCCACACGCGGTCCTGTGCGGTGAGGCGGAAGCTGCCTGCCATCCTCTGGCCCATGAGGGTAAGGGAAACGTGGGTCAGCATGCACGCCTTGGGCCGGGACGTCGTGCCGGAGCTGAAGATGATGAGGCCGATATCGTCTGGCCGCACGGCAACCGCGCGTTCGAACACATCCTCGAGCGTCACGTTCTGTGCGCGCGCATCCAGCAACGCCGCCCCCGGCCAGTTGCCCGGCCGATCGTCACCCAGTTCCACCACCAGGCGCAAGGCGGGCGCGGCTGCGACATGCAAGTCGCCGCCACTCCATGTCGCCAGTTCGGGAAAGACCTCGGCCAGCATCGGACGATAATCACAGAACTGCCAGGCATGGCCGCCGACCAGCAACACGCTGATCTGCGACTTGGGGATGACGTAAGCCAGATCGTCAGGCCGGTAGCGCGCGTTGAGCAGCACGGCGCAACCGCCTACCATCTGTATCGCATAGTAGAGGACCACGTAGTCCCAGCAGTTGGGCGCCAGAATGCCTACATGGTCTCCGGCCTTCACGCCCAGACCAATCAGGCCCCGCGCGCGCTGGACGACTTCATCCAGTAGCTGCGCGTATGTCGCTTCCCGCCCGTCATAGACCAGCGCCGGGCGGTCGGCGAAGCGTTCGGCGGCACGTACCAGCGCCCCCCCGACCGTCATCGGATCGGGTGTCATCGCGACAGGGGGGAGGGGGGCGGTGTGGGGCAAGAATGTCTCCGTGAATGAACCGATGGGGCTTGGCGCGCCGATCAGGGCATGCGCCACGTCAACTGCAGCGCCACGGTCCGCGGCATGGCGCCAAAGCCGGCCTGGTCCGCAATCCGGCTGTTGTTGGTGCCGGTGCCAAGGCCCGACCCCGATGCATCGGTGACGCCGGTTACGACGAAGCGATTTGTGAGGTTCTTGCCCAGCAGTGCCAGTTCCCAACGCTCGTCTGCGGTGCGAATGTGGATCTGTGCATCAAGGTTGATGTACGATCCCTGGCGCGACAGCGGCGAACCGAAGGCTGATGTGAGGTAGCTGGAGCTGTACCGGCTGTCGATCCCGAACCCGGCGGTCAGGTTTTCGCCAACGCTGGTGTCGTACTTCATGCCCAGCGTCGCGGTCCAGCGCGGTGCGGCGAACGTTGGTACGCCGTCAAGGTTCTGGCCGGGTGTGCCGGGACGTGCCGGCGTGGTCGCGGTGGCGGGGATCGGCGCCACCAGCAGGCCCGGCGTACAGCCGTTAGCCAGCGATTGACCGCCATAGCACGGCGCGATGCCGTTGCCGTAATCGGCCTTGTTGTAGTTGATCGATCCGTTGATCCCAAATCCGGCCAACCCGTGCGGCGCATAGTCGAACTCAACCTCGACGCCGCGTGTGCGCGCGGACCCGGCGTTCACCGAGTTGTAGCTCAGAGCCGCGGAATCCAGATACGTGACCTGAAGGTCGGTGTATTTGAAGTTGTAGAGGCTGACGTTCAGGCGCAGCTGGCGGTCGAACAGCATGGTCTTGATACCGCCTTCGAACCCTCTCGCCTTTTCCGGGTCGAACGTGAAGAAGTCCGCCGATGTCAGCGGCGTCAGGATCGAACTGTTGGAAAAGCCGCCGGACTTGTAGGCCGTTTTGTACGCACCGTAGATGTTGATGTCGGGCGTGACTTTCCAGGCCACCGTTGCTTCGGGAGACCAGTTGTTGAACGTCTGGTTGGCAACCAGCCGCCGGGTCACGTCATAGTTGATTCCGGCAAAGCGCGGGTTCGCATAAGGCTGGAAGAACGAACTGTCCTTGGTTTCGTGAATATAGCGCACGCCGCCCGTCACTTCGACCTGGGGCACGACCTTCCAGATCACCTGGCCGTAGCCCGATAGCGTCTCGCCGTTCGTCGTCGATTGCTTGGCGTACTGAACGTAGCGATAGCCCTGCGGCGCGGCGCTGTTTTCGGAGTTGGCGTTGATCACCACCTGGTCGAACGTGCGCTTCGTGTTCTGATAGTAGCCGCCCAACAGGAAGTTGATCGGCCCATCGAACTGCGACAACGCGCGAAGTTCCTGGCTGAACGCGCGCCACCGGCTGACTTCGCCGCCCCAGATGTTCACGGTCGGCGAGGACTGATAATCGATGTCAGCAGTCCAGTGGTTGCGGTTGAAATTGTAGTTGGTAACCGACGTGATCGCCAGCTTGCCCAACTGATAGTCGATATTGCCGGTGGTGCCCCAGGACCGGTAATCGTTGAAGTTATAGTCTCTCACGAGCGCGGTCTGATCGGCGATATCCTTGGGCAGATCATTCATCCGGTTGTAGAAACCGGGCGTGCAGGCAACCCCGGGCGTGGTGGTGCTAGTGCCGCCATCGCAGGCGAAGATGTTGTAGTTCCAAGCGCCGCCCCGCGTCTTGTTCAGGCCGAAGTTGGCCTTGATCGTAGCGGTCAGGTTGTCGGTCGCTTCCCAGCGCAGCGTGCCGCGGACAAGGATGTCGCGTTCACGCGGACCGGATTGGCTGGGAGGGGCGACATGCGCGGTGTTGGGCGCAATCGTGCCGGCGGTGGGCGTGTCGCGCGTATTGTAGATTATGTTGCCCGCGCGGTTGTCGAACAGCGATCCGAAATCCTTCGATCCCCGCACGGCAAGGCGAAATCCGACGGTGTCGCTGATCGGGCCGGAGATGTAGCCTTCGCTATAGACCTTGTGCGCGTTGAACTCATACCCGCTGCGTATTTGCGCAGTCAGATGATCGGTTGGGTTGGCGGTGGTGATGGAGATCACACCGGCGGTGGCGTTCTTGCCGAAGAACAGCGATTGCGGGCCTTTGAGAATTTCCATCGAGGCCAGGTCGAAGAAACCTTCGTTGATGGTGCGACCCTGGCCGTAATAGACGCCATCGACGATCACGGCGACGGACTGCTCAACCCCGATCGACAAAGAGTTGGAGCCGATGCCGCGCAATGTAAGCTGCGCGCCTGAGCCCGAAACATTGCGCCCGATCACAAGCTGGGGGGTGGCTGCGGCGATCCGCTCAAGGCTGGTGAGATCGCGCCGGGCAATCTCCTGCGCGGAGAACACCGTCACGGCGACGGGGACTTCCTGGGCAGACTCCGCACGGCGACGCGCGGTGACGACGATATCGCCTGCAGGCACCGGCTCTTCGGAAACCTGCGGGGCAGCGGTCTGCGCGAATGCGGACCCTGCTGGAAATGCTGCGCCCAACAGGGCGGTGCCTGCGAGTAGAATGGCGCGCTGAATCTGCGATGTGCGAATATCGGAGTGCATTTCAGAAGATCCCCTCGACGAACGTTTTCCGCGCTTTTTGCGCTGGTGCGATCCGCTGCGATTATGTCGCTTGTTGCGGTCGATCTGAAATCTACCCCGTTATAAAATTAAGGCAACTGACTTTTTTAAGGTCCACAAAAAATCTTGCTATTTCAGATCAGGCCCGCGCTTTTGAAGGGACGTTACAGTCATCGCGAAGCGATCTCTGAAGTTTTGTAAGCAAAGCGCTTACTCAAACTGCTATTCTCGCCTGCACCCAGTTTTGCGCATCCGGGCCGCTGACCCAGCGCAGTGCGTTGCCCAACAACTGCCTGTACTGCGCGTTCGCATAGGTTGCTTCGCTGTCACCGGGCTGGATGTACACCAGCGGGCTGTTGCCGGCGGGCTTGGCCCATGCCAGCACACGATTGGCGCCTGCCGCGGGCCACGGCTCACCCTTACCGTCAGCAAGCCGCTGAACCGCGCGGCGCGCCGAATAAAAGCGTTCCGGGGTAATATCGGTTTCGAGATAGAGTAGGGGGTGAATGGCAGGATCGTCGAACACGTGCTGCGCGTACAACTCGTCCACCAGCGCGATGCGATTCGGCAGTCCAGCCGTCACCGGATGCGTCGGATCGGCAATACGAGCGGTGTAGGCAACGTCGCCAAGATACCCTGAACTCGCGCGCGGCTTGCCTTCGATCACCGCGTCCCGGTACAGAAACTGCCCGCCTATGGCTCTGGCGTACGGCGGCCAGGCAGGCCATCCGGCGATCGCATGGTGCAGCATCACCATGCCTTTGCCTTCGTGCATCAGCGCCTCGAAGCCAGCGGTGAAACAGGCTGGCGGCTCTACAAAGGCGGGGCGCTGGGCAACGGGCGCGCGAAAATCCAGGCCCGGCATGTCGTAAAACAAGATGGCGTCATACCGGCGCATATGTTCGGGATTGAGCAGGACAGTCGCGGCCGGTTGATCGACCATCGTCGGCTCGCACCCAACCGCCCGCAGCATCGCTTCCAGCTTGTCGCGAGAGAATGCGTGGCCTTTGGTCACAACGAACAGTTCGATGTGCTCTTCCTTGCGGATCATGCGTGCGTGCTTTCAGCGAGCGCGAAAACGAATGGGCAATTCGCGCAGGGGCAGGGTAAGGAAGTTGGCGCGATGGATCGGCTCGGTCAGCGGGCGAGCGAGGGAGATGTCATCCAGTCTTTCGAGGATCGCCAGAATGCCGGTGGCGATTTCCTGCCTGGCCAGCACCGCCCCCACGCAGAAATGCGTGCCAGCGCCGAATGCCAGGTGCAAGCCCGCATTGCTGCGATCCATGTCAAACGCATGCGGGCATGCGAATTTCGCGGCATCGCGATTGGCGGCACCATAGCGCACGATGACAACGGAATCCTTGGGGATCAGCGTGCCGCTCAACTCCACATCGCGGGTGGTGCGACGGCGCAGGCCTTGGGTCGGGCTTTCGAAACGGATGACCTCCTCGACGAAATTCTTGACCCGGGAGGGGTTTTCGCGAAGCCGCGCCATCTGATTGGGATGATTGATCAATTGCATCAGCGCATGGCCGATTGCCGTCATCGTCGATTCGAAACCGCCGCCGATCAACTGACTCATAATGCTCTGCAATTCCGCCATCGACAGCGGTTCTTCATTCTCGCCATGAGCGTTCGCAAGCGCAGAGATCCAGTCGCCGATCGGGTGGACGCGCCGTTCCTCGAACAGACTTGCAAGGTGATGCTGCGCCTCCAGTTCGATGTCCGCATTGCGCAGCAATTCTTCCTCAGTCATCACGTAGGATGCGGGCGCAAGCATCGCATCCGCCCATTTTTTGAAGGTCGCCACCTGGTCGGACGGCAGGCCCATTTCCTCGGCCAGGATAGTGCCGGGCAGCAGCATTGCGTATTCGCTGATGAACTCACACTCGCCTTTATCGACGAATCGGTCGATCAGGCGATGCGCGGTCTCCTCGATGTGCGGGCCCATTTCGCGCACCCGGCTAACCGTGAACACGCGGTCTACCAGTTTGCGATAGCGGGCATGGTCCGGTGCGTCGGTCCGTTGCAGCGTGGCAATATGCGGCCATCCGCGCGCTTCCATGTAGGTACGCAGCTTTGCAGCATTCTCAGGCCCCTGAAGCGAAGCGCGATCGACTTTGTTGGAATACGTGGCCGGGTCAGTCAGCACGGCGCGCAAATCTGCATAGCGCGACACGATGTAAAAGCCCGTTTCCGGCATCCGGTAGATGCCCGGCGCATCCTGCATGGCCTCGTACATCGCGAAAGGGTCGCTTTGCGTCATCGGGTCGAGCAGGCTGAATGATTCGAGCCGCTCCCGCGCGCTGACATCGGCCATGGGGTTCTCTCCTGGTTTTTCTTTGTGTCGATATTATTAGATCATTCGCCTTACAAATAAAGGGCTAATCTTCGCTTTGATGTCACTCCGGGTCTGTTTCTTGACCCACCGCGTGCGGCCCGAATTGGGGCATGTCCGATCAGGTTTTTCCCGATAAATTTAGTGTATCCGCGTCCTCTTCCGCATCCTGCGGCAAGCACTGAAACGCATTCCCACGATTTTTGCGGACATTTCAGGTAAGCGCGTTGCCTTATAAAGTGCATATCGATACCCGGTGGTCAGAAAATATCGGGAGAACAGCATGCGAAGGCTCCAAGGACGGGTCGCCATCGTGACGGGCGGCGCATCGGGTATCGGCAGCGCCACCGTGCAAAGGCTCGCGCAAGAGGGTGCACAGGTCGTCTCCACCGATCTGGCGGCTCAAAGGCACGGGGCCTCGGGTGCCGCCTTGTGCCTGGTTCACGACGTTCGCGACGAGGCGCAATGGATCACGGTGGTGGAAGCAACGCTCCAGCGGTTTGGCAGGCTCGACATCCTGGTCAACAATGCTGGTATCACCGGGGCGCAGCCGATCGAAGAGGTTACCCTGGAGCACTGGAACACCATGCTCGCCGTCAACCTGACCGGCACGATGCTGGGCTGCAAGCATGGCGTGCTGGCGATGCGCGACAATCCGGGCGGACCGAGCGGCTCGATTATCAACATATCGTCGATGGCGGGGTTTATCGGCATGGCGCAGACACCGGCTTACAATGCCACTAAGGGGGGCGTGCGCCTTCTTACCAAGTCGGTCGCGGTGCGCTGTGCCAGCGCGTATCGCGGCATCCGTTGCAATTCGCTGCACCCCGGAGCGATCGACACGCCTATCCACGAGCGGCGCTTGTCAGCGTCACCCGATCGTGAGGCAGCGCGCAGTGCGATGGATGCGCTGCAGCCTGTCGGGCGGATGGGAACCGCCGACGAGATGGCGGCCTGCATCGCCTTTTTGGCCAGCGACGATGCAAGTTTCGTCACCGGCACCGAGTTGGTCGCCGATGGCGGATGGCTTGCCGACGGTGGTAGCACACGCCTGCCGCCCACGGTTGTTCAAAACGATAGCGCAATCTAAGTGGGAGGCATCAGCGCGTGCGCTAGGCGGCGGTTCCGGCCATGCTATCGCGCGCGTTGCGGGTGTAGACCAGATTGATGCTGGTGAACGTGACCGCCTCGGTTCCGTCCGCCAGCACCACTGCATAGCGGGTCTTGGCAGTGCCGCGATCGGCGCGGGATCTTGACGGTTCCAGGCTCACGATCTCACTGGTGACGTGGATAGTGTCTCCTGCACGGATGGCCCGCTTGAGGCGCAGCTCATCCCAGCCCACGCCGCAGACCCAATCGATGTCCCAATTGATCTCGTGATCCATCTGCCGCCACAGCGCCAGCACGAAGATGCCGCTGGCGACCACTTCGCCAAATACGGAATCGCGCGCGCTCTCGGGGTTGGTGTGGAACCACTGGGGGTCGTACTTGCGGGCAAATTCCAGCATCTCGTCCAGCGTTACCGTACGCGGCGCTGACTGGCGGAATTCGCCGAGCACAAGATCTTCGAACGTCCGGCTGGGCTTGGCGGGGGTAAAGGGCGCGCTCACAATCTTCCTTCGCGTTTTTCGTTCAGCACGCGGGCCAGCCCTTGCTGGCTGACCGTGGCGACAAGCGTGCCATCGCGGCGATAGATGTTGCCTCTGCCCAAGGCCAAGGCATCGGTGGAGGCCGGACTGTCCAGCGCATAGAGCATCCATTCGTCCGCCCGGAATTCATCATGGAACCACACGGCGTGATCGAGGCTGCTGCTTTGCAGGAAGTCGTTCGCCCAACCGATACCCAATGGCCCAAGCGCGGTGTGGAAGATGTGCAGGTCCGATGCGTAGACCAGCAGGCGCTGATGCACGTCCAGGGGCCCGTCGACAATGCCGTTGAACCGGAACCACAAGGCGCGTGTAGCGGGACGCGGCGTGCGTTCATCGAACGAAAAAAAGCCGACTGGACGCCAGTCCACCTGCTGGCGCCGACGCCAGAACGGGCGGTGACGCTCGGGCAGACGATCCCCGTAGTTCGCGACCAGTTCGTCCAGGCTCGTCAACTCTTCAGGCGCGGGCACGTCGGGCATCGGCATGCCGTGCCGCCCTGCCTGCTCCGGCGCCTTGAACGATGCCATCATGTTGATGATCGGGACGCCGTCCTGCGTCATGCGCACCATGCGATTTGCGAACGAGCGTCCGTCGCTTTCGCGGGTGACCTGCATCTCAAGCGGGCGGTCGATCAGGCCGGGCTTGAGGAAGTACGCATGCAGACTGTGCGCTGTCTTGTCCTGCGGCACCGTAAGGCGTGCGGCGGCCAAGCATTGCGAAAGCGCCATCCCGCCGTAAAGCCGCAACAGGCTGCTGGGGACCGGCTGTACGCGAAAATGGTCAGGCGCAATTTCATCGAACGCGTAGCCCAGGCGGCGCTCAGTTTCGGGATCATCGACGAACGGGTTTTCATCTATCAAATCGGGTGTCCATAACTTGGTATCGCGTCCTGCGGCGTGGGCTTAGCAGGGGGCACCCAGATTTTCGAAACCGAAACCGCAAGAAGGGTCAACTATCTGCAGCAATTCGACCACGTTGCCGTCGCAGTCCCGGCCATACGTGGCCCGCGTGGCCGCCGATCCCCCGGGTGGACCGTTGAACACCATGCCCAGCGCGGCGAGGCGTTCGTACTCGGCGAAAACATCATCGCAATAGAGGCACAAGTGCGTGATGCCACGGTCGCACATTCGGGGATGGACGGTCTGGGGATCGTTGCTGGTGTATTGAAACACCTCGATATGCAGATTGCCGAGACGGATCATCGCATAGCGCGCGCTGCTGTTTTCAAGGCCCACCATCTGGTCGATGCGCTGGTTGCCGGGCTCCCAGCCACCGGGCGCGCCCGCCAGTTCGAACCCGAACCAGCGCTGATAGTGGTCGATGAACCGTTCAAGGTCCGGCGTCGAAATGGCCAGGTGATGGACGCCGCGGATCATGCCGTCTCGCGCGCGGCCTTCACCGCCTTAACGATCTCGGCATTGGTGGGGTTGCGGCGCAGGGTGAGACCGCCGTTCACCTGCAGCACCTGGCCGGTCATGAAACAGGCGTCGCTCGCCAGCCAGGCCACGGCCTCTGCGATATCGTCGCTGGTGCCCACCCGCCCGAGCGGATATTCCTTTTCGAACGTTTCGATGATCGCGCTGTTTCTGGCGGCTTTTTCCGTCATGGGCGTGGCCGTAAAGCCGGGTGCGACCGAATTTGCGCGAATGCCCCTGTGGCCAAATTCATTGGCGACACAGCGGATCACGTGATCGGCTCCAGCCTTGGTGCCCATGTAGGCAGCATGATCTTCCAGCATGATGGAGGCGGTGGCCGATGAAATCTGGATCAACGAGCCGCCATCGCGCATCACGCGCAGCATCGCCTGATAAAACAGGATGGCGCCGGTGAACTGCAGCGCGGTCATGCGCTCAATCTCCGCCTTGGTCGTCTCCAGAAACGGCTTCAGCAGGCCCCACCCGGTGGCGTTCACGGCGATATCCACGCCGCCGTAAGCCGATTTCGCCGCTTCGCCCAGGCGGGCCAGATCATCTTCACTGGTGAGGTCACATCCGGTTACCGCCAGACCGCCGATGTCCGCCGCCAGCCGTTCGAGTTCCTCGGCCTTGCGCCCCGCAACGATCACGGTCGCGCCATCGGCGGCAAGCCGACGGGCGATCACCTGGGCCATATTGTCCCGGTTCGCCGCGCCGGCAACGACGGCGATCTTTCCAGCCAGATCGGCCATGATCTTTCTCCCGTGGATCAGGCGGCGCGCAGCAAAATCGCGCACACCGCCATGAAATAATCAGTCCTGCTGGACCCAGCGATCGCCCAGCACCTGTTCGACTCGGGCGTGTTCCGGCACCCGGTTGAGGCCAATGCGACGGTCCAGTTCCTCGTGCCAGTGGTAGATGCGTCGCTCCTGATAATTGAGCGGCATCCCCTTGAAGCCAGGGCTTTCCAGGGATTCCTGGATCTGAGGCGCGTACTGCAGATCCTCATAAAGGATCCGTTCCCAGTTGTTCAGTCGGGTCGGCCACAGCGGATGGGGATTTTCGGGATCATGGTCTGGGGCCAGCCAGCTGGACACCACGCGTGTGCGCTTCGTGCCGATGGGCCAGAACTGCAGGATCGGGATGCCGGTTGGGGCCGGGGGCATGATGAAGTTGGGATAGATCTGGTAGCTGACGTTGTTTTTCGCCGGAAATTCGGTGATCGACGCGATCTGCGGCATACCCACGGTGCCGGGGTCCACCCAGTCAGGCCGACGGTTTGGCGTCGCCATGCGGCTGTGGCCACCGGGCCAGAGCGTGACGATCATCGAGCGATGATCGAGGAACCGGTCCACCGTATTGATGTGGATCGACTTCAGGTGATACACCTCCAGAAACGCGTCGAGCAGAACTTTCACGTTGCAGTCGACTTCGTAGCTGCGGCTGTCGACCAGGCGCAAGGTATCCAGCTCGAACTGCTTGAGCTGCTCAGCCATCGGGCCGATATGTTCGATCAGCGTCTGGGCATCGGGGTCGCGGTTGATGAAGATCAGCGAGCCCAGCAGTTCGCAGCGCACCTGCACCAGCGAACGGCAGGACATGTCGAAATCGACGAAATCGCGTTTGTCGCGCACCGCCGTCAGCTTACCGTCGAGGGTGTAGCTCCAGCCGTGATAGCCGCACACGAAGCCGCGTCCTTCGCCGGCTTCCTCGGTAACCAATGGCGCGCCGCGATGCTGGCAGGTGTTGTAGAAGGCCTTGACCTCGCCCTGCAGATTGCGCGCGACGATGATCGGCACGCCCGAATTGCGGGTCAGGAACCACGAGCCGTTGTTCGGCAATTGATCGGTATGGCCCGCATAGAGCCACGCCTTGTCCCACATCATCTCCTTTTCGAGGCGCAGGAATTCGGGATCGGTGTAGCGGGTGCCGGGGATGTCCGGCAGCTTGGGAAAGCCCTCGGGCGGGCCTGTACGATCGCGCTCATAATCCATGCGCGCGAAATCGTTTTCGGGCTTTTGATCTGTAACCAGATCCAGCATCGGCCTTCTCTCCCTTGCCTGCCGCATCCATTTGCGGAGCGGCGGCGACAGAATCAAAAAACATTCATGTCTGTTTGATTCTGTCGACGTGATGCTTGCGATCCTACCCCCGCCGCGATAAAACAGTCAACAGTGATTGTAATTTCATCAGCTGGTTGGCGGGGCGGTCGGTCCGTCGCCGAATTGCGCATCTCGCTTGTTTGCGTACGCGGCGATGCCTTCGCGGCTGTCCGCGCTATCCAGCGTTGCCTTGCCCCATGCATTGCCAACCGCCAGTGCCTGGTCGATATCCATCCCGGTGGACAATTCGTACAACGCGCGCCCGTCGCGGATGGCCTGCCAGCTGTTCGCCAACATCGCTTCGGTCACGGCGATCGCCCGGGTGAGCAGGCGGTCCGCCGGTACCACTTCGGTCACCACCCCCAGTTCGTAAAGGCGGCGCGCGGGCAGCAGTTCACCGGTCAAGATCATCGCCAGCGCGGTGGCGCGCGGGACCTGCGCGGCCAGGCGCTGGATGCCGCCGGCAAAGGCGAACAAGCCGCGTTTCACTTCGCTGACGCCCATCATCGCGTGGTCGGCGGCAAAGACCATGTCGCACGCCATCATGATCTCGAAACCGCCGGCGACCGCCGCGCCGTTCACAGCGGCAATCAGCGGCTTGCTGCGCTTGCGCTCGGTAATCCCGCCAAAGCCGCGCCCCGGTATCAGGCCATGGCCCGCGCCGATCTGTTCCGCTTCCTTGAGGTCCATCCCAGAACAAAAGGCGCGATCGCCAGTGCCGGTGACGATCACGGCGCCGACCGACGGGTCCGCCTCCGCTGCAGTGATCGCCGCGTCCATGGCGCGGGATGTGGGCGCATCCAGCGCGTTACGGGCGGGTTCGCGATCAATCGTCAAAAGACAGATCGCACCGCGTTTTTCGATGACAAGACCATGCGTCATGGTTCTCTCCCGTTGATCGTTCTCTCGTCGAAAACATAATTTTGAAAGGATGCCGATTGAGATCGTTTGAAAAGCTGTATCATCATGGGCTGATCGTTGATGATATTCACGCATCCATGGCGCAGTTGAGCACGGCGCTTGGTGTCGATTGGGCGCCGGTGCGTACGTTCGATCCGCTGCGGGTATGGCTGCCGGACGTTGGTTGGTCGCAAGCGCACCTGCAGGTTACCTACTCGCGGCAAGGCCCGATCCATATCGAGCTTATCCAGGCGGTGCCCGGGGGCGCGTACGATGTGCTGCGCGGCGTATCTCCCGCGCATGTCGGAGCGTGGACCGACGATGTCGGCGCGCACGTGGAAAGTTTGATGGCGGAGGGCTGGCGTCTGCTTGCGGCCGGCGCATCGCCCAAACACCGCTATGGCCAGATGGCCTACATGGTCCACGGGGATGGTCCGGTGCTGGAACTGGTGGGCGAGGCGATCCGCCCGATGATCGAGGACTGGCTGCGGGCCTGACCGGCATCGTCGGCCCGATGCCGCCGGATGGGTCACAAGGTGGCCATGCTGCCCAGCACCACGGTCGCCTGGCTGGACAGCGTGCCACCGTTACCGTGGGCAAGGGCGATGTTCACATCGGGCAGCTGGTTCGCCGCGTCGCCCCGGATCTGGCACGCGGCTTCGATAATGGCGAACAGCCCGTACATGCCGGGGTGGCAGCACGACAGGCCTCCCCCGTTGGTGTTAACCGGCAGGCTGCCGCCCGGCGCGATGGCCCCGCTGCTGACGAACCGGCCGCCTTCGCCCTTGGGGCAAAAGCCCAGGTCTTCCAGGAACAGGATCGTGTTGATCGTGAAGGCATCGTAAAGCTGCGCGGTGTCGATGTCCGAAGTTGAAACCCCGGCCATCGCCATCGCCCGCGCGCCTGATTCCTTCGCAGCTGTCACGGTCACGTCGGGGGCCTGCACAATCGAGTTCCACCATGTCGCAGCCGCCGCGCCCAATAGCGGCACCGCTGTGCGGGCAAGGTCGCGAGCGCGGTCGATGCGGGTCATGACGATGGCCGCCGCACCATCGGTGACGAGGCAGCAGTCCCGCACTGAGACCGGCGTGCTGATCATCCGCGCGGACAGGCAATCCTCCAGGCTTAGCGGGCCCTTGGCGAACGCTTCGGGGTTGGTGTTGGCCCATGCCCGCGCCGCCAGCGCAACCGCGGCCAGATCCGCCCGCGTGGTGCCGTATTCGTGCATGTGCCGCGCCGCCGCCAGCGCATAGGAGGTGAGGGGGAAGATGGGCGCGTAAGGCGCATCCCATTGGTCGCTGGTGATTTTCGTCGCCAGCTTGCCACCATTGCTGCGCTGGTTCGAACCATAGGCGATCAACGCGCAATCGATGTAGCCGGCATCCAGCATCATCGCGGCCACGGCCATGTGGCTCATGAACGACGAGCCGCCCGTGCGGTTGTTGTCCGTGTAGCGCGGCTGCAGGCCGAGGTATTGCGCGAAGGACAGCCCGGCGAAAAAGTCATCCGGTTGGCAGATGAACAGCGCGTCCACGTCCGGCAGGGTCAATCCGGCGTCGGCAATCGCCAGAAGCGCGGCTTGGGCCGTCAGTTCCATCGACGTGTAGCCAGGCATTTCGCCCACCCCGAATGTCGCCAGGCCGGCAATGGCGGTGCGACCGCGCGGGAAAGTATCGCCCATTGTCAGATCTCCGGCACGGCACGGAACAGCAGTAGCGGCACATCGCCGCCCTGATCCACGAAGGCTTCCACGCGCATGCCGATGGCAAGTGTTTCGGGCGTGACCCCTTCCACGCGGCTCAGCAGCCGAGACCCTTCGTCCAGATCGATCAGCGCGACATGATAGGCCGGTGCAGGCGGTTTGCGCTGGATCCAGGACAGCGAATAAACGCTGCCGGCGCCTGACGCCTCGAACCATTCTAGCGCGTCGCCGGTTCCGGGGGCGGCAAGGCGCGGCGGGAAGACCACGCTGCCGTCCGGCGCGCGTTGCAGGAGCAATCGGCCTTGCGCCAATGCTTCGCGCCAATGCGCCTCCGGGCTGGTCATGCCGCCGTCCTCACCGCACCGCGCGATTGCAGATCGGCGATCTCGTCATCCGAAAAGCCAGCCTCGCGCAGCACGTCAAGGCTTTCGCCGCCCAGCGCCGGTCCCGGATCGCCGATCGCGCCAGGCGTTTCGGAAAAGGTGGTCGGGATGCCGGGGAAACGCAGCGTACCTTCGGTAGTATCGCGTTCCTGCCAGAAGCCGGTCTCGACCAGATGGGGGTCGTCCAGCAGGTCGGTCAGGCTCTTGATCGCGGTTGCCGGAATGTGCGCCTCACGGAACAGGTCGACCCACTCCTGCGTGGTGCGCTGTTCGATCGCATCGGCCACTTTGGCCAGAACGGCGGTGATGTTCTGGGTGCGCGAACGCATGGAGGCGAACATCGGATCGCGCGACCATTCCGGGTTGCCCAGCGCATCGAAAAACGCCCGCCAGTGCTTGTCGTTATATATCATCACGCCGATGTAGCCGTCTGCGGTGCGATAGGGCCGGCGCGCCTCGGACGTGGCGCGGGGGTATTCCGGTGGGCCTTGCGGCGGCACGAACAGCGATCCGCACAAATGCTCTACCATGGTGAAGGACACCAGCGTCTCGAACATCGGAACTTCGATTTCCTGGCCAATCCCGGTCTTCTCCCGCGCGTACAGCGCCGCAATGACGGCGTAAGCGCCGGTGAGCCCGGCCACCTTGTCGGCAATGACCGTGGCGGCATAGGTCGGCTCGCCGCCGGACAGCCGTGCCTGCAGATCGACGATGCCCGAGGCGGCCTGCACGATGTCATCATATGCGGGGTAATCCCGGTAGGGTCCGCTGCGCGCAAAGCCGTACAGGTTGGCGTAGATGATCGCCGGGTTAGCGTCGCGCAGCGCCGCATAATCAAGCCCCAGGCGCCCGATGGCGCTGGATCGCATGGAGTGGATGAACACGTCCGCGCCCTTTGCCATGCGCAGCAATGCTGCGCGTGCTTCCGGCTGCTTGAGGTCCAGCACGATGGAGCGCTTGCCGCGATTGACGTTGAGGAACATCGCGCCGCGTGATGCGTCCGGCCCCGGCGGAATGAAGCGCGTGGTGTCGCCCTGCGGGCTTTCCACCTTGATCACGTCAGCGCCCAGATCGGCGAAGATCTGCGTGGCATAAGGCCCCATCAGCACGCTGGTAAGATCAAGCACCCTGACGCCCGCCAAAGGTCCCTTGCCGGTCCCGCTCATTCAAATTCTCCGCTTCCAAAATCTTGATTATTGCCAGCGCGCCTGCCCCGCGTACTCTCGCGTGTATGCACACGAGGGGAGTTTGCCGGAAAATGAAAGTTCACCTGATCGCGGCGGGCAAGTTCCATGACATCGATTATGCCCGCCTCGAACTGCTGAAACTGCTGGCCGAGCAGCCGCGCATCCGCGCCTCGGTGGCGTCCGACTATGCCGATGTTGCCAGCCTGGCGGCGGCGGACCTGCTGATTACCTACACGTGCGACATGGTGCCCACGACCGACGCGCAAGTGGCTGCACTTGAAGCGTTTCTTGCGCGCGGGGGGCGCTGGCTGGCGCTGCACGGCACCAACGCGATCCTGCGTTTCGGTGCGGACGGCGTGGTCGATACGCCTGATGAAGTACCCGCCTTCACCGGCCTGCTCGGCACCCGCTTTGCCGGCCACCCGCCGATCGCCCCGTTCAAGGTTTTCGTGACGCGCGGCGATCATGAAATGACGCAGGGCCTGCGCGATTTCCGGGTGGAGGACGAGTTGTATCTTACCCGCCGCACCGCTGACATCGACGTGCTGCTGCACACCAGCTTCACCGGCCGCTGCGACGAATTTCGCGATGCCGACTGGGACGAGGCGCAAGTGCCCGTGCTGTACGAGCGAGCCGTGGGGAAGGGGGCGATCCTGTACCTGACGCTGGGCCATTGCCGGGGGCATTACGACCTGCAGCCCGTCAGCCCGTTCTGGCCACACCCGCAGCGCTGCGCGTGGAACTACCCGGTCTTTCACGAGCTGCTGCGCCGGGGCATACGGTGGGGAACGGCTCACGCGGCTTGATCGCGCGACTGGGGGCGCAATGCACGCAGCTGCGCCTCCAGTGTTTCCAGCACCGGCTCCACCAGAGCGGCATCCATTGCGCCGGTCAGCAGGTTGACCGCCATGCCTTCCATCGTGGCCTGCGAGATGGCCATCGCCAGCGCGAACTTGGCCGGGCTTTCCTGCCATTCGGGATAGAGCTGCACCGCAAGCTGGTTGAACCGCTCGCGAAACTCGACCTGCAGAGGCAGCAATACGGCTGCGAGGTCCGGGTCGGTCCGCGCGGCTACGGCCAGTTCGTGGAAAGCCACGAATGCCGGCTTTTGGATCTGGCGCCAATAGGCACGCACCATGGCCCGGTGATCGAGTGCGCTCAGTTCCGCAGAGCGGCGGAACGCACGCAGCCGGCGCTCGTGAAGATGCATGATCGTGGCCTTGATCAGTGACGCGCCGTTATCGAAATGGTGCAGCATCGCCCCGCGTGACAGGCCGGCTTCCAGCGCGACCTGCGGCGTCGTGGTGCGCGAATATCCGCTGCGCACCAGCACCCGGATCGTCGCCTCGATCAGCCGCGCGCGCGTCTGGGCGCTTTTTAGCGCCTGCATCGTCGGTTCTTCCGCGCCGGCTCGTTTCACTGGTCCGCGCTCTCCCATGCCAATGGCTACGTCGATCAGCCGGGAGTAACCTAATCCAACCAATAAAAAAAGACATGCATGTTTGCCTTTTTAATCGGAAATGATGTCTGGACCGGGCTGACGGCGGGTCGCGTCCCGCGTCAGCCCCGCCCGCGCGATTTCTCGTATGCGATCCAGGTAGGCAGTCGCTCCGGGAAATCCGCAGGCTTGGGTTCGGCATACGCATGATTGCGCAGCGGAGTGGACAGGATGTTCGGGTACTTGTCGATCGGCACGTAGTAGAGAAACGCGATCGTGCGTTCGGCGAATTTCCAGCCCGCGTCGGTGTTGCGGTACGTGTCGTCATAGCGGATCGCGGTGACCATCATCTGGCCGTTGCGCCACAATTCCGCATGGCCGATGACCCGTCCGGTCGCGTGCTGCGATCCGTCGCCCACGAAATCGAGCTGCACGTCGTGCATGAAGTGATGACCGGGGCCGAGCGCATCGAAGCGACCGTCGTACTGCGCCATGATCGCATCCACGCCGGTGGCATTCATCACGCCGTCTGCGGATTTCAGCACGGCGTCGGGCGCGAACAGGTCGCGGATGGCGGCGATGTCACGGTCGTCGATGGTGAAGCAATACCGGGCGATCAACTGGCGGATCTGCGATTCCGCCTCCAGCCTGGCGATGCGCGCTTCGATGGTAGGCATGATGCTCTCCTTGTTAGGATGGTGCGCGTTTCTGAGGATCAGTTCGGCCCCGGTTTGCGCTCTTGTGCGGCGTTGGCGCCGGCGATCCTGCCGAACACCACCGCGTTGCCGATGGATGCCCCACCTGCAGCATAGCATTGGCCGAACATGCCGCCGGTCGTCTCGCCGGCGGCATAAAGCCCCGGCACGGGGCGGTCGTCGGCGCCAAGTACGCGGGCCTCGGTATCGATGCGAACACCGGTGCCGGTCCAGCAGATGATGGCTGGCCGGATGTGCGCAGCGTAAAACGGACCTCGGGCCACGGGGCGCAGCATCCCGGCGGGTTTGAAGTAATCCAGATCGCTGCCGCTGTGCGCCATTGCATTATAGCGTTCGATCGTGGTGGCGAGGCGGGCGGGCGGCATCTGCAGCTTGTGCGCCAGTTCTTCCACCGTCGGCGCGCTTGTCAGGGTTCCGGCATCCACGTGATCGCGCAACCGCTCTGCCGTCCAGTTGGGGGCGGGCCGGTATTGCGTCGTTTTCGAGGACAGGCGCGCGTCTTCATCGAAGATCGCGAAACAGTCCTGCCCTGGCTGCTCGTCCAGCACGGCGGCGAGAACGGAATACTCGATCGTCTCGTCGATGAACCGGCGTCCATCGCGGTTTACCATCATCACCCAGCCCGGCAGATAGCTTTCCAGATCCCTGGCAAAACCCGGCGTGATCAGCAGCAGGCCGCGATTGGTCTGGCTTACCTGTCCGCCCACTTGCGCGGCCAAGCCAAGTCCATCGCCCAGGCAGGTCGGCGCGCCGATATACCAGTGCAGATCGCCATGACGCGCGGCATCGGGGTAGAGTCGGGCGAGCATTTCCGGGTTGGCGCCAAAACCACCCGTGGTGATCACGGTTGCGGCGCTGCGCACGGCTTGCCCTTCGGTCACGATGCCACACACGCGGCCATCTTCCACCAGCAGGGTATCGACGCGGGTGCCCAGAACCGTATCGATGCCCTTGCCCGATACGTATCCGTCCAGTGCCTCCACAAGACCTGCGCCGTCTCCGGTCGCGCGGTGGCCACGCCGGATCTTGTCCACGCCTGATGCATACAAGTTGTCCTGCGTGAAGCCGACGCCGATGTGCCGTAACCATTCGAACGCCGGGCCGGATTGATCGCACAAAGTCCGTACAAGCGATGGCTCCAGCTTGTACTGGTTCAGCGTCATATAATAGTGGAACATGGCATCGGCGGTATCGTCCACAATGCCGGCTTCCCGTTGCAGCGATGTCCCCGCCGCATAGAACACCCCGCCCGACAAAGCGCTGGAACCGCCAGTGCGGCCGGCAGCCTCCACCAGCAAAACCCGTGCGCCATCATCCGCCGCGACTGCCGCGGCGCTAAGCCCTGCAGCCCCGCTGCCGATGACGATGACATCATAATCGGTCATTGCGCTATCGCTCATGATGCGCGCCTCTCCATGTTTTCAGATCAGAGGCACGCGACCTGACGAGCCAAAACCACCGTCTGTTGGGCCGCAGCATGCAGAGCGCGTTGCGATAAGTCTAGTCCAGTTGACGTAGAAATATCGGATTCTGACTGGACTTGCGCTGGTAAATCCCAAAAACACCGTCATAAGATAAGTTATATGCACCATAAAATTTGGGCATTTCGGCATTTAGCATCACACGGTAACGTCTGCGGGAGGCGGGATTTGACGCGGTTGGTTGATAGGGTCACAGTCATCACGGGCGCCGCCAGCGGCCTTGGCGAAGCAACCGCGCGCCGCTTTGCGCGCGAGGGCGCAAAGCTCGTGCTTGGCGATATTCGCGAGGATGCGGGCAGGGCGCTGGCGCAGGCGCTCGGCGCGTCTTTCCTGCTGTGCGACGTGACGCGAGAGGGGGATGTGCAGGCGTTGGTGGAGCATGCCGCCACGCATCACGGCAGGCTGGACTGCATGATCAACAACGCCGGTCAGCTTGGTGCGCTGGGGCGCATACAGGATATCGACGCTGCCGCCTGGGGCGACACGATGGCTATCCTGCTCAACAGCGTCTTCTTCGGGATGAAGCACGCCGCGCGCGTGATGCGCCCGGCGCGAAGCGGGGTGATCCTTTCCACCTCCAGCGTGGCGGGCATGGTGGCGCTGGGTCCGCATGCCTATACCGCCGCCAAGCACGCCGTGCTGGGTCTAACGCGGTCAGTAGCAGCCGAACTTGCCGAGGACGGGATCCGCGTCAACGCGGTGGCGCCGGGCAACGTGCCGACACGGATGACCGAGATGGCCTATGGCGATGCGGACGCGATGCGAAAAGCGTCGCAGGCGCGCAACCCGCTGCGGCGCGTGGTGACGGCGGACGAGATCGCCGGCGCTTTCGCCTATCTCGCCAGCGATGATGCGATCAACATTACCGGGCAGGTCATCGCGCCGGATGCGGGGCTCATGGATTGCCGCATGGACGCCAGCTACTACGCCAAGCCGCCGTCGTTCTTCGATGCCTATGGCAATAGAGGCTGATCAGGCCGGTGGATGCAGCGCGCGAATCTGGCTTTCCAGCGTGCCAAGCAGGGATGGCACCATCGTTTCGTCCAACGCGCCGGTCATCAGGCTCATCGCCATGCCTTCGATCAGCGTCTGGGAAAGGGCGATGGCCTGCGCAAGACGGTCAGGTTCTGACTTCCACTCGGGAAACAGCGCCAGCGCCTCTGCGTTGAAGCGCTCACGATACTCCACCTGCAGCGGGTGCATGATCTGCGCGAGTTGCGCATCCGTGCGCGCGGCAAGCGCCAGTTCCTGAAAGGCGATGAACGCGGGCTTCTGGACCTGGCGCCAATAGCCCTGGATGATGGCCGCCGGATCGTGCTCGCGCACTTCGGACGATCGCCGAAAGGCGCGCAGGCGGCGTTCGTGCAACTCGACGATGGTCGCGCGGATCAGCGTGGCGCTGTTCTCGAAATGGTGGAGCATGGCCCCGCGTGACAGTCCCGCACGGGCGGCAACCAGCGGGGTGGTGGTGCCGGAATAGCCAACGTCGACGAGACACGCGATCGTCGCTTCCACCAAACGGCTGCGCGTTTGCGCGCTCTTGATCGATTGGCGGGTCGGCGCGGCAACGGGTGCGGGTTCATGGTTTTCGACCATCACAGCGCTATGGGAGGCTGAATTATCGGTCACACCGAACCTGTCGTGACGGGCGATGGAAGGGCGATGTTAAACGACATGGATCGTCGTTATGGCTCCGGCCGCTATCGGGCAATCCCTTATCTACGCGTGCGCTATAGGCCTGATGCATCAGATATGGGGTGCCGATGCTTCCCGGAACCGCAGGGAAAGACCGTGATATAGCTTTTCCTTGCACACCAGCTGGGCGGCAAATTCACCGATCAGCGCGGAGGCGAGCAGCGGCATCATCAGGCCCCGGCTGGCGGTGGTTTCCGAGATGATGATCACGGCGGTTAGCGGCGCCCGCACCACGCCGGTAAAGTAGGCGACCATGCCGAGCAGCACCACCGCCCCCGATGGATAACCGGGAAAGATGCCGCGCAACAGGTCGCCGATGCCCGCGCCGATGGACAGCGAAGGGGCGAAGATGCCGCCCGGCAGGCCTGACACTGCCGTAGCCAGTGTCGCCGCAAACTTGGCCGGCGCGAACCACAGGGGCACGCCGCTGCCTTTTATGATGCTGTTCGCGGTCTCGTAACCGGTGCCCCAGGTGAGGCCGGTTGCAAACCCGACTACGGCCACCAGCACCCCGCAAAGGCCGGCGAACGCCACAGGGTTTGCGCGCGCCCACACCATCGGGCGCAGCGCCGTGGTGCCCGCGCCCAGCATCAGCCGCGAAAACAGTCCGCCCGCCAGACCGCCGACAACGCCCGCCACCGGGGTTGCGATCAAGGCCTGGCTGACGCCAAGCGTCTGGCGCATTTCGCCGAAGTAGATGTAGTCGCCGGAGACGCCCAGGCTGATCATGCCTGCGATCAGCACGGCGGCCATCACCAGCAGGGTCATGCGCTGTTCATACGCGGCGGCAAGCTCCTCGATCGCGAACGCCACGCCGGCAAGCGGGGTGTTGAACGCTGCGGCAACGCCAGCGGCGCCCCCGGCGATATAGACCGACGAGCGGATGGGAATGCGGAGTAGGCGGTGCATCCGCCCCATGATCGCAGCCGCGATCTGCACAGTCGGCCCCTCACGCCCCACCGACGCGCCGACCAGTAGCGCCCCAGCAGTCAGGAAGAACTTGGCGATGGCGGCCCGGGTGGAAACAAGGCCGGAAAGCGCGGCTTCGGGATTTTCAGTCGCGGCCATGACCTGGGGTATGCCCGAGCCTTTGGCGGTGGGCGCAAACCGAATGGTTGCCCACGCGATCAGGGCGAAGCCGATCGGCGTGACCACCAGCGGCGCCCACGGGGTGCGGGTAACATAAGCATGGAATGCGCCATTGGCCCGGTCGGCCACGTGGGCGAAGATCAGCGCGACAAGGCCGACAAGCACCGCCCCCCCGATGATCGCCACGCGGCGGCGCCACACCAGCGCTTCCGGGCCATGCCGGCGCAAGGCAATGCGGATGCGGCGGGGGAGCAGGCGCTTGAGCGACATCGGTTTGGAACATCCCCCGGTTCGGTATCGGATCCGCCGCGTGTTACCGGGCGATCCATGCAGCCCCGATCGGACCTTTAAGCGTTCCTGCACGGATGCACAAAAACGCTGGCTGGGGCGGCAGGATTCGAACCTGCGAATGCCGGTACCAAAAACCGGTGCCTTACCACTTGGCGACGCCCCAACGCAGAGAAGGCGCGCTTAGCGACTAAACCGGGCGCTGAAAAGAGCTTTTCCCAGCGCTCCGGTTCGCCGCTCAGGCTGCGGCCAGAACCGCGTCGATATCGGCGGCACTGTGACGTTCGGCAACAAAGCCGTCGCCCTTGCGATTGACGATGCGGCCACGGCGCACGCCCTCACGCGCGCCCACGTCCTCGCCCCAGCGCACGAGGTTGGTATAGCTGGCAACGTCAAGGAACGTGGCCGCATCACCGTACGCATCGCCGCGTACGAAGCCGCCGAGCCAGCCATAGGACGCGATGTCGGCGATCGTGTAATCGTCACCCGCCAGATAGCGGGTTTCGGCCAGCCGCTTGTCTGCCACATCGAAGATGCGCTTGGCTTCCATCGCATAGCGATCGATCGGATATTGGTACTTTTCCGGCGCATAGGCATAGAAATGCCCGAATCCGCCGCCAAGTAGCGGTGCTGTGCCCATCTGCCACATCAGCCACGACATGCATTCGGCGCGCTGCGGGCCAGAGGACGGCAGGAACGCGCCGAACTTTTCCGCCAGGTAAAACAGGATCGCGCCCGATTCGAACACGCGAACCGGTTCGCCCTGCGAATAGTCCAGCAAGGCCGGGATCTTGGAATTCGGGTTTACCGAGACAAAGCCGGACGAGAACTGGTCGCCGTCCGCGATGGACACCATCCAGGCATCGTATTCGGCATCGCTGTATCCGGCTGCGAGCAGTTCCTCGAACATGATCGTGACCTTCTGGCCATTGGGCGTGCCGAGCGAGTGCAGCTGAAACGGATGCTGCCCGCGCGGCAGTTCCTTGTCGAAACGCGCGCCGGCGGTGGGCCGGTTGATGCTGGCAAACTGGCCGCCATTAGGCTGGTCCCACGTCCAGACCTTGGGCGGGGTGTAAGTGGGATCAGCCATGCGAATGCTCCTGAAAAACGGACGAGAACGATGCCGCACAGGTAAGTGTGCCAAAGTGCGCCTGCAACCGGTGGTACGCGTTTCTGCAGGCCGCCTTAGTCTGCAGGCCGCCTTAGCCGATCTTGCGAATCCAGCCGTGCGTATCGGGCGCTTCCCCGCGCTGGATCGCAACCAGGCGATTCTTGAGCTTGCCGGTCAGCTGGCCAGGGCCGCCGCTGCCGATCGTGAACGAGCCATCGCGGCCCGTTACCTTACCCACCGGCGTGACGACGGCGGCAGTGCCGCAAGCGAACGTCTCGACCAGCTTACCCGAGGTCGCATCGTCGCGCCACTGGTCCAGGCTGTAGCGGCCCTCGCGAACCGTCAGGCCTTCTTCGCGGGCCAGTTGCAACAGGCTGTCGCGGGTGATGCCCGGCAGGATCGTGCCGGTCAGTTCGGGTGTGAGCAACGTGCCGTCGTCAAACGCGAAATACAGGTTCATGCCGCCCAGCTCCTCGATCCACTTGTGCTCGGCAGCATCGAGGAACACGACCTGATCGTGGCCGCGTGCGATCGCTTCGGCTTGTGGGACCAGGCTGGCGGCGTAGTTGCCACCGCACTTGGCCGCACCGGTGCCACCGGGCGCAGCGCGGGTGTAGTCCGACACCCAGATGGAAACCGCAGGGCTGCCGGACTTGAAGTAGTTGCCGGCGGGGCTGGCGATCACGATGAACTTGTATTGCTTGGCCGGGCGCACGCCCAGGAATGCCTCGGTCGCGATCATGAACGGGCGCAGGTACAGCGACGCGCCGTCCCCTTCCGGGATCCAGGCCTGATCGATCTGGACCAGCCGTTCGATGGCTTCGACAAAGACCGCTTCTGGCAATTCGGGCATCGCCAGGCGCCGCGCCGAATCGTTGAACCGCCTGGCATTGGCTTCCGGCCTGAACAGCGCGATCGCACCGTCAGCCTGCTTGTACGCCTTCAGCCCTTCGAAGATTTCCTGCGCGTAATGCAGCACGGCAGCCGCCGGATCGAGAGGGATGGGCTGACGCGCCGTAATCACCGCATCATGCCAGCCGTCCGCTTCCGACCAGTCGATCGTCACCATGTGATCGGTGAAGTTGGTGCCGAAACCGGGGTTGGCGAGCACGTCTGTGCGGGTCTGTGCATCTACCGGACCGGGATGGGCGACAGTGCTGAAAGTCAGGCCGGCGGGGGCGAGAGTGGCCATCGAACGGTATTCCTCTATCTGCAGATCGTGCTGCGCCTTGAACGAAAATTACCAATCCGGCAAGTTCAAAGCAACATTTAGTAAGGCGCACTTTCTGATAGCACGATGCGTTCGATGTAGGAAAGTATTGTAGCGTTTTTGCGGGGGCTGAGCGCGGGCATGGTCCAAATGAGAAGGGCCGCACCGGCAATGCGGTACGGCCCTTCACATGGTCAGCGGCCGGGAAGTGCCGCCAGCAAAGCCTTTATCGCCAGATTGAATTCAGCGATAATGCCTCGCTACGGAAACTGCCGACCCCTCTGCTGAACCATGAGACATCGGATCACCTCCTTTCGCGCTGTTGAGCCATAATCACCGCATGACGCGGCTGGGGCAACATTCACACCTGGGCGCGTTTCCCGGGGACTGCTGCCTTGCCTGAAATGTGATACATTCCGCATCGCACAACAAGCCTTGAAAACAATTTTTTTGCCGTCATTATCGGGGTTTCGGTCAGGTTATCCCCAGCCATAAACCGGCCTACGGTCGGGCTCGCGCATCGAGTTTTAATGCGCGACCGGCCTCCATTGTCCCTACAATTTTGCGGGCTCGGCGATAAGTGGTCAGGTGTCTTGCCGACGATCGTAGCATGTGACATGCGTAGGCAATGGCCGAAAGAATTAAGCTTTACCAACGTCTCGCGCAGCAGATCGAACAGTCCATTCGTGTAGGACAGTACGGACCCGGCACCCGTTTGCCGGCAGAGCGCGATCTGGCCGAGAAATTCAAGGTCAGCCGGCCCACTGTACGGGAAGCGATGATCGCCTTGGAAATCCGGGGCCTTGTGGAGGTCCGGCATGGGTCGGGCGTCTACGTTTCCGGCGATCTGCCTGTCGATCGGGTGCCTGCGGAGCTTGACGTCGGCGCGTTCGAGTTGATCGAGGCGCGGCTGATGTTCGAAGGGGAAGCTGCAGCGCTGGCCGCGACGGTCATGACCGAGGCTGAACTGGCGCAGATCGGCGAGATCCTGCAGCGGATGGAAACGGTCGATCCGGCTTCGGCGGAGGAACTGGCGCTGGACCGTCAGTTCCACATGGCGATCGCGGAAGGCACCCAAAGCTCGCTGGTGGCGCAGACCATCGAACATCTGTGGGATTTGCGGGAACGCTCGCCCTTGTGCCGCCACATGTTCGAGCAGGCGCGGCGGCTTGGGATCAATCCGCGCCCGTCCGAACATCACCGGATCTACGATGCCTTGCGCGCAAGGGAGGCAGAAGAGGCTCGGCTGGCGATGCGCATGCACCTGATGCGGGTATCGGAAGATCTTCTGGCCGTCACGGAGCTTGAACTGATCGAGAACGCCAAGCGCGAAATCGGCGAGAAGCGCCGCCGGATCGCCGGTGCGCCGGGGTTTTCCGCCGTGCCGCGGTGATCGCGTGCGTGACGCATAACGCACGTGCTCGTTCCGTCAGTTAGGCACAGGGAACGCCTTGATGTCGAAGGCGTTTAGCGGCAATTGATTCCCGTTGCGCTGCCATGTCCGGACAAGCGCGTCTCGATGGCAGGGTGATGCACAGTAACCAGGTTCGCAATGCCCCCCGCATTCTGCAGGGATTGGATCCGCGAACTGCGTTCGCGCTGTTTTTGGCGGTCATGTTTTTTGTCGCCAGCGGCACCATCGCGTACATGAACCTGCGCACGCTGCGTGACGATCAGGCCAAGATATTCCATTCGCATGATGTGATCGTGGCGATGGGTGACCTGACATCGGCGCTGCAGGATGCGGAAACGGGGCAGCGCGGGTATCTGCTCACCGGCAATACCAAATATCTTGACCCCTATACCGCCGCGCTTGCGGACGTAGATGCGCACTTCGCTACGATCTCCAAGCTGACGGTAGACAACTCCGAGCAACAGGGGCGTCTGGCGCCGCTGCGCCGCCACATCGATGCGAAGCTGACGGAGTTGCACGATACGATCGCCGCGCGGCGCAATCAGGGCGAGCAGGCCGCGCTGGCGATTGTCGGCACCGATCGCGGCAAGGCGGAGATGGACGAGATACGCTCTCGCCTTGCCGCCATGCAGCAGGCAGAGGAACGCTTGCGGCGCGAACGGCTGGTCGAAATGGACCTAGCGTATCGCTCGGCTGCGATCAGCGGCATTCTTTCCTGCGTACTGGGGATCGGTCTGACCTTGGCGATTGCGCTGCTGGTGCGGCGCGCGGGGCTCGCGGCAGCGCGTCGCGAATGGCTGCAAAACGGCCAGGTGCGGCTGGCCGAGGTGCTCATGGGAGACCAGAACGCCGAGCAGCTTGGCAACAGCATCCTCGGGTTTCTGGTGCGCTACGCAAACGCGCAGGCCGGCGCGGTGTTCGCCGCGGCTGACCAGCATTATCGGCGCGTGGCATCCTACGGTGTGCCGGCGCAAACCACCATCGTCGAACGGTTTTCCTCGCACGAGGGGCTGCTGGGGCAAGTGGCGGATGCTGGCGAGGCGATTGTCGTGTCCGACATTCCCGATGGTTATCTCACCATCGGTTCGGCCCTCGGGCAGCATAAACCGCGTCATCTTGCCATCGTGCCAGCGTCCTCGGATGGCCGTGTCGAAGGCGTGGTCGAGCTCGGTTTCTTCCAGACTGTCGATGCGCTGACGCTGGAATTACTGGCGGATGCGTCCTCTCAGATCGGCGCCGCATTGCGATCGGCCCGCTATCGCTCGCAGCTTCAGCACCATGCCGAGGAATTGCAGGTGCAAAGCGAGGAACTGCGCGTCTCCAACGAGGAACTGGAAGAGCAGGGCCGCGCGCTCAAGGAATCACAGGCGAGCCTGGAGCAGCAGCAGGTCGAGCTTGAACAGACCAATTCGCAATTGGAGGAACAGGCCCAACTGCTGGAAAACCAGCGCGACGACCTGGCCCGGTCCAACGCGGCGGTAGAGGCCAAGGCCAGGGAACTGGAGCAGGCGAGCCGGTACAAGTCCGATTTCCTGGCCAACATGAGCCATGAATTGCGCACGCCGCTCAATTCCCTGCTGATCCTGTCCAAGCTGCTGGGTGACAACCGGACGGCGAACCTTACCGATGAACAGGTGCAGTTCGCCCGCACCATCGAGTCTGCCGGCAATGACCTGCTGGCGCTGATCAACGACATTCTGGATTTGTCGAAAATCGAGGCAGGCCACCTGCAGGTCCGCCCCGAAGCGTTTCTTGTCGAACGCCTGGCCTCGGACCTGCGGCAGGTATTTCAGCCGATCGCCAAGGATCGCGGCCTTGCCTTCGAGATCGACATCGCCCCGGGCTGCCCGGCGGAGATCGAGACGGACCGCCAGCGGATCGAGCAGATTTTGAAGAACCTGCTGTCCAATGCCTTCAAGTTTACCGCGTCTGGCAGCGTGCGGTTGGAAATCGAGGCAGACGACCCTGATGCTCTGCGCCTGACCGTGGCGGATACGGGAATCGGCATCCCCGAAGAGCAACAAGCCGCGATTTTCGAAGCGTTTCGCCAGGCTGACGGAACCGTCAGCCGAAAGTATGGCGGGACCGGATTGGGCTTGTCGATCTCACGCGAACTGGCGCGCCTGCTGGGCGGAGCGGTCGGCCTTACGAGCAAGGCTGGGGAAGGCAGCCGGTTTACCCTAACGATCCCCAGGATCTATCAGGGCGACGCCGAGCGTGTGGGTGATGTACCGCGTGCGTCCGTGGCTCCGCCGCTTCCCACCGCCACGCTCCCTGGCAAGGGCCGCTCTCATGCCCCAGCGCTTCTGCGGCAGGTGGAAGATGATCGCGACCGGCTGGAGAACGCCCAGCGCTCGCTGCTGGTGGTGGAAGACGACGCCATTTTTGCAGGGATCGTGCGCGACATGGCACGGGAAATGCGCTTTCAGTGCATCGTTACCGGGACGGCGGAAGAAGCCCTGCAGCTTGCCCGCACGCACAAGCCCAACGCCGTGGTGCTGGACGTTGGCCTGCCCGACCAGTCCGGGCTGGCGCTGCTCGATCGCCTCAAGCGCGACGTGGAAACGCGGCACATCCCGGTGCACGTGGTGTCCGGCAGCGATCATACGCAAACCGCCCTGGCGCTGGGCGCGATCGGCTATCTGGTAAAGCCGGTGAAGCGCGAGGAACTGGCCGATGTGCTGGAAGCACTGGGTGACAAGCTGGCGTCAGCCGAACGGCGTGTCCTCATCGTTGAGGACGACGCGGTGCAGCGCGATGCCGTCAGCCGGCTGCTGGCGGGCGGCGGCGTCGAAACGGTAGGCGTGGCAACCGCCGCGCAATGCCTGGAAGCACTGCGCGACCAGACCTTCGATTGCATGGTGCTGGACCTGAACCTGCCCGATGCGAGCGGGTTCACCCTGCTGGAGACGCTGAGCAAGGAGGGCACGTATGCGTTTCCGCCGGTGATCGTCTACACCGGCCATGACTTGTCGGCGGCGGATGAGCAGCGGCTGCGCCGGTATTCCGATTCCATCATCATCAAAGGCGCGCGCTCGCCCGAACGGCTGCTGGACGAGGTATCGCTATTCCTGCACCAGGTCGTCACCGAACTGCCTGCCGAGCAGCAGACCATGATCCGCGCGGCCCGCAATCGCGACGCGGTGCTGGAGGGGCGCAGGATCCTGGTGGTCGAGGACGACGTGCGCAACGTGTTCTCGCTCACCAACATTCTGGAGCCGCAGGGCGCCAGCGTCGAAATTGCGCGCAACGGCCAGGAAGCGCTGGATGCGCTGGCAAAAGTAGCGGACGGCACCGCGCCCGCCATCGATCTGGTGCTGATGGACGTGATGATGCCGGTGATGGACGGTCTTACCGCGACGCGCGCCATCCGCAAGGATGGGCAATGGGTGAAGCTGCCGATCATCGCGTTGACCGCCAAGGCCATGCCGGACGATCAGGACCGCTGCATCGAGGCTGGCGCGAACGACTACATGGCCAAGCCGCTGGACGTGGACAAGCTGCTTTCCCTTGTCCGGGTATGGATGCCGCGCTGACCGTCATGGATGAACTCACCACCGAGGACATCGAGATACGCCTTCTGCTGGAAGCGCTGTATCGGCGATACCATTACGACTTTCGCAATTACGCGCAGGCCTCCATCAAGCGCCGCTTGCGCCAGGCGCGCCAACAACTGGGTGTGGCGACGTTTTCCGCCCTGCAGGACCGGCTGCTGCACGACCCGGAGGCGGCTTCGCGGGTGGTCCGGTTGTTGACCGTGCAGGTCAGCGACTTCTTTCGCGATCCCGGCTATTTCCGGGCCATTCGGGAAAAGGTGGTCCCGCATCTCAAGACCTATCCCTCGCTGAAAGTGTGGATCGCAGGGTGCAGCGCCGGCGAGGAACTGCATTCCTTCGCGATACTGTTTCGGGAGGAGGGGCTGGAAGATCGTACCTTGTTCTACGCCACCGACATCAATCAAAGTGCGCTGGATGCGGCCGCGCAGGGCATCTATCCCATCAGCCGATTGCAGGCTTTCACCGAGAACCATCGCTTGTCCGGCGGTCGCTCGTCACTGTCGGATTACTACACCACTGGCTATGGCGGCGCGGTGTTCGACAAGTCCTTGCGTGAGCGCGTGGTGTTCTCCGACCACAGCCTCGTCACCGATGCGGTATTTTCGGAAATGCACCTGATCTCGTGCCGCAATGTGATGATCTATTTCGACCGGCAGTTGCAGGACCGCGCCTTGGGCCTGTTCAGCGATTCGCTGATCCGCAACGGGTTTCTGGGGCTGGGGTCCAAGGAATCCTTGCGCTTTTCGGCGCGTGCCGATGATTTCGTCGATTTCGTAAAGGATGAAAAAATCTACCAGAGGCGCATGGCATGATCGTGTCCGGCGGGGCGGTGGCGATCGGTGCTTCGGCGGGCGCGATCCAGATGCTGCTGCGTATTCTGCCGGCATTGCCCAAGACTTATCCGCTGCCGGTTTTCGTGGTGGTGCATGTGCCGCCCGGGCGCAGAAGCGAACTGGCCACGCTGTTCGCCGGCAAATGCCGGATCGCGGTGCAGGAGGCGGAAGACAAGCAGCCCGTCATTGCCGGCACGATAACCTTCGCGCCGCCTGACTATCACATGCTCATCGAAACCGATCGCACCCTGTCGTTGTCCACCGATGATCCCGTGTTCTTTTCCCGGCCATCCATCGATGTCCTGTTCGAAAGCGCCGCCGACGCCTATGGCGCTGCGATGACTGGCGTGATCCTGACCGGGGCAAACGAAGACGGAGCCAATGGCCTGCGCGCCATCGGGCTGTGCGGCGGGCGCACGATCGTGCAGAACCCGGCTACCGCTTATGCCCGCGCGATGCCCGAAGCCGCGCTGGCGCGGTGGCCGAGCGCCTGTGTGCTGGGCCCCGACCAGATCGTGGAAAGCCTGATCGCGGCGGTGGATTCATGAGCGAGCCGATGGCGCCTGTGAATTTCCTTCTGGTCGACGATCTACCGGCGAACCTGCTCGCACTCGAGGCCCTGCTGGCGCGCGAAGGCCTGGTCCTGCTCAAGGCGAACTCGGGCGAGGAGGCGCTGGAACTACTGCTGCGACATGAGGTTGCGCTGGCGTTTCTGGATGTGCAGATGCCCGAGATGGACGGGTTCGAACTGGCTGAGCTGATGCGCGGCAACGAGCGCACGCGCAACGTCCCAATCATTTTCGTGACCGCCGGCAGCACCGATGCGCAGCGCCGGTTTCGGGGCTACGAATCCGGCGCCGTGGACTTTATCCAGAAGCCGATCGAGCCGGCGATCCTGCGCCACAAGGCCGATGTGTTTTTCGACCTGTATCGCCAGCGCCAGCAGATCGCCGCCCAGCGCGACGAACTGGCGAGGGCAGCGGCGGCGCTGCGCGAAGCGGACCGGCAGAAGGACCGCTTCCTCGCCATACTCGCCCATGAACTGCGCAACCCGGTGGCGGCGCTGCTGGGCGGCCTCGATCTGCTGGAGCGTCCGCGCGCTGCGGCGCGCGGCGACGAGATACGCGGCCAGATGCAACGCACGCTGCGGCATCTGGCGCGGCTGGTAGAAGACATCCTTGACGTTACCCGTGTGAGCGAAGGCAAGATTTCCCTCAAGATCGAACGAACGTCGCTGGCCGATGTCGTTGCCTCCGCGCTTGATGTCAGCCGGCATACGATCGAGACGGAGGGGCACACGTTCGAGGTGGAATTGCCCGCCGATCCGGTGTGGCTGGACGGGGATCTCACGCGCTTGTCCCAGATACTCGCCAACCTTTTGAACAACGCAGCGAAATACACCCCGCCCGGCGGCGTGGTGGGGCTAAAAGCGCGATGCGTGGGGGAACAGGTGGAAATCGCCATCTCGGACAACGGCGTAGGCATACCCGCGGACCTGCAGCCGCGCATCTTCGATATCTTCGCTCAAGTGGACAGCCATCGCAATCGTGCGCGCGGCGGGCTTGGCATCGGTCTGGCGCTGGTCAAGCAGTTGGTGGCTCTGCACAGCGGCACCATCGCGGTTGCCAGTGACGGTGCCGGCCAAGGCACCACATTCACGGTTAGCCTTCCCACAGTTCGGAATGATTCGCCTCTGCCGGCTGCGTGATCGCAAAGCAGCATTTGCCCGTGCCAGGTGGCAGCCACGCTGTGCAAGTCGTTCATAAGCGGCTAGTGCGGCATGGGTGCCGCAACCGAAAGATGGAACAGGAACAGGTTTTTTGCGCAAGACAACGATCTGCCTGGCTGCCGGCGCTGCCCTGCTTTCCGTTCCGGCCCTGGGGGATGCCGCCCCGTTCGAGCTGACCGGGCCCGATCTGCGTGTCGCCGTGACGCGCGGCAACGTCACGCTGCCCATCGCGCAGGTGCCCAGCCTTGCCGAAGGGGACACGGTTACCGTCAGCGGTGCGTTTCCGAAGGATCAGGGCGCGCAGTTCCTGCTGATGTCCGCCTTCCTGCGCGGCGCCACCAACCCGCCGCCCAAGGATTGGTTGTCTTTTGCGGAAACCTGGAAGGGGAAGGACAAGGAAAACACGCTCAATCTGATGGTGCCCAAAGGCGCGCGCCAGATGGTCGTGCTGCTGGTCCCGCAGACCGGCGGGGCCAAAGGCGCGCTTAGCGATGCCGTGCGCGGCAAGCCGGGCGAATTTGTACGGGCAAGCCAGGAACTGAACCAGGCCTCGCTTGACCATTCGCGGCTTGCCACGTTCCTCGCCGCGATCGGTGCGCAGGGGGACACCCGGCCTGAAGCGTTGCGCAGCGTTGCGCCAACACTGGCGCGCAGCCTGTCGATCAAGCTGCAGGAAGATTGCCTGTCCAAAGTGATCGAGCAGCAGGCCTCGTGCCTCGTCCAGAACAAGGACGCGCTGGTGCTGAGCGACCTGCATTCCAATTCGCTGGCGGACACGTTGACGGGAACGCCCACTGACCTTGCGATCCAGCTCAGCTATACGCGGGAGGCAGGCGCAGGCTATTACAGCAGCTACATCGCGGTGGCGCGTGATGTCGCCAAGATCTTCGGGGCGTTCAACAACCCGCAGTTCAACTATCAGCCTGCGCTCACGATGCGCAAAGGCGATGTCCTGTCCTTGCTGCTCAACGCTGCGCCGTCGTTCGCCAAGCCCAAGTCCGTGATGCTCGCCGCCTTGCCGGCCGTGGAGGATGACAAGCTGCCCCGCCTGCGCAGCACCGCGTCAGGGCCGATCTGCGCCGCCCGCCCCCGCGTTGTGCTGCCGGTGGAAGGGGCCCCGCTGGTATTTTCCACCGACTTTGCTCACGCGATGAAAGCGCGGCTTACGTCTGCTTCCGGGCAGACCGTGGAGGTGCCGGTTACCGCGCAAGCGGAGCAGGGCGGCTACGTGCTGAGCGCTGGCGCAGTGCCTGGCGGCTTTACCGGCGCCATCACCGCCCGTCTGCAAGGCCAGTGGGGCTTTGTGTCCTTCGATGGCCCGGAATTTCATCTGGAGCAGCCAGACACGAACGGCTGGAAGGTCGCGGATGGCGGCGGCTCGTTGGTCGTCGGGCGTGATAACGCGGTGACCCTCGAAGGCGTGGCCCCGTCCTGCATCGATGGTGTGGCGCTGCGCCTTGCGGACGGATCACCCCAGCCGGTCAAATTCACTGCGCAAAGCGGTGGCAAGTTATCCGTCTTGCTGCCGCTGGATGGCGTCGCGCCCGGTGAACTGACGGTGGAGATACGCCAGATCGGCAGCGAGCCCGTCCTCGTGCGTATGAAGGCGCATGTGCAGGCCAGCAGACTTGACGGGTTAGAGATCCATGCCGGCGATGATCGCGGCGTTCTTACGGGACAACGGCTCGATCAAGTGCGGTCGGTGACGATGGACGGGCTGGACTTTGCCCCGGCAGGTTTGACGCGGGACGGGAAGGTCGACCACCTGCAGTTGCAGGCAAGCGCAGGTGGCAGGGCCGCCGCGAAAGACACAGCCACAAAGGCGATCGTTGCGCTGCAGGATGGTCGCACCGTCTCGATGACGGTCCACATCGCCCCTGCGCGGCCCGTTGTGCAGGTATTGAACCGCACCGTCTATCCTGCGGCCCCTGCGCCGGATATCAGACAGTTGGACATCAAACCGGGCGACCTGCTGCCCAACACCGCCGACCTGGTATTCTCGGTCAAGGCCGCTGCCGGCGCCCCCCTGCAGGCGAGCGACGCGATCGAGATAGTGGCTACCGATGATGGTCCCACACTCGCGCGGTTGACCAGCGGCCACGGGCTGACGCTGTCGGGAACCGATGTGGCCGTGGCCACGCTGAAAGCGTCGGACCTTCCGGCGGGAACGCACGGTCCCTTACGGTTTCGCCTTGTTCGAGAAACTGCAGGAGCGGGCGACTGGGTGCCGCTGACCACCGTAGCGCGGCTGCCGCAAATCACGGGTGTCACCTGCGCCAAGGCTGGGGACACGTGCACGGTCACGGGCCGGGACTTGTTTCTGATCGAAGCCGTTGCGACCGATCCGGCCTTTCGCAAGGGACATGCGGTGCAGGCTGGTTTTACCGGCGCGGCAATCACCATTCCCGGTCCGCCGACCAACGGAAAGTTGTATGTGCATTTGCGGGATGCGCCGCAGGAAGCCCTAGCACTCTCCGTGCGATAGCGCCTTTCTTCCGCCTGTTTTGAACGCGTGATGGATAATTGCTGTCCTGCAAAATTCATACGGAACGAAATGCGCTGTGCGCGTGTTCGACGATGCGTTGGAACAGGAGCTTGCCGATGCCCAAGACCGTGACCTTTGAGACGCCCGATGGCGAAGAGGTAGAAATCGACCCCGCCGATGTCGTGGACATTTCCACTGGCACCGAGCCGGACTCCACCACGATCGAACTGGAGGACGGGGACGAAATCGTAGTAGCGTCGACCAAGATCGAGGTCGTGGCCGAACTGGGTCTCAATCCGCTTGATTACATCGACCCTGAAGATGAAGACGATGCGATGAAGCATCTGGACGACGAGGATTACGATCCCGACGCGTAAAGCGTAATCCGCATCCGTGTAAGTCCCATGCCGTGCCTGAGGTTATGAAAGGGGAACCCCGGCGATTGGCCGGCTATTCTCACAAGGTATCCGCAAAGGACTTGTGATGTATAGCCTGCAATTCGCCGCCCCCAGCCACGGTTCGCCGATCACTTTTACCGATAGCCTTTTTTCCGACGATTTTCAGCGCAAGCTGGCGCATTGGAACCATTGCCGGTTGGCCCCGCAGTTCCCGCAAGGGGACTGGATGACGACGCTCGACGACGATACCCACATGCTGCGTGTGGAAGGGGCATTTCTGGAAGCGCTGCGCGCCCATGTTGCCGATGCGGTTGCGGATGTGCCGACGGAACCGGGTGCGTTCGTTTGCTGGTTTGAGGATCTGGCCCAGACCGGTCCCGGCCAGCACGATCCCTTGTTTCCGTGGCTTGCTGCGCACGCGACGCGTGACGAAATCCGCTGGTTTTTCGAGCAGGAAGCGGCTGGAGAGGCGGGCTTCGACGATCTGGTGGCCCTGACACAGGTCAAGTTGCCCGATGCGGCCAAGCTGGAACTGGCGCGCAATTACTGGGACGAGATGGGCCGGGGCAACGCCAAGGGCATGCATGGCCCGATGCTGCAGATCGTGGCGGACGCGCTGGCGGTCAACCCGTCCATCGACACGACGGTGGGAGAGAGCCTGGCGCTGGCTAACGCCATGACGGCTATGGCCACGTCGCGCCGCTACGCCTGGCATTCGGTAGGAGCGCTTGGCGTTATCGAACTCACCGCGCCGGGGCGTTCGGCGCTGGTGGCGCAAGGGCTGCGGCGGATCGGTCTGAATGACCGTGAGCGACGCTATTTCGATCTGCACGCGGTTCTCGATGTGAAGCACAGCGAAGACTGGAACCGCGAGGCGCTCTATCCGCTCGTCAGCGAAGACCCACGCCGCGCGGTTGCGATCGCAGAAGGCGCATTGATGCGGCTGGAGTGCGGCAAGCGCTGCTTCGCGCGGTATCGCGCTCATCTCTGGAACGGGCAGTCGGCCACGACTTTAGTGACCCACTGAGCGGTCCGCTCAGTCTGCGGGCGGGACGGGAAGCTGAAGGTATGCGATCAGCCCGCCGCTTGTTGCGGTTGCAAATGACAGGTGGCCGTTAAACCGCATCATCAGGCGATGCGCGGTGGGAATGCCAAGCCCGAACCCGCCGGTATCGCGGGCACGTGCCTCGTCCAGGCGGTAGAACGGGTCGAGGATCGCCTCGAAAAACTGCTCTGGAATGCCGGGGCCTCGGTCTTCCACCACAATGCGCCAGCCAGTGCCGGATCGCTTGGCCGATAGGATAGCCTTGTCGCCGTACTGGATGGCGTTTTCCACCAATGCCGCCAGCGCCAGCACCAGCGGCTCGCGAAACGTGCGCAGGACTACCCGTTCTCGCAAATCAACAATCGCCCGCCCGTGGTAAGGCTGCGCCACATGTGCCAGCAACGCCCCCAGATCGACGTTTTCGGGTTCGGCATCGATGTGCTGAGCCCGCAGGAACCGTTGCAGTGAGGCGAGCAGGCTTTCCATCTCGGCCACGCTGGCAAGGATCACGCCGCCCAGTTCAGCATCGTCCATCAACTCGCCCGCGATCTTCTGCCGCGCCAGCGGCGTGCGAAGATCGTGGCTTATTGCTTCGAAAGACCGCGCCTGGTCCTGTAGGAGCCGCGCGATCCGCTCCTGCATCACATTCATGGAATGCGCCAGCTTGCGCAAGTCCGGCGACCCGCTTTCGCGCACCGCCACTTGACGGCCTTGGCCGATCGCATCAGCGGCATCGATCATGCGGCGCAAGGGCCGGGTCAGAAGGTGCAGGACGATGAGGCCGATCGACAGGCACAGCACCGTGGCGGCCAGCGTCAGTGTGGTGGCCCGCAGGGCCGCAGGCCACATAGCATCGATGTCCGTCGCCCGAAAATTCAGCCAGCGTCCGTCCGCGAGGCGTATCGAGCCGACGAGATCCTCCTTGCTGGTCGAGGCGTGCTGCAACGCCAGCCGCAACGACCGGTTCGCAAGCGAAGGTTCCCATTCGACGATGCGCCGGCCAATGTAGGTTGCCTTGTCGTTGGCGGGCGATGACGCCACCGTGGGTTCTTCCGCCACCGATGCTGCAAGGTGCCGGGTCGTCATCGTGGAGGCTGTGCGCGTCGGATCAGCTGCGTGGATACGGTCGCTGACCACCAGCAGTTCGGCAATCCGGCGTGCGTGATCCTCGTTCAGCGCCTGGCGGTCTATGGACTGGTAGAACAGCAGGCTGGCGACAAGCTGCATGGTCCCCAGCACGAGGAACACGATGCCGACATAGCCCGCGAACCGCAGGGCAGGGGGGCGTGCCAACGATCCAATCCTCTCTCGTCAAAGACTTCGCGGGGCCGGCATCCGGGAAGAACCCGCCAGGCCCGATCGTCTCTCGTTTGCCGATGTTCTGCGATCCTGGGCGCGCCCGGCTGGCAATAGCGGTTCCACCCCTTGCCGTGCGCGTCAATGGCGATTGCGCCCAGCAACGATTTGATACTCGTCGGTCGTGGCCTGATCGAAAGCCCGGAACTGTTCAATCTGTCAGTCACGCGCCTGCCATGCCATGGCTACCGTGCGTCCGGCGGACCACGGCCACGCCCCGGTGGATCCGCATGGAGAGAGATCATGATCAACCGCCGCATCGTCCTGCAATCGCGTCCCGTCGGTGTGCCGGAGCAGGGCAATTTTCGCATGGAGGAAGCACCGATTCCCGATCTGGCGGACGGTGAGGTGCTGCTGGAAAACCACGTGTACGCTATCGATCCTGCCGTGCGCGGGATGCTGGATGACGTGAAAAGCTACATGCCGCCCGTAGCCATCGGCGGGCTGATCCCGGCAATGGTACTGGGGCGGGTGGTCAAATCCCGCAACCCGGACTTTCGCGAGGGCGACTACGGGCGCGGCTTTGTCGGTTGGGAGACGCACTCCGTAATCACGCCGGGCAACGTGGGTTTCGAGAACGTGACCGTGGCCCAGGACCTGCCGCTTACCGCATACATGGGGGCATGCGGGTGGTCGGGGATCACTGCTTACGTCGGCCTCAAGCGCTATGGTGAGATGCGCAGCGGCGACGAGGTGCTGGTGAGCGCGGCGGCTGGCGCGGTCGGATCGGTGGCGGGGCAGGTTGCGCGGCTGTCCGGCTGCCGGGTGATCGGCACCGTGGGGTCGGCGGACAAGGCCCGCATCGTCACCGACGTGCTGGGCTTTGATGGCGCCATAGATTACCGCGCGTGCGAGGATCTTGATGCCGAGATCGCGCGGCATTTTCCGGACGGCATCGACCTATATTTCGATAATGTGGGCGGGGTGACGCTCGATACAGTGCTACCGCGCATGAAGGCGTTCGGGCGCATTCCGGTGTGCGGCATGGTCGCCAACTACAACCACCAGACCGACCCGTATCGCCTGCGCAACATCTGGCAGGTGCTGGTAAACCGCATCACCATGCGCGGCTTTCTGGCTTATGAAGCGGCGGACATGGTGCACGAAGCGGAAGAGGCGCTGGCAGACTGGGTACGCTCGGGCGAGCTGATCGCCACGGAAAATGTCGCCACCGGGCTGGAGGCTACGCCGGATGCGTTCATCCGCCTGATGTCAGGGGAAACATCGGGCAAGACACTGGTGCGGATCGATGAGAATGTGTCCACTCTGGCGGACTGGAAACCCCACGCCGTGGCGTGAAGGGTCGGCGTGCTGCCGGGACCTATACACCCGGCAGCACCTGATCGGCAAACCCCCAACCGCGCAACGTGCGCGCCCGTTCGATGAGGGCGTCCGCATCCGCGATCGTGTAGGGATGAGCATCCTTCATGTCGCCCAACTCATCCCAGCTGACCGGCACCGCCACTGGAGCGCCAGCGCGGGCACGCGCGGAATAAGGCTGCACCGCCGTAGCGCCGCGCTGGTTGCGCAGCCAGTCGATGAAAATGCGACCCTTGCGCTTGGCCTTGCTCATGGTGGCCACATAGCGGTCCGGTTCGGCCAGGCTCATCGCTTCGGCAAATCTGCGGGCAAAGTCCTTGTGCACGTCCCAGTCGTGTTCGGGGCGAAGCGGCACAACCACGTGTATGCCCTTGCCGCCCGACAGCATGGCGAACGAGATCAGCCCAAGGTCCGCCAGATGCGCGCGAATGTCGGTCGCCGCTTTGATGCAGGCGGCGAAATCCAGCCCTTCGTCGGGATCGAGGTCGAAGATCATCCGATCGGGCTGCTCTACCGCCTCAATCTTCGCGCCCCAGCCATGAAATTCGATGGTGCCCATCTGCACGCACGCCACCAGTCCTTCCGCGTCGTCCACATAAAGATAGTCTTCGGCGCCGCCGTCCTTCTCGCGGATCGGCACATGATGCACGTGATCGCCGAAGGTCCCGCTATCGTGCTTCTGGAAAAAGCACTTCTTGCCCCGGCCCTGCGGACAGCGCACCAGGCTGATCGGGCGGTTTGCGGCAAACGGCAGCAGCAGCGCGGCGACGTCCGCGTAATAGTCGGCCAACTGGCCTTTGGTTTGTCCGCCTTCCGGAAAGATCACGCGACCGCGGTTGCTGACCGCAACGTCGATGGCGGCGACAGGAGCAGGCTCTGGCCGCTCGGCCACCACGGCCTTCGCGCCCTTGTCTGCGCGCAGGCCTAGAAAGCTGCCATGCCGCACGCGACCGTCGGCAGTGAGTTCGGCAAACGCAATCTCGGCGACCAGCTTGGGCGTGACCCAGGTAGCGCCACGCGCCTCCAGCTTGGGCACATCAACGGGCGCACTTTTGCGTTCGAGTTTGTCGAGGCGCGCGGCGAGGTCAGCCAGCGTGTCGGCATTGAACCCGGTGCCCACCTTGCCGCGATATGTCAGTGTTTCGCCTTCGTACTGGCCCAGTAGCAACGAGGAAAAGGGCCGCCCCTTGGCTTGCGATTTCGCCCAGCCAACGATCACGAATTCCTGCCGCCGTGTGCATTTCACTTTCACCCAGTTGCGGGAACGACGGCCCGAATATGTGGCGTCCACGCGTTTGGCGATGATCCCTTCCTGCCCGGCAGCGCACATCGCGTGATACAGTTTCTCGCCCGATCCGATAACGTGATCAGCAACGAATATCGGCGGCTGAGCGTCAGCAAGCAGGGCCTCCAGGCGTTCCTTGCGCTCGATGTTCGGCATGGCGGCAATAGCGATGCCATCTATTTCCAGCAGGTCGAAGGCGTGAAATTCCAGCGCATCCTCGTCCGACTGGCTGCCGTGCCCGCGCTTGAGCACGGATTGCAGGCTGGAAAAATCGGGATTGCCCTCGGCACCGCGCGCGATCACTTCCCCGTCGATAAGGCAGGGCGGCAGGTCTAGCGCTGCGATATGTGCGCACAGTGGGGCGAACTTGTCGCTCCAGTCATGCCCGGCGCGGGTGTAGACGCGCACGTGCGATCCTGCTGCAGCTATCAGCGCGCGATAACCGTCGAACTTGATCTCGTGCATCCACAAGTTGCCCGCCGGTACCGCATCCACCAGCGTGGCCAGTTGGACGGCCCGGAAGGGCGGTGGCTTGGCTGCCGCTTTGCGCCTGGACGCGGCCTTGCGCCCGGTGTGGGCCGCCGCCTTTGCCATTTCCCTGGTGAACGCATCGCCTTTTTTGTCCGCCAAGCCGTGCGCACCGACCTTGTCGGCGGCGATCTGCGCCATCGTGCGACCGGTCAGTACGCTGGTCAGACCTTGCTCTACCAGAACGTCGCCATCGCTGGCGAACGGATCCTTGACCTTGCGCAACAACCAGTTCTCGCGCTTCTCGCCGGGCCGCGGCTTCATGCGCACCAGCAGCCATTCGCCCTTCATCCGTTCGCCATCCAGCGTGAAGTGCAAGTGGCCATCTTCGATGTCCTTGGCGCTTTTTCCGACGATCGGGGCCCACGTTCCGCGATCCCACACCATTACGGTCCCGCCGCCATATTCGCCCTTGGGAATGATCCCCTCAAACCCGCCGTAACTGAGCGGGTGATCTTCCGTCCGCACCGCCAGGCGCTTGTCATCAGGATCTGCGCTTGGCCCGCGCGTGACGGCCCAGGATTTGAGCACGCCGTCCACTTCGATGCGGAAATCCCAATGCAGCCGGGTGGCAGCATGCTTTTGCACCACGAAACTGCTGCCGCCGCTGGCGTGGGACGATTTCCCGGAAGGTTCGGTGGTTTTGCCGAAATCGCGCTTACGATTGTATTCGGCAAGCGTGTCGGGCTTTTTCATCGCATGCGATCCCGGTTAGGCACGCTTGCGCGAGCGGGTGGTGGCAGACGATGACTTAGCTGCGGCCCCTGACTTCGTCGCCTTTGGTTTGACAGTGGTTTTGGCCTCGGTCGTTTTGGCAGGTTTGGACTTTGCTGCCGTTTTGGCGGTATCCTTGCCCGCCGCGCCGACCGATTTCTTGAGCGCTGCCATAAGGTCGATGACGTTGCTTTTGCTGTCACCGGGTTCACCCACATCTTCCAAGATGCGCGTCTTGCTTTTCGATTTTGCCTTCTTGTCGATCAGACGATGCAATGCATCAACGTAGCGATCGTGAAATTCTGCCGGTTTGAACGGGGCGGTTTTCTTGTCGATCAATGTCGTTGCAAGGTCTAGCAAGTCCTCGTCTGGCGTCACCTCGCCGATGTCCCGAAAATATCCTTGCGCCTTGTGGACTTCGTCGGCGTAGCGAAGCACTTCCAGGATCAGTCCGCGGCCGCACGGTTTGATGGACACCAGCTGCTCGCGCCCCCGCACCGCCAATTGGCCCAGGCCTACCTTGCGTGTCTTGCGCAAGGCTTCGCGCAATACCGAGTACGCTTCCTCCGCAAGATCGTCTGCGGGCACCACGAAGTAAGGCTTTTCATAATAGAGGACGTCAATCTCGTCTGCTTCGACAAACTGCACCAATTCCAGCGTCTTGCGGCTCTCGATCTTGACCGCTTCGATCTCTTCCTCGTCAAGCAACACGTAATTGCCTTTGGAAACCTCATACCCCTTGATGATCTCGTCCCGGTCTACTGGCCCTACACCGGCAGCGACCTTTTCGTAGCGTATGCGCTGCCCGCTGGGCTCATGAATCTGGTGAAAGGATATGGCCGCACCGGAACGTGTTGCCGGGTATATTTCAATAGGTATCGAAACAAGAGCCAGGCGAATCTGCCCTGACCAATATGCGCGCGCAGCCATGACCGTGTCCTCCTGCACACAAGAAACGGTGTGAAGGGCGCAGGTTCCCGTCAGGCAATCGCACGGCGATAAACGGCACGCTGGCTTGCTGATTTCAAGGGGCGCAACCTCACCTGGCGGCGCAGCGCGTATTGACGATTAGGGCGCGGACTCATTACGCATTGCACCACAGTCGCACGCAGATGAGCTTGATGGCAGCGAGATAGTTGGCAGCATCCTTTTCGTATCGAGTGGCGAT
>NZ_LMJY01000003.1 GCF_001421325.1 Novosphingobium sp. Leaf2 | reverse complement strand
GGCGCCGCGTAGCCACCAGGTTTGACCGCAACATCAAGACCTTCATGGCAACCATCGCCATCGCCGCCTTCGTCATATGGTGGCTCTAATGAGTCCGGACCCTAGCCTGATTCTCCCAGCCGAAAGGGGAGGCGAACAATGAATCGCAATATTCCGCCGTAGTTTCGAAGAAACAGGACTTAGCTGACACAATTGAAGGGCTGATTGATCACTTCCTTACCGTACCGCAAAGCTAGAAAGGCAATATTAACTGCTGAGCGGCAGGCATGTATTTGACAATCAGATGCACTTTGGTTTTGTCTTGCCATCCAACCTTCTTTTGTTTGGAGGTTCGGAATGCACGACTTGAAGTCCTATTTCCTTCCCGACATGTGGAATGATTGGCACTGGTTTGTATGTGATGCGGATTACAATTGCATCGCACACTCCATGTCTGGTCACTTTCACTTGTGGGTTGCTCAGGAAGAGGCTGAAGCCGTGATCTGCGGCTTGTTGGCCTAGTTTTACTTTAACTTTTGAACATTGGCTGGGTGATGAGGGAGGCTTTCGGGCCTCCCTCATGTAATCCGAACCCTTGGCTGCGCGGTCATGCCCAGCATCAGTTCGGTGAGGGCCCACACCAGCGCATCGGCGCGGTCCGGCGAACGACCGGGGCCCTGGTACGCGCCGCCGGCGATCAGTCCGCACAATTCGTCTTCCAGCGCAGGGAAGATGCCGGCATGATGCACCCGGCCCGCTTCATACAAGGCGGCGACCGGTTCGGCGCGGGCCACCTTGCCCCGGCTGGCGTGCACCAGCCGCAGCGGCAAGGACACTTGCGCCGCGCGCAGCACTGATCCGACCATCGCGCCGCCCTGGTTCGCCTCGGCCACCACGCGGTCGGCGCGCCAGGCGTCCGCCGTAGCCGCAACCGCGCGGGCCCAGCGTTCCGGGCCGCACCGTTCAACCGATGCGTCGGCCAGCACGTGCGCGGTGCCATCCGCCGCCAGTCCGGCGACAACGATGCCGCAGGCGTCTCCGGTGGCCGAAGCGGGCGGATCGACGGCAACGACGATGCGCGCCATCTCATGCGAGGCCTGCACCCGGCAGCGTTCCAGCAGTGCGCGGGTCCACAAGGCGCCTTCGATGTCGGCAATCAGTTCGCCGTCCAGTTCCTGCCGCCCCAGCAGCGAGCGGCCGAAGCTGCGGCGGATGTCCGCCACGAAACGGGCGGGCAGGTTGACGCGGTTGTCCTCCGTCGATCCGCGGGTGACGGCCAGATCGTTCGCGGGCTCGGCCATCAGGCGCTGCACCAGCGGCACCGCCCGCGGCGTGGTGGTGGCCAGCACGCGCGGCTGCTCACCAAGGCGCAGGCCCAGCAGTAGGTTGTCCCAGGCGCGGGTGGCGCGCGCCGAAGCATTGTCCCACTTGGCCACCTCGTCGCACCAGGCATGGCTGTGCTGGGGGCCGCGCAGGGCTTCGGGCTCCTGCGCCGAATAGAGCACCGCCTGCGCCCCATTGGGCCATACCAGCCGGCGTAGCGAGGGTTCGAAGTGCGGGCGATGGCGCTGCGGGCACACCGCCAGCAGGCCGCTTTCGCCCTCCACCATCACCGCGCGCACTTCGGGCATCGTTGCACCCACCAGCGCGATGCGCACCGCCGGATCGGCATCGGCCAGCGCGCGCACCCATTCTGCCCCGGCGCGGGTCTTGCCGAACCCGCGCCCGGCCATCACCAGCCACGTGCGCCAGTCTCCCGGCGGGGGCAGCTGTTCGGGCCGGGCCCAGATTTTCCAGTGGGTGAGCAGTTCGTCCTGCTCCTTGTCATTGAATTTGAGCAGTTCGGCGCGGCGTTCTGCAAGAGGCAGGGCTTCGAGCGTTGCGAGATGCTCACTGACCTGCATCGACGATCGCTTCACTGGCCGGAATGGGGCTGGCTGGAACCGCGGCGGCGGCGAGGCGGCGCTGCTTGATCTTCTCGATCTTGGCGTTGATCGCATCGACGATCGCCTCGGAGTTGCGGTTTTCGGTGACCGCACGCTGGCGCGCGGCGGTTTCGCGGTGGGCGACCAGCAGGCGCAGCGCGGTGGCGTTGTCGAATACGCGGGTGCCGCGCTTGGCGCCGGGGGCCGGCTTTACCTCACCTTCGCGCAGGCGATGGAGCAGGTTCATTTCCAGCAGATCATAGCCTTCGCACAAGGCCTCCTGCCACTCGCGGTAGAAGACCGGGTCCGCACGGCGCGCTTCGTATGCGCGGGCGGTGCTTACGGCCGCCTTGCGTGCGGAGGCGGCGACGTTGGAGGTGGCCGCAAGTTCGGCCAGGAACGTGCGACGCCATTTCCTTTTGGGCGTATCTTTGCGGAGCGCAGGTGTGCGCCGGCGCGAAGGAGCAATGTCCGCCATCGTGCTGTTCCGTTTCGTGAAAAGAGGAGCGTGGAACCGGCGGTGTCGAAGTGATCCGCTGCCCTCACTGTTTCTGTCGTTTACCGAAACGGATCGTCAATGTCAAGATAAAAGTACCAAAATGGTTATACGCTTCGTTCTTGCCGCAATGCGGCGCGCCTCGTAATCAGGGCACCGGATTTACCGGGGGACTGACCGCAATGCTGCGCCGCTTATACGACTGGACCATGGCCAAGGCGGCGCACCGCCATGCGCAGTGGTGGCTGGCCGCTTTCGCGTTCATGGAGGCCAGCTTCTTCCCGGTGCCACCGCACCCGCTGCTGGGCCTGATGTGTCTGGCCGAGCCGAAAAAGGCGATCCGCTTCGCCGCCATCGCCACGCTGGCGTCGGTCACGGGCGGGCTGCTGGGCTATGCGATCGGCCACTTCGCTTACGCCGCGTTCGGTGAAGCGATGCTGCGGATGCTTGGCTTGTCGCAAAGTTTCCCCAAGGCCGCGTGCTACTTGCGCGATTACGGCGCGGAAATCATCATGATCAAGGGCGCAACGCCCATCCCGTTCAAGCTGCTGACGATCACCGCCGGCTTCATCGGCATGAACTTGTGGGTGTTCCTGGGGGCCTCGATCGTGTCGCGCGCGATCAGCTTCATGATCGTGGGTGTGCTGTTCCGCCTGTTCGGCGCGCCGATCAAGGCGGTGATCGACAAGCATCTGGGCAAAGTGACCGCCGCGTTCGTGGTGCTGGTCGTCGCCGGTTTCCTGGCGATCACCCTGCTGGGCGGCGGTGGCAAGCAGACCAGCGAAAAATGCGCCTCCGCCGTTGCCACGAAGCCGGCCTGACGGGCTGATTTCCCCATGCGCGCAGTATCTTGACTGGCGTAATCGTTGTGTCATTCTTCTCGTGCTGCACCGCACAAGGGGCGGTGCGGGAAGGAGGACCATGCCATCCCGACCGGATACTGTGTCAGCGGATTTCCGCGCCCAACTCGCAGGCTATGGCCTGTCGACAATCCAGATTCACTATTTTCTGCCAGATCATCGCAGCCTGCTGCAGATGTTCGCCTTCCAGCAGTATGACGTGGCCCCGCGTTTTCCGGCCCTGCGCGATTTCCTGGACTACTGGACGCGCGAGATCGAAGGCCCGCTCCATTCGGTGCGGGTGGCGCACAACCACCTGATCGGCCCGCAGGAATGGCGCGCGGTGGACGGGATCATCTCAATTCATTGAGCGTCCCCGCGCGGCCTCCACAGCCGCGTTCCCGCTCCATTCTTGACGCGCAGTCCCCCCGCGCCGCATAAACGCGCCCGAACCCCAGGGGAATGTGCAAAGACCATGGCTACCCGCCCCATCGCGCCCGGTCGGCGAATCGCCAAGCCGGACTGGCGCGCCGTACTGAAGCGCTCGCTGCGCCGTGCCGGAGAACTGGCCGGCGCGCTGGCGCTGTTCGCGGCCATGGTGTTCCTGGCGCTGGCGCTGGCCAGCTATCACCAGACCGATCCGTCCACCTCCACGGCGGCGGGCGGTGACGTGCAGAACTGGATGGGGCCGACCGGCGCGTGGACCGCCGAGCGCGCGTTGTTCCTGTTCGGCCCGGTCTCTGCCCTGCTGGTGCCGATGCTGTACGTGTTCGGCCGCAAGCTGTGGCTGCTGGTGGAAGAGGACGACAGCGACGTGGAGCATACCCACCAGCGCTGGTGGGCGCCGTTCGGCACGCTGGCGCTGGCGATGCTGCTGATCGCCACCGTGCTGTCGCTGTGGTTCACCCAGCCCGGTGGCAGCCTGCCGGCATCGATGGGCGGGATTTCCGGGCTGCTGGGCGCAAAGGGCGTCACTGCGCTGGCAGGGCTCGCCCCTCAGGCCCTGCAGAACTGGGTCGTGCTGGCGCTGGCGCTGGTGTGCCTTGGCGGCGGCGTAGTGCTGGCAGGCCGCGTCTTTGCGCTGGACTGGGCGCGCCTGCTTACGCTGCCGGGCCGCATCGGGCGTCTGCCGATCGGATTGCCGGCGCCTGAGGCGCTGCCGTTCAAGCCCGGCAAGGAGAAGGAACCGCGCGCCAAGGCGCACAAGGCCGATAAAGCAGAACGCGCCGAAGCGCCCTTGCGGATCGCGGAAATGCCCCTGGCCAGCGCTGCCCCGGCGCGCAAGGCGCCCGAGATCAGCGATCCCAGCGCTGCGCCAACGCCCGCGCAGTTCGGCACCGCCAGCCGCCAGAAGGACATGTTCGACAAGTACGAACTGCCCGGACTGGAATTGCTGGCCGACCCGCAGCCCAATTCGCAGCCCAAGGTCGACAAGCTGAGCCTTGAGCGCAATGCGCGCCTGCTTGAAACCGTGCTCGACGATTTTAACGTCAAGGGCGAGATCACCGCCGTGCGTACCGGCCCGGTCGTCACCATGTACGAACTGGAACCCGCGCCCGGCATCAAGGCCAGCCGCGTGATCGGCCTGGCGGACGACATCGCCCGTAACATGTCCGCCATTTCCGCGCGCGTGTCCTCCATCCCCGGGCGCACCGTGATGGGCATCGAACTGCCCAACGCGGACCGGCAGATGGTGTCGTTCAAGGAAATGGTCGCGTCCGAAGCCTTCGCGCACCACAAGGGCATGCTGCCGATCATCCTGGGCAAGGACATCGCCGGTGAGCCGGTGGTCGCCGATCTTGCCACGATGCCGCACTTGCTGGTGGCGGGCACCACCGGGTCGGGCAAATCGGTGGGCTTGAACGCGATCCTGCTCTCGCTGTTGTATCGGCTGACGCCCGCCCAGTGCCGCCTGATCCTCGTCGATCCCAAGGTGCTCGAACTCAAAAGCTACGACGACATTCCGCACCTGCTCTCGCCGGTGGTGACCGAGCCGCCCAAGGCGATCCGCGCGCTGAAATGGGCGGTCGAGGAAATGGAGCGCCGCTATCGCCAGATGAGCGAGATTTCGGTGCGCAATCTCGCCAGCTTCAATGAAAAGGTGCGCACCGCCGCCGCCAAGGGCAAGCCGCTGGGCCGCCGCATCCAGATCGGCTTCGATCCCGACACCGGCGAGGAATTGTACGAGGACCGCCAGCTCGATTACCAGACGCTGCCGCAGATCGTGCTCATCGTCGACGAACTGGCCGACCTCATGGTTACCGTGGGCAAGGAGATCGAGGTGCTGATCCAGCGCCTGTCTCAGAAAAGTCGCGCAGCCGGCATCCACCTCATCATGGCCACCCAGCGCCCGTCGGTGGACGTGATCACCGGCGTCATCAAGGCCAACCTGCCCACCCGCGTCTCGTTCGCCGTCACCAGCCGGATCGACAGCCGCACGATCCTGGGCGAGCAGGGGGCAGAGCAATTGCTTGGCAAGGGTGACATGCTCTACAAGCCTAGTTCCGACCCCATCAAGCGCGTCCACGGCCCCTTCGTGTCCGACGAGGAGGTGGAGCGCGTGGCGACCTACTGGCGCACGCAAGGCAAGCCCGACTACATCGACGCCGTGACCGAGGAGCCCGAGGAAGGCAGCTTCGGCTTCGACGACCTCGACGCCACCGCATCCGATGCGCCCGAAGAACGCAAGTACCGGCAGGTCTGCCATCTGGTGTTCGAGAACCAGAAGGTCTCGGTCTCGTGGCTGCAGCGGCAGATGGGCGTCGGCTACAATACCGCCGCCAAGTGGGTGGAGCGCATGGAGAACGATGGCTTCGTGGGCCCTGCCAACCACGTTGGTCGGCGCGATATCTACCGGGATGAAAACGGCAATCCGTTGTGATGAAGGACTTTTGAACCGGGTGTTCCGTTTGCGCTTGCCCGGCCCTAAGAGGCACCCGGCCAACCGCGCCACCCTGCCGACCTGAAAGGCCGTAATGCAAGAACATGCCCAGGAATTCCTGCTGCGGGACGGTTCCCTCCTGCTGGGGACCGCGCTTATTTTCGTGCTGGTGTTCCGCCGGCTGGGGCTGGGTGCCACCTTGGGGTTCCTGCTGACGGGCGCGGTGCTGGGCCCTTATGTGCTGGGCCTGATTGGCGGCGCGGAAAGCAAGATGGGCGTGGCCGAACTGGGCATCACGCTACTGCTGTTCATCGTCGGCCTGGAGCTTGCCCCCACCCGGCTGTGGCGGATGCGGCACGAGATTTTCGGGTTGGGCTTCCTGCAAGTCGCGCTGTGCGGACTGGCGGTGACGGGGATCATCCACTTTATCGCCGGGTTCAGCCTGGCCGCCTCGCTGGCACTGGGCCTGCCGCTGGGCCTGTCGTCCACCGCGCAGGTGCTGCCGATGCTGCAAAGCGCAGGCCGCCTGCACACGCCTTTCGGGGAGCGGTCTTTCGCGATCCTGCTGTTCCAGGACCTGTCGATCATCCCGCTGATCACGATCATCGCAGCGATGAACCGCAACCCGGCGCTGCCGTCAGGACCCCCGGGCTGGATGCTGGGGCTGGAGACGGTGGCCGCGATCGCCGGGCTGATCCTGGCGGGGCGCTTCGTGATCCGCCCGCTGTTCCGCCTGATCGGCAATCTGGGCGAGCGCGAGATGTTCGTGTTCGCCGCCCTGTTCACGGTGATCGCATCGGCGGCGCTGATGCAGGCGCTGGGCCTGTCCACCGCGCTGGGCGCGTTCATCGCCGGGGTGATGCTGGCCGATTCGCCCTACCGGCATGAACTGGAAGCGGACGTCGAGCCGTTCCGCTCGATTCTGCTGGGCCTGTTCTTCATGTCGGTGGGCATGATGCTGGACTTGTCCGCCATCGCCGAGCGCCCGCTGTTCGTGATCTCGATGGCGCTGGCGCTGATCGCGGTGAAGTCGGGCGTGATCTTTACCCTTGGCCTGCTGTTCCGCATGGAATGGCGCAGCGCGCTGGCGCTGGGCCTTCTGCTGAGCCAGGGCGGCGAATTCGGCTTCGTGCTGTTCGCGCAGGCCAGCAATGCGATGCTGATCGGATCGGAAGCCGCCAGCCTGTTCGGCGCGATCGTCACCCTCTCGATGGTCACAACGCCGTTCCTGATGATGGCCACCAGCCGCATTCGCGAACGCCCCGTGTCCAAGCAGGAGCGCGATGGCCCGCAGGACGATGGCGCCAACGCGCTGATCGTGGGGTATGGCCGCTTCGGGCAGACGGTGGCGCAGATGCTCATCGCCGCCGAGATCGAAGTGACGCTGATCGATACCGACATCGAGATGATCGACGTGGCGGAAGGGTTCGGTGCCAAAGTCTATTTCGGCGATGGCACCCGCATCGACCTGCTGCGCCAGGCGGGCGCGGCGGAAGCGGAACTGATCGTGTTCTGCATCGATGGCGACCAGTTGACCGAGGCGTTCATCCACGCCGTGCACACCGCGTTTCCCAACGCCCAGATCCACGCCCGCGTATTCGACCGGCGCGCCCTGCTGCGCCTGAAGGACGCGCCGCTCACCTCGATGTCGCGCGAGGTGCTGGAATCGGCAGTGGTGCTGGCCCGCCGCGCGCTGCGCGGGCTGGACGTCGGGCTGGAAACCATCGCCAAGGCCGAAGAAACCTACCGCGCGCGCGATAAGGAACGCCTCTCCGCGCAATACGCCTCCGGCGACCTGAAATCCGCCCGCGACCGGATTTTGACCCAACCCAGCCGCGAACGACGAGAGACTTAGAAGGCGCAGGGTTGGGTGGCAGTTTTTGGCTGCCGTTTGGGCGTAACGGGAATTTCGGGTTTCGCCCCCTAGCGGACATGGGGACACGTGGTAGTTATAACCATGCACGCTCGCTTTTTTATGGTAGCCGCCGCTGCGGTATTCGCGACAACCGCTACCGCGCAGACGGTCGGCAACCCGGCTGACAACTCAGAGGACGTGATACTCGGGGCGTGGTCTGATCCGGCGAAATGCAATCGCGCGAATGCCATCCATCTCACGTTCGACGACGTGCTGCGGCGAGGTGAAGGGCTGAACGGCACCTGTGTGGCGTTCCAAGGTTTCTGGGCAGGCCGCGCCCTCTTTAAGCGTGCGAGCCAAGGCAACGCTGATGGATCAAACTCTGATAGGTCACTCCGTGGTCATCGCATTGGCATCTACGCCCGCGAGGAGGTTCTTGAGCATGCTCCTCAACGTGCTGCGCGCTACACGATGGTTGGCATCATCGGACAATGTGAAACTGAGTGGCCGCGTGCGATGATGGTGCTCGGTTACTGCCACTACCCGGGCGGGCCGATCTTGAAGATCGCGGAAGTCATTGCGTCCTCAGCGGCCAACGGCAGCTAACCACCCAAAATAAGCCGTTAATAATCCGTTCCGACGAGACTTGGCCATCCCCGCCCACGGAGTTTCAGGCAGGTCCGACCTCACCCCCTACAAACGGCGCCGCCACCTCCGGCGGCACCCGCATGAGCCGGCCTGAGGCGATGTCGATCATGGCCCAGGTCGTGCGGGCGGAGACGATGACTTTGCCCGCATCATTGCGGAAATCCACGCGGCGGTCGAAGCGGGCACCGTTGGGGCCTTCGGGGATGAACGTCTCGCCCGTCACGCTCTCGCCTTCGCGGATGTTGCCGCGATAGTCGATCTCGTGGCGGGTGACGAGCCAGGCGTAGCGGGCCTGATGGTCTGGCGGCGCCACCGCTTCCCAGTGCGCGCCGGCCAGCGCTTCCATCCATTGTAGCCACACGGCGTTGTTGACGTGGCCCATCACGTCGATGTGCTGCGACGACGCGGTGAAGGTTAGCGTAAAGCGGTTCATTCCTCCACGCCGAGTTGCCACAGGATAAAGGCGAACTCCTCCGCCGTTTCCTTCAGGCTTTCGAACCGGCCGGACTTGCCGCCGTGGCCAGCGCCCATGTTGGTCTTGAGGATCAGTTCGTTGTCGTCCGTCTTGACCGCGCGCAGGCGGGCCACCCACTTGGCAGGCTCCCAATACGTCACGCGCGGATCGTTGAGGCCGGCGGTGACCATCAGCGGCGGATAGGCCTGCGCCTTCACCTGATCGTACGGGCTGTAGCTGGCGATCAGGTCGAACGCGGCCTTGTCCTCGATCGGGTTGCCCCATTCCGGCCACTCACCGGGGGTCAGCGGCAGGGTATCGTCGAGCATGGTGTTCAGCACGTCCACGAAGGGCACGTGCGCCACCACCGCGCCGAACAGGTGAGGATCGGAATTGATCACCGCGCCCATCAGTTCGCCGCCCGCCGACCCGCCCGAAATGCTGATCTTGCCCTCGGTGGTGAAGCCGCGTTCGATCAGGCCGCGCGCCACGTCCACGAAATCGTTGAAGGTGTTGGTCCGCCGCTCCAGCTTGCCGGCCTTGTACCACGCGCGGCCCATGTCGTCCCCGCCCCGGATATGGGCGATGGCATAGGCGAAACCGCGATCCACCAGGCTGAGCCGGGTGGTGGAAAAACCGGGGTCGATGCTGATGCCGTATGCGCCGTAGCCATACAGGTGCAGCGGCCCCGCGCCGGTGCGGTCCTTGCGGTAGACGATCGACACTGGAATGGCGGTGCCATCGCGCGCGGTGATTTCCAGCCGCTCGGTGGCGTAGAGTGCGGCATCGTAGCCCGAAGGGATTTCCTGCACCTTGAGGGTTTCGAGCGTACGGGCCGCCACGTCGTAATCCAGTACCGAGGCGGGTGCGACCATCGATTCGTAGCTGAGGCGCAGCGTCGTGACGTGCCATTCCGGGTTGTTGGACAGCCCGGCGGAATAGCTCGCTTCGGGGAAGGTGATCGCCTCTACCCGCGCCGGATCGTCGTAATAGCGCACTTCGATCTGGTCGAGCCCGGCGCGGCGGCCTTCGATGACGTAGAAGTCGCGGAACAGGTCCGCGCCCAGCAGGTAAAACTCGTCAGACCCGTCGATCAGCGTCGTCCACTCGCCCGGACTGTCGAGCGGGGCGGTGGCGAGGCGGAAATTCTCGTGCGTGTCGTTGGTGTGGATGTACAGCACGTCCTCACGCTCATCCACGTCGTATTCCACGCCCTTGCGGCGCGCTTTCACCAGAATCTGCTCACCCAGCGGATCGTCCGCGCGGACCATCCGGGTTTCGCTGGTTTCATGGTCGCTGGTGCCGATCAGCAGCCACTTTTCGTTGGCGGAAAGCGAGGAACCGACGCGAAAACCCTCGTCATCCTCGTGATACAGTTCCACGTCCTGGTCGATCGGCTGGCCCAGCCAGTGCAGGCGGGCGTTATCGGTGCGCCACTGCTCGTTGGCGAGCGAGTAGACCAGCGCCTTGTCGTTGGCGACCCAGACCAAGCCGGACAGAGTGCCGGGGATTTCGTCCGCCAGCAGTTCGCCGGTTTCCAGGTTCTTGATGCGCGCGGTGAAGCGTTCCGATCCGTTATCGTCGATCGCATAGGCCAGCAGCTTGCCATTGGCGCTAGTGGAGATTGCGCCAAGGCGGAAGTAGTCCTTGCCCTGCGCCAGCGCGACTTCATCGAGGATCAGCTCGTCCGGGCCGCCGGCCACCGGGCGGCGCCACCACTTTTTATATTCGGCACCATCCTCGAATTCGATCCAGTACAGCCAGTCGCCGTCCTTCTGCGGCACCGAGGTGTCGGCTTCCTTGATGCGCGCGCGCATTTCGGTGAACAGCGAATCGATCCGTCCTTTGTGCGGGGCCATGCGCGCTTCAAACCAGGCGTTTTCCGCTTCCAGATGGGCGAGCACGGCCTTGTCGGTGACTTCGGGATAGCCGGCATCGCGTAGCCAGGCGTACTCATCGGTAACGGTGGTGCCATGAAAGGTGAAGGAATGCGGCTTCTTCGCCGCCTGCGGGGGACCGATCAGGGTCTGGGTGGAATCTGCCATCGCTACCATCTATGATCGCGTCCTCACCCCCGCAAGCCGGATACCTGTCCCATGCTGATGAATACGCACGAAGCCCGCCTCGACGCCCTTCGCAAGGAGCTGAAAAATCGGGGGCTCGACGGGTTCGTGATCCCGATCTCGGATGAGCATATGAGCGAATACGTGGGCGCGTATGCCCAGCGCCTTGCGTGGCTGACCGGCTTTGGTGGCTCGGCCGGCACCGCCGTGGTGCTGACGGACGCCACCGCGCAGCCCGCCGCCGCGATGCTGGTGGATGGGCGCTATACCCTGCAAGTACGCGAGCAGGTGGACGGGCGGCTCTATGCCTTCGAAAACGTGCCGGCGACCAGCGTCGCCGCCTGGCTGGCGGACCATGCGCCGCAGGGTGCGCGCGTCGGGTACGACGCCTGGCTGCACGGATCGGGCTGGGCGCGCGCCGTGGCGAAGGCGCTGGAGGGCAAGGGCGGAGCACTGGTCGCGGTGGATGACAACCCGGTGGACGCGGTGTGGGAAGACCGGCCCGCGCCGTCTTCCGCGCCCGCGCTGGTCCACCCCGATAGCTACACCGGCGAGCCGAGCGAAGCGAAGCGGGCGGCGGTTTCCGAATGGCTGAGCGCCAACGGGCTGGACGCCACCGTGATCACCGCACTCGATTCGATCGCCTGGCTGCTCAACATTCGCGGCGCGGATGTGGAGCGCACGCCGGTCGCGCTGTCCTACGTCATCGCCCGCGCGGACGGCACCGCCGACCTGTTCATCGCGCCGGAAAAAGTGACCAATGAAGTGCGCCGCCATCTGGGCAATGCCGTCACCATCCGCGATCGTTCGGCTTTCGTGGCGGGCCTGCATGAACTGGCGGGCAAGCGGGTGGCGATCGATCCCGAACGCGCCGTCAGCGCCATCTTCGAGGAACTGCGCAAGGCCGGGGCGACGCTGGTAGAGCACCGCGATCCCACCGTGCTGCCCAAGGCGATGAAGAACCCGGTGGAGCAGGCTGGGCACCGGTCCGCGCAGGCGCGCGACGGCGTGGCGGTCTCGCGCTTCCTGCACTGGCTTTCGCTGGAGGCGCCCAAGGGCGGCGTGACCGAACTGTCCTCCGCCGCACAATTGCACGACATCCGCCGCGAAGACCCCTTGCTGCGAGATCTTTCTTTCGACACGATTTCCGGCGCCGGCCCGAACGGGGCCAGCCCGCATTACCGGGTGTCTGAGGAAAGCAACCGCACGCTGGAGGCCAATTCGGTCTACCTCGTCGATTCGGGCGGGCAGTACCTGGATGGCACCACTGACATCACCCGCACCGTGTGGGTCGGCCCCGGCGATCCGGGCGCAGAAGTGAAGGACCGCTTCACGCGCGTGCTCAAGGGTCATATTGCCCTGGCCCTGGCGGTGTTCCCCAAGGGCACGACCGGCAGTCAGCTCGACGCGCTGGCGCGCTATGCCTTGTGGCAGGCGGGGCTGGATTACGCGCACGGCACCGGGCATGGCGTGGGCAGCTTCCTGGCGGTGCACGAAGGGCCGCAGCGCATCGCCAAGTCCGCCGGGGGGCAGCCGGGCACCGACCAGCCGCTGATGCCGGGCATGTTCCTGTCCAACGAGCCGGGATACTACAAGGCGGGCGAATACGGCATCCGCATCGAAAACCTCATCCTCGTCGAACCGCGCGCGATCCCCGGCGCGGACGGCGAATACTACGGCTTCGAAACGCTGACATATGTGCCGATCGAGCGGCGGCTGGTTGACCAGTCCCTGCTGACGCGTGCCGAGCTGGACTGGTGGAACGCCTACCATGCGCGTGTGCGCGAAATCGTCGGCCCGCAACTGGAGGGCGCGGAAAAAGCCTGGCTCGACGAACAGTGCGAGGCGCTGTGACATGAGCAGCCAGACCCACGACCTTCGCACCCATCCGCTGCACCTGGGACTGGGCGCAAAGGCCGTGGCGCAGCCCGCGTTCACCGGCATGGAATGGTACGCGGCCTATACGCAGCGCACGGCGCAGGATGGCACCGAAGGCCGCCTTGTCAGCCTGTATGACTTCTCGGACAGCTGGGACAGCTGGGAAATGCACCCCGCCGGTGACGAAGTGGTGCTGTGCCTGGCCGGCGAGATGACCGTGATCCAGGAATATCCCGATGGGCGGCTTCATTCCGAAATGCTGGCGGCTGGCCAATACATCATCAATCCGCCCGGCGTTTGGCATACCGCCGATGTCGCGCAAAACGCCACGGCGCTGTTCATCACGGCAGGCGCCGGCACCCAGCATCGTCCGCGCTGAACGCCGCGTCCTCACTGTCGCCGCGATGAACCGGCGCTGCCCGCTGTGACAATTGACGACAATAAACCGATACGGCGGCACAACTGCGCGACAAGCTGTCTTTAAGAACGGCAGTCAGAGAGCTTCGGTGCGATGCCCCTCCTTCCTTGTCGCGCCGGGGCTCTCATCCATTTGCATGCGGGACAGGTATCGATGAACAGGTTCAGGAAATTGACGCTCGGTCTTTCGATGGCAGCACTGGCTGCCGGCGGTGTAGCGGTGGCGCAGGCGCCCGCCCCGGAGCGCGGGGACTGGGAAGCGCGGCGCGATGCGCCGATGACCCGCGCGCAAGCGCAGGCCAAGGCAGAGCGCATGTTCGACCGGCTGGATGTGAACCACGACGGCACGCTGGATGAAGCGGATCGGCAGATGCTCCGGCAGCAGATGCGCGAAAAGATTTTCGATCGGCTGGACACCAACCACGACGGCACAATCTCCAAGGCTGAATTCATGGCGGACAAGGGGCCCGAAGGTCACGGGCCGGGTATGCGCGGACCCGATGGCGGGCCTGACGGCGATGGCCCGCCGCCCCCACCGCCCGGCGGACCGGATGCCGAAGGCGGCAAGCATCATGGCATGCACGGGCCGCGCGGTTTCGGGCCTGGCATGAAGATGATGAAGGATGGCCCGATCACCCGCGCCGCGTTCGTCGCCGAGGCGCTCAAGCGTTTCGACGCCGAGGATACCAACCACGATGGCACGGTGACCAAGGAAGAGCGCCAGGCCGCTCATGCGCGCCATCGGGCCGAGTGGCAGGCCAACAAGGCTGACAACCGGCCTGCAAACTGACAGGAAGGCGCGGTGACGCCATGGATGTAGAGATGAACGACACCGCGCCTGCCAGGATTCTGCCGCCGACCCTGCTGCTCGTCGATGACGAGGCTTCCCTTCGCGAACCCCTGGGCGAATACCTTTCGCGCCAGGGGTTTGGCGTTGTGCAGTGCTCCAGCGCCGCAGAGGCGCGCAGCCGGCTGCGAGACGATCGCTTCGATCTGGTCCTGCTGGATATCATGATGCCGGGCGAGGACGGGCTGTCGCTCTGCCGCCATCTGGTGGAAGCGCAGGACGTGCCGGTGATCTTCCTCACCGCGCGCGGCGAGGCGACGGACCGTATCGTCGGCCTCGAAATCGGTGCGGACGATTACGTGGTCAAGCCGTTCGAACCGCGCGAGTTGGTGGCGCGCATCCGCAGCGTGTTGCGCCGCGCCACCCGCTTGCCCGCGTCCTCGCCCGAGAACGAGGCATTCGAGTTCGAAGGCTGGTGCCTCGATCCGCTCAAGCGCCGACTGATCGACCCGGAAGGCGCGGTGGTAGCGATTTCCTCGGTCGAATTCCGGCTGCTGATGGCGTTCCTCGAACATCCCCGGCAAGTGCTGAACCGCGATCGCCTGCTGGACATGGTGCAGGGCCGCGAAGCCCATTTGTTCGACCGGGCGGTGGACAATCAGGTCAGCCGCCTGCGGCGCAAGGTGGAGGTGGACAGCCGCAATCCCCAGATCATCCAGACCGTGTGGGGCGGCGGCTACATGCTCGCCGCTGACGTGCGCCGCGTGGCGCTGGAGGATTGATGCGCATACCCCAGCCCCGCAGCCTGATGGGGCACATGCTGCTGGCCGTGGCCGCCGCGCTGCTGCTGGTGCAGGGGATCGGCGCGATGCTGATCTACCGGGCCCAGCGCGAAGGGTATGAAGTGGGCATGGCGAATGCCGCCGCGTTCAAGCTCATCGGCGAAACGCGGGGCCGGGGCGCGCTGGGCCGCATGATCCGCGGGGTAGAACGCGATCGCCCCCAGTTCCTGGGGCCGCCGCCGCGCGGCTTTCCGCTGGAATATGCCGATGGCTCGCCCGCCGCGCCCAACGAAACGCGCGACTCGATCGCCGAGGCGCGGCTTCAGCGCACGCTGGCGGAGCAGGATTTCCCGGCGGCCCGGATCGTCGTGGTGCGCCGGGTGCTCGATTCTGACGGGTATGCGCGCGCCAACGTGCAGAAGCGGCTGGCAAGTGGGCGGATCGACCGTACCGAATACGCGCAAGTCATGAAGGACCATCTGCTCGTCGCCGGGGTGCAGCAGCGCGATGGCGGCAAATGGATGATTGCCCGCGTGCGCGCGCCGCGTGCCGCCGGACGCTTGCTGGAGCCGCTGATCGCGCAGACGCTGGCGATCTATCTGGTGCTGATGGCCGTTGTGGCGCTGATCCTGCGGCGCATCACCCGGCCGCTGGCGGCGCTGACCCGCCGGGTGGAACAGTTCGCGGTGGCGCCCGGATCGGTAGGGCAGTTGGAACCCAGCGGCCCGGACGACATGCAGCGCCTGATCGTGGCGCACAACGCCATGGAAGCGCGCATCGTCGCCATGCTGCATGAAAAGGACGTGATGCTGGGCGCGATCGGCCACGATCTCAAAACGCCGCTCTCGGCCTTGCGCGTGCGCATCGAATCGGTGGAAGACGAAGGCGAACGCGGCCGCATGGCCCGCACCATCGAGGATATCGTGCGCACGTTGGACGATATTCTCTCGCTCGCCCGCGTGGGCCGGCCCAGTGACCCGCGTGAGCGCACCGAACTATCCGCGCTCGTCTCCTCCATCGTCGAGGAATACGAAGACATGGGCGAGCCGGTCGAACTGGGTGACATGCAGCGGCTGGTGCTGGAACTGCGTCCCACGTGGATGCGCCGCGCGCTGCGCAACCTGATCGACAACGCGCTGCGCTATGGTGATGTGGCCCGCGTTTCGCTGCAACGCGACGGAAACCGCGCCCTCATCGTGATCGAGGACGACGGCCCCGGCATACCCGATGCGGACATCGAAGCTATGATGAACCCGTTCACCCGCGGCGATCCATCGCGCAATTCCAAGACCGGCGGATCGGGCCTGGGCCTGGCCCTGGCCCGCGCCATCGCCGACCAGCACGGCGGCGCGCTGATCCTGACCAACCGCCGCTCGGCGAGCGGCGCGGTGGAGGGTCTGACGGCGGTGCTGGAGATACCGGTGGGATGAGGCGCTACCGTAAAACCGGCTTGGAAAATCTGCCGCGCATGTAGGACATGATGAGCGAGTTTGGGCGCTGCTGACAGCGTCTGCGATTGATGTTTAGCTGCAATTCGCCGTCCGTGATACGCTAGCTTGATGACCGAGCGTTACGAGCCCGCCTCTGACTTTTTGAGGGCAATAATTGCCGAGGAAGTGCCGCTCTCCGGCTCGCTCTTCGCTGACGCGAACATGCGACAGCTAGTCGCGATGACGCGAGACGAAGATCTTTCTAATCGTGACTGGGCGACGATGCTTCTGGCATCAGAGGAAGCCGATACGCCTGAAATCAGGGAAGCGCTGATATCAGCCGCCAACGATGATGATGATACTGTAAGAGCGGAGGCGCTGCTCGGCATCGCGCGGCGCGATTGTGGGATCGCGTTGCCGCTCGTTCTGAAGGAGTTGGCTGGCGAACGGGTGAGCATGCCCGTGTTCGAGGCCGCCGAATTAATTGCTGATCCCGTTTTGGTAAACTTGCTCCGCCCTTGGACTGAGCCGTCAGACGACGAGTGGCTCGACCAGCTTGCTCGCAACGCGCTGGCAGCTTGCGAAGAAGGCGCGCGCGATATTTAATCGACGCCCGCAATAGGGGGGAACCGCCGCCTCTACCAAAACCGAATCTTTTCCCGCCACCTACCGCATCAGCCCGCCGATAAGGTTGCGCGCGAACCGGCCCAGCCCCGGAAAGCCGACCGCGCGGCCCAGGGCGTCGCCTACGGTGCCGGCTGCGGCGCTGGCGGCGGAGGCGCGGGGGTTGGCGCGGCTTTTCTTGCCCTGGATGGTCTGCGCCAGGATCGAGCCCGCGCTGCCGGCTGCTGCGCCCGCGGCTGCCTTGGCGACGCGGCCACCCAGGCCGTCCCACAAGCCGGGGCTCTTGCGCGGCTGTTTGGCCACTTCGGCCTCGCCCTTGACCGCCACTTCCTGCGCCGTGGCCGCCGCGTCAGCAGCCTTGGCGGCCAGCACTTCCTCGGCGCTTTCGCGGTCCACGCGCGTATCGTACTTGCCGTCGAACGGGCTGACCGACTGGACAATGGCGCGCTCCTTGGCATCGATAGGGCCGAGCCGTGAGCGGGGCGGCGCGATCAGTGTGCGCTGGACCACGCCGGGTGAGCCATCGTCCGCCAGGGTGGACACCAGTGCTTCGCCCACTTTCAGTTCGGTGATCGCGGTTTCCACGTCGAGATCGGGATTGATGCGGAAGGTATCCGCCGCCGCCTTGATCGCCTTTTTATCGCGCGGGGTGAAGGCGCGCAGGGCGTGCTGTACCCGGTTGCCCAGCTGCCCGGCGATAGCCTCGGGAATGTCGATCGGGTTCTGGCTGATGAAATAGACGCCCACGCCTTTGGAGCGCACCAGCCGCACCACCTGCTCCACTTTGTCCTGCAGGGCCTTGGGCGCATCGTCGAACAACAGGTGCGCCTCGTCGAAGAAGAACACCAGCCTGGGCTTTTCGGGGTCCCCCACTTCGGGCAAAACCTCGAACAGTTCGGACAGCAGCCACAGCAGGAACGTGGCGTACAGCTTGGGGCTGCGCATCAGCTTGTCGGCCGCCAGCACGTTGATGTAGCCGCGCCCCTTTTCGTCGCACCGGATGAAGTCTGCGATTTCCAGTGCCGGCTCTCCGAAGAACTGCGCTGCGCCCTGACTGTCGAGCGAGAGCAACTGGCGCTGGATGGTGCCGACGCTGGCTTTCGTCACGTTGCCGTACTTGGCCGAAAGCTGTGAGGCGTTCTCGGCGGTGTAGGCCAGCATCGCCTGCAGGTCTTCCAGGTCCAGCAGCAGCAGCCCCTGTTCGTCCGCATAGCGGAACACGATGTTGAGCACGCCTTCCTGCGTGTCGTTCAGGTCCATCAGCCGCGCCAGAAGCAGCGGCCCCATCTCCGATATCGTGGTGCGCACCGGGTGGCCCTGTCCGCCATAGATGTCCCAGAACACCGCCGGATTATCGGCATAGGCGTAGTCGGTGATGCCGATTTCCTTGGCGCGCGCTTCGAGCACGGCGGCGTTGCGGAACTGCGGGCTGCCGGCCATCGCGATGCCGGAAAGATCGCCCTTCACGTCGGCCAGGAACACCGGCACGCCGGCGGCAGAAAACTGCTCAGCGATGGTCTGCAACGTGACCGTCTTGCCAGTGCCGGTGGCGCCAGCGATCAGGCCGTGGCGGTTCGCGCGCGCCAGTTTCAGCACCTGCCGTTCGCCGTTGCCGCCCAGTCCCAGGAAAATATCGCTCATCCGGCCGCCTCTGTGCTGTGATCTGCAACGGGTTTAGCGCCATCCCCTTCGTTGGCAACACGGGCACCGCGCGGGCCTTCCCGTTCAGGGATTTTGCCAGCGGCGCGCAACGCGGCTAGAGGCGCTGCGGAAACACCCATGCACGAACCGTTCGTCCTTCTCGATGATGCCCGCCCTGATGGCGCTGCCGATGCGCGGGTGTACCGCGCGCCGAGCGAAATCGTGGTTGCGCGCAAGGGCCATGAGGTTGCGGGCGCGCTGGACCGGATCGACGCGCTGTCAAAGTCCGGGCTGCACCTGGCGGGCTATCTGACGTACGAGGCCGGCCTGGCGCTGGAGCCGTGCCTTGCGCCCTTGCTGGATGCACGCGCTCCGGCGCCGCTGGTGTGGTTCGGCGCTTTCGAGGGCTATGAGGCGATTGCCCCGGCGCACGTTCCCGATTGGCTGGCGGCGCACGCCGGGCCGGGCCAGCCCGCGATCGGACCGCTGGAGCCGCAGATCGACTTCGGCGCTTACGAGCGGGCGTTCGACGCGGTCCACGCCGGGATCCTGGCGGGCGATATCTATCAGGCCAATCTGACGCTGCCGCTAGCCGGGCCGTGGCGCGGCGATCCGCTGGCGCTGTATGCGGCGCTGCGCCCGCGCGCCGCGGCCGGCTATGGCGGCGTCATCCATGACGGTGCCCGCTGGCATCTCAGCTTCTCGCCCGAACTCTTCTTCGCGTGCGCGGACGGTAAGGTGGAAGCCAGACCGATGAAGGGCACCCGCCCGCGCGGGCACGATGCGTCGCACGACGCGGCATTGCGCGCGGACCTGGCCAGCTCGACCAAGGACCGCGCCGAAAATCTCATGATCCTGGACCTCATGCGCAACGATCTGGCGCGCGTGGCTGTGGCCGGTAGCGTGCGGGTGGAGCGCCCGTTCGCAGTGGAAAGCTATCCCACCGTGCATCAGATGGTGTCCACGGTGCGGGCAAGCCTGCTGCCCCGGTGCGGAGCGGTCGACGTGCTGCGCGCGCTGTTCCCGTGCGGTTCGATCACCGGCGCGCCCAAGATCCGGGCGATGGAGGTGATCGCGGCGGTCGAACCTTTCGCGCGCGGACCTTACTGCGGTGCGATGGGCTTCCTCGAACCCACTGGCGAGGGCGCGTTCAATGTGGCAATCCGCACCGTGCGTCTCGATCGTGAGGGCGGGGTAGACGGCGGTGGCCGTGCCGTTCTGGGGGTAGGATCGGCGGTGGTCGCGGATTCGCAAGCGCTTCCCGAATGGCGGGAATGTCTGGTCAAAGGGGGTTTCGTGCGAGAATCGGAAGTGCGGACCGCGCAAGGTTCGGTTTCGCCCGCCAGCTTCGACCTGATCGAAACGATGCGGTTTACCCCGCAGGACGGGATCGCCTTGCTGGAACTGCACCTGCAGCGGATCAGCGCCAGCGCTGCCGCGCTGGGCTTTGCGTTCGATCGCCATGCCGTGCGTAACGCCATCCAGGCCCTGTGCTTCGAGGCGGACGATGCGGGCAAGTTGCGGCTGGTGGTGGGGCGTAGTGGTGCCTTCGCGCTCGAACTTGCCGAACTGCCGCCCGCGATGAGCGATGTGGCACAGGTCGCGGTACTGCGGATGCCGGTGGATTCGTCTGACTGGCGGCTGCGTCACAAGACCAGCGACCGGGGATTTTACGACAAGGGTCTGGAACTGGCAAAAGCGAACGGCGCGCACGAAGCGATCCTGCTGCGCGATGATGGGCTGGTGACCGAAGGCTGCTTTACCAACCTATTCGTGGAGCGCGATGGCCGGTTGCTGACGCCTCCCGCCGCGCTGGGCCTCCTGCCCGGCGTGCTGCGCCGCAGTCTGCTGGAGGAGGGCCGCGCCCGCGAGGCGAACCTGGCGTTGGACGATCTGGCGGACGGCTTCTTCATCGGCAATGCCCTGCGCGGGCTGGTGCCGGCGCGGTTGCTCGCCTGATGCACCTGTCCCCCGCCATCGCCCGCATCGCCCCGTCGCAAACCACGGCGATGACAGACCGCGCCATCGCCCTGCGCGAAGCGGGACGCGACATCATCTCGCTTTCCGTTGGCGAACCCGATTTCGCTACCCCGCCCCACGTGATCGCGGCGGCCAAGGCAGCGCTCGATGCCGGGGACACGAAATACACCGCCGTTGGCGGCACATCGCGGCTCAAGCAGGCCACGGCGCTGCATTTTGCCCGCGATCTGGGCATTGCCACTACCCCTTCGCATGTGACGGTGAGCGCCGGGGGCAAGCAGGCGATCTTCCATGCGATGCTCGCCACCGTGGGGCCGGACGACGAAGTAATCGTGCCGGCGCCGTGGTGGGTCAGCTACCCGGAGATCGTGCGTTTTGCCGGGGGCCGGGTGGTGCCGCTGCACACCCACGCCAAGGACAACTTCCGGTTCACGCCCGCCGATTTCGAAGCGCAGATCGGCCCGCATACGCTGTGGCTGCTGCTCAACAGTCCGGGCAATCCCACCGGGGCCTGCCTTCCCCCCGAAACGCTGCTGGGCATCGGCGAAGTCCTGCGCCGGCACCCGCGCGTCATGGTGCTGTCGGACGATATCTATGCGCCGATCACCTACACCGGTCAGCCCCACGCCACGCTCGCCAATTTGTGCCCCGATCTTGCGGACCGTATCCTGACCATCTCCGGCGTCTCCAAAAGCCATGCGATGACCGGCTTTCGCATCGGCGTGGCGGCGGGCCCGGAATGGCTGATACGGGCGATGGAGCGGCTGCAATCGCATTCATCCGGCAATCCATGCTCGATCAGCCAGGCTGCCGCAGTTGCCGCGTTCGAAGGGCCGCAGGATTTCCTGGCCGACTGGCGCGGCCGGTTCCGTGCGCGTCGCGACAGTGTGGTGCGTGCGATCAACGCCATCGCGAGCCTCTCCACCCCCGTGCCAGACGGCGCGTTCTACTGCATGGTCGATGCCGCGCCGCTGATGGCGCGCTTTGGCGACGATACGAAGCTGGCGCTACATCTGCTGGATCACGGCGTGGCGATTGTGCCCGCATCCGCATTCGGCGGACACGATGGCTTCCGCATCAGCTTTGCCGCCGACGATGCCAAGCTGGCGGAGGCGTGCAGCCGGATCGCTGCGGCCCTTGCCTGATCTCACGAAAGACAGCTGTATGGAATTTGAGATCCTGTTCGAAGACGGCGAGGCCCTCGTCATCGACAAGCCCGGCGGTCTTCCGCTCGACCGTCCGCGCGCCGGTGGCCCGTGTCTGGAAGACCGGCTGGACGAACTCAAGCTGGGGTTCCAGCGTGAACCGGTGCCGGTGCACCGGCTCGATCGCGATACCTCGGGCTGCCTGCTGCTGGCGCGCAATCCCAAGGCGTTGAAGCGGTTTTCGGCGGCGTTCGAGGAGCGGCAGGTCGAAAAGCGCTATCTGGGCGTGCTGGCCGGTGAGGTCGCCGAGGAAGCGGGCACTATCGAACTGGCGTTGTCCAAAGTCAGCACCGTGCGCGATGGCTGGCGGATGATCCCGGCGCGCAAGGGTAAGCCGTCGGTCACCCACTGGCGCACGCTGGAGGTGCAGGGCGGGCTGACACTGGTCGAGTTTCGCCCCGAAACCGGCCGCACGCACCAGATCCGCGTGCATGCCGCATCGGGGCTCGGGGTGTCGCTGCTGGGCGATGCGGTCTATGGTACGAAGGACACCGCGCGCCGCACCATGCTTCACGCCGCCGGCCTTACCGTGCCGCGCGGGGAGAAGGCGCCCATCGTTGCCACCAGCGCGATGCCGGCCGATTTCCTGGCGCTGGGCTTTACCGATCCCGGCGGCCCGGCGCAGCCTGCGGATGCGTGAGGTCCTCGATCGCGCGATAGCGCTGGCGAGCGAGAGCTTCATCGCGTCGGCAGGCCCGGGCGGACAGAACGTCAACAAGGTAGCTACCGCCGTGCAACTGCGGCTGGATATCTACGCGCTGCGGCTGCCGCCCGCCGTTTTCGCGCGGGTGCGCGAACTGGCCGGTAGCCGGATGACCTTGCGCGGGGAACTGGTGCTCACCGCCCGCAGCTTTCGCACGCAGGAAGCGAACCGTGCCGATGCCCGCAAGCGGCTGACCGAGCTGCTGGAAGAAGCGCACAACCTGCCCGAAAAGCGCGCCAAGAGCCGGCTCAACCGGGTGGGCAAGGAACAGCGGATCAAAGGCAAGAAACTGCGCGGGTCGGTCAAGGCTGGGCGCGGCAAGGTCAATCCCGACTGATCCGGGCTACGGTGCCGGCGTTCCGGTGGAAGCCGGTTCGGGCTGGATCGCCTGGGCGGGCGGGCGGCGTTCGTCGAGCATGGCGGCGGCCTCGTCCAGCGCCTTAGCCTCGCCCACGGTCACGCCCCCGGGGCCGGGCGCGGTGTCGGGCTTGGAGCAGGCTGCCAGCGCGAGAGCAGCCACTGGAACGATGATGCGAAGCGTCTTCATCCCCGGCCCATAACGCTTGCAGGATCAGGCGTCGATCACGCGTGTATGCGGGTGATGCTTGTCCAGATGCTTGCGGATGATCTTGAGATTGCGGGTGTTCGAGCGGAACAGGAAATCCAGCACGTCGCCCGCCAGCGGCACCGCGCCGATCAAGGTGTCGAACCCGACATTGGCGGTCATGCGCGCCAGCTGCCAGCGCGACATGCCAAGATTGCGCGCTTCCCACACGAGGTAAAGGCCGAGCGCCGCGCCGATCAGGTCGCCGGCGAAGGGCACGAGGCCAACCAGCGCGTCCAGACCGAAACGCTGGCTGGTGCCGGGTATCGCAATGGCGCGTTCCAGAACACGCTCCAGCGCTTCGATGCGGCGGCGCACGGAGATCGGGTCGTTGCCCAGCGGCAGATCGGCCTGCATGCGGCGGGCGGTATCGAATGCTGCAACCATGTTGACGGTCCTTCCCGGCGCGATGGCCAAGTGCGGCCCGGCTTCTATCTGGGAAGCCATGACAGCGGCATCAAGGGATGCCAGTTCCAGGGGTTGGGCGTGAACCCGTTGACGCTGCCGCGCACCAGCGACCAGCGTATTGGGGTTCCGAACGGAATGAACACGTTGGCATCGGTCAATTGTGCCTGTGCCTGAGCCAGCAGCATCGCACGCTCGTCAGGCGTGGCGGCATTGTCGGCCTCCGTCACCAGCGCATCGGCCTGCGGCGCGCATAAGCCGCGACGCTCACGGCACGATAGCCGGTTGAGGAACCAGCTTGCGCGTGGATACGTCGCTACGTCGTCGATCAACGCCAGGTCGGCCTGGGCCGGGCGATCGGTGCGCTGCAGCTGGACGCCGATCGTTGCAAGGTCTGCTGACAGCTGCTCGAACAGCACTTGCGATCCGGCGCCGTCGGGTAGCAGGACGGAGAGGGTGACGGGGGCGCCTGTCCCCTGAAACGCCCTGACGCGCTGCGCGGCCACTGCGCGCCGCTGGTCCAGGGTCTGCGCGGCCCAGCGTTCCTCAAGGGTGCCAAGATCGCCTTCAAGGCCCGGTGTCACGATCCGCGTGGTTCCCACCCAGCCGCCGACGCGAAATGGGGTCATAAGCCCGTCGCGATCGATCGCCATTGCCAGCGCCTCGCGGTTGAGCGGGGAAGCAAGGAAGCCTTTCTCGTTCGTCACCTGCAGCCCGAACAGCCCTGCCACGGGATCAAGCTGGATCGTGCCGCGCAGGATCCCTACCGATCGGGTGAGCAGGAAATCCTGGATGCGCCCGCCCAGCACCAGGTCCACCGTGCCGTCGTTGAAGGCCTGCACCGCCGCCTCGCCGGGCAGGGCGCGCAATTGGACAGTTCGGGTGCGTTCGCGCCAATGGTCGATCGCGGGCAGGCCAAGCAGCGAGGGTTCGATGGGCGAGAGCACCGCCAGATCGCCCACGCGCCGCATCGTCATCGGCCCGGTGCCCTTGCCCTTGACGTATAGCCCCATTTGCGGCTGCGCGAGCAATTGCAGCAAATAGGGCATCGGTCGCTTCAGTCGGATTTCGATGACCCGGCCTGCCATGGCGCGCACCTCATCGATGCCGCCAAGATCGCGGGCGAGGGGCGCGTCACCGAGCGTTTTCATCGCCACATTGAAAGCCCGTCGCGCGGTTTCGGCGGTGATCGGGTCGCCGTTAGCCCAGTTGCCGTCGCGCAGGCGGAAGATGTAGCTTTGCCCGTCGTCCGTCACGATCCAGCGATCTGCCAGCGCGGGGATTACCCGGCCCGCATCGTCGAAGGCCACCAGTCCCTCGGCGGTGGCCGCGCGCGCCAGCTGGGCGGCGGCAGACGGCCCTTGCGTGAACGCATCGTCCTTGCCGCCGAGCACCGCGACATCCAGCGCGGAATTATCATAGCGGCCACAGGCAGCGAGCGCGAACGCGGCGCTCAGGACAAGGGCGCGCGGGGCGAGGCGCTTGAACAGCATGGCGCAGGGAATAATCGATTTCGAACGCGCCGCAAACGCGCGTCTCGCATTTTTCGAGACGGCAGCAGGCCGCAGGCAGACGCGTTTGTCGATCAGATCTTGCGCAGCAGCGATCCGGTGGGCGGCTGTTCCTGGTAATTGCGCAAATAATCCGGCGCTTGGTCGTCCGCTTTGCCTAAGGTGGCAAGCGCGAGGCGCGAATCGATATCTGCGCGGAAGGCCACGCCGAAGCGGTTTTCCTGCACCCATGCGATCGAGCCTTCGACCCAGCCGATGTTGCGGATCGCCACTTGCACGAAGGTGCCGCGCACAACGCGCACGTTGCCTTCGCCCATCATGCCGCCGGCGGACAGGTTGCGAACCTTGATCCGAAAATCGCCATCCAGCCCATCGACGCGCATTTCCGCCATCAGGAACAGGCTGTCGCGCGCGATCTGCCGATTTTCACCTTGGTTCATGCGCATGGGTCCGACATCGAAACAGCACGTGGGGCTGATGGGCCGTATCGTCTGACGCCGTATCGTCTGACTGGGCCCGGTAAAAGTAACGCGCTTCGCCCACCGTTCTTAGCGGGCAATGGCAAACAAACACTTAAACCGACGCTCAGGAGTGCAGGTTTCACGCCGATTCGCCGCCTCAATCGTCGCGCGACACCTTTTCGCGGCGCTCATGCGCTTCCTGCGCTTCAACCGTCATCGTGGCGATGGGGCGGGCTTCGAGACGGCCCAGTCCGATCGGCTCGCCGGTTACCTCGCAATACCCGTATTCGCCTTCCTCGATCCGGTGCAGCGCCGAATCGATCTTGGCGATCAGTTTGCGCTGCCGGTCGCGGGTGCGCAGTTCGATGCCCCAGTCGGTTTCGCTGGATGCCCGGTCGTTGAGGTCGGCATCGCGGATCGGGCCGTCCTGCAACTGCTGCAAGGTGCCCGCCGACGCATCAAGGATAGAGCGTTTCCAGGCAAGCAGCAGCTTGCGGAAATACTCTTGCTGGGCGTCGTTCATGTATTCTTCGCCGGGTTCGGCCACGTACGCGCCGCCTATGGCGCGCTTGGCTTTTGCCAGCACATCGATTTCATCAGCCAGGGTCGTTGCCATCCAGAGAACTCCGCAAGTATCTCCACCGGATCGCCAACGCCCTGCAGCCCCGGACTTTTTCCGGTAACCGAACAACGATCCGCGGTTGGTCGGGCCTATAATTCGCGGCCCATTGCCGCACAAGCGGATATGCGCGGGCGTCCACAACATTCTCAGGCGCGTCCCGGCATCGAACAGTAACGATGCACGCCCGCAAAGCTGCCGTTCGCGCGTTAACCATATGTTGATCGAACAGGATCAGACCAATCCTCACGAACACGCGAAGGACTCGCGTTGTGTCAGCGGGTTGGATCGCCAACTTTGGACTTGGGGGCATATGATGGAAGCTGTTTGGATTAACCAAGATATGGCCGCACCGGCCGCCGGAGAGGACTTCGTTGCAGGCGATAGCGTGGTTGCCGAAGCGCTGGCCGGCGCCGCGCACGGCGATGCGGCGTCGTGCTTCGACCTTGGCGTTGCGTTCTCCACCGGCAGTCACGGCGCGGTGTGCGACCTGATCGAAGCGCACAAATGGTTCAATCTCGCCACCGTCTATGGTCATGACGAAGCCGCCGTCTGCCGCGCCGAAGTGGCTGACGACATGACCGCGCGCGAAATCGCCGAAGCGCAGCGCCGGGCCCGCCAGTGGCTGGGCGCGACGGTTCGCAAGGCCGCCTGACGCTACTCTTGCCCGTCGCCTTTGCGGAACGGCGTGCGCTCACCCAGCCATAGCTGGTTTTGCGCGATGCCGGCGCGTTCCTGCTCCAGGAAGTCGGCGATGGCGGCGCGCAGTGAGGGGTGGGTTATGTAATGCGCCGAAACCGTGCGCACCGGCTCATACCCGCGCGCCAGCTTGTGTCCGCCTTGCGCGCCGGCCTCCACGCGCTGCAGGCCCAGCCGGATCGCGGCGTCGATTGCCTGATAGTAACACAGCTCGAAATGCAGGAACGGTTTGTTCACCGTAGCGCCCCAATAGCGGCCATATAGTGCCTGCGCGCCGATGAAGTTGAGCGCGCCGGCTACCGGCTCGCCATCCATGAACGCCAGCACCAGCAGCATACGCTCGCCCATCGTCTGGCCCAGCAGGTCGAAGGTGGCGCGGGTCAGGTACGGCTGGCCCCACTTGCGCGCGCCGGTATCCTGATAGAACACCCAAAATGCATCCCAATGGGCCTGGGTGATCTCGCCACCGCGCAAGGCGCGGATTTCCACGCCTTCCTGCGCTTTTGCCCGCTCCTTGCGCAAATCCTTGCGCTTGCGGGACGACAGCGCCGCCAGAAATTCCTCGAAGCTGGCGTAGCCGCGATTTTCCCAGTGGAACTGGATATCCTCGCGCAGCAGCCAACCGGCGTCTTCGAATACAGGCACCTGCGCCGGCTCGATGAAAGTGGCATGTGCGGACGACAGGCCATTGTCGCGGCACAGCGTTTCCGCCGCCGCCAGCAGGGCCGGCGCCAGCTCGGGATGGGGTGTCAGCAGGCGGGGGCCGGTAGCCGGGGTGAAGGGCGCGGCGATTTGCAGTTTGGGGTAATACGATCCACCCGCCCGGTGCCAGGCATCGGCCCAGGCATGGTCGAACACGTATTCCCCTTGCGAATGATCCTTGAGGTAGGCGGGCAGGGCCGCCGCAATGCGCCCGTCCGGCCCGTCGATCACGATCGGCAGCGGCGTCCATCCGCTGCGCTTGCCGACGCTGCCTGCCGCTTCCAGCGCCGATAGGAAGGCATGGCACATGAACGGATTGCCGCCGCCGGTCAGCGCATCCCATTCGTCCGCCGGCAGATCGCCGACGGCGTTCGCGATGCGCGCGGCGAGCGTGGCTTCGCTCACGCCGGACCTGTGCCGCTGTGCGCTACCTCGAAGATCGCCGCATCGGCATGCGCTTCGGCGCGCGCTTCGTGTTCCTCGTCGCGTACGGTCCAGGTGGCGATCGGCAGGCCGCGCCGACGCTGGGCGGCAGCAAAACGGCTGGGCAGATCGCGCACGTCGTACGCCAGGAAATCGGGCCGGGCGTGCCACAGCGCCAGATGGCGGCGCACTTTGCCAGGTAAAGCGCGATCCTCGCCTTCGGAAACGACCAGCCCGCGCACCGTGTGAGGTGAATTGCGCCAGTACCAGCGGGACACGCGCGGATCGAAGCTCATCACTGCGTGGGGGCCGATGTAGCCTTCCAGCACCCGGCGCACCGCCAGGCACAGCGCGGCCACACGATCTTCGCGGGCGGATTTGATTTCGATCAGGACCGGCGCCTTGCCGTCCACCTGGGCCAGCACCTGGCGCAGGCTGGGGATCGTGTCCGCCGTGCCTTGCAGCGCGATCGTGCCTAGCTGGGCGGCGGTGCGGCGCGCCACCGGCCCGGCCTCATCCGTCAGCCGGTCCAGCACCGCGTCGTGGAACACCACCGGCAGCCCATCGCTCGATCGCTGGACGTCAAGCTCGATGCCGTTGCCCGCCGCCAGCGCCCTGGCGAACGCGGCGGGTGAATTTTCCGGCACGCCATCGCCGAACAGGCCGCGATGAGCATAGTCCTGCGCACCGATCCAGGCGACCTTGCGCGGATCGGGCGCAGGGGAAATCCAGCGGTCAAGCAGGGCGAACGGCAACGATGGCATCCACTTCGACGGCGGCGCCCAGCGGCAGCACCGGCACGCCCACCGCGCTGCGTGCATGCTTGCCTGCCTCGCCGAACACCGCGACCATCAGTTCGGACGCGCCGTTGGCCACCTTGGGCTGATCGGTGAACGTGCTGGCCGAGTTGATGAATACGCCCAGCTTGACGATCCGCTCCACCCGGTCCAGCGAGCCCAGCGCTGCCTTCAATTGCGCCAGGATCATCACCGCGCAGGCTTGCGCCGCTTCGGTTCCGGCATCGATGCTTACGTCTTCGCCAAGCCGCCCGGTCACCAGCTTGCCATCCACGAACGGCAGCTGGCCGGACACGTGCGCAAGGCCGCCAGCTTCCACCACCGGGACATAAGCGGCAACGGGGGCCGCGGCTTGCGGCAGGGTCAGGCCAAGGTCTGCCAGACGGGTGTCGATGTCACTCATGAATGTTCTCTTTTTCCTTGGTCAGGCTGTCCAGCAGCCAGGGCAGGGCGCTTGCCCAATCGTCGATCCGGGCATCGGCATGGCCAAGCTTGAGCGCGCACTTGATGTTGGGCGCGATCTGCGGCTCGCCGCACAAGTGCAGGCGGCGGACATGCGGCGATACTTCGAACACCGATCCGTGATGCTGCGACAGATCGTCGATGAACACGGCGCGGCTGGGCTGGTATTCGTCGAGTATCGCCTGCAGCGCCGGACCCTTCGGGCCCTGGTTGGTGAACACGCGCAGCGGCATGCCGTGATGTTCGAGCTGACGTTCGCGGGCCTCGCGGCGAAAGTCCATCAGATTGGTCAGCACGACCACGTCGGCCTGCTCGCGGATCGCCGCGATGGCCTCTGCTGCGCCTGCGATCGGGGTCTGACGATCCATCTGCGTGTCGAAGAAGCGGTTGAGCAGCGCCCACATCTCGGCCTGCTCCAGCGGCGCATCGCTGCCGAACCTGCGCATCGACTTGTAGAACTCGCCCCCGGTCAGATCGAAGGCCACGCCTTCCTCTTCGGCCAGCCAGTCGCGGAAGTGCTTGATCATGTGCAGCAGCACTTCGTCGCAATCGGTGATCAGCAGCGGACGATTCACGAATCCAGCCCTCCGCCCAGCGCGCGCCGGGCTGCCACCAGTGCCTGCGGCGTAGCGTCCAGCGCATCGGCCGCGCCCAGCAGGTCCGGTTCGTGCGCACACAGGAAATCGAGCACCGCGCTTAGCGTTGCAGGATCGCTGACGGCGGCGCGCAGATCGTCAGGCGTCAGCCCGGTGAGCGACAGAAACCGCTCGGCGCGGTCCTGCTCGACCAGAACCCACCCGAGCGCGTTGAGTGCCAGGATCTGCGGATCGGATGGGGATGGCGAATCTCGAAGAATTGTCAGTCTCGCTTGTGTGGCATAGAGGGGTCTCTACCCAGATGGTCATCACGGCGTCGAATGGCAAAGCGAATCCTCGTTGTCGAGGACAACGATCTCAATCGGAAGCTGTTTTGCGATGTCCTGCGCAGCCAGGGCTACGCGGTGGAGCCGTGTGCCGACGGGCTGGACGCGCTGGACCGGGCGCGCCAGTTCGTGCCCAATCTGGTGATCATGGACATCCAGTTGCCCAACGTCTCGGGGCTCGACCTGATCGAGGCCGCCAAGAGAGATCCGGTGCTGCGCCTCGTGCCGATTCTGGCGGTGACCGCGTATGCCGGCAAGGGCGACGAGGACCGGATCCGCGAGGCTGGCGCCGAAGGCTATCTGGCCAAGCCGGTCTCGATCGGGCCGTTCATGCAGGCGGTGCGGGCCTTGTTGTGAGCTTTGGCTTGGCCCCGACAAACCGCGCGGCCCACCGCCGATACACCGCACCGGCCTTGACACCAGACCCGCGCGCCGCTTTTGCGCCGCAATTCCCGGCCACAGCGCCGAACGCCCTTTTCGGAGACGACCCATGGACCGCGCAGACACCTCGGCCCGCATCGCCGCGCTGATCGAGCCCTTCAACAAGAAGGGCGTCGCCATCACCGATGCCACCCGCTTTACCGACGATCTGGAATTCGACAGCCTGACGGTGATGGATTTCGTCGCCGCGATCGAGGACGAGTTCGACATCATCATTTCGATGAACGCGCAGGCCGAAATCGAAACCTACGGCCAGCTCGTCGACGCCGTGGTCAAGCTCAAGGGTTAAGCGCCAGATGACCGAAGCCGTGAACCAGCCCGACCAGCCCGTCGTCCTTGAAGGCGGCGCGCCCGATCTGTTTAGCAAGTTCGACCCACTGATCCAGATGCGCAAGGATCTACTGTCCACCGGGGTTACCGATCCGTTCGGCCTGGTGATGGAGCGCGTGCTTTCCCCCACGGTGGCGCTGTGCAACGGGCGCGAGACGATCCTGCTCGGCACCTACAACTACATGGGCATGACCTTCGATCCCGATGTGATCGCGGCGGGCAAGCAGGCGCTGGACGATTTCGGATCGGGCACCACCGGCAGCCGGGTGCTCAACGGTACGTATGCCGGGCACCGGGCGGTGGAGCAGGCCTTGTGCGACTTCTACGCCATGGATCACGCCATGGTGTTTTCCACCGGCTACCAGGCGAACCTGGGCATCATTTCCACGATCGCGGGCAAGGGCGACTACATCGTCCTCGACATCGACAGCCATGCCTCGATCTGGGATGGCTGCAAGATGGGCGATGCCGAAGTGGTGCCCTTCAAGCATAACGACATCGACGCGATGGAAAAGCGCCTGCGCCGCATTCCCGAAGGCGCGGGCAAGCTGGTGATCCTTGAGGGCGTCTATTCGATGCTGGGCGATATCGCCCCGCTCAAGGAAATGATCGCGGTCGCCAAGAAACATGGCGCGATGGTGCTGGTGGACGAGGCGCATTCGATGGGCTTTATCGGGCCGAACGGGCGCGGCGTGGCAGAAGACCAGGGCTGCCTTGCCGATGTGGACTTCGTGATCGGCACGTTCTCCAAGTCGGTCGGCACCGTCGGCGGCTTTTGCGTGTCCAACCACCCCAAGTTCGAGATCATGCGGCTGGTGTGCCGGCCTTACGTGTTCACCGCCAGCCTGCCGCCCAGCGTGGTGGCGACGGCAGCTACCTCCATCCGCAAGCTGATGCACGGCGCGGACAAGCGCGCGCACTTGTGGGAAAATTCGCGCACGCTGCACAAGGGGCTGAAGGACGCCGGCTTCCAGCTTGGCACCGCCGAGCCGCAAAGCGCGATCATCGCGGTCATCATGCCCGATCTGGAGCGCGGCGCGATGATGTGGGAAGCGCTGCTGCACGAAGGGCTGTACGTGAACCTGGCGCGTCCGCCGGCAACGCCTGCCAACATGACGCTGCTGCGCTGTTCGCTCTGCGCCGAACATTCGGCCGAGCAGGTGCAGCAGATCATCGGCATGTTCACCCGCGCCGGCAAGACCGTGGGCATCCTCGACTGAGGCGTGTTTGTGCAAGGGCAGCGGCGCATGTCAAAGCACGCCGCTGCCCTAAAAGCGGGACGTACGAAATAAACTGCCCCAACGCGCTTGCAGGGCTCCAAACCCTTTGCTAATGGCCCGCTCCTGCCAAGGGGCGGATGCAGATCCAGCCCGTTGAATGTGCGGCCGTGGCGGAATTGGTAGACGCGCAACGTTGAGGTCGTTGTGGGCGAAAGCCCGTGGAAGTTCGAGTCTTCTCGGCCGCACCAGGCAGTTTCGAAAAGCATTGATTTTCGCCTTCGGGCACCTGCAACAAGCGGCGTGCCCGCTGACGCCTCAAAACCAGGCGATGACGCTCAGCACGATGGCCACCAGCGCCGATCCGGCGGCGCCCCACAGCAGCCAGCGCCGCTGCGTGAGCGCGGTTATGGAGGCGAGCGCGATCGCGACCTGGATGAACGTCATGGCGATGGCAAGCTTGGTATGGGGCTGCAGGGCGTGCTGCGATTCCGCGTCGGCTTCCTGCGACTTGCGATCGTATTCCTCTGCCGTGGCGCGCAGTGTCCTCGCTCGGCTGGCGTATTTCTTCGCGTCCATCCCGGCACGGACCTTGGCGGACTGCCCGTCGGCGGACAGCGTCTCGGCCAGATGGCGCTTGATGTCTTCGGCCTGATAATACGACCACGAATCCGAAGCGCGCGCCTTCATCAGCACCGCCTCGTTCTTGTAATATAGCGCGTCGTTCTGGGTGTGGCCGCCCAGGAAGCTGACGATGGCCCCGAGCGTTGCCAGCACGGCGGAGAACAGGGCAATCTTCTGGCTCAGCGGCTCGTGATGGGCGCGCTCCTCCATGGCGTCTTCGTGGGCGCCGCGGATCTCGAAATCTTCTTCCGGCACTGGTGGTTCCCTACTGTAGCGACGCCTCGAAATCCCGCGATCAGTCGTGGACCCAGATGCGCCCCTGCGCGAGATCGAAAATCACGCGGGTGTGTTTGAAAGCGTAAAGCCCGACCACGGCTTGCGGCTCCCGCGTAACGGCAACATCGCGCAGATCCACGCCCCCGACTTTGACGGGCTCACCCGGCACGGCATCCGGCGCGGCGATCCCCACGGCGCGCGACAGGTCGAGCCGGGCGAGGGTTGCGGGCCGGCTGGCAAAGGCGATGGCGACCGTCAGGCTGCCGCCCGGGCCGCGTTGCATCGTGAGCGCATGCGATCGTGCCTTGAAGCTCGCGGCTTCGTCGGGGGACAGCGGGCGCACGTCATGGTGCGCGAAGTCGATTTCGATGGGCTGGGTGTTCAGCACGTCCTGCCCAATGCGCACGTCGGCTCCGGAACCGACATCGGGTTCCACCGCAGCGATCGCTGCCGCAAAGGTTTCGGCGCGCAGGTGAATGTCCACCTTACGGCGGGGGGCGGCAATCCGGGCCGCGAGTGCCTGCGTCATCGCCGATGTGGGGGCGCCGGGTACGATGGCGACGTGCGCCGCCTTGTCCTCGACCCGCCCGTGCAGCAGGAGCGCCGCACCCAGCAGCACGAACTTGCCCGTCGTCGCCCCGATCGCGCCGCCCATGTCAGTGGTTCCAGACGCCGCCGCCGGCGGCCTGGAACATGGCCACGGTGTCGCTGAGCCGCGCGGCGCGGGCCTGGATCAGCTGGCCGCGTGCCTGCGCATCCGCAGCGGCGGCATTGAGCAGTGCCAGCGAGCCCACATCGCCAAGTTCCAGCTGGCGGCGCACGAACACGAGTGCCCGGCCGGAGGCGTCGCTGGCGCGGCTGGCGGCATCCAGCGCATCGGCATCGGCATGCAGCCCGCTCAGCGCATCGGACACATCACCGAACGCCTGCAGCACGGCGGCGCGGTATTGCGCCTTGGCGCCGTCCAGCGCCGCCTGAGCCGCGTGCTGCTGGTGCAGCAGCGTGCCGGCGTGGAAAATCGGCTGGGTGATGCCGCCGATCAGCGCCCAGAACGGATTTCCGTCCTTGAACATGTCCGCAAAGTTTTGCGCGGTGCCGCCCGCATTCGCGCTCAACTGGATGCTGGGCAGCCGCGCGGCGATGGCGACGCCCAGATCGGCGCCTGCCCCCTCCAGCTGCGCCTGCGCTGCGCGCACGTCGGGCCGTCGGGCCACCAGTTCGGAGGGCAGCAGCAGCGGCAGGTCGTGGGGCAGGGACAGTTGTGTGAAGGCGGGCAGCGGCGGCAATTCCGATCCGGCCGCACGGCCCAGCAGGGTGCCGATCAGCACGCGCTGGTGCGCTTCTGCCCGTACCAGTGGCGGCAGCGCGCCTTCCGCGGTCGCCAGCGCGGTTTGCTGGGTGGCGACGTCAGACGCGCCGATCGCACCCAGCTGCTGGCGGCGCAGCTGATCGCGCAGGATGTCGCGGTTGACCGTGATGCTGGCCTGCGCCGCCGCGATCTGATCGGCGAGCGCCGCGCGCTGGATCACCGCCAGCACCAGATTGGCGACGACGGTGGTGCGCGCCGCATCGAGCCGGTCTTGCGCGGCCTGCGCAGCCGCGCGCGCCGAACGGGTCTTGGCGCGGGCACCGCCGAACAGGTCGGGCGCGTACGCCACCATCACTTGCGCGGTGTGCAGGGTGTACAGGTACTGGTTCTGGTCCGCGATCTGCGGGCTGAGAGCGTTGGACACCCGGGTGCGCTGCGCCTGATAGCTGGCGTCCAATTGCGGCAGCGCCGCGCCCGCCGTGGCGCTGGCCTGCTCGCGCGCCTGCCGCAGCGATGCGTCGGCAACCGCGATGTCAGTGGCGTGCGCCAGTGCCTCTGCCACCAGCGCATCCAGCTGCGGCGAGCCGAAAGCGCGCCACCAGTCCGCCGGAGCCGGAATGTCGCGCGTTGCCTGAGCCGTGCCCGACACGGGTGCGAAAGTTTGCGGCGACGCGGGCGGCGGCAACGCGGCGTGCGCATCGAGATCGCGGGGGCCGGGGGTGCAGGCGGCAAGCCCAGCAGGCGCGAACAGGCAGAGGGCGCGCAGCATACGGCGGTTCATGCGACGACCTCCCCATGATCGGGATTATGGGGCGGATTATGGCCCACGTCGCGGCCATGGGCACCGCGATCGTCGGGCGGCACGCGGCGGGAGAAGCGGTCGATCAGCACCGGCAGCACCAGCAGGATCAGGATCGGCGCCAGCGTCATCCCGCCCACCACCACCAGCGCGAGCGGCTTTTGCACCTGGCTGCCGATGCCGTTGGACAGTGAGGCGGGCAGCAGGCCGATAGCGGCGACCAGGCACGTCATCACCACCGGGCGCAGGCTGTGGCGCACCGTGGTCGCCAGCGCGTCCTTGCGCGCGAGCCCTTCGTCTATGGCGTTGTTGTAGGTCGTCACCACCAGGATGCCGTCCATCACCGCGATGCCGAACAGCGCCACGAAACCGATGGCCGAGGAGATACTGAACGCCGTGCCGGTCAGCGCCAATGCCAGCACGCCGCCGATGATCGCCATCGGGATTGCGGAGAACGCCAGCAGACTGTCGCGGATCGAGCCGAAGTTCGCGTACAGCAGCAGCAGGATCATCAGCAGGCTGATCGGCACGACGATTTCCAGCCGCGCGACGGCGTTGTTCAGGTTGTCCAACTCGCCCGCCCATTCGAGGTGATAGCCGGAGGGCAGGTGCACCGTGCGCCCGATGCGCGCGCGCGCTTCTTCCACCGCGCTGCCAAGATCGCGTCCACGCACCGAGAACTTGATCGGAATGTAGCGTTCCTGATGCTCGCGGTAAATGAACGATGCGCCAGAGGTCAGCTTGACATCGGCCACTTCGGACAACGGCACCTGGATCGTACCGCTGCCATTGGGCGCAGGCGCACCCACGGTGATGCGGCGGATCGCGTCCACGGTATCGCGCTGTTCGGGGCGCAGGCGCACGACGATGGGGAAGTGCCGGTCGGTGCCTTTTTCGTAGAGGTCGGCGGTGGACTGGCCGCCGATCGCGGCGGCGACCGTGGCGTTGATATCGTCCGGCGTCAGGCCGTAGCGCGAGGCGCGCGCGCGATCGACGTCGATCCGCACGGTGGGCTGGCCAAGCGACTGGAATACGCCCAGATCCTCGATCCCGCGCACCTTGGCCATCTGGTCCTTGATCTGGTCGGCATACTTTTCCAGCGTTGGCAAGTCCGGCCCGAAGAGCTTGATCGAGTTGGCGCCCTTCACGCCCGATGCGGCCTCCTCCACGTTGTCCTCGATGTATTGCGAGAACGAGAAATCGACGCCGGGGTATTTCGCCTGCAGCTTCTTCGACAGCTCGGCGGTGAGCGTTTCCTTGGTGACGCCCGACGGCCAGGTGTCGAAGGGTTTCAGCGGCACGAAGAACTCGGCGTTGAAGAAGCCGGTCGAATCGGTGCCGTCATCCGGGCGGCCATGGGCGGACAGCACCGATTCCACTTCCGGATAGCTGGCGATCATGCGGCGCACGCCGTTGACCACGGGCTGGCCCGCTTCCAGGCTGATGGAGGCGGGCAGGGAGGCGCGGATATACAGGTTGCCTTCCTCCAGGTGCGGCAGGAATTCGATGCCCAGCGATCGCACGCCGATCACCGCCGCGCCCATCAGCAGCAGCGCGCCGCCGATGGTCAGCAACCGGTTGGCCAGCGCGAACGCGGCGGCGGGCTCGTACCAGCTGCGCAGGCGCGCAACGACGCGGGTTTCCACTTCGGATAACTTGTCCGGCAGCAGCATTGCCGCCAGTACCGGAGCGACCGTGAACGTCGCGATCAGGCCGCCGCTGATGGCGTAGGCGTATGTCTTGGCCATGGGTCCGAAGATGTGGCCTTCCACGCCCGTAAGCGTGAACAGCGGCAGGAAGCTGGCGATGATGATGGCGGCGGCGAAGAAGATGCCGCGGCTCACCTCGTGGCTGGCCCCCAGCACGGCGGAGAACCGGCTGGCCAGCGTATAGTGCCCGCGCCCGCTTTCCACGTGGGCGGACCGGTCCACCATGTGGCGGAAGATGTTCTCCACCATGATGACGCTGGCATCCACCACCAGCCCGAAATCCAGCGCGCCGACCGATAGCAGGTTGGCGCTTTCCCCCTGCAGCACCAGGATCAGGATCGCGAAGGCGAGGGCAAAGGGGATGGTGGCGGCCACGATGATGGCGCTGCGCAAATTGCCCAGGAACAGCCACTGCAGCGCGAAGATGAGCAGGATGCCCACCACCATGTTTTCCAACACGGTGTGGATCGTCAGGTGGATCAGGTCGGAACGGTCGTAGATGCGATCAAGGTGAACGCCGGGCGGCAGGATGCCCGATGCGTTGATGTCGGCCACTTCCTTCTGCACCGCCTGGATCGTGGGCATCGACTGCGCACCGCGCTGCATCAGCACGATGCCCTGCACGATGTCATCCTGGTCGTTATAGCCCGCGATACCCAGGCGCGGCGCATTGCCGATCTGCACGCGGGCCACGTCCTTGAGCAGGACCGGCTGGCCGCCGGCGGTGCCTACCAGCACGTTCTCGATGCCTGAGACCGACTGGATCAGCCCTACGCCCCGAACGATCGCGGCCTGCGCGCCGAAGTTGATCGTCTGCCCGCCCACGTTGCCGTCGCTCTTGCTCAGTGCGGTCAGCACTTGCGCCACGGTGACGCCGTGCGCGGCCAGCCGGTCGTTATCCAGCACCACATCGTAGGCGCGCAGCTTGCCGCCCCAGCCGGTCACGTCGATCACGCCGGGAATGCGCTTGAAGCGGCGCTGCAGCACCCAGTCCTGCAGCGTCTTGAGGTCCATCACCGAATAGCCGGCAGGCGCGCTGATCTTGTAGCGATAGATCTCGCCCACCGGGCTGGTGGGGGACAACGAGGGCTGCGCGCCCCCCGCCAGTGGCGGCAACTGCGACAGGCGGTTGATGACCTGCTGCTTGGCGTCCTCGTTGGTCAGGTCGTAGCTGAACTGAATCTTGATGTCTGACAGACCGAACAACGAGATAGCGCGGATCGCGGTCAGGTGCGGAATGCCGGCCATGCCCACTTCGATGGGGATGGTAACGTTGCGCTCCATCTCCTCGGCGGACAGCCCCTGCGTTTGCGTGATGATCTCGACCATCGGGGGTACGGGATCGGGATAAGCCTCGATGTTGAGGTTCCAGAAGCCGATCCCGCCCGCGACCAGCATGGCCACGAACACGCCGACGATCAGCAGCCGCTGGCGCAGCGCGAACTCGACGATGCGGTTCATTCGCCGATGCCCGCCTCGTTGACGAACAGCGCGCCGGCGGTAACGATGCGCTCACCGGGGCGAAGCCCGGACACCACCACCACCTGGCCGTCCTGCTCGTCGCCGGCAACGATCGCGCGTGCCTGCAGCAAGCCGTCGCCGCGCACCACCCACACCCGCGCGCTGTCGCCTTCGTGGATGACTGCGGCGGCAGGCACCCGCAGGGCTGCGCCGCGCTGCGGGCGCTGGATGGAAAAGCTGGCGAACATCTCCGGCTTCAGCGCGCCATCGGGGTTGGCGATGGTTGCGCGCACCGGCAGGCGGTGGGACTGCGGATCGAGCGCGGCGCCGACCAGGTTGATGGTGGCGTGGAACGAGCGACCGGGGAGCGCAGGCGTCGTAACTGTCACCGCATCGCCGACGTGGACGGCAGTGGCGTCGCTTTCGGCCAGCTGGGCCACCAGCCACACCTGTGAGGGGTCGGTGATGGTCATTACCGGCTTGTCGCCGCCTTGCGAAACGTACTGTCCGGGGGACACGTCACGCGCGGCGATCAGCCCGGCGATCGGGGCATGCAGCGTCGTCTGGTCGTGGATGCCGGACACTTCGCCCACGCCTTCAAGCGCGCCGATCTCACGCGGTGACTTGCCCAGGATCGCCAGCTTGTCCCGTGCGGCACCAAGCGCGGCGGCAGCAGTGCGGGCGGCGGCCTGCGCGGCGGCAAGGTCGGCCTGCGCCTGCTGGTAGTCCTTCTGCGCGCCGCCTGCGGTCTGGTAGATCAGCCGCTGGCGCTCTGCGGTGCGCCGCGCCGTCGCCAGCTGCGCCTGCGCGTTCTGATAGGCGGCGCGGGCCGAGAACAGGCCGTTGCGCGCGTCCACGAAGTCGCTCGTCTTCACCAGCAGCAGTGGCTGGCCGGCGCGCACGTATTGTCCGGCATCGGCCAGCACCCGCACGACTTGTCCGGCATACGGCATCAGCACCGGGGTGCTGCGATCGCCGTCCACCGAAATCGCGCCGCTGGCCAGCGTGCGCTGGTCCGACAGACCATAGCCGACGCGCATGATTTTGAGCCCCGCCATCTGCTCTGCGGTGGGGCGGAAGGTGCCCGGTGGTGTGGGCGCGGGCGGGGCTGGCTCGTGGTGCGTCAACCGGGCGATCAGTATCCACAGCAGCATGATGCCTATCGCCGCCGCCGCGATGATGACAAGCCAGCGCATCTGCACGCTGCGGGGCAGATCGCGCGTTTGCGGCAGCGATGGAGTGGAGTGCGATGCGTGCATGATGAGCCCGTGGTTCCGGTTTGGCTGGCACCCCTAGGCGGGCTCGCTTACAACCGGCTTACAACGAGCCGGCCGGATGATCGGCGGGCCTGCGGGGATTCGAACACACGCCCGATGCGTATATTGCTTGTTGAAGACGAAGATGCCGTCGCCACGCCGCTGGTCGATGCCCTTACCCGGCGTGGCCTGGCGGTGGATCGCGCCCGCGATGCGGGTGAGGCGCAAGACTATCTGGCGGCGATGGATTACGCTGCGGTGGTGCTGGACCTTGGCCTGCCGGACGAGGACGGTATCGACCTGTTGCAGCGAATGCGCGCGCAGGGAGATAGCCGCCCGGTGCTGGTGCTGAGCGCGCGCGGCGCGGTGGACGCGCGCATTCTGGGGCTGAATGGCGGGGCGGACGAATACATGGTCAAACCGTTCGACGTCGATGAACTCTACGCGCGCCTGCAGGCAGTCCTGCGCCGCCGCGACGGTCATGTCGGCAGGGCGCTGCGATGCGGGGCGCTGGAGTTTCTGGCCGATGCGCGCACCGCCTATGTCGACGGGCGGCCACTGACGCTGTCCGCGCGGGAAACCGAGCTGCTTGAACTGCTGCTGCGGCGCGCGGGCAAAGTGGTGCCCAAGCGCGTGGCCGAAGACCAGCTATTCGGGCTGGGCGGCGATCTGGGCTCGAACGCCATCGAGGTTTACGTCCACCGCCTGCGCAAGCGGCTGGAGGACGGCGCGTCCGGTGCGCGGATCGAAACGGTGCGCGGCGTCGGCTACATGATTGTCCCCGCGCCGTGAAGCTGGCCATGCCGCGCTCCCTGCTGGGCCAGGTCATCGCCCTGCATGTGGTGGTGGCGCTGATCGCCGGTGGGGTGCTGTTCTGGAGCGCATCGGCCCTGCTTCACCAGACCAGCGGGCATTTCCAGCGCGATCTTCTGCGCCGGCAGGCGGCGCTTTCGATCGCCAGTATGAATGCCGGCAACCGGGCCACGCGCGATACCGTGCTGTCCAGTGGCATGGCGGTAAGCGTGATCGGCCCGGACCGGCGCGTGCAACGGTCCGAAGGGCCTTCCCGCCCGGATATCCTGTCCGCCGCCATTCTTAACACCACCCCGCATTTCTTCCGGCGCGGCGCGGTGGGGGCGTACAGCGCACCAGCGGGGCGCGGGTGGGTGGTGGTCTCGCAGGACGATGCCGATCCGGCGGTGGTAACCGATGACATCGTGCGCGCGTTCCTGCTACGCTTCGCGCTGATCTGCCTGCCGCTGGCGGCGCTGGCCCCGCTGGTGGTGCTGCTGCTGGTGCGCAGGTTGACGCTGCGTATGCGGGCAGTGTCCGCCATCGCCGCCACCATCGGACCCCGCGCGCTGGAGGTGCGCCTGCCGCGCGGACACTTGCCGCTGGAGGCAGAGCCGCTGGCCGAAGCCACCAACGCCGCGCTGGACCGGCTGGCCCATGCGCTGCACGTCCAGTCCGCGTTCGCAGCCGACGTTGCCCATGAACTGCGCACCCCGCTGGCAGTGATTCGCCTGCTCGCGGACGCTCTGGGCGATCCGGGGGTGCGCGGTCCCATCCTCGCCGCCGTCGATCGTGCGGCGCGGGTGATTGCTCAGCTGCTGGTCTTGGCGGACCTTGAAAAGCCGCTCGAATCGCAGGGCGTCGCGTTCGATCTGGCTGACCTGGCCGAAGCCGTGGTTACCGACCGGGCGCCGGCGATCCTGGCATCAGGCCGCACCATCGCGCTGGAGCGCGGGGATGGCGATGTCCAGGTGCGCGGCTACCCCGATGCGCTGCGGCTGGCGCTGGAAAACCTGGTCGATAATGCAGGCCGCCACACAGCTCCCGGCACTGCTATTGTGGTGCGGGCAGGGCCCAAAGGGCGCCTCAGTGTCAGTGACGATGGCGACCCGGTTCCCGAGGCCACCCTTGCCAAGTTGACGCACCGCTTGTGGCGCGATGCCGGGCCAGAAGTGGAAGGCTCGGGCATCGGCCTGTCCATCGTCGAGCGGGTGGTGAACGCGCACGCCGGTACGCTTGGCATCCAGCGCGGCGGTGATGGGCGGGGCTTGACGTTCACGATGGCGCTGCCGGTATCGCGTGACGGGGACTGAGCAGGCGATGGCCCACGGTTCACCAGGGCTTCAGGCCAATGCGGTGATGCGGGCGGTGGCGGGAGGCGTGTGTTCATGAAAAGACTGAAGGCCTGGCACTGGTATTCGATCGCCGCGCTCGTTCTCGTCGGCGCGCCGCTGCTGTGGTTTGCGATGGCCTATGGCGGCTTGCCCCGCTTATGGAGCCACCACGAACATCGCAAGCCGGGCGGGCGCGGGCAAATGGTCTCGTTCACGGCGCAAGGTATTCCCGGCGATCCAATCAATCTGCACGTCACCGGGCGGCAGGACCAACTGGTCTGCGCCTTCACGCGCGCGGGCTGGTCCGTGGCCGATCCGGTGAACCTTCGATCCGCCTTGCGCATAGGCACCAGCGTGGTGTTCCGGCGTGCCTACCCGCAGGCGCCGGTCAGTCCGCTCTATGTGCAGGACCAGATCCAGACCCTGGCGTTCGAGAAAGACGAAGGCAAATCGGCGGACAAGCGCCATCATGTGCGGTTCTGGCGCATCGGCGCCGACGACTGGCTGGGCGCGGCGACGTTCGATCGCGGCGTGGGGGTAAGCCTGTTCACGTTGCAGATCACCCACCACATCGGGCCGGACGTCGATGCCGAACGCGATCAGGCGGGGCGTATTCTGGAACAGGCCGGCGCACGGCGGACGAGCGCGCAAAGTTCGCGTATCGCGCCGGGCATGTGGCACCGCAACGGCGGCGGCGACCGGTACCGGACCGACGGCGCGATCGGCGTCTACACGCTGGCCGGCGCGAACTGCCGATAGCGACAGGTCAGGTGGGGCCGCCCACCGGCCCGCCCATGGCCTTTACCAGCGCGATGCTGGCGCGCATCCGGTCGGTCTGCGCCGAGATGAGATTGCGCTGCGCGGTCAGCGCATCCGTCTGCGCGGTCACCACTTCCAGGTAATCGGACGCACCATCGCGGTAGCGAGCCATCGCGATGTCCCGCGTGCGCTGCGCGGCTTGCGCGGCGGCCTGCTGCGATGCGGTTTCGTCAGCCAGATGATGAATCGCCGCGATCGCATCTTCCACCTGCCGGAACGCGGTGAGCACGGTGTCGCGATAGTTCGCCGCCGCCTCATCATACTGCGCGCGCGATATGCGCACTTGTGCGTTGCGGCGCCCGCCGTCGAACAGCGTCAGCACTGAGGCGAGCGGGCCGAGCGACCAGAAACTGCTGGGCGCGCTCAGGAACGCCGGACCCGTCGTATTCCATCCTCCGCTCGCGCCAAGCGACAGAGAGGGGAAGAACGCTGCCTTCGCCACCCCGATCCGGGCATTGGCGGCAAAGATCCGCCGCTCGGCCGCCGCAATGTCGGGCCGGCGCTGGAGCAGCTCGGACGGGCTGCCGACCGGCACCGCAGGGGGGGTGAGATCGGGCGTTGCCGCAGCCAGCGCAAAGTTGGACGCCAGCGCGCCGGTCAGCGCGGCCAGCTCGTGCTCGGTCGCGGCGCGCTGGTTGGCGTTCGCGGCGATCAGGGCGCGGGCATTTTCCAGCGTTGTGCGGGCACGATTGGTGTCGATGCCCGAGGCGATGCCGCCGTTATGCCGCTTCTCCGTCAGGTCGTAAGCGCGCGCGAATGCGTCCACGGACCCGGCCAGCAGCGTGGCTTCGGCATCAAGCCCGCGCAGCCGGAAATAGGCATCAGCCAAGGAGGCCTGCAGGCTCAGCCGCGCGGACGCCAGATCGGCTCGGCTGGCATCTGCCGCCGCTTCGTTGGCCTTCACCTCGTTGCGCACCCGGCCCCACAGGTCGAGCTCGTAACTGATTGATCCACCGGCGATGTAATCGTTGTATTCACCGGCCTGGCCGGTGCTGTTGGGGCGATACTTCGAAACCCGGTTGCGCGATGCGTTGCCGTTGATGCCTACCGTGGGATACAGATCGGCAGCGGCTTCACGCGCCGTAGCGCGCGCTTCATCGTAGCGGGCCAGCGCGGCGGCCAGGGTGGGGCTGGCAGCGTTAGCGCGCGTTTCCAGATCGTTGAGCACCGGATCGCCGTAGACCGTCCACCATGCACCCCGGTCAACGCCGTCGGCCGGCATGGCCTGCGACCATCCGGCAACTTCCTTGAACTGCGCCGGTGCGGCGGTCTGTGGCGGATGATAGGCAGGCGCCATCGAACAGCCGGCGATGGCAAGCGCCATCAGCGCCGCGCCCGAGCGGACGGCGGCGCGCGTGGCGACGCCCTTAGCCATTGGGCTTGGCCTGCGTGTCGGCCCCAGCCTTTTCAGGGGCGGCGATCTGCACCTTGTCGCCGGTCTGGATGGAGTCAGGCGGGCTGTCGATCACCTTTTCGCCGGGGCTCACGCCTACCGAAACGAGCACTGTCTTGCCTTCGTCGCGGGCGATCTTGATCGGCTTGACTGTCGCCCGGCCATCCTTGCCGACCACGGCCACGCTGGGCCCGCTCGCCCCGTAAAGCACCGTGCTGCCCGGCAGACGCATACCGCCGCCAAGACCATCGATGGTGAAGCGTACGTGGGCGTAGGCGCCGGGCTTGAGCGCATCGCCCGGATTGTCCGCCTGCAGTTCGACCAGCATCGCGCCAGATTTCTGGTCCACCGCGCCGGAGCTTCGCACCAGCTGCGCAGGAAACTCCCGGCCCGGAAACTCGGGGACCGAAAGCTGTGCCGTCATCCCGGGATGCACCTGCGCGGAATACGACTGCGGCACCTGGACATAGATGCGCATGCGGTGCACGTCCGATACGGTGAACAGCGGCTGCGCGGACGCATTTCCTGCCACCACCAGCGCGCCTATCTGTGCCGACCGGCTGGTGACCACCCCGTTGAACGGTGCCGCAAGCCGCGTGAAGCCCTGCGTTGCGCGCAACTGACGCACGTTGGCAAGCGATGCGTTGGCGACTGCTGTCTTCGCGGCGAGATCGCCCGATTTTTCGTCCGCCTCTTGCTGCGAAACCGCATCCTGCTTGAGCAGCGACTGCCAGCGCCGCGCGGTGGTGGCCGCCAGCCGCTGGTTCGCCACCGCAGTGACGTATTCCGCCTGCGCGCGGGCCAGTTGCTGGTCCACGTCCGGCGCATCAAGAATGGCAAGGGTCTGCCCGGCGCGGACCCGATCGCCGATATCGGCCTTCCAGGCCCGCACGTACCCGTTCGTTCGGGCGTTGATTTCGGCACTGTTGAACGCCTGGATGGTTCCGGGCAGCACAAGATCGCTGCCGCTGGTGTTCTTTTGCGCGGTCACCACCGCGACGTTGGGCACCGCCGCATCCTGGGACACCGCCTCCAGCTGATTGGTGGCGTGCATCCGCGAGGTGATCCCGAACGCGACCACCACCAGCGCGACGATGGCAACGCCGATACCCACGCGCTTGAGGGTGCGCGGATGCGGGCCGGAGGCGTCACTGTGGACGGTCTGTTCGGATGCGGGCGTGAAGTCGGTATCAGACATGGCTGGGCTGCAATCCCGCATGAGGGTGGGCTTCGGCAGCATCGCTGCGGCGGCGACGGTGGACGAAGCTGAAAACGGTGGGAACGAAGAACAGCGTGGCAATGGTGGCGCACATCAGCCCGCCGATCACGGCCCGGCCCAGCGGGGCGTTCTGCTCGCCCCCATCGCCAAGGCCCAGCGCCATCGGGGCCATGCCGATGATCATCGCCAGCGCGGTCATCAGCACGGGGCGGAAGCGGACGAGGCCGGCCTGGATCGCCGCTTCGCGCGAATCGCCCAGTTCATCGAGCTTTTCGCGGGCGAAGCTGACGACCAGGATCGAGTTGGCGGTGGCCACGCCCATGCACATGATCGCGCCGGTCAGCGCCGGGACCGAAAGGGTGGTGCCAGTGGTAAACAGCATCCACACGATGCCTGCCAGCGCGGCGGGCAGGGCGGTGATGATCACGAACGGGTCCACCCAGCTCTGGAAGTTCACCACGATCAGCAGATAGATCAGGAAGATCGCGCCCACCAGGCCCCAGCCCAGCCCTGAAAACGCGGTGTTCATCGTCTCGTACTGGCCGCGCATCGTCACCTTGGTGCCTTTGGGCAGGTCCTTCTCCAGCGACTTGATCGCCTGGTTGATGTCTCCTGCAACCGCACCAAGATCGCGGCCCTGAGTGGTGCCGTAGATGTCGATCACCGGCTGGATGTTGTAGTGCGACACGATCGGCGTGGTGTTCGACCGCTGCAGCGACGCCAGCGCGCCCAGGGGCTGCGATGGCGCGCCGGTGGTGCCCGATACCGGGACGTTGGTCAGCCGGTCTATCGAGCCCACCTGATATTCCGGCGCCTGCGCCACCACCGCGTAGGACACGTTGTTGTCCGGGTTCACGAAATAGACCGGTGCGGTCTGCGCGGTGCCGGCCAGCGAACTGGCGAGGCTGTTGGTCACGTCTTTTTCGGACAAGCCATATTGCCCGATGCGTGAGCGATCCACGTTGACCTCAAGCTGCGGGGCGTGTGCGGGCTGCTGTATACGTACGTCGGCCAATCCCGGCACGTTGCCCAGCTTGGCCATCAGCCTATGGGCATAGGCGCGCGATGCCGCCGGGTCCTTGCCCGAGATCTGCACGTCGATCGGCGCGGGCGAGCCGAAGTTCAGGATCTGGCTGGTGATGTCGGCGGGAAGGAACGCGAACGTTATGCCAGGAAACTGCTTGGGCAGTTCCGCGCGCAGCCGATCGACGTAGCCTTGGGTGGGCGCGTGGCCTTCCTTCAACGTGACCAGCATGTCCCCGTCCTGCGGTCCGATCGTGCCGGTGTTGGAATAGACCGTGTTGATCGAGGACACCGGCAGGCCGATATTGTCGGTCATCGCGGACAATTCCTCCGCCGGGATGATGCGGCGCACCGCGGCTGTGACCCGTTCGAAGCCTGCCGCGCTCGATTCGATGCGGGTGCCCACCGGCAGGCGCACGTGCATGGCGATCTGGCCAGAATCGATCGAGGGGAAGAAGTTGCTGCCCAGGAACGGCAACAGCCCGAAGGAAATTACCACGACCGCCAGAAAGCCGATCATGAACGGCTTGCGGCTATCGAGCGCGCGCTTCAGCAGCCCGATGTAGCCCCCCCGGATCTTTTCGAAGCGGGCCTCGAACCCGTGCTGAAAGCGTACCAGCGGATTGCGCGGCGGCGCGCTGTCATCATGAGCGTCAGGCCGGTGCACGTGCGGCTTGAGCAGGTACATCGCCATGGTCGGCACCAATGTGCGTGACAGGATGAACGAGGCGATCATCGCGAAGATCACCGACAGCGCCATCGGCACGAACAGAAACCCGGCCACGCCCGGCAGGAAGAACATCGGCACGAACACGATGCAGATGCACAGCAGCGATACGAACGCCGGGGTGACGATTTGCGCCGCGCCATCAAGGATGGACTGGATCACGTCCTTGCCCTGTTCGAGGTGCCAGTTGATATTCTCGATGGTGACCGTGGCATCATCGACGAGGATGCCCACGGCCAGCGCCAGCCCGCCCAGCGTCATCACGTTCAGCGTCTGCCCGAACATCGCCAAAGCGCCGATCGCCGCCAGCACCGCCAGCGGGATCGACAGCGCGATGATGACGGTGGAGCGCCACGAGCCGAGGAACAGCAGGATCATCAGGCTGGTGAGCGCCGCGGCGATCGCGCCTTCGCGCACCACGCCGTCCACCGCCGCCTTCACGAACAGCGACTGGTCGCCCACCTGCAGCACCTTGAGCGATGCGGGCAGGGTGGCCTGGATCGCGGGCAAGGCATCCTTCACGCCTTGCACGATCGCCAGCGTGGAAGCCGACCCGTTCTTCAGGATCGTCAGCAGCACCGAACGTGCGCCATCGACGTGCACCACGTTCTGTTGCTGGGCGCTGCCATCGCGCACGTAGGCCACGTCGCGCATGTAGATCGTGGCGCCATTGACGGTTTTGACCGGCAGGTCGTTCAACTTGTTGATCGAATCGGGCGCATTGTTCAGTCGCACGCTAAACTCGGTCGACCCCATGCGTACGAAGCCCGCCGGGTTGATCTGGTTCTGGTTGGCGATTGCGTTGGCCACGTCCTGTGCGGACAGGCCGCGTGCTTGTAGCGCCTGCGGATCGATGTCGATCTGCACCTGCCGCTGCTTGCCGCCCGAAGGATAGGGCATGGCCAAGCCTGGAATGGTGACCAGGCTGGGGCGAATCTGGTTTTGCCCAAGATCGAACAGCTGCTGCTCGCTAAGGCCCTTGCCGGACAGCGCAAGCTGCAGGATCGGGACCGTGGATGCCGAATAGTTAAGGATCAGCGGCGGCGTCGCGCCCGGCGGCATCTGCTTGAGGACGGTTTGCGAAACCGAGGTGACTTGCGCGGTTGCGGTGCGAATGTCGACATTAGGCTGGAAGTAGATCTTGACGATGCCCACGCCTTGGTAGGACTGACTTTCGATATGCCCCACATCGTTCACCGTCGTGGTCAGCACCCTCTCGAACGGGGTGATGATCCGGTTGGACATGTCTTCAGGGGGCAGTCCGGAATACTGCCACGCCACCGCGATGACCGGGATCTTGATGTCCGGGAAGATGTCCACTGGCGTGCGCAGCGCCGCCAGGATGCCGCCCAGCCCAATCAGAATGGCCATGACGATGAAAGTCAGGGGGCGGTGCAGGGCAACTTTGACGATATCGAGCATTCACGTCTCCGCGCGCCCGCACACCTGGATGGTGTGCGACGCAACGCAACCTGACATCCCGTTCCCGGCTCCCGCGTTTGGTGGGTCCAGCCCACCTGCTTCAGCCATGCGGCGTCAAGCGGTGAACACTGGTGTTGTTGCCCGGTTGCGGGTTCGTTGCCGGGCGATTGCGCTCTTGGCTATGTGGTGTCCAATATATAAATCGGCTCGATTGATATATTGCAGGACCTGATCGTATGGATCTTCGCCACTTGCGCTACTTTCTTTCCGTGGCTGAGGAGATGCACTTTGGCCGGGCGGCCCAGCGCTTGGGCATGTCGCAACCCCCGCTCAGCCAGCAGATCCGCGCCCTGGAACAGGAGCTGGGCGTGGTGCTGTTCGAACGTACCAGCCGCCGCGTCCGCCTGACTGAAGCGGGCACCCGGTTCGTGCCCGAGGCGCGCGCGACGCTGGATCAGGCGGACCGGGCCGCGCAGATCGCGCGGCTGGCCCATCGGGGCGAACTGGGCCTGCTGCAGCTGGGATTCTCTACGTCGGTGCCGTTCGTGCGTCCGGTGATGGACGCGCTGTCACGCTATCGCAGCCGCTTCCCGGAGGTCGAACTCAAGCTCGACGAATTGCCGCGCGATGCGCAGATCGAGCGGCTGGAGCGCGGCATGCTGGACATCGGCATCGCCCGCACGTTCGACACGCCCGACATCGGCCCGAACTTGATCGCCCGCTGCATCCGGCGCGATGGCATCGTCCTTGCGATGCGGCATGATCACCCCCTGGCTGCCTTGGACCGCAATCCGGTGCTGGCCGACCTGGAAGGCGAACCGCTGGTAATGTTCGGGGCGATCAACGGTGCCGGCTTCAACGAGCATGTGATCGCGCAGTGCGAACGGATCGGCTTTCGCCCCGACATCGCGCTGGAAGCCTCCAGCTTTGCGACGCTGCTGGGGCTTACCGCAGCGGGTTTCGGGCTGTCCATCCTTTCCGCCCCGATGGAACGGCTAGGCCTGGATACTTTGGCGTTCCGGCGCATGGACGTGCCGTTCACCAGCCAGCTGCTGCTGATCCACCGGCAAAATCCGTCACCCACCACGCGCGCATTTGCCGACATGATCGGCGCGGTTTGTGATTGAGGCGCGCGGGCCGATACGCCGGTGCATTGGTATAGGAGCGGAACCGGGAAAGGTAAGGCGATTTAGGGCCGGATATCTTCTGGAGCTCATGCCATGGCGGTACCCGGACATCGTTATCTGACCACTTCTGCGCTTGCCGGCGCATCTGCGCTCGTCCTCGCGCTTGGCGTTGCAGGTTGCAACAAGTCTGCGGACGGCGCCGCGAACGGAACCGTGTCCGCGCTGCCCGCACTGCCGGCCACATTGCCCATGACTACTGCCGCCGCCCAGCAATGCGCTTTGGCGCCCCCGGCCGCAGCGATCCCGGCCTCGCAGCCGATCCGCACCGTGCGCGTGCCGGAAAGACGCGCGGCCTATGCGTACGCGGACCAAGCCTCGTACTTCTCGCAATCGCTGGGCGATGCGCCGCCGGATTATGGCTTTGACTATGATGGCGTGGAGCCGTGGGCCTGGCAGGCGTACGACGGATCGCGCGTGTTCATGGAGCCGGTAAGCGACGGCTATCGCTACTACTATTACCGCACCGGCGCCGATCGCCCGTATTTCATCCGGGATCCGCAATACGGGTATGGCTACGATGGCGATCAGCTGGCGGTGATCTACGGCCCGGACGGGGGCATCATTCCTTATGACGACTACGGCCCGCGCCTGAACTACGCCTCGGCGTATTTGTGGCGCGCGCAGCGTCTGTACGACGCCTCGCGTGAGCGGCAGGCCATTGCCGCGGCGGACTGGGCGGCGCGCGAAAACGCGATCGTCGAGGGGCGCGAACGCTGGATGGAAAACCGCGACCGGCAGGCGGACTGGGCCGCGTATCACGCCCAGGAAGATGCGCAGCAAAGCCGGTACTGGGCACAGGAAGCGGCGCGCCGCGATGCCGATCAGCAGCGCTTTGCGCAGTGGCGCGATCAGGATTTCCGCACACCCCCGCCGCCCCGCGCGATCCCCGCGAGCTGGCAACAGGCAAGCTGGGCGCATGACAATGCCCACTACGCCCCGATCGCCGCAGCCGCCGTTGGTGGAGCAGCCTTGGCGGCGCTTGCCGTGCATCACCATCAGGCCATGGCAATGGAGCGCGAAGCCGCACGCCGGCAGACCTTTGCGGCCCCGCAGCCCTTGGTGGCGCAGCGATTTGCCGGTCCTGCGGGTGGACCTGCCGGGCCGGGCCGCGGGTTCGACCCAGCCGGGCGTGGCCCGATGGCAGGGCCACGCGGCGAACGCTTCGGCTCGCCAGTCGGCGCCACGCCAGCGGGCCCGGCCCGTTTCGGCGGATACCACGGTGCACCGGCTGCGGCGCTGATGGCCCAGCGGCAGCACCCGGGCCGTCCCGGCGGCGCGCCTGTCGGCCCCGCAGCGAACCGGCATCAGGCAAACTTCGCCCGCAGCGATCGGATCGCGGCGCAGGAAGCCCGCGCGGTTCGGGTGCATGAAGGCAACCGGCCCGCCTTTCGTGGTGAACCGAATGCGGCGCGATACGGCGCACCGCATAATCGACCCGCTGTCCACGTGACGGCAGGATACGCGGCCCCGCGCGGCCATGGTCAAGAAGCCTTCCGGGGTCCCGTCGAAGCACCCCGCATGGCACCCGCAGCCGCGCGTCATGGGTCAGAGCGTCCTAGCGGTGGCTACCCCGGCGGCGGTCGTCCCCAAGGCCATCCTGGCGGTGGACGCCCGCCTGCAGCCCGGCCTGTGGAAGGTCATCCCGGCGGCGGCCATTCCGGTGGCGGTCGACCGGGCGAGCACCACCATTAGGCGCACGGGCCAAAAGTTAACGTTCTTTGCGCGACGGTTACAAAATTGTAAGCGAGATGTGTCGAACTCTTGAAGGGACGTCCCTATGATTCGTAATCTCATGACCGCTGTCGCTCTTGCCGGACTAGTTGCTGCGTCGCCCACGCTTGCGGCTTCGTGCAAGGACGCGAAAGGCAAATTCATCAAGTGCTCGACTGCTGCGCCCACAAAGACCGGCGTGGTCAAGGACGCCAAGGGCAAATGCCATATCGCGTCAGGTCCCAAGAAGGGCCAGTTCACCAAGTGCATGTGACCCAGGCGCGGCGCTCGCAGTGACGGGCGCCGCTGCTTGCCGGAAGCCTCTGGTTTCCGATCCGGCATAGCCCTGCTAGCACGGTGGCATCATGCACCGCTCCTTTACTCTGCTTGTTATGTGCGCGGCGCTGTCCGTGTCCGGCTGTGGGCGCGGTAAGACTGACGACCGGGACGCACGTCTGCGCCAGGCCGGACCCAACCCTTCATTTGCCGCCTTGATGCGCGTCGCCAGCGCCGATGCGGGGGCGGCAAAGTTCGGGCAATGCGCCGCGTGTCACACGATCGAGGACGGTGGCATGGACCGTGGCGGCCCTAACCTGTTCGGCGTGTTCAAAAAGCCGTTCGCCACCAACAGCGCCAGCTTCGGCTACACCGCCGCCTTGTCGAAAGCCGGCGGTGTGTGGGATGAAAAGACGCTAAACGCATGGATCGCCGGGCCGTCCGCCTTGGTGCCGGGAACCTCGATGCAATTTGCCGGCGTGTCGGACCCGCTCGACCGGGCGGACATCATCGCCTACCTGCGCCGCCAGCGCCCGGCAAAATAGCCCGGCGGCAAGGTGTTTTTCCGAACAGCGGGCACAGGTGCCCTGCGACCTTTACAGGGAACCTGGCAGGCTCAAAGCAGGGCGCACGAGCCTGTTTGAGGGAGTTACACCCGCCGTGCGCCTTGCCCATACCGCAATGTTACTCCTTGCCCTTGCGGTTGCCGTGCCCAACCCGGTGATAGGCGCGGACGCAGCCCCAACGGTCGCGCAAGCAGCGCCGCCCGCGCCCGATTATGCGAAAAGCGCCAGTTGGGCGGCAAGGCCGGGGCACGAAGGCGCGGCGGTCGCCGTTCCCGCCGGAGCGGTGGCCCGGCAGAACCTGCCGGTCGATGTGTTCTACATCCACCCTACCACCGACACCACGCTCGATCGCTGGAACCAGCCGGTCGCGGATGGGACGGTGAACGCGTGGACCGATGGCAGCGTGATCGGGCGGCAGGCCGCCGCCTTCAACGGGTGCTGCCGGGTGTTTGCGCCGCGTTACCGGCAGGCAACCTCGGGCGCGCAACGGCGGGGCGGCGCGATTCGTGACGATGCTTTCGCGCTGGCCTATGCGGACGTGAAGCGCGCGTTCCGGTACTATCTGGATCATGACAACAAGGGCAGGCCGTTCATTCTGGCAGGGCACAGTCAGGGCGCGGCGCACCTGGAGCGGTTGCTGGACGAGGAGATCGACGGCAAACCGCTGGCCGCCCGGCTGGTCGCCGCCTACGATGTCGGGATCACGTTTCCCGCCGCCAAGTTCGATCGCCCCGGATCGACGCTGACGGTGTGTGACCGGCCCGACAGGACCGGCTGTGTGGTGCACTGGGGCTCTATCCTGGCCAGCGCGGATCTGGGACAGGCAGTGGCCCGGGCGGAAGGATACAATCGCACGATACTGCCCGCTGGCGCCGATCCTGCGATCCTTTGCATCAACCCGCTGACATTTTCGCGCTCGGTCAGCGCGACCTCGCGCTATGCGGCGAAAGGCGCGGTGCCGGGCGCGCCCGATGCAACGCCGCTGCGCGCGATCGTGCCCCATGCGGTTTCGGCACGGTGCGAGCGGGGTTTTCTGGTCGTGGATCCGGACCCGACGCTAGACCTTACGCCGCTGCCGGGTGGCAGCATGCATTATCACGACATCGGACTGTTTTTCGAGGATATCCGCGAAAACGCCATCCTTCGGGCACGCACATGGTTGGCGGCGCACCGGGCGCGGCACTGAGTGCGCTCACGCCCGCGCGGCGTATACCATCCGCCCTTTGCCCAGAAATCCGAATACGTCGTCCAGTTTGTTTTCGCCTACCGCGAAGCAGCCTTGGCTGCGGCCCAGCTTGCCGTGCGCAGCGATCATGTCCTCGTTGGCATACCACGCGCTGTGGATCACGATAGCGCGGCCCAGCGCGTTGTTGTTGGTTGCGTCCAGCCCGACCAAGCGCTGTGAACGGCCATGTTTGCCCACGTAGTAATCGTCCGCCAGGAAAGCGCCCTCGCTCGACGCGTTCGACCCGAAAGCGTTGGAAAACATCTTGAGGAAGCCGGTATGGTCCGGATCGGAACCCGAGCCATGCGCCACGAGCAGACGCGAGGCCTGTCCGCCCTCAACATCCACGAAATGCATCCGCGCTTCCGAGGACGGCGCATTGAAATCGACGATGGCGATGCGGTCGCGCGCCGTGATCGTGCCGGCGTGCCGGTCAAGCGCCGCCAAGGCCTTCTTCAAAAGCCGGGGCTCAATCGCGGCGCGGGTGAATTGCGGTGCGCTATGAGGCATCGCTGTGCGGGTGCGGATCGAGGGTTCCAGCAGCGGCCTGGACGACGACCCGGCCAGCGCGCCGACCGCAATCGCCGCGCCGGAAAACATCAGGCTTCGCCGGGTGGATGCCAGGGTAAGATCGGTCATGCTTTTGAAATGGGTATAGCGCGCTGAAATCAAAAGGTATTTCACCATTTTCGTGGCGTGTTCAGTTCCGAACGCTCGCAAATAAAGTCAGCATTTACCGTCACTTGCCCGGTCGCATCGGTTGCGAGCCGTTGCTGATTTGCGGCAGGATGCACGCCTGGTCATTGCGTTAAATCCGCTCGACCGTTCGACCAGCGCCGATTAGGCCTTTGTTTCAGGATCGAGAGCAGGGTGACGGCGATGGGTGCGTGGGGCGCGATGATCATGGGATTTTTCGGCGCGGTGTTCGTGGCCGTCACCATGGCGTGGGAGTGGCACTTGACCGGCCCTGTGCTCGCCCTGCCGTTCACAGGCTTTGCGGTCATCGCGCTGCTGGCGATCCGCGTCGTGCGCATGCCGGGGACGGGTGTGGCGCTATCGGCACGGGCCGGCAAGGTGATCGCCTGGAGCAGCACTGCCGAAGGCATCGGCATCGCGCTGGCCGTGAACGTGGCGGTCAACCTGCACCGCCCGGAATGGCGCTTGCCGGCGATGGCGCTGGTGGTGGGTCTGCACTTTCCGCCGATCGCCTACGCCGCGGCGTTCCGCCCGTTCCTGGTGCTTGGCATCGCCCTTATCGCGGCTGCGCTGATCGGGTTTGCCGCTGGCGTGCCTTATGGCGGCGTGATCGCCGGGATCGCTGCCGCGGCCAGCCTGTGGACCGCTTCCGCGATGGCTATCTCGCGGGACCGCCGGACCCGCGTGCACGCCATCGCCGTTTGATCGCGGCGCCTATCGAGGCGTCTCTAACTCGTTGCCGGTCAGCGTCACGATGTGCAGCAGGTTGGTGGAGCCGGGCACGCCGAACGGCACGCCGGCCAGCGTGACGAGGCGCGAGCCTGCCGCGCCGAAGCCGTGACGCAGCGCCATGCGCTTGCCCTTGGCGATCATCTCCTCAAAGCTGCCGATGTCCTTGGTGACCACCGAATGTGCACCCCACAGCAGCGAGAGCCGGCGCGCTGTGTGCGGCGAGGGGGTCAGCACCAGCATCGGCGCGGCTGGCCGTTCGCGCGCCACCCGCCGGGCCGAGATACCCGAACCGGTGAACACCACGATGCCCTCGATCGTCAAGGTGTCGGCAATCGTGGCGCACGAAGCCGAGAGCGCGTCGGCGCTGGTGGCGTCGGGCGGGGTTTGCGCGATGTGAATGCGCTGGCGATACGTGGCGTCGCTTTCCACGCGCGTGGCGATGCGGTCCATGATCGTCACCGCCTCAACCGGCCACTGGCCCGCCGCCGTTTCCGCCGACAGCATCACCGCGTCCGCCCCGTCGTACACCGCATTGGCGACGTCGGACACCTCGGCGCGGGTGGGCGAGGGGCTGGTGATCATCGATTCCAGCATCTGCGTGGCCACCACCACTGGCTTGCCCTGGTTGCGGGTCTTTTCAACGATGTGCTTCTGGATCGCGGGCACTTCTTCGGGCAGCAGTTCGACGCCAAGATCGCCGCGCGCGACCATGATGCCGTCGGACAGCTCAATGATTTCGTCAAGGCTTTCCACCGCCGCCGGCTTTTCGATCTTGGCCATGATCGCGCCGTGGCCGCCGGTAAGCCGCCTGGCCTCCGCCACGTCTTCAGGCCGCTGGACGAACGACAGGCCGATCCAGTCCGCCCCGTGCTTCACCGCGAACGCCAGGTCGCGGCGGTCCTTGTCGGTGAGCGCGGGGACCGGCACGATGGCGTCGGGCACGTTCACGCCCTTGCGGTCGGAAATCGGCCCGCCCACTTCGGCGCTGCACAGTATGGAATCAGGTTCCGCGCGGATCACCACCAGCCGCAGCTTGCCGTCATCGACCAGCAGGCGCTGGCCTTTCTGCAGCACGCCGAACAGTTCGGGATGGGGCAGACATACGCGCTCGTCGTTGCCGGGCGCGGGATTGCGGTCCAGCGTGAAATGCGCGCCGTGGCGCAGGAACGCCTTGCCGCCTTCGAACGTGCCGACCCGCAGCTTGGGGCCCTGCAGGTCGCACAGGATCGCGATCGGCCGGCCAAGGTCCTTTTCCACCGCGCGGATGTTGGCGATGGTTTGCGCGTGCGTTTCATGATCGCCATGGCTCATGTTGACTCGGAACGCGTCCGCGCCGGCCCGCAGCAGCTTGGCGATCATGTCCTGATCGCGGCTGGCCGGACCAAGCGTTGCCAGGATCTTCACCTTGCGCTGGCGCTTGATGCCGCGATGGTGGGGCGAACGGCGGTAGGGCATCGTGCCCGAAGGAATGGTGTTGACCAAGATTGTTCTTCTGCCTCTTTCGGGAATGGGCGCCCATATGCCAAAGGCGGTCATACAAACCAAGGATGATTGGCATACCATGAACGAACAAGCCCGTATCGACCAGCTTGATGACAAAATCGCGGCGGCGGCGTTCCGCCGGCTGGTCCGTCATCTGCAGCACCGCCACGATGCGCAGAACATCGACCTGATGGGCCTCGCCGGCTTTTGCCGCAATTGCCTGGCGGACTGGATCCTCGATGCCGGATTCGAAGGCGACAAGGCGCAGGCCCGCGCGCTGATCCACGGCATGCCGGCAGACGAATGGAAGACCACCCGCCAAAGCGCGGCCACGCCCGAGCAGCTGGCGCGCATGGAGCAAAGCGTGAAGAAGAACGCGCCGGAATAAACGGCGCAAAAATTAAGCGCCGCCCGCGATTTTCCACAGGGCTGCGCTTTGCCTGAATTGTCCGGCCTCGCTATCAGCCCGGCCAACCGATTCTACCTGCCTTATTGCGGAGCACGAAACCTCATGGCCGAAAACACCGACGATCGCCTGCGTCTGCTGATCGAGCGCGTCGAGCGCCTGGAAGAGGAAAAGAAGGGCATTTCGGACGATATCCGCGACGTTTACAACGAAGCCAAGGCGGTGGGCTACGATGTCAAGATCATGCGCCAGATCGTCCGCATCCGTAAGATGAAGCCTGACGATCGCCGCGAAATGGACATGCTGCTCGATACCTACAAGTCGGCGCTGGGCATCGACTGACGGCTATCCGCCGGCGGCCGCCAGGGCCATGCTGGCGGCGTTGGCGGCGGCGTGCTGGAGCATCGCGGCCGGCAGTCCCAGGCGCTGGCGCGTGAAGCCCAGTAGGAGCGCGGCCCATAATTGTGGCAGCACCATCGGCAGCGATAGCCAGGTGGTGGCCGGATAGTTCATCAGGTGAAAGCCGGCGAACGTTAGCGCCACCAGCCAGAACGTTGCCGGGTAGGCGTGCCGGTACAGCATGCGCGTGGGGCGCTTGCGCAGCCAAAGCCAGCCGCCAAGCGCCAGCACGATCAATGCTGCCAGCGCGCCCGCAGCGCCTTTGGGGGCGAGGTCGCCCGCCTTGGCGAGCAGGATCACCAAGGCGGCGAAGCAGGCCAGCAGCCACAACGCGCGCGGGCGGCCCCTCTGCCAGCCGCGAAAGATCATCTCTTCCAGCACCGGGGCGATCAGGATGGTAATCGGCAGTAGCCACCCGTCCGGCAGCTTGCCGAAAGCGTCGGGCATCGGCAGCGCGAACTGGCGCTGCCACAGCGCGATCACAGGCAGGATCACCAGCAGCATGCCCGCCAGATGGACCAGTAGCAGCACGCAAAGCGCGCGCCACGCCGCGCGCGTGCGCAGCCCGCTTGGTGTCAGCACGGCGGGACGCCTCAAAAAGCCCAGCCATTCGCGCAGGACCACGCGGGGCGAGGGGGCGAGCGTTGCGGCGTCGCCGGCGGCGAGGGGTGCGGTTTCGGGCGTCATCACGCAGTCTTACCCGTGCCTTTCTTGCCAATCCGTTGCGAGGCTTTCGCGCGCAATAGTTGCCCTTGGGGGCGGGGGTGTTGTAAGGGCGCGCCACTTCCTTCACCGAGACCCACGCCGTTCCCGACAGGGGCGGGCGCCGGGCAGGCAAACGAGCGGACCCCATGGCAGGCCATTCCAAGTTCAAGAACATCATGCATCGCAAGGGTGCGCAGGACAAAAAGCGCTCGGCGCAGTTCAGCAAGCTTTCGCGCGAAATCACCGTTGCGGCGAAGATGGGCATGCCCGATCCTGACATGAACCCGCGCCTGCGCGCCGCCGTCAACGCCGCCAAGGCGCAGTCGATGCCCAAGGACAACATCCAGCGCGCGATCGACAAGGCCAGCAAGGGCGATGCCGAAAACTACGAGGAAGTGCGCTACGAAGGGTATGGCCCCAGCGGCGTGGCCATCATCGTCGAGGCGCTGACCGACAACCGCAACCGCACCGCCACCAACGTGCGCACCGCGTTTGCCAAGAACGGGGGCAATCTGGGCGCATCGGGGGCGGTGAGCCACGGTTTCGAGCGGCTGGGCCTGATCGAATACCCTGCCAGCGTGGGTGACGAAGACAAGGTTCTCGAAGCCGCGATCGAGGCCGGCGCGGAGGACGTGCAGAGCGACATGGGCGATGGTGACGAGAATCCGGGAGGCCACCAGATCTGGGTTTCCGTGGATGCACTGCACGAAGTGGCGCGCGAACTGGAAAAGACGCTGGGCGAGGCGGAAGGCGTCAAGCTGGCGTGGAAGCCCAACCTTACCGTCGATGTCGATGCGGACACCGTAGGCACGCTGATGAAGCTGGTCGATACCCTTGAAGAGGACGACGACGTGCAGACGGTGTGGGGCAATTACGAAATCTCCGACGAAGTCATGGAGACGCTGGGCTGACATGATCGCGCTGATCGCCCGTGCGTTGCTGTCAGGGGCGATGATCGTGGCGATCGCCGAAGTGGGCAAGCGCCTCCCTGCAATGGGGGCGCTGATAGCCTCGCTGCCGCTGGTGTCGGTTCTGGGCATGATCCTGCTATGGCAGGCACGGCCTGACGCGCAGAACATGGCGGTGCATGCGCAGGCCACGTTCTGGTACGTGCTGCCGTCGTTGCCGATGTTCCTGCTGATCCCGTTCGCATTGCGCCACGGGCTGGGTTTCTGGCCGTCGCTGGGGCTGGGGTGCCTGCTGACGGTATGCCTGTACCTGGCGATGGTCCAAATCGGACAGTGCATGGGACTGTCGATGTGATCATAATTGGACTTGATCCGGGGCTCACCTGCACCGGTTGGGGGGTGGTGGCGAAAAGCGGCAGTCGGCTGAGCCATGTGGCGAACGGGCAGATCCGCACGGACGCCAAGGCGGGCATGGCGCAGCGTCTGGTCGAACTGGACGCGGCGCTCACCGACGTGATCCTGCATCATCGCCCGGACAGCGGCGCGGTGGAGGAAGTGTTCGTCAACGTGAATCCGCAATCTACCCTCAAGCTGGGTCAGGCCCGCGGCGTGGCGATGCTCAGCCTGGCGCGCGCGGGAATGCCGGTGGCGGAATATTCCACCAAGCTGGTGAAAAAGGCCATCGTGGGCACCGGCGGGGCGGACAAGAAGCAGATCCAGGCGATGCTGAAGGTTCTGCTTCCCGGCGTAAAGCTGGCAGGAGAGGATGCCGCCGATGCGCTGGCGGTGGCGATCACCCATGCCAACATGCTGGGAAGCCATCGGTAGGTCGTTGTGGGTCTAGTTGCCCAAAGGTCTCAAAAATTGAAGCCCAGAGACACCGACGCCACGTGATCGTTGCTGTCGGTCGCATCCGGCACGAAGCCGTGCTGGTTCAGATACCCGAACTCCGCATTCACGTTCTTCGCCAGCGGCGTGGTGACGGCAATGGCGTTGCGCATCCGCTCCTCTCCCCGCACGCGCTGGAAGTTCGTCTTGTTCAGGTCGATGAAGCTTTCGTGGCTGAAGACGAGCGCGGTCTTGCTGCCCCGGCGCAATGGGAGGACATACTTCACGTAAGGCCGCACACGGTACGCGACGCCGCTGATGCCTTCGCGCCAGCGCTCCTCCATCCGCAGGCGCGCGCTGAGCTGCCCCGGCCCGATCTTGAGGATGTTGTCCAGCGTCACCTGCTGTCGTCCGCGGTGCTCCATCACGGCGAAGCGTCCGCCGTTGTAGTTCGGATCGTGCGTATAGCCTGCCCATACCGTGATCTTGTCGGCAACCTTGTACCCGATCAGCGAATTCATCTCGACTTCGTACAATCCGTCACGATCGTCGCTGAAGCGGGTGATGACTTCCTGCGAAAAGCGCCATTTGTCGGACAGCTTTACCGTGGCAGTGCTGGCGATCCAGATCTGTTCGTCATCGGATGCGCACGCCGGCGCAGCCGCTGAAACAGCGACCAGTGCGCCAACTCCGCTCAGAAAAATGCGCATGAAAACCCCTCGATTTGCAGGCGCGCAATATGTCGGAACTGTGACGTTTTAATGACTTTGGTTTGACATAGGCAAAATGAGACTTCGCCGCCTTCGCGCTACCCGCCCAGAGCGTCAATCAAAGCCATCGCCGCATGCGGCGCGCGTTCCTTTGCGCCGTTGATGTAGAAGGCAAGCACGTCCTTGCCCTCGCTTGCCCAACCTTTGGCACGCCTGGCGAACGCGGTTATTTCATCGGCGGGGTAACCTTGCGGCAAATCGGACCGGGCGTTCTGGAGGCGGGCGTAAACGAAGGGGGCGCTGGTGTCCGCGAACGCGGGGTACTTGGGCGAATCGGCCACCACGAGGGCGACGCCGGCCTTGGCGCACTGGGCGAAGAAGGCCGGATCGTCGAAACTGGCGTGGCGCGGTTCGATCGCGTGGCGCAGGGCGATGCCTTCGTGGCTATCGGGCAGCAGCGTCAAAAAAGCCGCGATTTCGTCGGCCTCGAACTTTTTCGTGGCGGCTAACTGCCAATTGATCGGGCCGAGTTTGTCGCCCAGTTCAACCAGCCCCTGGGCCAGGAAATTGCCGACGCTCTCACCCGCTTCGGCCAAGTTTTTGCGGTTCGTGCAGTAGCGCGAGCCTTTCAGCGCGAACACGAATCCGTCCGGCACCGCGTCGCGCCATTTGGCGAAGCTGGCCGGGCTCTGGCGGCGATAGAACGTGGCGTTGATTTCGGTAGCGGTCAGGTGTTCGCCCACATAACCGAGTTCGCGCGCATGGGGCAGGCCTTCGGGGTAGAACGTGCCGCGCCAGTCCGGGTAGGTCCACCCGCCGATCCCCACATGAATGCGTGCGCTCATCCCTTGGTTTTCGACAGGCGCCGGCGATTGGCCCGCACCCGCTTGCGGTAATGGCGCACCGCCTTGTGGGCGCTTTGTTCAGGGGTGGTGAGGCCGCTGGTGGCCAGCATCACCGCCAGTTCGGCACCGGCCTGCATCTTTTCGCTGACCATCAGAAGGTTTTCCTGCGCGCTGCCCTTGCCGGTCATCAGGTCTGCGGTGCGCATGCCCATGACCACCATCGATTCGGCCCACAGCGCATAGCCATCGTTGGCCAGCCTCATCCAGTCGGCAGCAGGATTACGCAGCATTCCGGTGTTTCCCTTGAGAGTCGGTTGACCCATAACCGACCGAACGCCCGGCGTCCCGTGTTGATCCGGGAAGCCGGGCTTTGTGGGTCAATCGTGTTCGCGGTCGCCCGCGCCCATGTACAGTTCGCTGCCGGTGTCCTTGAACACCTGGCTCATCTGCGCCATCCCGGCCTCCGCGTCCTCTGCGGCGAGGAACTGGGTGCTGGGCTGGTTCTGCTTGGCGGCGAAATCGCGCACTTCCTGGCTGATCTTCATCGAGCAGAATTTCGGCCCGCACATGGAGCAGAAGTGCGCGGACTTGGCGCCCTCGGCGGGCAGGGTCTGGTCGTGGTACAGCTCCGCCGTATCGGGATCGAGGCTGAGGTTGAACTGGTCGCGCCAGCGAAACTCGAAGCGCGCTTTCGACAAGGCATCGTCGCGCACTTGCGCTGCCGGATGGCCCTTGGCCAGATCGGCGGCATGGGCGGCCAGCTTGTAAGTGACGACGCCGACCTTCACATCGTCGCGGTCGGGCAGGCCAAGGTGCTCCTTGGGGGTCACGTAGCAAAGCATCGCGGTGCCGTACCAGCCGATCTGCGCCGCGCCGATGCCGCTGGTGATATGGTCGTAACCGGGCGCGATGTCGGTGGTGAGCGGGCCCAAGGTGTAGAACGGCGCTTCGCCGCACGCCTCGAGCTGCTTTTCCATGTTCTCCTTGATCTTGTGCATCGGCACGTGGCCGGGCCCTTCGATCATCACCTGGACGTCCTGCGCCCAGGCCCGCTTGGTCAATTCGCCTAGGGTGTAGAGTTCGGCGAACTGCGCCTCGTCGTTGGCATCGTAGATCGAGCCGGGCCGCAGTCCGTCGCCCAGCGAATAGGCCACGTCGTAGGCCTTCATGATCTCGGTGATCTCGTCGAACCGCTCGTACAGGAAGCTTTCCTTGTGATGCGCCAGGCACCACTTGGCCATGATCGAGCCGCCACGGCTGACGATGCCGGTCATGCGCTTGGCCGCCAGTGGCACGTAAGGCAGGCGCACGCCGGCGTGGATCGTGAAATAGTCCACGCCCTGTTCGGCCTGCTCGATCAGCGTGTCGGCGAAGATTTCCCAAGTCAGATCCTCGGCCACGCCGCCGACCTTTTCCAACGCCTGATAGATCGGCACGGTGCCGATAGGCACGGGGGAGTTGCGGATGATCCATTCGCGGGTGTCGTGGATGTTGCGCCCGGTGGACAAGTCCATCACCGTGTCGGCGCCCCAGCGGATCGACCAGACCATCTTGTCCACTTCGGACGCGACATCGGATGCTACGGCGGAGTTGCCGATGTTGGCGTTGATCTTGACCAGGAAGTTGCGGCCGATCGCCATCGGCTCGGCTTCGGGGTGGTTGACGTTGCTGGGGATGATCGCCCGGCCGCGCGCCACTTCGTCGCGTACGAATTCAGCCGTTACGTAATCGGGAATGGACGCGCCGAAGCTTTCGCCCGAGCGGTTGTAGTGCGCCAGCTTGGCCCGGCCCAAGTTCTCGCGCTCGGCCACGTATTCCATTTCCGGCGTGATGATGCCGCGACGGGCATAATGCATCTGCGACAGGTTTTGGCCGGCCTTGGCGCGCAGCGGGCGGCGCAGGGCGGTGGGGAACGGGGGCACGCCGCCCGAACGATCGGGGCCGAGCTGGCCGTTGTCCTCCGGCTTCACTTCGCGGGGCGCGTATTCCTCCACGTCGCCGCGCGCCAGCTGCCATTCGCGGCGCAGAGGGGGCAGGCCGGCGGCAATGTCGATCACCGCATCAGGATCGGTGTAGGGGCCGGAGGTGTCGTACACGCGCACCGGCGGTTCGCCGCTGCTGGGCTCAAGGTAGATCTCGCGCATGGCGACGCGCACGTTCGGATTGGCCTGGGCGGGGACGTAGATCTTCTTGGATCCACGGATCGGCCCGGTGGTGACGCCGATTTCCATTTTGGCGTTGATGTCTGCCATGATCGCTTCTCTCCTGGGCGGACGAGAAAGGCGGATTGCCGGCCTGTGGTTTCCTGGCGCAGCCTCCACTCCCTCCGCCCGTATTAACGGGTTCAGGTTCGACGGGTCGTGTGGAGCATACCCACACCTCTCAGCCCAGAATCCGTGAAAGGACGCTGCTGGCTCCCCGGGGTACACGGATCATAGACGTGCCTGCGGTCCCGGTCTAGAGCCTTGATCCATGCCCATACTCTATCGCCTGGATGCGCCCGCGCAGGCGGTTGCGCGCTGTTTCGGGGCCGAGGCGGGGCGCGATCCATGGGAGGGTGGCCACGTGGCGCCCGGCCAGTTCGCGCCGGTGATCACTGCCGGGCGCGAAGCGATCGCCGGGCCACGCCCGCAGCATCGAACGCCAAGCCGGATGATCCCGCGTCTGTGGGGCGTGCCGCCGCCACCCTCGGTTCAGGCCGGGCCGCGCGGCGGCATACTGACCGTGCGCAATCTCGACAGTCCGTTCTGGATCGGCAACTTGCGCAACAGCGAGTTTCGCTGCCTCGTGCCCGCCAGCGCGTTCATGGCCTGGGGCCGGGCGTCTCCGACCGACGGCAAGCGGCGGCAATGCTGGTTTGCCTGTGCGGATCAGCCGGTTTTTGCGATGGCGGCCGTATGGAAGGATAGCGAAGTGCCCTCTTTCGCGCTGCTGACGTGCGCGGCGAACGCGGCGTTGCGGGCAGAGGGGCGCGATACGATGCCGGTTATTCTGCCACCTGATCAGGCCGCGCAAGACCTGTGGCTGCGCGGCGGCTGGGATCGCGCCAAAGCGCTTGTGGCGCCGTATTCGTCGTCACTGATGCAGATGCGAGCGTTGGCTTGATAGGAAAATGCCCCGGCCTTTCGACCGGGGCATAGTATGATTTAGCGGCAGACGCGCACGCGGCGGTGGTGGCGCCAGATGGTTTCGCAACGGTTATGACGGCGCGCCCAGCGGCGCCGATCGTGACGGCGCTCATCGCGGCGGATCTCATGCCGGATTTCCGCACGGCGTTCGGCCCGGCGCTCCATGCGGTGGTCGCCGTAGGGCTGGGCCGTCGCTGCGGTGGTCATGCCAAGCGAGCCTGCGAGAAGCGCGGCTGCTATGGAAAGCTTGAAAATTCGCATGGGTTTCTCCTGAGTGATGCCGCTGCAACGCCGAGCTGCGCCGTTTGCTGCAACGTTGCTGATAGATTTCGACCATCTGCCCGATGCCTGAGCCACGCTGAATGGGGCGCAACAAGGTATAGCGGGCAACCACCCGGACCCAAACGGCGCGCAGTTCGTTCGTCCGCCTGACACTTCAAGGAATACCAGGAATGACAGGCCGGACAGTGATCGTGACGGGCGCGGAATCGGGCATCGGCGCGGCGTGCGCGAAGGCGTTTGGCGAACAGCGCGCGCGCGTGGCGGTTCTGTATTTTGCGGATAGCGCGGCGGCCGAGGCATCGGCGGCGGCAGTGCGGGCCGGTGGCGGCGAGGCCATCACGGTGCAAGCCCATGTGGATGACGAAGGCGCGGTGGATGCCGCGTTCGCCGAGGTCGAAAGCCAGTGGGGGCCGGCAGATGTGCTGATCAACTCTGCCGGGCTCAACATGTCAGGCGTCACCGTGCGCGCCATGACGCTGGCGCAATGGCGCCGCTTGCTGGACACCGATCTGACCGGTGCGTTCCTGACCTCGCGCCGGTTCCTGACCGGGCGCGGCGAGGCGGTGGGCGATGCCGCGATCATCCACATCTCGTCCATCCATGCTTATGCGGTGCGTGCCGGCGGGGCGGACTATTGCGCCGCCAAGGGCGGGCTCAGCAACCTCGTGGAGACGATGGCGATCGAGGAAGCGCCGCGCGGTATCCGGGTGAACGCGATCGAGCCGGGTATGATCCTGACCCCGATGAACGCACGCGCGCAACGCGATGCTCAGTATCGCCAGAGCCTGGAGCACAACATCCCGATGGGCCGCGCGGGCGATCCGGCGGAAGTGGCGGACCTTGCGGTGTTCCTGGCTTCTGACAAGGCGCGCTACATCACCGGCGCGCGGGTGGTGATCGATGGCGGGCTTTCCTTGATGCAGGCGATCGGCGCATGATGGGGGCCGACACCACCAGCGCCGACCCGCACCGCAAGGATGTGGTAGCCAGCAACGACCTGGCGCTGGATTTCAACGTCAAGCGGATCGAGGCCGTCACTCTGGAGGGACCGGGGCCGCTGATGGCGCGCGATCTGATGAGCCCCTACATCTGGCGCGAGCGCGATGGCCGCTGGGGCATCATGGTGCGCGCGGTGACGCGACCCGGAGAGCCGGTGACCGATACCGGCGTGATCTGGGCCGGATGGAGCCCGGACGGGCGCCATTTCACCATGCTGGACGAACCGTCGATCGTGCCGGGCCCGGGCGATCACGATGCCGGCGGGGTGGAAGACCCCACAGTCGTCGTGCGCGATGACGGCAGCTACGTCGTCTACTATTCGGGCGTTCTGGCCGATCACGCGCATGGCGAGTTGTCTTACGCGACTGGCCCGGCGCTGGACAAGCTGACCAAGAGCGGGGTCGCGCTCGCGTCCTCGAAGTCGGAAGGCAATACCAAGGAAGCGACGATCGACCGGACGCAGGACGGGCGCTGGCGGCTGTTCTACGAATATGCGGCGGACGAGGCATCGCGGGTCGGGCTTGCGATCGGCGCGGATGTGGCCGGGCCATGGACCGAGCAGCCCACCCCCTTCGTGCCGCGCACTGACAGCTGGGACGACTGGCACTTGTCCACCGGCCCGCTGTTGACCCAGGACAAGGCCACACCGGTGATGTTCTACAACGGCGCCACCCGCGATGCGCGCTGGCGGATCGGCTGGATCGCGTTCAATGCCGATTACACCAGCGTGGTCGCGCGCGGCATCGAACCGCTGATCACGCCGCCGCCGGTAGACGATCGTACCGCCACCGACATTGCCTTTGCCGCGTCCGTCGTGGTCGATGACGGGGTGATCTGGCTGTATTATTCGCTTGAGGACCGCCGGCTGGCGAGGGCGCTGATCCGGCGCAGTTGACGGGCCACGCGCGCTATCGGGGCGCAAACGTGGGTAAGGCTTTGCCTTGCGGGCGGGATACGGTGACGCCATCTGCGCGTGTATATGGCGTGTTCCCTTAATACCCTGCTGGCCGACATTCGCGACTGCCGGTTGTGCGAAGCCCCGCTGGGCTTCGCACCGCGCCCGTTCGTTGCCGCGAGCGCGACCGCGCGGCTACTGATCATCGGGCAGGCGCCGGGCAGCAAGGTCCACGCCAGCGGCATCGGCTGGGACGACGATAGCGGCGATCGCCTGCGCAGCTGGCTGGGCCTGGACAAGGCGGCATTCTATGATGTGAGCAAGGTGGCGCAGATGCCCTCGGGCTTTTGCTATCCGGGTAAGGCCAGCGGCGGGGACAAGCCGCCGCGCCCGGAATGCGCGCCGCGCTGGCATGCGCCGCTGTTGGCCGCGATGCCGCAGATGCAGCTCACCCTGCTGGTCGGGCAGTATGCGCAAAAACGGTATCTCCCGCGCAGCTTCGCACCGAACCTGACCGAGGCAGTGCGCCAGTGGCGCGTGGCACCGGCAGGCCTGTTCCCCTTGCCGCACCCCGCTTGGCGCAGCCGGCTGTGGATGCAAAAGCACCCCTGGTTCGAAGCAGATGTGGTGCCCGCGCTTCGCGAACGGGTGAGGCAGGCGCTGGCCGCATGACTTTCCAAGGTGGAAAGTTTATACTTGCCAATATGGAAAGTTATGCTTAGCTCTTTCCAATCTGGAAAGTGAGTGGAGACGGCAATGGATAAGCAGGAAGCGCGTGCAGCCCTGGCGGCGGCACAAGGGGCAGCCGATGGTCTGGCGCAGGTGTCGGAAGCGGCCTGCCCGCCGTGGCGGCACGCCGCGTTCGGTGTCGTCATGGCGATGATGGTGCTGGCGGCGGGTATGCCGTTGCCGATCTACGCCGCGCTGTTCGTCCTGGCGATGGGGGGCGTGGCGGCGTTGGCGGCCTGGGATCGCCGGCGCACCGGCGTGTTCGTCAACGGTTTCCGGCGCGGGCCGACACTGCCGGTATCGCTCGCGTTGCTGGGCGGGATGCTGGCGCTGGTGTTCGCGCAAGTGCACGTCAGGGAAAACGGCCTGGGTATCGTGCCCAGCCTGGGCCTGGCAGGGGGTGCGTTCGTGCTGGCATGCGGCGCCAGCATCGTGTTCCAGCGCATCTACCTGCGCGAATTGCGTAAGGGTTTGCGGCCGTGAGTGCGGGTGCGATCGACATGGTGCTGCATCCTCCCGCCCGGCTGCAGGTCGCCGCCGTGCTGGCGCGAACCTCCAAGGCGGAGTTCGCGCGCTTGAGAGAGATTACGCAAGTGTCGGACTCGGTGCTGTCAAAGCACTTGTCGGCGCTGGTGGACGCCGGCTATGTAAAGCTGACCAAGGGCGCGCTGGATGGCCGGCAGCGCACCTGGGCCACTTTCACTGCCGCCGGACACAAGGCCTTTGCCGCCCATGTCAGGGCGCTGCAGGCGATCGTCGCGGCGGCGGATGAAACTATCTGAATGCGAAAGGTTCAGAAGGTGTAGGCGATACCTGCGCCGAAGATCCACTGGTTGGCATCACCCCGGATCGAAGTGAACGGCGTGTCCTTGGCGGAATTGAGCATGCGCGAATAGTTCGCCACGCCAAATACCGACATTCCGCCATCGCGCACATCGCCCGACAGGTCGTAGGACATGAGCAGCGACGTGTTGACGCTGTCCCACCCGCTCTTCCCGTTATACGTAGGCAGGCCGCTGGCGGCGCTTTGCAGCGGCGTGACCGAGTAATAATAGCGCGCGAACTTGCCGTCGACGTGCCGCGCGCTGACCGCTGCCACGGCGATGATGGCCTTGCTCAGCGGCGTCGTGTAGCTGACCGCCGGATTGACGGTCATGCCCTTGTACGCGTTGGCGACGTCCCACTTGGTATCGGCGGACAGCGTCAGCGCATCGTAAGGATTGAGCAGGTGGTATGCAGTGACGCCCGCAGTGAAGCCAACCTCTACGGCGGGGTTTAGCTTACCGGCGGCGGCGACCACCGGGTCCTTGATGCGGCGTGCGCGGTTGCCGGAATAGGTGACGACCGGGCCAAGCGAGAAGCCGATGCCCGAATCGCGGTTATCGGGAATGAAGTCCAGCGCCACGCCGGCCACGCGCGCGTTGATATCAACGCCCTTGAACTTGCCGCGAACCAGCGGCACCGGCGTAAGCACGTAATCGTCCGAACCGCGATAGCTGGGCACGTAGGCCGCCCCAATGCCGACTGTCAGATTGTCGCCATCCAGGATATTTTTCTCGGGCGCATCCTGCGCAAATGCTGGAACGACAGCCAAAAAAGTCGCGGACGCGAGCAGACCGATAGCAAGGCGTGAAAACATGAAAAACCCCTGATGAACCTGGGGGCGAAAATGCGTGTATCCCGTTCTGGTTGCATTCTACCAAAGCGGGTAGTGCTTGTGTTGCGCGATTACTGGACTTGCGTGCCTTTTTTGTGACACCTTAAATCAGGCGCAAATGCCGACGATTTATGCGCAGTTTTTCTGTTCAGGCAGGGTATCGGAGCCTTCGCCCAGCTTGCGTTGCATCAGGAACACGTCAATCCACTGGCCGTGCTTCCATCCCGCGCCGGCAAGCGTCCCCACCGGCAGGAAGCCGGCCCGGGCGTGCAGGATTACCGAAGCCGGTTCGGACGCCGCGATGACCGCGAAGGCCTGACGGAAGCCGCGCGTCTCGCATTCAGTGAGCAGCGCTTGCAGCAGGCGGCTGCCGATGCCCCGGCCCACGCTATCGGGATGCACGTAGATCGTGGTTTCCACGCTGTAGCGATAGCCGATGCGCGGTCCGTAGCGCTGGGCAAAGCCGAACGCGACGATGCGGCCCGTGTCGTCACGCGTCACCAGATAAGGGTAACCCGCGGCGGTCAGTTCACCAAGCCGGCGCGCGATCTCGGCGTCGTCCGGCGGGTCGGATTCGAACGTCGCGGTGCTTTCCAGCACATAGTGCGCGTAGATGCCGGCGATCTGCGCCGCATCCCCTAACGCGGCGTCGCCAATGGTGAGTTGCCCTGTCATCGTCACAAGCATGCAGCAAACTGCGCGCGCTGCCAAGTTGCGGCAATCGCGCGCAGCGCCTAGACAGGATTGTGATGCACGACGTACCCGGCGATCCGCCACCTTGCGACCTGGCAATTCTGGGTGGCGGCCTTGCCGGCGGCCTGGTCGCGCTCGCGCTTGCGGCGCATCGGCCAGAGTTGGACGTCAGGATATTCGAGCAGGGCGCGCGCCTTGGTGGCCATCACGTCTGGTCGTTTTTCGCCAGCGATCTTCCAGCGGGCGGGCCGGAACTGGTGGAACCGCTGATCGCGCATCGGTGGGAGGGGTACGACGTGCGTTTCCCCGGCCTGTCGCGCAGCCTGCCGACCCCCTACAGCAGCGCGAACGGGGCTCGGCTCGACGCCGCGGTGCGCGCTGCGCTGCCCGCAGACCGGATTGTCAGCGGCATTACGGTGGCAAGCGCGGATGCGGAGGGCGTGACGCTGGCGGACGGCACCCGCCACCGCGCGCGCGCCGTGCTGGATACCCGCGGGGCGTATGGCCTCCCGTGCCTGTCCGGTGGCTGGCAGAAGTTCGTCGGCCAGACCCTGCGCACCGCCACACCGCATGGATTGACGCAGCCCGTGGTGATGGATGCAACGGTTGAACAGCTGGACGGTTATCGCTTCGTCTATTGCCTTCCGTTCTCCGCAACCGACGTCTTTGTGGAGGACACGTATTATTCCGACACTCCCGAACTCGATGTCGCGGCCCTGCGCACCCGCATCGCGGATTATGCGGCAGGTGCGGGATGGTCGATCGACGAGATTACGTATGAAGAAACGGGCGTTCTGCCCGTAATCGCCGATGGGGATTTCGCTGCATTCTGGAAAGCCGGTGGCGATTTGCCGCGCGCCGGCGTACGGGCCGGGCTGATGCATCCCATGACGTCCTATTCGATACCCGATGCAGTCGAATTCGCGATGCATCTGACCACACTCGACACGCTGAGGGGCGATGCCCTATCAAGGACAAGTCATGACTGGGCCGAACGGCACTGGCGCCAAGGGCGCTTCTATCGCATGTTGAGCAAGATGCTTTTCGGCGCCTCCGAAGGACCGGATCGCTGGCGCATGCTGGCGCGCTTCTATGCGCTGCCCGCAGGCCTGATCGAGCGTTTTTACGCCGGGCATTCTACCGCGCTTGACATGGCCCGCGTGCTGGCCGGCAAGCCCCCCGTTCCCATAAGCGCGGCACTGGCAAGCCTTGCCGGTCGTGGCCGTCCTTTAGCTGACCTTGGAGCCGTTTCATGAAAAAAGCCTGTGTCATCGGCGCCGGCTTCGGCGGCCTGGCCTTGGCCGTGCGATTGCAAAGCGCCGGCATCGCCACCACCCTGGTCGAAGCCCGCGAGAAAGTGGGTGGCCGCGCCTATCAGTGGGAGCGTGACGGGTTTTTGTTCGATGCCGGCCCCACCGTCGTCACTGACCCGGATTGCCTGCGCGAATTGTGGGGCTTGTCAGGCCAGGACATTGCCCAGGACGTGACGCTGATGCCGGTGTCGCCGTTCTACCGCCTCAACTGGACCGACGGCGTCATCTTCGATTATGGCAACGACGAAGGGGCGCTGCGGCGCGAGATCCAGCGCGTCGCCCCGGACGACCTTGCCGGTTACGAGGAATTCCTGCGCTACTCCGCCGGGGTATGGCAGGAAGGCTACGTCAAGCTGGGCCATGAATCGTTCCTGGACTTTGCCAGCATGGTGAAGGCAGCGCCCGCGCTGGCTCGCTACCAGGCGTGGCGCTCCGTTTACTCGATGGTGTCGCATTATGTGAAGAACGAGCATTTGCGCCAGGCGCTCTCGTTCCACACGCTGCTGGTCGGCGGCAATCCGATGAAGACCAGCGCGATCTATGCCCTGATCCACAAGCTGGAAAAGGATGGCGGCGTCTGGTGGACCAAGGGTGGCACCAACAACCTTGCCAAGGGCATGGCAACCCTGTTCGAGCGGCTGGGCGGCACGGTGCGCGTAGGCGACAAGGTGCGCAAGATCCACACCGTGGGCGATCAGGCCACCGAGGTGGAATGCGAAAGCGGCTGGCGTGAGCGGTTCGACGCCGTCGCGTCCAACGGCGACATCATGCACACGTACGCCAACCTGCTGGGCGATACCGTGCGCGGCAAGCAGATGGCCAAGCGGCTGGCCAAGAAGAAGTTCTCGCCCAGTCTGTTCGTTGTCCACTTCGGGCTTGAAGGCACGTGGCCGGGCATTCCCCACCACACCATCCTGTTCGGCCCGCGCTACAAGGGTCTGCTGGACGACATTTTCGAAACCGGCGTGTTGCCGCGCGATTTCTCGATCTACCTGCATCACCCCACCGTCACCGACCCGTCGATGGCGCCGGCCGGCAAAAGCACGTTCTACGCGCTGGTACCGGTATCCCACATGGGCAAGCTGCCGATCGACTGGGCCGAGGTTGGCCCGGTGCTGGAACAGCGCGTGATCGCTGAAGTGGGCCGCCGCCTGATCCCCGACATCGAAGACCGGATCGTGACGAAATTCCACTACGCCCCGCCGGATTTCGTGACCGATCTGGGGGCCTGGAAGGGCAACGCCTTCAGCCTGGAGCCGTTGCTGACGCAAAGCGCGTTCTTCCGTGGGCATAACCGCGATGATAAGCTCAAGAACCTGTATCTGGTAGGTGCGGGCACGCATCCGGGAGCGGGCATTCCCGGCGTGGTCGGCAGCGCGAAGGCCACCGCCAAGCTGATGCTGGAAGACCTGCGGTGACGCTCCCGGTTCATGCCCTCAACGCAGCGTGGGGATGGACCGGCGTGGACTTTGCCGAGGTCGTGGCGCACAGCCTGATGGGCCACCTGCTGGTGATCGATCGGGCCGGCGCCTTCCATTATGTGGACCCCGACCTTGGTACGGTGACCCTGCTTGGCGACGAACAGGCGGCGCAGGCGCATATGGCCCAGCCGCTCACCCAGGCGCTGTGGCGTGCCGATGCGCTTGTGGATGCGGGCGTGAAGCGGCTGGGGCCGGTGGCGATGGGCGAGGTCTATAGCCTCACCCCGCAGGCGCTGGTCGCTGGAGACTATGCGTCGGAAAACCTGATCCGGATCGATTTGGTCCGGCTTATCTATCTTACCGGCGACATCGCCCGGCAGGTCCACGACCTGCCGGACGGCGCGCCGATCAATCTGAAGGTCGAGAACTGATATGAAGCGCCTTGCCGTCTATTGCGGCTCCGCCACCCCAGCTGATCCGCGTTACGTAGACCTTGCCCGCGATGTGGGCACTGCCCTTGCGCGGCAGGGCATCGGTGTCGTCTACGGCGGTGGCCGGCTGGGACTGATGGGCGCCATCGCCGGCGCGGCGCTGGCGGCGGGCGGCGAATGCATCGGCGTCATTCCCGAAGCGCTGGTCGGGCGCAATGGCAAGGGCGGCGAAGTGGCCAATTACGAATGCGAACTGGAAATTGTGCAGACCATGCACGAACGCAAGGCCCGTTTCACCGAATTGTCTGATGGTTTTCTGGTCCTGCCAGGCGGCGTTGGCACCATGGACGAGTTGTGGGAAGCGGTCAGCTGGGCGCAGCTGGGCTATCACAATAAGCCGGTGGGGGTGCTGAACGCCTTCGGATTCTACGACGGGCTGCTGGAATTCAACCGTCACATGGCCGAGGTCGGCTTCGTGCGGCCTGCCCATCAGGGGATACTGATGGCTGAAGACACTCTCGATCCGCTGCTTGATCGCATGCGTGCGCATCAGCCGATCGTGCCGATCGTGAACATGGACCCGAAGACGCTGTGAGGGGTGCCGGTGCCTGACAGCCTGCCATCTGCGCCGGCACCCGATGGCGGCGATCGAAGCCGGGCCGCTTTGGTCGAAGCCGCGCGCCGATCCATCGCCAAGGGTTCCAAAAGCTTTGCCGCCGCCAGCCGGCTGTTCGAGCGCACCACGCGCGAGCGGGTGTGGCTGCTCTATGCCTGGTGCCGCGCGTGCGATGACATCGCTGACGATCAGGATCATGGGGGAGACTGGGGCGAGGCGCCCGGCGCGCTGGCAGGCGCCGATCCCGAATCCCGGCTCGCCACCATCCGCACCTTGAGCGAACTGGCGATCGCCGGAGAGGATACCGGCTGGCCCGCGTTCGACGCCTTAGGCCAGTTGATGCGCGAAACGCCGATCACGCCCGCCATGGTGGAAGACGTGATCGCCGGTTTCGCCCTTGATGCCGCGGATTGGCGGCCCCGCACGGAAGCGGACATGTTGCGCTACTGCTATCATGTGGCCGGCGCGGTGGGCGTGATGATGGCTGCCGTGATGGGCGTGCCTGCCACGGATGATGATACGCTGGACCGGGCGTGCGATCTTGGCCTTGCCTTCCAGCTGGCCAACATCGTGCGCGATGTGTGGGAGGATGATGCCAACGGGCGCTGCTATCTGCCGCAGGAATGGCTGGCCGAAGCCGACATTCCCCCCGGCGAAGTGACCAAGCCGCATTATCGCCGGGCGCTGGTGCCACTGGTCGCCCGTGCCTGCGCGATGGCCCGCGAATACGAAGCCTCGGCGCGCATCGGCGCGGCCCAGCTGGCGTTTCGGCAGCGCTGGGCGGTGCTGTCTGCTGCGCGCATCTATGGCGGTATCGCGCGCAAGGTGGAGCAGCGGGGCGCACACGCATGGGATCATCGCGTCAGCGTGAGCGGCGGCGAAAAGCTGCGGCTCGTTGCGCTTGCTTTTGCCGACGCTTGCGGCGTCCCGCCAACCGCCGGAAAGCCTGCGCCATCGCGGCGGGAACTGGCCAGCATGGCTGCGGCGGCACGGCCCGTGTGACCGGTCTGAACAATCGTCGCGCTGGATTTTACACCGCAGCAACAAATCCGCGTAGCTGGCGTTGTCCCATGCACATTATCTGGGAGATATCGCCATGCTGTTCACTATTGCCGCCATCCTGCTCGTGCTGTGGCTGCTGGGCTTCGTCGTATTCCATGTTTCCAGCGCGCTGATCCACGTGCTGCTGGTCGTGGCGATCGTGGTCGGCCTGGTTCAGCTGTTCCGCGGCCGCAGGGTCTGAATGCGCCGCAATGCGCCCCTAGTGCCCGATGGGCGGGGGCGCGTTGCGGTAGTATTCGGCTGAATGTAGCCGTCGAAAAAGTTTGCCGTGTTCTGAGTACATCACCAGACCCAGCGCGATGACGCCACCTGCGATCATTGCGGCAACCATCGGTCGCGGCGTGCCATCATAGGCGTGACCGATGATCACCCCAAGCCCCGCACCGACGACCATCCGCACGAACGCCGAGACGGAGGCAGCGGCGCCCGCCGTTCGGCTAAACGGCTGTAGGGAAATGGCCTGGAAATTCGAGCCGATGAAACTCATCATGCACATTGATATCGTCATCAACGGCACGAACGCCCACAGGCTTTCGCCCTGCGTCGTGAATACGAAGTGTGTAGTTGCCACCGCAACGTACGTCAGCAAGGCGGCTTGCGATACGCGGCGCGCGCCAAACCGTTCGACGATGCGTGAATTGGCGAAATTGGTGCACGCCATCACCAAAGCCATCCCGCCGAAGATGATCGGAAACGCTTCCCCGGCGCCAAAATGCTCGCCAACAAGTTGCTGAGCGCTGTTGATGTAGCCAAACAGTGCGCCCTGAATGAAGGCGGCGCCAAGAATGTAGCCCAGCGACGCGCGCTCTCGCACGGCGAGCGCCATGTTGCCGGCGATGACCTTTAAGTTGATGGATTGGCGGAAGGCCGGATGCAAGGTTTCCGGCAAGCGCATCCATGCCCACACGAACACCACCATCGCCAGACCGCCCATGATGCCGAATATCCACCGCCATCCGGCAAACAGCAGCACCGATTGGCCCAGCATCGGTGCGATCATCGGCACGACCATGAAGGTCATCGCGATAAGCGACTGGGTCTTGGCCATGCGGTCGCCCTCGAAACGGTCGCGCACGATGGTCATGGGCATCACCATCATCGCCGAGGTAACCGCACCCATCACCCCGCGCGCCACCAGCAGCAGCACGAAGCTGGCCGAAATCGCGCAGACGATGGAAAGCAGCATGTACGCCGCGATCGCGAACAGCACCACGCGGCGGCGACCGAAACGGTCCGCAATCGCGCCGGGAAACAGCGACCCCAGGCCGGCGCACAGCAGGAAAACGCCAATGATGAGCTGGCGGGCATTAGGATCTTCCAGCCGAAGATCGCGCGATATGGCCCCCAGCGCGGGCAGCATGACATCGATCCCGAGCGCCTGAAGCGCCTGGAAGGAGGCCATCATGGCCACGAACTCGAATTCTCCTAAGGGGAAAGCGTCCGGCTTGGTGGGGGTAGCTGGCATGGCCCAGCGCATGCCGGTTTCGCTTGGCTTTTGCCACCCTAAATGCCACCAATCGCGTGATTATCTCATCACGCAGAGATATGAAGCGTCATGGGCGACGACGATTTCGACACGGATGACGAAGCCGGCGGCCTGCGCAAGATCATCCATGTCGATATGGACGCCTTCTACGCCAGCGTCGAACAGCGGGACGATCCGGCGCTTAAAGGTCTGCCGGTGGCGGTGGGCGGATCGTCCGGGCGCGGGGTTGTGGCGGCCGCCAGTTACGAGGCGCGGCGCTTCGGCGTGCGTTCGGCCATGCCGTCAGGCCGCGCCTTGCGGCTGTGCCCGGACCTGGTGTTCCGCAAGCCCCGCTTCGATGTGTACCGCGAAGTCAGCCAGCAGATCCGCGCGATCTTTCTGGACTACACCCCCCATGTCGAGCCGCTGTCGCTGGACGAGGCGTATCTGGATGTGACCGCCGATATCAGGGGCATCGGCTCGGCCACCCGGATCGCGCAGGAGATCCGCCGGCGCATCCAGGCGCAAACGCAGCTGACCGCCAGCGCGGGCGTGTCCTACAACAAGTTTCTCGCCAAGCTGGCCAGCGATCAGAACAAGCCCGATGGCCTGTGCGTCATCAGGCCGGGGCAGGGCGCCGCCTTCGCCGCGTCGCTGCCGGTGCGCCGGTTTCACGGCATCGGGCCGCGCGGGGCGGAGAAGATGACCCGGCTGGGCATCGAAACCGGCGCCGATCTGGCGGCCAGGGATCTGGCGTTCCTGCGCGCCCATTTCGGCAGCTTCGCCGAATACCTCTACCGCGCCGCGCGCGGCGTCGACCTGCGGCAGGTGCGCGCGGACCGCCCGCGCAAATCGGTGGGCGGCGAGCGTACGTTCTTCGAAAACATAGAGGCCCCCGCCGTGCTGCGCGAGACGATGGAGACCATCGTCGACATCGTGTGGGACCGCATCGAGCGCGCACAGGCACGGGGCCGCACGGTCACGCTCAAACTGCGCTACGCCGATTTCCAGACCCTGACCCGCGCCCGCTCGCTCCCGCACTTCGTCAGCGGCAAGGCAGAGTTTGCCGCGATCGGCCACGCCCTGCTGGAAGACCTGCTGCCCCTACCCCAACCCGTCCGCCTGATGGGCCTCACCCTCTCCGCCCTGGAGCGCGGTGAGGAGGAAGCGCGGCGGCGTCCGGATGGGCAATTGTCGTTGTTGTGAGGGGGTGGGTGGTGATTCACGGAGCGAGCTTGGATAGGCGCAATAACCAGCTTGCGCCAATTCCCGCCGTTCAAGAGCAATGCTATCGCACTCAGAAGCCGTCATTCAAACTGTGGCTGGGCCATCCACTGTCCACATATCTTCGCGCTGTAGGATAATTAGCATCCAACATGCGCGTCGATTTTTATTTCGCAGGATCTCGACGCGTCGAATGCAACTAAATAAATACAGGTCGAATTTTATTGTGGGGGACGTAGCTTGTGAACGAAAAAATCATCGAATTAAAAGATCGTTTAATCAGCCTTAAGGGGGCGCTGGATAAGGCGATCCCGAACGATGAAGCTTTTACAACCCAAGGTGGTTGGTCGGCACCATCTGTCTCTTGGGCTGATCTGGATGCGGCTGTCGAAGATGTGATAGCCGTCATTGATCGCCGAGGAGATGGCAGCGATTCACTTGATACTGACGCGGCTGACAAAATCGAAAAAATAATTACGCGGTTAAAGTTCCTGGAAGATTCCACAGTACCAAACATCTGGGGGAATACTGCTGCGGGCGTCCAAGCGTTCTTGCTTACCATGTTTATGGTTCGCCGAGACTTGGAAATTTTTCTAAAGACCGACCCGCGACACCAAATCACCGAAGATCTCAATGCAATACGTCGGAGGGTGCGGGCAGCGAACGCAACGTTAAATTCGCTGGAGCCGAATTTGACGCAAGTGTCGTCGATGGTTTCGGACATTCAAAAGGCATATGTCGCTGCAGACCGCTTGCCCACAGATCTGGAAGCTCTGACAGAACAGCGATCACAAATTGCCAAGCTCGGGCAAGAAGCGGCGAAGGACCACGGGCGAGCACAAATTGCGCGCGAAAAATCTGAAGAGCTTCAGGCCGCGCTTAAGGTAATTTCTGACGAAGCTAAAGGAGTTCTAGAAAATTGCCAATCCGCATACTCTGCGGCGACCAGTGTTGGCTTGGCACGCGCTTTTTCTGAACGATCAAAGTCGCTAACCTTTGCTATGGGTCTCTGGGTATTTGGATTGATTGTGGCCTTAGGTGTCGCGGGCTTCCTCGGCGGATCACGATTGGAGTCACTTTCTCAATTGCTTGGCGGTGAACAAGCGCAGACCGGACCAATAGTTTTAAGTATTGCGATGTCAGTCCTTTCGATAGGTGCGCCTATCTGGTTCGCTTGGCTGGCAACGAAGCAAGTTGGTCAGCAATTCCGCTTGGCGGAGGACTATGCGTTCAAAGCTTCAATTTCTCGAGCGTATGAAGGGTATAGGCGAGAAGCAGCACGGATTGATGTTGATCTGGAGGCTAGATTACTAGCATCCGCGTTAGACCGATTGGATGAAGAGCCGCTTCGTTTGGTAGATTCTGCAACTCATAGCAGCCCACTACAAGAAGCCCTTTCATCTGAAGTGGTGAAACAGGCATTCCAACAAATCCCAAACTTTGCGGATCAAGTTCGCGGCTTGGCGGCAACGGCCGTTTCTGGTGCAGCAGGTGCGTTGTCAATGAAGCGACCGAAGCCAGCTGTTGTGCCGGATGCTGATGACGACAAAGAAAGTGAAGCATAATCAGCTTGATAGCAGCCGCTAAAATTGACGGCGGCTGTATTCGCCCAGTTTTATACGAACGAAACGGAAAGCGGGCGGCCGTCAGTCCCGGTTTACTGTCGGGAATGGAAGTTATTTCGGGTAGGATGCCCGAAACCCGACATTCCGCTCTCGGCACTCACGATCCTCCCCACCGCCGACTTTGCACTTTGCCCACCACCGATTAGAGGTGGCTCCATGAAGCGAATCCTCCTGTCGTGCGTGTGCCTGATTGCGGCCAGCGCCTCTCTTGCCGCGCCTGCCTTTACTGCCCCTTCCCGGAGCGCTGCCCTGATGCCTGATCCCGCCCCCGCGCTGACCTTCGACCGTGTTTTTGCCAGCCCCTCGCTTGACGGGCCGCAGCCGCGCGGGGTGAAGGTTTCGCCGGACGGGCGGTTCATCACGCTGCTGCGCAACCGCAGCGATGACCGGGATCGCTACGATCTGTGGGCGTTCGATCGCACCAGCGGCAAATGGCGGATGCTGGTGGATTCGCTCAAGGTCGGGTCCAACCGCACGCTCAGCGAGGCGGAAAAGATGCAGCGCGAACGCCAGCGCATCGGCAGCCTCAAGGGCATCGTGTCGTATGACTGGACCGAGGACAGCAAGGCGATCCTGGTGCCGCTGGACGGCGATCTGTACCTGGCCGGGCTGGACGGTTCGGTCCGCCGCCTGACGGATTCGCCGCAGGACGAACTGAACGCCGCGCTCAGCCCCAAGGGGCGCTACGTGTCGTTCGTGCGCGAAGGGCGGCTGCACGTGGGGCCGCTGGCGGACAAGGACCAGCCCGCGATCACCCCGCCGGAAACCGCCGCCACCGTCCACTGGGGCGAGGCGGAGTTCGTGGCGCAGGAAGAAATGGACCGCATGGATGGGTACTGGTGGTCGCCAGACGATGCCCGCATCGCGGTGGAACGCTATGACGAAGCGCCCGTCGGCGTCGTCACCCGCGCGGCGATCGGGGCGGATGGCACGCGCACGTACGAGCAGCGCTATCCCGCCGCCGGCACGCCCAACGTGCTGGTCTCGCTCCACGTGATGAAGCCCGATGGCACGGGCCGGGTCGCGGTGGATCTGGGGCCGGACCCGGACATCTACCTCGCCCGCGTCAACTGGTCGCGCGATGGGCGCACGCTGTTCGTCCAGCGCGAGGACCGGGCGCAGACCCGGCTCGACATGCTGACGGTGGACCCGCAGACCGGCGCGTCGAAGGTGCTGTTTACTGAAACCGCCGCGCCCAAAAGCTGGATAAACTTGACCGACAATTATCGCTTCCTGAAGGACGGCAGCCTCATCTGGTGGTCCGAGCGGGACGGGTTCGGCCACTTGTATCGTTTCAAGGACGGTCAGTGGCGGCAACTGACCAAAGGCGCGTGGGTGGTGACCAAGCTGGTGTCAGTGGACGAGGCCAAGGGCCGCGTACTGTTCACCGGCACGCGCGACGATGTGCTGGCCCCGCAGCTTTACGCCATCGGCCTGGACACACCCGGCGAGCCAAAGCGGCTGACCGAGGCGGACTGGTCCAACACCGTGTCGGCCAGCCGCGATGGCGCCACGGTGATCGTCACCCGCTCGTCCACCACCCAGCCTGCACAAACCTACATCGCGGACGAGACGGGCAAGCGGCTGGCCTGGGTGGAGGAGAACGCACTGGACGGCGCGCATCCCTATGCGCCGTATGAGGCATCGCACCGGCCCACCACGTTCGGCACGATCAAGGCGCAGGACGGCTCTGACCTGCACTGGATGATGATCACCCCGCCGCTGGTGGCCGGCAACCGCTACCCGGTGTTCTTCGAGCATTACGGCGGCCCGCACGTGCAGACCGTGACGCGCGGCTGGAAGGGCGCACTGGCGCAGGCCATCGTTGCCAAGGGCTATGTCTATTTCGCGATCGACGGGCGCGGCAGCGCCAATCGCGGGGTGGCGTTCGAATCGCAGATCCGGCAAGCGATGGGCACGGTGGAAGTGGCGGACCAGCGCGCCGGCGCGCAGTATCTCAAGACGCTGGATTTCGTCGATCCCGCCAAGATCGCGATCTACGGCTGGTCCTACGGCGGGTACATGACGCTCAAGATGCTGGAGGCCAATCAGGGGCTCTATGCCGCAGGCATCGCCGGCGCGCCGGTGACCAAGTGGGAGCTTTACGACACCCATTACACCGAACGCTACATGGGCGATCCCCGGCAGGTGCCGGACGCTTACCGCAAGGCCGATACGTTGCAGGAAACCGGCAAAATCGCCGACCCGCTGCTGCTGCTCCACGGCATGGCGGACGATAACGTGGTGTTCGAAAACAGCACCGCGCTGGCCGCCAAGCTGCAGGGCGAGGGCAAGCCGTTCGAGATGATGTTCTATCCGGGGCAAACCCATGCGGTGCGCGGACCCAAGATCAGCGTCCACGTGTGGAACACGATCTTCGACTTTCTCGATCGCCACGGGGTCACCCCGTCACGGTGAGGGCCGAGCCCGGTTCGCAGGGGCGCGTGCATGTGCTCGCGATCGGCGGGGCGCACCAGTTCGCGCATATCCTGCCGGTGGCGCGCGAACTGGAAGCCCGGCGGCCCGGCAGCGTCAGCGTGTTCGTATGCAGCCCGGCGGAGGCCGATGAGGCGCGCGTGCAGATGCAGCAGGGCTGGTCCGGGCCGATCCCGCAGGTAGTGGTGATGCGTCTGCCCGGCGGGGTCGTGCTGCCCGGCCGCATCGACAAGACGGCGCGGCTGCTGGTGTGGGCGCGGCGGCTGTGCCGGGCCGGGGCGATCCTGTGCGCGGAACGCACCTCCACGCTGCTGCGCCGGATCGTGCCCGGTTGCCCGCCGATCGTGCATATCCCGCACGGCGCAGGGGACCGGGCGGTGGGCTTTGAAAAGCGCTTCATGGTGTTCGACCGGGTGCTGGTGGCCGGACGCAAGGACCGCGATCGCTTGGTCGCCAGCGGGTTCGTAAAGCCGCAGGCCTGCGTAGTGACCGGGCCGGTGAAGCTGGCCACGATCCTTTCCACGGCGCCCACGCGCTCCGCGCTGTTCGCCAACGATCGTCCCACGATCCTGTACAATCCGCATTTCGCACAGGCGCATTCCTCCCTCGCTGCCTTCGGGCAAAAGCTGGTGGAGGCGGTGGTGCGCGATGGCCGCTGGAACCTCGTGGTCGCCCCGCATGTGCGGCTGGCGCGCGGCTGGTCCGACGCTCAGCGCGCGGTGTGGGAAGCCCTGGCGGTGCCGGGGCAGGTGATGATCGACCTGGGCTCGCCGCGCTCCAGCGACATGACCTACACGCTGGGGGCCGATCTTTACGTTGGCGACGTCAGCAGCCAGGTCTACGAATTTCTGGTCCGTCCGCGCCCCTGCCTGTTCGTGAATGCGCACGGCGTGGATTGGCAAGGCAGCGAGGACTACGCGATGTGGCGCTTTGGCGAGGTGATCGCGCCGGATGCCGATCCGGTTGCCGCCATCGTGCGCGCCTTTGCCGGCCATGCGTCCTACCTTTCATGGCAACGCGATCGCATGGCTTATGCGATCGAAGGCATTGCGTGGGACGTAGATGGCATGCCCTGCTTTCCCGGACTCGATCCTGTCGCGCGGGCGGCGGACGAGGTGGAACGCTTTACCCTCAAGCCCACATAAGTTTACGGCAAGGGTGGACTTGTAGGAGAAAGATGGAACATAATAAGAACATATCTCCGATTCGAGGCCATGTTCCCATGTTCCATTTCAACGCTCCGGTGCCGACGCCGGGCAGCGCCCAAGATCCGCCGCTGGCCTCGCTCCCCCGGCTTGCCAGAGGGCAGCTGCACGAAGTGCACGCCAGTGCCGATGACTGGGCGTCGGCGCTTTTCTTCGCGCTGGTTGCGGTTGAGGCGCAGGCGCCGCGCCCATTGCTGCTGCTGCGGGTGCGCAAGGACAAGGCACGTGCCGGGTCTGTCGTGATGCCGCCTTGCGGGGAAGGGTGGCTGAACCTGGGGCTGGATCCTGCACGGCTGGTGATCGTGGATGCCAAAGACGATGCCGGAATGCTGCGCGCCGGGCTCGATGCCGCTCGCGAAGGGGGGCTGGGGGCGGTGCTGATGGAAAGCTGGGGCAACTTGCGCGAATACGATCTGGTGTCCAGCCGCCGCCTGATCCTGGCCGCTGAACGCTCTGGCATTCCGGTGGTGCTGCTGCGCGGCGATGCCGATCCCTGCGCCAGCGCCGCGCACACCCGCTGGACGGTCGCCAGCGCGCCGTCCGTCCCGCTTGATGGTCATGCGCCGGGGCATCCCGCGCTGCGCGTGGAACTGACGCGCCGGCGGGGTGGACCTGCCGGCCAATGCTGGAGACTGGAATGGAGTGAGGAGCATGGCGTTTTCCGCCCCGCCCCCCTTGAAGAACTCGTCGTTAGCGAAGCCGAAAGGCCCGCGCCGCCATCTGGCGCTGTGGCTGTGCTTCCTGCCGTGCGAGAGCGCGCGCCGCTGCGGCGTACTGCCTGAAGGCCCGGCCCCGCAGGCGCTGGTCGCGCGGGACGGGCAGGCCTTGCGGCTGGCGGCGGTCAACGGGCAGGCGGCGGCGCTGGGCTTGTGCGCGGGCATGACGCTTGCCGATGCTCGGGCGCGATGTCCCGATCTTGCCACCGCGCGCCATGATCCGCTGCGCGTCACGCGGGAACTGGAACGGCTGGCTGGCGCGATGATCGCGTTCACCCCGCTCGTCGCGCTCGATCCGCCTGACGGGCTGGTGCTGGACATTACCGGCTGCGCGCACCTGTTCGGCGGGGAGCGGGCGCTGGTGGATGCCGTTCGCACGCTGGCGGGCTATACTGTGCGCACCGCGCTGGCCGACAATGCCGCCGCCGCCCGTGCGCTCGCCCGCTTCGGGGCCGATGTTCGCGATGTGCGCGCTCTGCCGGTCGCCGCGCTCGAACTGGACGCGGACGGGCAGGCCGGTCTGCGCCGCGCCGGGCTTGCCACGCTGGGGGATCTGGCCGCGCGACCGATGGCGGGGCTGGCAGCGCGCTTTGGAGAGGTGGCGGTTTCACGCTTGCGCGCCATTCTGGGCGAAGCAGGCAGCCCGATCACCCCGCTGCGCCCGGCAGAGCCGATCCGGCTGGAAACCCGCTTTCCCGAACCGCTGGCCCGCACGGACGATGCGCTGGACGTGATCGAGGAGCTGCTGGCGCAGGCATCGCAGCGCATGGAGGAGCGCCAGCTTGGCGGGCGGCGGTTCCTGGTGGTGCTTTACCGCAGTGATAACGTGCGGCGGCGGCTGGCGGTGGATACCGGCCAGCCCGTGCGCGAACCCGCAGCGGTAATGCGCCTGCTGCGAGAGCGGATCGATACCTTGTCCGACCCGCTAGATCCCGGTTTCGGGTTCGATGCGATTGCGCTGGCGGTGCTGCGCGTGGAGCATTTGCCCTCCCGCCAGATCATGCTGGAAGGCCACCGGGAAGGGCAGGCCGATACCCTGGCCGCGCTGGTTGATCGGCTGGGCGTGCGGCTGGGGCAGGAGCGGGTGCAGCGCCTTGCCTTCTGCGACCGGCACTTGCCCGAACGCGCGCAGGCGCTGGTGCCGGCCGCAACGGAGCGGGTTCCGCCCTGGCCCGCGCCGGACGATCGCCCGCCGCGCCCGCTGCTGCTGCTCGATCCGCCGCAGCCGGTGGACGTGATCGCCGGCGTGCCGGACAGTCCGCCGCAGCGTTTCCGCTGGCGGGGCCGCCTGCATGAGGTGCGGCTGGCGGAGGGGCCGGAGCGTATTGGCGCCGAATGGTGGCGCCGGCGCGGCGGGCATGTACCGGGCCACGCCGGCGAGACGCGCGACTACTATCGCATCGAGGATGCACTGGGGCGGCGCTACTGGATTTTCCGACACGGCCTGTTCACGGAAAAGCCGGACCCGCGCTGGTATCTGCACGGTCTGTTCGCATGAGCGCGCCGCCGTTCGCCGAACTGGTTGCCGCCACCAACTTCAGCTTCCTGCGCGGCGCATCTCCGGGGCCGGACATGGTGGCGTATGCGCATGCGCTGGGCATGACCGGCCTTGGCATCGCCGATCGCAACACGGTGGCCGGCGTGGTGCGCGCCCATGCCGCCTGGAAGCAGATCGGCGACGGCAAAAGCGGCCTGCGCCTGATCGTGGGCGCGCGGCTGGTATTTGCCGACGGCACGCCTGACATCGTTGCGTATCCAATGACCCGCGCGGGCTGGGGGCGGCTGACGCGGCTGCTGACGCTTGGCAATCTGCGCGCGGCGAAGGGTGGGTGCACGCTGTATCTGGCGGACCTGATCGATCACGCGCAGGACCTGGCGCTGATCGCGATGGACGGCGATGTGCAACTGCTGGAAACCTTGCGCGGTGCCGCTCCGCGCTTGTGGCTTGCCGCCACGATGCCGCGCGCGGGGCGCGACGCGCGCCGTCTGAATGCCCGCATGGCGTTGAGCGAAAGCGCGGGGGTGCCGCTGATCGCCACCAACGACGTGCTGTATGCCGTGCCCGAGGACCGGCCGATGCTGGATGTGCTGACCTGCATTCGCGAAGGTCTGACGGTGCAGTCCGCCGGTCGGCGGCTGGCCGCCAATGCCGAACGCCACCTCAAGGCCCCTGCGGAAATGGCGCGCCTGTTCCGGGCCTGCCCGCAGGCGCTGGCGGCAACGCAGGACCTGCTGGCGTGCATCGCCTTCACGCTGGACGATTTGCGCTATGAATATCCGCACGAGCCGGTGCCGGAAGGATGGGCCCCGCAGGCCTGGCTGGAGCACCTGGTGCACGAAGGCGCACGCACGTATTTTCCGCAAGGGTTGCCGGAGCAGTATCGCGCCGTCCTGGCCGAAGAATTCGCGCTGATCGGCAAGAAGAACTATGCGTACTATTTCCTGACCGTGCATGACATCGTGCGCCATGCCCGCACGCTGGACCCGCCGATCCTGTGCCAAGGCCGGGGCAGCGCGGCCAATTCGCTGGTGTGCTATTTCCTGGGCATCACGCCGATCGACCCGGTGGAACAGAAGCTGTTGTTCACCCGCTTCCTGTCCACCGAGCGTGACGAGCCGCCCGACATCGACGTCGATTTCGAGCATGAGCGGCGCGAGGAGGTGATGCAGTATATCTACCGGCGCTATGGCCGGGACCGGGCCGGGATCGCGGCCACCGTCATCCGGTATCGCCAGCGCAGCGCCATTCGCGAAGTGGGCAAGGCGCTGGGCATGAGCGAGGATGTGACCGCGCGATTGTCCGGCACCGTATGGGGCAGCTGGGGCGGCGATGAACTGCCCGAAAGCCGGGTGGCCGAAGCCGGTTTCGACCCCGCCAACCCCCAGCTCGAACGGCTGCGCGACATGGTGACGCGGCTGCTGGAATACCCCCGGCACTTGTCCCAGCACGTCGGCGGGTTCGTGCTGAGCGAAGGCCGGCTGGACGAGATGGTGCCGATCCACAACGGTGCGATGCAGGATCGCACCTTCATCGAATGGGACAAGGACGATCTGGACGCGCTGGGGCTGATGAAGGTGGATATCCTGGCGCTGGGCATGTTGACCGCGATCCGCAAGAGCTTCGATCTGCTGCGCGATCACAGCCTTGCCGACCTGGCGCTGGCCAGCGTGCCGCGTGAGGATGACGAGACGTACGCCATGCTGCGCAAGGGCGACAGTATCGGCACGTTCCAGGTGGAAAGCCGCGCCCAGATCGCGATGCTGCCGCGCATGAAGCCCAAGGAACTCTACGACTTGGTCATCCAGGTGGCGATCGTGCGGCCCGGCCCGATCCAGGGCGGCATGGTCCACCCTTACCTGCGCCGCCGCAACGGGGAGGAAAAGGTGGTTTATCCCGGGCCGCCCGGCGAAATGTACGACCTGCTCCATAAGACCCTGGGCGTGCCGCTGTTCCAGGAACAGGCTATGCGGCTGGCCATCGTGGCTGCGAAGTTCGCGCCGGACGAGGCCGATCGCCTGCGCCGCTCGATGGCGACGTTCCGGCGCAACGGCACCATTCATCAGCATCGGGACAAGTTCGTGAGCGGCATGGTCGCGCGTGGCTATCCGGAAGAATTTGCCGTGGGATGCTTCGACCAGATCGAGGGTTTCGGGGAATACGGCTTTCCCGAAAGCCACGCGCAGGCCTTCGCGTGGCTGGCCTATGTGTCGTCCTGGCTGAAGTGCCATTACCCGGCCGCATTCACGTGCGCACTGCTCAACAGCCAGCCGATGGGCTTTTACGCGCCCGCGCAACTGGTGGCGGATGCGCGGGCGCACGGCGTGGAGGTGCGGCCCATCGATATTTCCCAAAGCAATTGGGACAATACGCTGGAGGGAGAGCATATACTGCGCCTTGGCCTGCGACAGATCGGCGGTTTCAAAAAGGACTGGGCCGAGGCGCTCGATCGCGCCCGCACTGTGGCCCCGATAACCGGGCTGGAGGATGCGGCCCGCCGTGCGGAACTGCCCGCGCGTGCCCTGCGCCTGCTTGCCGATGCGGACGCGCTTGGCTCGCTGGGGCTGGCGCGCCGCGATGCCGGGTGGGAGGCGCGGCGGGTGCCCTCGGTACAGTTGCCGCTGTTCGCCGCGCTGGATGCGCCGGAACTGGCCAGCGAACCTGCAGCCAAGCTGCCCGCGATGGCAGCTTCGGAAGAAGTGGTGGCCGATTACCAGACCCAGCGCCTGTCCTTGAAAGGCCACCCGATGCAGTTCCTGCGCGATCATTTCACCCAAGCGGGTGCACGGACATGCGCGCAGGTGGAAGCCGCGTGCGATGGCACTAAAGTGCGGGTGGCGGGCGTGGTGCTGATCCGGCAGCGGCCCGGCAAGGGCAACGCGATCTTCATCACGCTGGAGGACGAAACCGGCGTGGTCAACGCGCTGCTGTGGGCCCGCGATTTCGAAAAACAGCGCCGCGCGGTGATGGCGGCACGGCTGATGGTGGTGGACGGAACTGTCCAGCGCAGCAAGGAAGGCGTTGTCCACCTGATGGTCGATGTCGTAACCGATGCCAGCGAAGCGCTCTCGCGCCTGTCCGCGCCGCCCGCCTTGAAGCCCGAGCCGCTACGCAGCGACGTGGTACGCAACCCGGTCTACGATCCGGACCGGCCTACTTCGCGCGGCCATCCCCGCAATGTACGGATCCTGCCACGGTCGCGCGATTTCCATTAGGTGCCGCGCGGGCGACCGTCCTGCCGTCTGCCGTTTTCCGACATGGTCGCTCCTTCGGCGGCCCTCACATCCTGCGCTGCGCGTTCTGCATCGTCAGCCGCCGCCATCGCATCGTCCTGCCGACCGGACCAGGCATCCTGCTGCCCGTCGCGGCGCGCGTCGTCGTCGGCATAGGCATCGCCACGATCCTGCGGGCCGTATCCCTCATCCGGCGCAAGATCGCCATCACGCGGCATCGTATCCTCGCGGGCATATCCACCGTCGGCGGGGGCATAGTCGTAAGGGAGGGATTGGCCGGACGGACCCTGTCGCCAGTATGCGCCTTCGCCTTGCCAACCGGGCCCTTGCGGGCCCGCGGCGGTGTCGCTGGTCCAGCCGTTGTCTGCGGGGACCGCATTGTCGCTACCGAGGCCGTTGGTGACGGGCAGAGGCGCAGCAAGGTCGCGTTGCATCACGGCGTCATGATAAGGGCGCATGGCCCGCGAGTTAAGCCCTGCGAACAGGGCGCCCGCCACGCCGGCTCCAGCCAGCAGCACCACCAGAAATTTACCTGCGGCCATCGTCTTTTCATCCTGCCGGCAACAGCCTGCCCCTTGGAGGCACCGGGCTGTCAGATGGCTGAATAACGCACCGGAAACGAAAAAGGCACCGTCCCCATGAAAGGGAACGGTGCCTTGGCCGGCGCATCAGCAGCTATCCGGACGTTGGGAGAGGAGAGTGCCCGAACGACCGCGAGCGCGCGATCGGTATGATCGAGTTACTTGATAAGGTTGAGCTTGGCGGCTTCGGCAGTCGTGAACGAAACGCGCTGGCCGTTGTATGTGCCACGAACCTGGCCATCAGTTACGTACAGGCGGAAAGGCGCGCCCTGCGATGAGTTGCCGCTGATGACCGTGGTCTTGCCCTTCTGCTCCGCAGAGTAGGCATATGTGGTGCCCTCATGCGAGAACTGGCGTGCCTCATCGGCCTGCGCGAGCGCGGGGACAACTGCGAAAGTGACAGCGGCAGTCGCGAGAATGGTCTTGAACATGGCAACATCCTTGTTGAAGAGCCCGGTGAGATTGCCCCGGAACATGTGATCTTGTGCGCTGCAGCAAATGCTGGTTTCGGAGACTGATCGCAATTTCAAAGGGCGAACCACATGTTGCATTTCATGCAACCGCATCCTCAGTGCTTGGAAACACGGGCCTTTTGACGCCCGGAGTATGCAGAGAAAAGGCTTTGCACTGGCAATAATGGGAGGTTTTGAACGGTGTCAGCGTACGCAAGATGCAGAAATCGTCCTCTTGCGACCACACTTGTGACTCGTGTGGCCGAAAGCTACTGTCCAGCCATGAGCCCTCTCGTTTCCCGCATTGCCCCTATCGCCTTCTTCGCTATTGCAGCATGCCATTCCGCTGCCGAGCGTGTGCCGGGCGATGCGAAAGATCACCACCCTTGGAGCGGCATCGCGGCTACCGAGACAGTAAACTTTACCGGGACCGAGCCGTTCTGGAGCGGCCGCGTCGGTCCTGCCGGGCTGACCTACACGACCATCGACAATCAGGCTGGCGAGACGGTGCCGGTCACGCGCTTCGCCGGCAGGGGCGGGGTGTCTTTCAGCGGCAGCCTTGCCAAAGGCGCGATAACGCTGGCGGTTACGCCGGCGCCGTGCAGCGATGGCATGTCCAACACCCGCTATCCGTATGTCGTCACGCTGCAGGTCGGTGCCGAAACGCGCCGGGGGTGCGGGTGGACGGATCGCCACCCGCGCACGCAGGCCTGAACGTTTACGCCGACAGCGTTTTTTCGAGAGTGATTTCGCAGTTGAACAGCTTGGAGATGGGGCAGCCAGCCTTTGCCTCGTCAGCGATCCGGGAAAACTCTTCTGCGGAGATGCCGGGGATCGCACCGGTCAGGATGAGGGCCGACTTGCTGACCGTGAACCCGTCGCCGTCCTTGTCCAGCGTGACGGTACACTTGGTGTCCAGTGTCCCGTCGGCGTGACCGGCGGCGGCGAGCGCGAAGCTAGTGGCCATCGTGAAGCAGGCCGCATGGGCTGCGGCGATCAGTTCCTCGGGGTTGGTGCCGGGCTTGCCCTCGAAGCGGGTGTTGAAGCCGTAGGGCTGGTCGGACAATACGCCCGAACGCGTGGTGATGGCCCCTTTCCCATCCTTGCCAAGACCTTCGTAGCGGGCGGAAGCGGAATTGGTGGTCATGCGGGCGGCCTTTGCAGATGCTGTGAATACGCTGCCATCAACGCGCGCTTACCGGACGGGTTCCGCGCCCCTTGGCCCTACTGCGCCCAGCCGACCACCTCGTGACCTCCATAGACCATGCGGCGGATCATCGGTGACGTGAGCGCCGAACTGAACGTGGGCGTGGGGGCGCTGATCGCGTTCAGACGGTCGAGGTGCGATGGTTCCAGATGGATGTCGCAGGCGGCGATGTTGCTGGCGAGTTGCGCGACGCTGGTTGCCCCGATCAGCGTCGAGCCGACGCCGCTGCGCGTCAAGGTCCAAGCCAGCGCGACTTGCGCCATCGGGCGATCAAGCTGTGCGGCCACCTGCTTCAGCGTCTCCAGGATGGCCCAGTTGCGGTCGGTAAACTTGCTGTCGCCAAAGGGGTTCGCGCCGCTGAGCCGGCCCTTGCCTGCCACATCGCCAGGTTGATACTTGCCGGTCAGGAAGCCTCCGGCCAGCGGGCTCCAGGGCATGACGGCCATGCCGCCTTCACGCGCTGCGGGAACGTGCTCTGCCTCCACGTCGCGCGCGACCAGCGAGTATTCGACCTGGATCGCGATGGGCGCAGGCACCCCGCGCTCGGCTGCGATCGTCGCCGCCTTCATCGCCAGCCATGCCGGCATGTCGGACAAGCCGTAATAGCGTATCTTGCCGGCACGGACGAGATCGCCAAGGGTTTGCACGATCTCCTCTACCGGCGTGACACCGTCCCAGATATGCATCCAGTACAGATCGACATAGTCGGTGCGCAGCCGCTTGAGCGATGCGTCGAGCGCGCGGTAGATGTTCTTCGCGCCCGCTCCGCCTGCATTGGGATTGCCGGCGCGGGTCTGGCTTGCGACCAGCGGGCTGGCCGAACCGTTGAAGGCGAACTTGGTGGCAAGGACCACCTCGTCTCGAACGCCTCTGTCCGCCACGAACTGGCCGACCAAGGTTTCGCTTTCCCCACCGCTGTAGATGTCGGCTGTGTCTATAAAGTTGCCGCCGGCATCGAGGTAGGCATCGAAGACCGCCCGGGATTGCGTTTCGTCGGCGTTCCATGCGCCCGGTCCGAACGTCATCGTCCCTAGCGCCAGCGGGCTGACGATCAGGCCGGAACGGCCAAGCGCGCGGAAGGAGGTCAAGGCCATGCATCAACTTTCGTAGTGTTCGATATGAAAGCCATGCTAGGTCGGGCGCAGAACGTCAACGTATTTCCGAGTGATCGCTATGAAACAGACTGAGCCCCGCGGTCGGGGCCTGAAAAAGACGGGCCGCCCCTTGTCCTTCGATCGGGACACAGCGCTTGAGCGCGCGATGCTGACGTTCTGGCGGCACGGTTACGAGACCACCTCGATCACCGACCTTACGGCAGCGATGGGGATCACCACGCCCAGCCTGTACGGCGCGTTCGGAGACAAGAAGCGCCTCTTTCTGGAATCGGTGGCGCTGTATGCCGGTGATCTTGAAGCCACAGCGCAAGCCATCGCTGCTGCGCCCAGTGCCCTCGATGCAGCGCGCACGCTACTGATGGGGGCGGTCATCACCTATACGGGGGAGGCAACGCCGCCGGGGTGCCTGCTCGCCAGCGCCACGGCCAGCGGCTCGCCTGCATCCTCAGATGTTCGCCAGTCCGTCGCGGGCATCCGCTCCTTCGTCGCGTCCCATCTTGAGCAACGCATCGCGCGCGACATTGCGTCCGGCGTTCTGCCGCCGCACACAGACGCGTCGGCGCTGGCCGGGTTGGTAATGACAGTCATGCAAGGATTGTCTGTGATGGCGAGAGACGGAATGGCCCGCGCCTCCCTGCAAGCCATCGTCGCCACCGCCCTGCAAGCCTGGCCGAGGCGTTGAGGGGCTTGGCGGACATGTGGGCTTTGGGCTGTATTTGAATTGCTACCGGAGCGGGGTATTTTGGTGGAAAGCGGACGTTCCTATGCCGACAGAGTTTTGCAGCTTGCGGATCGTAGTCAGAAATTGTCCGGGCTTGCTTAACCGAAGACGCAAGGTCTTTCGGTCTTTACCGTATGTAATCAGCACATTATTTCGAAAAAGGCTCTTCGTTTGCTCAACCGACTGGATGGTGGTGATAGGAACGCAACGTTCCAAACCGTAGAATTCCGACAGAAACATCAGATTGAAAGGGAATTTCGGTACTACAGAAATGCCGTCTGACGTGACCGAAACTAACAAGCAATTTAACGCGAAAGGCCCGGACGCCCAACGTTCTGCAAACACCGCATCAGTCGGAATTCTCGGATAGATGGGCTTCCCTACTCGGATGCGATAGATGATCGACATACCAACGACCAGCGCGATCCAGCCGAAAGCTACAAATGGCGTCAGTACTTCCGATACTTGATCCATGTCTGATCCGTATTTACTACCTTAGCGTCTCCAATCCTGCTTAAACCATGGGCCAGCGAGTGTCAGCAAGGGGGCGGAACCCGAATGTCTGATTTTTACCAAAGACAGCGCAAAACTGATGGCTCAGCGCAACTTCAACCCGCCCTCCCCGCCTACGCTTCTACCGGCGCGGTGGTGACGCCGAGGTCTGGCAGGGCGACCGAGCGTTTGCCGGAAAAGTCGGTGCGCACCACGATCAGGCCGTCCTTTTCGAGGTAGTCCAGCAGGCGCTGCACCCGGCGGGGGCTGCTGGTGCCGTAGATGCGGGCCAGATCGGCATCGTCCGGGCAGGGCTTCCCCTCGATCGCGGCGCGGGCGATGACGTAGAAAGGGCCCAGCGCATCGTCCGGCACGTGCTTGGCCAGGTTGAGCAGGTCTTCCCAGCGCGCATCGTCCGGGTTCTCGATACCCGCTATGGCGGCGGCGAAACCGCGGCGGAACATTGTGGCGTCCAGCCCGCGCACCGAAATGCCCTTCATGCGGCAGCGGATGGTGAAGTCCTGGAACAGCGTGGTGGCGGACTGGAATGTGCAGTCATCCTCCTGCGCCATGGCGTTCATGATCGCGATCATCGCCTCGCGGCTTTCCTCCGCGCCCGGTTCCGCCCGCTCGCGTTCGCGCTCGCGTTCCCGCGCCTGGGCGCTGGTGGGTTCGAGCAGCTGGTTCGCGGCGATGCGGCGCGCCAGCGTTTCGGCATCTTCGGTGCGCGGGGCCGGGCGCGGAAATTCGGGACGGTCAGGCTCTACGTGCAGGTTCTCGTGCAGCAGTTCGCGCAGTTCTTCGGTGCTGGCGGTGGGCAGCGGGGCAAGGCCCGGCGTTACCGACTTCGCCCCGGTGCGCACGGCGCCGATCGTGACGGCGACAGGACGGCGCGCGATCGCGGGGCCAAGGCCCAGGAACTGCCCGCGCGCCAGATCGCGGATCGCCTCGGCCTGCCGCCGCTCCATCCCCAGCAGGTCGGCCGCGCGGATCATGTCGATATCCAGGAAGGTGCGGCCCATCAGGAAATTGCTGGCTTCGGCGGCCACGTTCTTGGCCAGCTTTGCCAACCGCTGGGTCGCGATAACGCCGGCCAGCCCGCGCTTGCGGCCCCGGCACATGAGGTTGGTCATCGCCGCCAGGCTGACCCGGCGCGCCTCCTCGCTCACTTCGCCAGCGGCGGCAGGCGCGAACAGCTGCGCCTCGTCCACCACCACCAGCGCGGGATACCACTGATCGCGCGGGGCATCGAACAAGGCGCCCAGGAACTGCGCCGCGCATTTCATCTGCTGGTCAATCTCTAGCTCGTCGAGCGCGAGAACCACCGACGCGCGGTGCTGGCGGATGCGTGCACCCAGCCGGGCGATCTCGGCCTCGCCATAGGCCGAACCGTCGATCACCACGTGGCCGAACTGTTCGGCCAGCGACACGAAATCGCCTTCCGGGTCGATCACCACCTGCTGGACGATGCCGGCGCTTTCTTCCAGGATCCGGCGTAGCAGATGCGACTTTCCGGACCCGGAATTGCCCTGCACCAGCAGGCGGGTCGCCAGAAGTTCCTTGATGTCGATTTCCACCGGTTCCCCGCGCGGGGCGGTGCCGATGACGATGTTCGCGCTCACCCGTGCGCTCTGCCAAAGGGGGACGGGGCGGCGCAAGCCGGGGCAGCGGCGTTATCCAGAAGATTGCGTGGACAGCCCGTCGATCGCGGCCCAGCGTGCGATGCGATGGGCCCGCGCCCGGTGCGCGGTCATACCACCCAGCGCGATGACGGGAACACGCGCGCGTGCTGCCAGCAACCGCCACCGCACCGGGCCGAGGAAGACGGCGCCAGGGTGGGATGCGGTTGTGAACACGGGTGAGAGCAGCACCGCGTCCGCGTCCACGCTGTGCGCGGCGGCGATTTCGCGCAGCGTGTGGACGGTGGCAAGGCGCAGCAGGCCAGGCGCGCGACGCATCCGGTCCGGCGCGCCGTAGATCCCGTCCGCCCCCCAGAGCCGCGCCGTGCGCGCATCAGCCGCCAGCACCACCACATGACCAAGCTTGCGCGCCTTATGTTTCAGCACATCGAAGCGGGCCCGGCGCGCGGCGGGGCTCAGGTGATAATGCCGGAAGATCAGGCCGGAGCCGCGTGGCAGCCCGGCGATCGCGCGTTCCAGCACCGCATCGTTGCGCGCATCGCTGACCAGCCACAGGGCGGGCGGGCGGGCGGCAACAGGCGGCTGGCGGTTCTTCACGCGCACGCTATAGCAGCGCACGATGGATCAGCCAGCAACTCCCCTTCACGATATCCGCGCGCGTATCGCGCAGGCCGCCCGTATCGCCGGGCGCACGCCGGACGCGGTGGACCTCATCGCCATTTCCAAGACGCACGATGCCGCCGCGATCGAACCGCTGTTGGCCGCCGGGCAGCGGGCCTTCGGGGAAAACCGGGTGCAGGAAGCGCAAGCCAAATGGCCCGCCTTGCGCAGCGCCTACCCGGACGTGGCGCTGCATCTGGTCGGTCAGTTGCAGTCCAACAAGGCGGACGATGCGGTGGCGCTGTTTGACTGCATCCATTCGCTCGATCGCCCGTCGCTGGTGACTGCGCTGGGCAAGGCGATGGCCAAGGCGGGCCGGCAGGTGCCGTGCTTCGTGCAGGTCGATATCGGGGACGAGCCGCAAAAAGGCGGCTGCCCGATTCCCGACGTGCCCGCGCTGCTGACCGCTGCGCGCGACGCGGGCATTCCGGTGATCGGCCTGATGTGCGTGCCCCCTGCGGGCATTGAGGCCGCGCCGTTCTTCGCCCTGCTCGCCAAGATTGCCGCGGACAACGGACTGGACCAGCTCAGCATGGGCATGAGCGAAGACTTCGAAACCGCCATAATGCTGGGCGCGACGCACGTGCGCGTGGGCAGCGCGCTGTTCGGCGCGCGGGGGTGACATGAAGCAACTACGCCACGCATCTGAACGGGCAATTCGCTTTTCCCTTCGCGCACGGCTTAAGAGCTTTATATTTGCGGGCCGGGGTTTGCGCTGTCTTGTGCAGAAAGAGCATAATGCCTGGGTGCATATCGTAGCATCCGTAGGTGCGATAGCTACCGGACTGATTCTACAGATTTCTGTATCGGACTGGCGCTGGGTTGTGCTGGCGATTGCCTTGGTTTGGCTGGCAGAGGCGTTCAACACGGCAATAGAGGACCTCTGTAATCGTATTTGCCCCGAATTTGATTCTGCAATCGGGCGCATCAAGGATCTTGCGGCGGGCGGTGTGCTGATGGCCTCAATCGCGGCGGCGGGGATCGGGATACTGACTTTTGCACCCTATCTGGCTCACCTGTTTTGAACAAACTTCTGTGCGTTTTGCATCGATAGTGGCGGTCGTTCGGCAACGGTGATTACCAAACGACCGCGTCGCTTTTAACCGCGCTTCTGGCAGAAGCGCACACGATTGCCGAAGGGATCGTGGACTTCCATCTGGTCGCCCCAAGGCTGTCGGATGATGCCGGGGCGGCCATAGCCGTAGTGCTTGGAGATCAGTTCCGCGTTGAATGCCCGGATACCCATCATCCAGACGAACGCCGTTGATCCGGGACTGGCATCGCCGTGATGCTCCGATAGATGGAGTTCCAGCCCGCCCCGTTCCACCGCCATGTACAGGGGAAGATCTGGTTCGTGGCGTTGCTCCATCGTCACCGCAAAGCCCAGAAAATCGCAGTAGAATTCCCGGGCCTTGGCAACATCGAAGATGCGCAGAATCGGTATCGCCTGCTGGAAGGCTACTCCATCCGCCGGGGTAGGCTGCAGCTTTGCTGCCGCCGTGTTCCAGTCCTGATGACCGAGTTGGGCGGCGACCAGTTCAAGGCTGGCGGAGTGCGCTATATCGATGGCACGTTCGGCAAGCGCGGAGCGCAGTCGTTTGGCCATTCCCTTGGCTTGATCGATAGTCGGCATGATAGGTCCTCGCGCCGGCAATGGGATATCGGTGCTCGCATTGCCGATCCATCGCCGGGCGGACTATCCGGTGAAGACCATATCGCGATGTCTTCACCATATCCTTGCGGACGCGAGCGGCTGGCGACATCTGCCCTTGCCAAGATGCGGAGGCGGGATGGGGCTGTCAACCTCCTCCTGTAACGATAATCCAGCGCTATACATGTTTGCGAAAGCCCGGAAAATCGACGGTGCGGGGTTTTCGCGGCACCAGCGGTCAACGCATCTCACGGTAGCCGGGTGACGTCTCCGAACCGTAGAGCTAGCATCGGCTGCGAAGCTGTGTCGAGGAATTGGAATGGAAGCGACAGGCGTTCTGTTGGCGGGAGAAAGCACCGCAGCCTTGGGGTATGTCAAAGGCCGCAGGGGCCTGTCACCGCGCCAGTCGATGGTAATCGTGTTGGTCTGCATGCTGACGATCGGCATCGGCGTTGGGGGATGGATAACGGGGGACTGGGTAGCGGCGGTGCTTTCAGCCGAGTTTGCGTTCGTCGGGCTTGGCGGTGGCCTGTTCGTAATTCACCGTCTGTCCGCTCCCGCAATGCGCAAGGCCCTTGCCAGGCGCGGTCAGGCTTACGAGCATCTGCTTACCCTGCGCATCACGCCCGAAGGGCTGGTCTACGATCTGGCCGACCTTGTCATGACCGCCAACTGGGCTTGCGTCACGGACCTGTTCGCAACCCGCAAGCACTGGGTTTTTCTGGTGCAAAGCAGCGCCATGATCCTCCCGCGCCGCTTCTTTGCGACCCCTGAAGCCGAACGCGATTTCATTGCCGAGGCCCTGTCACACATGACCGACGCAGCGCGTGCGCGCAGCCCGGATGCCGCAAAAGTGATCGGCGGTCAGCGCTGATAAATGGTTGCGGTTCGCTTCATGGAAGCGCCGAGCGCGATGGCCAGCGGCCAGGCTTTGCGCAGTAGTTTCATGCACCAGCTTGCAAAACGGGTATTGATCTTCCCTTCGATTGAAGAGAAACGGGGTCTTCGGGCAGGCGCGGAACGCCCGGTGAGACGGGCCCCCGTCCAAGCTTCCGCTCCATGACGCCGCTTGTGCGGCAAAAGGAGCGTGCACTATGAACGAGGACTCACCCGCTCCGGATAGCGCCCCCTCCGGCCCCGGATCGCTTACGCTGACAGCCCTGTTCCTGAAGTTCCTGGTTTTCGGGATGCTCGCCTTTGGTGGTCCGGTGGCGCAGATCGCGATGATCCGTGAGGCGCTTGTCGACAAGGAGGCGTGGATCGGCAAGGCGCGGTTCAATCGGCTGCTGGCGGTGCTGCAGGTCCTGCCCGGGCCGGAGGCGCATGAGTTGTGCGTGCATCTGGGCATGGTGGCACGCGGACGGATCGGCGGCCTGCTGGCGGGGCTTGGCTTCATGCTGCCGGGGCTGGTGCTCATGCTGCTGGCCGGCTGGTTCTATGTCAGCTTCGTTGTGGGCGATGCCCATCTGTCAGGCGCGCTGCTTGGCGTGCAGGTCGTGGTGCTGGGCATCATCGCGCGCGCGGTGGTGCGGATCGGCCAGCACATCATCGAAACCGCGCTGCTGGGCGCCATCGCCATCGCCAGTCTGGTCATGACCCTGGCGCAGGTGCCGTTCTGGATACCGCTGGCGCTTGGCGGCATCGCTTACGGCGTTTCGCGCCGCCCGGCAGTCGCTGCGGCGCTGCTGCTGATCGTCACCGCCGGGGCGATTGTGGCCATCCACGTTTGGGCCGAGCCATTGCACGCACTGCACGCGACGACAGGCACGCCGGCAACCCCGCTCGCCCTGTTCCTGGCCGGCCTCAAGGGCGGACTGCTGACTTTTGGGGGCGCCTATACCGCTATCCCTTACGTGCGGGCGGATACCGTGGGACGGGGCTGGATCAGCGATCCGACCTTCCTGGACGGCATCGCGCTGGCCGGCGTGCTGCCTGCCCCGCTCGTCATCTTTGCCACATTTACCGGCTTCGTGGCGGGGGGCCTTGGCGGTGCATTGGCGATAACGGCAGGCATGTTTCTGCCGGCCTTCGCGTTCTCGCTGGTCCTGTTCGAAAGGCTGGAGGCGATCGTCGAAAACCCGGCGCTGCGGCATGTGCTGGAGGGGATCGCGGCGGCGGTGGTGGGGATCATCGCCGCCACGTTCCTCCAGTTGGGCTACGCAACCGGGCTGCGCATACCGGCGCCCGCGTTTGGGGTCATGCTGGCGATCGCAGCCCTGATTGCGGCGTGGCGGATGAAGGGTGCCTGGGTAACACCCGCTATCATCGGGGCCGGGGCCATCGCGGGGTGGGCGCTCTTCTGACCCTCGACCATCGGGCCAGCGGCGCGTTAAAAACCCCGCGCGCGGCCCTCACGCCGGGGGTCCGCACCGCCAAGGTAACCGCCGTTTTTGGTCACCACCGCCTGAATGCCCGATTCTTCCCCGCGCGAGGTTTCCAGCTTCATCCCCCGTGCTGCCAGCGCCGCCATGATCGCGGGCGGGAAGGGGTCGGCGCTGAAGCGATTGTCCTTGGCAACGAGGTTGGGCAGGGCGGCGGCGTCCTGCGGGGACATGCCCCAGCCCAGCATCGCGACCAACGCCTTGAGATCGTATGCCTGAATCGCGCTGCCGCCGGGCGAGCCGGCTGCCGCATAGAACGTGCCGTTGCGGTTGAGCACGATGGCAGGCGCCATGCTAGATCGCGGGCGCTTGCCAGGTCCGGGCGCGTTGGCGGCAGGGGCGCCGTCCGGGTCGGTGGGAGAAAACGAGGAATCGGTCAGCTGGTTGTTCAGGAAAAACCCGTCGACCATGCGGCCCGAACCGAAGATCGATTCCACCGTGGTCGTCATCGACACGACGTTGCCTTTCTTATCGACAATCACGAAATGGCTGGTGCCGCCCGGCTCACGGGTATTGTCGATGCCCGCAGGCGGCGCGCCTTGCGGATGGCCGAAGGTGACGGGGCCCACCGTTTCGCCGATCAGCGCGGCGCGCGCGGCCAGATAGTCAGGCGCCAGCAGGCCTTCGACCGGCACTTTGACGAAGGCGGGGTCGCCTACATAGCGGTCACGGTCGGCATAGGCGAGGCGGCTGGCCTGGCCGAACTGGAACCACGCCTGCTCGTCGTTCGCGCCCCGCTTGGCGATGTCGGTGTGGTTCAGTATGCCCAGAGCGATCTGCAGACCCGGTCCGCCCGAGGGGGCCTGCGGGGTGCATACCACATATGTCTCGAAAGGCCGGCACAGCGCCGGCTGGACGACGGGGCGGTACGCGGCCAGATCGGCCAGCGTCATGGAACTGGGGCGCGGAGCTTCGTGCACGCGGGCCACGATGTCCTGCGCCACCGGGCCGGTCAGCAGCCCGGATGCGCCGAACGTGGCGATCCGGCGCAGCGTTTGCGCATACGCGGGGTTACGCAGCCGGTCTCCGGCGGCATAGCGCGTGCCGTCCGGCTTGGTGAAATACTGCACCGCATCGGGGGCGGACGCCTGCGGGGCTTTGGATGTGATCATACCGGCCAGCCGCTTGCTGACGATGAAGCCCTGGTCGGCGAGGTTTTCCGCCGTGTCGAACAGGCCTGCCCACGGTAGCGTGCCGTGATCGCGGTGCGCCTGGTCCAGCATGGCGATGGCGCCGGGCACGCCGGTGGAGATGCCGCCCAGCACCGCGTCAAAAAAGGGCAGCGACTTGCCGTCATCGCCCACGAACAGGCGGTTGGTGGCCCCGGCGGGCGCGGTTTCGCGGCCATCGTAGGCGGTAACCGTGCGGGTCTTGGCGTCGTAGTAAACCATGAACCCGCCGCCGCCGAGACCTGAGCTTTGCGGCTCCACCAGCCCCAGCACCGCCTGGATCGCTACGGCGGCGTCCACCGCCGAACCGCCGCGCCGCAGCACCGCAAGGCCCGCTTCGGTCGCCAGCGGATTGGCGGCCGCCACCATCGCATGGCGCGCGAAGCCGGACTGGACGTCAGCGGCGGGTGCTTGCTCTTTCGCGGTGACAGCAGGCGATACGGCAAGGGCGCATAGGCCCACGGTCAGCAGCAAGGCGCGCAAGGGAGCCCTTTCTTGATCATCGAGATTTCGGTGGCCCTCACGGGGCCGATACAAGCCGGCACCGTGCGGGTAACAGCATGCCTCTTACCAGCTCAAGCCGGCGCGAACATACAGATAGCGTCCGTTGAAGCCATATGGCGAGTAGAACGGAAACGCGGTGACGCCGGTGGTGTTAAGCGCCGCCGGCACCTGCCTTGGATAGACATCCAGCAGGTTGCTGGCGCCCAGCGCCAGGTTGAACGGCGCGTCCTTGGGCTGGTAGCGCAGTTCCAGGTCGGTGATCGCCCGCTTGCCGGTGTTCTGGTCCGCCGCTGCGGTGGTGCCCGGTTGCAGGACGTTGCCGTAATACGTGACGCGCGCAGTGGCGCCCAGCCGCGCGCCGGTCCAGTCCACGCTGCCGGTTATCTTTTCGCCCGGTGTGCCCGATTCCAGGGTGAAGATGCGGCTGCGGGCGAACAGGGTGGACAGCGGGCTGGTGGGCACGCGGGTCACTTTGATGTCGTTGACGTTGCCCGCAAGGGTCAGGTTGAAGGTGCCCGCGTTTTCCGTGACCAGCCGGTAGTTGGCGACCGCGTCGATACCGCGCGTGGTGGTCGCCAGGCCGTTGAGGAAGAAGCGCGCCGCGGAAACGCCCGGGATCGTGGTGACCGGAATGTTTTCCGACAAGCCGATCTGATTGCGTACATGGATGCGGTAGCCATCGACGGTCAGCGAGAAACCGCCGCTGCGCACCACGAAGCCGGCGGACAGGTTGGTGGACTTCTCCGGCTCCAGCGGCTGGCCGCCCAGCGCGGTGGCGACCACCGAGGTAGAGGGATACGTGCCCGTCACGATCTGGTTGCCGTTCTGGATGACCGACGTGATCGAGGTGTAGTACTGCTGGATCAGGCTGGGCGCGCGAAAGCCGGTGGATGCCGTGCCGCGAATGGCGAACGCCGGGCTGAAATCGTAGCGGGCTGTCACTTTGCCAGTGCCGGTGGTGCCGAAATCGGAATAGTCCTCACCGCGCCCGGCCAGCCCGACCAGCAGCTTGTCGGTCACCTGCGCTTCGAGATCGAGGTAGACCGAGCCGTTCTGGCGATGCTCGTTCACTTCGTTCAGCGTTGAGAAGCCAGGGAAGCCCTGCGCGCCCGGCGCCGCCCTGGGGAATGCGGCGCCGTAGCCGTAGGAGGCAGGCTCACCAGCCTTGATCTCGTAGCTTTCCCGTCGGCCTTCGACGCCCCAGGCGACGTTGAGCGACTGGAACACGTCGAACTTTTTGGAAAAGTCCACGCCGGCAACCCACTGATCGTAGATCGACGCGCCGTCATAGAAGTCGGTCTGGCTGGCGGCACCGTAGGTGTAGTTGGCCGAATCGAGCGTGCGATAGTCGATCCGGTTGCGCCCGTAGCTGACGTTGATGTCGGTCTTCCAGCCGGCGATTTCGCCGCGCAGGCCGGCGGTGGCGGTCAGGTCCTTGGAGCGGGTGTTGATCTTGGGCAGAAAGCCGGGAAGCCCGTAGACTGCCGCCGCGCTGGCAAGGCGCGGGAACGCAGCCGAGGTGGATTCGCGATACTGATACCCGCCAAAGGCATACAGCGTCCACGTGTCGCCCAGCGGCTTGGCGGCGTTGACGTAGCCGGTGTAGCTATCGACTTCGGGGTCGCCGAAGCGGTTGTCCACCACGGGCACGGCAAGGCGCGGATCGACATCGCCGCGGCTGGTGGGATTGCGGTGCGAATATTCGCCGGACAGCGTGAGGAAGCCATCGCTGCCCAGCTTGAGGCCCTGCCAGCCCGAGGCGGTGACGGTGCTTTCGCCGGTTACATGGCGGCTGGCGCGCGCGGTGTCGACGTCGGTATCGTAGATGCCATATGTCACGCTGGCGCCGCCGCCGTGGTCCGCTTCGCGCAGACGTAGGTTCACGACGCCGGCGATCGCATCGGACCCGTACTGCGCCGAGGCGCCATCACGCAGCACTTCGATCGAGGACAGCGCGGTGGAGGGAATGGTGTTGAGATCGACCGCCGCCGAGCCGCGCCCGACAGAGCCGTTGACGTTGAGCGAGGCGGAGGTATGCGCGCGCACGCCGTTGATCAGCACCAGCGTCTGGTCAGGCCCCATGCCGCGCAGGGTTGCCGGGCGGATTGCGTCAGTGCCGTCGGTGGCGGAGGGGCGGGGGAAGCTGATCGAGGGCACCGCGTTCGACAGCGCGGATGCCAGCTCAGTCGTGCCCTGCTGCTTCAGGTCCTGCAGCGTCACCACATCGACGGGTGATGCGGACTCCAACTTGGAGCGTCCTTGCGCGCGGCTGCCGGTGACGACAATCTCGTCGCCGCCCTGTGTTGAGGGGGGGGCAGCGGACGCAGCTGCATCGGGGGCCTGCTGGGCGTGCGCCGCCTGGGCCTGGGTCAAGGCAATGGCGGACACGGCCGCCAGCGACAGGGCATTGGAAAGTTTCATGCTATTCTCCTCGGGCGCAGCCAGACGTTGCCGGCGCACCTTTACCTGAACCGTTTTTTTGATCTCTCCCGGTCTGTCGGGCCCCGTTCGTACAGGGTTTTGTCCCGTTTATTCAGTACCAGATGCCGCCCGTTGGCGGGTAGGCGTTGCCGTCACCGGCGCATGATCGATGCCATGGCCTGCGCCCGGTGTCGCGTAACTTTTTCTAATCGTGCGCGATCATGAGCTTGTGTTGCGCAAATGCAAAAAAGGACGCCGGCGGGGTGGCCGCCGGCGTCCTTTTTGATGTGTTGATGGGCCCGGGAAGGCCGGGCCTTTCGCGGTCTGGATTACTCTGCCGCAACGCTGCCGAACAGGCCGGGCTCGCTGCCATCGTCCACCGCAGTTTCGTTACTGGCCATCGGCTTGCGGCGGGCATCGAAATTGGCCCACACGGTGTTCCAGTCACCCTTGGTGGCGCCCTTGGAATACTCGGTCGCGCGGGTTTCGAAGAAGTTGGCATGCTCCACGCCGTTGAGCAGCGGCTGCAGCCAAGGCAGGGGATGCTCGTCGATCATGTAGATGGGCTTGAGGCCCAGCTGGTTCAGCCGCCAGTCGGCGATAAAGCGAATATACTTTTTGATGTCCTTGGCGTTCATGCCGGGCACCGGGCCCATTTCGAACGCCAGGTCGATGAAGTTGTCTTCCAGCCGAACCGTGGTCTGGCACTGGTCGGCGATGTCGTCCTTCACCGCCTTGGTCAGGCAGCCGCGTTCCTGCACGAAGGCGTGGAACAGCTGGATGATGCCTTCGCAGTGCAGCGATTCGTCACGTACGGACCATGACACGATCTGCCCCATACCCTTCATCTTGTTGAAGCGCGGGAAGTTCATCAGCATGGCGAAGCTGGCAAACAGCTGAACGCCCTCGGTGAAGCCGCCGAACATCGCCAGGGTGCGGGCGATATCCTCATCGTTGTCGACGGTGAACTTCTGCAGATAATCGTGCTTGGCCTTCAGTTCCTCGTATTCGAGGAACATGCCATATTCGCTTTCGGGCATGCCGATCGTGTCAAGCAGGTGCGAGTACGCGGCGATGTGCACCGTCTCCATGTTGGAGAAGGCGGTGAGCATCATCTTCACCTCGGTCGGCTTGAAGACCCGCGCGTACTTTTCGTGGTAGCAATCCTGCACCTCGACGTCAGCCTGGGTGAAGAAACGAAAGATCTGCGTCAGCAGGTTGCGCTCATGCTCAGAAATCTTCTGCGCCCAGTCCCGGCAATCTTCGCCCAGCGGCACTTCCTCGGGCAGCCAGTGCAGCTGCTGCTGGCGCTTCCAGAAATCGTAGGCCCACGGATATTCGAAGGGCTTGTAAGTCTTGCGGCCTTCCAGAAGGGACATGTGCGCTGCTCCGGCATTCGATCGGGGGTGCCGCCGACGTGGCGGAAAATTCGTTTCGCTTGGGGTGCATCATCGCTGACGAACACTCAGGCGGAGACTCCAGAGATAGTGCAAAACGTCGCAAAATCGAGAGGACGAATCAATCTTTACACAGGTTCGAGAACGTACATTTGGGTCGTTAAAAAGCGTTATACCCCCATCCCTAGTAGGGTTCACGCCCTGTTCCAAGTGTTTTGCGATACGTGTTGCGGAACTTTGGACACGGTGTGGGTCTTTGTCAGGCGAGGCACGCAGCGCGCGTGCGGCGCAGGAGAAGTATCGTGGACAGCACATCACAAGATGGCGCAGGCGTATCTGAATGGCCGACCCCGGCGGGCTTCGTCCGGCGGGGAATGCGGGTGCTCGCGCCCGGTGGCGAAGAACTGGGCCGTGTCATCGGCGTCGAGGGAGAGGAGCTTCTGCTCGACGGTGGCAATGCGGAATTCGTGGCGGTGAGCCAGATTGACGGCGTCAGCGCCGATGCAGTGCTGTTGTCAGACCGGGGCGATGCCACATTCGGCCTTGGTGCACAGCCCTGACGGCATAGGCGGCGTGGACACATTCCGCATCGCCACGACTGGAGGCAAAAGCCGTCAGTTCAAGGAGGCGAGGTGACGGAATATGTCGATATTTCGAGCCGAGCCGACGCGGAAGTGGCGGCCCTTTACAGGTAAATCGTGGCGTTGCGGAATTTGTCCACGCCGCCTAGTGCCACCAACCGGTGTTCGCAAGGGACGAGTAACGGAACGAAATGGTCGCAGCGGGGTTTATTTCACATATTCCCCAGACACTTGGAGCAATACACCATGTTCGAGAAACTGCGCATTCATGAACACATGGAAGTCGCCACCAGCACCGGCGAGCATGTCGGCACGGTCGATCACGTGAAGGATGACCAGATCAAGTTGACCCGCACGGACAGCTCTGACGGTGCGCATCATTACATCGCGCTCGATAACGTCGAAAAGATCGACGACAATCGCATCTATCTCAAGCAGGGCACCCCGATCCCGATGGGTGCCGGCCAGAACTGATCTGGCGAAACAATCGGAACATGGTCGTGTGCTAAGCAGGGCCATGCCGCGAACGCCCCGGTCCCTTTAAAAGGTAGCCGGGGTTTTTGCATAGTCTTTTCATGGCGCGACCAAATCGCCACAAGCGTTGCCATGCCCTGCCTCCACAAACCCCTGATCCGCCGATGACCAACGCGGACCTTGCCATCCGATCCCGTCGCGCCGCGTTCAACCGCGCTATCGCCCACGGCGATGCTGCGGCCATCGGCCCTATTCTCGCGCGCGATTGCGTGATGGTCACCGGCACCGACAGCGCGGTGATCGCCGGTCGGCTGGCGCAGGTCAAGGTCTGGCGGCGCGAGTTCGAGCACATTGACCGGTTGGTATATGTGCGCACCACGGAGCGGGTAGAGCCATCGCCTACGGAGCCGCTTGCCATGGAATACGGGCGCTGGCGCGATGCCGGGTCGCCGCGCGCCTTCGGAACCTATTGTGCTAAATGGCGGCTCAGCGAGGGCACGTGGGTGATCGAGGCCGAAATATTCATAACTCTTGGCTAAAGCCGATCGCAGCCCTACTTCCGGGCAGGACGTGACAACGCGTGCACCGTTTTTCATGAAAGCTGCGTCAACATGGTCGGCTCAGAACCCCCGCGTGATGGGCCGACCCGGCGGCCACCATCGGCAGCCAACCAGGCAGCCCCGCCTGCAGCGGGCAGCAAGCCTATCGTGTGGGGCTGGTGGCTCGCCGCGGCGCTCGTAAGCCTGATGATCTGGGCCGGGATGATTGCTCTGGTGACCTGACAGCCGCCGTTGCCGCAGGCAATCCAGTCGTTTCGCGGCAAAGGTTGCGGCAGGATAGCGCTGCGAGGTAGACGGACCGCATGTACGAGCTTTTCCTCAGCGCCTTCGTGACGCTCTTCGTGGTCATCGATCCCCCCGGCTGCGCGCCGATCTATGCCGGACTGTCCGCTGGCGCCAGCAGGCATCAGGCGATCAGCATGGCCGCACGGGCGTGCTTCATCGCGGCATGCATCCTCGTGATCTTCGCGCTGTTCGGCAAGACGCTGCTGGGCGCGCTCCACATCGAGCTGGACGCGTTTCGCATTGCCGGCGGGATCATGCTGTTCATGATCGCGATCGACATGGTGTTCGAAAAGCGCACACAGCGGCGCGAGGAACGGGCCGAGAAGATCATGGCCCATAACGCCGCCACACCCGAGATCGAGGATGTCTCGGTGTTCCCGATGGCGATGCCGATGCTGGCCGGCCCCGGGTCGATCGCCACGATGATGCTGCTCGCCAGCCGCGCGCACGGCTCGCAGCAGACGCTCACGATCCTGGGCGCGATGCTGGCGGTCATGGCGCTGGCCTTCGCAGCGCTGGCCGCTGCCGGGCCCTTGATGAAGATCCTGGGCGACAAGGTGGAAGCGGTAATCACCCGGCTGCTGGGCGTGCTGCTTGCAGCCCTCGCGGCGCAGTATGTGATTGACGGGATCAAGGCCACCCTGGTGCGCTGATGCCGACCCTGGCGATCTACGCAGGCGCGGCGCTGGCCGTCTTCGCGTGGCTGCTCACTCTGGTCGATACCACGCAGGCAGGGCGCGCCTATGCGGCCTATGGCGGGATCTACATCGTCAGCGCTCTGCTGTGGCTCTGGGCTGTGGAAGGGGTGTGGCCGGATCGCTGGGACGTGGGCGGCGCGGCGTTATGCCTTGCCGGGGCGGCCGTGACGCTGCTGGGACCGCACCGCGCCTGAACCGCCAGGATTACTGCAACGTCGCGCCGTCCTCATCACCATCGGCAGCGCGGCCAAAGAACTGCATGAGCTGCACCAGCAACTCGCACCGGGCCACCAGCCCGTCAGCTTCCAGCAACCCCTGCTTGGCGGCGGCGTCGAACGGCGCGATCTGCGATACGCCGTTGATCAGCGACAAGTCATCGAGCCGACCCACCTGATCCCAGTCCACTACATAGCCGTGGGCTTCGGCAAAGCGGCGCGCTTCGCGCTCAAAGCTGGCGCGCTGGATCGGGGCCAGCACCTGATCGGGCTCGGGCAGCAGTTCTGCCTCGATCTGCCGGAACGGGGTGGTCACCTCCAGTTCGCGGATCAGCCGAAAGCGCGATTCGCCCTCCAGCACCACGTTGAAGCGCCCGTCCTCCAGCGCCTCCACGTCGCTGATGCGCCCCACACAGCCAACCGAAAACAGCGGCGCGCCTTCTGCCGGACGTTGCGGCTGGATCATGCCGATGCGTCGATCACGGGCCAGCGCATCGCTGATCATTGCGCGATACCGTGGCTCGAAGATATGGAGCGGCAACTGCAGTCCCGGATACAGGACCACGCCGGCCAAGGGGAATATGGTGATGCGGGCCAAGCGCGTTCAGCCGAACAGCACGGTAGAAAGCTTGCGGCGCGTGGTGGAAACCCAGGGATCCTCCAATCCTATCGCCTCAAAGATCTGCAGCAACTTCGCCTTTGCGGCGCTCTCGTTCCATTCCCGGTCGGCGGCGATCATGTGCAGCAGCGTTTGAGCGGCGGCATCGCGATCGCCGGCAGCAAACGCAGCGGAGGCGAACGCGAACTGCGCGTCCATGTCGGTCGGACGCTCGGCAGCGGCGCTGCGCAGGGCGTCCAGTTCGCTGTCCTCAGGCTTGTCACGTACCAGCGCCAGCGCCTTGCGGGCGCGTTCCACGTGCGGGTCGGTGGAGAGCGGCTCGCCCAGCGAATCGAGTACCTGCTCGGCCTCCTCGATCCGGCCAGCGGCAACGAACGAGCGCACCAGACCGGCAACGACTTCGCCATTGTCGGGTGCCAATTCCAGGATCTGCATGAAAATGCTGGCCGCACGCTCACCATCGCCTTCGACCAGCGCCTCTTCGCCCATGGCGATCAGCGGTTCCAGATCAGGCTTTGCTTCGGCACCGCTGGCTTGAACAGGCAGTTTGGCCAGCAACTGATCGATTGAGGCCTTGAGCTGCGATTCGCCGCGCGCGCTGGTCAGGTCGGCCACCGGTTGGCCCTGGAAGATGGCATAGACCGTCGGGATCGAGCGCACCTGGAACTGCGCGGCGATGAACTGTTCCTCATCGACGTTGATCTTGGCGAGCACCACACCCTTGTCCGCGTATTCGGCGGCAACCTTTTCGAGCAGTGGGGTCAGCGCCTTGCAAGGCCCGCACCATTCGGCCCAGAAGTCCAGGATGACGAGCTGGGTCATGGAGGGCTCGACCACCGCTTGCCGGAACCGATCCACTGCCTTCTGTTCGTCCAGGTTGAGACCCATGCTGGCCAATTCACGTGCTCCCGATTTGCTAAGTTTGCGATTGGTAGATCGGTGTTCCGGGTCGATTTGTGAAGGGCGAATGCGATACCGCGCGATGCGAGCCGCGGTTGGTGAGAAAACTTGCTTTTTCCTCTTGCAGGCCCCGCACACCGCTGCTAGTGGCGCGCCTCCACCCCGGACCCGCCAATTTTTGAGCGGTTCGGGTAACGCCAGAGCGGGCGTAGCTCAGTGGTAGAGCACAACCTTGCCAAGGTTGGGGTCGAGGGTTCGAATCCCTTCGCCCGCTCCAGCGGCTTCCAACTCGTTGGAAGTCCTCGCAAAACCGTCCAAGCGACGGTCCAGCATCAAGATCGTCTCCACCGACAGTCTACACAATGATGCCGGTCGAGGTGTCTCAAACTCTCGTAAATGCTCAGGAAATTGTCGTCAGGGCGTCTACACAAGGCGTCTACACAATCGACCGATTGGCCTCTGCTCGAAGCGCGGGATTTTCCACTATCGACGACGGGTGCCGACCGACCTCCTGACGGTCTGGGAAGGACGCGAAGTATGGCGCTCACTGGACACTGACAGCTACGCGATGGCGCTCCGGCGCATCCATCGGGTCGCCGCTGATGTCGAAGCCGAGTTCGAGAAAATGCGCTGCTCGATCGGTCGCGTTATCGACCCCATGCTGCTCAATGTCCCGGTCAACGATCCAACGATTTCAACTGCGCTGGCCCCGGCTGCTGCGCAGCCGCCAGCGCCGCTCTCGCCGTCGAGCACCCGCACTATCGGCGATGTCTACGATCGCTTCATCGCGGACCCGAAGCATCAATGGAGCAAGCGCACCCAGATCGCGCATGCCACGACCCGGAAATGGGTCATTGAGGTGTTTGGTGAGGAGACGCCGCTCAGTGGGATCACACGCGAGGGATGTCGCGACTTCGTGGCGCTCCTGCGCGAGATGCCGAAAAGCGCACATCAGCGCTTTCCAGAGATGACGATCACGGAGGTGATCGCTGCCGCTAAGGCGAAGGGCGAGCGCCGCGTGATCAGCACCGCAAACCTAAACGCCTACATCAATCGGTTCGGCGGTGTGATGAACTGGGCGATGAACGAGGGCTATCTTGATCGCAATCCGCTCAAGGGGCTGAAGCTCCCCGACCCGGTGAAGAAGCGCGACAAGCGCAACCCGTTTTCGACCGACCAGCTTCGCCGTATCTTTGACGCGCCGATCTACACCGGGTGCCGGGATGACGCGAACGGCCACGCTGTCCCCGGCGACCAGCACCCCCGCCGCGCTCGGTTCTGGGTGCCGCTGATTGCGCTGTTCAGCGGCCTGCGGCTCAACGAGATTTGCCAGCTTGAGGTCTCCGACATCCGGGTGATTGACGGCATCTCGTGTTTTCGCGTGGCCTCCGGGCTCAGCCAGACAGGCGATGAAAAGCGCGTGAAGACGAACGCCAGTGAGCGCATCGTGCCTGTCCACGACGAACTGATCCGGTGCGGCTTTTTGGCGTTCGCGGAATCTCAGCGCCTATGCGGTGAAACGGACCTGTTCCCTGAGCTTCCATTCGGACATCTGGGCTACCGCTCCACCGCCATATCGAGGTGGTTCTCGCGCTTCCTCGAAAATGCCGGAGCCGCCGCGCCGCTCACCTGCTTCCACTCGTTCCGCCACAACTTCCGCGACGGGCTGCGTGAGGCGAAGATTGACCGTGATGTGGCTCTGCTCCTCGGTGGGTGGACGACCGATGGCAAGGGCACGGCGGTCGCCGACAACTATGGGAGCGGGTATCAGCCGCGTGCATTGGCTGAGGCGTTGAATGCCGTTCGGTTCCCGGCGCTCAACTTCGACCACCTTGCAGTAATTGAATCCTAGTGGAGTCTGTTGCGCGCGATAGGATAGTTAGCCATATTCAGACCTTCTCTTGAGAAGGAGACTGACCGTGCATCCTACTGATGCTCACTCGCCTAAGTGGCGGATCGAACAAGGCACCATCAATGTGGTGTATACCCACCCGAGCACGGACTGGTCTGTGGCGACCATGACCTATGATGAAGTCCCCGGCTGCGTCGGCATCCGCTGGAACGGCGACATCACGAACGCTGCTGACCTTGGCTATCCAAGCGCGCGAGGCAATGGGGCGTGGTTTATTCTCCCGGAAGGGCCAGCGCAGATGATGCTGGCGATGGTGGCCTTCGCCAACGCCACGGGGGAAATCGTCTCCGCTCCCGTATCGTCATAACGACCGACCGGCATGGACCTTACACATTGGGTAGGCACGGTCGGCATCAGCGCCGCCACGGCAGCGGCTGTCGCATGGGCCGGTGCCAAGGTCGTAGCAGGCAAGTGGCTGGATGCCCAGTTCACCACCCGTCTCGAATCCGTGAAGCTCGAAGGGCAAAAGCAGCTTGAGGCGACACGACAGGAACACACCAGCTTTATCGAACGAGTTAGGTTCGAACGATCAACCCTTCTCGACCGGTCGGTAAAGCTCAACCAGCGCGAGTTCGAGATTATCCCTGCCATCTGGAACGCGGCCACCGAAGCTCACTACGCGGTGATGCGGATGATTTCCCGGTGGCAGGAGGGAACCAACCTACACCAGTTGAGCGAGGCGCGTTTCGAGGCGTTCCTTGTGGATTCCACCTTGCGAGATTTCGAGAAAGACGAGCTTCGCGCGAAGTCACCCTACGAGCGCACCAGCTATTTTGGCGAACTTCAAGGATGGCAGCGTCTCCATGCTGCAAATCAAGCTGTCGTGGCGCTGAACCGCGCATCTGCCGAAGGCACGATCTTTCTGCAACCCGAGACCCATGAGCGGTTCGAAGCGTTTGCTGATAAGCTCCGTAGCGCATTTCAACACTTCAGGAACGATAAGGTGTTCGAGATTGGGCGGGATGAAAAAGGAGAGGACGATCCTGTCCAGCAATATCGCGCCAACGGAGAGAGTGAATATCAGGCTCTCGCCACTTATTTGCGCGACCGGTATTGGACTAAGATTGATGCCGATCCCAGCCGTTAGGATTACGATTAGAGGTTGAGACACCTCGACCGGCATCATTGTGTAGACTGTCGGTGGAGACGATCTTGATGCTGGACCGTCGCTTCGACGGTTTGTCGTGCTCTCCCAATGGTTTGGGAAAGACTGGAGCGGGCGAAGGGAAATCAGCCGTGGCACCATTCTGAGCCGCTCCGACGACCGCCTGAGCGCGGTCTCGCAAGCGTGCGGTGATGGTCTGTATGGTGGCTGGGGCCTCGTCAGTGAGGTCGAGGGGATGGTCCATGGATGACGCTTTCAAGGACGGTTGTGGTGACGATCATGGCGACGATTCGTGCCCGATCTGCCGAGGAGAAATGTCGGACGACTTCCTCGCATGGGTCGAACAGGCGGCGGCTCAGCCGGGTCGTGCGATGACCGCTAAGGAAGCGATCGAGTGGATCAACAGCCTCTGACGGCTTCACGCCTGCTGG
>NZ_LMJY01000002.1 GCF_001421325.1 Novosphingobium sp. Leaf2 | reverse complement strand
CCCCAGTGAGCCGCTGCTATCCGTAGCACTGGCCTGCTTCATCCTAAATATCGGCATGCTCGCGCCGATCCGCCTCACTAACTGTCCCGGCCTCATTGACCTGATGCTCACCGCAGAGGAGCACTCCGAGCCAAGCTTTGTCCTCAACGGTGTGCAATGCGCCGTCAGTCAGATCGGCGGGGGGCACGCGCTGCTGGAGGCGGTCACCTCAGACTTCGGCCTCATGGTGGTTTATCCGGGCTGGTATACAGGAGATCACGGCGAACCGGCCCACATCGCCATCGTCGGTGAAGCGCACGCCTGCATGCGGTGGCTCCCCATTGAGCAGAGCGACAAGCATCGCATTATCCTGCACCTACACATCAGCGAGACTGACAAGATGCTGTGCCATTTGTCGTCCTGACCGTCACTGCATTCGCTCAATGAGCCTTCCGCGCAACGATTGCCGACCGTTATCGCGCCTCGATAGGGCAACCATCAGCAGCACGATTCCTGAGCCAGATATCCGTCTTGAGCGGGTCGCATTTTCTTGACGAAATACAGTTCTGTGAGAACCTCTTAGAGCCAAACAGGACAGTCAGGAGGCTCGATGGGCAAGACGCTCGGCTACGCACGGATCAGCACATCGCAGGGGCAGGACGCCGCCAGCCAGAAGACGATGCTAGAGTCATTGGGCGCGGTCGTCGTGTTCGTCGATGTCGGCAACGGCTCGAAGCTCACTGGCCGCGACCAACTCGAAGCTGCCCTGCGCCTGCTCGAACCGGGAGATCAACTTCTGGCCCTTCATCCAGACAGACTCGCCAGAGACACNGAAGCTCACTGGCCGCGACCAACTCGAAGCTGCCCTGCGCCTGCTCGAACCGGGAGATCAACTTCTGGCCCTTCATCCAGACAGACTCGCCAGAGACACYGGCGACCTGCTGACGATCGCCAAGCGCGTCATTGAGAARAAGGCGGTGCTGCGGATCAATGACCCGGCCATCACGCTCGACGGCACCGACATCATGGCCGAGGTCATGCTGACCGTGTTTGGGCTCGTGGGGATGATGGAGAAGCACTTTATCAAGGCGCGGCAGCGCCGGGGCATTGAGGCGGCAAAGCTCAGGGGCGATGTCTACAAGGGCCGTCCCTCGACGATCAGCCCCGACGCTGTGCGCGATCTTCGCCAGCAGGGCTTCGGTGCCACCCAGATCGCCAAGCGTCTCAAGATCGGCCGCGCGTCGGTCTACCGGCTGCTCGCCGCCTGATCACAGGGTGTCCAGCCACTCCATGGCTTCATCGAAGGACATCGCCTTTCCCGGCTGAGCCGCCGCCCGCTCGATCATCGCGAGGAAATCCGGGTCGAGTTCTTCGCCCCGGCAGATCGGACACGGCTCGTCCGTCCCATCATCACCGCACCGTTCGCTATGCTCAATCACGATCCCGGAGCCTCCGCACATGACCCAGACCGACCATACCACAGGCTCACCGGCGTCGCTCACTGAGCACGCCGCTGACGGTCAGGGGCGTGATGATGCGGGTGTTCTTCTGGGACTCGAACCGCAAGCCAGCCTCAACATTGAAAACACAGGACAAAATCCGAGCCATCTCGCCGACCTCGACAGCCAGCCCTGCTACGCTCCTCTTCTGGGCACCCGGTCCCCAGAGAGCATCTGCTACCCCAAACTGCTACGGGAAAATGGCCCATTATCAGGCCGAAAATCCCGGAAAATCGCGCCCGTTGAGGGCCGTGTCGCCAGTCGGGATAATTATTCGGCAGACTGGCACCGGCGATTGAGAACTGTGCGCATTGCGACAATTGCCTCACTCAGATTACATTGCCTTCTGGATCAAAGTCTTCCGCAGGCTCAAGCTCATCCACTCTCTCAAAATCCTCATCCCAAACCAAGTCTTTGAACAGCAAGAACGACGGTTCGCGGATACCGGCGCGCTGAACCTCTTCCCGATCAACCTGCTCTCTTCTAAGAGCAAAACTGTCATCTTTTGGAAGCATTTGCCAAAGTTTTATCTTTGGGTGATCGCTTAGCAAACGCACGAAACTAGTAATAATAGACGGATCGCATCTGAGCCCAAACAAGATTGCGGTGATCCGAAACGGCACGCCCCGCACACCGCTTTTATTAGATACATCTCGCCACTCTTTTTCATATTTCCACTCTGACGATTTCGAGTAGAAATAGGTATCAAATACACGCTGACGGGCTAAATTATCTCCCTTTGCCTTCCAAAGCCAGAGGTCGCTGGTTTTGACGGCTCTTGGAGCCCGGTAGTTCACTGGCGCGAGTCTAGGGTGGTCCTGATCACGAGTGTCATATTCTATGCATATGCCTTTGTGTTCATCGGCATAATGGCTCCACATCAAAGCGCTTGCCCATGTTGACGACAATGCGAGAACGCCCTCGTTTCCGAGTTCGTTATCCAACTCATCTTTTATCTTGTTAGCTACGATAGTTTTCAGATAGCCCTCGACCGTTTCGTCTTTTCTATAGTCGCCATATTCAGTCGAGTAATACCTCAATTGACTAATATCCCCCTCCGCCTCCTTCTCGGTTCTTGTCCTAAGAAGCATCCGGTATAGCAGGTTTTCCAAATGTGATCGTGAGACATCGATCTCTATCGTTGGATCACAATCGAGGGGATCATTGAAGGTTTTAGGTTTAGCGTAAAATACCTCTGCCTGAATCACTGACCGGAGAGAGTTGATATGAAACGGGCGGTATTTGTATAGCTTATCAGGCACGGAACTTTTCCCCGGAGCGGTGCTCGCTCACCTTATGAGCAAGGTTGACCGCAGTCTTCCCTATCCGCACCATGATTTAGCCCCTTGTGGCAATAGCATATCGCATCAGAGCAGGTGGCGGACATCCACCTGCGCGAACGACAGCTTTCCCACGGCGTCATTGAGCACATCAACCCGGTAACCACTGCCGTAATTCTCGTGGACAGCGGTTCGAGATGAACCGGTGGTCCAACCGCCAAGTAGTAGTGCGATGTCGTGGTCGATCCGTGCCGCGCGTAGCTCGTCCCTAAAGTTGTGTCGAAACGAGTGGAACGAAGTGCGGCTCCGCTGCGCGCCGCACGCGCGGAGGAACTGGGTGAACCATTTGCTGAAAGCCACCGGGCGCGAGCCCGTTGATCCCGTCTCGATATCGTCGAACAGCTTCTTCTCCCCCGCCTTTCGCTTCGCCTCGGCGAAGTGAAGCAACCCACAGTCGATGAGCGTCGGGTGGACAGGAATGAGCCGGTCGCTCGCGGTAGTCTTCAACTGCTTATCGGTCGTCCCGTTCAGTGAGCGCAGGCTCACCACGATACAATCGACGCCATCTACGGTGCGGATATCGGTGGCATCAAGCTGGCAGATTTCACCCAGTCGTGCGCCGGTGAACAGCGCGATGAGCGGCACCCAGAATCGCGCGTTGCGTGGGCGGTGATCCCCAACTTTGTTGTAGCCGCGCCCGCCATCGACGCAGCCGCGATAGAGCGGCGCATTGAAGATCGCATGAAGCTGGTCCCGGTTGAACGGTGAGCGCTTGTCCCGCTTGTTGATAGGGTCGGGCAGACGCAATCCCCTTGCCGGGTTCCGGGCGAGCAGTTCCTCATTGACCGCCCAGTTGAGGAAGCTGCTCATATTGGACATCAGGGAGTTGGCATTTGCCGCGCTTATTACCTTGATGTCGCCGCGCAGGCGGGCGCGATCTGCGGCCTCTCGCGGCGAGAGCTTCGGAAACAGTTTCCCCGCGTTTGCGGGGAGGAAGCGCAGCACATCCAGCATATCGCGGCAGTGCGCGCGCGAGATCGACGCGACGGGAACGGCCTCACCGATCACCGCGATGGCGAGCTTCCTACTCGTCTCATACGCCTCCCGCGTGTTGGCGGTCCAAGCGCGCGTCGGATCGTCGATGTAGCTGCGATATGCCTCGGCGAGCGTGAGCGGGCTATCGGGCTCAATGCTGGCGACGAGCGGAAGCGCGATTGGGGTTGGGATCGGGCGCTCGACAGGATCGTCCTTCGACGGTTCAATGAGCATCGCATCTACAGGCATGCCCGCCATCGCGCGGGCGTGCTCGATCTCCATTTCGATCCGGGCGACGACTCCCGGCAATCGACGCAGCGCGACCGAAAGGCTGTCCGTCCGAAGCGAGCGCCAGATTTCGAGCCGGTTCAGCAGTCGCTGAGTGTCCACGGGCACAGTGTGCCGATAGTAGAGTTTTTGCCCCCGTCGAAGCACACCACGGGGCAAATCCCGTAGCAGCTTACCGTAGCAAACACGGCCCTCAACGGTAGCAGTTTGGGGTAGCAGATGCTCTCTGGGGACCGTTTTTTGGACGATCCCCGAGAGATATCAAGCACTTGAGAAGTGCTGGTGCCCAGAAGAGGACTCGAACCTCCACGACCTTGCGATCGCCAGCACCTGAAGCTGGTGCGTCTACCAATTCCGCCATCTGGGCACGGGCGAAAGCGCTGAATGACGCCTTCGCTGGGTAGGAGGGCGCCTCTAAGGGGGGGGCAGCGGCATGTCAACGGGCTACCGGGCAATTTATTCGATGGTATGCGATATTCGCCGACATCGCGGCGCGGGGATCATCTGTCAGGCAACTGCCGGTTGCTCCTCACTTTGGGTTGTGGCAGGGCCTTGGCAATGTGCTTCGGCCCGGTAATCGTTCGGGCGGCGAGCGAAGGATCGATCGGACCATGAGCATCACCAATCCCCTTTCCGGCAAGATCGTCACCGTGCTCGGCGGCAGCGGCTTCGTCGGCCGGCATCTGGCGCAGGAACTGCTGAGCCGCGGCGCGCGCGTGCGGATCGCCAGCCGTCATCCGCGCAAGGCGTTTGCCGTCAAACCGCTGGGCAACCTGGGCCAGGTCCAGTTCGTGGGCGTGGACGTGACGCGGCAGCACACACTGGCGGCGGTGCTGGCCGGATCGGACATGGTGGTCAATCTCGTCGGCGCGTTTTCGGGCAACCTGGATGCGTTGCAAGGCCAGGGCGCGGGGGTGATCGCTGCGGCAGCCCGGACGGCGGGCGTAGCGGCTTTCGTCCACGTGTCCGTGATCGGCGCGGATGCCGAATCGCCAATCGCGTATGTACGCACCAAGGGCGAAGGCGAGACTTCGGTGCTGACCGCCTTCCCGCACGCGACGATCGTGCGCCCTTCGCTCGTGTTCGGGCCGGACGACAAGTTCGTCACGATGTTCGCCGAACTGATCTCGCGCTTTCCGATACTGCCAGTGTTCGGGCCGCAAGCCAAGCTCCAGCCGGTGTTCGTGGACGATGTGGCCGAAGCGATCGCCAGTGCCCTGGCCGATCCCGCTGCACATGGCGGCAAAGTATACGAGCTGGCTGGCCCCGAAGTCGTCACCATGCTGGATTTCAATCGCCGCATCGCTGCGGCGCAGGGTCGTTCACGCAGTTTTGCGGAGCTGCCTGATGCGGTGTCCAGCCTGATTGCCAGCGCCACCGGTTGGCTGCCCGGTGCGCCGATCACCAGCGATCAGTTCGCGTTGCTGAAAGCCGGCAGCGTCGCCACCGGCACCGTGCCCGGCATCACCGATCTGGGCGTGACGCCGCGTCCCCTGGGCCTGTTCCTGGACCGCTGGATGACACGCTTCCGCAAGAACGGGCGGTTTGGCAACAAGTACGCCGCCTGAGGCGCGGCCTCAGCCGTCGACCTCGGCGTAGTGCGTCGGTGGCTGAATCACCTCCATTCGCTCGCTCAAAAGAGGGCGAAAGGAAGGCCGGGACTTCATTACCAGATACCAGGCGCGGGCCTGTTCGTGGCTCGACCAGTCAAGCCCGCCCAGATAATCCGCGACGGATATCTGGGCGGCGGCGGCAAGGTCCGCCAGGGTCATCGTGGCGCCGGCCAGCCAGGGGCGATTGTCGATCAGGTAATCGATGTAATCCAGGTAATCGTGCGCCAGCTTCATCGATTCGCGCAGCGCCTTGGCGTCGGGGGACTGACGCAGGACCAGGCGCTTCTTCATGCGTTCAAGCAGCAGCGGGCCAGATACATCGTTGTGAAAATTCTCGTCGAACATCGCGATCAGGCGCCGGATCTCGGCGCGCTGCTGGGCGGTGCCGCTGATCTGCGGGTTGCGTTCGACGGTTTCCTCGAAATACTCGCAGATCGCCCGGCTATCGGCCAGCACGATGCCTTTTTCCGTTTCGCGCACGACCGGAGTGCGGCCCGCCGGGTTCATGGCGAACAAGCGGTCCTCATCCTCCCAGGGACGCGCGGTTTGCAGTTCGTAGGCGATGCCCTTTTCGGCCATCAGGAGCCGGACCTTGCGGCTGAACGGGCAGAGCGGGAACTGATAGATGTGCCACATTCCCGAGCGATGCCAAAGCCGCACGGCAGCGTCCAGACGGGGGCGGACGCGACGTCGGCAATCGCGTGGATAAGTCCGCATGCCGGCGCGGTGTGCCGGGAAAATCGTCTGGCCCTGCCCGCAGCGCCGCCGTAAGGCCCGGTTAGCGCGCGCATAAGGAAGGCCTAACGCACATGACGCTTCATACCTGGTGGCTGTTCGTGGGCGTGGTATTCATGGTGTGCGGCACGCCCGGCCCCAATATGCTGCATGTCCTGTCGCGCAGCGTGGAATACGGCGCGCGCGCCAGCGTGGTGGCGATGGCCGGGTGCCTTTCGGCGATCCTGCTGCTGATGAGCGCGTCCGCCGCCGGGCTGACCACCCTGCTGCTGGCCGTGCCCGGATCGTTCGAGGTGCTGCGCTGGGCAGGCGTTGCGTATCTGACGTACCTGGGCGTGAAGGCGTGGCGCAGCCCGGTAGCCGCCGCGCCAGACGCCGACCGGCGTGACCGGCCCCCCGCGCCGCGCCGGCCCTCAGCGTGGGTGCTGTATCGCGGCGGCTTTGCGATCGCCATCAGCAACCCCAAGGCGATCCTGTTCGCCGCCGCGTTCTTCCCCCAGTTCATCGACCCTGCCGCACCCAAGCCCGCACAGTTCGCGATCCTGCTGGGCACCTTCAGCGTGGTGGAGACCGGGTGGTACTGCGTCTATGCGCTGGGTGGCCGCTCGCTCGCGCGCCATCTGGCGCGGCCCGCCGTCAAGCGCGCGTTCAACCGGCTGACCGGCGCGGTCTTCGTGGGCTTCGGCCTTGCCCTCATCAACGCGCGCCCGGCCTGAGCCGCGCTTACCCACAAGGAACCTGCACCATGCCCGACAGTACGTCCGATACCGGCGACGACTATATCTACGACGAGGACAGCGGCGAATGGCTACCCGCATCCCGCCTCGCTGCCGACCGCACCGCCACCCGCGCCGCGCAGAACGCGGTGGAAGTGCGCGACGCGGTGGGCAACCTGCTGGCGGACGGCGACGCGGTGACCCTGATCAAGGACCTGACCGTCAAAGGCGCCGGCCAGACCCTGAAGCGCGGCACCCTAATCCCCGCCATCCGCCTGACCGGCGACGCGCAGGAGATCGATTGCAAGTATCCGGGGATCAAGGGGCTGGTGCTGCGGGCGGAGTTTGTAAGGAAGCGGTGAGGCCCGGCGCACCAAAGGCAGGAAAGAGCCGGACTAAAGCGGAAATCAAATCCTGCCGAATGGGCGAAAGACAGCGCATCGATCTGCGCCGGGCACCTTCAAAATGCCTCATGGGCGCGGAAGGCAAACACATTGGCCGGACCGCGATCGCGGTTGTAGCCCGGATTGGCAATGTGCTGGTAGTCAAGTGAGAACTCGACCCCTTTTAGCGCGACCACCTTGTAGTAGGCCTCGCCGATGTATTCCGATCCAGGATGCGGCAGCCTGCCGTCGCCCACCAGGACGCCGAGACCACCAGCGTCAAGATACCGCTGATGTTCGCGGCTGATGCCGTTGACGATGAACACCGCGCCGATGGTATCGCCGCCGCGGCCCCAGCCGGCACCTTTGAGCGCGAGGCCCAACTGCCCCGTGCGATCTATATCGGTGAAGTCATACGGCTCGACCTGACCATTGGCCACGCCGGCGCGTGCGAACAGCCCGAGCGTGTCCGTCACAGCTTGCTCTGCGTTGATGCTGACGCCGGCGCGAGTCCGCCGACGACGGACCAGTGCGGTGTCTGCATCGGCACCGGTTTGCGCAGCAAGCGCCAGAGCGTCATCGAAGCGACCGAATTGACCGCGATTGCGAAACACTGTCACCCTAACTGCTCCCGGACGCCCGGCAAGCATGTGTCGATGCTCAATCTCGGCATCGAGCTGATATTGCTGGAACCCCGTTTCCAGCGTTTCACCGTTCGGAACCTTGGAGAGGTTGAAAGCGCCGAGCCGGAACGTCCATGCGCTGCGATACCATTCGGCCGCGATACCGGTGGTGTAGCCCCAGGCGTCAGCGGCATAATCGAAGCTGCCCGCATCCACCGCCGACCAGTTGAGAAAATCACCGCGCGGATCATGCGCATAGCTATTGGTGTCGAACACGTCGCCAACACCGAACTTGCCGACAGTCAGCACAAGACGATCCTTTGCACGCGCCTCGCCAAGCTGGTTGGCCGCCCCCTCCACCGCCTCACGTTCGCCGCCAAGCCCGATCGTCTGGCGGAAAAACGCCCGCTGAAGCCGAAAATACGGATTGTTGCGGCCAACTTTGTAAGCTTCCGCGCTTGGGAAACCGGCAACCCCCAATGTGTTCGACAGGCCGAAGCCCTGGTCGATCTCAGGATTCACCCATAGTTCCGCCCCGGCCCAAGGCCGCACACCGGCATAGAGCGTGACGTCCACCGTCTCTTTTGCCTGTCGCGGCACGAGGCTGTTGGGGCCGGTATAGGGCGAGGCAAAACCGGGCGTGCCCTGGACCACAAACGTCGCCTGCCCGTGGATCGCTACGGTTTCATCGTCGGGCAGTGCGTCCGACGACGAGGCGGGCGCAGGTGTGGTCGCAGAGGGCAAGTGCTCCTGAACGGTTTGGGCCTGTGCGGGCGCGAAGTTAGTGAGACCCGCGAGCACGACAGCATGTGCCAGCGCAAAGATCCGGCTCTCGGATAGAAACCCAAGCAGCTTGACGCAGGTGGTATCGGCGCGCCGTTGTACGCGCAGCATGTAAACGGTCATGTGCGACCTCCTCAGTTTTTCCGGTTCATCCGGCTCGGGAGATCGCTACCTAGGCGTCAGACGCTTGGCGCAAACTCCGCAAACCGTTCACATCCCGGGTTGACGACAAAGCAGGCAAAGCGCCGTCTATCGTCCTCGCAGAATGTGGGGCTAGATTGGCTGTTCATCGTCATCCTTGGTTTCGGGTACGCAAGCGTACGCGATATTATCGAGTCGCAATCCTTTGCAACCGATGGACGCCGCATACCCACCTGGGGTATAGGATCAAGTGCAATTTGGAGCACGCATGAGCCACATCGAAAAAGAAAAGAAAAAGCTGCTCAATCGTCTCAAGCGTATGCGCGGCCAGATCGCGGCGATCGAGAGGGCTGTGGAGGAGGACCAGGAATGTGCCCGCGTTCTGCAACAGGCAACGGCCTGTCGCGGTGCGCTCGACGGGTTTATCGCAGAAGTGATCGAAGACCATATCCGCGAGCATCTGATCGATCCCGCGTCCCCACCCGATAGTCCGCAGCGTGCAGCCGCTGACGAACTGGTAGAAATCGTCCACGCCTACTTAACGTGAGGCGTTCTTTGAAAAAAACCTCTGTTTCCGGACTGCAGCATTCACCACGGCACGGGGTTAAAAATATGGGAGGGGCTGACGGCCTGGCCGTCATCCCCTCCCAACCTTCACCCCCCGCGCGATAGCAAAAACACCGCGTGTTCCGCGCGAAAATTTGCCGCCGCCGCGCTGCACCGGGTGTCGCCGGACAGGAACCACTGTCCTTCCACGGTGATCCCGCGTTCGCGCAGCAAGGCGCGCGGAAGTCGTTGATGGTGAGGTGGTGGATGTTGGGGGTTTCGTACCATGCCACCGGCGGCAGGCGCGTCACCGGTATGGGGCCGTTCCACAGCAGCGACGTGCGCACGCGCGGGTGAGCGAAGTGGGGAAACTGCCGAAAGCCTTGCGCCTGCGCGACAGCGATTGGCGGCGGCGTTTCCCACGCTAGCCGATCGGGTCACCCTGTCCGCCTATGCCCGTTGCCCCATACCGCGTCATGGGATCAGCCGTTCGGCGCGCAAACGCTTGAACAGCGCGAAAAATGCGTCGTCGGTGGGCTGGTATCCGGTGAAGCCCAGCCGCCGGCTCTTCGACATGTCGGTGACGACCTCGATCGGGCGGCCCAGATCGGCGTCGGTGTGCCAGGGTGAGGCAAGGCGGGCGAGATCGGGCTCTGCCAGTCCCTTGCGGGTCGCGATTTCCTTCCACACCTGCGCGTCGCCCGCCATCTGCTGCTCCAGCGGCCGGACGGTGCCATCGAACGGCGTTGCCTCGATGCCGAACCACGCGGCGATCCGCTCCCACATCCACTGCCAGCGAAAGACGTCGCCGTTGACGATGTTGAACGCCTCGTTGTGCGTCGCCGGGGTTTCCGTCGCCCACAGCAGATGACGGGCAAGCTGGCCGGCGTCCGTCATGTCGGTCAGGCCCGACCATTGTGCTGCGGAGCCGGGAAACACGAAAGGCCGCCCGGTCTCCCGGCAAACCGTGGCATAAACCGCCAGCGTCGTGCCCATGTTCATCGCATTGCCAACGGCCAGGCCGATCACCGTGTGTGGGCTGTGCACGCTCCAGCTAAAACCGTCGCGCGCGGCGGCTGCGAAAAGCGCGTCTTCCTGCGCGTAGTAAAAGTTTTCGATGTCGAGCCGGCCCTGCGTTTCGCGAAACGGGGTTTGCGGCAGCGTGCCTTTTCCATACGCCTCGAACGGGCCAAGGTAATGCTTCAGGCCAGTCACCAGCGCAACGTGGCGCGGCCCGCCGGACTTGGGCAATCCGTCCAGCAGATTTCGAACCATGGCGGAATTGACGCGGATATTCTCCGCCTCGCTGTCCTGCCGCAGCCAGGTTGAAATAAACACGGCATCGGGATCGATAGCGCGCAGTGCTTCGGCTGTCCCGGCCCGGTCCTGCAGATCGGCCACGACGGGTTGCACCCCAACCTGGCCGGTGGGTCGGCGCGCCAAACCGTGGACCGTCCAGCCGTGGTCGAGCAAAAGCGTCGCCGTTGCACTGCCAGCGATACCGCTCGCGCCTACCACCAATGCGGTTTTCGTCATGATCATCTCCTTGTATGATCCGAACTAGGCATTGGCTTACGCTCGGTCTAGACGGCACCGTTCACGACCCCAGGCACCTGAAGGTAACCATATGCAGCCACAAACGCCCGACGATGAATGGCGGGAAGACTGTGCACCGCGGCGCGTGCTTGAACTGTTTGCCACGAAATGGACCAGCATGGTCCTGCATACGCTGCATGCCCGCCACGGGGGTGCCGCCCGCACCGGCGTGCTATTGCGCAGTCTGCCGGGCATCTCCAAGAAAATGCTGACCCAGACGGTTCGTGACATGGAAGTCAGCGGACTGCTCAGCCGGCACGTGCACAGCGCGATACCGCCCATGGTCGAATATCGCCTGACAGAACTTGGCCTGCGATTTGTGGAACCGGTAGAGCTTTTGTATGGATGGGGCCGAGACAACGCCGACGCTCTGGATCAGTTGGTGCCTCGTCCAAGCTCGCGCCGCGCCTGAGCGCTGCCGCGCGCAGTATGGATAGAGCCGTCCTCAGTCCTCAGTCCTCAGTCCTCAGTCCTCAGTCCTCAGTCGCCTCACCCCCGTGCCAGCAAGAACACCGCATGTTCCGCCCGGAAATTCGCCGCCGCCGCGCTGCACCGGGTGTCGCCGGACAGGAACCACTGCCCCTCCACGGTGATCCCGCGTTCGCGCAGCAGGGCGCGGAAGTCGTTGATGGTGAGGTGGTGGATGTTGGGGGTTTCGTACCACGCCACCGGCAGCAGGCGCGTTACCGGCATGCGGCCGTTCCACAACAGCGACGTGCGCACGCGCCAGTGGGCGAAGTTGGGGAAGCTGACGAAGGCCTTGCGGCCGATGCGCAGCAATTCCTCCAGCACCACGTCGGGGCGCATCGTGGTCTGCAGGGTTTGCGAGAGGATCGCGTAGTCCACCGACTTGTCGGGATAGAAGGCGAGGTCGCGGTCGGCATCGCCCTGGATCACGGACAGGCCCTTGGCGACGCACGCGCCCACGTTCGGCCCGTCCAGCTCCATGCCGCGTGTGGCGCAGCCCTGCCCGTCGCGCAGGGCCTGCATCAAGGTGCCGTCGCCGCAGCCCACGTCCAGCACGCTGGCGCGCGGGGCCACGTTGTCTGCGATTACCGCAAGATCGGGGCGCAGGCCCTGTTTGTGCGCGGCGTTCATCCCAGGAACCCCTGCACCACCCGGTCGAGCGCGGGCACATCCAGCAGGAAGGAATCGTGGCCGAACGGGGCGGACAGTTCCACGAAGCTGACCGGGTGCCCGGCCGCGTTGAGCGCGTGGACCACGTTGCGCGATTCGGCGGTGGGATACAGCCAGTCGGTATCGAAGCTGACCAGGCAGTAGCGCGCTTTCGACCGGGCAAACGCGTTGGCGAGCAGGCCGCCGTGCTCCTCGGCCAGATCGAAGTAATCCATCGCGCGGGTGATGTAGAGGTACGAATTGGCGTCGAACCGGTCGGTAAACGACAGGCCTTGATAGCGCAGGTACGATTCGATCTGGAAATCGGCGTCGAACCCGAACGTCTTTTCCTCGCGGTTCTGCAGGCGGCGGCCGAACTTTTCGGTGAGCCCCGCCTCGGACAGATACGTGATGTGCGCGGCCATGCGCGCCACGGACAGGCCTTTTTCCGGGCCTTTGCCAAACGCGTAATAGTCCCCGTCCCGCCATTCCGGGTCGGCCATGATCGCCTGGCGGCCCACTTCGTGGAAGGCGATGTTCTGCGCGGAGTGGCGTGCGGTGGACGCCAGCACCAGCACCGCGCGGGTGCGCTCGGGGAAGTTGGCGGCGAGGCTCAACGCCTGCATCCCGCCCATCGATCCGCCGACCACGGCATGCAGCGCGTCGATCCCCAGCGCGTCCAGCACGGCGATGTGGCCTTTCACCATGTCGCGGATGGTGATGACCGGAAAGCGCATGCCCCACGGCTGCCCATCGGGCGAGAGGCTGGCCGGCCCGGTCGATCCCATGCACGAGCCGATGACGTTGGCGCAGATCACGAAGTAGCGGTCGGTGTCGATCGGCTTGCCCGGCCCCACCATGCGCACCCACCAGCCGGGCTTGCCGGTCTTGGGATGGTTGGACACCACGTAGTGATCGCCGGTCAGCGCGTGGCAGATGAAGATCGCGTTGTCCCTGGCCGCGTTGAGCGTGCCGCATGTTTCGTACGCGATGCGCGGGCACGCAAGGCTTTGCCCACCGTCGAGAAACAGCGGCATGTCGAGGTCCAGAACGCGGTTCTGCGTGGGGATGGGTTGCGCGGGGGCCATGATCGTTTCGCCAGTTAAGGGCCAGCCATTAGGGATTCAATCCGCCCCTGTCATTAGCGGCCTTGCTGGGGTATGGGCGCCCCGTCATGCCCGAAACGATCACCACCACCGCCGGCCCTGAACCCAAGCCCTGGATTTCGGCGATCCATGCCTATGTTCCGGGGCGCTCCACCGGGGCGGACGGCCAGCGCCTCATCAAGCTGTCGGCGAACGAAAATCCGCTCGGCACCAGCCCGGCTGCCCTTGCCGCACGCGCGCAGGCCCCAGCGCTTTACCCCGATCCGGACAGCACCGCCCTGCGCGAAGCCATCGGCGCGGCCCACGGCATCGACCCGGCGCGCGTGGTGATGGGCACCGGTTCGGACGAACTGCTCAACCTGATCGCCCAAGGCTATGCGGGGCCGGGCGACGAGGTAATCTACGTGCGCTACGGCTTTTCGGTGTACGACATCGCCGCACGGCGCTGCGGCGCGACGCCGGTGGTGGCGCCGCACGCCGATTACGGCACCGACGTTGACGCGCTGCTGGCACTGGTGAGCGAGCGCACCCGCGTGGTGTTCGTCGCCAACCCCAACAACCCCACCGGCTCTTACCTGCCGGGCGGCGAAATTGCGCGCCTGCATGCCGGGCTGCCGTCTGACGTGGTGCTGGTCATCGACCAGGCCTATGCCGAATATGTCGCGCCGCAAGACGCCGATGGCGCGCTGGCGCTGTCCGCCGCGCACGACAACGTGCTGGTGACGCGCACCTTCTCCAAGATCTTCGGCCTTGCCGGAGAACGGATCGGCTGGGCCACCGGCGCACCGGGCCTGATCGGCACGCTCAACCGCATTCGCGGGCCGTTCAACGTGTCCGCCACCGGCCAGGCGATGGCACTGGCGGCGCTGGGCGATACCGCATTCGTGGAAGCCAGCCGCGTCCACAACCGGGATGAGCGCGCCCGCTTCGTCACCCGGCTGGAAGCGCTGGGCAATCACGGCCTGCGCCCCCTGCCCAGCCAAGCCAACTTCGTGCTGGTGCTGTTCGAGGGCGCGCTGAGCGCTGAGGCAGCGTTCGAGGGGCTGGCGGATCGCGGCTACATCGTGCGCTGGCTGCCAAGCCAGGGCCTGCCCCACGCGCTGCGTATCACCATCGGTGCCGCGCACGATATGGACGCGATCGCAGATGCGCTGGCCGAGATGGCGGACGCCGCGAAATGACGTTTGCCAGCATCGCCATCATCGGCCTTGGCCTGCAGGGCGGCTCGATCGGGCTGGCGATCCGCGAATACCTGCCACACGCGCGCACCACCGGCTATGATTTGTCCGCCGAGCACCGCGCCCGAGCCGGGCAGCGCCAGCTGGTGGATACCGTGTGCGACACTGCAGCCGATGCGGTGCGCGATGCCGATCTGGTGATCTTCTGCGTGCCGCCCGGCGTGATGGGCTTCGCTGCCGAGCAGGTGCGCGATGCCTTGCCCGCCAACGCGCTCGTCAGCGATGTCGGCTCGTCGAAGCAGGCGATCGCCGAGGCGCTCACCGCAGCGCTGCCGGACCATACGGTTATCCCCGCGCATCCGGTTGCCGGCACTGAAAATTCCGGCCCGGACGCTGGCTTTGCGCACTTGTTCCGCAACCGCTGGTGCATCGTCACGCCGCCGGACAAAGTGGACATGGTAAAGCTATCGCAGCTGGTGGCCTTCTGGGAAGCGCTGGGCGCCAACGTCGAGATCATGACGCCCGAGCATCACGATCTGGTGCTGGCCGTCACCAGCCACCTGCCGCACCTGATCGCCTATACGATCGTGGGCACCGCCTCCGATCTGGAAGACGTGACGCAGGGCGAAGTCATCAAGTATTCGGCGGGGGGCTTTCGCGATTTCACGCGCATCGCTGCGTCCGATCCCACCATGTGGCGCGATGTGTTCCTGTCCAACAAGGCGGCGGTGCTGACCATGCTGCAACGCTTCACCGAAGACCTGACCGCGCTGCAACGCGCGATCCGGGTGGGGGATGGCGAGCAGCTTTTCGAACATTTCGCCCGCACCCGCGCCATCCGCCGTTCGATCATCGAGGAAGGGCAGGACGATGCCCGGCCCGATTTCGGTCGCGGTGATCATGATGGCGCCAAGGCGACACAGACTTCACCCTGATCAGCTTTTTCGGCCCGCGTGGGAGCCTGGGCCGATCCTGCGTATTCCACCCTCCGGTCCGTGCCCTTCGCCAATCAGGATACCCGCTTCCCCATGCAGCTTTCCATCGTGACGACCCTTGATTACGCCGTTCACGATGCCGTGGACGTGATGCTACAGATCGAAGCGGCGATGATCCCCGAACAACGCGTGATCCACGCACATATCGACCTGCCGCCAGTTGAGCATTTTGCCCGCATCGCCGCGCAGGCCAACATCGGCGAGCGTATCTGGCTGCGCATCGCCGCCCCGCTCAAGGTGCGCTACGAGGCGACCGTCGAAGTCGATCGCTATCTGGCTGACGTGGCGAGCCTGGACGCGGTGCCGCCGCACCAGCTGCCTGGCGAGACGGTCGATTACATGATGCCCTCGCGCTATTGCCAGTCGGACACCTTCCTGGACTTCGTGGAGGGCGAATTCGGTCACCTGAAGGGCGGCCAGCGGATAGCCGCGATGCGGGACTGGCTGGAGACGAACCTGACCTACGAGCCGGGCTCCAGCGATGCCTATACCACCGCGATCGACACGTTTCAGAGCGGGCGGGGCGTATGCCGCGATTACACGCATCTGATGATCTCGCTGGCGCGGGCCAGCGCGATCCCTGCCCGCTTCGCCAGCGTCTACGGCCTTGGCGTGGACCCACAGGATTTTCACGCGGTGGCCGAAGTGTTCCTGGACGGGATGTGGCACATGGTGGACGCCACCGGCATGTCCGCCCCCGACCGCATCGCCAAGATCGGCATCGGCCGCGACGCGGCGGACGTCTCGTTCCTGTCCAGCTTCGGCTACGTGGAGATGATTTCGCAGACGGTAGAGGTTACGGAAGTGCCGGGGTGAGGGGGCGCCAGAGCGACCCCCGAATTGCTATTGTTCCTCGCATCGTCCGGTAAATTCGGTAGTGGCCTGAATGTGCAACACGCGGGTGCGGCGATTGTAGTCGATCCGCGGCTTGTTCAGTCCGTTCATGCGATACTGGCCGGTGATGCGGTCGGGCGTTACCATCAGCCCGCTGATCGGCCACCAGCCATCCGATCCTCCCGAATGGATGGGCGACACCAACGGCCCGGCAAGACGAATGCGGCCAGATTCGCCTGAAATCTCGATTTCCGCGTCGGCTGAAAACGCTGCGCGGCCCAGCGTCGTCTCGCGTCCATACTCGAATTTGCGCGTCTTGGAATTGTAGCGATAATCGGACGTGCTCTGCGTTGCAGGTCCAGTGCCTGCGCCGATGCACACCAGGTCGATCCGGGCGCCGCCATTGGCTTGCGGCGCATAAGCCCGCGCGCCTGACGTGTCGGCAGCAGTGCGGCAATTGGCTGCAGGCACGGTGATTATGCTGGCGTATCGACCATCGCTGGTGGCCACCGAGATGCATTGGCGCTGCCGCTCGCTCCACCAGAAGGACCATTTCGTGTCACGTACCGTGTTGGTCGTGACGAACCGATAGCCCCGCGCTTCCAGCTGCGTTTCGCCCCCCGCACCCCGGGCTCCCACCAGATCGGATACATCGGGCGGCGTCTGTGCAAAGGCCTGGTGCGAAGCAACGCACCCTGCAAACGCAACGATAGTTATCGCCAGTGCACGCATGAACATCCCCTTGCACTATTTCGTGCAAATCTAACGCGATAGCAAAATACATACAATGACTAAAAGCGTGATGCTTTCAATAAGGAAGATCACTACATGTCCGAAAGATCGTAAATATCCGATGCCCAAATTTTTACGAAACCAGCGCATCTGGATGACAAAATAGTTAACGATGCTTGCAACAGCGATAACCGCCCCCGCCGTTATCGTGGCCGTTCCGGGAATGATCATAAGGCTGATCCCAATACCCATGAACAGCGCAAATATCGCCGTGGGATAGCATTGGGCGTAAAACGGGGTTTGCAGCGATTTCCGGTCGATCGGCAGCCCGCGCACTCTGACCAGCCGGGTCGCGGCGAACAGGGAAAACCCGGCGAACACGACGATCCGCAGCGCAAGTTCGCTTGCCTGATCGTTGACCAGGCCAGCCAGGCCCCGCGTATCGGCGATGATCGCATCGGACTGGCCCAGCGCCATTGAAAAGCTGTGCGAGAGCAGCAGCGACAGCGCGAGGAACAAAGGCGGGCTCAAGGCCGCGGAGTATTGATCTTCCTGCGGCAGCAACAACTGCTCGTCCGCATACTCCATCATCACAAGCGGACGCACCACCGCGCGATAGAGCGTAAGGGGAAAGAACAACAACCAGCTCGCCACCTCGTAAAGGATTTCGTCGAGCGAGCTGATCCATTTCATGAAGTCCATGCCGGCATCATCGCGGCGGCAGCGATCAAGCGCAATCCTTAAAGGCTGATGCGCGGATCTACGGCTTGATCGGGCGCCGGCCTAGATGTTCAGCGCGTTGATCGCGGCGTGCACGCGCGCTTCCACCTCTTCGCGCGGCAGGCCCGGTTCGATGCGGTTCCCCACGCGCAGGGTGATCAGGCCCGGCTTTTTCCAGCGGCGGTGATACAATCGCCCGCTGTTCACCGCCACCGGCACCACCGGCAGCGCGAGCAGTTTGTACAGGCCGGCAAACCCGGCCTGCAGCGGTGGGCGCTGGCCGGTGGGCACGCGAGTGCCTTCAGGGAAGATCGCCAGCGGCCGGCCCTGCGCGGCGAACCCGCGCGCGCTGGTCACCATCGCCCGCAGCGCCTTGGCCCCCTCACCGCGCTGGACGACGACCGCGCCATAGCGGCGCGCGGCCCAGCCCCAGCCGGGAATTTCCGCCAGTTCGGCCTTGGGAAACGGCGCGGGCTCATGCATCTGCGCGGGCAGGTCGATCGCCTCGAAGAAGCTTTCGTGCTTGATCGCCACCAGCACGCCTTCGTCCGGCAGATCGCCTTCGATCGTGATGCGGATGCCCAGGATATACCGCGCCATCCAGCGGTGCATGCGCGACCAGCCCCGCACCGTGCGCCGCAGCGCCTCATCCCCCAGCAGCGACGCCACGAAGCAGGCGATCACCATCACCACGGTGCCCAGATAAAACGCGGCGTAGAACACCAGCGAGCGCAGGACATCACCTGGCGTCGAGCGCGCGTGCTTAGGTGCGGCAGGGGTATCGTTCACATCATATCCCACAGGTTCAGCACGGCGCGGGCCAGCAGCTTGTGATATTCCAGAAACAGCGTGCCGAACGTTGGGTGCGATGGCACCGCATCCCATTCCAGCCGCACGGTATCGGGAAATGCGCGGCCCAGTTCGAGCGCGGCGCGGCGCATGTGCCAGTCCGCCGTGACGATGCGCACCGACTTCGCATTGCGCTCCGCCGCCCATTGCGCCGCCTCGATCGCGTTGGAGCGCGTATCATACGCGCGGTAGCCTAACGTTACGCAGCAGCGCATCAGCCGGGCCGGCACCTTGAACTGCACGGCAAATTCCTTGGGACGCACTTCCCGGTCCACGCCCGAAACGAGGAGGTCCGGCGCCTTGCCCGCTTCCAGCATGGCGACGGCGTGTTCGATGCGCCCCTGGCTGCCGGTCAGCACGATGATCGCATCCGTGCGCACGCTGCCGGGTAAAGGCCCAGGCAGCGCGACGGCGAACCACAGGAACCCGAAGGCCCAGATCAGCACGAGGGAAGCGACGATGCGGCGAAACATGATGCTACGCTATATAGGTGTTCGCGCGCGTTACAGCATCTTTCGCAGGGCATGCAGAACGGTGAGCCGCGCGGTGAGCATCGCCAGCAGCGTTGCCAGGATCGGCACCAGCGCCAGCAGCAGCCAATCACTCCACACCAGCGCGCCGCTGTCTATCAAGCCCGCGCCCAGACCCGCGAAGCGGCGGCCCAGCGCCAGGATCACCACCAGCGCCAGCGCCAGCCCCACAGTGCCGCCGCCGGTCGCATCGTAGCCGATGGAGCGCTGGAACACGCGCGCCACTTGCGCATCGGTGCCACCCAGCAGGTGCACAATCTCGATCGTATCGCGATTCGCGCCCAGCGCGGAGCGCGCCGCCAGCAGCACCGCCGCGGCCAGCGCGCCGGCGAGCAGCGCCACGATGGCGATGGCCAGCAGTTGCAGCGATACCATCGCATCGAACACCGGCTTCAGCCAATTGGACTGCGCATCGATCCGGGCCGAAGGCGCAACCGGGATCACCGCGCGGGTGAGCGCGGCCAATTGCGCAGCCGTGGCCGGCCCTTTCAGCCGCACGTCGATCAGCGCGGGGACGGGGATCGCTGAGCCTGCGGCATCGGTGATCCCGGTGCCCAGCCACGGCTCGATCAGCGCATCCAGTTGCGCCTGGGGCACCTGTTGCAACCCGGCAACGCCCGGCACGGTGCCGATCGCGGCCACCGCACGGGCTGCTTGCGCCGCGCGCACATCGGCGCGCGGCTCCAGGATCTGCACGGTCACGCCGCCTTCGATCTCCGCCCGGGCGTTGGATACCGCGTTGCCCAGCGTGAGCCCGGCGGCCAGCGCGATCGCGGTCATCGCCACCATGATCGCGATCACCCACGGCATCGGCCCGGCCATGCGCCCTTGCGGGATCAGTTCGACCCGCCCCCCCGCCGTCAACCTGCCACGCATCTTCACGCCGCCTGCCATCACGAGGGCCGGCGCGGGGGATAGCGCAGCGCGCCGGTGGGATCGGACAGCCGCCCCTTGTCCAGCCGCATGATCAGGCTGGCGGGCACGCGGCGCAGCAGGTCCACATCGTGCGTGGCGACCACCACGGTAGTGCCCTGCCGGTTGAGCATCTCGAACAGGCGGATGAGCTTGGCGGCCATTTCCGGGTCGACGTTGCCGGTCGGCTCGTCGGCCACCAGCATCGCCGGGCGGGCGATGACGGCGCGGGCGATGGCCACGCGCTGCTGCTCTCCTCCGGACAAGGTGGCGGGCCTCGCATCGATCCGCTCAGTCAAACCCACCCATTCCAGAATGTCGCGCACCGGGCCGGCCAGATCACGCTCGGCATGGCCGGCAACGCGCAGCGGCAGCGCCACGTTATCGAACGCGGACAAGTGGCCCACCAGCCGGAAATCCTGGAACACCACGCCGATGCGCCGCCGCATCATCGGCAGGCGGCTGCGCGGCAGGGTGATGGCATCGGTGCCGAACATGCGGATCGCCCCGCGCGACGGGCGCTGCGCCAGATACAGCAGGCGCAGCAGCGATGTCTTGCCCGCGCCGCTCGCCCCGGTCAGGAAATAGAACCGCCCGGCATGCAGGCTGAACGTCAGGTCGCTCAACACCTCGCGATCGGTGCCGTAGCGCAGGCCGACATTGTCGAAGTGGATGATCTCGCCGTCCGCGCTCATGCTCGCCAATATGCTGTTATGTCGGGCCGAACGGACGACATCGCCCCTATACGCATCCTTGCATGTGGAAAAAAGGCCATCGCGGCACGAGTCCACAGGCCAAGTGCTTGTAGCACAGGCGCAAGGCGTGCTTATGACTGGTAGCATGATCATCGCCTGCCCCGCCTGCTCGACGCGCTATGCCGTTCCGGATAGCGCCATCGGCGTGGAAGGCCGCACGGTACGCTGCGCCAAGTGCCGGCACAGCTGGTTCCAGGACGGGTACGAGCCTGCCCCGCGCGGCCATGCAGAAGCGACGCCGGCCATGGCGCCGTCGGCCGCGCGCCCTGCGGTTGCCGTGCCGGCCGCAGCCACCCCGGCGCCGGGCGCTGCGTTCACCACGCCACCGCGCGGCGCGGCGGGATATTACGATGATACCGCCAGCCGCCCTTACGCCGACGAAGGGCCGTCCAGCTTCGACTTTTCGCCCCCGTTTCGCCCGCGCCGCAACTGGACCAAGATCGGCACCTGGGCGGCGGTAGCCTTCGCCATCGCCATGCTGGGGCTGGCCGGGGCCATAGTCGCCGGTGGTCTGCCGGACTGGTTGCCCCTGCCCCGCGCCACGTTCCAGCGCGTGCAGCCCGATCTCAAGCTCGATTTTCCGCGCAGCCGGCAGGATCGCAAGCCCCTGCCCGACGGCACCGAATTCTTCAGCGTCAGCGGTACGATCACCAACATCGGCGCGCAGACCCGGTCCGTGCCCTCGCTGCTGGTGGTGCTGCGTGATCGGCGTGAAACGATCGTCTACGAAAAGGAAGTGGTGCCCGCCAAGCACCAGCTTGCACCTGGTGAAACGATCACGGTGAACGAGGCGCTGACTGACATTCCCAAGTCCGCGGCCGCAGCCGAGATCGGCTGGAAGCCGGACTGAGGCGGCTCGCCAAAGAGCCTGCCCCTTACGGCGTGGGCACCACCATGTCGGTTACCACTGCATCGTAAGCCAGCCCGTTCCACAGCCACGCCGTAACCTGCCGGCGATGGTCCGGGCCGGTTACCGAGGCGCGCCAGCGCAGCGTCCGGTCTGCCGATGCGCCGCCGCTCTGGGTGGCGGGATCGGTAGGAGCGGCATCGGGCAGGCTGGGCTTGCCGGCGCAACTGGCGACTTTGGCTGACAGCATGTCCGGCGCGGCGGGTGGGGTTGCCAGCGTTTCCCCGTGGTCAAGCACCCAGCGGTACGTGCCCTTCTTCTGCCGCTGCCAGATGGTGGTGAACCAGCCGTCCGACGCGCCTTGCGTCCACCCGCCCTTGGTCACGCCCATCGCGCCGTCACAGCTCATCCACACCTGATAGGCTTCCCACTGCACCGGGACGGGCGGGTTCTTCTGGCGTTTCAGCCACGCTTTGGCCTGGACCTGCTCAGGCTCAAACATCACGGCGGCATCGTCGGCGAAGGCGGCGAAGGCGGTCCACTGGCCTTTTTCGCGCGCCATGCGGGCAAAGGCGATTTCGGTGGCGATGAGGGCGCTGGGGTTCGCCGTACCGGTTCCCGGCGCCACCGGTCGTTTGCGTTCAGCGTGCGCCGGCCCCGCCAGCGCGGTTGCCGCCAGCATCAGGGCCGTGAGCCCCGCGCCGACAGCGCGCCGCTTCACAGCGCGCTCTCGTCGAAGGCCAGCCCGGCGTTGCGGTGCGCGGCCACGATGGTGTTGCGCAGCAGCACCGCGATGGTCATTGGCCCCACCCCGCCCGGCACCGGCGTGATCGCCCCGGCAACCGTGCTGGCGGACGCGAAATCAACGTCGCCCACCAGCCGGGTCTTGCCGGCTTCCGCGCCCGGCACGCGGTTGATCCCCACGTCGATCACGGTGGCGCCGGGCTTGAGCCAATCGGCCTTGACCATATCCGGACGGCCCACCGCCGCCACCACGATATCGGCGCGGCGCACCACCTCGGACAGGTCACGCGTGCGGCTGTGCGCGATGGTAACGGTGCAGCTTTGCGCCAGGAGCAGCTGCGCCATCGGCTTGCCGACGATGTTGGAGCGCCCGATGACCACCGCATTCAGCCCGGCGAGCGAGCCCAGTGTGTGCTGGAGCAGCATGATGCACCCCAGCGGCGTGCAGGGCACGAAGCCGGGAAGTCCGGTCGCCAGCCGCCCGACATTGACGACGTGGAAGCCATCCACGTCCTTGTCCGGGTTGATCGCGGCGATCACCTTCTGCTCGTCCATGTGCGCGGGCAGCGGCAGCTGAACCAGAATGCCGTCTACCGCCGGATCGCGGTTCAGCCGGTCCACGACCCCCAGCAACTGCGCTTCGTCCGCATCGGCGGGAAGCGTGTGCTCGAAGCTTGCCATCCCGCACGCCACGGTCTGCTTGCCCTTGCTGCGCACATAGACCTGGCTTGCCGGGTCTTCCCCCACCAGCACCACGGCAAGGCCGGCCTTGCGCCCCGCCTTGTGCGTGAACGCGGCGGCGCAATCGGCCACGCGCGCGCGCAGGCCTTCGGCAAAGCCCTTTCCGTCGATGATGGCCGCCTGGCCCATCAGGCGTAGGCCCGGGCCAGGTTGGCGAAGATGATCTGCAGGATTGTGAGGCCGATGATCAGCACCATCGGTGAAAAATCGATCGCGCCGGTGTTGGGCATGATCCGGCGAATCGGGCGGAGCAACGGTTCGAGAATGGCGTTAAGCGCGGTGTAAATCGCCGATACGAACTGGTTGTGCATGTTGACCACGTTGAACGCGATCAGCAGGCTGAGCACGAACTGCACGATCACCACGAAGACGATGATGTTGATGAGATACGATATGATCTCGTAAAGCGTGATGAACAGCAACGTGGCGGCTCCTAATGCTGCAAATAAGTCATGTTCGGGCACCGCCGGATGGCGGGCTGCGATGTTTCGGGTAATCTTCGAAGTGCTGATAGCCGACCACGACCAGCCGCCGCAAGAGCGCGTCCACCGGCGACGCCCAAAGACCGACCGGGGCTTACTGGCTTAAAGTGGACGTCCGCTCGATCCGCCAGGTCAACTGTTCCTCGCTGGCGCCGGGCACATCGTTCACGCGCCGCAGCACGATGGTGCCGCGCCGCGAGGGCTGCCCGTCAGCAAAGTCCACCACGACCGGCGCTTCGTAATAGCTGGAGCCTGCCGCCCCATCCATATCGCCCTTGCCGACCGCAAGTTTGGCCCCGGCCTTGCCGCCCAGCTGCGCCGCCAGTTTTTCAGGCGTCATCTGCGCATCCGAACTCCACACCTTGGCGGCGGCGGCCCAATTCCCCTCACGCACCGCGGTTACGTAGTAGCGTAGCACACGTTCGGGATCGCGCCGCTCGGTCAGCGCGCCGGTATCCAGGGCGACTGTAGGAGACGCCGCGGAGTCAGTCGGCGCGGCGGCGACATCGGCCACGCCATCACTGGGAGCGGCGGTGACCCGATCGCCATCGGCACCGGCGCTGGTGCTTGCCAGCGCAGCGGGCTGGCTGCCGGTCTTGTCGCAGGCGGAAAGCAGCAGCGCGGCGGAGCACAGCAGGGCGGTCCCATACAGCAAGCGGGGGGCGGCTTTGGTTCGCATGGGTTCAGGAATGCCTTTCAGTTCGCTCGCCTCTCGCCCGAAGGTCAGGCGGCGCGGATCAGAGTGCCCGCGCCTTCCTGCGTGAATATTTCAAGCAGCATGGCATGCGAAACCCGCCCGTCAAGTACAACGGCGGCCTCGCAGCCCGCCTCCACCGCGTGGATGCAGGTCTCCAGCTTCGGGATCATGCCGCCCGAGATCGTCCCGTCCGCCTTCAGCCCTGCGATGTCCGCAGGGGTCAGGTCGGTCAGCAGGTTGCCCTGCTTGTCGAGCACGCCGGTAACGTCGGTCAGCAGGAACAGCCGCGATGCGCCCAGCGCCGCCGCGATAGCACCGGCCATGGTGTCGGCGTTGACGTTGTAGGTGGACCCATCGACGCCCGAGGCGATCGGCGCGATCACCGGGATCATCCCGGCGGACGAGATCGTCTCGATCACCGAAATGTCGATCGTTTCGGGCTCACCCACGAAACCCAGGTCGACCACTTCCTCGATCAGGCTGCCCGGATCCTTGCGCGTGCGCTGCACCTTGCGCGCGGTGACCATGCCGCCGTCCTTGCCCGAAATGCCCATCGCGCGCCCGCCGGCCTTGGCCACCCAGCCCACGATCTCCTTGTTGATCGCCCCGCATAGCACCATCTCCGCCACGTCGGCGGTGGCCTTGTCGGTCACCCGCAGGCCATCCACGAAGCTGCTTTCCACGCCCATGGTCTTGAGCATCGCACCGATCTGCGGGCCGCCGCCGTGCACCACCACCGGGTTGATGCCCACCGCTTTGAGCAACACCACGTCCTCGGCAAAGTCGCGCGCCTTTTCGGGATCGCCCATCGCATGGCCGCCGTACTTCACCACGAACGTCGCGCCTGCATATCGCTGCATATACGGCAGCGCATCGACGAGGGTTGCGGCCTTGGCCAGGAGGGCGGCGTGATGCGGATTGGACATGTCACGCGCTTTACGCGGCTGCGCGGGATTTTGAACCCGATTCGCGTGATTTTTCTGACCGTGACTGCGCTTAGGCGTCCAGGCGGCGGCCCAACTTCACGAAGAACCAGATGAACGGCGGCACCATGATCGTGGACAGCACCAGCTTGGAGATGATCTGCCCTTCCATGATGTTGGCCAGCGGCACGCCCGTTCCCACGAACGAAATGGTGATGAACAGCACCGTGTCGATCACCTGCGACAGCATGCTGGCGATCCAGGCGCGCACCATCAGGAGCCGGCCCTTACCCTGCGACAGGCGGGAAAACAGATAGACGTTGAGCGTTTGCGACACGCCGTAGGAAATCAGCCCGGCAAACTGCATGCGCGCGCCCTGGCCCAGCAGCCGGGCATAGGCGTCCTGATCGTGCCAGAAGGCGGCGGGCGGCACTACGTGGATCACGAAAGTCAGCAGCAGCATCGAGACGATGAGCGGGATGAAGCCGAAGCGCACCAGCCGGTTGGCGGTGGCGGCGCCGTGCAGTTCGGCCACCGCGCTGGACAGCACGACCAGCAGCAGAAACGCGAAAATGCCGGATTCCACAGCCAGGTCGCCCAGCACCGGCCAGTGGCCCAGCGACGCCAGCTTGGTGCCCAGCACGCCCGCCAGCACGACGAGCCCACCATACAGCAGCGAAAACACGAAAAGTGAGCGGGTGATGACAAGCGCGGGACGATTCATCCGCCATGCTCTAACCGCGCGCGGGCAATTGCACTAGGGCTGATGGCATGGGCGATAACGCAGCGTTGCCAAACGCCGTCACCCGCCCGTTTCATTACATCTTCGTAATGTTGCTGTCTGGCCGTTTACCCGCAACAAAACTGTCACGGCGGCGCAGTAATCGCCTGCCCAGCCGATAGGGGCCGGGAATTTTCTGATATGACCGACGTAACGATCGCCCGCGCCCTGCGCGCGGGGACGAGCGCGCTTGCTCTCGTGCTTGGGATGACCGCCACCGCCGCCTTTGCAAGCGATGCGCCTGCCACTGCCGCCGCGTCAAGCGATGCGGACGGCACCGGCATCGCCGAAGGCTCCAACATCGAGGTGACTGCGACCCGCCCGAATACCCTCGCGCCGGTCACCGCCTCGCTACAGGCAACCCAGCCGCAATCGATCGTATCGCGCAGCTTCATCGAGGATTCGCTGCCCGCCACGGCGGACTTCAACCAGATCGCGCTGATCTCGCCCAGTGTCTCGATCTCGGGCAATGCCAACGGGTCGGGCCTGTCCGAATCGAAAGCGCAGATCCGCGGCTTCCAGGACGGCGAGTTCAACATCACCTATGACGGCGTGCCGTTTGGCGACACCAACGACCCGTCGCACCACTCCAACACGTTCTTCCCGTCCAACACGATAGAGACGCTGGTCGTCGATCGCGGGCCGGGCAACGCCAGCCAGCTGGGGCAGGCAACATTCGGCGGGAACATGAACCTGTTCAGCCGCGCGACACGCGATGACGCCGGGATCGAGGTGAAGGGCACCTACGGCAGCTGGAACACCTATCTGCTGCGCGCGCTGGCCCAGTCCGGCGCGATCGACAGGCTTGGCGGCACCGAAGTGGTGCTCAGCGCCCAGCATGTGGCATCGGACGGCGCGCGCACGTACAGCCCGTTTCATTCCAACAACGTGTTCGGCAAAGTGGCGATCCCGATCGGGCCGGACGCGAAGCTGACGCTGCTGGCGACCTATAACGAAAATTCGTTCAACCAGCCTGACAACGACGGCGTGACACTCAGCCAGGTGGCGCAGTACGGCAAGTATTTCAGCCTAAACGATGATCCCGGTTCGCAGAACTATTACAAGTACAACCACACCCACAAGACCACCGACTTCGAGCTGGTGAAGTTCGAAGCCAACATTGCGCCCGGCTCCACGTTCGAGAACCGCGCCTACACTTACAGCTACGACAACGAGACGCTGTCCGGCAACGATCCCACCCTATACGCCACCGCCACGCCCGCGCAGATCGCGGCGGCCAACGTGGTGACGCTGACGCCCGGCGGCAAAGCGGTGGCGGGCGTGCCCGGCTACACCAAGACTAACAAGTACCGCGTGTTCGGCGACATCGCCAAGGCGCGGCTGGACTTCGGGTTCGGCAGCCTGACCGCCGGCACCTGGATCGAATGGTCGAACACCTATCGCCAGCAGCGCGACGTGAACCTGCTGACCGGCGCGCCCAACTATGTTGAAAAGGCGGTGACCGATCCTGACACTGGCGCTGCCACGCCCCGCAACATCAAGTTCGACCAGCACAGCCATACCAACCAGGCCGAGGAATTCGTCGAGCTGGAATTGCGGCCCCTGCCCGGCCTCACGATCACGCCGGGCTACAAGCATGTCGATTTCACCCGCCAGATCGATGCCGATTACAACCAGACCACGCGCTACGCCCAGCAACTGAGCAGCACCTACTCCGCCGACCTGCCCTTCGCCACGGTGAACTATGCGGTAACCAAGCAGGTGGCGGTCTATGCCCAGTATGCGCGCGGCTTCCTCGCCCCGCCGCTAAGCGTGCTGTATGTGGCCAACCCGCAGCTTTCCACGGTCGCGCCCGAACGCTCGACCAATTATCAGGCGGGCGTGGTCTATCACGGCCGCAGCCTCAGCTTCGATGCCGACGTCTACAAGATCGACTTCAGCAACAAGTTCGCCTCGTTCACCTCCACCGTTCCGGGCGAAGGCACGGTGTTTATCAACCAGGGCGCGGTGCAGTACAAAGGCGTGGAGGGGCAGATCACCTACGCCTTCCCGATGGGCATCGCGGTGTTCGCCAACGGTTCGCGCAATTACGCCAAGACCGACAATCCCGGTGTGATCCGCCAGCAGGTCGCCAAGGCGCCCGAATGGACGGCGGCGGGCGGCGTATTGGTGAAATCCGGCCCGGTGCGCTTTTCGCTGATCGACAAATGGGTGGGCAAGCAGTTCTTCGTGTCCCCCACCGGATCGACCGTGGCGGGCAACGCCTATGACAGTCCGGTCTACCAAAGCCCCGGCTACAACACCGCGATCCTTTCCGCGCGATACGAAATTGGTCCCTTCCAGATCGGCGGCGAGATCGAAAACCTGTTCAATTCCAAGCGGGTGACGAGTATCACCACCGGCAAGACCGCGCCGTTCGACCAGTACTTCTACCAGACCGGGCGCGCCTTCACCGCCGATGTCACGATGAGGTTCTGATGCTGCCGATCGTCGTTTTCCTCGCCGCCGCGCTGGTGGATGCAAAGCCGGCACCGCTGGAAACCGGCCTCGATCCCGCGCTGGTGCTGCCCCCACCGCCACAGGCCGGCAGCACCCAGGCCAAAGTGGAGCTGCTGGAACTCCACGCAACGCAGGACGCCCGCTCCACCGCCGACGAGGCGGCAGCGCGGCTGGACGGCAAGACCCACGACGCGACGATCTTTGCCGCCGCGCTGGGGCCGCGCTTCGATCTCAATACGCTGCCGCAGACCGCGCGGTTGCTGGCAATGACGCGCGCCACCGAAAAGGCGCTGGTCGATCGCGGGAAGGCGGAGTTTCGACGGCGCCGGCCTTACGCTGTCGACCCCGCGCTGCGCAGCTGCGAGCGCAACGACGATCCCTTGTCCAGCTACCCCAGCGGCCACGCCTCGATGGCGTTTTCCATGGGCGAAGTGCTGGCGCGGCTGGTGCCGGCCAAGGCCGGGGCGATCCTGGCGCGCTCTGCCACGTATGCACAGACCCGGATCGTGTGCGGCCAGCATTTTCGCAGCGATGTGGTGGCCGGCGCGCTGCTTGGCGCGCTGGTGGCGGACCGGCTGATGGCAATCCCCACGTTCACCGCGCAATTCGCCAGGGCGCGCGCCGAGCTTAAGGCAGCCGGGATCAGCTGACGGACGCCACCAGTTCACCCACCTGCGCCCCATGCGCCAGCGTGGCGGCATCGCGGATCATGGCGGGCTCCGGGCGGATGCCGGTGTACAGCACGAACTGCTCCACCGCCTGCAGCACGATCACTTCGGCCCCGGAAATCGTGCGCTTGCCCGCTGCGCGCGCGGCGCGGATGAACGGGGTGGCGGCAGGCTGCGCGACGACATCGAACGCCACTTCGCACGCCGCGATGTGCGCGGCCTCGAAGCTGAGCGCGTCCGCATCTGGCCCGGCCATGCCCAGCGGGGTGACGTTTACCAGCAGCGGCGCGCCGGCGTGCGGCATCTGCGCCGCCCATGTGTAGCCATATTGCGCTGCCAGCGCCTGCCCCGCGTCGGCGTTACGCGCGACGATCACGCCGGTATCGAACCCGCAGTCGCGCAGCGCGGCCACTACCGCCTTGGCCATACCGCCGCTGCCACGCACGATGAACGGCGTGGCCGGATCGATCGCGCGCGCCAGCAGCAGATCGCGCACTGCGGTGAAGTCTGTGTTGTAGCCGGTCAGCCGCCCGCCATCGTTGACGATGGTGTTGACGCTGTCAATCGCGCTGGCGGACGGTTCCAGCGCGTCGATCAGCGGGATGACCGCTTCCTTGAACGGCATCGAAATCGCGCAGCCGCGGATCCCCAGCGCGCGAATGCCGCCCACCGCCGCGGGCAGATCGGCGGTGCTGAACGACTTGTAGACATAATCCAGCCCCAGCAGTTCGTAGAGGCGGTTATGCAATAGCGATCCAGCATTTCCGGGCCGTGCCGACAGCGACATGCACAGCTGCGTATCGCGGCCGATCGGGGGCTTCATGCGATTGTCTCCTGAATATAGGCGCTGGATCCGCGCGCCACGAGCCGGCCCGCCAGAACCATTCGGCGGGCGGCGGCGTCAGGCCGCTCCAGTCGCTCGAACAGCATCGTCATCGCAGCGCGGCCGATTTCCTCTACCGGCTGCTCCACCACGGTCAGCCCGCCGCCGACGAACTCCATCCAGTCCTCGTTGTCAAACCCTGCCAGCGCCACGTCGCCAGGCACGGACACGCCCAGTTCCTGCAGGGCACGCAGCACACCCATCAGCCGCACGCCGTTGCTGGCAACCAGCGCAGTGGGTCGCCCCGCACCGGCCATGATGGTGGCCACCGCCTTGTGCGTTTCGCCTGCGCCGTGCGGCACCGATAGCGCCTGCGCATCCATGCCCAGCCGCGCGGCGGTATGCTCAAACCCTGATCGACGCTGCACGCCGGTGGCGCTGCTGGCGCCGAACAGGCCGGTGATGCGCCGGTGCCCGGCGGCATGGAGATGTTCGACCAGCGCGCCCGCCATAGCCTCGTTATCCAGCACCACGCAATCGCGGGTGACGCCGGGCACCGCGCGGTCGATCAGCACCACCGGGAAATCGGCACTGAAACGCCCCACACTGTCGGCGCCGTCGCGCGAGGGGGCAAGAATAACCCCGGTCACACGCTCTTCCTGCATGAGCTGCAGGTACATCGCCTCGCGCTCCGGGTCCTCGTCGGTGTTGCACAGGATCACGCGCAGGCCGCGTGCATAGGCCACATCCTCGATCACGCGGGACACGGCGGTGAAGAATGGGTTGCGGATATCCGCCACGATCAGCCCGATGGTGTTGCTGTGGCGCGAACGCAGCCGCCGCGCGGCAAGGTTGGGACGATAGCCGGTGGACTGCACCGCAGCCATCACGCGCTCGTGCATGGCGGCGTCCACCACCCGGCCTGACAGCACGCGCGATACCGTAGCCGGGGAAACCCCCGCCACTTTCGCCACATCCTTGATCCCGACCGCCATCGTAGAAATCGTTCTCCACCCGTCGTCGCAGCTTATGCAGAACATTATGGTAGTGACGCAAGCCTCTTGACAAAATTGTGAGAAAACGTTTTCTAGAGGCAGAACAAGACTTGGAGAGGCTGTTCGATGGTTGCAGACGCCCGCAATCCCTTGGGATTGGAAGACCTTGTGCGCATCGATGCGCACGCTTCGGACAAGCAGGATGCGATTCGCCAGGCCGGCCAGCTGCTGGTCGCCGCCGGATGCGTTGCGCCGGGCTACGAAGAAAGCATGATCGGGCGGGAGAATGTCGCCAACACCTATCTGGGTAGCGGCGTCGCGATCCCGCACGGCCTGGGCGAGGACAAGGGGCTGGTCCGCAAGGACGGCATCGTTATCCTCCAGCTGCGCGAAGGGGTGGAATGGAACCCCGGCCAGCGCGCGCATCTGGTGGTGGGCATCGCCGCAAGTTCGGACAGCCACATCGCCATCCTGCGCCGTCTTACCCGCCTGATCCAGGACGAGCCGCGCCTGCAGACCCTGTTCACGACTAACGATGCCGCGCTGATCTCCGCCGCGTTGCAGGAAGACGCCGCCCGCGCCCCGGCCACAGCGCCAGCGCAGGATCTGGCCGAAACGGCGGACTGGACGCTCGATTACCCCACCGGCCTGCACGCCCGCCCCGCCACCGCGTGGAGCGAGGCCGCCAAGGCTGCCCGCGCGCAGCTACGGGTGCGGCACGGCGATGAAAGCGCTGATCCGCGCAGCCTCGTCGCGCTGCTCCAGCTTGGCCTGAAAGCCGGCGATACCCTGACGATTTCGGCTGCGGGCGATGGCGCACGCGCCGCGCTCGACCAGTTCGTGCAAGTCATTTCGCGCCTGTCCGCACGCGAACAGGCCGATGCCGCGCGCGCCGCGCAGAAGGCCGCCCAGAACGCCGCGCGCAACGCGTCCGGCTCCGGGCGCGGGTGGCAACCGGCGGGCGATACCGCGATGATCGCGGGCGTTCCCGCCAGCCCCGGCCTTGCCATCGGCAAAGTCCACGTGCTGGCCGCCGCTGAACTTACCGTGCCTGACCAGCCAGTGGATCTGGCCACCGGCGGCGCGCTGCTGGATGCAGCGCTGGTGCGCACGCGCGCGCAGATGAAGGCGCTGGTGGACGATACCACGCGCCGCCTGGGCGCATCCGAAGCGGCGATCTTCCAGGCGCAGGCCGCGTTGCTGGACGATACCGACCTCATCACCCTCACCTGCCAGATCATGGTGGAGGGGCACGGCGTCGCCTGGTCGTGGCATCAGGCGGTGGAGCGCATGGCCGGGCAGTTGTCCGCACTGGGCAATCCGGTGCTGGCCGCGCGCGCGGCGGACTTCCACGATGTGGGCCGCCGGGTACTGGCGCAGATCGACCCCGGCCTTGGCATCGGCACCCTGGCCGACCTGCCCGACGAGCCGAGCATCCTCGTCGCTGCAGACTTGTCCCCCTCGGACACCGCGACGCTGGATATCGACAAAGTGGCGGGCATCGCCACGGCGCTGGGCGGACCCACCTCCCACAGCGCGATCCTGGCGCGCACGCTGGGGTTGCCGTCTATGGTGGCGGGCGGCGCGGACCTGCTTTCGCTGTCGGCGGGCGCCACCGCGATCGTCGATGGCGATAACGGGCGCATCTGGCTCAACCCCTCGGCGGACGACCTCGCCTCGGCGCGCACCTGGATTGAGGAGATCGCGCGCAAGCGGGCGGAGGAAGCCTCCGAACGCTCCGCCCCGGCCCGCACGCAAGACGGGCACGACGTGGCCATCGGCGCGAACGTCAACCGCGCCGATCAGGTGGGCTTCGCGGTGGAACAGGGCGGCGAAGGCGTGGGCCTGATGCGCACCGAATTCCTGTTCCTCGAACGCGGGGACAGCCCGACCGAGGACGAGCAGTACGCGATCTATCGCGCCATGATCGACGCGCTGGCCGGTCGCCCGTTGATCGTGCGCGCGCTGGACATCGGCGGCGACAAGCAGGTGCCGCATCTGGACCTTCCGCGCGAAGACAACCCGTTCCTGGGCGTGCGCGGCGCGCGCCTGCTGTTGCGCCGACCCGACCTGCTGGAGCCGCAACTGCGCGCTCTGTACCGCGCCGCGCGCGATGGCGGCGATCTGTCGATCATGTTCCCGATGATCACCACCGTGTCCGAACTGATCACCTTGCGCGGCATCTGCGATGGCGTCCGTGCGGAACTGGACGCGCCGGCGGTGCCGGTGGGCATCATGATCGAAGTGCCCGCCGCCGCCGTGCAGGCGCATGTGCTGGCCCAGCATGCGGATTTCTTCTCGATCGGCACTAACGACCTTACACAATACGCGCTGGCGATAGACCGGCAGAACCCCGAACTCGCCAGTGAGGCGGACAGCCTGCATCCGGCTGTGCTGCGGCTGATCGCGATGACTGTGCAAGGCGCAGCGCAGCATGGCCGCTGGGTGGGCGTGTGCGGCGGCATCGCCGGCGACCCGTTCGGCGCGGCGCTGCTGACCGGGCTGGGTGTCAGCGAACTGTCGATGACCCCGCGTGACATACCGGCGGTAAAGGCCCGCATCCGCGCCTCCACCCTGCCCCACATGCAGGCGCTGGCCGCCAAGGCGCTGGAGGCCGGCACCGCTGACGAGGTGCGCGCGCTGGATGCAGGCGCAGCTGTATGAACCGCGTCATCACCCTGACCCTCAACCCCGCGATCGACCAGACGGTGAGTGTCGACCATCTGGTGCCCGGCGCGGTCCATCGCGCGGTATCCTCCGTCCAGAACGCGGGCGGCAAGGGTGTGAACGTCGCCAGTTGTCTGGCGGATTGGGGCGTGCCGGTATCCGCGCACGGGCTGCTGGGCGCGGACAATGCCGCCCCGTTCGAAGCGCTGTTCGCCGCCAAGGGCATCGCCGACCGCTTCGTGCGGCGCGTGGGGGCCACTCGCGTCAACCTCAAGCTGGTGGACACTGTCGGCACGACCGACATCAACATGGACGGCGCCCCGGCGGACACCCAGCAGGTCGAAGCGGTCATCGCCAGCGTGCTGGCCAAGGCCGGTCCCGATACGCTGGTGGTGCTCGCCGGCAGCCTGCCGCCCGGCTGCCCGGCGGACATCTACGCGCGTGTCATTGCTCAACTGGATGGCAGCGGCGCGGTCGTATTGCTCGATACCAGTGGTGAGCCCTTGCGCACCGCGCTGGATGCCCCCGTGCTGCCTGATATCGTCAAACCCAACGCGCACGAGTTGTCCGAATGGCTGGGCGCGTCCTTGGATAACCCGGACGCGGTGCGCGACGCTGCACTGCGCCTGCACCGGACCGGGGTGGGGCTGGTCGCCGTCTCGCTGGGGGAACACGGCGCGTATTTCCGCTCGGAGGCCGGCGCACTCACCGCGAAGCTGACCGCGGCAAACGTCGCCAGCACTGTGGGCGCGGGCGATGCAATGGTGGCCGGAATCGCGGCTGCCGTGGCGCAAGGCGGCGATCTTCTGCGCATCGCGCGGCTGTCCACCGCCTTCGCGGTCGGCAAGCTGGGGCTGGCAGGCCCGAACCTGCCGGATACGAACACGATCGCGGCGCTGGCCGAACAGGTCGCCATCGACACGGATGTTGCGGGAGACAACACATGAGCAGGATTTATGCCATCGTGCAGGCCGGCGAGTCCGGCGTTACCGGGGTGCTGGCCGGTGAAGCGCTGCGCAAGGCCGCGCTGGGCGCGGGCCGCGATATCGCGGTGGAAGTGCACACATCGATGGGCGTCATGAACCCCGGCGAAGGCCCGCTCCCCGGTGACGAGCTGCTGTTCATCGCCGCTGCCGCCGCCGATGACGGTGTGATGCAAGGGCGCCCTCACCGCCGTCTCGAACTTGGTGCGGTACTGGCCGATCCGGCCACCGCGCTGGGCAGTGGCGGCGGCGATGCCGGGACGGGGATCTCCTCCTCCCCTGTTCCCAGCATCGTCGCCGTCACATCGTGCCCCACCGGCATCGCCCATACCTTCATGGCCGCAGAAGGCCTGCAGGAAGGCGCGCGCCAGCTCGGCTACCCCATGCGCGTGGAAACGCAGGGTTCGGTAGGCGCGGGCAACGCGCTGACCGCAGAGGAAATCGCCGCCGCCGACATCGTGATCATCGCCGCCGACCGCGAGGTCGATCGCGGCCGCTTTGCCGGCAAGCGCGTGTTCGCCAGCAACACCAAGCCGGCGATCACCGGCGGCGCGAAGCTGATCGAGCGCGCGCTGGCCGAAGCGAAAGTCCAGGGCGGCAGCGCCACCGATAGCGCCGCAAAGCCCGAGCGCGAGGAGCGCGTGGGCCCGTACAAGCACCTGATGACCGGCGTGTCGTTCATGCTGCCGTTCGTAGTGGCGGGCGGTCTGCTGATCGCGCTGGCGTTTGCGCTGGGCGGCATCCACGCGAACGACGATGCCGCCAAGGGCACGCTTGCCCACGCGCTGTTCCAGATCGGCGCGAACGGCGGCTTTGCGCTGATCGTCCCGGCGCTGGCGGGTTACATCGCCTTTTCCATCGCCGACCGGCCCGGCATCGCGCCCGGCATGATCGGCGGCATGCTTGCCTCCAGCCTGGGTGCGGGGTTCCTGGGCGGCATCGTCGCCGGGTTCATCGCCGGTTACGGGACGGACTGGCTCAACCGCATAATCCGCCTGCCGCGCACGTTGCAGGGCCTTAAGCCCGTGCTGATCCTGCCGCTGCTCGGCTCCGCGCTGACGGGGCTGCTGATGATCTACGCAGTCGGCACGCCGGTGGCCGCCGCCCTTGCCGCGATGACCGAGGCGCTGCGTTCGATGCAAGGCTCCAGCGCCATCGTGCTGGGGCTGATCCTGGGCGCGATGTCCGCGTTCGATATGGGCGGGCCGGTGAACAAGGCCGGGTATGCGTTTTCCGTCGGCCTGATCGCCAGCCAGGTCTACACGCCGATGGCCGCAACGATGGCCGCCGGCATGGTGCCGCCGCTGGGGCTGGCGCTGGCCACCCGCCTGTTCCGCAACCGCTTCACCACCGAGGAACTGGAAGCCAGCGGCGCCGCAGCCGTGCTGGGCCTGGCGTTCGTGACCGAAGGCGCGATCCCCTTCGCCGCGCGCGATCCGCTGCGCGTGATCCCCGCGCTGATGACCGGCTCCGCCGTTGCCGGTGCCATCTCGATGGCAAGCGGCGTGGAACTGCGCGTGCCGCATGGCGGTGTGTTCGTGCTGCCGATCCCGGGCGCGGTCACGCACCTGGGCGCCTACGCCATCGCGATCGTGGCCGGAACCGTGGTGACCGCGCTTGCAGTGGGCCTGCTCAAGCGGCCTATCGCTGCCGCAGCCGCGCCTGCTGCCGCCTGACTTCGACCTCGCCGAAAGAACCTACCGTCATGAAGCACCTTCTCCTGAGCGCGGCGTGCCTTGCCGGCATCAGCACCTTCGCTCCCAGCGCCTTTGCACAAGATGCGGCCAAGAAGCCTTCCGCTGACAGCGGCGATGGCGCGCCTGCCGCCGATGCCTCGCAGTCCACCGCGCCGGCGGACAAGGCCACCGCCAAAGCCCCCAGCTGGCAACCGCTGGCACAGCAGGGCATCACCCTGTCACTCAGCTACACCGGAGAGGCCGCCACCAACGTCACCGGCGGCCTGCGCCGCGATGCGGCCTATGCGGGCCAAGTGTACGTGGGCGCGGACTTCGACATGGACACGATCGCCGGGATCAACGGCGGCGCGATCCATGCCGCCGTCACCAACCGGCACGGGCAGAACCTTGCGGCCATCGCCATCGGCAACAACACCTCGGTGCAGGAAATCTACGGCACCCAGAACACCCACCTGGCGATCCTGACGTACGAGCAGAAGCTGCTGAACGGCGCGCTGGATATCGAGGCGGGCCGCAGCCAGGCGAACATCTACTTCCTCAATTCCCCGCTCTATTGCAATTTCCAGAGCAATTCGGCGTGCGGCAACCCCACGTTCGTGTTCAAGAACAGCAACTTTACCTATTTCCCCGCCTCCAGCTGGATGGCGCACGCCAAGCTCAACCTGACGGACAAAGTATGGGTCCATGCCGGCGTGTTCGAGGTGAACCCGAACCGCAAGCGCCCCAACGACGATGGCTTCAATCTCAGCACGCGCGGCGCCACCGGGGTGATCGTGCCGTGGGAAGCGGGCTACGGCACGGACTTCACCAACGATCGCCTGCCGCGCCACTACATCGTGGGTGGCTGGTTCGACCGGGGCGATTATTCTGATCCCCTGCGTGACGATCAGGGCGGCATCGCGGTGCTGTCAGGCCGCCCGGCGGCCACGCGTCATGGCCGCTCGGGCATCTATTTCCGCTTCGACCAGATGCTGACCCGCCCCAATCCCACCTCCGAGCGCGGCCTGTCCCTATTCGGCGTTGCGATGACCAACCTGTCAGGCGACGTGGAGGAAAGCCGCTATCTCGAACTCGGCCTGCTGCAGACCGGCACCTTCGCCGGGCGTGACAAGGACACGCTGGGCTTCGTCATCAACGACCAGCGCTTCAGCGACCTGGCGATGGAACGCATGCGCACCGCGCGCGTGGCAGCCGGCGGGAACGACCGGATCGCCCGCCACCAGTACATGATGGAACTGGCCTACGGCGCGCAGATCACCCCGGCGATTCGCCTGTCGCCCAACGTGCAATACATCCTGCACCCGGACCAGACCTCGGTCCCGTTCCGCACCAAGGACATCCCCAACGCCCTGGTGCTGGGCTTCAAGTTCACCATCGACGCCAACGCCCTGCTGGCCGGGATTTGAGGTTGGCGTGAAGGGGTAAGGTGGAGTTTGCGTTTTCAGGGGTTTTGGGGCTAACCCGACTTTCTGATTACGCCCCCTTGCAGACATTGCCGCGCAAAGCCATGATCCGCGTATGAGGCGCAAACGCATTGAAAGATTTCAGAACCCAATCGTATGGGCGGGCATGCTTGCGATTATGCTTGGATTAGCAGCCAAGCAGGTTCTCGTAACGGAAGGAAAAGGATTCTATATCGATTCAGGTTATTTCCTGTCACACCTTAAAAATGCTCCCGCTATTGTTTGGGTTTACTGGTCTTTAACATCCATATTTGCCATTTGTTTTTGCGCTGGTGCATTCCTGGAATGGTTTAAGCGTAAGCCATGATGAACCTTGCTGCCCACACGTCGTCTTGCACAGTCTGGGATGCCTTTGGTGGCTTCAGAATAAGCTGACGGCAGCTTCCCACCAAAATATGACCTTCACGCGGGCTTCGAAGTTCGACATTTGCGCCGTTTGTCGGGGACGGAAAATGTCTACCTGACGCCTTCCATGAACTACGCCGCCAACGTCACCCCTTCCACTCGCGCCGTTCTTCGGCTGCGCGCAGAACCTCGTAGGCCAGCTGGTACGTCTGGAACGCCTTGGCCGCTTCGGCATCGCCAGGCTTTACGTCCGGGTGGACTTCCTTGGCTTTGAGGCGCCACGCCTTGCGCACCGCGTCGAAATCGGCGTCCGTGTCCAGGCCCAGCGCTTCGAGGGCGCGCATTTCGTCGGCGCTGCGGCTGCCGTCTCCCGAACCGGTCCATCCGTAATGCGCGGTTTCCTTGTAGCCGCCGTTGTCGGCGCGTTCCTGCGCTTCGCGCTGCGCCGCTTCTTCGGCATCCAGGCCGGCGAAGTAATCCCAGCCGGCGTTGTATTCCGCCGCGTGACGTTGGCAGAAATACCAGCGATCCGGGCTGTTCGGGCTTTTGGGGGCCGGGCAGTTGCCGATGTCCGAGCAGCCGTGGCGATCGCACAGGCGCACTTGCGCGGCTTCGCGCGAGCTGCCGTAGCCACGCCAGCGCGGGAAACCCCAGTCAGGTGATCGGCGGACGCGACTCATTCAAAGCGCGATACGCGCCGATGCCGAAGCGATGCAAGTCCCGGCGCGGATTCAGATGCAAAAACAACGCGCCGGGGATGTTCGCTCAGTCGATCGTGACGGTTACCGCACGGCGGTTCTGGGCCCAAGCCTGCTCGTCAGAGCCCAGCGCGATCGGCCGCTCCTTGCCATAGCTGACGGTGTTGAGGCGCGAAGGATCGATACCCAGGCTGGCGAGATAGTTCTTGGCCGCATTGGCACGGCGTTCGCCCAGCGCGATGTTGTATTCGCGCGTGCCGCGCTCATCGCAATGCCCCTCGATCGTGGCGCGCTTGGCGGGGTACTGCTGCAGCCATTGCGCTTGGCGCGCCAGGGCCTGCTGGTCTTGCGGGTCGATGTCCGACTTGTCCAACTGGAAGTGGATGGTGTCAGACCCCATCATCTTCGCCTGAAAATCGGCCTGGCTGCCCGGCTGCGCCACGCCGCCATTCGCGCCATTGCCGAAGCCGCCATCGGTGCTGCTGGTGGCCGGGCCCGGATCGGGCGGAAGCTGCGCCGGCGCTTTCTTGCTGCAGGCCGACATCGCCAGCGCGCCTGCGACCACGAGCGCCAGAGCCCCTGCGCGGCCGGCGTTGGAGTACGTAAGGACCAAAGGCATGGGATCATCTCCTGTGCTGCGCGGCCCGGTGGATGGGCCGGCGCATGTCTGAATTTTCCGTTCAATTGGTAACGCTGTCAACCTGAACGGGAGCCAACGCACCCGTTCGGGCATCGCGCGCAAGCCTGTCAGGGACGGACCGGCCCCCACGCGGGATCGGATGCGCCAACCGGGGTGGGCAAGCGCCGTTCGTTACGGCCCGTCAGGTCCACCTGCCAGATCGACGCGGTGCCCGTGCCCTTTTCGGTGCGGAAGAACTGCACGATGCGCCCGTTGGGCGACCAGGTGGGCGCCTCGTCCTGCCAGGAATTGGTGAGGTGACGCATGTTGCCGCCCGTTGGCGACATCACTGCGATCTGCAGATTGCCGGCGATGTGCGTGAAGGCGATCTGGTCACCGCGCGGGCTCCATTCCGGGGTGGCGGCGCGGCCACCGAAGAAGCTGATGCGCTGCTGGTTGGACCCATCCGCGTTCATCACGTAGATCTGCTGGCTGCCCGACCGATCGCTTTCGAACACGATCCGCGACCCATCCGGCGAATAGCTGCCGCCGATGTTGATGCCCGGCCCATTTGTCAGCCGCTGCGGGGTGCCGCCGCCGGCCGACGAGATGCGATAGATATCGGTCGTGCCGCCGCGCGCCATCGAATAGAGCACCCACTTGCCGTCCGGCGACCAGCGCGGCGCCAAAGTGGGCGCGCCGGTGCGGGCGATCAGGGTCTGCCGGTCCGTCGCCAGATCATAGGCGTAGATGCTCGGCTGACCGTTGAGGTAGGACAGGTAGAGGATCTTCTTGTAGTCCGGCGAATAGCGCGGCGTGAGCGCCATCGACTGGCCGCTAGTGAGATAACGGTGGTTGGCCCCGTCCGAATCCATGATCGCCAGCCGCTTCATGCGGTGCCCTTTAGGGCCGGTTTCGGCGATGTAGGCGATCTTGGAATCGAAGAACGGACTTTCGCCCGAGAGGCGCGAGTAGACCATGTCGGCGCACTTGTGCGCGGCCCGCCGCCAGTCTCCCGGCGCAACCTGCCAGCCGCCTTTTACCAGTTGCTGCTTGAGCTGCACGTCATACAGGTAGCAGCCCACGGTGATCTGACCGTCCGCGCCTGCGCGCACATAGCCTTGCACCAGCATCTGCGCGCTGCGCGAAGCCCAAATGCCATAGTCGGGCGCCTGCACTTGGGCATAGACGGGCTGCGGCAGGCCATCGGGGCCGGACGGCTTGAACAGCCCATTGTTCTTGAGATCGCCCGCCACCACCTGCGACAAGGCGCGGCCCAGCGAGGCGGTGGTGCCTGCATTCGTGCTGGTGGGCACATCGGCATCGGTGGCGAAGTTGGTGATGGCGATGCCAAGATCCTGCCAGGCGCTGTCATCCGAGACGGTGACTTCCAGGCCGCCATCGTCGCCCCCGGCCTGTGCAGGCGGAGTGGCAGGCGCAGGCACACCTTGCGCGAACGCGGCGCTGGACACCGAAAGCATCAGGCCCAGAGCGAAAATGCGGGTTATCTTCATTGCGATAGCCTTCTGTCGAAGTTGGTCGTGACGACCTTCCAGCCCTCATAAAGATCATCGGGCAGATTGAACGGTGCGGCAAGCTTCACGGCGCGGATTGCCTGTTCCTGATGCCGCTTGACCTGCGCCTTGTTGGCGTCGGTCTGGCCGGTGGTGCTGACGACCTCGGGTTCGCCGGACAAGCTGCCATCGCGGTTCAGCCGGAAGCGCACGCGGGTGACCAGCAGTTCCGCGTCCGCGCCTTGCGGGGCCTGCCAGTGCGGCTTGATCTGCCGCCCGATCGCCGCGTTGAGGGCAGAGCGGGCCGCCGCGCCGATCTGCGCCGCCGGGGTGCCGGTTTTTGCTGCGGACGCCTTGGCGCCGGGTGTGCCGGCCTTGAACGCATCGTCGAACGCGCTGCTACCGGCCTTTTTAGGGGCGGTGGAGGCCTTGCTTGACGAGGCCGTGCGACCCGGCGGGGCTTTCTTCTCGCTCTTGAGAATGGAATCGATCGCACTGCCCTGGCGCGGCGTGCCGGGCGCTTTTTTGCGGGCCGGCTCAGGCCGGGCGACCGGCTTGGCCTCGCGCCGGGGTTCGGGCTTTTGGGCCGGCGCGGGAGGCGCTTTTTGCACCGGGCGCGGCTTTGGTCTGGCTTCCGGCCTGGGCTCCGCCCTGACGACCGGCTTGGGCCGAGGCGCCGGGACCGGCTTTGGCTGCGGGCGCGGCCTTTCGATGTCGCGTGGACGGGGCACCGGCGCGGGTTCGGGTTGCGGCGCCGGTTCGGGGCGCGGCGCCGGGGCTGGCTCCACGGCAGGCGCAGGCGCGGCCTCGGGCGCGGGTTCGCCCTGCTCCGGCCCTTTGTCGGGGGATGCCTGGGCGGGTGACGGTGCGGTAGACGTGTTGGCAACCTCATCGCTGATGGTCACCTCGATGCGCGGGGGCGGCTTCACCACATCGTTCTTGCGCGGGCTGAACAGGATGGCCGCCAGCACGGCCGCATGCAGTGCGACCGCGACGGCAAGGCCGATCGCTTCATCCCGGCGAATGCCTTTGGCTGCCATCAGGCGGACCTAGCCTTTCGCGTGTTAACCGCCGCTGACATCGGTAACCAGCGAGATCGAGGTAAAGCCCGCGCGGTTCAGCTCACCCATCACGTCCATCACCCGGCCATAGTCCAGCGCCTTGTCGGCACGCAGCGTCACCAGCGGCGGTTTGCCATCAGCGCCCTTGGGCGTGGACGTCAGGCGATCGGCTAGTTCGCCCGGGGCCAGCTGGTCCTGTTCATAGAACACCGTGCCATCGCGGCGCACAGTGATGGTGATCTGGCCCTGCTCCTCGCTCATCGCCTTGGCGCGGGTTTCCGGCAGCTCGATCGGCACTGCCGCCTTCAGCAGCGGCGCGGTGACCATGAAGATGATCAGCAGCACCAGCATCACGTCCACCAGCGGGGTGACGTTGATCTCCGCCATCGGGGACCGGCCACCCCGGCCCCGCCGCCGTCGTCCGCCGCCCGAAACGCCCATCGCCATCAGCGCTGCTCCAGCTGGCGGGTCAGCGCGGCGTGGAGATGATCGGCAAAGCGCTGCAAACGCGCCTCGAATCCGTTCACTTTATGCGAAAAGCGGTTGTAGGCGATGACCGCCGGAATCGCCGCGAACAGGCCGATCGCGGTGGCGAACAGCGCTTCCGAGATACCCGGCGCTACCACCGCCAGCGAGGAATTCTGCTGCTGGCCGATGTCGAAGAAGCTTTTCATGATGCCCCATACGGTGCCGAACAGGCCCACGAACGGGGCGACCGAGCCCACTGTCGCCAGGAAATTGAGCCGGTCGGAAAGCCGGTCCGCTTCCTCGCCCACGGCAGAGCCCATGATCGCGGCGATGCGCTGGCGCGCGCCTTCGGCATCGACATTGGCGGCGGTGGCATTGGCCTTGAATTCGGCCAGCCCGGCGCCGGCCACCTTGCCCATCGGCACATCGCCGCGGCGGCGCTCCTTCTGGTAGGTGTCGAAGTTTGGGGCCTCCCAGAAACCCGCCTCATACTCGTCGCACCGGCGAGAGATCGAGCCCATACGCACGGTAAACGTGATGATGATCGTCCACACCCAGATGCTGGCAGCGACAAGTCCCGCCATGATCACCTGCACCACGATGTCAGCGTCGAGAAACAGCTTTACCGGGTTGAGGCCGTGGGAATCGCCGGCAAAGCTGATGGTCGAGGCAAGCAGGTCGAGCGTCATTCTGGTCCTTCCAGGGCGGAAATCGCGATGGGAACGAGCGAGTGAAAAGCATGTTGCCACGCCTGGGGCTGGCGGCGCGGTCGTCCGTCAAGGCCGATGAACCCGACCTTTACCACCCCTTCGCATAGCGGGGCCGAGCCACGCATGGCCACCTGGCGCAAGGTGCAGGCCACCCGGCCAACCGAGACGGCGACGGTCTCGATCACCACCGTATCGCCAAGGCGCGCCGGGGCAAGATAGCGCAGGTTCGCTTCGGCGACGGTGTACAGCCCGGTGCCGGCCTCCAGTGCGCCGCGCTGGTCGATCCCCAGCACGTCGAGCAGGTCGGAGCGTGCGCGTTCGAACCAGCGCAGGTAATTGGCGTGGTACACCACCCCGCCCGCGTCGGTGTCTTCATAGAACACGCGCAAGGGGTAGCGGTGCGTGGCTCCGGAAATCACGCCGGACACGGGCGCAAGCGAGGATGATGGTTCGTCCGTCATGCCGGGCGGTTGTGTAACGGGCAGCGGGGCGACTGCAAGCCCGAAGCTGCCGGAAACCGGCCTCGTGAGCCGAATTGCGGGGTTAACTTTCGATGACCGTCCGGCGCTTCGCGTGCGCGCCGATCCTGCTCCTGGTGCGTCAGTCCGCGATCATCTGGAAGAACGGGCGGCCCCCAAAGATGTGCACGTGCAGATGCGGCACTTCCTGATGGCCGTGCCCGCCCATGTTCACCATCAGGCGATAGCCCGGCCCGTCCAGTTCGAGTTGGCGGGTTACTGTGCCCACCGCGCGCATGAACCCGGCGATCTCGGCGTCGGACGCCTTGGCGGTGAAATCGTCCCAGGACACGTACGCGCCCTTGGGGATCACCAGCACATGCACCGGGGCCTGAGGGCGAATGTCATTGAAGGCCAGCGCATGGTCGTCTTCATAGACTTTGCTGCAGGGCAGTTCGCCGCGCAGGATGCGGGCAAAGATGTTGTCGGGGTCGTAAGCCAGCTTGGGATCGATGGGCATCGGTGTCTCCGGGGTCAGTCAGCGGTGCGGGCGGCCTTTTCGGCAATGCCGGAAACGCCCTCACGGCGATCGAGTTCGGCCATCACCTCAGCTAGCGGCACGCCCTTGGCAACCAGCAGCACGATCATGTGGAAGATCAGGTCCGCCGCTTCGCCCACCAGCGCCTCGCGGCTTTCGGTAAGCGCGGCGATCACCGTTTCGGTCGCCTCCTCGCCCAGCTTCTGCGCGATCTTGCCAAGGCCCTTGGCGTTGAGCTTGGCAACATAGCTGGAGGCCGGATCGGCATCGCGGCGCTGCGCGATGGTCTGCTCCAGGCGGGCAAGGGTGTCTTGGCTGCTCATGCCCATGGCCATGCGACGGCGCGCGGGCGCGGTCAAGCGTGCGAAGCGCTCAGTCCTCGCCCCGGCGGGAAGACAGCTTGCGACCGATCGCAACGCCGACAACGCCCATGCCGAACAGGAACAGGCTGCTGGGTTCCGGCAGGGGAATGCCGCCCGCCGCATAGGCCGGAACGGGTATCAGGCCCGCCGCGATCACCGCCGGGAGGTATCTCGGAACTGGCACTGGAAGGCTCCTGCGAATCTGAATGTCGCCCTGGCGACGTGCATTGGCAGATTGCCGCGCCGCAGCAACACGGGTTACGCCCTTGTCCCGATACGGATCAGTTAACAAGCCAACTATGCACAGCTGCGTAATCAGCCGCGCGCGGGCAATCCCGCCGCGCGCAACGCCGCATGGGCCTGTGCCACCGTATGTTTGCCGAAGTGGAAGATGGACGCTGCCAGCACCGCACTGGCGCCGCCCTGGATCACGCCGGCAACCAGATGGTCCAGATTGCCCACGCCGCCACTGGCGACCACCGGCACGGACACGGCATCGGCAATCGCGCGCGTCAGCTTTATGTCATAGCCGCTCTGGGTGCCATCGCCATCCATCGAGGTGACCAGGAGTTCCCCCGCGCCGTATCCGGCCAGCTTCACCGCATGCTCCAGCGCGTCGATACCAGTGGCCTTGCGCCCTCCGTGGGTAAAGATCTCCCAGCGCGCCGGGCCGGTGCCATCGTCCACCCGCCGCGCATCGACCGAGGCGACGATGCACTGCGAGCCGAACTTTTCGGCAATGTCCGCCACCACTTCAGGCCGCGATACGGCGGCGGAATTCACCGCCACCTTGTCCGCGCCGGCCAGCAGCAGCGCGCGCGCATCCTCCACGGTACGCACCCCGCCCCCGACGGTCAGCGGCATGAAGCAGACCTCGGCGGTGCGCTGCACCACGTCCAGCAGCGTGCCGCGCCCTTCATGGCTGGCGGAAATGTCCAGAAAGCACAGCTCGTCGGCCCCAGCTGCGTCATAGGCGCGCGCCTGTTCCACCGGGTCGCCGGCATCCTTGAGATCGACGAAATTCACGCCCTTGACCACGCGCCCGTCGCGAACGTCCAGGCAGGGGATGACACGGATGCGAACGGTCATGGCCTCACTCCGGCTTGAAAAACAGCAGCATGGCAAACACGCCCACCACCGCGCACACCGCAAGGTTGAAGGCGGTATAAGCCCAGAACCGGCGCGGGTCGGTATCGCGGTAGGTCTCTACCGTGGACCGGCGGCGGCTGAACAGCATCATGCGCACTTTGCCTGCACGAAAATCGCCCAGCGCCCAGATCAGGCCGGGCGTCAGCAGGACCAGCGCCAGCACCGCAATCATGCGGTTTTCGTTCACCCCTCACGCTCCGCCATGGCGATCGCAGCGGCAAGATCCAGCCGCCCGTCGTACAGGGCGCGCCCGGTGATGACGCCCTCGATCCCATCGTTCGCGTGCAGCGCCAGCAGACGGATATCGTCGAGCCCTTTCACGCCGCCGCTGGCGATCACCGGCAGGTCGGTGCGGCGGGCCAGATCGACGGTGGCGTCGATGTTGCAGCCTTTGAGCAGCCCGTCGCGCCCAATGTCGGTGAACAGCAGGCTGGCAACGCCCGCATCCTCGAACCGCCGCGCCATGTCGACGATGGACACGTCGGACACTTCGGCCCAGCCCTCCGTCGCCACCATGCCATCGCGCGCGTCCACCGCCACCACGATGCCGCCGGGATATTCAGCCGCCATGTCCTTCACGAACTGGGGATCCTTCAAAGCCGCGGTGCCCATCACCACCCGGCTGACGCCAAGGTCGAACCAGCCGGCCACCGCCTGCGCGGTGCGGATGCCGCCGCCCAGTTGCACATGGCCCGGAAACGCGGCGACGATGGCCTCCACCGCCTCGCGGTTTTCCGCCCGGCCTGCGAACGATCCGTCGAGGTCAACGACATGGAGATATTGCGAGCCGGCCTGCGCGAAAGCCATCGCCTGCGCGGCGGGATCGTCGCCATAAACGGTGGCGCGCGCCATGTCCCCTTCGGCCAGGCGCACGACTTGTCCCTGCTTGAGGTCGATGGCGGGAAATACGATCATGATCTCAAGGCTTCCATTCGAGGAACCGGGCCAGCAGCGCCAAACCGTAGGCCTGGCTCTTTTCGGGGTGGAACTGCACGCCCACCACGTTGTCCTGCGCCACCGCGGCAACCAGACCGCCGCCGTGATCGGTCATCGCCGCGATGTGCGCGCCGTCGTCCGGCTGAAAGTGATAGGAATGCAGGAAATACGCTTCGCCCGGCACGATCAGGCCCTGGGCCGGGTCCTTGAGCGCGGGGGACACGTCGTTCCAGCCCATATGGGGGATCTTGATCGCCGGATCGGTGCGCTCGATCTTGCGGACTTCGCCCGCGATCCAGTCCAGCCCGCCGGTTTCGCCGTGTTCAAGGCCGCGCGTGGCCAGCAGTTGCATGCCCACGCAGATACCCAGGAAGGGCACGCCGTCCACCTGGACCCGCTCGTCCATCGCCTCGACCATGCCGGGGATTGCCCATAGCCCCTCGGCGCAGGCCTTGAACGAGCCGACGCCCGGCAGCACCACCCGCTCTGCGGAGCGCACGACTTCGGGCCTGTCGGTGATCGCCACGTCCTGCGCGCCTGCCGCACGCAGGGCATTGGCGACCGAATGGAGGTTGCCCGCGCCGTAGTCGATCAGGGCCAGCGTCATTTCAGTCCCGCGATGCTTTCATCGAGGAAGCTGGGCGCCCATTCGATCACGTCGATTTCGGCCACACCGCCCTTCACGAACGGGTCCTGCATCGCCAGCGCCTTTACCGCGTCAAGGCTTTCGCCCTTGGCCAGCACGATGCCGCCTTCGCGCGGCACCTTGCGGCCCCATCCCACCAGCACGCCGCTTTCATGGTTGGCGCGCAGCCACGCGACATGCGCGTCCATCAGCGCATCCACTTGCGCGATCGGCGCGATGTAGCGCAGCGATACGATGAAACTGGCCATCACAGAGACTCCTGACCCAAAATGCCTTTGGTTGACGGGATCGCCCCGCCCTTGCGCGGATCCAGTTCCACCGCGCTGCGCATCGCGCGGGCAAAGCCCTTGAAGATGCCTTCGCAGATGTGGTGATTGTTGGTGCCGTACAGCAGTTCGATATGCAGGGTTACCCCCACCGCCTGGGCGATGGAGTGGAACCAGTGCTCCACCATCTCGGTATCGAATTCGCCCAGCTTTTCCTGCGTGAAGGCGGCTTTCCACACCAGATACGGGCGGCCCGAGATATCGAGCGACACCCGGCACAGCGCCTCGTCCATGGGCGAGTTCACATCGCCGTAGCGGCCGATGCCGGCCCGCTCGCCCAGCGCCTTGGAAATCGCCTGGCCGATGGCGATCGCGCTGTCTTCGGTGGTGTGGTGCTGGTCCACATGCAGGTCGCCCTTGATCCGGCACGTGATGTCGATCAGTGAATGGCGGCTGAACTGTTCGATCATGTGATCGAGAAAGCCGATGCCGGTCGCAACATTATAGGCGCCGGTGCCATCAAGGTTGACCGCAACGTCGATGTCGGTCTCATGGGTCTTGCGAATGATCGAGGCGGTGCGCATCCCTGCGCCTATAAACCGGTATGCGCTGGAATCAATTATGCTTGGGGCACCACACCGCCGCCATCGCGTTTTATGACCACCACGCGGCAGGCCGGCACTGGAACGACTTTGGCATAACCTGCCCCGTCGTGCTAATTTCAGCGCAAACACGCTTGACCGGAATCGCAAGCATGACCACGTAGGGCCCGATGAACGACACCCCGCAAGACAGCCTGATCCCTTACGACGAAATCGTGCAGGAGGCCCTGCGTGCGGTCGTCGGTCGCGTGCTAGGCCAGGTGGAGGCCGCAAATGGCGTCCTGCCCGGCGGCCATCACTTCTACATCACGTTCAAGACCGGCGCGCCTGGTGTCGGCATTCCCCCCAGCCTGCGCGCCCGCTTCCCCGATGAAATGACGATCGTGATCCAGAACAAGTTCTGGGATCTTGGCGTTACCGACGATGGCTTCACCGTCAGCCTCTCGTTCAACCAGATGCCCGCCAAGCTGGACATTCCGTTCTCTGCCATCACCGCCTTCGTCGATCCGGCGGTGGACTTCGGCTTGCAATTCCAGGCCACCGAAGAAGCGGAAGAGGACGACTCAGTGGGCGCGGCCGGCAACGACGAGGAACGCGACGTTGCCTCACGCATTACTCCTGCGGACGATGGCTCGAATGTCGTGTCCGTGGATTTCGGCAAGAAGAAGTAACCGGGCCTGCTGCTGCCCGAACGAAGGGCGATACTGCGATCATGTTGGGCCCCAGGCGTTTGAAACAAACCGCACAAAAAGCCGCAGGTGCGGTGAAGGCCGCGCCCAACGGGCTCAAGGCGCTGGCCGATAACGGCGGCGAATTGCACGGCCCCAGCCCCAACCCCGCGACCAATCTGGTGATTGCAGATATTGCCTTGCGTACCGGCACCACCCTCGCCCGGCGGGCGGTGGAACGTGCGGTGCTGGGCGCCAGCTATTCCCCGCGCAAGGCCAAGTCGATCCTGCGCGGTCGCACCATGAGCGAGACGTTGCTGCACGGCGCCCTGGCCCGCGTGGCGCTGGGATCGGTGCCCGGCGCCCTCTTCATCGGGGGCGCCCTGGTGGCAAAGACGCTGTACGATCGCAGCCACGCCCGTCAGGCCCGCCGACAAGGCGAAGAGGTCATCGAAGACATGGCGCAGGACGGCGAGACGGAATAGGTCACTGCTGTGCGGACTTGATTTGCGCGGCTCAGCCCGGCATCGGGGGTCATGACCCAATCCACCCTTGTTTCCCAGGCTGACGGCACCCTTGCCCGGCGCGGGTTGATGTTCATCCTGTCCTCGCCATCGGGCGCGGGCAAGACCACGATCGCGCGCATGCTGCTGGATCACGATCCGCACATCTGCAATTCGGTGTCGTGTACCACCCGCCCCCCGCGTCCCGGTGAGGTGGACGGCAAGGACTACCACTTCGTCACCGCCGAAACGTTCGAGCGGATGGTGGACGATGGCGACTTTCTGGAGTGGGCCACGGTTTTCGGGCACAGCTACGGCACGCCCAAGGCGCAGGTTAAAGCCGGCCTGAAGGAAGGCCTGGATTATCTGTTCGACATCGACTGGCAGGGCACTCAGCAGCTGTATCAAAAGCTGGAACGCGATGTGGTCCGCGTGTTCCTGCTGCCGCCCAGCATCGAGGAACTGCGCCGCCGCCTGACTGGGCGCGGCACGGACAGCGCGGAGGTGATCCAGGGCCGGATGGAGCGCGCACGTTCCGAGATCAGCCACTGGGACGGCTACGATTACGTGGTGATCAACGACGATGTGGCGGGCTGCTTCGGGCAGGTGCGCCATATCCTGCAGGCCGAGCGCCTGCGCCGCGCCCGCCAGACCGGCCTGATCGGCTTCACGCGCGAACTGCTCAACCCCGACGATTGACCGGGAGCCGCGCGGATGGGTTCGAATCGTGTCCGCCCGCCCCTTGCCCCCGGCCACTTCTGGCTTTAGGCGACCGGCAAACATCGCCCATCCGAAAGGCCTACGCTCATGTCCGACCTTGCCGCCCAGATCGAAGCCGCGTTCGACGCGCGCGACACCGTCACCCCGGCCAGCCAGGACGTGCGCCAGATCGTCGACCAGGCGCTGGACCTGCTCGATTCGGGGCAAGCCCGGGTTGCGCAAAAGGTTGGCGGCGAATGGGTGGTGAACCAGTGGCTCAAGAAGGCGGTGCTGCTCAGCTTCCGGCTGAACGACAATGCGGTCGTGGACTATGGCGCTGCCGGCGCACCGGCTTTCGACAAAGTGCCGCTCAAGTTTGCGGGCTGGGATGAAGCCCGCTTCAAGGACGCCGGCGTGCGCGTGGTGCCCGGCGCGGTCGTGCGGCGCAGCGCGTTCATCTCCAAGGGCGTGGTGCTGATGCCCAGCTTCGTGAATCTGGGTGCCTACGTAGGTGAAGGCACGATGGTCGATACCTGGGCCACGGTGGGTTCGTGCGCGCAGATCGGTCGCAACGTCCACATCTCGGGCGGCGTCGGCATCGGCGGGGTGCTGGAACCGCTGCAGGCCGGACCGGTCATCATCGAAGACAACGCCTTCATCGGCGCACGGTCGGAAGTGGCCGAGGGCGCGATCGTGGGCGAAGGCGCGGTGCTGTCGATGGGCGTGTTCATCGGCGCATCCACCAAGATCGTCGATCGGGCGACCGGCGAGATACACATCGGCCGCGTGCCGCCCTACGCCGTGGTGGTGCCCGGCGCACTGCCCGGCAAGCCCCTACCTGACGGCACGCCCGGCCCCTCGCTGTACTGCGCGGTGATCGTCAAGACGGTCGATGCGCAGACCCGCTCCAAGACCGGCATCAACGAACTGCTGCGCGACTGACGTGCCTTGCATAGGTGCGGGCGGCGGAACGCTGTCCGCACTCGCGTGTTGTATCCTTTTGTAACGGGTGCCCGATGGCGTCCCGCATCAGGAGGGACACGCCATGGAAAAGCGCGGTGACGAAATCCATCTCGACAAAGTCGAAGCCCGTGCCGGTGAGAGTACGCACGTAACGCGCTATGTGCTGGGGATCGGACTGGCGCTGGTGATTATCGCTTTCGTCATCATCGTGGCGACGGGCATGTTCAGCGCGCCTGACGATACCGGCGGCGATGCCACGACCAACAAGGCGGTGGCCGAACAATCGGCTCAGAAGCCCTGAGCGATGGCCGATTCCTTCCATAAAGGTGCCACGGTGCACTGGAACTGGGGCTCCGGCACCGCGAGCGGCAAGGTGGTTGACACATTCGAGCGCCGCGTAAGCCGTACCCTGAAAGGCAAGCGCGTATCGCGCAACGGCACGCAGGACAATCCGGCATACCTCATCGAACAGGAGGAAGGGGCCAAAGTGTTGAAACGCGGCTCGGAACTGGAAAAGGGCTGATACATGGCCGCCGACCTGCACCGCTTCATCGAAGCTCAGGATCCGGTATACGCACAGGTGCGCGAAGAACTGGTGCAGGGGCAAAAACGCACGCACTGGATGTGGTTCATCTTTCCGCAGATTGCAGGACTGGGCCAAAGCACGATCTCGCGGCGTTACGCGATCGAGGGGCTGTCCGAAGCCGCTTCCTACCTCAACCATCCGCTGCTCGGCGCCCGACTTCTGGAGACGACGCAACTGATGCTCGGCTGGGCAAGACGGCGCAGTGCGGCAGCGATCCTGGGCGGTGTTGACGCGCTGAAGTTTTGCAGTTCAATGGCGCTGTTTGAAATTGCCGCGCTTAGCGCCGGGCGCGATGCCGACCCTTTCGGTCACGCGCTCGATGCGTTTTGCCAAGGCCGGCGCGACGATCGCACGCGCCAGATCTTGCAACTTGGCCCTGACGCCCGTCCGACCTGAAGAAACAGCAATCCAGACACGAAAAATGCCGGAAGCGCCGTGACGCGGCTTCCGGCATATCTGACGATCTGGGTCGCCATCTCCTGTGATTCCGGGATTAGAGCGCCAGCATTTACAACCCGTTAATGCTGAACCCGAAAGTCATGCCTTCACCGGTTCCGCCATTTCCCGGCCATAAGCCGCTACGGTCTCGACCTCAGTCTTGTCACCCAGGATCACGCCGACCCGCTGGTGCAAGCCCACCGGCTTCACATCCAGAATTCGACCATACCCATCGTTCGCCGCGCCGCCGGCTTGCTCGACCAGGAACGCCATCGGGTTCGCCTCGTACATCAGGCGCAGGCGGGCCTTGCCGGGGCTGCGATGATCGGCAGGATACAGGAAAATGCCCCCTCGCTTGAGGATGCGATGCACGTCCGCCACCATCGAGGCCGTCCAGCGCATGTTGTAATCGGTGCCGCAAGGCCCCTCCTCACCGGCCAGCCGCTCATCGATGTAGCGCGTGATCGCCGGCGACCACTGCTTGTGACGCGCCGAATTGATCGCGAATTCGCAGTTGCCCGCCGGGATCTGCAGCGGCCCGTCGGTCATCAGCCAGGCGCCCACTTCGCGGTCCAACGTGAATTCGTACACGCCAGTGCCAAGTGAAAGCACCAAGAGCGTCTGCGGGCCGTAGATCGCATAGCCCGCGGCCACTTGCTCACGCCCGGGCTGCATGAAGTCCTGCTCCGTCACCTCGCGCCCGGACGCGCTGACGGGCGCGCGCAGCACCGAGAATATCGTGCCGACTGACAAGCCGACGTCGATGTTGCTGGACCCGTCGATGGGATCGAACAGCAGCAGATATTCGCCCTTGGGATAGCGGTTGGGAATACGGTGGAGGGTTTCCATCTCCTCGGACGCCATAGCCGCCAGATGACCGCCCCACTCATTCGCTTCCAGCAGCAGTTCGTTGGCGATCACGTCGAGCTTTTTCTGGACTTCGCCTTGCACGTTATCCGTACCCTGGCTGCCCAGGACTTCGCCCAGCGCACCTTTGCCGATCGAATGGCTGATGGTCTTGCAGGCGCGGGCCACGGTTTCGATCAGCAGGCGCAGTTCGGGCCGCAGCACGCCGGAGCGCCGCTGTTCCTCGATCATGAAACGGGTGAGCGTAAGGCGTTTCATCCAGACATACTCTCGTTATGGCGGCGGCGGTTTGCCGCACCGCAGCTTATCAAGACTTGCGGCCCTATCAACAATTCCCACGCGCGCCTATCCCGTTGATTGTTGGCGGGTCGCCGTCAACCAACCGGGACGATCATGACCTTGAGCGTAGCCCTGCCGTTGCCTGCAACCTGCAGCACGTAACGGCCCGGCGCCAGATCGTAGGCCACCATCTTGGTGATGCCGGAACACGGCAGTCCATGCCCGTGCCCGGCAGACGCAAGCGCCTTGCCTGCGCCGATAACATCGACCCACGCATGTCCGTCCTGCACGACCTGGTATCTGCCGGGGCGGGCGACGTGGAACGCGGCCAGTCCACCGAAACCCGCCTGGTCGGGCAGCTTACGGGGCGTGACGGCATAGCGCAGCGTGGATGTAGGCTTGAGTCCCATGTCGTAGACGGTCCCGACCGTGACGGTTTCGGCCCGCGCGTCCTGCGCGCTCCCGGCCATCGTCAACGCGCTGGCGGCGTTGGCCCAGCCTTGCAGTCCCTGGGGCAAAGCGGCGGGCGCGGCGCAGGGCGGCGGTGCGTCCTGATGGCCGTGCATGCCCGCGTCCTGCGCGGCCAGGGCCGAAGGCATCATCCACAGCATCGCACCAAGCATCGTGGCCACCGTCGCCAGTTTTCCACCCGTCATTTCACATGTTCCTTATGCGCTCGCCCTAACCGTATACTGGCATATACATTTTCGGCCAGCAATGCGGCGTCAGCGCCGTCGCGACATAGGCGTTATCGCGTCCTGAACTGCGACCAATTGTTTTATTGCAGCGACGGATCACAAGCGGCTAGGGTGCCGTGTGGACGAGATGGGTGAGAAGCATTGAACGAAAACAACACCATCTCGACCGGCAATGCAGGCCTTGACGGTATTCTGAAAGGCGGGCTGCCGGCCAACCGCCTCTATCTGCTCGAAGGCGCGCCGGGGTCTGGCAAGACCACGCTGGCGCTGCAGTTCCTGCGCGAAGGCGTGGAGCGCGGCGAGCGGGTTCTGTACATCACCCTGTCCGAAAGCCGCGAGGAACTGCGCGTGGTCGCCGCATCGCACGGCTGGACGCTGGACGGGTTTGACGTATTCGAATTCGATTCGTCTGACAGCGTGCGCGGCGGCGGACTGGAACAATCCATCATCCATCCTTGGGAAATGGAGCTGAGCGAAACGATCCGCCTGATCCACGACGAAGTTGAGCGCGTAAATCCCGCGCGCGTGGTGTTCGACAGTCTTTCCGAGATGCGACTGCTGGCGCAGGATCCGCTACGCTATCGGCGCCAGGTGCTGGCACTCAAGCAGTTCTTCTCCGGGCGGGAAACCACCGTGCTGCTGGTGGATGACATGACCGCATCGGGCGACGTGCGCGATTCGCAGCTCCACAGCCTGTGCCACGGGGTAATCACGCTGGAACGCCTGACGCTGGAGTTCGGCGCGGCACGCCGGCGCATGCAGGTGCAGAAGCTGCGCGGCGTCGATTTCATCGCCGGCTTCCACGACATGGTGATCCGCAAAGGCGGGGTCGAAATCTTCCCGCGCCTGATCGCGGCCGAGCATCATGCGTCTTACGCCGAAGATACCGTGCCAAGCGGGGTTGCCGAGCTGGACGCGCTGCTGGGCGGGGGGCCTTTACGCGGCAGCAGCATTCTCGTCACCGGTCCTGCCGGCTCGGGCAAGACCACTATCGCGCTGCAATACGTCTTCGCCGCGTGTGAGCGCGCGGAACGCGGCACGATCTTCCAGTTCGATGAGCGGGTTACCACCCTCATCTCCCGGTCGCGCGCGTTCGGCCTCGATATTGCCGGTCATCTCGAGTCCGGCTGCCTGAAGCTGGAGCAGATCGACCCGGCCGAAATCTCGCCCGGTGAGTTCGCGGCCCGCGTACGCCATGAGGTGGAACAGCGCGGCGTGCGCATGATCGTGATCGACAGCCTGAACGGCTACGTGGCCGCGATGCCGCAGGAACAACAGCTGATCCTGCAGATGCACGAACTGCTGTCCTATCTCAGCCAGCGCGGGGTGATCACCTTCCTGATCAATCCCCAGCACGGGCTGGTCGGATCGATGATCACCAATCTCAACGTCTCTTACGTGGCGGACGCGGTGGTGCTGCTGCGCTTCTTCGAGGCGGAAGGGCGCATCCGCAAGGCAATTTCGGTCCTCAAGAACCGGGGCGGCCAGCACGAGGATGCGATCCGCGAATTCCGCATCGACGGTCAGGGACTGCGCGTGGGCGATACCTTGCGGGGCTTCAAGGGCGTGCTGACCGGCACGCCCGAATACACCGGCGCCAGCGAACCGCTGATGGAGGACCGCCTGCATGGCGGCTAGAACCGCGGCCGAAGGCTACCGCGTTCTGGTTTGCGCACCGTATGGCCGCGATGCCCAAAGCGTGGCCGAATTGCTGGGCAGGCAGAATTACACAGTGCGTATCTGCGATGATATCGTCGCGGTGGCGCAGGCGCTGGACGATCATGTGGGCACCGTGCTGGTCACCGAAGAGGCGCTGAACGGCAATCTTGAACCGCTATCACGTGCGCTGGCGCAGCAGCCGGCGTGGTCGGATCTGCCGTTCGTCATCCTCAAGGCCCAGCGATCGACCTATAATGCGCGCTACGCCGCCCGCGAACTGAACTTCGATGACCTGCCTGGCAACAAGGTCGTGCTGGAACGCCCCTTGGGCGTCGCCTCGCTCGTCAGCACCATCGCTTCGGCCTTGCGCGCCCGGCAAAAGCAGTTCGAGATGCGCGACCGGCTCGCCGAGCTGGCCAACAGCGAAAGCCGCCTGCGCCTGGCTACCGCCGCCGCCAATATCGGCACTTGGGATTATGATCCGGTTTCCGGCGAACTGCGCTGGGACGAGCGCTGCAAGGCGATGTTCGGCCTGTCCCCCGATGCGCCCATCACGTTCGACGGCAGTTTCCTGGCCGGCCTGCATCCTGATGACCGGGCTTTCACTGAAAACGCGGTGCGCCTTGCGCTCGATCCCAGCGGCGATGGGTCCTATGACATCCACTATCGCACGATCGGTCTGGAGGACGGGGTCGAGCGCTACGTTTCGGCGCGCGGCGGCGCGGTGTTCGAAAACGGCGTGGCTGTGCGTTTCATCGGCACCGTGATCGACATCACCGCAGCCAAGGAAGCCGAAGCCGCGCTGGCCGCCTCCGAAGCCGCACTGCGCGAGGAAAGCCGCGCGCTGGAAACGCTGAACCAGACCGGCGAGCGGGTGGCGGCAGAGCTTGATCTCGATACGCTGGTCCAGTCCGTCGTCGATGCCGGGCGCGACCTTACGGGGGCGCAATACGGCGCGTTCTTCTACAACCAGGTGGATGAGCGCGGCGAGACCTACAAGCTTTACAGCCTTTCGGGCGCACCGATGGAGGCGTTCAGGAACTTCACCACGCCGCGCAACACCACCTTGTTTGGCCCCACGTTCAACGGGGAAGGCATTGTGCGCTCAGGCAACATCACCAAGGATCCTCGCTATGGCAACAATGCGCCGCATTGGGGAATGCCCAAGGGCCACTTGAAAGTCTTAAGCTACCTTGCGATCCCGGTCGTTGCCCGTTCGGGCGAAGTGATCGGCGCCCTGTTCTTCGGCCACCGCGAGGCGGACCGGTTCGATACGCGGTCCGAACGCCTGGCCGCCGGGCTTGCCGCGCAGGCCGCGATCGCCATCGACAATGCCAGGCTGATCAAGACCGCGAACCGCCTCAACCAGACGCTTGAGCAGAAGGTGATCGAACGCACGCAGGCGCTGGAAGAGGAAATGGCCAACCGCGCGAATGCCGAAGCCGCGCTGCGGCAAAGCCAGAAAATGGAAGCCGTGGGGCAGCTGACTGGCGGCATCGCCCACGATTTCAACAACATGCTCACCGGCGTCATCGGCAGTCTGGACCTGATGAAGCGGCGCATCGCGTCCAACCGGATGGACGGTCTGGACCGCTACATGGACGCGGCGTCCACGTCAGCGCAGCGCGCCGCCGCGCTCACCGCGCGGCTGCTGGCGTTTTCACGCCGCCAGTCGCTCGATGCCAAGCCGGTGGATGTCAACGCGCTGGTCCAGTCGCTGGACGATCTGCTGCGGCGGACCATCTCCGAAAACATTCGGCTGGACATCGTCGAAGCGCCAGGAAACCCGCACGCCATCGCGGATGCCAATCAGTTGGAAAGCGCGATCATCAACCTGGCGATCAATGCGCGCGATGCCATGCCGGACGGGGGCCAGCTCACGGTGGAGGTGGCCACCGTAGACCTCGACCCCTCGTACGCAATCGCCGAGCCCGACATAAAGCCGGGTCCGTATGTGATCATCGCCGTGTCGGACACAGGCGTGGGCATGTCCAGCGACGTCATGGAAAAGGTGTTCGAGCCGTTCTTCACCACCAAGCCGATCGGCCAGGGCACCGGGCTTGGCCTGTCGATGGTGTACGGGTTTGCCCGCCAGTCTGGCGGCCAGGTGCGCATTCACAGCAAGCCGGGCGGCGGCACCTCGGTCAAGCTCTACCTCCCGGCGGGCGAAGGCGTGCACCAGCCGACCAAGGCGGCGCCAGCTGCCACCAGCACCGGTAGCGGCCAGACCGTGCTGGTCGTGGAAGACGATCCGGCGGTGCGCCTGCTGGTGTGTGACGTGCTGCGGGAACTCGGCTACACCACGCTGGAGGCAGGCGATGCCGTGGAAGCGATTCCGATCCTGCGCTCGGACGATCATCTCAATCTGATGGTGTCCGATGTCGGCCTGCCCGGCATGAACGGGCGGCAACTTGCCGAAGTGGCGCGTGGACACCGCCCCGATCTGCCGATCCTGTTCGTCACCGGTTATGCCGAGAACGCCGCGATCCGCGCCGGCTTTTTGGGCACGAACATGGGGATGATCACTAAGCCCTTCGCGCTGGACGATCTCGCGTCCAAGGTCGCAGAAATGATGGCCTGACAAGCAGGGGAGCAGGCGACAGCCCGCTCCCCGTCTTTGCGCGCTTACAGGCCGTCCAGCCCCTTGCTGACCAACACGTTCACCGAAACGCGGCGGTTCTGCGCCTTGCCTTCGGGCGTGCTGTTGTCCGCCAGCGGGTCCGCTTCGGACATGCCGGTGGGGGTCAGCATCCGGTAGGGCTTCCAGTGGCAGGCCTGCTGGAGATAGTTCACGACATTACCCGCTCGCTTTTCGCTAAGCGTCTGGTTGAATTCGGGGGTGCCGGTGGAATCGGTGTAACCCACGACCAGCAGCAACGCGTTGTCCATGCCGTCCGCGGCCGTAGCAGCGGCACACAGATCGGCCTTGGCCTGAGGTGAGAGCACAGCCTTGCCGGTGTCGAAGTTCACATTGATCGTGTTCTTGACGTTATATTTGTCGATATCCCCCATGCGACCGCGCAAGGCCTCGGTAGCGGCGGTCTGTTCGGAGAACCGCTGGTCGGTGCCGTTGTGGATCATTGCGGCGGTGCGCAGATCCTTGCCCTGCAGGGTAATGTCGCTAGCGAGCAGTCCGTCGCCGCCCTGCACGGTCTTGACCGTCACCGGCAGGCCATTGAGCAGCGAGGTGGACGCCAGCTTGCTGCGGTTCATGCCGAACAGGCCTTTGACCGCGGTGATCTTGGTCCCGTCGTCGATAGTCACCACGGTCTTGGTGCCATCATCGGCAGTAACCTGCATCCTGTCGCCGCTGCGCGCGGAGATGATGCCCTTGATTTCCGGCCCCTGCACGGGCCGGGTGCCCGGTACGGTTGCGGTGACATCGGCCGGCGGCGGCGCTTCAGGAGCTGGGGCTGCCGCATCTGCTGGCGGGGGCGCATCCTGCGATTGCGCGGACACGCCTGCGCCAGCGGTGCCGGCCAGCAATGCTACTGCCATAAGCATCTTTGGGTGTTTGGAAACGATCATTGCGGTACTCCTTCAAACTCGACCATCGGGCCTGCATGACCGCAGCTTCGTCCGGCTGCCCGGCCTTGAAAAGTGCCGTGAGCCGCCGGAGCCCCCGTGTATAAATCTTCCCCGGAGGTGCGGCATGACGCCGCACCTGAATGCCGTGGAGCCCTTGCGTGTTCAGGATATCCTTTCGGATACATGAACACTCCGCCATACCACATTGCTGCACGGGCCGTGCGGGCGCGGGGTGCGACGAACGGAGGCGCGCTTGGCCGATACGCTCGCGACTGCCGGCCTCCATTTTAGTTGATCTGTGATGGGCGACCGGATCTTGCGGCGGGCTTCGAACGCTGGGGGATCAACACGATCTGCACGGGCAGACGCAAGAAAAGGAGACGATCATGAGCATCGAAGGCAAAGCCAAGGAAGCCGCCGGTTTCATCAAGGAAGAGATGAACGAGCACGGCAAATCAGCCGAGAGCCAGAAGAAGGCCGAGGAAGGCCGCGAACTTCGCAATGAAGGCCGGATCGAAGACGGCAAGGCCCCCAAGACCACAGAGCCCGGCACCGGCGCGAAGTAACTTCGCACAAGGTTGCACCATTACCCCCGCTTTGGCGGGGGTAATTTTTTGCCTGCCGACAAAAAAACGGCGCGGATGATAACCCACCCGCGCCGCTCTTTGTTCGCCGTCAACTTCGCTGTAAGCCAGCGGGCTTCGCGTCGAGATCGACCTTCATTTCACGCGGCCAATGGCGCAGGGCGCGGCAGGCTTGCACGAACGCCGCGGTGTCCTTTGCATTTTCCAAAGGCATGCACGCCTCGTCCAGGTCACCGGCAATGCCCGCCTTGGCGAAGAGGGGCTCGGCCTCCGGCGTAAACGCGATGAACTTGCAGTGCGCGAAGGCATCCGTCACGAAATCCTTCGCCGCCGCATCCATCGACAACAGGTCCGCCCCTTGCGCGGACACCACGATCGCTACTGCATCGAACAGTACGGACGGCCCGCCATCCACCTTCTGCTTGGCCGCAACGGTAGTACCATCGGACAAGGTAACCCCCGAAATCCGGGGCGCGATGACTTCGTACACCGCATCTTCGGCCTCCACGGCCTTGAGCAGGGCCTTGAATACCGCCACATCGGCGCCATCGCTGAGCAGGATACCCAGCTTGCGGCCCTTGAAGCTGTCAGGCCCGTTCTTGAGGATGCTCAGCTTTTCAGATGCCGGCAGGTCGGTAATCGGCGGGCGGGCAGCAACCGCCGCATCCGGCACCGCCAGACCCAGCCCATCGGCTACCGTTGCCGCAAGCCCGGCATCGATGTTCACAAGGTGAGACACGGTCCGCGAGCGGATGTCCGGCCGCTCGACTTTAGAAAGCTCGAACACCAGCGCATCGCCGATGTGCTTTTGCTCCACAGGCGTCTGGCTGACGAAGAACTGCCGGGCCTGACTGTAATGGTCAGCGAACGTTTCGGAGCGTACCCGTTGCTTCGGGCCGTCCGCCACTTCGGCAAAGCTGGTGAAGCCGCGGGCCGGATCTTCGCGCGGGCCGCCTTGCGTTGCACCCCAGCTATTGGGCTCGTAATTCGCGCGGCCCTTGGGGTTGTGCATCGCCATGTGCCCATCCTGCTGGAAGTGCGCCATCGGGCACTTGGGCGCATTGATCGGAATGTGCGTGAAGTTGGGGCCGCCCAGCCGCTTGAGCTGCGTATCCAGATACGAGAAATTGCGCCCCTGCAGCAGCGGATCGTTGGAAAAATCGATCCCCGGCGGCACGTTCTGGGTGCAGAACGCCACCTGCTCGGTCTCAGCAAAGAAGTTGTCCACCACGCGGTCCAGCACGAGACGACCGACGATACGCACCGGCACCAGTTCTTCGGGGATCAGCTTGGTCGCGTCCAGGACGTCGAAATCGAAACTGTCGGCAAAGGCATCGTCGAACAACTGCACGCCCAGTTCCCACTCGGGGAAGTCCCCGGCACTGATGGCATCCCACAAGTCGCGGCGATGGAAATCGGGATCGGCGCCATTGATCTTGACCGCCTCGTTCCAGACCACCGATTGCAGACCCTGCTTGGGCTTCCAGTGGAACTTGACGAAAGTGGACTTGCCTTGCGCATCCACCAGACGGAACGTGTGAACCCCGAAGCCTTCCATGGTGCGCAGCGAACGCGGAATGGCCCGATCGGACATCGTCCACATCACCATGTGGAAGCTTTCCGGCGTCAGGCTGATGAAATCCCAGAAATTGTCATGCGCAGTTTGCGCCTGCGGAAAGGCGCGGTCAGGCTCAGGCTTGGCTGAATGGATAAGATCGGGAAACTTGATCGCATCCTGGATGAAGAACACCGGGATATTGTTGCCCACCAGATCCCAGTTGCCTTCCTGCGTGTATATTTTCACGGCAAACCCGCGCACGTCGCGGGCTAGATCCGCCGAACCCTTGGAGCCCGCCACGGTGGAGAACCTGACGAACGCGGGCGTACGCTCGCCCACACGCTGGAACACATCGGCACGGGTTACGTCGGACAGGCTGTCGGTCAGCTCGAAGAACCCGTGCGCGCCATAGCCGCGGGCATGCACCACGCGCTCGGGGATGCGCTCATGATCGAAATGGAACATCTTTTCGCGGAAGTGGAAGTCTTCCAACAGCGACGGACCGCGCGCACCCTGCTTCAGGCTGTTCTGATCGTCGGCAACCGGGATGCCCTGCTGCGTGGTCATCGTGGCCACACCGTTGCCGGCGATCTGGTGCGTTTCACCGCCAGCGCCTTGCGGACCGTCGAACGCATACGCGATATCGGCGTCCGCCGGAACGGGAGTAGCCTTCTTCGCGGTCTCGCCGCCGATATCTGCGCCGGCAATATCTGCCGGCTTGGTGGATGACTTCGTGTTCGGCTTGGGGGGCGTTTTGGCCATGGGCAGTACCTCTTGTGCTTCACCCTAGGCAACCACCCCGCCCGTTCGCAGTTGCCGCAAGGTCTGCTCGCCTAAACCTCGATCAGGACAATCGTCAGTCTGAGCGCGGGCGGCGGCGGGATTTGGTGTTGGTGTGGAGATCGGGCTTTGCCGGCGGCTTCCAGCCCGGTGGCGGCGCCGTGCGAAGGTGATTGGTGCCAAGCCCCATCGCGCCGGGCTGCTGGCGCACCATGCCGGAAAGGTCCGCCGCGCTGGCCTCTGCTGAAGACGCGCCGCCCCTCAGCAGGCTGATCTGGTCGCGCAGCCGCCGCGCCTCCTCGAAATCGAGAGCCTTGGCGGCGGCATCCATGCGCGCGTACAAACTGGCAAGATCGTCGGACATGCAACCCTAACGCCGCCGGGCGCCACTTGGTGGCAGATCGCAAACCCGCCGGCCGCGCCCCGCGAGCGTCTGCGCACGGATCAGCGGCAGTGGCTTGCCCGCCATCGCAGGCAAACCGCCCGCCTGGCAAGCAATCCCAACCACGGCTCAGTCGCGTTCCTGGGCTCGCATAGTTTCGAACTTGCGGACCTTTGCACCAGAACCGTCGCGTTGGAGCAGCGCGTCGCGCAAGGTGACTGAACTGGCGATGGCCGCCTAGTGATTGACTGTTTGCAAGTGCGGCTGACCCTGGCGCCACGTTGCTCCAGCCACATCGTGCGACGGATCGTCACTTCCACCGGGCAATCCAGATACGCAACCGCCTCCAGCGGGGCGTTCATGCCCTTGACGTAGTGCGCACAAAGGGCGGCGCTGGGCCACCCAGCGGCGTTGCGCCATCAGAGCGGTGCCGCGCGGGTTGGACCCGGCGCAGCGCGCACGCCCACGCACGGTTGAGGTATGCGTCCTGGCGCGCGAATTCCGCCTGATAGCACCGGACATTGCCGGATGGCGGGGTCGCGGCGTCTCGGCGTCTCGGCAGGCCTTCGACTGGGCCGTGTAGCGGCGCTGGATCGCCGGATTGACCGGCCCTCCTTCGGCGTCACGCGCAAGGTATACGCAAGTGCGTCGGTTTGCGCGCTGGCGACCGGGATCGCCACCGGCCTCAGGCTAGGTGGTATCCGCTCACCCGACTCGCCGCGTCTTGAGGGATGACGCGGACTAGTAATCGATCCTTGTCGCCTTTCGTTCAACTACATCAGGCGATGGGCAAAAAACTGGCAAACGCCAGGTTCGTTCCGGATCGCCGGGCAATACTGGCCGGTACGATTGCGCCGACATGCCCCGCTATTCGTCACGCGTCCCGTGGCGCGGACCTACCATCCCGAACGGATAGTGCTGCGGATCGACGAGCTTGACCGAATAGTTACCACCCGGGATCTGGTCCGGCCCCTGGATGACTGCGCCACCGTTCGCGCGCACCGCCTCGACCGCGTCGTCGATATCGGCGACCTCGACATACCAGGTCCACCCAGCCGGCGCGCCCGTTGCGGTGCTGGACATGATCGCGCCGGGGTTCAGAGCACCGGCGCCGATGAAGGCATAGTCGCCCATCGGGCCCATCGGCATCGCACCGGCTTTCGTCCATCCGAACAGGTCGCCGTAGAAGACGAAGGCAGCATCAGTATCCGGCGTCGCCAGTTCGATCCAGACTGCATGGCCCAGGCTACCCCCGCCCTCCATCTGCAGGAAAGCCTTGCTGGTATCTTCGCCCGCACCGGTCATGATGAAAAACACGACGCCTTGGGGGTCGGCGCACACCGCGAACCGGCCCACGTGCGGAATGTCCATCGGGCCGAAGTTCACGCTGCCGCCCAGCGCCTTTACCCTTGCGGCGAAGGCATCGGTATCATCGACACCGAGATAGACTGCCCAGCCGCCGAATGCGGGCGCACCTGGCGGCGAGGTCATCATCCCGGCCACCGGCATTCCGTCCGGCGCGCTGGCGATGCGGTAGCCGCCATGCTCCGCCACAGGCGATTGCGCGACGCTCCACCCCGTAATTGCTGTGTAGAAACGCTCTGCCGCGCCAGTGTCGGGCACGTTAAGTTCGAACCAGACTGGCGTACCGCTGCCGGTTGTCATTGCGTCCACTCCTGCCTCATGCGTCTACGATGGTCGAAAAACCGCCGAAGATCATGCGCTCGCCATCGAAGGGCGGAACCCGGTCTGCCAGACGCGGATCGTCCATGATCTTGCCCCAGCCGGCGTCGCGTGTAGGCTTGTCGGGCCACTCGACCCACCCGAACGCAGGAATTTCGCCGTCCTCCACGTTCACCGCGCGCAGGAAATCCGTTACCTCGCCGGCCGCCACATCGTCGGCTACAGAGTCCAGAATCCGCAGCGCGCCATGATCGAGAAACGTGGCCGTGGTCGCCGCCGCAAACCCGGCGTATTCGTCGCATCGGTCGGCCTTGAGCGGCAGCACAACGCCATCGACATACCCCGGTGCACACGCTTCACCCGCTTCGCTGACGCTTTCGAACCCGCCCCAGACCATCCGCTGTGTATCGAAGGGCACCGCGTCCATCATGCCCGCCAGGCGTGGATCGTTCATCAGTTTGCCGACCGTCGCATCGCGCGTCGCACGGTCGGGATACTCGAACCATGAAAACACCACGGTCTCGTCTTCGCGCGCGTCCACCGCCATCCACATGTCGTTGACCTTGCCGCGCGGAACGTCATCGCCCCAAGCCTCGACGATGCGCACGACGCCAAGGTCGCGCAGCACCGGCGTGGCCTGACGGGCATGGGCAATGTATGCCTCCTTGTTGGCGAGCGGAACGGGCGAGAGGAACCCCTCTACATACGTCATGCGGCGTCTCCGTCAGAAGCGGGCGGCGCCGCATTCATGTCCATATGGAACGGGCCCCAGCCGTGGCCGTCCAGATCCTCGAACGCGCGGCTGTACATGTAGCCCATGTCCTCTGCCTCGTGCGCCTCGCGGCCACCGGCGTCGATCGCGGCCTGCGTGATCGCATCCACTTGCGCGCGATCGTCGAGCGAGAGCGCGAACACCGCGCTGGTGTGCGTGCGTGGATCGACGATGGTCTTGGGCGTGATCACCGAAAAGAACGCATGATCCATCAGCATCACATGGATCGTGTCGGACCAGTTCATCGCAGAGACCTGCGCGTTCGAGAACGCCTCGTTCTTCACGAAGCCGACCGCTTCGTAGAACGCCGTCGCCTTGGCCACGTCCGTGACGGGCAGGTTTACAAAAATCATCTTCGCCATTTCATCCGCTCCCTTGCAACCGACTCAACGACGCAATATCTGCACTTGGTAGTTATAAAAGGCAACCATGTCGTTAGAAAAGATAACTTTGATTGATTCAGCCCCATCCAAGCGGCGGTACGACGACGCGTGCGCGGCTGTGCATGCGATGGACCTGGTGGGGGAACGGTGGGCGCTGCCCGTCATCCGCGAACTCATGCTGGGGCCGCGTCGCTTCTCGGAATTGCGCCGCAGCCTGCCCGGTATCAGCGCGAATGTCCTCACCCAGCGGCTTGAAGGACTGGAAGCGGCGGGCGTGGTACTGCGTGAAACACTGCCGTCCCCTGCCCGCGTCCAGGTCTATGGATTGACCGAATGGGGCCAGGAATCGCTTCCGGTGTTCGAAGCGCTGGGGCGCTGGGCGGCGCGATCCCCGCGCCACGACCCCACCGCCCCGTTCAGCCCGGTGGCCTTGATCTTGTCGCTGCGCACGATGATCGATCCTGTGCTCGCAAAGGCCCTGAACCTGCGACTAGGCTTCCGGTTCGACGATGATACCTTCCATTTCGTCCTTAGCGACGGCACCGTCACCGCCGGCAGGGGATTGCCCGACGACCCGGAAATCGTGTTCTCCGGCAATCCCAGCGGGGTGGCCGCGCTTATCTACACCGATGCGTCCATAGCTATGCTGGAATCAGCAGGCCTTCTGCTGGTAGAGGGCAACCGCGAACGCGCAGCCGGGCTGGGGCACTATTTCCCCCTCCCCGACAAGGCCTTGGTCTGCTGATCGCCCTACGCCATAGCCCCAGCCAAGAGGGCTGCGGTCAGACGTTGGCGATGTGCGTGCCCAGATGCCGACCGGCGATATAGCCGAACGTCATTCCCGGCCCCAGGGTACCGCCCGCACCGCCATACGCCTCGCCCAGCACCGCCGCCATGGCATTGCCGGCCGCGTATAGCCCGGGAATCGGATTGCCGCTCCAGTCCAGCACTTGCGCCTCCGCATTGGTGCGCGGACCACCGGCAGTCCCCAATGCTCCAGCCTCCATCTTCACCGCATAGTACGGCGCCTGATCGATGACCCCCAGCGTGCGATATGGCGGCTCAAAATCGGCGTCGCCCCACATGTAGAAGTTGTCGTAGGAATTGTCGCCGCGATTGAAATCGTCATCGTGGCCGTTGCGGACCATTGCGTTGAAGCGGGCCACGCTGGCCACCAGACCCTCGGCATCAATGCCGGCCATCGTCGCCAGTTCCTCCAGCGTATCGGCCTGCATCATGAAGCCGGGCGTGGGGCCTGCGGGCGGTGTGTTGAAAGTCTGGTACTTGTTGCGGTACCGCTGGTCGATGATCAGCCAGTACGGCAGGTTCGCATAGGTGTGCGTGCCCGCATCGAACGCGTGCAGCGCCTTACCCATCGCGTTGTAGTTGGCTGCCTCATTTACGAACCGCTTGCCGGCGCGGTTCACCAGGATCGCCCCTGGCCGTGCGCGCTCGTCAGAGCCCAGCAGGTAATTGGGCTTTGCGGCGCGGTGCTGGGGTTCGTATTCCAGAACGCTCTGCTGCCAGAAGGCATGCTGCATGTTCCCCAGTTGCGCGCCCGCTTCTATCGCCATCAGCAGGCCGTCGCCCTCATTCTCCGGCACGCTGACGGGGCCTGTCAGCGGACCGCGCAGGAAGGTTTTGACCAGCATTTCGTTCCACTCGAAACCGCCGGTGGCGATCACCACCCCCCGGCGCGCGCGCACGCGGAAATCCTTGCCGGTGGCATCCTGCGCAATCACGCCGATCACCCGGCTGCCGTCCTTGACCAGCTTGCGGGCGCGCTTTTCGAACGCCACCGGGATCTCGCGGTCCAGCACCGCCTTGAACAGCGCCCCGGCCAGCGCCTGACCAAGCCCGCGATAATCGCCGGCCTCCCGCTCGGCCAGGGTCGCATCGTCCAGCGTGCCGTTGATCGCTTCCATCAGGCTGCCACGCACCGGATAGGCCATCTTGGTGGGGTTGACCCGGCTCGCCCATTTGCCAAGCCGGGCGAACGAAAACGCGTCGTTGTCCAAAGAACGGCCGCCGTCCGGCTTGGCGCCCGGCATGTAGGGCTGGTAATCGGGAAAGTCGGGGTAGGCGTGGAAACGCACCGGCGTGCGTTCCGCCAGATAGCGGATCATTTCCGGCCCTGTCTCCATGAACGCCATCAAGGTGTCCGGGTCCAGCGTTCCCGGCGCGAGCGCGTCGAGATACGCGACGACGTCCTCGTCATTCTCCGTGATGCCGGCCTCAAGCTGATGGTGGTTGCCGGGGATCCACAGCATGCCGCCGGACATCGCCGTGGTGCCGCCGACCATGCCGGTCTTCTCCAGAATGACCACATCCTTGGCGCCGAAGTCATGCGCGGCAATGGCCGCGATCATTGCCGCTCCGCCCGAACCCAGAACGACGACGTCGGCCTCCAGATCCCACTTGGTATCGTCAGTCATCCCGGTTCTCCCGGCAGCGCGCGATTCAGTTTTTTGTGTTCAGATTATCAAGAGCGCTGCGTCCCCGGGCATCTTACGCGCGCGGTCGGGTCTGACGCCTGTCAGATTAAACAGGTCCGCCCTAGGCGGCGCGGCTGCCCCACCCCGCTCACGCGCATCCAGCCCTGTTCCAACACTCGGGGGCCGGTCCGATCAGAGCGGCAGGCCAACGTAATTCTCGGCGATCGTCGTCTGCGCGGCGGTTGACGATGCGATGTAATCAAGGTCCGCCATCTGCATCCGCCGATCGAAGGGTGTCGTGCCGGGAAAACGGTGCATCAGCGAAGTGAGTTGCCAGGAGAAGCGCTCGGCCTTCCAGACCCGCGCCAGCGCCCGGTCCGAATACTGGGCGATGGCATCATTGTCATGCGCGTTGAAGAAAGCGGTAAGCGCACGCGTGAGATAGGCGACATCGGAAGCGGCGAGATTCAGCCCTTTCGCACCGGTCGGCGGCACGATGTGGGCGCTGTCTCCTGCCAGAAACAGGCTGCCATGCCGCATCGGTTCGAACACGAAGGATCGCAGCGGCGCGATGGATTTTTCGATCGCGGGTCCACGCGTGATGTTGCCCGCCACATCGGGCCCGAGCCGCACAGCCAGTTCGTCCCACACCCGGTCATCGGGCCATGCCTCGATCTTCTCGTCGAGGGGCACCTGGATATAATAGCGGCTGCGCGTGTTGGAACGCATCGATGCCAGCGCGAAGCCATTGTCATGGCTTGCGTAGATCAGTTCGTGGTTGCATGGCGGCACATCAGCCAGAATGCCGAGCCAGCCGAACGGATAGACCTTCTCGAAAGCCTGCGCGACATGGGCCGGCATTGCCTGGCGCGACGGTCCGTGAAATCCGTCGCAGCCGACGATGAAACGGGCATCAATGCGCTTTGGCACCCCGTTTTCGCGGAAGGTCACAAACGGCGCATCGCCTTCGATGCCGTGCAGTGTAACGTCCGCGGCCTCGTAGATGATCTGCAAACCACGCTCGGTCGCGGCCGTCATCAGATCGCGCGTCACCTCGGTCTGGCCGTAAACGGTCACATGCCGGCCAGTCAGCGCCGCGACATCGATCCGGATCAGTCGCTCGCCGTCGGCAAGATTGAAGCCATCGTGCGGCAACCCTTCCGCGTTCAGCCGCTCATCGATGCCAAGTTGGTGCAAAAGATCGGTCAGCGTCGTTTCCAGCACGCCAGCGCGTATCCGGCCCAGCACATAATCGGCTGACGCGCGCTCCACCAGGATGGCGTCGATACCTTCCGCGAGCAGGAGATGGCCTAGCAGCAGCCCGGCCGGGCCAGCCCCGATGATGACGACTTGGGTGCGCATGCTTCAGATCCTCTCACCGACCTTCATCGGGCCGTGCACATGGAGTGATCCGAATGCGGCGAAGTGGACATGTCGGTTCAAACCGAATACTTGGACTATTCAACCGTCATGACCAGCGCCTCCTCCCCATCTTCCGCCGAGCGCGCCAGCATACCGGCGTTCTATCTCTACGGCGAACCCCAGCGCGATGTGGAAACCGGCTTCGTTCATGTCGAAAGTCTGGACGATCGATCGCGGCCCAGCGAATGGACGATCGAACCGCACATTCACCGGCATCTCGCGCACATCATCCTGATCGCCGACGGCGGCGGATCGATGCGCGCGGAAGGCAGCGAGAAGCGCTTTGGCGGGCCCTGCCTGCTGTTCGTGCCGGCTGCAGTGGTGCATGGCTTTCGCTGGCATTCGGAATCCAATGGCTTCGTGGTGACGCTCGCCGTCGATTACCTTGCCGATCTGCTCGCACGGCACCCAGACCTGTCGCCGCTGTTTACGACGGCCCATGTCGTCACGTTGCCGGCAGACCGCTGCGCCGGCATGCAAAGGTTGATCGCCGAGACGGAGCGGGAACTGAGCTGGAACACGCCGGGCCAACGGGCCGCAATCGAGATCGCGCTGCTCTCGATCATGACCCATAGCCTGCGCCTGATGGGTGCATCTGCCGAGCCTCCGATGTCGCCAGGAGGGCGCAGGGTATCTCTTGTCGCCCGGCTTCGCGAGCGGATCGACGCGCGGTTTCGCCTGCGTGAACCCATCCAGGCCCATGCCGCCGCGCTGGGCGTCAGCCCCACCGCGCTGCGCGTCGCCTGCGCCCAAGTGGCCGGGCGCAGTCCCGCAGCTATTCTTGACGACCGCGCCCTGCTGGAAGCGCGGCGCCTGCTTCTGTATTCCAATCTCACCGTAGCGCAGATCGGCTATGCCGTCGGCTTCGAGGATCCGGCGTATTTTTCCCGGTTCTTCACGCGCCATACCGGCCAGCCGCCCCGCCGCTACCGCGAACGGGGCGGCGCCATCACCGTTAAGCCCTGAGCTGCTCGTCAAGTTCAGCGAGCACCCGATAGCAATCGAAAACCTTTGCGACCGAGCTTTCCGGTTCCCGACCTTCCCGGATCGCGGCGATGAATTCCCGGTCCTGCAATTCGATGCCGTTCATCGACACGTCCACGTGCGACACGTCGATCGGCTCTTCCTTCCCGTTCACCAGGTCGTCGTATCGCGCGATATACGTGCCGTTATCGCAGATATAGCGGAAGAAGGTGCCGAGCGGGCCATCGTTGTTGAAGCTGAGCGACAGCGTGCAGATGGCCCCACTCTCACTCTTGAGCTGGATCGACATGTCCATGGCGATACCCAGTTCCGGATGAATCGGTCCCTGGATGGCATTGGCCTGAACGATCCGCCCAGCCTGATAGGCAAACAGATCCACGGTATGTGCCGCGTGGTGCCACAGGAGGTGGTCAGTCCAGCTGCGCGGCTGACCCTTGGCGTTGATGTTTTTCCGCCGAAAGAAATACGTCTGCACGTCCATCTGCTGGACGGCGATCTCACCCGCCGTAATCTTTTTGTGAACGAATTGGTGGCTTGGATTGAAGCGGCGGGTGTGGCCTACCATGCAGGTAAGGCCGGTTTCCTGCTGCACCTTGAGCACGTCCTGCGCATCGGCCCAGTTGTCCGCCAGCGGGATCTCCACCTGCACGTGCTTGCCCGCCTTCATGCATGCGATCGCCTGCTCGGCATGCATCTGCGTGGGCGTGCAAAGGATCACCGCATCGACATCATCGCGTGCAAGCGCTTCGGCAAGGTCGGTGGTTGCATGGGCGGCGCCATATTTGTCGGCCACTCCCCGCGCCTGATCCAGGTCGCGGCTGATGATCGAACTGACTGACACGTCCGCGATGTTGCGGAGGCCATCGAGATGTTTTTCGCCGAAGGCGCCGGCTCCGGCCAAGGCAATGCGCATGAATGCTATTCCTGTTCGGGTTGAAGAACGACGTGACCGACGGCAGTGTTGCTGGCGGGTACGTGATAATGACGATGAAGCATGCGCGTCGTCTTGCCGAGCGCACCGCGCATAATCAGCCACATGACCAGCTCGATCCCTTCAGATCCCGCTTCGCGCAGATATTCGATGTGGGGTATGTAACGCAGCTCTTGCGTATCACCTTCCAGCTTATCGATGAAAGCGTTGTCCCATGCCTTGTTGATCAGACCGGCGCGCGGTCCCTGCAGCTGGTGGCTCATGCCGCCGGTCCCCCATATCTGCACATTCAGATCCTCGGGAAAGCTGGCGACGGCCTTGGCGATGGCCTCGCCAAGCATCCAGCACCGGTTGCCTGAAGGCGGCGGGTAGGTGACCACATTCACCGCGATCGGTATGACCCGGCACGGCCATGCGGCGGGTTTGCCGAACATCATCGAGAGCGGCACGGTAAGTCCGTGATCGACCGGCATCTCATTGATGATGGTCATGTCGAACTCATCCAGGATACAGCTTTGCGCGATATGCCAGGCTAGATCGGGATGGCCCTTCACCACCGGCACCGGGCGCGGACCCCAGCCTTCGTCCGCCGGCTGGAATTCCTCTGCGCAGGCAATGGCGAAAGTCGGGATGATGTTCATGTCAAACGCCGAGGCATGATCGTTGAAGACCAGGATCACGACATCCGGCTTCTGCTCAGCTTCCCAGGCCCGGGTCCATTCGTAGCCAGCGAACGCCGGCGTCCAATAAGGTTCGCTCGTCTTGTCGAAGTCCGACGCATAACCCAGTGCGGGAATATGGCTGGACGCCACGCCGGCGGTAATGCGGGCCATCAGTATTTGTCCTTGATCGATCGCTGCCCTTCGGGCGAGCGGCCACCGGCAACCATCATTGCCGAATAGTCCTCAAGCGTCATGCCGCTCATGGTGCTGACCGCCTGCAGAAAGCTGAGCCCATCCGTCGAAAAGAGCTTCGCAACGAAGTAGATGTTCCCCCCCAGATCGAGCAAGCGGTTGTAATCGCGATCCAGCACCGCCTGCTTCTGTTCCTCGCTCATCGGCCAGGCATCGAGATAGGCGCGTTCGTCCGCTTTCCAGCGCTCGCGGTTTTCGGCCTTCATCAGGCTCATCGCGAACTGGTTGAGATGGAAGCCCTGACGCGCCCGCTTGGCGGTGAACACGCGCGTGCCGGGGATATCGTCGAACTGAGCGAGATAATCGTGGATGTCGGTCGAACCGGTCATAGGCCGCGCGCTTTCAGTTGTGCGTCAAGCCGCGGGAAGACGCGGCGCGCATTGCCCTCGAAGATCGCATGCCGCTGCGCATCGCTGATATCGAGCGCATCGACATACCGCTTGGTATCGTCGAAATAGTGACCCGTCTCGGGATCGATACCGCGCACCGCGCCGACCATTTCCGAGCCGAAAAGAATGTTCTCGTTCGAGATGACGTTTGCCAGAAGGTCGATGCCGGGCTGGTGATAGACGCAGGTGTCGAAGAAGATGTTGTTCATCAGATGCGTCGCCAGCGCGGGCTTTTTTAGCATGTCCGCAAGGCCGCGATAGCGCCCCCAGTGATAGGGCACCGCGCCGCCGCCGTGCGGAATGATGAAGCGCAGCGTCGGGAAGTCGGCGAACAGATCGCCCTCAAGCAACTGCATGAAAGCGATCGTGTCCGCCGCGATGTAATACGCGCCCGTGGCGTGAAGCCCCGGATTACAGCTGCCGGAGACGTGGATCATCGCCGGCACGTCGAGTTCGACCATCTTCTCGTAGAAGGGATACCAGAACGGATCGGTCAGCGGCGGATGCTTGAAATGACCGCCGCCGGGATCGGGATTGAGGTTGCATCCCACGAAGCCCATGTCCACGCAGCGCTGCAATTCGGCGATCGAGCCTTGCATATCCGCCGACGGGGACTGCGGCAGCATACAGACCGGCGCGAACAGGTCTGGATACAGATCGGCACAGCGCTTGATGAGGTCGTTATTCGCCCGCGCCCATGCGAGCGAAACGCTCTCGTCGCCAACATGCGGCGCCATTGCTGACGCGCGCGGCGAGAAGATGGTCATATCCGCGCCGCGTTCCTTCAGCAGGCGGATCTGGTTCTTTTCCAGGGTCTCGCGGATTTCATCGTCGGCGATCACCGGATAGGGCGGCGCGGACTGGCCCGCGCGGAACGCCGCCTTCTGTTCTTCACGCCATGCGGTGTGGGGCTCAGGGGCGGTCGTATAATGCCCGTGACAATCGATGACCATGGTCATGCGGCCTGTGTCCTATCCTTGTCTGCCGTTTTTGCACGGATCTGGTCGACCTTGCCGGAAAGGCCCGAAGCGGGATGGCCGAGCTGCAGAGCACCGATGGCACGCTGACGCTCCACGGTGGCGCGCGTCATCGCACTTCCCGTGCCGAGCGCATCCAGCGTCTTCACCACTTCTTCCATTTCGGCAGCCCGCCGCAGGCCATGGATCATCATGCGGTCAAGATTATAGTCGGCCCGGTCGGTCCAGGTGGCCGGCTTGGAACTGGCGTCAAGCGAGGCGAGCACTTCGGCCGATACCCCCGCCGCAGCAGCAGCCAGCACGCATTCCGCGCTCAGCGCCTCGATCCCCTTGACGATCACCGAGCGGATCATCTTGATCGACGACGCGCGGCCCACCTCGTCGCCGACGATCCCGACACCAACGAAACCCAGAGCTTCAAGCCGCATCCTGGCCTCGTCGGCATGGGCTCCGCTGACGAGCAGAGGTACGGACAGCCGTGCCGGGTTGACGGGCGCCATGACCGCGACGTCGCTGTAACGCCCGCCTGCCGCCTCGATCAGCCGCGCGGCCTCACGCTTGGTGTCGGGAGCGACGCTGTTCATGTCGCAATACGCCGTGCCGGGGTTAATTCTCTCGGCGACCGACGCGGCAACGGCGAGCGCCTGATCGGCCGTGACCAGCGAGAGTATTGCAGACGCCTGGCCAACCACCTCATCCAAGGTTTCGCATCCGGCGATGCCGACCTCGGCATATTCGGCGCGCTTGGCGTCACGCGCACGCGCATCGGTGGTCAGACGGTCAAAGACCTGGGCATCGCGCCAGCCCCCCGCAGCAGCGAAGGTGCGTCCGGCTTCACCGAAACCTATCAGGCCGAGCATCGTCATCATGTGGACAGGCTGTGCCGTCTCTGCCTGCTCGCTGCCAATCGATTTGCCGTAAAGATCATTAGAATATACGAAGTGTCATGAGATTGGACGGTTCATCAGCGTAGCCTGCTCCGCAAGCGCCTTGGTGAAAAGGCTTTGCAACGCCGTAGGTCTCCAGTCTTCCCGCGTGGAAATTCCTATGGTCCGGCTGACGTCGCCAAGCGCATTGCCGATAGCCACCAGCCATCCCGCATCCAGTTCCACCCGCACCTGATCCGCCGACAGCAAGGTCAGGAAATCGCTGTCGACCAGGATCTGGCGCACCATGATGACCGACCCGCATTCGATCGGCACGCGCGGCGGCTCGACACCGGCGCTTTCGAACATCACATGCCACTGCGTGCGCAGCGGTGTGCCAGGCGCGGGCACGATCCAGGGAAAGCGCACCAGATCCGCCGGGTTGGCGGCCCATGGTTTTGCCAGAGGGTGCCCGGCCCGGCCAATGATGATCGGGTGATCCTCGAACAGCGCCTGTTGCGCGATGCCTTCCGGCTGATGCGGACGTAAGGCCCCGACGAGCAGGTCGATCTCCCCATCCCGTAAAGGGCCGATCAGTTCGCCGTACGACCCCTCGACGATCGACAGGTCCACCTCGGGATGGCGTGCATGGAACAGACTGATTACCTTGGGCAATAGTCGCGCCCGTGACAGGGGCATCGCACCCACCACGATCCGCCCGGTTTCACGCCCCTGCAGGCTTGAAAGCTCCGCTATCGCCGATCGCATTTCGCTGCGCGCAAGCCGGAAGTTGCGCGCAAGCGCAGCGCCCCGGGCGGTCAAGACGATCCCGCGCCCGCGCCGTTCGACCAGCTTTTGCCCCACCGTTGTCGAAAGGTCGCTGACCGCGCGGTGCAAGGATGCCTGGCTAAGCCCGGTCATGGCTGCCGCCGCTGCGTAGCTCCCCGTTTCGGCAAGCGCGAGATACGCGCGCATCTGGGCGCCGGTAGCGCGGCGGTTGCCAATCAACCGCAACGCGGCCTGCACCCGCGGGGCGAGGACGCGGGCAGCTTCGGTGGGCAACATCCCGTCAGGCCGGCGATCGAACAGCGGCAGGCCGATCTGCGCCTCAAGCTTGGCGATACCCTGGGTCACGGCGGGTTGCGTGAGATTGACGGCGCGCGCCGCGCTGCTGATGCGCCGACTACCAACGATCTCCACCATTGCGCGCAGATGCCGGGTATTAAGGGTAAGCGGATCCATCTTGCATACTTAGCAAAAATTTATGCCCTGCACACAATTCGCATTTGTCGTCGTTCGGGACCAGTCCCATCAGCGATGGCAGGATCGCCGAGAGGGAATGAGATGTCGGGTATAGTTGTCCGGAATATCGAGCGTGCGCCGCAGGACGTTATCGATGGGCTGGCTCATTGCGGTGTCGCCACGGTGCATGAGGCGCAGGGGCGCACGGGTCTGCTGGCGCCCCATATGCGCCCTATTTATGCAGGCGCGCGCATCGCTGGCAGCGCCGTCACCATCTCTGCCCCCCCGGGCGATAACTGGATGATCCATGTCGCGATCGAGCAGCTTGCGCCGGGGGACATTCTGGTGCTGGCGCCCACCAGTCCGTGCACCGACGGCTATTTCGGCGATCTTCTCGCCACGTCCGCCATGGCGCGGGGCTGCCGCGGCCTGATCATCGATGCCGGCGTGCGCGATGTTCGCGATCTGACGCAAATGGGCTTTCCGGTATGGTCGAAGGCCGTGCATGCCCAAGGCACCGTCAAGGCAACGCTCGGTTCGGTCAACGTTCCCATCATTTGCGCAAATGCGTTGATTGCGCCAGGCGATGTCGTGATTGCCGATGATGACGGCGTATGCGTGGTGCCCCGCGCCGATGCCGCTGCCGTACTCGAAAAAGCCCAGGCACGCGAGGCGAACGAGGAATCAAAGCGGGTGCGCATGGCCAACGGCGAACTCGGGCTGGATATCTACGACATGCGTGGCAAGCTTGCGGCGATGGGCCTCAAATATGTCTGATCCCGCGGTGGACACGGCCCGGAATGAGGATACGGGGGTTCGCTGCATGTGGATGCGCGGCGGCACGTCGAAGGGCGCATATTTCCTGAAAGAGGATCTGCCCGGCGATACGGCGGCGCGCGATGCCTTCCTGCTCGGCATGATGGGTTCGCCCGATCCGCGCCAGATCGATGGCATGGGCGGCGCTGACCCGCTGACAAGCAAGGTCGCGGTCGTGTCCAGATCGGTGCGCGAGGGCATCGACGTCGATTATCTCTTTCTGCAGGTTTTCGTCGACAAGGCCTTGGTGAGCGATAGCCAGAATTGCGGCAACATCCTTGCCGGCATCGGCCCCTTTGCGATTGAGCGCGGGCTGATCATGGCGACCGGTGAGGAAACCCGCGTCTCGATCTTCATGGAGAATACCGGCCAGATTGCGGTCGCCACGGTGCAGACCCCCGGTGGGGTGGTGAGCTATGTCGGCGACGCACGCATCGACGGCGTGCCCGGGAGCGCTGCCCCTATTCCGCTGGCATTTCGCGACACCGCCGGCTCATCGTGCGGTGCCCTGCTCCCCTCCGGCCAGGCGTGCGACGTGGTCAACGGCGTCAGGGTCACCCTGATCGACAACGGCATGCCCTGCGTCGTGATGAAGGCCGAGGACGTGGGCGTCACCGGCTATGAGAGCCGCGAGGAACTGGACGATGCCACCGCCCTGAAAACTACGATCGAGGCGATCCGTCTCGCCGTGGGCGAGCGGATGAACCTGGGGGACGTCGCCGACAAATCGGTGCCCAAGATGATGCTGGTCGCACCGCCACGCAGCGGTGGCGCGGTGACGGTGCGCAGCTTCATTCCGCATCGCGCTCATGCCTCCATCGGCGTACTGGGCGCGGTCAGTGTGGCGACCGCCTGCCTGATCGAAGGATCGCCCGCAGCCGAGGTCGCCAGCATTCCGGCGGGCACCCGCAAGACGCTCTCGGTAGAGCATCCGACCGGCGAAACCAGTTGCGTGATCGAACTGGACGAAGCGGGCGCTGTGAAAACTGCCGCCGTGCTGCGCACCGCACGCAAGTTGATGGATGGAAAGGTTTTCGCATGAGCGCCGACACCACGGACCGGATCATCAGCTGGCATCCAAGTCCGTCCAAGCCGCGCTTCGTGCCGCCGCCTGGCGCGGTGGACGCGCATTGCCATGTGTTCGGTCCCATGGCCGACTTCCCGTTCAGCGCTCAGGCCAAATATCTCCCCGGCGATGCCGGACCGGAGATGCTGTTCGCGCTGCGCGACAAACTGGGCTTCGATCGCAACGTCATCGTTCAGGCGAGTTGCCACGGCACTGACAATGCCGCCACGCTCAACGCCATCGCCAGGTCCGGCGGCAAGGCGCGCGGCGTCGCCGTGGTCGATCCCGCCATCACGGACGCGCAGCTGGAAGCGCTGCACGAAGGCGGCATCCGGGGCGTGCGGTTCAATTTTCTCAAGCGCCTCGTCGATAATGCCCCCAAGGACACGTTCATCGAGATAGCGCACCGGATCCAGCAACTGGGCTGGCATGTCGTGATCTATTTCGAAGCGGACATCCTTGAGGAGCTGCGGCCTTTTCTCGACGCGATCCCCACTTTGATCGTGGTCGACCACATGGGCCGCCCCGATGTCACCCAAGGGCCCGACGGGCCTGAAATGTTGGCATTTCGTGCCCTGCTCGACAGCCGCGAAGACATCTGGACGAAGGTCACCTGCCCTGACCGTCTCGAAGAACCCAACGGCCCACCCTGGAACGCCTTCGCCGATGCGGTCTGCCCGCTGGTGGAGGATTATCCGAACCGCGTGCTGTGGGGCACGGACTGGCCCCACCCCAACATGCAGAACGCCGTGCCGGACGACGGCGCGCTCGTGGATATCATTCCCCGCATCGCAACGAGCGAGAGCTTGCAGCGCAAGTTGCTCGTGACCAATCCGATGCGACTGTACTGGCCCGATGAGCCGATCTAAATCGTGCTCGCTGCGTGCACATCACGGTTCCCGCGCACCAAATTAAATAATTGAAACGGCGTCTTGCGACAGCGGCAAGTACTTTTTTATAGCTGGACTTAAAAGTCCGAACCCGGCAGATCGCTTGGCAGGGCGGCGGTGCGGTCGCCCCATTACGGGGGTAATACCAAGATGATCGTCCGCAAAACGGTGCGCGTGCGCCGGTTGTCCTATGCGCTTGGTACCAGCGTGGCGGCGCTGGCGGCGGCTTCGGCCAGTCCCGCAGCAGCGCAGTGCACCCCCGATCCGACGCAGACTTACGGTTCCACCACCTGCACCGGCACGGACGAGGACGGCCTGGTCGTGGCAACGAACGGCACGCGGGTCATCGTGGCGGCGGACGCACTGGTGCATCCGGGCACGGCGCTCGGTGCGATCACCTCCGTCGCTAGCTACAACACCAGCCTCGTCGTGAACGGGCAGATCGACGGGCTGAGCAAAGCCGGCATCGCCGTGGTGGCGGGGCCGGACACCACCACATATTCATACTGCGACCCCTATTCGGGCGCCAGCGTTCCGACGTACACGTACTGCCCGCCTGCAACCCTCGTGACGAGTTCTCCCAGCGCATCGTTAAGCGTCGCGGTTGCCGAGGGGGCTACCGTCACCGGTGCACAAGCGCTGCTGCTGTCCAAGGACGCCGGCAATACCAGCGGCGCGGCATCCGCCACGGTCGACAACGCGGGCACGATGACCGGCAGTGCAGGGCCCGCACTCGTCAACGCTGCATCGAACGGGGGAACGCTCTCGGTTAACAACCGCGCCACCGGCACGATCGGAGGCATGACCGGAAACATCGACTTCGTTGCGAACACGGGTGTCATCGATGGCGGCACCAACGCCGCGATCGCCAGCAGCGCCGCCGCGCTCACCCTCCTCAACGACACAACGGGCCGGATCGTCTCGGACGTCACCACCCGCGGCGCGCTGCGCCTCACCAACGCGGGCACCATTACCGGTTCGGTGACATCCACTGCCGCCGCAGGCCAAAACAGCACGATCGACACCCGCACGGGCACCATCGGCGGCAACCTCGTGCTGGGGGCGGGCGACGACACCTTGTATGCGCCGTTCGACGTGGCCAGCAGCAAAGTATCCGCGATCGGCGGCACGATCGACGGCGGTGCGGGTATCGACCGGATCGTCCTGGACATCAAAGCCGATACCACCTTTGGCCCGCTGGCGCTGCCGACCAACTTCGAGGCGCTGGGTCTCGATCTTTCCAACAACGCCGTCGTCACCCTCACGCCCGCCTTCACCACCAGCACCGGCATCGCCCTCAGCGGCTATGGCAGCGTGATCAACCAGGCCGACCTGACCATTTCCGGTCCGGCGATAACCAGCGGTTTCAACACTTCGGTATCGTTGGACAACCGGGCGAACATCGCCGCTACGCTTTCCGATTCCGGACAGATGGCGGTAAGCGTCGCCGCCCTGACCAACACCGGCACGATCACAGCGTCAGGTGGCAACGGCGTGACCGCCAATTCGCGCATCGACAACAGCGGCACGATCACCGCAACCGGCACCGCCGTGACGACGGCGTACGGGGTACTGGCCAACACCGGCACGATCACGTCCACCGCTGGCATCGGCGTCACGATCTACAGCGGCTTTGGCAGCGGCCCGGCCACCAACGCGGGCACGATCAGCGGTGCCACTACCGGCATTGCGGTATCGAACCTTACCCTTGCCAATACCGGCACCATCACAGGTGGCACCACCGGCGTGGCGCTGAGTTCCGCGACCCTGGTGAATGCCGCCGGTGGCACTGTTAGTGGCGGGACCGACGGCGTACTCAACGCCGGCTTCTATGCCCGGGTGCAAAATGCCGGCACCATCAATGGAAACGTCAATCTGGCGGTGCCGGGGTACTTCGATAGCCCCTCCAACGACGTGTATGTGGACGCGGGCGGCACCGTCAACGGTGCCATCCGCCTGGGCAGCGGTGACGATCTGCTCGTCACCAGCCTTGATAGCGGCACCCGTCCGTTCGCCGGGGCTACCGGCGGCGTGGACGCCGGGACCGGCTTCGATACGCTGCGCTATCTGGTAAGCGCCGACGCCGACGCCGATCTGGCGCTCACCCACGGGTTCGAGGGACTGGGCTATGAAGTGGAACACGGTGCCACCCTCAACCTGACCGCCACCGTCCCGTTCACCGGCAGCATCGGGCTGGCGGGCACGGGCACGGTGACGCTGGACGGAACCATCGTGGCCGCAGGCGGTCCCGCGATCGACGCGTCGATCCCAACGGTTGGCAAGATGTTCAATTCTCAAACCCCAACCGTCACGGACCTGACGATCGTGAACAACGGAGCGATCTCCCTGACGAGAACCGATCGCTACAACTTTACTCCTATCGCCGCCGTGAATGCCGCCTCCGCCCGCTTCACCAATGCCGGAACCATCACGGTCGTCAACGTGGAGGGTGCCGCTTACTCCGCCTTCGCTATCTCGGGCGGCACGCTCGTCACCAATACCGGCACCATCACGCTGACCGGCTACGGCACTGCGATCAGCGCGAATGCGGTGGTCAACACCGGCACCATCAATGCGATCGACCCGACCGGATCGCGCGCAGCCGGCGTGGCATATTTCACCTCACTGAACAACAGCGGCACGATCACGGCGGACGGCACCGCCGTAGACGCGCGCAATAACGGCTATTACGGTGGAGCGGTCACCAACAGCGGTACCATCGCCAGCAGCGGCGGCAGCGCCGTGGTCCTGGGCGGGTACTATTCTTCGCTCGTCAACGATGCCACGGGCATGATCCGCAGCGACGCGGGCGGTCCGACAGTGGATATCACTGCAGGCGGTCTGATCGTCAACCGCGGCGCCATCGTGGGCGATGTCGCCACGTCCGGTTACAGCTACGGCCCTACCACGTATGTGGCGGATGGCGGAACGCTTACCGGAGACCTGACTTTCAGTAGCGGATCCGACTTCTTCGTGATGACGAGCGCGCAGTTGGCCAAGGGCGGCACCGGGGTGACCGGCACGATCGACGGCGGCACGGGATACAACACCTTCGGCTATGCGCTGACCTCCAGCGCCAGCGTTTCGCTCGATGCGAACGCACAGCTCGTGAATTTCCGCAATGCCTTCGTAGAGGTTGACGGCGCAGGTACGGTAGCAAGCATCACTGCCGCCGCGCCATTTGCAGGAACCGTATTTGCCAGCGGCAACGGCACGGTGGTGAATACCGCCACGATCAATGGCAGCCTGAATGTCCAGACGCCCGATCTGGGCGCGGCCATGCCCGAGGCAGATCACTACACGCTGGCCGCTTTCGATAATCGCGGCACCGTCAACCGCGATGTGTGGGGCAGCATCGGCACACTGACCAACCGGGGCACCCTTGGCCGCGATCCGTACGGCGGGGATACGCGGTCGACCGTCTCGCTTCTCAACGGCAACGATGCGGTAACCTTTAATAACAGCGGCAGCGTGTACGCGCACGTATTGCTTTCCAGCACTACCGCCATCACCGCGAACAACTCCGGCATCATCACCGCTACCGGCGACGGGTTCGATACCCCTACCCTTCTCCTGCAAGTAAGCCGCAGCGCAACCCCTTCGACCATGCCGCCCACCGTCTCGCTGGTTAATAGTGGCACGATCGCGGCCACGGTGCCCCAAGGCGTCACTCGGCAACCGACCACGGCGGTATGGATCACCAGCGACGATGGCACCGCCGCACAAATCACCAACACCGGCACCATCACGGCGGAAGGGGCATTCGGCGTCGGCCTGCTCGCCTACAACACCAGTCTGAATTTGAACAATTCAGGCACCATTCGCGGCGCGAACGCCGCGATCATAACCGGCAGTGCGATGCCCATTCATATCCTCAATTCCGGCACGATCGACGGGCTGGTGTATCTGGATGCCGGCAATGACAGCATCGAAAACCAGGGGACGATCACCGGGCCTGTCATGCTGGACGCCGGCAACGACACCTTCACCCAGTATTCCAACGCGAAGCTGGGCGGCGTGGTCGATGGCGGCGCGGGCGACGACCGGTTCGTGATGGTCAACTCCGGCGGGGGGGCGCTCGATGCCAGCCAGATCACCGGGTTCGAGCATCTGTCGCAGATCGGCGGCGGTGAGACGTCCGTGGCCTATTCCGGCTCGTTCGGCGTCGATACGATCGAACTGCTGGCGGGTGGCGCCGGGGTCAATGCCGGAAAGACGCTGGCGACCACCGGCCCGATCGTCTTCAACGGCGCAACCTCGACCAGCGACCTGGGCATCGACAACGCCGGCACCATCGCGGGCAGCGTGGTGCTGGGCAGCGGCAACGACACCGTCTACAATTTCGGCACCATCCGCGGCTCGGTGCTGCTGGGCGCAGGCAACGACCGCTATGTCGAAGGGCCGAACAGCGTGGTCACCGGCGTGGTCGATGGCGGCGCGGGCACCGACACGTACGCCATAACCATCAACGGCAACCATACCGGCCTGCAACCGCGCACCGGGTTCGAGCAGCTCGACGTGTCGGGGGTAGGTACGCTCTCGCTCACGCTGGACCAGAGCTTCCAGCAGGTGGTCGTGACGCAGGTGGGCCTGAACGTGAAGCTGAACGGCTTCACCCTCGATCACATCTACGGCAGCTCCGGGGCCGACCAGGTCACTGTGGACGGCGACGTACCCGACGTGTCGCTGGGCCTTGGCAACGATTTCCTGTCGCTTGGCGCATCCACCTTGGCCGGACGCTACGACAGCGCCTCCGGCACCTTGCGGTTCGCGGCTGCGACGCCCGTTACCCTGACCGGCACCGTCACCGATTTCTACACCATCGAACTGGCAAACGGCGCGCTGACCGTGGCCGGCACGCTGGGCAGCCCGGGGCAGCGCATGACTTTCGGCGACGGCGCGCAATCGCTGACGCTGGCCAAGGGGGGCGCCCTGAACGGCGAGATCAGCCTTGCCGGCGGCGACGATACCTTCCGCTGGATTCCCGGCGGCACCATCAACGGCACGCTGGACGGCGGCGCGGGCACCGATACCGCCACGCTGCAGATGGCCGCCAGCCCCTTCACCCTGACGGCCGGGCTGCTGACCGGGTTCGAGAAACTGCGCACCGAAGGCACCGGCACGCTGACGCTGGCCGGCGGCGGCTTCACGTTCGACACCGTGGACATGGCCGGCGACCTTACCATCGCGGCGCGCAGCGGGCTGACCACGCGGCTGCTCACGTTCGGGGCGCGCAACGATACGCTGACCATCGCCAACCTGTTCTCCGGCACGGCGGACCTGGGCGCGGGCGACGACACGCTGCTGCTCGACACCGCCTTCGGGGTCATCAGCGGCACGATCGACGGCGGCGCGGGCACCGATACCGCCACGCTGCAGATGGCCGCCCCCTATACCCTGTCGGCCCGCACGCTGACCGGGTTCGAGCGGCTGAACACCACCGGCGCCGGCGCGCTGACGCTGGCGGGCGGCGCCTTCGCGTTCGACACCGTGAACCCCGCAGGCGACCTTGCCGTGGCGCAGGGCGCATCGCTCACCGCAGGGCGGGTCGGCCTTGGCGCGGGCGACAATCGCCTGACCATCGCCGGCACTTTCGCCGGGTCGGTCGCAGGCGGCGCGGGAACGGATACCATTGAGGTATCCGGCAACGCCGCCTTCGCGACCGTCTCCGACATCGAGGCGCTGCGCATGAGCGCGGGTCTCGCCACGGTGTCCGGCACCGCATCGCTGGGCAGCATCGCGCTGGCCGGTGGCCGGCTGACCGGGCTGGCCGGCTCTACCATCACCGCATCGACCATCCAGGTCGCGCAAGGGGCCACTTTCGGATCGGCGGGCACCGTCAACGGCAACATCGCGGTGGCGGGCACGCTCAGCCCCGGCGCATCGCCCGGCACGATGACGGTCAACGGCAACGTGGCGCTGGCGGGAACGTCGGTCTCGGTGTTCGAAATCACGCCCACGGTCTCGGACAAGCTGGTGATCAACGGCGCGCTGTCGATCGCGCAGGGCGCCACCCTGCAGATCGTGGCAGACACCGCAGTGCAGCCGGGCCGCTCGCTCGACCTGATCACTGCCAGCGGCGGCATTACTGGCAGCTTCACCAATGTGATCAAGCCCGCCTCGCTGTTCGGCTTCCTCGTCCAGCGCGGCGGCACGATCGCGCTGCTTGGCCAGTTCCTCAACGATCCGGCCTTCAGCGCGCCAGTGCGCTCCACCATCGACTATGTGAACACGGTGCTGACGAGCGGGGCGGCAACAAGTGCGTTCCTGGCCGCGGCTCCGCGTCTGGTCACCGCCACCGGGGCCACCGACCAGACCGCCTTCGCGCTGCTGACGCCCGAAGCCTATGCCTCGGCCGGACAGATCGCGGTGGAACAGGGCCTGGAACTGGCGGCCACCGGGCGCAGCGCCGCCTTCGCCCCCAACCGCGAAGGGCCGGGCGCGTTCACCTTCGCCAGCGCGCTGGGCAGTACCCGCACGCTGGAGCGCGCCACCAACGGCACCGCACCTGCCCGCACCAACGGCTACGGCCTGCTCGGCGGTCTGGGCTATGCCGGGACGCAGTGGTCGATCGGCGGCTTCGTGGGCTACCTGAACAGCCGCCAGACCCTGCTGGGTCGCGGTGCGCGCACGGAACTGGACGGAATTGTCGCCGGCGTCCACGCGCGGTGGAGCGGGGACAGCGGTATCGGCGTCAAGGCCACGCTCGCCTACGCAGGCGGCAAGGCCGCCACGCGCCGCGCCCTGCCGCTTTCCGGTTCTGCCTCCGCGGATTACGACCTCACCGGATGGACCGCCGATGCCAGCGTGGACTACGCGCTGGCGCTTAGCGGAAACTGGACGGTGCGTCCCAGCCTTGGCGTCACCGCGATCCGCACCACGCGCGATGCCGTAACCGAGGACGGTGGCAGTCCCTTCGCTCTGGCGGTAGCGCGCGAACGCGACCATGCGGTGTTCGTGGACGGCGCGCTGACCTTCACCGGCGGGATGCGGCAGACCGCCACGGTGCGCCCCTACCTCTCGGTCGGCGTGCGCTATCAGGTGGACGGGCGCACGCCCTATGCGCTGGCGGCGCTGGGCGGCGGCGGATACGGACTGCTGGCGGCCGGCGCATCGCGCGCCGCCGTGCTGGCGACCGCCACGGTGGGCGCGGACGTGGCTCTCACTTCACGCTTGACGCTGTTCGGCTCACTGAGCGGGGAAGCGGGCGACGCCGACAACCGCGCCAGCGCCCGCACCGGCCTGCGCCTGGCGTTCTGACGTTCTGACGTTCTGACGTTCTGACGTCGGCGGACTAACCGCGGACGGGGCCGGGCACGACGTCCGGCTCCGCTGCTCGCAGCGTCACAACACGCGTGGCCCAATTCCGGCGCCGGCCTGCATCGGAATGGCCTAGCGCTACCGGATGCCCGGCAGCATCGGGCACATCGCTACCTTTCCGGTGCGCTTGCAGTGGTGCCGCGGACAATCAGTTCGTGCGGCAGCAGAAGGTGGGAGTGCGCGCCGCCTGCCTGCTTCCTGAACTGCGGATTCACCAATATATCAACCGCCGCGCCGGCCATTTCCGCCTTGGGTTGCCGGATCGTCGTCAACTGCGGCCACGCGGCGCGGGACGATGCCGAATCGTCGAAGCCGCAGATCGACAGCGCCTCCGGCACGGCGATGCCCAGCTTCATCGCGGTAATCAGAACGCCCAGCGCCATATCATCGTTCGCGGCGAAAATGGCGGTCGGGCGGCTGGGGCCTGAAAGCAATTGCTCGCCCAGTTCCAGGCCGGCGCGGAAGTTGAAGGTGCCGCGCAGGACCGTGCTCTCGTCCACCGCGATGCCGGCCTTCGCCATCGCCTCGCGAAAGCCACCTTCGCGCCGCGCCGAGGAACGGTGACTTTCCGGGCCCTGGATGAAGGCGATACGCCGGTGCCCGAGACCCAGCAGGTAGTCGGTCATCTCGCGCGCTGCGCTGCGATCGTCCATGCTCACGCTTCCCGATGCCTGGGCCTTCGCGCTGGGCGCAACGAGCACCATGGGCAACTCCGCCTCAGCGAACAGCGCGGTTAGCGCAGCATCGTCGCAAATGGGGGGGGCGATGATCGCCCCGTCAAGCCGCAGAGCGGTGATGCTGGAACGCACCTGCGCCGCCCAGTCCGCGCCGCCAAGGTCCACCGGCTCGACGACGAGGTGATAGCTGCGCTCGCGGCAGCGCATCAGCGCGCCGTGCTGGATATCCGCCGCATAGCCGGAAACCGGATCGTCGATGAACAGGCCAAGCAGGTAGGAGCGTGAGCTGGACAAGCTGCGGGCAAAGGCATTGGGCCGGTAATCGAGTTCGGCGACGACCTGCTCCACCCGTTCGCGCAGTTCTGCGCGGACATGCGCTTCGCCATTGATGACGCGCGAAACGGTCTTGGCAGAAACCCCGGCCCGGGCCGCGACGTCCTTGATGGTGATGACGCTCACGCCGCGATCTCGCGCGGGCGGGTGCAGGCGATCGCAAACACCGCGATGGCCACGTAGCACAGCGCCGGCAGCAGCAATGATGCCAGCAGGCCGATCGCATCGGCCAGCACCCCGGTCAGCATGGGGACGATCGCGCCCCCCACCACCGCCATGCACAGCCACATCGAGGCCAGCGGCGCAAGGCGGGCATCACGCGGCATCGCCATCGCGTAAATGGTCGGGTACATGATCGCATTGCACAAGCCTACCGCGATCAGGGCGGCGGACCCGGCCAGCCCCGGCAACACGATCGCCGCGCCGGTCAGCAGGACCGCTCCCAGCGCGGCGTACATAAGCAGCGCCGCTTCGCCCACGCGCGTCATCAGCCAGGCACCGGCAAAACGCCCCACCATCGCCCCCGCCCAGTACAGGCTCACCATGCGCCCGGCGCTGACGGGGGATAGCGAGAGACGTTCGGGCAGCATCAATACGTTGGTCATCAATGTCCCGATCGTCACTTCCGCGCCGACATAAACGAAGATGGCGACGGTCCCCCATAGTAGGCGCGGATCGCGCAGCACGGCAAATATCTTTCGGTTCCAACGCTCTGGCAAGCCGTCCGACCCGGACGCTGCATCGCGCAGCAATTCGCGGTGCCCCAGATACAACGCGCCAAGCGCCGCGAGCACGGCCCCGCAAGACACGAAAGGCAAAGACGCCCTGACCGCCGCATCGCTGCCCGGCGCCACGTCCGCCAGCAGGAACGGCGCGCTGAGCAGCGGCCCCAGAACCGTGCCGAGCGAATTGAATCCTTGTAGCAGCGTTAACCGAAACGCCGCACCGCGCGAGGGGCCGATCACGGTGACCACGGTGTTGGACGCGATCTGCAGCACGGTCTGCCCGGCGGACAACAGCAGCAGGGCGCCCAGCACCAGCACGAACTGGCGCGCGCCTTGCGCAACCGCCAGAGACAGGCAACCGGCGGTCATGACCGAAAGCCCCAAAGCGATCGCCCGCATGTAGCCGACTCGCACCACGGCCAATGCGGCAGGCAGCGCGAAAAACAGGTAGCTGGAATGAAACGCAAGCTGGATCAGCAGCGCGCCTTTGTAGTCCAGCGTCAGCATCGCCTTGAGCTGGGGCACCAGCAGGCTGACCGCTGAGCTTAGAAAACCGCCGACGAAGAACACCCCGATCGACAGCCAGAATAGCCGCTTCGCCACCAATTGCGGCGGCTTCGGCGCTGAAATCGACACTGGCGGGACGGTCATGACCGACATCTAGAATACCCTTCCCGCCATTGCAAAAGCCGCAAGAGGATAGAAGACGATTTCTGACATCGATGTCAAATCTCTATTGACAACGATGTCAGGATTTGGTCTTTGTACTACAAATAGACTACACAACAGGGAGGATGACCATGACGAGGCATGCACTCGTGGCAAGCACAGCGCTTGCGACTTGCCTATTTTCCGTATCCGCAGCGCACGCACAGGAGGCCGTCTCACCGCCGGCTGCGCCGCAAAGCGCCGCGCAAGCCGCAGCCGACGGCGATATCATCGTCACCGCGACCCGGCGCGAAACCACGCTGCAATCGACGCCCATCGCGGTTTCCGCCTTTACGCAGGATACGCTGAACAAGAACCAGGTGAAGGACGTCACCGACCTTGCCCGCTTCGTCCCCTCGCTCCAGTTCAACCAGCAGGGCGACCAGTCGGCGGTGCTGCTGACCTTGCGCGGCATCGGCAACGATAGCGCCTATACCGAAGTCGCCGACCCCGAAGTGGCCATCTACATCGACGGGATCTATTCGCCACGCTCGCAGGGCGCATCGGTGCTGATGTACGACATGGAGCGCGTCGAAGTGCTGCGTGGCCCGCAAGGCACGCTGTTCGGTCGCAACGCCACCGTGGGCGCGCTCAGCCTGATCTCGGCAAAGCCCAAGCTCGGCGTGTTCGAAGGCAACGTCGAGCTGACCGCCGGCAATTACAAGCGCTTCGGCGTGCGCGGCGCGATCAACATCCCGGTCACCGATACCCTGGCCTTCCGTGTCGCCTTCGTCAGCGACCGGCATGACGGCTATGCCTCGTACCAGCCCGCCCCGGACATCGCTGGCATCAACAGGTCAGCCTTCATCACCAGCGGCAAAAAGTACTATGCCGCCGACCAGCAATCGGGCCGCGTCTCGATGCTGTGGCAGCCGAGCGACCGGTTCAGCTGGAATCTTTCGGCCGAAGGCTACCTCGATAATGGCGCGCCGGTGATCGGCCTGCTGCAAACGCCGCGACCGGGCACCAAGCGCTGGTCGACCCTGTCCGACACCGCGCCGGACACCGACCGCTACTCGGTCGCCGTACGCAGCACTATGAATTATGACGTGACCGACGGCATCCAGTTGAGCTACATCGCCGGCTGGTCGCGCATCGGCGGCAGCACCCAGACCGACGCTGATGCGGGGGCCCTGCCGCCGACGGGCCTCAAAGATGCCAGCGGCAATGATCTGCCGCTGGGCGCCTTCAACGAAAACCGCACGCTATCCTCGCGCTATGATTTCCAGAGCCACGAGGTTCAGCTGAAATCGACCGGCGAACAGGCCGTGGATTGGATTTTGGGCGCGTACTACAGCCACGAAAAGAACAAGATCCGCTTCGATATCGACCAGCGCAACGGCTACCGCGACGGCACCTTCAGCTGGGCCGGCAGCTTCATCCAGGCCAACCGGCAGATCGACAGCCGCGCCGTGTTCGGCCAGGCCGTCTGGCATGCCACGGACTGGCTGCGCGTAACCGGTGGCCTGCGCTACACCTCGGACAAGAAGCAGGACATCGGCGGGCGCAACGTCACGTTCTCGGGCGACGGCTGCTCGGCTGCGGATTCGGCCCCCGGCGGCGCCTGCCAGGCCGGCATCTTCGGCGCCTATCCCGGCGCTACCGCCGCGGAACTGGTCGCCCTGCTGCCCGGCTTCGCGATTTCCAACAACGACGTGAAGGGCAAGTGGAGCAAGCTGACGTATCTGGCCCGCGTCGATGCCGACCTTGCACCCGACACCCTGGGCTACGCCAGCCTCTCGACCGGGTTCAAGTCTGGCAACATCCAGGATAACGCGGGGCTGACCGACCCTGAAACCCTGACCAACTACGAAGTGGGCCTGAAGACCCGCTTCCTTGATCGCCGGGTCACGCTGAACCTGGCCGCCTATTACTCCGACTTCAAGGGATACCAGGTCAACCAGGCTGTTACGTTCCGCGATGCGGCGGGCAACGTGGTGCGCAGCCAGATCGTGACGCAGAACGCCAAGGGCGCGAAGGCGTACGGTCTCGAAGCGGAACTCACCGCCAACTTGAGCCCCGCAGACCGCCTGCAGTTCTCCGGCACGATCCAGAAGACCAAACTGGAAGAACTGGAAAGCGTCGATGGCCGTCTTTACGATGGCGGCAAGGCGTCCTCAATCGTGGAGCTGCAAGGCAACGAACTGGCGCACGCGCCGCGCTTTTCGGCCAGCATCAGCTACGAGCATGACTTCGAACTGGCGAGCGGCGCGACGATTACCCCGCGCTTCACCACGCATTACGAAACCAAGAGCTGGCTGAGCTACTTCAACGGCGACGCCAACCCCTTCGTCAACGCCAACGATCCGGCCGACAACATGCCCAATCGTGGCACCAACGGCACTGACTGGGACCGACAGAAGGCCTACTTCCGTTCCGACGCCTCGCTGCGCTTCACGTCGGCGGACCAGAAATACACGGTCGAGGCCTTCGTCCAGAACATCGAGAACGGCAAGATCCGCACCGGCGCCAGCGCCTTCGGTGCACCGCGCTACGACCCGGTGTTCCTGTCCAACCTCCAGCCGCCGCGCACCTGGGGTCTTCGCGCCCGCGCGAGCTTCTGACCTGAACTGACGAGGCAAGGTATGACGACCGACACTCCCTCCTCCTGTCGTGTCGTTATACTGGGCGGCGGCACAGCCGGATGGCTGGCCGCCGCCTATCTTTCCCGCACGCTGGGGCTGAGCGACATCACGCTGGTGGAATCCAGCGAGATCGGCATCGTCGGCGTGGGGGAAGGCACCTTCCCCACGATCCGCGCAACCCTGGCCGGGCTGGGCATCAGCGAGGCGGAATTCCTCGTGCGCGCCGATGCCACGTTCAAGCAGGGCGTCCTGTTCGAAGGCTGGGCCACCGGCACCGACAGCTATTTCCATCCCTTCAACCTGCCCATCGGCGGCGAGGATGAAGCGCTGCTGCCGCACTGGCTGGCCGATACGAGCGCGCAGCGTCCCGCCTGGGCCGATGCCGTCACCGTCCAGGAGCAGGCGATCCGCGCCGGACGCGCGCCCAAGCGGCCCGAAGACCCTGACTTCTCCGGGCCGATGAATTACGCCTATCATTTCGACGCCGCCCGCTTTGCCGACTATTTGCGCGACATCTCCATTGCCGCCGGCGTCGTGCGGATCGAAGGCACCGTCGCCACTGTGCAGCGCCAGGCCGATGGCGACATCGGCGCACTGGACCTGGCCGACGGGCGCACGGTTGCCGGCGATTTCTTCCTGGACTGTTCCGGCTTTCGCGCCCTGCTGATCGGGCAGACGCTGGGCGCCGATTTCACGTCGTGCAGCGACAGCCTGTTCAACGACCGCGCGCTGGCGATGCAGGTGCCTTATGCCCAGCCCGGCGCCCCGGTGCGCCCCTACACGCTGGCGACCGCCCACGAGGCCGGATGGACCTGGGACATCGGCCTGACCACGCGGCGTGGAATCGGCTATGTCTATTCCAGCCGCCATTGTTCCGACGATGAAGCCGAGGCGACCTTGCGCCGCTACGTGGGGTCGCAAGGCGATGCGCTGAGCCCGCGCCAGCTACGCTTTGAAACCGGCTACCGTCAGCGCCAGTGGATCGGCAACTGCGTGGCCGTAGGCTTGTCCGCCGGGTTCTTCGAGCCGCTGGAATCGACGGGCATCATGCTGATCGAAGCGGCGCTGCGGATGGTCGGCGATTTCCTGGCCCCCAATCTCCTTGCCCCCGGCAACCGCGATGCCCGCAACGGCGCCGCGCGCAGCTTCAACCGGCTGATGGCGGCGCGGTTCGCGCGCATTGTCCATTTCCTCAAGCTCCACTACTGCATCACCCGCCGCAGCGACACCGCCTACTGGCGCGACAATGCAGACCCTGCGACCATTCCCGAACCCTTGCGCGACATGCTGGCGCAGTGGCGCCATCGCCCGCCGTCACGGTTCGATTTCGTGGTCGACCTCGAAACATTTTTGCCGCCCAGCTACCACTACATCCTCTACGGCATGGGCTTCGAGACCAGCATGCCCGGCGCGCGCCATCCCGGCGCGGCGCAGGCGCGCGAGGCATTCGCCCGCGTGCGCGCCGCCCATGCCGGCGCGCGCAGTGGCCTGCCCGATCACCGCGCCCTGCTGAACCACTATCACGCCCGCACCGCCGTCCCGTCCAGCAAGGTTTCCTGATGAGCTTTTCCAAGCATGCCGCCCTGATCACCATCCTGATGGCCGGTGGGGTATCCTTTGCCGCACCGGTTTGTGCCCAGCCGCAGGCAGCTACCGTGGCGCAGCCCTCGTCCGAAACCGCGTCCGAAGCGCGGGCGGACGCGCTGGTCAAGGCGATGACGCTGGAAGAGAAGCTCCAGCTGGTTCACAGCTATTTCCCGCCCCTTGCCAAGCCGCAGCCGCCGATCGCGATGATCCCTTCCGCCGGGCACATGCCGGGCATCCCGCGCCTTCGCATCCCCACCCTGCGCGAGAGCGACGCCAGCCTAGGCGTTGCCAACCAGATCGAGCAGCGCAAGGGGGACGTTGCCACGGCACTGCCTGCCAGCATCGCCACGGCGGCCACCTTCAACCCGCGCCTGGCCTATGAAGGCGGCGCGATGATCGGCGCGGAGGCGCGCGCCAAAACCTTCAATGCCCTGCTTGCAGGCGGCGTGAACCTGACCCGTGATCCCTGGAACGGGCGCAACTTCGAATATCTGGGCGAAGACCCGCTGCTCGCCGGCGTCATGGCCGGCGCGCATATCAAGGGGGTGCAGAGCAACGCCATCGTCTCGACCGTCAAGCACTTCGTGCTCAATGCGCAGGAGACCGGCCGCACCGTTCTCGATGCGCGGATCGACAGGGCGGCCTTGCGCGAAAGCGACCTGCTCGCCTTCGAGATTGCTATCGAGCAGGGCAAGCCCGGTTCCGTCATGTGCGCCTACAACAAGGTCAACGGCGACTATGCCTGCGAGAACGACTGGCTGCTGAACACCGTCCTCAAGCAGGACTGGGGCTACAAGGGCTGGGTCATGTCCGACTGGGGCGCGGTCCATTCCACGCAGAAAGCGGCGAACAATGGCCTCGACCAGGATTCCGGCCAGGAACTGGACGATGCGATGTATTTCGACAAGGCGCTTGCCGCTGCGGTCAAGGACGGCAGCGTGCCGATGGCGCGGCTGGACGACATGGTCCGGCGCATCCTGTTCGGGGTGATCGACAGCGGCCTCATGGACAGGCCCGTGCCCGACCGTGCCCAGCCGATCGACTATGCCGCCCACGCGCAGGTCGCCCAGCGCGCGGCGGAGGAAGGCATCGTCCTGCTCAAGAACGAAGGCGATCTGCTGCCGCTGGCCAGAACCGCGAAACGGATCGTCCTGATCGGCGCCCATGCCGATGTCGGCGTGCTGTCGGGCGGCGGCTCGTCGCAAGTGCGCTCGGTAGGCGGCGCGCCGGTGGAAATCCCGCTGACCGAAGGTGCGGCGGCGTCTTTCGCGCGCATGACGTGGCACGCGTCGTCGCCGCTGCGGGCGATCCGGGCGTTGGCGCCGCAGGCCCGCGTGACGTACCTTGATGGCAGCGATCCGCAGGCGGCGGCCAAGGCTGTTCGCGGCGCCGACATGGCGATCGTCTTCGCGTGGGCCTGGCGCACCGAGGCGCAGGACCCCGAAAGCATGGCGTTGCCCGAGAAGCAGGACGCATTGATCGATGCCGTCGCCGCCGCCAACGCGAAAACGCTGGTGGTGCTGGAAAGCGGTGGCCCGGTGCTGATGCCCTGGGTGGACCGCGTGCCTGCGGTGCTCTCGGCCTGGTACCCCGGCCAGCGCGGCGGCGAGGCGATCGCCCGCATCCTGTTCGGCGATGTCGATCCCTCGGGCCGCCTGCCGATCACCTTTCCCGCCAGCGTGGATCAGCCCCCGCGTAGCGAACCTGCGGGGCTGGCCGAGCTGCACGCCGCCGATGCCCGCCGCAAAGCGGGCGACAAGACCGTCTATGGCATGAGCGGCGGCGTTGCGCCCTTTACCGTCGATTACCGGGAAGGCGCTGATGTGGGCTATCGCTGGTACGCCGCAAAGCAGCGCAAACCGCTGTTCCCCTTCGGCTACGGGCTCACCTATACTCGCTTCCGCTACGCCAACCTGCAGATCAAGGGCGGCGGCGAACTGACCGTTGGGTTCGACGTCACCAACACCGGCAAGCGTGCGGGCGCCGATGTCCCGCAATTGTATGTGGAGGCGAAAAGCGCAGCGGGCACGCGCGCCTATCGCCTTGCCGGCTTCGAGAAAGTCAGCCTTGCGCCGGGCGAGACCCGCCATGTCACCCTCACCGTCGACCCGCGCGTGATCGCCCGCTTCGACGAGAGCGCGCCGGGCTGGAAGGTCGATGCGGGCAGCTATCCGGTGGTCGTTGGCCATTTCGCCGGGGATGCCGCGCTGAAGGGCACCGCCACGCTAGACGCCCTGTCGGCGCGGCCCTGATCGTGCGCGCCGATACGCCATGACCGGGTCCACTCATCAGAGCGAGATGCTGCTGTTCACGGTGCTGTTGCAACTGATCGTGATGATCGGCGCGGCGCGGCTGATGCACGGGCTGTTCCGCCGCATGGGACAGCCCGGCGTGGTGGGTGAGATCGTCGCCGGGCTCCTGCTTGGCCCGTCGCTTTTCGGGTATCTCTTTCCCGGGGTCTCTCTCGCCCTTTTCGGCGCGAAGCCGGAACCTGCGATCACGGTACTGAGCCAGATCGGGCTGATCCTGCTGATGTTCCAGATCGGCGGCGGGTTCGAGTTCAGCCGCCTGCAGATAGCCCGACTGCGGCGCACTACCATCGCCGTCGCCCTCGCCTCGATCCTCGTACCGTTGCTGGCAGGCATGGGCATCGGCAAGCTATCGGCCGCCAGTCTGGCGCCGGGTATCGATCCGCTCGTCTACAGTCTGTTCTGCGGCGTGGCGGTGGCGATCACTGCTGTGCCGATCCTGGGGCGCATCCTGGGCGAATACGGGCTGACCCGCAGCGACGTGGGCATCGTCGCCATTTCCGCTGCAGCGGTGAACGACGTTGCCGGCTGGGTGCTGCTGGCCGGGATCGCCGCGTTCGCTGCCGCGCAGCTTTCGGTGACGTATCTGGCCATCCACCTGGGCGGTCTGGCGCTGTTCGTGCTCGCCCTGCGCTTTGTGGCGGCGCCACTTTGCAACCGGCTGGTCGCCTGCATGCCGCTGCGGGATGGCGCCATCCCGCCGCATCTGCTGGCGATCCTGCTGATCGTGATCTTCGCGCTGGCGCTGTGCACGTTCGCGCTGGGGATCTTCGCGATCTTCGGCGGGTTTGCCGCCGGCCTGCTGTTTCATCGCCACCGTCCGCTGGTGGAGGCCTGGAACGCGCAAGTCGGGCACTTCGTGCTGGTCTTCTTCCTGCCGATCTTCTTCACCTTCACCGGCCTTCGCACCAGTCTGCTGGGCCTTTCCGCCGGCCCGGAACTGGCCTGGCTCGCCGCCGTCTGCCTGATCGCGGTGCTGGCCAAGATCGTCCCGGTCTATTGCGCCGGGCGCGCCAACGGCCTTGCCCATCCTGAAAGCCTCACTCTGGGCGCGCTGATGAATACGCGCGGCCTGATGGAGCTGATCGTGCTCAACGTCGGCTACGACCTGGGCTTCCTGCCACGATCGATGTTCACGATCCTGGTCGTGATGGCCGTGGTCACAACGGTTATGACCGGCCCCATCCTGCGCGCGCTGCGTGACACGCGCGCCCATTCCCCTCACACCCCCCACGCGCGGCCGCAGCTGTACGGCGCACAGGAGCGACCATGACCACCAACCGATCGAGCGCCTCTCTCCTGATCCTTGCCCTGATGCTGACGGCGATGCCGGGTGCCGGACGGGCCCAGACCCCATCGGCGGACCAGCCCGCCGCGTCGATCGCCAACCCGGCGATCTGGCCGAAAGTACGCGCCCGCCCTGCCCGCGATCCGGCGATTGAAAAGAAGATCGACGCCCTGCTTGCCGCGATGTCGATCGAGGACAAGGTCGCCCAGATCATCCAGGTCGATATCGGCTCGATCAAGCCAGCTGACGTCGTGACCTACAAGCTGGGCTCGATCCTCAACGGTGGCAACAGCGGTCCGTACGACGACGAATATGCCTCTCCGGCCAAATGGCTGCAGCTGGCGGACGAATTCTATGATGCCTCGATGACCCGCAGCGATGGTCGCCCGAAGATCCCGATCATCTGGGGCACGGATTCGGTTCACGGCAACAACAACATCGTGGGCGCCACCCTGTTTCCCCACAACATCGGCCTTGGCGCGGCGCGCAACCGTGACCTGATCCGCCAGATCGGCCAGGTCACCGCACTGGAAACCGCCGCCGCCGGGCTCGACTGGACGTTCGCGCCTACCCTGGCGGTGGTGCAGGACGACCGCTGGGGCCGCACATACGAAAGCTATTCCGAAGAGCCGCAGATCGCCGCCGACTATGCCGGTGCGATGATCGAGGGCGTGCAGGGCAAGGTGGGCACGAAGGAATTTCTTGCGCCCGACCACCTGATTGCCACGACCAAGCACTTCCTGGGTGACGGCGGCACCGGCGGGCGCGACCAGGGCGATACGCGGGTGCCCGAAACGGTGCTGCGCGACGTGCATCTGGGTGGCTATCCCGCCGCGATCGAGGCGGGCACGCAGTCGGTGATGGCCAGCTTCTCCAGCTGGAACGGCGAGAAGATGAGCGGCAACAAAAGCCTGCTTACCGGCGTACTGAAAGAGCGCATGGGCTTCGACGGTTTCGTGGTAGGAGACTGGAACAGCCACGGCCAGGTCAAGGGGTGCAGCAACGAGGATTGCCCGCAGGCGATCAATGCCGGGCTGGACATGTTCATGTATTCCGGCCCTGGCTGGAAGCAGCTTTACGACAACACCCTGGCCGAAGCGAAGGCGGGCACCATCCCGCCTGCGCGGCTTGACGATGCGGTGCGGCGCATCCTGCGTGTAAAGCTGCGCGCCGGAACGTTCGATCGGGGCAGGCCATCATCGCGCGCCTTCGCCGCCAAATTCGACGTCATCGCCTCGCCGCAGCACCGCGCGATCGCCCGCGAGGCGGTGCGCGAATCCCTGGTGCTGCTCAAGAACGACGGCGTGCTGCCGCTTAAGCCGGCTGCCAACATCCTGGTGGCCGGTGCTGCGGCGGACAGCATCAGCCAGCAGGCGGGCGGCTGGTCGATCACTTGGCAGGGCGCGGACCTGCCTAACACCGCCTTCCCCAATGCCACCTCGATCTGGAAGGGCATAGCGCAGACCGTCAAGGCTGGCGGCGGCACCGCCACCTATGCGCCGGACGGCACGTTCACGGCAAAGCCGGATGCCGCCATCGTCGTATTCGGCGAGCAGCCTTATGCCGAATTCAAGGGCGACGTCCCCAACCTGGAATACAGCCCAGGCGACAAGTCCGATCTGGCGCTGCTGCGCCGCCTCAAGGCGGCGGGCATTCCCGTCGTGGCGGTATTTCTGTCCGGTCGTCCGCTATGGGTGAATGCCGAAATGAACGCCTCCGACGCTTTCGTGGCCGCCTTCCTGCCCGGCAGCGAGGGCGGCGGGGTTGCCGACGTGCTGTTCGCAGGCGCGGACGGCAAACCCGCGCACGACTTTCGCGGCAAGCTGAGCTTCTCGTGGCCAAAGCGACCCGACCAGTACGTGCTCAATCGCCGCGACGCCGGCTACGATCCACTGTTCGCCTTCGGCTACGGCCTGTCCTACGCGGCGCCGGGCAAGGTTGCGCAGCTGGACGAAACCCGTCCCGCCGGCATGGCGGAGGCGACGCCCGGTGTCTTTTTCGGCAAGGGCCGCGTCCCCACGGGATGGTCGATCGACACGCAAATGGTCACGCAGGGCGGTGTCGACCGCCGCGCACAGGAAGATGCGCGCCGCTTCGTATGGGACGGCAAAGCAAGCGGCCGGGTCGCGATGGCAGCGCCCCGCGCCATCAACCTTGCGCGCGAAAGCAACGGCGAAATCAGCTTGGTCTTCGAATACCGTGTCGACACCAAGGCCAATGGGCCGGTCGCATTGGGCATCGAAAGCGGTGACAAGACGGTGTCCGTCCCGATCGGCAACACCCTTGGGCGCGCGGCGCCGGGCGAATGGACGCGCATGGCCGTGCCGCTGCAATGTTTCGCCAGCCGCGGCGCAGACATGTCAGCCATCACCGCGCCTTTCGTACTGAGCACCAACGGCCCGCTGACCATCTCGATATCCGACGTGAAGCTGGACTACGTCAGCATGCCGATGAACGCTTGCGGCGATTGAGGCCTGAACTTTCTACTTGAGCAGCGCTACCGCCACGCCCGCCAGCGCGTGCAGCACCAGGGCGCTGGCGACCAGCGTGCCGCTATGGCGCATTGCCCTTTCCAGACCGTCGCCCGAGGTGGTCCTGTCCTCGCGTTCCAACCGGGCGGTAGCGGCCCGGAGCAGGCGCGGGGCATCTGCGGACAATCGGGACAGCTCCAGCAGCAACGCTTCGATCCGCGCCGGCTCGGCCAGCTTGGTCAGGCGCGAGGCAACCATGCGGCCGCGCAGGGCGGTCAGCGCCTCGGACAGATCGAAGTCCGCCACGATGTTGGAAAGGACGCCGTCCATTGTCACCATGGCCTTGAAGATCAGCACCAGGTCGGGCGGGAGCACCAGGCCTTCCTTGCGCAGCAGCGGGAAGAAGTCGGCCACCATCGCGTTCAACACCAGGGCACCGGTGCCGTGGCGGGCGACGAGCCGCTCGGATGCGGCGAGCAGCCGCTCTCGCGGAACTTCGCCGGCTTGCGACCATAGCGCCAGCATGTCCGCCACGCCCGCAGGATCATTGTTGCGCAGCGCAAGGATGAAGGTCAGAAATTCGTGCTGGCGGCGCGGTGAGACGAAACCGACCGAGCCGAGATCGAGCAGGGCCAGCCGGCTGCCGCCATCCTTTGTCGCCGGCGGCAGGCACAGCAGGTTGCCGGGGTGCGGATCGGCATGGAAGCGGCCGTTGACGAGGACCATCTCCAGCACCAGCTGCGCGCCCAGGTCGGCGATGGACGAGGGGTCGATGCCCGCAGAGCGCAAGGTCTCGGGATCACGCGGGCTTACCCCGGCTATATAATCCATCACCAGCACGCCGCCGGAGCAGTGCTGCCAATGGATACGCGGCACGACGACACGGTCGATGTCGGCAAGATCGGCGCGCAGCAGGTCGGCGTTGCGACCTTCGCTGGTGAAGTCCAGCTCGTCCAGAATTTCGCGGCCCAGCTGATCGATCATGGCGGTGGGCATGATCCGCCGCGCCGCAGCGCTGTGCGCCTCGATGAGGGCAGCGAGGTGGCGCAGCAGGCGCAAGTCGGCCTCCATGGCGCGGCGGATGCCGGGGCGGCGGATCTTGACCACTACGTCAGTGCCGTCGTGCAGCGTGGCGCGGTGGACTTGCGCGATCGAGGCGGCGGCAAGCGGCGCGGTATCGAAGGCGGCGAAGGCGGTCTCCGGCGGCTCGCCCAGCGCGGCTTCCACCGCAGGGCGCAGGACATCGAAGGACAAGCGAGGCGCATCGCTCTGCAGCTGCTCGAAGGCGACGATCCATTCATCAGAGAGCATGTCGCGCCGGGTGGCAAGGATCTGGCCAAGCTTCACATAGGTCGGGCCCAGTGCCTCCAGGGCGCGGCGGGTGCGCGTCGGCAGGGCAGGCTCGTCTTCCCCCGTCCGATCGCCGCGCCCAGGGCTTGGCCCCAGTCGCGCCCACAGCGAATCCAGGCCGAAGCGGGCGATAATGGCGCTCACTTCGGCCATGCGCGCGCGATCACGCGCGGCGACGGTCACAGTTTCGAGGATCGAGGGCATGACAGGGGTAACCGACCGGCGATGTCCGGGTTCCTTTCACCACGCTCCGATCGGCAAAGCCGGTATTCAACGCTGGCGCCCGAGCACCGGCGCCACCTCAACGGCATGGCGCTTCAACGGCGGGCGCGAGCGGCGGAACGAAGGCGGCGTGCGGATCGAGGTGGAGACCAACCGCATCGTCACCGACCGCGCAACCGCACGTTCGCGGGGCTAGCGCTCGACGGTGAAATGAAGGCACGGGATGCCGAGCCGTGGTTCGGCGTGCTCGTGGTAGAGCTTGCCAGCGGCAGCATCGTCGCGTGGATCAAGCTGGAATGCTTCATCACCGAACCGTTCGACGTGGCGGTGCTGCTCGGTGTCGGTCGGAAACTGCTGGATGACCGGAGCAGCCCGACGATTGGCGTCCGATTTCGAAAGCCGCCCGAGGCGTCGGGTCAGGTTCGTTTTACCGATCGTGGATCGAAGGGACCAAGCCAAGGCGCTCGTCGTCTAGAGTTAGAAACAAATCTGCCCACGCTGGTATCATCCGTAAAATCTCAAGGCTACGACTTCCCATCTGATCCGCATGACGCGGATGAGGATGGAAGCGCTGACTAGAGACGAACGAAAAATGGCGCTCTGGCCGAAACCCCCGCCTCTGCACCACCGGCACCGGCATGGCGCAGACTCCCGCAGAGCGCGGTCCCTTCGGGCGATGGCAATCCGGAAGCGGTGCGCGCCCCGCTGCGGGCCTGCATGGCCGAAGGCGATATGTTCGAAGCCGTGTACGAAGCCGAACTGGACTGGATGAGCTAGTGAACAATAGGGTGCGCCATTAGCAGTCAAACCGTCGCTACCAAGACGCCGGCCCGAATGACATTCCGCATCTTAGACTACGCCTTGCGCGGATAGGCACTCGATCTTGCACCGATAGAGCATCCGGCTTATACGAACGTATAGCTATTGATAGGTGCCGCGATATCCAGCCAATTCGTTTGACGACGAATGATGCGAAAACGAAAATTCACTGCATTTCGATTACGGGGGGTAATCAATTGCAAGCATACAGATCCGACATCGATGGGCTGCGCGCTATCGCTGTAATTTCCGTCATAATAAATCATTTTTCGTCTAAGTTTCTCCCGGGTGGCTATCTGGGAGTTGACATATTTTTTGTCATATCCGGATTCGTCATAACCAGATCGTTAGAGAGCACAAATCGCGAAGAAACGTTCAGAGCGTTCATAGCGAGCTTCTATAGGAAACGAATTCGCCGGATCATGCCTGCTCTATTGTTGTGCGTGGCCGTGGGCAGTGTTGCGACGGTTCTAGTAAATCCCGATCCCTCACAGTCCCTCAAAACTGCCATAGCTTCCGTGGCCGGTATCGGAAACTTATATCTTTTTCATGCCGCTTCTGATTATTTTTCTAGCAGCACCAAGTTAAACAGTTTCACGCATACTTGGTCATTAGGTATAGAAGAGCAGTTTTACGTCTTCTACCCTGTTCTTTTTTGGATGTTCACAGCAAGTAAATTTCGGCAGCATCGCTACTGGTTCGAGGCAGTCTTGGGGGGCGCGTGTCTTGCATCCTTGATATGCTTCATCGTTTTTCAGGCGCAGCACTCAGTTGCCGTCTTCTACCTGCTCCCCTTTCGGTTTTGGGAACTGGGGTTAGGTTGTCTGATTGCGCGAGCGCGTCAGCCGCGCATCGGAAGCACGCGCCCAGTGGCGCCGGTGGCTGCGGGGCTGTTGGGCATTTGCCTCCTGTTGCCTGAACGGTTCATCATGCCGGCAACCATTCTCGCCGTGATGTCCACCGGCTGCATAATCCACTGGGGTGGGCGGTTATCTTTGATTGATCGGGCGCTATCGCTGCCAAAAATGCGATTCATCGGTAAGATCTCGTACTCTTTGTATCTTTGGCACTGGCCGGTCTTGGTGCTCAGCCGCTGGACAGTTGGCATCCAGTGGTGGACTGTACCTTTCCAAATTGCGGCGATGATAGGACTGGCAACTTTGAGCCAGCGGTACATTGAAACGCCTTGGCGAAAAGGCAGCGTTGGTGAGAGGCCGGGCCCCGTTATTTGGGCTGGCCTTGTGTCATCGGCAGCGCTGATCGCGGCCGTTGCTGTCCTGGCGGTCCCTTTGAAAGACAAGTTTTTCATGGGCCAACATGCCCCGCTGTCTCAACGGGGCCCGCAATCGCTCAACCAGCCTTATTCTATGGCCGGCTTTGGTGAATGGCGTGGAAGCGCGTGCATCTACCAAAGTGATGCGGATGCGGCTCGGCCCATAGATCCCGCATCATGCACCCTTGGCGCGCGCTCAGCGCAGCACCGCATGCTCGTGATTGGCAACTCCTATTCGGCCGCTTTCGTTCGTGGCTTCACATCTCTTGTCCGGGATCACGGGTTCGCTCTGACATTAGTGTCATCATGGGGCGCTTCGCCCACACCGTCGGTTCCGAACTACCGTCCACAAGCAAAGGCGAACGCGGCGCTATGGCATGATGTATACCCCGCTCTAGAAAAGTCTTTAAAGACCGGTGATGTCGTCGTACTTTTGAGCGACCTGATCGATCTTATGCCAGGGGGTATAAATCCTCACCCGGACCAAGCCGTCGCGCTCATGAAATCCGATCTTGAAAGGATGGGAGATCGTTTCCGCCGCCGGGGGGTGAAGCTCGTGGTCGTCGATAGCTTGCCGCTTGTGCGTGACTACAACTGCGCGCCAGACGCCGCGTTCAAGCAGTGGTATGCTCCCTCAGGGGGAACCTGTGTCTTCGAGCACCGAAAATATCATTTCGCCAGGCGCCAAGCAGTATCTGATATGCTCAGATCGTTGCATAGTCGGGGCTTGCTCTACCGGGTGGACCTGTTTTCGGTATTTTGTCCCGACGAAATTTGTTCATACTCAACGCGGAAAGTTAGCGCGCTCTATCGAGACGAATACTCCCATCCATCTGTTGAAGCGATGCCAGCGGTAGATCGTGCTTTCGTATTGAATTTCCAAAAGGCGGGTTTGATCAGATAGCCCGATTTCATGGCTCAGCTGTCGGCACGGCAGGCGGGCCTTGATAAGCTACTGACTTGTTGGCCACGCCTCTACCGTCGCCCTGTGCCTGCCGGCGCAGTCCCCATAGGTCGCGATAATCGCCTCTTCCCAGGTCCCCCTGTCGGGATCGACAAGCGACACGGGGGCGCCCGGAAGGTCAAGGCACCGCTGGCGCAGGTTGGCCTGCAGCTCGGGCGTCGGCGACCGCGTCGTTGAGCACGCTGACGGCAGCATCAGGAGCATCGCAGTCAGTGCTGACAGGGCGTTTCGCGGATGGTGCTTTCCCGCACCGTAGACTGGATTGATGCATCCTGCTTCTCCTGTTCGTAGGCGGTGGCCGCGCGATCGATGTTGGTACGGGCGGCATCGATCTTCTGGGCGGCGGCTTGCACGCCTTCCAGCACTTCGCTGTCCTGTTTCCAGTCGCGGACAGTCCAGCCGCTGACGCCGCCCGCAAGCAGCGCCGCCCCGGCGCCGGTGAGGAGCCAGCCTAAAGATATCGGGTTCATGGTTTGCTCCCCTGGTCGCAGGCTGACATCAGACCGCCAGACAATTAAATATCGTTCATTATGCGGGCGCATTAATTTGTGTAGGGTTGAGGAGCTTAGCGGACCGGGGGGCCAGCTTGATCAACGTAAAACGCATTCTCTGCCTGCTTGACCGGCATCGACCCCACCGCAAAGCGGAATGGGACGGCGATGATCGCGCGATCGGTAGACACGCCCGAGCGGCCTGTCTCCCGCCACCTACGCTCGGCGCGCTCGTTCATGATCGTCCTGAAGGCCGCGCCGAAACCGCGCGGCACATGCCCGCCGCCATATCCGCCCCGGATCAGCAGGGCGCGAAGGGTGTTCTCCGACATCGGTTTGAAAGGGTTGCGCTCGCTGGGGAAGATCAGCGGGAAATGCCCGGTGACCTGCCGGGCTGCTTCCAGCACTGCCGTGATAGCGGGACGATATGATCGCCATCCTCTTCGGCCTTGCTGTCCTCGTCGCCCTTCATGCGTCCAGAAGGGATCACCCAGCGCGGGTCTTTGCCATCGAGGTCGTGAAGCTCGTCCCAGCGTGCGCCGTGGACCTCGTTCGGTCGGACGGCCGTCAGGGCGATGAAGCGCAGGACTAGTTTCGTCGATGCCCGGCAGCGCTCGGCCTCACAGTCGACCATCATCTGGCGCACGGCGGCCAGCTGCTCCTCCGGCCCGCGCTTGCCGCCGATAATGGAGGCTGCTTGCGGGCCTTGGGTCGGTCTTTCAGGTTCGCGCGCAGACCAGCCGCCGGGTTTGTCTCGCATAGGCCGCCGCCGATACCGTAGGCGAAGACGCCTTCGCATCGCTGGCGCAGGCGCTGGGCAGTCTCAATCGCGCCGAGCCTCTCGACCTTCTGCAGCGCACCAAGTAATTTGGGAGCCTTGATAGAGGAGATCGGCAGATTGCCGATCTCCGGATAGATGTCCCGCTCCATGCTCTGAAGCACGTAAGCACGATGGACAGGCGACCAGCGCGCGCGGTGCACAGTCCAGTTGCAAGACGTCCGGTGGGACCATTTGCCCTCGCGTTCATCGCGATAGGCATTCAGCTCTCCAGCGACCAGCCGCTATTCAACTCCACCCAACGATCGGCCACGACGCGGAAGGTGTTCTCGACTTCAACGGTCTTGGCCTTGGCGGCAACCACCTTCTCGACGGCGGGGTCGCGGCCCTCGGCCAACATACCCTTCGCCTCGTCGCGCTTCGCCCGAGCGGCAACGAGCGTCATCACAGGATAAGTGCCGAAGGAGAGCGTCTTCTGCTGGGGCTTGCCAGGGGTGTTCTGGCCGAAGGTGTAATTCATCCGCCACGACCGCACGCCGGTCGTACTGACGTTCAAATAGAGCGAGCCCACATCCGCAATTTTGTAGGCCTTCTCGCGCGGCTAGGCCGCCTTCACCTTCGCGTCGTTCAGCATGATCCCGATACCATGGATCGACAGGCACGATACCATGTCGAATGCCATGGTATTGATTGCACGCCTATGCACCCTTAGGCATAGGCAAATGGCGGAGAGAGGGTGGACTTCAAATAACATTGTATTTATTGATAATATTTAAGATTATTTGCGTATATCTAATTTTGAGCATAACGTTTTTGCTGAACTTTGACACAGTTCCATGGTCTGCCGCGAACTTGATGGTACGTGACGCCCAAAGCTGGCGGATTGCCGCCTCCGTCGAATCTCATACGGATCGGCGAGGGTTTGCGGAGGTACCCATCTTCGACAACTCCGGCGGCGTCGGGTTGGGCTGCTGCTTGATCACTTTCAGGATGAAAGTGGCATGGTTCTCGATCTTCGCCGTGCGACAGTCGTCCCGTACCTTGCTAGCTGGCGTTCGATGCGCGAGCACTGGTTGCCGCCAGCGGATCGCGTTCGCCGCTCCGACCTCGAACCCCTGCGTCATCGATGCACGAATATCAACGTGAAACACATGCCCGCGAAGTTTTGTCAGCGTCGCAGCGGATAATTGGGAACATGCGTGGTAGCAAAATGCGCAATTAAATCGCGCATGCAGTATCGTTCCGCATACACCGGAATCCGCCATTTCCTTCGTAAAATAACCATGAAAAAGTGCGGGCATTTTCCGCAATTGCGTCCTGTATCGACCTCCTATTGTAATTTTTATTTGCACAATCATGCTTGCATTGGGTCAAATCTTCCGTAGCCTATGTAAATAACCGTATTCAGGGGCAAAAAATGAATCACCGCGTCGGGGGGAGCGCGTCGTTTAATCGGCGCGCGGCGAATCTGTTTCTCGGTTCTGCTTTGGCGAGCATGGCCGCTGCACTTGCTGTGCCAGCTTACGCGCAGGATGCTTGCGGGGCGCCTGTCGATGGCACGGTGACGTGCACGCCCGCCAGCAATCCTTATCCGAATGGTATCCAATATTATTCCCCCGCCGCAGATCCTGCACGCGATCCTGGGCTTGATCCCACGGCGCCCGTGCTGGACCTGACCGTGGTGCTGCAACCGGGCGTCCAAGTCGCGCCGACGAGCAATGTGCCGGGCGTGGCGCTGATCGGCTTCAACGATGGCGCAGTGACGCTCAATGCGGCTGACAATACCGCGATCGCGGTAAGCGGCACCGGTTCGATCGGCGTGCTGGGCCTGACCAATTATGGCGACCTGACGATCAATACCGACAGTATCGTCGCCAACGGACGCGCATCCACAGGCATCAATGCCAATTCCAACGAAGGCGCCATCACGATTAACGCCAACACCATTGCGGTGACGGGCAACAGCGGGGTGGGCATCAGCGCCAATTCCTATCGCGGCGACGTGACCATCGATGCGGGCACCGTGTCGGCTTCGGGTTACTACGTCGGCGGGATCAATGCCTATACCGGAAGCGGCAACATCGCGATCACCGCCGATCGGGTGAGCACGACAGGCGGCAGCTTCTACAATTACGGCTCTACCGCGATCGAGGCACGATCGGCGTACGGCTCCATCGCGATGGATCTGGGCACGGTATCGACCGAGGCGGACTATTCGAACGGCATCACGGCCGTATCGTTCGGCACCGATGGCGTGGTCGATATTCACGCAGACACGATCACCACCGCAGGCTTTGCCTCCATCGGCGTGCTGATGCAGGGCGCTACTGCCAACCTGTCGGTCGACAACCTCAGCACCAGCGGCGATGGGGCTTACGGCGCGGTTATGTTCGGCACTGGCCCGGGTGGCGTGAACTTCACATCGATCGGAACGGTATCGACCACCGGCGAGGATGCGATGGGCGTATTCGCCAAGGCATATGGCGGTGGCAGCACGGTCATCAACGTGGCCAACGTCACTACGCAGGGCGACAATTCCACTGCGGTCTATGGCTATTCGCAGTCGGGCGACGTAGCGATCACGGTCAACAACGCATCGACCGTGGGCAACAATTCTCCGGCGGTGCACGCAGTGGGCGTCAACGCCGCCGTCACCGTGACAGGCGCGGTATCGACGCAGGGCGTCAAGTCGGACGGCGTGATTGCGCTCGGCTTCGGGGGCAACGCCGATGTCGTCAACACCGGGTCGATCAGCACCAGCGGCGGTGGATCGCGCGGGATCTACGCAGGCGCCATTTATGACGTTTCGGTCAGCGGAACCGGCTCGGTGCAGACCAGCGGCTACGAGGCGACCGGCATCGAAGCCGTCAGCCTGTATGGCGGCATCAACATCGCAGCCGGCTCGGTAACGACGACCGGTGATTACGCAAGGGGCATACATGCCTATGCGATGAGCCCGAATGGCGGCAGCGACGTGTCGGTAAATGTGAGATCGGTCTCTACCAAAGGCGTCCTGTCAGACGGCATCGGGGCCTTGTCGCTCACCGGCAATGTCAACGTAACATCCACCGGGACGATCTCGACAGCGGGCGAAGGCGCGTTTGGCGCCTATGCCTTCAGCCTGCTGGGCGATGCCGCGATTACGGTCAACAACGTCACCACCACCGGCAACGACGCGGTTGGCGTGCAGGCCTATGGTTACAACGCCAGCGTCACCGTGAACGGCGCGCTTTCGACCAGCGGCACCGACGGTGCGTTCGGCTTCAGCGCTGACGGGGTGCAGGCGACGGGCTCGTTCGGGACCGCAACGGTCACCGTCAACGGTTCGGTCAAAACTTCCGGAGATTATGCCACGGGCGTTTTCGCGCGCGGCTATTACGGCGCCACCGTCACCAATTCCGGCACGATCACGACCAGCGGCGATTTCGCCAACGGCGTTAAGGCGCAGGCGGCCTACGGTCCGGCCGTCGTGGTGAACAACGGCACCATCGCAACATCCGGAGAGGGCAGCGCGGGTATCGTTGTCGAGGGTTACAGCGACGTTGCGGTGCGCGGCACAGGCTCGGTCAAGACGACGGGTAATTACGCCGCCGGCATTGCCGCATCCACCATCTACGGCACCGCATCGGTGGCGATGGGTTCGGTAACCACCACTGGCGCGGTCGCAACCGCGATCAACGCCTATGGCGCGCTGGGCACGACCGTGAACGTCGAGACCGTATCGACCCAGGGCGTGGATTCGATCGGTGTGCTGGCAGGCAGCTACGGCGACGTCAGCGTAACCGCAGGCAGCGTTTCCACCGCTGGCAACAACAGTGACGCGATCCGTGCGGCAACCTTTGGCGCAGGCAGCACCATCACCATCAATGCCGGCAAGCTGAGCACGACAGGGACCAACAGCAACGCGATTACCGCCCTTGGTTTCGGCGGGGACGTGAATGTCAATCTCACCGGCGCAGTCTCGGCAGCGCAGGATACTGCCGTCGTCATCCAGTCCGCCGGCAATGTCGGCGTGACCGTGGGGACCGCAGGCTCCGTCACCGGCGCGATCAACGGTATCGAGAGCGATGCCGTGGGCACCACCACGATCACCAACCGCGGCACGATCAACACCGGCAGCGGTTATGCAATCGTGGTGGCAGGTGGCCCGGCGGTGGTCGCCAACGCGGGCACCCTCAACGGGCGCGTGCTGCTGTCCTCGGGCAACGATCGCTTCACCAACACCGGGCTGTTCCACGCCAGCGCCAGCAGCGACTTTGGCGCCGGTAACGACGTGTTCACCAACACGGGCACAGTGCTTGTGGACGGCCCGGGCACCGCACCGCTCAACGTGACCTTCACCGGCTTGGAAACGTTCGCCAACTCCGGTTTGTTGGACTTGCGCAACGGCACCGTGGGCGACCAGCTGACGCTGCCGGGCACATTCACCGGATCTGGCGCAAGCACGCTGGGCCTCGACATCGCCTCCACCGCGGCGGGCGTGATGACCGCAGACCGGCTGAACGTGGGCACGGCGGCGGGGTCCACGCAGATCCAGCTTGGCGTGACCGGCAACGTATTCGTAACGCCGGGAGTGACGGTCGTGCAGGCATCGGCGGCATCGTCGGCGACCGCCTTCACGATTTCGCCGGCATCGGCCAATGTGGGCCTTGTCGCGCTGGATGTGGTGTATCGACCCACGACCTTCGCGTATCAGCTCGTCGGCACGCCGGGAGCGGGGGCGTATCGCGCCGCCAAGGTTCTCGAAGGCGCGCAAAGCCTGTGGTATCGCTCGGCGGACGCGGTAACGGCGCATCTAACCTCCGTGCGTGACGGGAGCTTCTCGAACGGTGCCAACGCGGGCGGTTTCTGGCTCCAGATGTCCGGCGGCGTCGACAAGAGGGACGACGCGCGCGCGGCCAGCCAGTTCGGCATTTCGCGCAGCTATGACCTTGGATACCGGCAGGACTATTTCGGCGGCCAGATCGGCTTCGATGTCGGGACGATGGGCGAAAATGGCGGCGTGGTCTTTGGCGTGACCGCCGGTTACCTGTCGTCCGCCCTGCGCTTTGAGGAGGCCACCCGGTTCCAGTACGACGTGGCCAATGTCGGTGCCTATGCATCGCTGCGGGCGGGCGGGTTCTTCGCCAACGGGCTGGTCAAGTATGACCACTTCTGGATCGACGCCAACGGGGGCTCAGCCGGTTACAAGGACCGCCTTGGCGGTGACGCGATCGGTGCCCAGGTCGAGGCGGGCTTCCGCCTTGGATCTGGCGGGTTCTTCGCCGAACCGGTGGCAAGCGTCGCGTACGTGCGTACCAGTCTCGATGATCTGCAAGCCTTGGGCCAGGTGCTCGACTACGACCGTGCCGACGGGCTGCGCGGCAAGGCGGGCGTGCGCATCGGCGGCACCATCGCGATCGGCGGGGGCAACATGCTCACCTTCTACGCCAGCGGCATGGCGGTGAAGGAGTTCAAGGGCCGGGACGGCGCGACCTTTGTCTCCGGACCGTATGCCTTGGCACTGGGCAACCGGCGCATCGGCACGTATGGACAAGGGACGTTGGGCATCAATGTAACGACGCCCGGCGGCATCAACGGCTTCATCGAAGGCACGCTTGACGCCAGCGGCAACTACAGTGGCGCAGGCGGCCGGGCCGGGATCAAGATCCCGTTCTGACCCGTCCCCGACAAGCAGGACTATATGACGGATACCGACAAGACCCCCGCGAACGGGCCGACCAACATATCGGTCTCTCGCGGGCTGGCGGAATGGCTGATCCGCAACCGCACGAGTTTCGCCTTCACCTCGTACCAGACGGGACAGCTGTTCCTGACCGGGGTGTTGGCGAACGGGACGATCTCGTTCAACCAGCAGAACTTCACCCGTGCGATGGGGGTCTGCTATCAGCCGGGCCGGCTGTATCTGGGCGCGCTTCATCAGGTCTGGCGGCTGGAAAACATGCTGAAAGCCGGGCAAATGGCCAACCAGCAGTTCGACATGGCACTCGTCCCACGCAACGCACAGACTACGGGCGACATCGACGTTCACGAAGTGGGCACCGATCAGGCCGGGCGCGTGCTGTTCGTCAATACCAAGTACAGTTGCCTGGCCACCCTGGATCTGAACCACAGCTTTCGACCGATCTGGAAGCCGTCGTTCATCTCGAAGCTGGCGCCCGAGGACCGCTGCCACCTCAACGGCATGGCGCTGCACGATGGTCGCCCCCGCTATGTCACTGCCGTCAGCCGCAGCGATATCGTCAACGGCTGGCGTGAGCGGCGGCACGAAGGCGGGGTGCTGATCGATGTGGAGACGGACCGCATCGTCACCGATCAGCTGTCGATGCCGCACAGCCCGCGCGTCGATGGTGCGAGCGTGCTGGCGCTCGACAGCGGGCGCGGGCAGATCATCCGCATCGACCCGCAAACCGGCGCCAAGACCGACATCGCGTTTTGCCCCGGTTTCCTGCGCGGCATGGCGCTGCACAACGGCCATGCACTCGTCACCGTATCCAAGCCGCGCAACGGGACATTCGCGGGCCTTGCGCTCGACGGTGAAATGCAGGCCCGCGATGCCGAGCCATGGTGCGGCGTGCTGGTGGTGGAGCTTGCCAGCGGCAGCATCGTCGAATGGATCAAGCTGGAAGGCTTCATCACCGAGCTGTTCGACGTGGCCGTGCTGCCCGGCGTGCGCTGCCCGATGTCGGTCGGACCGGACACGCTGGAGATTCGCTCGACGATCAGCTTCGATGAGACCGTGCGGCCGCTGGAATAAGACAGCGGATGGACCGCGTGATCACGCGCCGCTAGGTTTTCCTTCTTTTTGCCGGTGGACGGACAAGGGGCAGCTCGCGCAAGGCGGTATGTGTTTGCCACCGCCCGCGCACGGAGGTTAGGCAACTGTCCGACTTCGCCTGCGCCACCGGGCTTGTGAAGGATCGACGTTCCTAACCGATCCATCAACCATGGCACCGCCGCGGTCGCGTCGAGGATGCGCATCGCATCATCCAGGACAGCATGCGCGCAACAATATTCGCGAACCAGCATGCGCTGATTTTGGTGCGCGGCGCCGGCGCCGGCATTCGCCGGATCGACGCCAGCGGTGTTTTTGCAATTATTACCCCCGCCTTCCACAGGACAATGGTGTCTGCGCCGTCCGACGCACGCAAGTCCTCAGAAGCCGAGCCGACCATTCGACAAAGACATTGAAGGACATACGCCTGCGACCATCATCGCAAGCACGCTTCGCGCCGGGCGTTCGCGCCACCGTGGCCTTGGTGTAGGTGCAACAGGAATGCGCTTTCAATACGGCGGCTGCGTTTTTGCGCGCTGGGCGCGGGCGGCCTCGATCCACCAAGCCAGATCATCCGCGAAACGGGGGAACGCGCGGTCCAGAGCAGCACCGCCCTCGCCCGTCGGATTCGCATCAGCATCAAGCGCCTGACCGATCCCGCCGACTGCAAGCGCGCTGGAAATGACGACCATTCCCATTTCCGAAAGCGTCCCGTGCCACACCGTCGCAGCGCGTGCCCCGGCAAAGTGCCCCGCCGAATAGCTGACGACGGCGGCCGGTCGCCAGTACCATTCCTCCAGAAAGTGGTCCGTGAGGTTCTTGAGCCCCGGCTGCATCCCCCAGTTGTATTCGCCTGCGACGAACACGAAACCGTCGGCGGCACGGATTTTCTGCGCCAGCCGGTGCAGATTAGCAGGAGCCTCGCCTTCCGGATATTCCTTGTACATGCGATCAAGCATCGGAAGCCCGATTTCCCTGGCATCGATCAGTTCGACCTGTACACCCCGCTTCTGTAAAGCGCGAACCAGATAATGCGCCAGGCGAATACCTTGCCGATCGCGGCGATAGGAACCGTAAAACACCAATATACGGTCGGCCATCGTCATTCTCCCCCGATCAGCTGGTAAAGTGGCTGGACTACCGTGCAACGTCAATCTGCGTCATCAGCCGCATTTTGTAGCACTGGGACGACGAAAGCGACGCTGTTTCAAAAAGTCGAAGGTAGTACATTAGGGCGCGAACTCATAAATTGGGTTGAGCTGTCGGCATTGTCGTGATTCAGGCGCCCTTCGGAAACGGAGGATGTATGACGCGACGGCGGTATGAACTGACGGACAAGGAATG
>NZ_LMJY01000001.1:7500-626711 GCF_001421325.1 Novosphingobium sp. Leaf2 | reverse complement strand
GTGCAGATCGCCGAACTGCTGGGCCGCCGGCACCTCAATGCAGTCCTGGCCGCGCGGGGGGTGTACTAGGGCGCGAACTCATAAATTGGGTTGAGCTGTCGGCATTGTCGTGATTCAGGCGCCCTTCGGAAACGGAGGATGTATGACGCGACGGCGGTATGAACTGACGGACAAGGAATGGCTGATCATCGCGCCATTGCTKCCCAACAAGCCGCGCGGCATGCCTCGGGTTGACGATCGTCGTGTCCTGAACGGCATTCTCTGGCGCTTCCGCTCTGGTGCGCCGTGGGCGRAAATCCCGGAACGCTATGGCCCATCGACCACCTGCTACAATCGGTTCGTCCGCTGGCGGAAGGYTGGTGTGTGGGACCGGCTGTTGGCGGCGGTTTCCGCCGGCTTCAACGGCGAATTGGTGATGATTGATTCCACCTGCATGCGCGTCCACCAGCACGGTGCGACGGGCAAAAAAGGGGATCTGGAGATCATTTGTCGACGCTGATGGACGTCCTGTCAGCCTGAGACTAACGGGCGGCCAGGTCGACGATGCCTGCGAGGCTGAAGCGCTGATCGAGGCCRTTCCCGAAGCTGTCTATGATCCTGCCATCCATGAGTCGCAAGACGGGGTGACGCCAAGCGAAACCGACGCGAACCGGATGCCCGAAGCGTATATCGCGCACGCTTTTCCCGGTGCCAGCTATAAGGAAGTTCGAGCGCACGCGCGGGCGTCGCTGGCTCTGGCGTTGAACCTTCAGCATCGCCGAACCGCCACGCGGCAACTCGCCGCGCTCTGTGTCGAAGCGACCGCTTCAACAACAGCCGTCATATCGATCATCGCCCGAATGGGCGCGAACTGAAGGCGGACAAAGCCGCTCTATGGCGACTAAGTAATTGATTTTGATCGGGAAGTGGCGGAGCTGTAGGAAGTAAAATAACATTGTAAATAATGTATTTTTTCTTCCTAATCGTCTTAAGGCATATATTTAGACATAATATACGCAGTGCACTTGGGCGATCGTTGATGACCCGCTGCGCATAATAATCATGCTGATGCCAAAATCCTGCTTCAGGCGCAGCACGCCTATTCAGCGCTTAAACCGGGCGGCCCTCACACATCGGCGATCAGCTCAAACTGCTCCAGAAATTCCGGACGGTACTGGCCAAGCCAGCGTACGATCCGCGCATTGCCGAGCAGCTTCTTGAGATAGGCCTGCGCTAGCGTAAGGTGTAGATTGCCCACACCGTAGCTATTCCCGCTCCCGTTCCAAGCGCGCCATCTGCTCATCCGTCAGCCAATACAGATCGCTCATGCTCAGTCTCCTCGCGGACCCTGAATCATATCGTTGCCTGCCAATCAATGGTTCTTGAGCCTAGTTCCAGCCCTTCACCGTGCGCGGCTGACCGCCAACGGTGAAAGTCGCATGGTTCGTCGCGCTGGAACTGGCACCGATCCACACGTCGAATGTACCAGGATCGACAACCCAGTCCTTTACCGCGCCATTCCAGTAGCGGACGCTTGTTTCGTCCAAGTCAAACGTCACCGTGCGTTTTTCGCCCGGTTTGAGGGTGATGCGCTGGAAGCCCTTGAGTTCACGCACGGGGCGCGAGGCGCGGCCTGCCCGCTGGTGGATGTAGAGCTGCACCACCTCATCACCTTCGCGCGTGCCTGAATTGGTGACTTCAGTGAAGACCGTGACCTTTCCACCGGGGACGATCGCATCGCCCGTCACGACGGGAGCGCTCATGGCGAAGCGGGTATAGCTCAGACCGTAGCCGAATTCGAACTGCGGCGTGGAGGGGATATCCCAGTAGCGCTTGCCCTGCTCGTTGGGCCCGTGAGTAGTGTTGTGCGCATAATAGATCGGAACCTGACCCACGGTGCGAGGCCAAGTGACGGGCAATTTGCCACCCGGATTTATATCGCCGAACAAGGCACGCGCGATAGCAATGCCGCCTCGCGTGCCGCCGTACCAGGCATGCAGGATGGCGGGCGCGCGGTCGAGCACCTGATCCAACTCCAGCGGCCTCCCACTCATGGTGACGACGACGATCTTTTTGCCCATCGCGCTGATCGCATCGAACATTTTGAGCTGATCCCCCGGCAACTTCAAGTCGGCGCGTGATGCCCCCTCCCCGCTCATGTCCTCCGCTTCACCGAGCGTCAGGATGACAAGGTCGGAATTTTTGGCCAGCGCAATCGCCCGATCATATTCGCTCTGCGCACGTGCCGCGTCCCAGCGGGGTTCGGGCTTTGCCATCCCAGGCAACGTGATGCTCTCGAACATTGATGGCACATTGCGCTTGAGTTGCACGCCCGGCGCCGTCTCTACCTTTGCGCTGGTTCCAAGGCGGTCGCGGACGCCTTCGAACACGGTGACGGTTTCCGGCAAGTCATACTGGAACGACCAGGGGCCCAGCATATCGCGCTTGGAATTGGCCAAGGCACCGATCACGGCGACGCGCTTGTTCGCGCTGGCGACGAGCGGAAGCGCGTTGCCGTCATTCTTGAGGAGGACGAGCGTGCGTTCAGCGGCGACCTGTGCAACATCGCGATGTGTCGGATCGGCAAGCACCTGCTTGGCGACCGCCTCGTCTACGAAAGGCTTAAAGTCGAGCTGAGATGCAAAATCGGATAAAACAGAACCATTGCCTTGTTAGCCATTTGCAAATTTGTTTTTCTTGCAATCGCGTTCCGCTGCGTAAAAATGACGACATGTTAAGGCAATCAAATGGCAATATTTCTTCTCAAGAATCATAAGATATTGATATCATCTATAGTCGCATCAACCGTTTTGGCGGCCCCTCCTGCGACAGCCGAGGAAAGTTCCTATGTGGGTATCGCCAAATTATTTCCTGGGATTCAGAAATTATGCGAGCCAGTTCCTAAGCCATATCCAAATTTCATGACGAATTATGTATATAAATTTCCTGAAAGCTTTCCGGAGGCCAAGGTATTTGATAATTTATATTATTTAGGAAATCATGCGGCCTCCTCTTGGGCGATTAAAACCGAAGAGGGCATAATACTCATCGATACGCTTGATAATGAGGAAGAAGCAAAATTTAGCATCGAAGGGGGTCTTAAAAAGCTCGGGCTAGACCCCTCTACGATCAAATTTATCATCATTACACATGGCCATATCGATCATTACGGCGGTGCCCGGTACTTGGCCGAAAAATACCGGGCACGGGTCATAATGGGAGAGAAAGATTGGGAGAAGGCGGCGCAACGAGCCAAAGTCGGCTTGCCTGCTGGCTTCACCACTCCTAGCCGAGATATATCTGTGAAGTCGCGGGATCAGGTGACGCTCGGGAGCACTACCGTCAAAATGATCATCACGCCCGGCCATACGCGCGGTACGATATCCATGATCTTCCCCGTGACCGACAAGGGTGTGCGACGGAACGTCGCATTTTGGGGTGGTATGGGTCTTAATTTAGGACCAAATATTGAGCCATATAGTGCCTATGCAAAATCAGCCGATCTCATGAAGTCTGAAGCATACTCTAACAAAGCTCAAATATTTCTATCAAACCATGCAAAGTTTGATTACGCGGACAAAAAGATAGAAATAAATAAAAATACAAACTCCGGCAATGCTTTCACAAATACGACACCGGAAATAGTGGGAGCATTTGGGCTTTTGGCTCATTGCGCTCAATCGCAAATTGAATTTATCAAGCAAGACGGTGTCAACGGCGGCGCAAAAGTCGGCCGCGGGGCGGAGTAAAACCAGGCCAGTGTGGCGGCCGCCCGAGCGCCACTTCCTCGGACGTTGGCCTGATTTTCAGGGGTCGGTTGTGGGCTTTCGGGCGCGGCTATGGGCGAGGCGGTAGCTCTCGCCATTCATCTCCAGGCCCAACTTGAACAGTGCTTTTGGAAAAGGCATTTTTGTTCAATGGCCTGCACGCACCGGCGCGAGTGTTACCACTACATTTTTGCGGTTGGGTGAGCTTGCAGAGGCTCAGGTTCGCGGCGGGGTTATGTCGCAATCGTCGGCGAGAATCGGTGTTGGATCTTTGAAATGGTGAACTATACCGCGAGGCGGTTGAACTGCTCTGCATGAGACGGATTTCGGGCGTCGTTCGCGTAGATCATCTGACCCTTGCGGATCATGTGAACGAGTTCGATGCCGTCGAGAATGATCGCGGCCGTGCGTTCGGACTTGAAACCGAGCATCGGCCGAATTCGGCGCTTGATGCGCCGATGGTCCTGCTTAATCCGGTTATTCATGTACTGGCTCTGCCGGACCTTGAGTGGCGTTGTGTCCGGCCGGCTCCGCATCCCCACTTCGGCGTGGCATTTGGGGTTCCCGTACCGCTTTCGCAGAAAGTAGCGTCAGGAAATATTACTCCATATCAATAGCTTGCGTATTTCTGCCAAATCGTATTTCTATGCAAATCAATGGCTAAATGCAACTTCAGGTTTTGAGCCTGCTTTTAAGCTTGCCGTCGTCCCGCTACCGCGAAGCCGGCGTAGTGCTCAAGCACGGCGTCTGTCACCGTACTGATCAGGTCGAGCGATACGTCGATGCCGTAGAGATCACGAAGGTGCCCGGCGATCTCCCGGGTGCTCATGCCTGGCGCATACATCGACACGATCTTGTCGTCGAAACCGGGAAACCGGCGCTGGTACTTCGCTCTATCAGTTGTGGGTCGAAGCTGGACTGGCGGTCGCGTGGGACATCGATCTCCAGCTTGCCGTTCTCGGTCGTTACGGTCTTTCGGCCATAGCCATTGCGCGTGTTACCGCCGCCTTCGTCTGTCGCCAGGTGGTGGTCCATCCCCGCGTTCAATGCGCGTTCCGTAAGCGCCTTCTTCAGCGAATCCAGCAAGCCGCCTTGCTCAAAGGCAGCGCTGGCAGCGCCTCCGGCCAAACGCTGGTCCCGAAGCTCGTGAGGTATCGCCGGTTCTTTGCGTCGTGACATAGTGGGGCTTCTTGTTACCCATTATGCCTCCCCAGACACCGAATTCCTGACAGTCCCTGAAGCATGCCCAGCGAAGAAGCGATGACCCGGCTCGTCGGCGCTATCCTGCTGGAACAGAACGATGAATGGGCAATCCAGCGCTCCCGCTACATGACACTTGAGAGCGTCGCGGGATTGAGCGATAACAACGTCATCACGCTGCCCGATATGGCAGCCTGATCAACCCGGCTTGGCGGGAGATCGACGTGGCCGCGCCTTCGATCTCACACCACGCAATGAGACTCGATCCTACAAAGCCATTCGATCAGGTCGCTTTCTCCCCTGTGAGGAGCCGCGCGCATTCGCTGTCGCCCCGCGCTATGGCCTTGCGCATCGCCCTGCCGGCAAGGCCGTAGAGCGCGGCGGCGACAAGCAGGAACGGGAAGCATACGATTGCGATAGACCAGCCGACTTGCGATGGATCGTGAAGTACCCGTTCGGTCACGCTGGCGACCATCAACGGGCCCAAGCTTGCGCCAAGGATCGTGTTGAGCACCAGCGTCAAGGCGATCGAACTGCCCTGCATGCGTGGCGGCACCACCGACTGCAACGTGGCGAACATCACCGTGCCAACCACCGAGAATACCGCGTTCGCAGAAGCCACCAGGACCGTCGCCACATGCAGGTCGCCCGCCAGCACCGCCAGCGAGGATGGCAGTGCGAACAGCGGGGCGATGCCCAGGATCGCAAAACGGCGGGTGTTGTGGCCCGACCGCATCGATCGATCCAGCAGGGTCCCGCCTATGACAGGGCCTATCACTGAGAAAGCGATCGATAGCGGCCCCAGCCAGGCGCCCAGGAAGCCGGGTGTGGCGCCATAGGCGCGCAGCAGCATCGTCGGCGCCCAGGAAGAACCGCCATAGGCCACCACGAAGGCAGTCGCGAAACCGAAGTAGAGGGGCAGCAGCACCGCCTTGTTGCGCCACAGGTAGGCGGCTTCGGCCGCGCCGGGGGCACGGACCGGGCCGGTGGTCGCTACCGATTGCCGCGCCGGTTCACGGGTGAACAGAGCGAGTGCGGCTGCGACGACGAGGCCGCTGGCTCCGAAGATGACAAAGACAATGCGCCACGGCACCAGATGGCCCAGCAGCGGGACGCCGATGAAGGCACCGGTGCCGGCGGCGGTGACGAGCAGGCCGGTGAGCGAGATGGCGATGCCGTTGGCAAGCCCCTGTCCGGCCATGTAGACGGATATCGGCCGCCCCCGGCGCTCCGGCGCGAACAGGTCGGCGATCAGCGAGATCGCCGCCGGACCCAACGCGGCTTCGCCAAGGCCGACCATCAGGCGGCCTGCGAACAGCCATCCGAACGACTGGGCAAGTCCGCTGCCGATAGTGGCGATGCTCCACAGCGTAATGCCGCCAACGATCAGGTTGCGCCGCGACACGCGATCGGCGGCAAGCCCCATCGGCAGGCCCATGAAGGCATAGAATAGCCCGAAGGCAAGGCCCTGCAACAAGCCGATCTGCTCGTCACCAATCGAAAGATCGGTGCGAACCGGATCGACCAGGATGTTGAGCGCTGCCCGGTCGATCACCGACAGGATCCCGGCAAGGAACAGCATCCCCACCATAATCCAGGCCGAGCGTCCGCCCGGCCAGCCGTGAACCGATCGCGATAACGCTCCGGTCAAATGATTAGAGGCGCTCAACTCGGCGACACTAGTCATCCGAAATTCTCTTTCGAGCATAGTGTCAAAGATATCTCCATGTCCGCATTCATGCTAGTCTGATCTCAATGGTCACCTGAGAGCAAGTGAGCCTAGCTCCAAGGTTAACACGGCGCCAACTTAGCATCGTTAAATGTAGTTATCTTTGGCGTCGTGCAGCTTGGCCGTCCGCACGATGCCTTCGGGATCGAAGTGCTCGAACGGCACCGGATGTGTTTCACTGGAAATGTTATGGTTGAGCAGGCCGTTGATCTCGACGGGCATGAATGCGGTCTCCCTTTCGCGCGCGCAGCAACGCTTCCGGACCGGCGGGATGACGCCGGACCAACATATGGCGTGGAATGGAAAAGCCCGGCGGCGTCAGCAGGTAAACGCGCCGCCGGGTCGTGAGGTTACTTAAGCGCCGAGCAGGCGTACCACGAGCCGATCATCGCACGGCCTTCCGGGTGCCCCTCGGTGAAGAAGTCTTCGCGGTCGGGCTTGAGGAAGAACGTGCCCTTGCGATACCCGACAGCGACGTCATCGGCTTCAAACCCGGCCGATACTGCCACCTTCAGCCAGTCTGTGCGGGCCAGCGAGGTCATGAACGGTTCGTTGTTGTAATGGCTTTCGAAGTCGCAGCGCATCTGGTCCCACAGCGACATGTGCTCATGACGGGGCGGGACATCGACGTGGCACATCACACCGCCCTTGCGCAGCAGGCGATGGCACTCCTTGAAGATGGCGCGCATGCCCTTTGCCGACGTTTCGTGCATCACCGCCGAGGAGCAGACGAGGTCGAAGCTGCCGTCCTCGAAGTCAGTGTGTTCGGCGTCCTGCTGGCTGAAGTGGATCGGTGCGCCCATCGCTTCGGCACGGGCATGGCCATAGCGCAGCATCGGTGCGCCCACGTCCAGCGCGAAGACTTCCGCGTCGGGGAAAGCCTGCGCAATCGCCACGGTCGAATGTCCCACCGAGCAGCCGAGATCCAGGATGCGCCGCGGCTTGAAGTCCGGGTAGAAATCCTGAACGTGGCTGGCCAGCGTGTGGCCCCGCCCGTCGTTCTTCCATCCGCCGTTGAGCGCACGCAGATAAGTCGAGGCGAAGCGATCGTAGAGAGCGCCGGCACGGAAATCGTCCTGTGCCGTATCGACGATGTAGCTGCCTGGCATGCGGTGATGGTCGAACGCCGAGATGTAGCGCGGAATTGCCAACTCGGGATTCAGCCGCAGGCTTCCCTTGGGTTCGGCGACCTGCGCCTCGACCTTGGCGGCCAGATCGTCGAACTGGCGGTCGATCGCGCCGTCGAGCGTCACCCAGATGCGGTCCTGATAGAACAGCGAAAGCGTCAGCCACAACTGATGCAGCGGGTGAGCCTCCAGCGCCTGGCGGATCTGGGTGCTGGAGGTCGGCGCGGCGCCAGTCTTCTTTTCGATCTGCGGCACGATCACTTCGTCAAGCAGACGGCGATCGAGCGGGTCCATGTTGCGGTTGGTCCACATCCGCATCGCAAGGAAGTGATCTTCCATGGCCTGCTCATCGTGGTTGGCCTGCGGCATGACCGCGTGGCCGAAGTGTTCCTGACTATACTGTTCCATGTCGGCGCTCCTTTTGGAGAAATCAGTCGCGGGTCACGGCGTCGAGCACGCCTTCATAAGCGGTCTGCTCGGTCAGCGCGTTCGGCATCAGCTTGTCGCGCGCAGTGCCCAGCACGCGATCGTAAATGCCCTGCCGGTAGGTGCCGCGATAGTCGCGCGCCTGCGCATCGGGTGCGAACGTGTCGATGTTTGCCGGCCCATGCAACCCGGCCGCTTCGAGCAGGCGCTCGTTCGCGTCGAGCCGGTCCTTGAGCACGACCACTTCGCCCAACAGCGCCAGGATTATGCCGGCCAGGGCGTCCACCGTCTCGCTTTCGAAGACCACCGGCTGGCTGCCCTTGGACCAGGTCTTGCGATCCAGGTTGATACGCTCCGCCATCGTCATTGCACTCCCATCAGTTCGAAACGGAATACGTGGCCCGTGCGGGCGACGATGTCCTTCTTGTCGAGGTCGGGGCCATGGGCCTCCTCCGTCACCGCATCCTTCGCCTTGAGATCGTAGCCGGTCTGGCTGGACAGCAGCACGACAAGATCGGTGCCGTCTTCCACCGCGAAGGGAAATTCGTGCCAGGTGCCAAGATGCATCGCGAAGCCGGCGCTGCCATCGAAGCGGAAGGCGCGCACTTGCGAAAGGTCGGGCAGGTCACTGTCGGAAGGCGGAGCCATGACGGCGATGAAGGACTTGCCGGCCAGCGGCAGGAACGCCTGCGTGTGCTGGAAATGGCGCTCCATGTAGCGCACTTCGCCAGGACGGCGATCCAGCTGCGCCAGCGTGACTTCCACCGGATGTTCGCACACGAAGCGGGCGGGGTAGCTCATTTTCACCGCGCCCTTGTAGAAGTCCACCGACACCGGCTGCACAGGCGCGTCGCGGCCGATAACCGCGCCGAATGGCGCCAGCGCTTCGGCCGTGGCAGGCTCAACGGTAAGCTCGATTACTTTCGCTTCGCCTGGGCCATTATAGCTTCCCTCGAAAATGTCGGAATTGTCCATACGATCATTGTGGCGCGCGACCTGTTGAGACAGACACATTATCCTTGTTCCTCACCACGATTTCCCGATACGAAGTTTATATGAAGGATGTTTCACCTACGCCACTCGCATTCCCGCACGCACTCAGTGACCTGCAAAAAGCCCGGAAATCGCCGCGCCAAGCTCGATCCGCAGCAACGGTCGAAGCGATTCTTAGCGCAACCATTCAGCTTTTAACGCGGGAGGAGCACGGCCATGTGACTACAACCCGTGTCGCAGAGCGCGCTGGGGTATCAATTGGCACAATTTATCAGTATTTCCCGCACAAGAGGGCTTTGCTTTTCGCAGTCTTGAAATCACATCTTGATGAAATAGTAGCATCCGTTGAAGCTGTATCAAATAATAGCTCCGGATATAAGCTAAAGATAATCTCAGACCGTCTAGTTTCGGCGTTTTTAGAAATAAGAATAAATAATATAGCTGCCTCTAGGGCTATATACTTACTTGCTTCAGATTTAGATACAGCGGCGTTGCTGGCAGATGTGCTGTGCCGCCTGCGTAATGCTGTAGCAATCGCGTTGTCAGCCGCAACCGACGCTAATTTCGAAGATATTGATGTCGTTAGTAGCATGATTTGTGCGACATTGTCGGGAACCACCAGAACAGTTTTAGAGCGCGAAGATTCTGAAGCATTGGAAGTTATTGCCCTCCAGCTTCCGGTACTTTGCCGCGCTTATCTTGAGGCGGTGGCAGTTCGTTAGTTTGTAATACTGTGGATCGGCGTCGAACGCGGGACCCCACTGTGAGCGACGCAACTATTTGTAGTCTTGTGGAAAACGTAGATAAGGGAGGAGTTCCAATCGGCGCTGATCTGCTCCCAGCTACGCAAATATTCACCGCAAATTCAACGTTTTATGGAGATTTTTCCGGCGTCGTACCTTCGGCGCCGATCCGCAAACCTGAGCCTCTGCAAGCTCAACTAACCCCAAAGATGTAGTGGTAACACTCGCGCCAGTGCGTGCATGTTATTGAACATAAAAGACTTTATCAAAAGAACTGTTCAAGTTGGGTCTGGCTCGAGGGGGGGGTAGTGCGACTGCATGAAGGGAAATGCCGCAACCCAGGCCGTCCTTGCACCGAAAATCAGACCATCATGTCCCCAAAGAGGGCCACACTGACCAATCTCCTCCCCTTCGCCTCCGGGACGCAAAATTTGCAGGTTCTTCGAGGTCTCCAGCTTGAGGTTCGCGTGTCCGAACTGCGAGCAGTCACGCATGCTGCCATGGATTTTTTAAGAGCCTTCCTATTGGATAAATGTAGAAGTTGCGGCGAAAAGTAAAACTGACCTAGTTCATCCGAATATGGGGGTGCGAGTAATATTCCGAGGAAATCTTGGGCCGGATTGGAGCGCCTGCCAATATTTAGTATTTTTCGAGTGCCTACCTGTCCGATTTTTATATATTTGGTGAACAACTAGCTGACCAAGTAAGTTAGGGGTGACGAATCCACATTCAGTGCGACATAGGCGGTGAAAGACGCTGCACCTAGTTACCGGTGAGCAATGGGCATGAATATAAAATCTGCGTCGAGACGATTTAATTATTACAGATTGAAAATAAAAGCGAATACGTTTTGATAATTTCGGTAATATTTCTCAGGAGATTTTTGATGGATATCACGCGACGCCAGGGCCTTGGCTTGGTAGGTATCGGAACAATGCTTGCGGTTGCCCCATCTTCTAACGCGCTAGCACGTAAAGAGATGCCGAAGTTCTTGACTAAAATTGATTTGCAAAGCGCAGAATGGAATCGAGACACCCGAGCGCGCCTCAATGGTGATCTCAATGAGAGCAATCAACTGGTCGGCTGGTTAGAGGGGGTAATCCAAGGTGTTCGCCCGAACGAGCCCGTTCGTGATCTGATGACCTATGAAGGTGTTAGCGTAGTTCGCATGCATCGGCGATCCGACGGAAGCTGGCGCAAACTACTGCGGGAGACCGTCGTCTACCGTGATATCAAAACTGGAAGGATCATGGATACTTGGCTCAACCCATATACGGAAGAAACCGTAGGCGTCGTACCGATCGCGAACAATCCTTATAACCAGACGATCGAGATCAACTTCATGGGTAAGCCATGGATCGGCAATTGGACCCGGAATCCGGACGGCACACTGACTTTGTTCTCTAACGTCAACTTGTTCTACCCAAACGCCCTGGTGCCATCAGCTTGGCCACGAGAGTCGACGGGCGACTACGCTCAAGTTACGGAAAACTTCAACTGGACGGTTTCTGAGGCAGACCTTGTAAATCCGGAAATGACGTATCTGCCTCGCCTAGGGTCCTGGCAGCGCGTCACTCCGTGGCTGCCCTGGATGTTGATGGGAGCCGCGCCCGGGCACATTAACTACTTCGGGCATTCCGCTTTGCTGCCGGGTGGCATTGATGCGCTGGCACGGCTGCCCCAGGACTTGATCGCGGCGGTTCGCGCGATTGATCCCAACATGCTTCGAGCGCCAACGCTTGAGGAGGATACCCTGCCTAACGAATCCAGTCTTGAAGCCTATGCGAAGGAACAGAAGCCAGCCCCCATGCCTGCCGGTTGGTCACCTCCGCAGCCGCCTGCCCCGCCTAAGTTTAGCGGGGACAAGTCCAAACTGGGCCAGCAGTTTGGACAGTAGGTCTGACTGGCTGTCGTCTTATCAACTCGCGTGTGCTGCGCTCGATTCATGCGGTATCGGCGAGGCGGACGTCAAGGCAACTCGCTGCAGATATTGTTGACACTCCCCTGTCCTGGAATTGCGACCGGCAAGAACGGGAGACCCGGGGGGCAGCGGTCGGGGTTAACGGCGTCGAGTATTCGGACGTCATGATAAAGGGCCCGCACACGTTGACGGTCGGCCGTCTCGGCCTTGATCCCTATTCCGACACGGTCTACTCGTCCTCCCCCCGCACCTTCGCGCAGATCCATGATCTGCTCGGTCAGGGCCTGACGATGGAAGAGGCGATCGAGCGGGTCGCCTTGCCGAACAATCCCGAGAATTGAGGCGCCAGTGCAGGCGTCCCCATGGCGGCGGAGTGAGCCCAGAGGCTGCACGTCCCATCAAGCCGGCCGCCTCCTTCGACTATGGTTTCCTGCTCTATGCAGGGCTCCACATCCTGGGCTTTCTCGCGGTTACGCGAGGCGTTCTCGGGTTTACCATATCCTGGGGGGGTCTTGACATAGACTTCATACTGTCGGCCGGATTGCGATCTCGCTTGCAGGACGGCACTGTCCTCGACTGCGAACGGCTCTGGCTTCTGAGAGCCTGATGCTGCGAATGATGGTTTCTTTTCCGTCGTAGCGGCATCCTGCGCGCTGACGCCACATGCAGCCAAGAGCAAGGTAATAAGAGCTGTAGAAGGCTTAGGTTGCAATGGGTTTGACCCTCACGAGCAATGCTGACCCCTATGTCTACTTTTTTAACCAGTGCCAATGACCGCTTTGCGGGCGTGTCCGGAATGGCTTCTTTGGGGCGCCAGCGATCGGACACTTGCCCTCCATTTACCTCTGAACCAAGGTCCATTTTCGGCTGCCGCTACACTAGGAGGTGCCGTTCGGGAACCGCCCTCAACCCGGACGGTCAGGCGATCCGGGCGCCCAATAACGGCCATTCGTTAAGCGCAATTTTTTCCGTTTCTCCGTCTCCGATTGCCCATTTCGGGAAAGAGCATATGGGAACAAATTTTGGGAGAGCGACACCCGAAGGCGTTCGTCACCGCGATCGAGGCAGCAACGTTCCCGCCAAACGTTCCTATTCGAGAAGAGCCCAAAGTGTTAAAGAAGCACTATGAAGATCATGTTCGCCATGCTGCTGGCGTCGGTTGCAGCCGGGCCGCAGGCCAGACAGCGCAAGCACGGCCCAGTGAGAGTGCAGCAATGAACGACGCCGCAAACGTAATTGCCGTGGACCACACAGGTTTCGCTGTATCGTCTTTGGACGACGCCGTTCGGTTTTGGACGGGAGCGCTCGGTTTCACACTTGAGCGCCAATCGGAGATGGGGGGCGACTTTCTGCACCAGGTGACAGGTGTCGATGATCCGAGTGTGAAAACGGCGATCGTCAGGGCACCAGACGGCTACGTTGTCGAACTGTTGCAATATTCAAGAGGGCACCAGAACGGGGCGGTGCCTTCCAGCGCGGGATCGATCGGAGCGGCCCACCTGGCGCTGACCGTGAAAGATATTCATGCCGCTATGGCCCGCGTCAAGGCAGCAGGATGGAAGGCCAAGGGTAGTCCGCTGCCGATTGCGGGTGGTCCACGGAAGGGTACGTTGGTGGCATACGTTTCAGGCCCCGATCATATCACGATAGAGCTTATGCAACCGCCGGCCCGTTAATGAGCCTGCGGAAGTTTTCCCGCCTCACCATCCCTCTTGGGAAAAGCTGGAGCCCCGCAACGTCGGCTATTGCCACCCGCCTTCCCGAAAGCTGCCGCTCCCCTTCCCACCCCTGATAATGGGCGTTCCTGAAGGCAAATCGCTGCTCCGAAACTAGCCGTCTGTTCATATGGCCAGGCATAGGACTGTCGAATGGCGGCTATCGGCGACATCAGTCCTTCCGAAAGCCCGTGGGGAACGGCAAATTTGTCCCACTTCAAGGCTATGAACGAAGGGCCGTAATCGGCCCCCCATTTTGGTTCGGTAACGTCAGGGATGAGGCCGAACGTTCCCATTCCCTCGACCTTTTCGAAAGACCACCATGGCGATTTCGTACCAGTACCCCGGCTCAAGAAGAACGCGGGCAGAAGTGCTCCATCCGCTAGGTCTCCTGCGGTTATGCGTAAAGCTCGAGGGTCTTGAGCCATTGTTTGGTGTGTTTGCCGTTCTTCCAGCTTTTCACCATCTCGGCGTGCACCGACTTGGCGGCCTGTTCGAACGTCGGAATGACCCTCGTGACCTTGCGTCGTTCTTCGAGGGGATCGATCCCTGCGGCAGCTAGTTTTTTGGCGGCGCCCGCTTCGAGACGAGCTGTGCGGACCGGAATATGCTTGGCGTCGCCCAGGCCGATGTCACGCCTGGTTCCGTTCACCTGGATACGAAGCACCCAGCTCTTGCCGCCCGACGGCGAAACCTTGAGATAGAGCCCTTCCCCGTCCGGATAACGGCCGGGTTCGACAAGTTCCTTGATGATGCTGGCGTTGAGCTTTCCCATGTCTGGGAATTTAGCATCGAATCGGCCTGATCTGAAGCCCCTCGCCCGGCCCCAGTCCCACACTCAGTCCCACATTCATTTTCGAACGACCCCGAACAAGGATGGTCGACACCGGACAATAATCCTTGATTACCGGTGGTTTAGTCCGATTTTCCCGTAAGTGGTGAATGTCGGTGAAGGGGCTCTTGGCGGAGAGGGTGGGATTCGAACCCACGGTACGGTTACCCGTACACTGCATTTCGAGTGCAGCGCATTCGACCACTCTGCCACCTCTCCGCAATGAGATCGTGCTGCGACGGGCGGGCCCGCCGGGGTCAAGCGAAGGGCGCCGGTAGCCGACTTGGGCAGGCTTGCCAAGCCCCGATCTGCAATTATCCCGGCAGCGGTGCCGGGCTTCGCTTGCCTGAAATGCTTGCGAAACCTATATCGGTGGAATGAACAGAGCGTCCTTCTTTTCCCCTCAGGCCGGGCGGGTAATCGATGCTCCCCGGCAGACCCGCGCGCGCTTTGCGATCGGCGAGGTCGTGCGGCACCGTCATCATGATTTTCGCGGCGTCGTTTTCGATATCGATCCGGTCTTCGCCAACAGCGAGGAATGGTATCAGTCCATCCCTGCCGACGTGCGCCCGGTGCGCGACCAGCCCTATTATCACCTCCTCGCCGAAAACGAGGAATCCAGCTATGTCGCTTATGTGAGCCAGCAGAACCTGGACGGGGATGCCGAGGGCGGGCCGGTCGATCATCCGGCGCTGTCGCAGATGTTCGAGGCGTATGCCGGCGGGCGCTATCAGTTACGCCATGGGCTGGCGCATTGACCCGTCCTCGTCCGAGCCGGGTGTTACAACCCCAGAGCGGCGGCTCCCGGACCGGCATCGTGGTCCACATCATCCTGCAACAGCTGCGTTATTGAGTCTGCGGGAATAGGTTTGGACAACAGGAAGCCCTGAACTTCGTGGCATCCGACGCGGCGCAGGAACGCCTGCTGCTCGGGCTTTTCCACACCTTCTGCCGTCAGCCTCAGGCCGTTGGCCCGCGCGAGGTTGACGATCGCCTCGACCAGCGCCGCGCCGGCCTTGGTATCGATGGCATTGACGAACGAACGGTCGATCTTCACCCGGTCCACTGCAAAGTCGCGGATGTGGCTGAGGGAGGAATAGCCGGTCCCGAAATCGTCCAGCGCGCACGCGACGCCGAGCCCGCGCAACGCGGCAAGGCAATGGCCCACCTCGTCGGGCGCGGCCATCAGCGCGGTTTCCGTCAGCTCCACTTCCAGCCGATCCGCCGTGATGGCGCCGCTGGCGAGGACCTGCCGCACCGTGTCCACGAACTTCCGGCTGCGCAGCTGCAAAGGCGAGACGTTGACGGCAACGCGCAACGTCGGCCAGGCGCGGGCATCCTGCACGGCGCGATGCAGGACCCAATCGCCCAGCACTTCGATCAGGCCGGACTCTTCCGCCGAACGGACCAGATCCGCCGGCGGCATAAGCCCATGTTCGGGGTGATACCAGCGCAGCAGTGCTTCCACGCCGACCATGTGCCCGGTCTCCAGCGTGTAGATCGGCTGATAGTGCAACGCCAGCTGACGGTCGCAATCGGCAAGTGCCTGGCGCAGATCGCGGTAAGTTTCCTCGCGCGCCTGCACGTCGACATCAAGGTCGGGCGTGAAGAACCGGTAACGGCTGCGTCCCTCCGTCTTGGCGCGATACAGCGCGATGTCCGCTTTGCGAGTCAGTTCGGTGCGATCAAGACCGTGGAGCGGCGCAAGCGCGACGCCGATGCTGGCCCCGATGAAGGCCTGCGATCCCGCAAGATCGAACGGACGTTCCACCTCGGCCACAATGCGCGCGCAGATGCGTTCGACGGCGTGGCGGTTTTCAGGCTCGCCAACGATGATCGCGAACTCGTCTCCGCCCACGCGTGCAACAAAATCGTAAATGCGCACTTCGGCCAGCAGCCTGCGCGCGACCTGGCGGATCAGCGCATCCCCGGCGGGATGGCCCAGGGTATCGTTGACCTGCTTGAAGCGGTCGAGGTCGATATACAGCAGCGCCAGCAGGGTCTTGTGCCGCCGTGCGCGCGCCAGCGCCTCATCCAGCCGCTGCTCGAACATCGAACGGTTGCCAAGGCCGGTAAGCTCGTCATGGGTGGCGCGGTGCTGGGCATGGCGGCGGCTGTCCTCCAAATCGTGGGTGCGCCGCGCGAGGCGGCTGGCCAAGAGGTAGACGAGCGCGCCTGTCAGCAGCAGCACAACCAGCAGCACCGGGGCCAGAGCGGCAATGACCTGGCTGCCGGGTGCGAACGGCCGCCAGTGCAGATACCCTATTGTATGGCCTTGGTGGTCTTGCATCCCAACCGAACGTTGGCCGCGCAAGGTATCCGGCGCGATGGCGTAATGCGCGTCCGCCAACCCGAACTGGCTGCCGATCCGGCCGAAGAATTCCGCGTCGAGATATTCCACAGCAACATGAAGCGCCTCGGTGCCCGGCTTTTGGGGTATCCGGCCGCTGTCCGAAACGATGGGCTTGACGCTGACGAGAGCAGGCCGTCCCCGCACAATGCCAAAGTCCGCCCGCCCGGCCGACAACATGGCCACATCGCTTTGCCCCCGCCCCACCGGCTTGCCGCTTTTGCGCAAGGCGGCCACCAGCCGGTCAGCCACGCCCTCTACCGCGATGAAGGCTTCCGGCTTCGCGCGCCGTCCGTCCCGCATGGCATAGACTGGCCGATTTTGCGGATCGAGAATGTAGATCTCGTCGATGCCGGCATAGTTCTGGAACCAGATGCCAAGATTCTGGTCGATCCATCCCATGTCGAGCGGACGCCTGCGAACCTGAAGCACGGCATCATCCCACACGGTGGACGATTCCTGCGCATGGCCCACCCGGTCGACCATCTGGCTCAGCACCAGCGCGACCAGCGCACGGTCACGATGCCGGGCGATCCGATCCGCTTCCTTGCCGGACCAGAACAACAACCCCAGGATCAGGACCAGCAGGCAAAAAGCCGCCAGCATCGCCGGCGCCGTGAACCTTGCGGCCTTTGGCCGGCGGCTGTCGCTGGAAGGGTCTCGGGGTGTCACCCCGACAGCTTGCCCTACAGGCAATAACTTTCCGTTAACGATTTATGGTAAGTTCTTGCGGCTACCGCGTCGCGCGCGCGGTTAACCTTTGAGCTTCCAGCCCGAGCGCAGTACCAGGAACGTCACCACCGCCAGCACGACGTCAACCACCCCCATGCCGATCGCGCCGTGCAATACCGCCATGTTGGTATCGCCGATGTCGCTTGCGCCGAGGAAACCGAAGCGAAAGCCGGAGATGACGTAGAAGAACGGGTTGGCCCGGCTGATCGCCTGGAAGGCCGGGGCCAGGTTGTCGATCACGTAGAAGGTGCCCGACAGCAGCGAGAGCGGGGCGATCACGAAGTTGGTGACCGCCGCGTTGTGATCGAACTTTTCCGCCCAGATCGAGGTCAGCAGCCCCAGCAGCGCGAGGAACACCGATCCGACGAGGCCGAACCACACCACCGCCCATGGGTGCGCCATCGACAGGTTGACGCCCGGCCAGAGCAGCATCGCCGCGCTCAGCGCCAGGCCCACCAGGAGCGCGCGGGTAACCGCCGCGCCGACCATCGCCAGCATCAGTTCGCCCTCGGTCAGCGGCGGCATCAGGAAGTCGATGATGGTCCCCTGGATCTTGCCGGCCAGGAACGAGAAGCTGGAATTGGCGAACGCGTTCTGCATCATGCCCATCACGATCAGGCCCGGCGCGACGAACGTGGCGAAGTTGACGCCCAGCATTTCCCGGTTGCCTCGGCCCATCGCCACGGTGAAGATCACCAGGAACATCATTGTCGTGATCGCCGGTGCCCAGATCGTCTGGGTCTGCACCTTGAAGAAGCGGCGAACTTCCTTCATATAAAGGGTCTTGAGCCCTTCCCAGTTGACCGTGTGGATCACCGGCTGGCCCTTGGGTGGAAACCGGCTTGCCGGGGCCCCTTCAGGAGCCAGGATGCCGGCGGTGCCAGGCAGTTCACGCGATTGGGGTTGATCGGCCATGGCCCCGCGACTATCGGCTGATGCGTTCCGAGGCAAGCGGCGGCTGGAAAATCGGGGGCGATTCTGAAAATTGCCCTCCTTCGATGTGATGGAATTGAAATGAGCTGGACGGACGAACGGATCGAGAAGCTGACCAAGATGTGGGAGGGTGGTTCCACCGCCAGCCAGATCGCGGAAGATCTCGGCGGCGTCAGCCGCAACGCGGTGATCGGCAAAGCCCATCGCCTGGGCCTGAAAGCACGCCCGTCTCCGGTCAAGGCCAACGAGAAGCCCGCGCGCCCCGCTGCTCCTGCCGGCGTTACCGCCGCTGCCGCGCCGCGAAAACCAAAGCCGGAAGCCGCGCCCGCGCCGTCCGAGCCGGTAGCAGAGCGCGCCCCTGCCCCGCACGTCGCGCGGCCTGTTGCCCCGGCGGCGCCATCGCCGCGTGCGCCCGAGCCGTCGATGGACGCAGCACCGACGCCCCCTCCAGCCGCTCCGCAGCCGCGTATCGTCTCGGTTGGCCCCGGCGGCTTCCTGCGTCAGGGGCCTGGCGATCAGCAGCCGCCCATTCCGCCCGCGCCGCCGCGCCGTCTGGTTCCCGCCAAGCCGAGCGCGGAAATCTCCGGCAAGACCAGCCTGCTCGACCTTAACGACCGGATCTGCCGCTGGCCGATGGGCCACCCTGGTGAGCCTGACTTCCACTTCTGCGGTGAAAAGGTGAACCCCGGCTTCCCGTATTGCGTGGAACATTGCGGTCGTGCTTATCAGGCGCAGCTGCCGCGCGGTGCGCGCCGGGCGCCGCCGCCGCTGCCCTTCGGTGGTCCGCGGGTTCGCTGACCGGCATGGGGGGCCATAGTAGCATGCGCCGGATCGCCAGGGCTGGGCTGGCGTCGCTGGTGCTATTGCTGCCGCTGTCCGTGCACGCGCAGGACACAGGCCCGGCGCCGGCCACTGCAGCCGCCCCGGCCCCCGCGCCCGTCCCGGCAACGTACGTCTACGTGGCCCTCACCACGTCGCAGGGTGTTATAACCCTTGCGCTCGACAAGACCCATGCGCCGCTAACCGTCGCCAACTTCCTGAAGTACGTGGACACCAAGCGGCTCGATGGCACGACGTTCTATCGCGCCATGCATCTGGACTGGGGAACCACGCCCACCGGCCTGCTGCAAGGTGGCCTGCAAGGCCTGCCGGGCAAAGTTCTGCCTCCGGTGGCGCACGAGCCCACCAACGTTACGGGCCTCAGCCACACGTCGGGCACCATCTCGATGGCGCGCTATGCGCCCGGCACGGCCACGGCGGACTTCACGATCATGATCGGCGATGTCGTAACGCTGGACGCCAATCCCGCCGCTACCGATCCTGACACCCGTGCCGGCTTTGCCGCGTTCGGGCACGTGGTTGCGGGGATGGACGTGGTGAAGGCAATCTGGAACGCGCCGCTTTCCGCCACCAAGGGTGAAGGCGTGATGCGCGGGCAAATGCTGGAGCCGCCGGTGAAAATCCTCACCGCACGGCGAACCTCGGCCCCGCCTACGGCTGCGGTACCCGCCTCCGCTTCGGTCCCTGCACCCGCGTCGGCCCCTAACGCGGCACCCTAGAGCCGGTCACCCTGCGGGGGCGGCGCTAAACCAAATTGTAGCACCGTTTGCCCGGCCCGGGATGGACGGCGGGAATGGCCTGTGGCAGATCCGCGCGGCGGGGCAGCCGCGTGCCGGAGGTGCCATTTGCAGGCCATCAAATACGTCAGCCCGTTGCTCCACGCCCATGCCGGCAGCTGCGCGCCATGTGGCGGCATGGCCCTCCGGTTCGTGCGGACAGACATTCCTGGCAAGGACGCGGTTATCTATGCGGACGCCGGCCTGGTGTTGCGGCACCCCAATCCCGTAATGTCCGACATGCTGGGACATTTCCCGGCGATCTATCTCGATGCATCGCGCCCTGTGCAGGTGCAACTGCTCAGCGCCGCGCGCAGTGTAGTGGCATCCCACCGCATGGCGCCAGGCATGGCCGGCATAGCCACTACCCCAGATGACGGCGGGCTGTTCGCCGATCTTGTTCACATGGCCCCGCCCGCACACCTGCGTGCCTTGCGCACCGAAGGCTGGGACAGCCACGGCAGCGGCGCAGCGGACTATGTTTCGGATGCGCTCGCCACGCCTGATCTTGCCCGCGACCATCCCCGGTTTTGCGTGACGACGGCGAACGGGCGCTGCTTTCGCCTCAATCCCACCGGCGGCATGATCACCGTGGAGCAAGGCGGCGCTCGCGGGGATCCTTCGGGCAGCGGCAGGATAGACGATCGCGCCGCCATCCAGGCGACGGTGGATTATGCAGCAACGGTAGGCGTGACGAAGATCGGCCTGTCCGCCCCTTTGTACACCGTGTGGTTCCCGAAGCGCACCTCCCCGCCCTTCACCGAAGCGGTGGACGGGCACGGGATCGTGATCGCGCCGGACCAGCAGATCCATATGATCGGGCTGGGTTCCGCCCGCTCGACGCTACGCTTCCTGTCGCCAGGCGGCGTTTCGCCCGATGGCACCACCCCCGGCCAGGCGTTCCAGGTGGTGGACGGCAAAGTGTGGCGCGGCAGCGGCTTCTATCTCTACGCCACCCGCCCCATCGAACGCCGCGTGCTGGATCGCACAAGCCCACGCCAGTCGCTGACGCTGGAACACCTGGTGATCGACGGCGCAACGCGCAAATCGGGGTATTACGGCTGGCCCGCACGGCTTGCGGACGGGGCGGGCTGGGACATCACCCACAAGGGCATCCGCAGCCGCGCGGATCTGCGCGGCGCCGACATCACTATCCTCGATTGCGTGATGACCGGGTGGCGCGGTGAGACCGTCTACGCAACCGACGATCCCGCCGCAAAACTGACGGTGCGCAATTCCACCTTCCTGCATTCCAACGGACAGGGCCTGAACCCCAACGGATGCATGGTCGATGTGCAGGGGTGCAAGATCCAGGATTGCTACGTCGGCATCGAAGGGTGGACCGGGCTTGGACGAGGCCGGATCATCGATGTCGAGATCACCGATTGCTACGGCATTCCTGGCAAGTCCGGTGGGGCCTTCGCGCTCGACGGCGAATTTGCGGAGAACCGCCGCATCCAGATGCACGCCCCCGGCCCTGACATCGCCGACAACCCGGCGCCACCGGGCAATCTTGGCCGCTTCCGCACCCAGCAAGGGCAGATCTCCCTGGTCGTGCGCAATTGCGGGCCCGGCCTGATCGGATCGTGGCTGACGGGCAAGATCGTGGCGACCGATACGCGGCTGGTTCTGGGCGATGGCACCGCATTCGCAGGGGGCGCGCGCCATCTCGACCTCGATATAACGCTGATCACCGACACGAACGAGCAGGCGCACGTCGTGATCGCCAACCGCTACACCGGCGTTACGACGGACCATATTCACCTGCGTATTGACAATCAGGCGACCCCCGCCGCCATTGCGGCCAACCGCCGGCCGGACACGGTGATGACCTGGCACGGTGCACTCGGCTCCGACGTCACGGTGCAGATCAGTGGGCGCGACGGTGTACAGGCGCCCAAGCCCGATGCGCCGACCAGCGGGCCGTCCCCGCGTATTACGCATAAGTGAACGAAAAAGGCCGAGATCGCTCCCGGCCTTTTCCTGTCAGTGATCGGTTGCGATCAGTCTTCCTTGAGGAAGGCCGGCAGGTGGTCGGGGTTGCCGCCACCATTGTCGCCGCCGCCATCGCGACGCGGGCCGCGATCGCCGCGCGGACGATCGCCGCCACGGCCACCGCCATCACGGCGCGGACCACGACGGTCACCACCGCGATCGCCGCCACCGCTACGCTCGGGGCGATCGCCACGCGGTTCGCGGGCCGGACGGGTATCTTCCAGCTCAGCGCCGGTTTCCTGATCGACGACGCGCATCGACAGACGCACCTTGCCGCGCTGGTCGATCTCGAGGACCTTGACCTTCACGGCCTGGCCTTCCTTGACCACGTCGGTGGGCTTCTCGACCCGCTCGTTGCGCATCTCGGAGACGTGGACGAGGCCGTCCTTGCCACCCATGAAGTTCACGAACGCGCCGAAATCGACGATGTTGACGACCTTGCCGTCATACACCTTGCCGACTTCCGCTTCCTCGACGATGCCCAGGATCCACTTCTTGGCCGCTTCGATCTGCGCGGTGTCGGACGAGGAGATCTTGATGATCCCTTCATCGTCGATGTCCACCTTGGCGCCGGTTTCGGCCACGATTTCGCGGATGACTTTGCCGCCGGTGCCGATGATGTCGCGGATCTTCGACTTGTCGATCTGGATCGTCTCGATGCGCGGGGCGTGGGCCGACAGCTCGTTGCGCGACGAACCAAGGGCCTTGGTCATTTCACCCAGGATGTGCGCACGGCCGGCCTTCGCCTGCTCCAGCGCCTTGCCCATGATTTCCTTGGTGATGCCGGCGATCTTGATGTCCATCTGCATCGTGGTGATGCCAAGTTCGGTGCCTGCGACCTTGAAGTCCATGTCGCCCAGGTGATCTTCGTCGCCCAGAATGTCTGACAGGACGGCGAAATCGTCGCCTTCCAGGATCAGGCCCATGGCGATGCCCGAAACCGGGCGGACCAGCGGCACGCCGGCATCCATCATCGAGAGCGAACCGCCGCACACCGTCGCCATCGAGGACGAGCCGTTGGACTCGGTGATGTCGGACAGGACGCGGATGGTGTAGGGGAAGTCTTCCTTGGCGGGCAGCACGGGGTGCAGCGCACGCCATGCCAGCTTACCGTGGCCCACTTCGCGGCGACCCGGCGCGCCGAAGCGACCGACCTCGCCCACCGAGTACGGCGGGAAGTTGTAGTGCAGCATGAACGACGAGTACGACAGGCCTTCGAGGCCGTCGATCATCTGTTCGGCTTCCTTGGTGCCCAGCGTGGTGGTGCAGATCGCCTGCGTTTCACCGCGCGTGAACAGCGAGGAACCGTGCGTGCGCGGCAGGAAGCCCACGATCGCCTCGATCGGGCGAACCTGGTCGAGCTTGCGGCCGTCGATGCGCTTGCCGTCCTTGAGGATGGCGGTGCGCACGATGTCCGCCTCGACCTTCTTCATGGACTTGATGGCGATCATCTGAACCTGCGGGCTCTCGCTCGCGAAAGCGTCCTTGGCCTTGGCGCGCGCGGCGTTGAGCGCCTCGGAGCGGGCCGACTTGTCGGTCAGCTTGTAGGCGGCGGCAACGTCCTTGCCGACGGCCTTCTTGAGCTTGGCCTTGATGTCGGCGGTGTTGTCCGACAGGTCGACTTCCCAAGGCTCCTTCGCGGCCTTTTCGGCCAGGTCGATGATGAGGTTTACGACCTTGCGGATTTCGTCATGCGCAAACATGACGGCGCCCAGCATTTCTTCCTCGGTCAGCTCCTTGGCTTCCGATTCCACCATCATCACGGCATCGCCGGTGGCGGCGACGACGAGATCGAGGCGACCGTCCTTGAGGGCGGCGTCCTGCTTGGGGTTGAGCGTGTATTCGCCATCGACGAAGCCAACGCGCGCGGCGGCGATCGGGCCCATGAACGGCACGCCCGAAATGGTCAGCGCGGCAGAGGCGGCGATCATCGCGACCACGTCGGCCTCGGTTTCACCGTCATAGCTCAGGACCTGGGCGATGACGTTGATTTCGTTGTAGAAACCTTCGGGGAACAGCGGGCGGATCGGACGGTCGATCAGGCGGCTGGTCAGCGTTTCCTTTTCGGTCGCGCCGCGCTCACGCTTGAAGAAGCCACCGGGGATGCGACCGGCTGCGGAAAACTTTTCCTGGTAGTGCACGGTGAGCGGGAAGAAATCCTGCCCTTCCTTCACCGACTTGGCGGCGGTAACGGCGCACAGCACCACGGTTTCGCCGTAGGTGGCGAGGACCGCGCCGTTCGCCTGGCGAGCGATGCGGCCGGTTTCGAGAGTGAGGGTCTTGCCGCCCCACTCCATGCTTACAGTCTTGACGTCGAACATAGGTTTTTCCTCGACCCACCGGCCCTATTGCAACGGCGGGGCTTACTGCCGGGGTACCGTCCCGGTCCGGTGCGGGGCTTTTTCGAAGGCCCCAAGGCCCCCCGCCGAATTGCGGGAGATGCCTGGTATTGTAAGCGCGGGCGGCATTCCTGCCAGCCACGCCGTGCGAATGCGCGATAGGCTCTTACCACATCGCGGGCCGCACATGCAAAACGGCCCGCCGAAGCGGGCCGTCACTCGATCTTACTTACGCAGACCCAGCTTCTGGATGAGCGAGTTGTACCGCGCCACATCCTTCTTCTTCAGGTAGTCCAGCAGCGAGCGGCGCTTGTTGACCATGGCCAGCAGACCGCGACGCGAGTGGTTGTCCTTGTGGTGTGCCTTGAAGTGCTCGGTCAGGTTCTTGATGCGCTCCGTCAGGATCGCGACCTGAACTTCCGGGCTGCCCGTATCGCCAGTGGCGCGGGCGTTGTCCGTGATGATATCCAGCTTCTTCTCAGGGGTAACCGACATAACTTCTACTCCGCGACATCCGAAAGATTGAAACCCCGGGAAACGCGGACGCTGCCGTCCGTAATCTCTACCAGTGCCACAGGGACGGTGCCCTGACATGCGCAGTAGAGCCCGTCTGCCTGGGGCATTCCGGCGAGAACGCGGCCCTGTCGGACCGCCCTTGCCTGCTCCGGGTCGAGGTCGATGGCCGGGATGTCGTCCAGCCCCGCCTCCAGCGGCAAGAGTACGTGTTCAAGAGGCGCGCCCTTACCCACATCGTTCAATTTGTCCAGCGAAATCGCCTGCGATAGGTCGAACGGCCCGGCCTTGGTCCGCCGCAGCATAGTTACGGTGCCGCAGCTTCCCAGCGCCTGCGCGATGTCGCGCGCCAGACTGCGAATGTAGGTGCCCTTGGATACGTGCGCCATCAGCGTAGCCCCGTCCGCCGGGTCGAACCGCTCCAGCCGCAGGTCATGGATGGTGACTTCGCGCGCCTTGAGCGTCACGTCCACCCCCGCGCGCGCCAGATCGTATGCCCGCGCGCCATCCACCTTCAGCGCGGAATAGGCAGGCGGCACTTGTGCGATCGGCCCGGTGAAGCGGGCCAGCACCGCTTCCACCTGTTCGCGCGTCGGCCGCACGTCGCTGGTGGCGATCACCGCGCCTTCCAGATCAAGGGTGTCGGTCTCCTCTCCGAACCGCACGGTAAAGGCATAGGCCTTGCTGGCATCGAGCATCCGCCCGGTCAGCTTGGTCGCCTCGCCCAGCGCGATCGGAAGGACGCCGGAGGCCAGCGGGTCCAGCGTACCGCCGTGGCCCACTTTCACCTTCTTGCCATAGCCCGCCTCACGCAGGTTGCGCTTTACCGCGGCCACCGCCTGGGTGGAGCCAAGGCCGACCGGCTTGTCGAGAATGATCCAGCCATGCGGCATCAGCTTGCGTCCTGCGGCCAGGCCAGCGTGCGGGCATGGCGGGCGACGGCGGTGGGCCACAGCACGCACAAGGCGTCGAAATTGTCGCGGTCCCCGGCGTACAGCGCGCGGATCGCCTCTTGATAACCGGGGCGGTCGCCGGCCATCACGGTGAGGAAATTGCACGCCGCATCCAGGCATTCGCGCTGGCTGCGCCCGGCCCGCATCGCCCCCTCCACCAGCTTGCGCAAGGTGACCGACGCGCCGCCCGGCTGCCGCGCCAGCCATTCCCAGTGCCGGGGCATCAGGGTGATTTCGCGAGCCTCCACGCCAAGCGCGGGCCGGCCACGCGGGCGCGGCGCGGCGGGAGCGTCCAGTTCAAGATCCACCTGCCGGCCGGTCTCATCGTCGAACGCCAGCAGATCAGCGCTCCGGGCCAGCGGAGCGAGATCGCGCAGGGCAGCGGCAAAATCCGCCGGCTGCCCCCGCGCGATCACATCGTCTTTATAGAACACGGTAACCGACACAGCGCACTCCGACACAATCAGGAGCCCGCACATATTGATCCGGGTAAAACTGTCAATCTATCCGGATTCAATTATCCGTCATTTGCCTCTGGTTTTTACCGGCGGACCAGACACCCTTTCGAACGACGTGAAAGGATAATGCTGCCCGCCGACCTCAATAGCGCCGAAACGGTCCAGCGTGCCGATCGGGCCGGCATCAATGCCGATGTGCTCGGCGAACGGCAGGTTGAAGGCGCGGCCCATCAGCGTGGCGCGATACCAGTGGCGCTGCTGGTCCTCGAAATAGACCGTATGGTCCCCCTGCGCGCGCCAGTCCTGCACTCCGCCGTGGTCGGCGAACGGGATCGCGGCGGCGGAGGGGTTGTGCGCGGAGGCTGGCGGGATCGCGGCCAGCAGGGCAAGGGCCACAGCGGCAAGGGACAAAGTCAGGCTTTTCATGTCCGGTCCTTCTTCACAATCTCCCTTCCATCAAAGCCGAATGTAGGAAGCGGAAAACTGGCCGCCAACGGTCGGGACACTTTGTTACAGGTGCGCCCTCACCGGCCCAGCGCAGCGCTGAAATGGCGGCGGCACAGCGCCACGTAGCGATCGTTGCCGCCGATCTCGGTCTGCGCGCCGTGGCTCACCGCGCGGCCTTCGCCATCCACCCGCAAGTTCATCGAAGCCTTGCGCCCGCAGTGGCACACCGCTTTCAGCTCCACCAGCGTATCGGCAATGCCCAGCAGCACGCCGGCGCCGGGAAACAGCACGCCGCGAAAATCGGTGCGCAGGCCGTAGCACAGCACGGGTATCCCCGCCTTGTCGGCGATATCGGCGCATTGCCATGCCTGTTCCGGCGTCAGAAACTGCGCCTCGTCCACCATCACGCACGAGAGCGGGTCCGCGGCGTGCGCCCCGCGCACCTGGTCCAGCAGGTTGGTCTGCGCGGTAAACCGGTGCGCGGTGGCGTGCAGGCCGATGCGGCTTTCGATCGCGTGATCGTCGCCCAGCCGCGCGCTGCGATCGTCGATCGCGGCGGTCCACAGCATCGTGCGCATGCCGCGCTCACGGTAATTGAAGTCCGCCTGCAGCAGCGTGGTCGATTTGCCGGCGTTCATGCTGGCATAATAGAAGTAGAGCTTGGCCATCCATACTGGGGATAACACCGCGAAACCGCCCATGCACGGATAACGACGGGGTTCTCCCCGACGATATTGCTCCTAAGAATCAAGCTGGCACAAGAACCTGGGAGCGTAACCGGCCATGACAAGACTGATCGCGGCACTGATCGCCTTCGCGGTCCCCGCTGCGCTGGCCGTCTATCTGCTCATCGCCCCGCTGGGCGGTGGCTGGCAGATGCTGGACGGGCTGGCCGCCGGCATCCTGGCGACGCTGGGCACGGTGGGCGGCGTGGCCACGCTAGTGGTGCTGGGCATCGCGCTGGCACTGATCGCCATGCTGATCGCCGGACGCGGCGGGGCGCGCGATCCGCTGCTGCTGGACGCATCGCAGGAAGTGCCGTTCGAAGCGGACGACACCGCGCCGCCCCTGCCCTGGACCCCGGAGCCCGAAGCGCCCGCACCGCTGCCGCCGCCCGGCGCCGTGCTGCTGGCGCGCAAGCCGCGTGAACGCGCGCGGGACTGGTTCGGCGATACCAGCTGGTTCGGTGGCCTGCCGCGCCTTGGCCCGCAGCCCTGGCCGTGTGACGATGCCGGCACCCCGCTTCCGTTCGTCGCGCAGATAGACCTGGCAGACCTGGCCCGCGCGCAGCCCGCCTCGCCGCTGCCGTCCTCCGGCTCGCTGGCGTTTTTCCTGGGCACGGGCGCAGTGGTGGCGGTGCCGCCGGGCAGCCACGATTTCGCCGACCCGCCTTACGGCCTACCCGCCGCGTATGACGAGGGTGGTACGGTGCTGCCGGTCCGGCCCGGACGGTCAAGCCGCTGGTTCTTCCCGTTCTGGCCGGTAGATCTGATCGCGCAGGACGCTTTCGGCAATCACGCGGCGGCGCGTGATCATCCGTTTTACGCTGCCGGGGTGGGCGAGCCGGTGCAGGCCTTGTGGTGGCACGGCGTGTTCCATCTGGCGGACCGGCTGCACGATGCGCTGGACGATTCCGATCGCCCGCTTGCGCTCTATCAGGAGGCCATCGTGCGCCAGCACGCCACGCTGGCCCGCCTCAGGCTGGACCCGCAGGCCCAGCCCTACGCCGCCGAAGATGCGCAGGAGGAGCTTGACGCGCTGGAGGCCGATCTGGAAACCCTGCGCGCGCAATGCGCCGCGCTGCCGGACATGGTGCTGGCGGTGGACGGCTTCGTTGCCGGGCGCGATCCGTGGACGGCGCTGTTGCCCGAGGAGCGCGACGTGGTGGCCGATCTGCTGTCCGAAATCCACGAGCAGTATGGCGAACTGGTGCGGAGCCATGTGCCCGGAACCATCGCCCAGCTTGCCACCCTGTCGCTGCGTGTGATGATGTCCGGCCCGCCTGACGTGTTCGCGGCCATGCCCACCGACATGCTGCTGCGCATCAACCGCGAATACCTGCTGCCCCCGGCAATCCCCCATCGCCTGTTCGGCCTAGCAGAGGGGGACGATCTGCTGCTGCTGGAACTGGGCTATGATGACATGATGGAGTGGAACTGGTCGGAAAATGGCGCATTCCGCTTCACCATCGATGCGCGAGCCGCCGCCGCCGGGCACTGGAGCGCGGCGCGGCTGGCCTTCGTGGAAGACCCCGCGATCGCAGGTTAATCCGCCGCCGCGGCCCCGCCATTCGCAGGCTCGGCGCTGTCGTCCGCGCGCGCATCAAGGTCGCGCCTCACGCGCGGATCGTTGAGCAGCGCGTCGATGCGGCTCGCCTCGTCGAAGGTCTCGTCCGGCATGAAGCGCACTTTGGCGGCGAATTTCATCTTGAGCCGCTGCGCCACTTCGCGCTGGAAGAACGCGGTGTGCGTGCGCATCGCCTTGAGCACCGCCTCCTCGTCCTGCCCCAGCAGCGATTTCACGTAAACCGTCGCCTGGCGCAAGTCCGGCGTCATGCGCACTTGCGTAACCGACACGGAGTGGCTGCTCAGCGTATCGTCATGCACCTGCTGACGGGTCAGAATTTCGGAAATGACGTGGCGCACCTGCTCGCCCACCTTGAGAAGGCGGACGGAGTGCTGCTCGGGGGTTGTCTGGTTTTTTGCCATCGTTCTTCAGTCCAAATAGGGCGGCTGCGACAATTTGCCACAAACTGATACGCCTCCGGGGGCTTGTGCCCGCGTTATCCGGTGTGAAACGAGCCGTCAAAGGAGTGTATTGATGAAGACGTTTACCGCCGCCCTTCTCGCCGCCGCCACGTTGAGCCCGATCTTGGCCGCGCCCGCCATGGCGCAGATGTCCCAGCAGCGCGACGACCGTGACCACCGCAACGATCGGGGCGACGATAATCGCCGTGGCGACAACGCGGGACGGGGCAACGATCGCCGCGATAACGCCGGCGCATCGCGCGGCTACCGCTCGTTCGCTAAGGGCCAGAAGTTCGACAGCCGCTATGCGCGCAATTACCAGGTCGTGGATTATCGCAAGTATCGCGGCGTGAAGGCACCGCCGCGCGGCTACCGCTACGTGCGCTCGGGCAACGACCTGTTGCTGGTGGGCGTGACCAGCAACGTGGTCGCCGCCGTGACCTCGGGCATGTTCCGCTAAACGCCTGATTTCGTTAAGCGCCTGAACTGACAGGCCCGACTTGGGGGTGGCCGCTCTGATGGCTCGGGCGGCCGCCCCTTTTGCGTTCCGGGCAAACCTCACATCTTGGCCGCGATCCGCGCCAGCGAGCGGACGTTGCGCGCGGTGCCCCGACACCCCAGCCGCCGCTCGATAAAGGCGTTGCTCAGCTTGGATGCTCCCACCCCGTCGACGTAATCGATATACAGGCAGCGCGGCCCGATCGCCAGTTTCTCCGGCCCGCGTCCGCTGTGGTCTGCCGCCAGCCGGGCGAAGTGCGCGGGATCCGGCTCGCGCTCCAGAAACAGCGTGTGCACCAGATTGTCCTGCCCGATCCCGGTGAACGGATTGTCGTCCACTGCCGCGCGCACCTGCTCCCGGTTGCGCACGGCAGCAAAGGTGCGCATGTCGAAACGCTCCAGCATCATGTGCGCGAACAGGTCTTCCAGGCCATCGGTGGGCCGCTCGTCGAAATCGAACAGCACGTTGCCGCTGGCCACCACGGTCTCCACGTTCTCGAACTCCTCGCGCTCGAACGCGTAGCGCAGGTCCGCCATCGTCAGGCGGTTGCCGCCCACGTTGATGGATGCGAAAAAAGCACAGTAGCGGGTCATGTCGGTATCCCCGAAAATAAGTGGCCCAAAACACAGGGCCTGAAAACCGTCACGGCCACCGCCGGATCGCTCCGACGATGGCCGCTGGCATGCCGTGACGGCGAAGCGCCGGGTTTAGCCGACGGTACGCTCGCGCTCGCTGACCTCGAACACTTCCAGGTGATCGCCCGGCTTGATGTCGTTGGTATCGGCCAGCACCACGCCGCATTCCATCCCTGCGCGCACTTCGTCCACATCGTCCTTGAAGCGGCGCAGCGACTGGATGGTCGTGCGGCTGACGATGACGTCGTTGCGGGTGAGACGCGCGTTGATGCCCTTGCGGATGAACCCTTCGACCACCAGCAGACCGGCAGCCTTGTCCTTCTTGCCGGCAGGGAACACCTGCTTGACCTCGGCGCGGCCAACCACGGTTTCGATCCGCTCCGGCCCCCAGATGCCGGCCATCTGCTTGGCGACTTCGGCGGTCAGCTCATAGATGATGTCGTAATACATCATCGGCGTCTTGGTCTTTTGCAGTTGCTCGCGCGCCTTGGCGTTGGGACGCACGTTGAAGCCCACGATCGGCGCGCCACTGGCCGCAGCCAATGTCACGTCGGATTCGGTGATCGCGCCCACCCCGGAGCTGAGGATGCGCACCTTGATCTCGTCGTTCGACAGGTTGTTGAGCGCGGCATTGATCGCCTCGACCGAGCCTTGCACGTCGCCCTTGATCACCACCGGATATTCGATGACGCTGGCCTTGGCGGCAAGCGCGGAGAACATCGTGTCGATGTTGGTCGGCGCAGTTGCGGTGCGCTTGGCGGTGGCCTGCTCCTGGCGATAGACCGACACTTCGCGGGCACGCTGCTCGCTGTCCACCACCGAAAGCATGTCACCGGCCATCGGCACGCCGCCGATACCCAGCACTTCCACCGGCATCGCCGGGGGCGCTTCCTTAATCTGGCGGCCCTTGTCGTCGAGCATGGCGCGCACGCGCCCGCTCTCGGTGCCGACCACCAGAATGTCGCCGACCCGCAGGGTGCCGCGATTGACCAGGACGGTGGCGAGCGGACCCTTGCCCTTGTCGAGCTTGGCCTCGATCACCGTCGCCTCGGCCTCGCGGTCGGGGTTGGCCTTCAGCTCCATCAGCTCGGCCTGCAGCAGGATCTTTTCGATCAGATCGTCCAGACCCTTGCCGGTCTTGGCCGATACTTCCACGTCCTGCACGTCGCCCGACATTTCCTCGACCACGATCGAGTGTTCCAGCAGGCGCTCACGCACTTTCTGGGCATTGGCTTCGGGCTTGTCGATCTTGTTGATCGCCACGATCATCGGCACGCCAGCGGCCTTGGTGTGGTTGATGGCCTCCACCGTCTGCGGCATGATGCCGTCGTCAGCGGCTACCACCAGCACCACGATGTCGGTGACGTTGGCGCCGCGCATGCGCATCTGCGTGAACGCGGCGTGGCCCGGCGTATCGAGGAAGGTGACGAGATCGCCGCCCTTCGTCTTGATCTGATACGCACCCATATGCTGGGTGATGCCGCCCGCCTCGCCGCGCACCACATCGGTGCCGCGCAGCGCATCGAGCAGGCTGGTCTTGCCGTGATCGACGTGGCCCATGATCGTAACCACCGGCGGACGCGTCTTGAGCGTGGCGTCGGCATCGACGTCGGTCGAGGCATCGATGTCCACGTCGCTTTCCGACACGCGCTGGATGTTGTGGCCGAATTCCTCGACCAGCAGCTCCGCAGTATCCTGGTCGATCGCCTGATTGACGGTGACCATCATGCCCATCTTGAACAGCGACTTGACGAGGTCGGCAGCCTTTTCGGCCATGCGGTTCGCCAGTTCGGCCACTGTGATGGCTTCTGGCACCACGACGTCGCGGACCTGCTTTTCACGCTGCTGCGACTTGCCTCCGTGCGAACGGCGTTCCTTTTCGCGGGCCCGCTTGAGCGCGGCAAGCGAACGCGCGCGCGCGCCTTCATCGTCGTTGAGCGCGCGGCTGACGGTCAGCTTGCCATCGCGGCGGCGATCGCCGCCGCCCTTGGCGTTGCGGTCGGTCTGCGGGCCGGGACGGGGCGCTGCAACGGTGCCCTTCTTGGCCGCATCGGGCTTGCGCGCGCCGCCAGTGCCAGCCGACGAGGCCGTATCGGCAGTGTCCGCCGCAGCGGCAGCGGTGTTGGCTGCCGGGGCGGGCGCAGGCTCGGGGCGGCGGATTTCCGGCCGGGCCACTGGGGTGAACCGGCGCGGCGCCGGCACCGGCGTTGCCACGGCTGCAGGCTCGGGAGCCGCTGCCGCAGCAGGCGCGGAGGCCTGCGGTGCGTCTGCGGACGATGCCGGGGCGTCGGCAGCGGGCGCTTCGGCTGAAACGGCAGGAGCAGGCGTTTCTGCCGGCGCTTCGACCGCTGCCGGGGTGGCATCGGCAACCGGTTCGGCAGCCGGAGCGGGTGCAACGGCGGGCTCCGACGCGGCGGGCTCGGGCTGCTCGGGCTGCGCGGGTTCCGATTGTACCGGTTCAGGTGCAGCAGCCGGCGCAGCGGCTTCCTGGGCGCGGGCGCGTTCTTCCTCGATCGCGCGCAGGCGGGCTTCCTGCTCGCGGCGGGTCGCTTCCTCCAGCATCTGCTGGCGGGCTTCCTCGGCGTCGCGCTGCATGCGCGCAACACGCTCCTGCGGCGTTTCGTTCGAAGGCGGCGCACGGCGGGCGACAAGCGCCTCTGCCGGGCGCGGCGCGGGAGCCGCTGCGGGCGCAGGCGCGGCGGCAGCGGGTGCAGCCGGCGCGTCGGGCGCGGCCTCACCTGGCTTGCCGATAAGTTTGCGGCGCTTCACCTCGACCACCACCTTGTTGGTGCGGCCGTGGCTGAAGGTCTGCTTGACCTCACCCGCTTCCACCGAGCGCTTAAGCCCAAGCGGCTTGCGGCCCAGGGTCGGTTTGTTGTCGGTCTCGCTCATATTTCTCGTCTTAGCCCTTCGGTCAATTCGTCGTGACGGACGCGGCCGGGGCCGCTCCGTGCTCATCATCCATGCCGGTCGTGCCGTCTTGCCGGCTGGAGACCTGCCCCTGGAAATGCAGAAGGCGCTGCAGCTGCGATTCGACTCGCTGAGCCGCTCCGCTGTCGTTCAGCGCCAGATGAACGACGTTGTCGCGGCCCAATGCCACAGACAGCGTGTCCCGGTCCAGTGGCAAGCGCACACCGCGCAAGCCGCTGCCTTCTTCTTCCCGACCGACCCGCCAGGCCTGATCGAGCTTGCGCGCACCATCTTCGCGGGCGTCAGACGCATGGGCCAGCCATTCGACTTTCCCTTCGCGAGCATTCTGCGCGATCCGGTCCGATCCCATCAGCAGCCTGCCCGATTTCAGTTCGAGGCCGATGCGGTCGGTCAACGCGCGCACAAGCGCCGCTTCGATGCGATCAGCAAGATCGTCGGGAATGGTAAGCGCGGCGCCCTTGTAGGCCCGTGCCAGCGCACCCTTTAACTTGTGCTTCTGAATGGCTTTTTCAAGTTCGTCGCGCGAAACGCCGATCCACGCGCCGCGCCCGGGGGCACGCGCGTGGACATCGGGAAGAACCATCCCGTCCGGCGAAATCGCTAGCCGGATGAATTCGTCGCGCGCGGCTTTCCCGCCGGAGAGGATGCAGGTCCGCTCCGCCGGGCTACCGTCGATCTCGGCGCTTACGCGATCATTGCGAGGATTCCGCATTGGCGGCCTCCTCGAGTTCGGGCTCGGCCGCCGGTTCTTCGTCGAACCAGTGGGCACGTGCGGCCATGATGATCTCGTTGCCCTGCTCTTCGTTCAGGCCATAATCGCCCAGCACGCCGCCCTTGTCCTCATCGCGCGAGGCACGGCGATTGACGGTGCCATCGCGGCGGCGCTGTTCGGTGCGCTTCTTGGCGATCAGTTCGTCGGTGGCAAGATCGGCCAGATCGTCGAGCGTCTTGATGCCAGCCTTGCCCAGCGTGACCAGCATGGCCTCGGTAAGGTGCGGCAGGTCCGCCAGCGCATCTTCTACGCCCAGCGCACGGCGGGCTTCGCGGTTGCCTTCTTCGCGGCGGTCCAGCGCTTCCTGCGCGCGGCTTTGCAGCTCCTCGCCCAGTTCCTCGTCGAACCCTTCGATCGCGGCCAGTTCGGCCAGATCGATATAGGCCACTTCTTCCAGCTCGCTGAAGCCTTCGGCTACCAGCAGCTGCGACAGCGTCTCGTCGACATCGAGTTCCTCCTCGAACATCTTGGAGCGCTCGACGAATTCCTTCTGGCGCTTCTCCGAGGATTCAGCCTCGGTCATGATGTCGATCTGCGAGCCGGTCAGCTGGCTGGCCAGACGCACGTTCTGGCCGCGGCGGCCGATCGCCAGTGACAGCTGATCGTCGGGCACCACCACCTCGATGCGGCTTTCCTCCTCGTCGATGACGACGCGGCTGACGGTGGCGGGCTGGAGCGCGTTGACCACGAACGTGGCGGTGTCCTCGCTCCAGGGGATGATGTCGATCTTCTCGCCCTGCATTTCCTGCACGACGGCCTGCACGCGGCTGCCCTTCATGCCGACGCACGCGCCGACCGGGTCGATCGAATGATCGTGGCTGATGACGCCGATCTTGGCGCGCGAGCCCGGATCGCGGGCGGCGGCCTTGATCTCGATCACGCCGTCGTAGATTTCCGGCACTTCCTGCGCGAACAGCTTCTTCATGAAATCAGGATGCGCGCGGGACAGAAAGATCTGCGGGCCACGGTTCTGGCGCTCCACCCGCAGCACCAGCGCCCGCACGCGCTCACCCACACGGGCCGCTTCGCGCGGGATCTGCTGATCGCGGCGGATCACGCCCTCGGCGCGGCCCAGGTTGACGATCACGTGCCCGAACTCGACCGACTTGATCACGCCGGTAATCACTTCGCCGGCGCGATCCTTGAATTCCTCGAACTGGCGATCGCGCTCGGCATCGCGGACCTTCTGGAAGATCACCTGCTTGGCGGACTGCGCATCGATGCGGCCCAGGTCCACCGGCGGCAGCGGATCGACGATGAAATCGCCGACCTTGGCGTCCTTCTGGATTTTTTCGGCCTGCTTGAGATCGACCTGCTTGAAGTAGTCCTCAACCTCCTCGACCACCTCGACGACGCGCCACAGACGCAAATCGCCGGTGCGCGGATCGAGTTTGGCGCGGATGTCGTTCTCGGCGCCGTAACGGTTGCGGGCCGACTTCTGGATGGCTTCTTCCATCGCTTCGATGACGATCGACTTGTCGATCATCTTCTCCGTCGCGACGGCGTTGGCGATCGCGAGCAGCTCGGCGCGGTTGGCGGAAATCGCACTGGCCATGGCTTAGTCTTCCTGTTCCTCAAGAATGTCGTCCGCGCCGCTGGTATCGAGCGGGCGGCTTGCTGCGATCAGCTTGTCCGTCAGGATAAGCCGGGCCGATTGCACGTCGGCAAGGGGGAAGCTGACCGGGCCGGACTTTTTGTCGTCCACCGTGACGGTCTCTTGCCCCGGTTCACCCGCGATGCCCACCAGGTCGCCGTGCAGGCCCTTGCGGTTGCCTTCGACCGGGTTGACCAGGTTCAGCTTGATTTCATGGCCTGCCCACTTGGCGTAATCCTTGGGGCGGGTCAGCGGGCGGTCGATCCCCGGCGAACTGACTTCGAGCCGGTAGGCTTCGGCAATCAGGGTTTCGCCGGTGCTTTCCAGCTGGTCCATGCGATCGGAAATGCGGTGCGAGAGCGCGGCGCAGTCATCCAGCACAAGTTGCCCGGTCGCCGGGTCCTCGGCCATGATCTGCAAGGCAATCTCATCGTCGCCCACTTCGCTCTTGCCGAAGATGCGCACGCGCACGAGATCGAAGCCCAAGGCGTTGACCTCGGGTTCGATGACTTCGGTAAGGCGTGCGATATCGACCAAACGTAGCTCCACAAATGCCGGCATGGTGCAAAGCAGCTTCGCGCCGGCCCCTTTCGGCGCCAGCCCGTGCGTTGCTTCACCAATGACGGGATGAGGCGCAGATACGCGCGATTCCGGAAAATTGCAAGGGGGATAAGCGGGCAAATGGTGCGGGATGGATGAAGTCCACCCGCACGTCGGATGCAACGAGGCAGCCCTCAGGCGGCGACCGCTGCGGGCTCCGGACCGGACGGCATGACGATCTGCGGCAACACCCGGAAACCAGGCCGCGCCAGCAGGTAACCCTGGATATACCGCACGCCGATGCCGCGCAGGGCCTCGTATTCCGCGACCGTCTCCACCCCTTCGGCGATGACGACGATGCCCAGAGCCTGCGCCATGCGGATCATCCCTTCGACGATCAGGCGGCGCGGCATACTGGTATCGATGCCGCGCACCAGTTCCATGTCCAGCTTGAGCAGATCGGGCTGGAAGCGGGCGAGCAGGCCCAGCCCGGCGTGACCAGCCCCGAAATCGTCAAGCGCGGTGGAAAAACCCATCTTGCGATAGGATTCGACGATGTTCAGCAAGTGCGCGGGATCGGTGATCTGCTCGTTCTCGGTGAACTCGAAGATCAGGCGCTCCGCTGCGAAACCGGTGGCCGCAGCAGTCTTGAGCGTCAGCTGGATGCAGGCGAGAGGCGAATAGACCGCGTTGGGCAGGAAATTGATGGAGAGCTTCGCGCCCGTCTCGATGATCCCGGCAGCAACTGCGCCTTCGATCGCGGCAACCCGGCACTGCTGGTCGAACGCGTAGCGGTTCTCCGGCGTCACTTGCGCCAGAACCTGCGCCGCGCCCTCGCCGTTTCCGCCGCGCACAAGCGCCTCGTACGCGAACGGCAGACCGGTCTCGGTATCGACGATCGGCTGGAAAGCCATGGCGATATCGAACGCGCCATGCTCCTGCTTGCAGCCCTGACACCCAACTTGCATGATTCGCAGTCTCCTAGCCTCGCAGCGTACCGCCCAGACGATAAGATACTGTTAACTCGATTGAATTGGCGGACGGCCAGAACCGCCTGCGGATCGCGTCGTGCTGCAGTTCGATAGATTCCACGATGCCCTTAATCCCCACCATCTCGCATGGCCGAACGGACGCGTTGCAAGCGTCCGTTCGCCAAGACCCAGACCAGTTTGTTGGGTATCGTGATCACCGCCAGCGGCAACGGAATGTTGCGGCTCACAAAGGCGTGGATTTCGGTCGGCTGGCGGTCGAGAAAATGGGTCAGGAATAGTATTTCGGCGTGGCTTTTCCTGGCTGCAGTCATGTCCAGCGGAAAGCAGGCGCTCATGAACTTGCGCTCCCCTTTCACCGCGCCGTTGGGCCCAACATCGAACCGGTAATGGCCGCCTGCAGGGTATACGCCCGCGTCCATGGTCGACGTCAGAAAATACACCGGTATCGTACCGTCAGCCTGCGGCGGAAGCACCAGGGAATTGGGCGGGGAGGCCGAACATAGCGCATGGCCCGGCGTCGTAAACTTCGCCTTGGCGGCATCGCGCGCGGCCACCATGCGCAGAGCCAGTGGGGACAGGCTGGCGTCGGCACCTGGCGCCAACATTGCGCCGTCGACCTTTGCCGTGTCATCCACCCGGTAGCGAGCGACGGCGCGCAGGCTAGCCGAGGCCTGCGTAACGAACGTGACCTGCAACTGCCGATCGGCCAGGGGCTCGACGATGTAGCCTCCGAGCGCCAGATCCTTGTCCTCAGGCTTGCGTCCAGACGATTGCAAATCCGCGAGAAACCGATCGGTCGCATGCCATGCCGCTTGATCGTAACGAAACATCTGTTCGCCGCGCTCCTGCGCCGCATTCATCGCCGCCATTTCCGCCGCCGTGGGCGCGGCTGCGAAGGCCGGGGTTGAACAGAAGCTCCATACCGCGGCGAACGCAAACAGAATGCGCTTCATTAGTCTTACCCCCCACCAGCCCTGAGCCCATGCTTTTTCAGGCAATGGCGCAACTGGTCGTACGTCAGGCCAAGGTCTGCGGCAACCTTGCGCTGGTTCCAGCGCTGGCGTTCCAGCGCAGCCGTCAGCAAGGCGCACTCGTGCGCGTCCACCGCTTCGCGCAAGGATGCAGGTATAACAGCAGCAGGTGGAGGCGTCGTGTTTTCGGCGCAGGGTGACGGCGGGGTCGCGGCCTCTACCGGTGCCCAGGCGCTGGCGAACGCGTCGAACACCACTTCGGCGACCGGCGTGCTCTCGTCGCCCCAGCGATAGACGGCGCGCTCCACCACGTTGCGCAGTTCGCGCACGTTGCCGGGCCACGGATAGTCCTCCAACGCCGCCATCGCGCCTGCAGTGAAACCGGGAAACCGATCCCATCCCAGTTCGCTGGCCATGCGCCGGCCATAGAAATCGGCCAGTTCGGCAACGTCGCCTTCGCGGGCGCGCAGCGGCGGCAAGGTGATGACCTCGAAGCTCAGCCGGTCCAGCAGGTCGGCGCGGAACGTGCCTTGCGCGGCCATGCGCGGCAGGTCGGCGTTAGTGGCGGCAACGATGCGCACGTCCACCGTGAGCGGGCGGGACGCGCCGATGCGCACGACCTCGCCATATTCGATGGCGCGCAGCAGCCGTTCCTGCGCCGCCATCGACAGGTTGCCCAGCTCGTCGAGAAACAGCGTGCCCCGGTCCGCCTCCTCGAAACGACCGGCGCGCGCGCGGGTGGCGCCGGTGAACGCCCCGGCCTCATGCCCAAATAGTTCCGCCTCGATCAGGGTTTCAGGCAGCGCCGCGCAGTTGAGCGTGACCAGCGGCTCGCCCCAGCGCGGCGACAAGTGATGCAACCGCTGGGCGATCAGCTCCTTGCCGGTCCCCCGCTCGCCGATCACCAGCACCGGGCGGCGCACCGGCGCGGCCCGGCTGGCCCGCTCCACCGCATCGAGGAAGGCCGTGGATTGACCGATGAACTGGCTTTCGCGCTCCATATTCCCAATAGTTAGCAAAAATTCCCGTTCATTGGCAATTCATTTTGAACAGCGGTTGGCCGCGAAAGGGCAAAAGCGCGCAAAACCGGGCGTGCAGGCATTTGGCACGGTCATTGCGATAGGGTTTGGACGCAAGCGATTGCGCGTACGTTCAGGACCAGAGGAAACCGCAAGATGCTCCCCATCACCGCCACCCAGACCGGCCAGGGACCCGTCCGCTCCGCCCCCCTTCGCGCGGCCCCCCTTCGCGCCGCCTTTGCGAACGCCACGCTGGCCCGCACCAAGCTGGACTGGGCAATCATCGCCGCCCTGCTGGCGATGGGCGCGCTCAACCTGTACGTCATGGCTGACCAGTTCGGTGCGACCAAGGCGTATGCCGCCACGCACGAGGCCGGCACGCCGACCCGCGCCTGCGGAGCATCGCTCGCATGAGCAGGCTCGACGCGGAGATCGAAATCCTGCAAAATCCGGCGCAAGGCGCAGGGCACACCGCCCAACGCGCCGGCGCATACCGCCACGATGTTTTCACGGCAGCCAACGACTCCGCGTCACGGCCCGCCCATACCGCATTCGCACGAGGACACACCGCCATGGGCATCTTCAGCCGCACCCGCGATATCGTCGCCGCCAACTTCAACGACCTGCTAGAAAAAGCGGAAGACCCGGCCAAGATGATCCGCCTGATCATCCTGGAGATGGAGGAAACGCTGGTCGAAGTGCGCACCAGCAGCGCGCGCACCATCGCCGACCAGAAGGAACTGCGCCGCCACGTCGGCAAGCTCGACAAGCTGCAGGCCGACTGGGCGGACAAGGCGCAGCTGGCGCTGTCCAAGGGGCGTGAGGATCTGGCCCGCGCCGCGCTGCTAGAACGCAAGAAGGCCGCCGACATGGGCGAGCAGCTGGCCGGTGAGATCCTGGTCCTCGACGATGCCCTGCGCGCGTATGAAGCGGACATCGAAAAGCTGCAGAACCGCCTGCGCGAGGCGCGCAGCCGCCAGTCCTCGATCGCCGCACGCCTGCAGAGCGCCGAGAACCGCGTCAAACTGCGCACGCTGCTGGCCAGTGAGCGGGTGGACGAGGCCATGGCCCGGTTCGACCAGCTGGAACGCCGCGTCGATTACGCCGAAGGCCGGGCCGAGGCGATGAGCCTGTCCGACCGCCGCCAGCCGACTCTGGCAGACGAGATCGCGGCACTGGCCGATGGCGACACGATCGATGCCGAACTCGCCCAGATGAAGCGCGCGATGGCCGACAAGCCCGGCGCTGACCAGTAACGACCTTACAGAAGGGACCAGACCAGTGTCACGCGGACATTTCTATCTCGACAAGTCGAACGCCAAGATCTCGGGCGTGTGCGCCGGCATCGCGGATTATACCGATGTGGATGCGCTGTGGATCCGCATCGCTGCGGTGATGCTGCTGATCTTCGTGTCGCCGATCGTCATCCCGGTCTATATCGCCATCGCGGTGATGGCCGACAAGCGCCCGCTGGGGCTTTACAGCGAAGACGAGGAACTGCGCCTGCTGCGCCGGATGCGCCGCCGCCGCGATCGCAAGGGCCTGAATTTCGGCCCTGCCCTGCGCTCCAGCGCCTTGCGCAACGACTTGTCCGACATGGACCGGCGCATCGCGGAGATGGAAGCGCACTATTCGCACAGCAGCTCGCGCCTGGCGGCCGAGATCGACCAACTGCGCTGAAACGGCGCACCGGGTAACAGGGACAAGTACGTGGAAGACATCATCTGGATACTCATTCCGCTGGCACCATTCATCGTGGGCGGCTTCGCGATCTGGACCAAGCACCAGCACAAGCTGGCCGAATTGCAACTCGCAGCAACCGCCGAAAAGGCCGCGCAGTACGCGTCCAACAGCCGGGAACTGGAAGAACGGGTTCGCGTGCTGGAACGCATCATCACCGATGGCGGCTATGACACCGCACTGCAGATCGAGGCCCTGCGCGATACGCGTGAGGTTGAAGCCGCCCGCACGCCGCCGAGCACCCGCCAATGAGCCCGGGCGACTTCATGGGCCTGTGTGCGGTGCTGGTGACGATGATCGTGTTCGGCGCGATCCTTGCCGGCATGTACAAGCGCCGCCTCGCGTTCCTGGAACGGAAGCTGGAGATCACCGCCGGGGCCACGGCGGAAAAGGCCGCGCAGTATGCCACGCACAACACCGAACTGGAAAATCGCGTGCGTGTGCTCGAAAGGATCATTACGGAAGAAGGCAGCAGCCGCGACATCGCGCGTGAGATCGATGCGCTGCGCGACAGGCCGTTGATGGAGGTGATCAAGCGATGAGTTTCTGGACTGCCGTCGTCGTGCTGGCCGGGATCGGCTGCATCACCTGGCTCAAGGCCCAGCGCTATCGCGCCCTGGGCGATGCGGCCTCCGCTGACCGGATCGGGCGGCGCGGCCCCGCTTACGACCATTCCGCCCGCGAGCGTGAACTGGAACGCCAGGTTGAGGAAATGCGCAAGCGCATCATCGTGCTGGAACGCATCGCCACGGACGAAAAGCGCGGCAATGACTTGGCCCGCGAGATCGAATCGCTGCGCGAATAAACCACTGCGCGCGGCCCTACCTTGACTTCGCGAACCATTTAGGTTATACGCCGACAGCCGTGGTCCACGCCATCAGCGTCTGCTTACGAAGCGGTTCACGATGAAGCGGGCTTGCGCGCTTCACACCACGGTGGCGGGGCGCTTGTGCCCCAAGCCTCGGACCGGCGCTGATTGCGAGCCTGCGCCGCCGGACCGGAACCGCTTTCCCCCAAGGCCGAGCCGGGCTGAGAACGCTCCTACCCGGCCATTCGCGCGTGCATGCATCCCCCTCGCGTCCCGCAAAGGACGCCTTGGCGCCGACCCGATGTTCCTTTGGGTTCCCAAGCCAATCCCCGGCGCATCCCGCACTCGCCAGCGGGCGTGAACCTGTAAGCATGCGGCGCGTCAGGCCAGGAAATCGCGCGTGCGCTTCACCACTTCGCCCACATAGGCGCCCGGCATGCGGCCTCCGCGCGCGGCGCTGGCCAGCGGCACCGTCAAGTCCAGAATCACCCCGCGCGGCAAGGCGTCCACGAATTCGCGCAAGGGCAATTCGCCTTGGCCCGGTATCATCCGCTCGGTCATCGCTTCGGTCAGGTAATCGCCCTCCGCCCGGCGCGGCCCATCGGCAAGCTGGACGTGCCCGATCAGCGCGGGGTCCAGCAGCGCGATCTGGCGCACCGATCCGCCGGAGCGGAAGAAATGCAGCGCGTCGATCACCACGCTAGCCTTGCCCTCGCCGATCTGCTGCACCGCCGTGATAGCCTCGGCCAGTGAGCGGATGGTCAGCACCGGGCTGAATTCGATCGAAAAATCCATGCCGCGCGCCGCCGCCATATCGGCCAGCCCGGCAAGCTGGGCCACGGCCCTGTCACGCTCGGCCCCATGGTCGCTCGCGGCTACGCGCAGCGCCCCCAATTCGGCGAACAGGTCCATGTCACTGGCCGTTTGCGCGGTTTCGGCATCGCCATCGGGCCGCACCCGCAGGCCGCTGCCCAGGCATAGCGCCACCTTGCGCTCAGCCAGCACCGCCTTCAGATCGCGGCGAAGCTGCGCATTCTCGCGCAAAGACCAATGCGCATAACCGTGCGGGTTATAGCGATCGGGCAGCCGCTCCAGGCCCATGGATACAGCGCTGCAGCCAAGATCGGCCGCCAGCGTCACATGCTCCACCGGACCAAGCCCCATCACGGTCAGCAGATCGATCCCGAACGGGTGCGGCATTATCGCTCATCCTCTATCACCGCCGGCACCATAGCGCGTCGGCGGCGGGGAGACATCGATATTCGCGCGCACTGTCCAAACCGCAGTTCCATACAGCAGCAAGGCGCAGCGATGATCCGCCGCGCCTTGCGCTTCTCCCTGTCCCCTGGCTTTTCACGACGGTCCCAGCCGACCGGCGCGCATTCTCCCTGCGACGTTTCTCGTTCTATCCGGCGCGCCACCTTGCGGGTGCGACGCCGGCCACCCTCGTCCATAAGACCAGGACCACGTGTAGTGCTGTCAGGAATTGCGTCTTGACCAGCATCCATTTCCCATGACGACCCGTCTTTGCAGGTTCGCCCAACACTGTGCATTCAAGGCGTGAACACGGGTTTTGTCAAGCGTTACAGCTGGGCAAACAGCGCCAGCATCCGCTTCCACGCCCGGTCCGCCTCGTCCGGATCGTAGGCCGGCGAATCCGCCACGGTCCAGCCGTGATCAGCTGCGTAGACTTCCACTTCGGCGGGACGGCCCGCGCCCTTTGCCGCGTTTTCCAGATCGGCTTTTTGCTCCGGCTGCCTGGCCGCATCGTTGCGCGCGATCGCGAACAGATACCGCGCCTTGGTGGAGGCCAGCAGGCGATGCGGACTGTCCGGCGCGTCGGTTACCAGACCCGCGCCGTGCAGGGACGCCGCCGCCCCGACGCGCGCCGGCATGGCAGCGGCGGTGCGCACCGTGAACGGGCCGCCCATGCAATAGCCGTTGCTTCCGATCTTGCGCGCCGTGTCCACCGCGTCCTGCGTATCGAGGAAGGCGACGAACGCCTTGGCATCACGGGTGATCGCATCGGGGGTGAGTGCAGCGCGCATCGGGGCGACCTTGGCCTGGCCTTCGGGGGTCAGGTATTCCGAAAAGCTTTTCATGATCGGCGCCGGGCCAGAGCGGTAATATTGGTTGACCACCAGCACCGCGTAGCCTTGCGAGGCCAGGTTGCGCGCCATGATCTTGAACACGTCGCGCAGGCCCGCGATGTCGGGCCACATCACGATGCCGGGATGCTTGCCCTTGGCCGGATGCACGAAGAACGCATCGCACACCCCGTCCGCCGTGGTGATCGAAACCATGCGCTCGGTCAGCGGCGATCCGCCAGCAGCCGCTGCCGCGCCGGTGCAGCCCGCCAATGCCATGCTGGCGCCCAGCACCGTGAAGGTGCGCCGATCGAACCCGGTGATCTTCCCTTCAGCGGGCGAGGTGAAATCGGCGTCGCACATGATCGTAGTCTTTCGCAAAAGGGCCACACGTCCTTGTGCAAGAGCGCCCGGGCCGGCGCAAGGTTGCGATCAGCCCTCGGTGAAGTTCAGTTCCAGATTGACCGCGTTGGGATCGGCAAGAAAGATCTGCTTCAACCCGAGCTGGGGATGATCGCTGGTGCGGTAGGCGATACCCAGCGCGTCCAGCCCTGCGCATGCCTGAGCAAAGCCTGCGCACCGCAGCGCCACGTGATGCAGCGCATTGGTGGGTTGGCCCGGACGATACGCGTCGTATCGTCCCGCTGCCGACAGCCGGTCCACCAGGTGAACGACCGCCTGGCCATTGCCATCGCGCATCCAGTAACCGGCCATACCTTTGCCAATGGCCGGATTTTCGGCGCGAGTAAGGCCAAGGGCAGCCTCGTAAAAGCGCGCGGTGCCCTCAAGATCGTCGGTCAGGATGTTGACGTGGTCTATGCCGCTGATCTGCATCCCGCCCTCCCCGTGTCAGGCCGCAACAGCCGGTGTGCCGGTGCGCGCGGACAACGCGCCCTCGCATTCGGCCAGCAATGCGGCGATGATGTCGGCCACAGGCTCCTCTTTGGCGACCATGCCCACGGACTGGCCCGCCATGATTGAGCCGTTCTCGACATCGCCGTCGATCACCGCGCGGCGCAGCGCGCCCGCCCAGTAATGCTCGATCTCCAGCTGCGCGGCGCCCATATCCACTTCGCCGCTGTCCAGCTTGCGGGCAACCTCGATCTGCTTGGCGGTGAACGCCTCGGTGCCCTTGTTCTTCAGCGCGCGCACCGGAATCACCGGCAGGCGCGGATCGACCTGCACCGATGCGGTGGCATCGCGTGCAGAAGCGCGGAAGAACGCCTTCTTGAAGGCAGGGTGCGCGATCGATTCGCTGGCGCAGGCAAACCGGGTGCCAAGCTGCACGCCCGCCGCGCCCATCTCAAGGTATCCGGCGATCGCCTCGCCCCGGCCGATGCCGCCCGCCACGAATACCAGATGCTCGTCCGCCAGGCTGGGCAGGATTTCCTGCGCCAGCACAGACGTTGACACCGGGCCGATGTGGCCGCCCGCCTCCATGCCCTCGATCACCAGCGCGTCGGCGCCGGAGCGCAGCAGCTTGCGGCCCAGCGCCAGCGTGGGCGCAAAGCAGATGACCTTGGCGCCCCCCGCCGCGATCGCCTCGACGCTGCCCTTGGGCGGAATGCCGCCAGCCAGCACCACGTGCGTCACGCCGTGGCGCGCGCATACCGCGATCAGGTCGAACAGCTGGGGGTGCATGGTGATGAGGTTGACGCCAAACGGCTTGGCGGTGAGCGCCTTGGTCGCCGCGATCTCCGCATCCAGCAGCGCCGGGGTCATCGCGCCGCAGGCGATCACGCCAAAGCCCCCGGCGTTGCTGATCGCCGAAACCAGATTGCGCTCCGATACCCAGGACATCGCCCCACACAGGATGGCCGTTTCGCTGCCGAGAAATTCGCATCCGCGCGCCATCCGCGCCGCTGTCCTGGTATATGCGTTCATCATTAATCCATCTGGGCGCTAGTAGGATTGCGCCATATAAACACCAAGTGTTCTGCACAAGCAGTGCTGGTATCAGCGCATGTCGCGGCAGGCCTTAGCAAAAAATCGCAGGGAGAGAAGTGTCATGGATGAAGGGAAAGATCGTCAAACCCCTTTGCAGGGGTTTGCGGGCGGCGATACGTCCCGGCCCTCTTCGCTTCCGTGGCCCTCGTTCGACGAGGATGGCGCGCTGTCGCCAGCACAAGCGGAAGATCTCCTGTTCGAAGATATTCTCGAACTGGAAGGATCGCTGCGCGCCTCGATTGGCGATGCCGGTGGCGATGCCGGCGAGAGCCTGGACATACGCGGCATTGCAGGTGCTACAGACAGCGTTGCCTTGCGCGCAACCCGGGAAGCTGGCGCGTATCTTCGCGCATCGCTGCAGGCGTTGCGGGATGCCGCGCAGCGCGGGAATGCCGCCGCCACACAAGGCGCAAAGCAGGCCATGATCGATGCCCTGACGGCGCTGCGGCAACCGCCTGGTTGATCTGCACTAAACGACTTAGTTGCTTGTACCTAGCTTTGCTGATCGGCTTTGACGATCACAGAAAAGCGATTGTATAGCTTATGTTAGTCTCAGCATCGCGCTAGAACCAAGGGGTAAGGCCGGACCGCGAAAAGGCGAACCGGCCATGACTCAAGGAGAACAGCGATGTCTGGATCTAACCCTCCGATCGGCAAGTGCCCCTACGATCACAGCGCGCCGGGTGCCCTGAGCGCTACGCCGCTGACCACGGCTTCCGGTGCCCCGGTGCCCGATGGCATGAATTCGATGACCGCCGGGCCGCGCGGTCCGCTGCTGATGCAGGACGTGTGGCTGCTGGAAAAGATGGCCAACCTCAACCGCGAGGTGATCCCGGAGCGGCGCATGCACGCCAAGGGCTCCGGCGCGTTCGGTACCTTCACCGTGACCGGCGATGTCAGCCGCTATACCCGCGCCAAATTCCTGAGCGACGTCGGCAAGCAGACCGAGCTTTTCGCCCGCTTTACCACCGTTGCCGGTGAACGCGGCGCCGCCGATGCCGAGCGCGACATTCGCGGCTTCGCGGTGAAGTTCTACACCGAGGAAGGCAACTGGGACATGGTGGGCAACAACACCCCGGTGTTCTTCGTGCGCGATCCGCGCAAGTTTGCTGACCTGAACAAGGCGGTGAAGCGCGATCCGCGCACCAACCTGCGCAGCGCTACCAACAACTGGGACTTCTGGACCCTGCTGCCCGAAGCGCTGCACCAGGTCACCTACGTGATGGGCGACCGCGGCATTCCCAAGAGCTACCGCCACATGGACGGTTTCGGCAGCCACACCTATTCGTTCTACAACGAGGCCGGTGAGCGGTTCTGGGTGAAGTTCCACTTCAAGACCCAGCAGGGCCATGCGCATCTGACCGATGCCGAAGCGGCGCAAGTCGTGGCGGCGGACCGCGAATCCAACCAACGGGACCTGTTCGACGCGATCGAACGGGGAGACTATCCGCGCTGGAAGGTCATGATCCAGATCATGGCCGAGGACGAGGCGGCCACCTGTGGCTTCCATCCCTTCGACCTGACCAAGGTATGGTCGCAGAAGGACTATCCGCTGATCGAGGTCGGCATGATGGAGCTGAACCGCAACGCGGAGAACTTCTTCGCCGACGTGGAGCAGAGCGCGTTCGCCCCGTCCAACCTGGTGCCCGGCATCGGCGTTTCGCCGGACAAGATGCTGCAGGCGCGCCTGTTCGCCTACACGGACGCACAGCGCTATCGCCTTGGCGTCAACCACCATCAGATCCCGGTCAACGCACCGCGCTGCCCGGTGTTCAACAACCATCGCGATGGCCAGGGCCGGGTCGATGGCAACTATGGTGGCCGTCTGCACTACCACCCGAACTCGTTCGGCCAGTGGCAGGACCAGCCCGATTTCCGCGAACCGCCGATGAAGATCGACGGCAATGCCGACTTCTGGGATTTCCGGGAGGATGACGACGATTACTTCAGCCAGCCGCGCGACCTGTTCAACCTGATGGACGATGCGCAAAAACAGCGCCTGTTCGCCAACACGGCAGCGGCGATGGGCGATGCGCCGGACTTCATCAAGCAGCGCCACATCGACAATTGCGCGCGTTGCCATCCGGACTACGGCGCGGGCATTGCCGCCGCACTTGGCATGAGCGTTACCCCCGCGCTCCAGCCAGAGCCGGAACTGGCCGACTAACCACGCACATCCCAGCTTCCCCGCCGCACCAATCCCTCGATGCGGCGGGGCAGTCCTGCAGCGCCCGCATCATAAAACAACGCGGGCGCCGGGGCATCGTCGTGCCTGATCTGACCGTCAGGGACGCGTCAAACTACGACAGATCCCATGCGCGACCGGTTCATCCGCGCATGGGATCTTTTTTTGTATCGAGCAGGTTTGAGGGAGCTCAGGCCGCGGCATCGAGCCCGTAGGCGGTGTGCAGCACGCGCACGGCCAGTTCGGTCTCGTCGGTGTCGATCAGGACCGACACCTTGATCTCGCTGGTGGAGATGGCGATGATGTTGATGCCGCGATCGGCCAGCGTCTTGAACATCGTTGCCGCAACGCCGGCATGGCTGCGCATGCCGACACCCACGACGCTGATCTTGGCGACATTGCCTTCCGCGATCATGCGGTAGAAGCCGATCTCGTCCTTGCGCGCTTCCAGCATGGCCTGCGCGCGCGTCAGGTCGGACTGGGGCACGGTGAACGTTACGTCCGTCTCGCCTAGGTCCTTCGCCACGTTCTGGATGATCATGTCGACGTTGATGTTCGAATCGGCAAGCGGCGCGAAAATCGAGGCCACCGCGCCGGGCCGGTCGGCAATGCGGGTGAGCGTGATCTTCGCCTCGTTCTTGTCGGCGGCGATGCCGGTGATGAGCTGACGTTCCATGTCGCTTCCCTCTAGTTCTTCGTCGCTGACAATCAGGGTGCCGGGGATGGTATCCGCCGCCGGCGCGGTCTCGTCGATGAACGAGGAGAGCACTTGCACGCGCACCTTCTCCTTCATCGCCAGGCTGACCGAGCGGGTCTGCAGCACTTTGGAGCCGACCGAGGCCAGTTCCAGCATTTCCTCATACGTCACCAGCGGCAGCTTGCGCGCCTTGGCAACGATGCGCGGGTCGGTCGTGTAAACGCCGTCCACGTCGGTGTAGATGTCGCAGCGATCGGCCTTGACCGCAGCGGCCACCGCCACTGCCGAAGTGTCCGACCCACCGCGCCCCAGCGTGGTAACGCGCCCTTGTGGGGATACGCCCTGAAAGCCGGGGATCACCGCGATTTCACCAGCGGCCATCGAGGCGGTCAACGCGTCGGCGTCGATATCCTCGATCCGGGCCTTGGCGTGGGCATCGTCGGTCTTGATCGGCACCTGCCAGCCCAGCCACGAACGTGCTTTGCAGCCCATCGCCTGCAGGGTGAGCGCCAGCAGGCCAGAGGTCACCTGCTCGCCCGAAGCCACGACCACGTCGTATTCGGCCGGATCGTAGAGCGCATTCGCCTCGCGGCAGAAATTGACCAGCCGGTCGGTCTCGCCCGCCATCGCGGAAACGACCACGGCCACTTCGTGCCCGGCATCCTGCTGGCGCTTGACGATGCCCGCCACGCGCCGGATGCGCTCGGAACCGGCCATCGACGTGCCGCCGAATTTCATCACGATACGTGCCAAGGCCACGTTGCTCCCGCGTAGAGTGGAAAAGAGTCGGTCGGGCTGGTAAGGGGGGATCATGGACAATGCAACCGCAACAATTCCGCACGCACCCCTCCCCCCCAGCGCAACAATCGATCCCAAAGAGGCCGCGCACTTTGGCGCACTGGCGGCGGACTGGTGGGATCCAAAGGGTTCGTCCGCCATGCTGCACACGCTGAACCCGGTGCGCCTGGCCTTCGTGCGCGACGCGATCGACGCGCATTTTGGCGGCGACACGCGCAGCGTGCGCCCGTTGTCCCGCAAGCGCGCGCTGGATGCCGGCTGCGGCGCGGGCCTGCTGTGCGAACCGCTGGCCCGGATGGACGCCGATGTCACCGGCGTTGACGCGGCGCCCGAAAACATCGCGGCGGCCCGCACCCACGCCGCCGCGATGGGCCTGTCGATCGATTACCGCGCGGGCGAACTGGGCACGCTGGGCCTGTCGGGCTACGATCTGGTCTGCTCGCTCGAAGTGATCGAGCATGTGACCGACAAGGCCGCGTTCCTGCGCCATCTCGCCGCCGCCATGGCGCCGCGCGGGCTGATGATCCTGTCCTGCCCCAATCGCACCGTGCGCTCACGCGTGATGTTGGTGGAAGCGGCGGAGCGGCTGGGCAAAGTGCCGCGCGGCACGCATGACTGGGGCCAGTTCGTGACGCCGGAAGAACTGGCCGCGCTGGCGCGCGACGCCGGGCTGGAACTGGGCACGCCGCGCGGGATCGCTTGGTCGCCGGTAAAAGGGCTGCATCTGTCTGACGACATGGCGCTGAATTACATCGTCACCGCCCGCAAGGCCTGACGCTCACGCGCCTGCCAGCAGCGCCTCGATCGCGGCAGCGGCCTGCGCCTCACGCGCGTGCCACGCCCCGGCGATGCGAATGAAGGGCACGCCGGCGCGCACCAGCATCTCTTCGGCCAGCGCGGCAAAGCGGGCCCGCGCCTCATCCTCGCCAAAGAAGCGGGTGCCATCCTCGCGCCAAGGAACGTCCGCCTCGAACAGCAGATACAAGTCCGCCTTGGGATAGCCGAGCAGTTCGTCCGGCACGTGGCCGAACAGCATCTGCGCCCATGCCGCCGTCATCAACTGGTCGGTATCGAGCAGCAGGACCGGCGGGGCGGCTTCCATCGCATGGCGGTTCAGCCGTGCCTGCCCGCGCGCGATCACCAGCAGGTCCGCCATCGTCAGGTCAACGCCGCGCTCCTCGGTATAGGTGCGGCCATATTCGGGCACGTAGGGCCAGCCGCGTTCCACCAGAAAGTGTTCGCACAACACAGACTTGCCGGTGCTTTCGGCACCGTGGAAACACACCGTCTTCATACTGCCTTCCGATAGGCGGCGATCCAGGTCCGCAGGCCCAGCGCGGACATCGCCAGGAACACCACATATAGTGCCGCCGTGGGCCACAGCCCTTTGGCGATGTATACCGCGATGGACGCCACATCGATCGCGATCCAAACCACCCAGTTCTCGATCCGGCGCAGCCCTAGCAGGATCTGCGCCGCGATGCTGGCCCCGGCGATCGCGGCATCGGCATAGGGCAGCGCCGCGTCGGTAAAGCGGTGCATCACCCAGCCCAGGTTCAGCGCCAGAACCGCCGTGGCCGCGCCCCAGCCCAGCCGGGCCAGCGGCGACAGCCAGCGCACCGGCACCTCCGCCTCTCCGTCAAGGTCGCGGCGGGCAGCGCGCCTCCACAACACCCAGCCCCACGCTTGCGCGGCGAAGAAGAACAGCTGCAGCCCCGCTTCGCCGTACAGCCGCGCCTGAAAGAACACGACCGCATACAGCGCCACCATCGCCATGCCGAACGGATAGTTCCACACGCTGCGACGCACCAGCAGCGCGATGTTGGCAAGCCCCAGCAAGGCCGCGATCCATTCCGTCCAGTTCAAAACCGCGCGCCTGCCAAACCGATGACTGTCAACCCAGCGCCGCCGCCCATTCGGCCTCCTTGAAGCCGACCAGCAGGCCGCCGGGATGCTCAACCACGGGCCGCTTGATTGTACTGGGATTGGCCACCATCAGCGCAATCGCCCGACCTGCGTCAAGGTTCGCCTTATCCGCTTCGGGCAGCTTGCGAAACGTGGTGCCGGCCCGGTTCAGCACCGTGTCCAGCCCCGCCGCCGCGATCCATGCAGCCAGCTTTCCCGGATCGGCGCCTTCCTTCTTGTAATCATGAAACCGGTAAGCAATCCCGCGCCCGTCCATCCAGGCCCGCGCCTTCTTGACCGTGTCGCAATTGGGAATGCCGTAAATATCTGTCATTTTCGAAACTCAGCATGTTGGCATGGGAGGACTTTTTGACGAGTAGTTAGGCGATCATTGACCGCTAAACACACGACCCGTTGCTTTCAGCAATTTGAAAGCCAATAATCCGATGACTGCTCCCCAGCCTGCCGAAAACAGAAGCAAGAAGAAGGAAACAGCCCAACGAGCGGGTGCAGCGGCGTTCGGCAACCCGATAAATATCGGAGCAGCCGATAGTGCCGCGGCGGCGCAAGGCCAAACCAGTCGTGGCTGGGCACGTTTCATGAGTGATGCGACGATCAAGGTGATTATCGTTAAAAGCGCGCTGTAGGGCATGACCAAGATCGATGAGAAATCCATCTTTCCGTTCTGCCATGCGCCGTCAAAGCGATCCAGAGGCGAATTTGCAGCGCTGGACAAAGCGCGCGTTTGGCGACAAGGCGCGCAGGTTATGAGCGTGAACAGCTTTGGTCGCCTTTTCCGTTTCACCACTTGGGGCGAAAGCCACGGGCCCGCGATCGGTGCGGTGGTGGACGGGTGCCCGCCGGGACTGTCGCTTGACGAAGGCGTGATCCAGCCGTTTCTCGATGCGCGCCGTCCGGGCCAGTCCAAATACACCACCCAGCGCCAGGAACCGGACGCGGTGCGCATCCTGTCCGGCGTTTTTGAAGGGCGCACCACCGGCACCCCGATCAGCCTGATGATCGAGAATGTGGACCAGCGATCGAAGGACTATTCCGATGTCGCCACGGCCTATCGCCCCGGCCATGCGGATTATGCCTACGACGCCAAGTACGGCTTTCGCGATTATCGCGGCGGCGGGCGTTCGTCCGCCCGCGAAACCGCCAGCCGGGTGGCGGCGGGCGCGGTGGCGCGGCTGGTCATTCCAGAAGTGACGATCCGGGCCTACGTGTCTGAGATCGGCGGCGACATGATCGATCCGGGCAATTTCGACGAGCACGAGATCGGCAACAACCCGTTCTTCTGCCCCGACGTGGCGGCGGCCAGGCGGTGGGAAGAGATCGTCGACGATGCCCGCAAGTCAGGCTCCTCGGTCGGCGCGGTGGTGGAATGCTATGCCACCGGCGTGCCGGCGGGCTGGGGCGCGCCGCTGTATGGCAAGCTGGACGCCGATCTGGCCGGCGCCATGATGGGCATCAATGCGGTGAAGGGCGTGGAGATTGGCGACGGGTTTGCCGCCGCGCGGCTTTCCGGCGAAGAAAACGCGGACCCGATGCGCCCGGCGATGGAAGGGCCGGACGGCGCGCCGGCGTTCCTGGCCAATCACGCGGGCGGCATCGCCGGGGGCATTTCCACCGGCCAGCCGGTAACCTGCCGCGTGGCGTTCAAGCCGACCAGTTCCATCCTCACCCCGCAGCAGACCATCACCCGCGATGGGCAGGCGGCGGAGATGTTCACGAAGGGTCGGCACGATCCGTGCGTCGGGATTCGCGGGGTTCCGGTTGTGGAAGCGATGATGGCGCTGGTGCTGGCGGACCACAAGTTGCTGCATCGGGGGCAGTGCGGCTGACGCCGGCCTGTTCGCCGCGTTCAGCCAAGCGACGCCGCACCAGCAATACAATACCGGCGATCACCGCCACAACTACCACGATCGCCACCACCATGCCGGGGCTCGGGCTGAAACGGCCCATCGCCTTTTCGATCGCGTGGCCGAAGAAATAGCCTGCACTGATGAAGGTCACCCCCCACACCGCCGCCGCGACGGCGTTCACCAGCAGGAACGTGCGCGCGGGCAACCGCGTGGTGCCAATCGCGATCGGGCTTACCGTGCGCAGGCCATAGATGAAACGGAAGGCGAACACGAACAGCGCTGGGTGCTTGTCGAAAATCTCCAGCGCCTTGGCGAACGCGGGCTTTTGCTGCGCCTTGCGCACGAAGGCATGATCGCGGAAACGCCGGCCCAGCAGGAAGAATATCTGGTCCGCCACGAAAGATCCGCAGGTCGCCGCTATCACCGCAGGCACAAACGCAAGCAGCCCCTTGTGCACCATGATGCCGCCGATGATGACCACCGTCTCACCCTCGATACCGGCACCGACGAACAGGCCGGGCAGTCCGTACTGGGCAATGATGTGATCGAGAGAGATGGCGGTGCCCTTCGCTGGCGGGATACGCCGCGTTGGGGCGGTAGTTTGGAATAACCACGCCGCCGCGCGCTGGTTCCTTTGGGGCGGGATGGACGGTCGGCACTTGGCCCCGTGCCCAAGGTATGCGTAAAGACCTGATGCCCCGCATCCTGATCGACGCCGACGCCTGCCCCGTCAAAGACGAAACCTATAAAGTCGCCGCGCGCCACGCGGTGCCGGTGGTGGTCGTCAGCAACAGCCCGATCCGTGTGCCGCAAACCGCGCTGATCACCCGCAAAGTGGTGAGCGACGCATTCGATGCGGCTGACGACTGGATAGTCGAAAACACAGATGCGGCCACCGTCGTCATCACCGCCGACATCCTGCTGGCCGATCGCTGCCTCAAGCTGGGCGCAAGCGTGGTGGCGCCCAACGGCAAGCCCTTCACCTCCGCGTCAATCGGCAGCGCCATCGCCACCCGCGCGATCATGGCCGACTTGCGCGCCGGCGGCGACATAGTGGGCGGGCCGGCGCCGTTCTCGAAGCAGGATCGATCCCGCTTCCTCTCCGCGCTGGATGAAGTGCTGGTTAAGCGCGCGAGAGGGGCCTGAACCGGTCCGCTAGAGCCCGGCGGCGGTCTGCGAACGGACGACCTTCCCTGCTGCGTCCAGAAAATCGATGCGCGCCGCGCCATCGTTGTCCACCTGCAGCGTCAATCGCGCCCGACCCTGTCCATCGCGCAACACCAGCTTCGATGCCCCGTCGAAATCGCGGCCCAGGAAGGCGCGGCGCATGCTTTTGCCGAGCCCGGCGGCGTTGAAGGCGGCGTCCTTGCCGGGGCCATCCGGCATAAGGCGCAATGCCGTCATGCGAGGGAAATCGGCCGGACGGTCAGGGCGGTCCTCGACGAAAACGCCAGCCCGGCGCTGATCGCCGTCTTCCAGTGACTCGAAATAGAGCGTCTGATCCTGATGCCAGCGATCGAATGACAGATGGCCTGAGTTGGTGGGCTTGCCGTTTACATTGGCGCCATCGAACACCAGCCCGCCGTTCTCGGTCCCCTCGTCGTTGAGGAAGATCAGCCCTGCCTCGGTCCGGTTCGGGTGCGGATACTCCTTGCCGTCGATGAACAGCCCGCCGATGTGATCGCTGCCCGCGATGATAAGGCGCAGAGTCCCGTCATTCTCCCGCACGTTTATCCGCTTGACGTCTATCGTGTCGAAGCGCGCCGGGGTGACGGCACCAACCCCTGCAAGCAGCGTCCAAGCGGCAATTGCGGTCATGACGGCGGCGTAAGTCCCGATGGCACGGGATGGGTCTAGGCGAAGGTTCAAAGGACGTCTCCTGCCGGATGGCTGCGGGCGGGAAAGGTAACCCGTCATTCCGTCCGGCCCAAGCCATTGGCCACGCCTTATCGATATAACCGCACAATCCATCGCCGGGTGATCGCCTGACCCGATGAGGCCAATCGGATCAGGCCCCTTAAAATTGTCACGTCTTGGGCCTATTTCCGGATCAGTCGTTTCAACCACCCACCTTTGAGGGAGAATATATCCATGGGTATCGTCGGTAGCACCATCAAGCCGTTCAAGAACACCGCCTTCCAGCAGGGCAAGGACTTCTTCGACGTGACCGAGGCGGACATCGCCGGCAAGTGGGCCGTGTTCTTCTTCTACCCCGCAGACTTCACGTTCGTTTGCCCCACCGAACTGGAAGACCTTGGCGAGCAGTACGACGTGCTCCAGGGCCTGGGCGTTGAAGTCTATGGCGTGTCCACCGACACCCACTTCAGCCACAAGGCCTGGCACGACACGTCGGACAAGATCAGCAAGATCAAGTACGCGTTCCTGGGTGACCAGAACCACAAGCTGACCAATAACTTCGGGGTGCTGCGCGAAGACGCCGGCCTTGCCGACCGCGCCACTTTCGTGGTCGATCCCGACGGTGTGATCCAGCTGGTGGAAATCACCCCTGAAGGCGTGGGCCGCAACGCCAAGGAACTGGTCCGCAAGATCAAGGCCGCCAAGTACTGGCGCGAGCACCCCGGCCAGGTCTGCCCCGCCAAGTGGGAAGAAGGCGGCGAAACCCTGGCACCTTCGCTCGACCTCGTCGGTAAGCTCTAACCCCTACGCGACTGACCGGGTCGCGTGCTGAAGGTGTGCGGCCCGGGGCTCCCCTCCCCCGGCGCCGCACCCTTGTGCCGCCGGCGGACAGCCGGACCCCGGACCGCCCCCTCGTCACACATATTCCAAAGGACCCTGACATGCTCGAAGCCACCCTGAAGCAACAGCTCTCGCAATATCTCGCAATGCTTCGCGAGCCGATCGAGCTCGTCGCCTCGCTTGGCGACGATGCGAAATCCGCCGAAACCCGCGAGCTGCTTGAAACCATCGCCTCGCTTTCGGACAAGGTCACCGCCACGTTTGATGGCGACGATGTGCGCCGCCCCAGCTTCATCATTCGCCGTGCGTCGGACGCCAGCGCCTGGGTGCGCTTTGCCGGCCTTCCGTTGGGGCATGAATTCACCTCGCTCGTGTTGGCCCTGCTGTGGACTGGTGGCCATCCGCCCAAGGTTTCGGACGACGTTCTGGAACAGATCCGGGCACTGGAAGGCGGCACCGAGTTCGAGATGTATTTCTCGCTATCCTGCCACAACTGCCCTGACGTGGTGCAGGCACTGACGCTGATTTCGCTCAACAACCCGCACGTCAACGCCACGCTGATCGAGGGCGGCACGTTCCAGACCGAGGTCGAGGAGCGCGGCGTAATGGCCGTGCCCGCCGTCTTCCTGAACGGCAAGATGTGGGGTTCCGGCAAGATGAGCGTCGAGGAAATCCTCGGCAAGCTGGACACCGGCGCGGATGCCAAGGCCGCCGCAAAGCTGGCGGAAAAGAAGCCGTTCGAAGTGCTGATCGTGGGCGGTGGCCCCGCTGGTGCCGCCGCGTCGGTCTACACCGCGCGCAAGGGCTTTTCCACCGGCATCGCCGCCGAGCGTTTCGGCGGGCAGGTGCAGGACACCATGGGCATCGAGAACTTCATTTCGGTTCCCTACACCGAAGGCCCCAAGCTGGCGACCGCGCTGGAAGGCCACGTCGGCGAATACGACATCGACGTGATGAACCTCCAGCGCGCCGAAAAGCTGATCCCGGCTACCGAGGTTGGCGGCTTCCATGAGGTCGTGTTCGCCAATGGCGCGTCGCTCAAGGCGCGCAGCCTGATCCTCACCACCGGTGCGCGCTGGCGCAACCTGGGCGTTCCGGGCGAGGAGCAGTACAAGAACAAGGGCGTCGCCTATTGCCCGCACTGCGACGGCCCGCTGTTCAAGGGCAAGCGCGTGGCGGTGATCGGCGGCGGCAACTCCGGGGTCGAAGCCGCGATCGACCTGGCCAATATCGTCGGCCACGTCACCCTGATCGAATTCGACTCCAAGCTGCGCGCCGACCAGGTGCTGGTGGACAAACTGGCCTCGATGAAGAACGTCGACATCTTCACCTCTGCCCAGACCACCGAGGTTGAGGGCGACGGCGAAAAGGTCAACGCGCTGGTCTACAAGGACCGCACCAGCGGGCAGGAGCATAAGATCGAACTGGAAGGCGTGTTCGTCCAGATCGGGCTGGTGCCCAATACCGAATGGCTCAAGGACAGCGGCGTCGCTCTCTCGCCCCGCGGCGAGATCGTCATCGACGACAAGGCGGCTACCAACCTGCCCGGCGTGTTCGCGGCGGGAGACGTGACGACGGTGCCGTACAAGCAGATCATCATTGCCATGGGCGAGGGATCGAAAGCGGCGCTCTCCGCATTCGATTACTTGATCCGCAACGAAGCGCCGGAAGACATCGCCCAAGCCGCGCAGGAAGACGCTGCGCGGGAAACTCAGGCCGCCTGAAGACGATCTCTCTCAACGAGAGGCGGGCGGGAGTCGCAAGGCTCCCGCCCGTTTATGTTCAGGCTGCCAGCGGCGCCGGGTCGCGGTCGCGCTGTTTCTGGCGCATCGCCGCATAACCGGCCACCGCCGCAGCACCCGCCAGCGACAGCGCATCTTCCGCAAAGGCGACCGGGCGATCACGGCCCAGCGCCGAGGCTAGGCGCATCCGGACGCGATAGCTGACGTACGCCCCTGCCACTGCCCCCGCCGCGCCAAGTCCGGCGGCCAGCCAGCTCTTGCCGGGCCGCGCCGCCGCAGCGCCAGATAGCGCGCCGCCTATCGCCCTCCCGGCCAGCCCCGGCGGCGAAATGCGCGCCGGGATGCCGGGCTGCTTGTCCGCCACGTATTCGCCGATGGCCGCAGCGCTCATCAAAGCGCCGGTCCATTTCGAGCCGAGCAGCGCCAACGGCGTGCCTTGCAGGCCCAGCCCGCTTCCCGCAGCCGCTATGGTGACGGCAGCCGGCGGCGTGAACGTGCGCTGCCCGTTCGCCAGGCCCAGCAGCAGCGGCACCGCAATGTCATCCAGCGTGATCGCATCGCGGCTTGGCAGCGCCCGGCGCGCCAGCCTTTCGCGCAGAACCTTGCGCACCGCCTCGGTCACGAAGCCGAACACCAAGTGCGAGGCATAGCCGTACAGATGCGTGCGCACGGTGTAGCGCCACGGCGGGCGCGCCAAGCCGGTCAGCGGAACCGCGATCTGATCCACCAGCGTGGCAGCGGCAAGCCCCAGCGCCAACCCGCGCCAGCGCGTGACGCCGGGGCGCACTTCCGCCATCGCGCCATACAGCGAGCCGGTCAGCGCGCCGACGATGTAATGCACTGCCTCCCCGCCAACCGCGCGATCGGCGTTACCAAGGCGGTATCCCGTCGCCAGCATGGATGCACGATCGGCGGCCTTCTCGGTCGCGGGAATGCCACCGCCGTCGGGACGGAACACGGGGATGACCAGCGTTTGAAAGCCGTTCATGGCAGCCGATGCGGCAATCCCCGCCACTGCGCCAGCCGCCGCGCCGCGCGCAACATCAACCGTCGTATCGACGCGGTTCGGCGCTGACAAAGGCGGCGCCGACGGCATAAAGGCGGTTTCCGGAATAACGGGCGTGGTCATGGGCATGTCCTAGATGGAAAATGGGTTTGCCTCTTGTGACGAACGGGCACCGGCATGGTTCCCGTTACGCCATCTGGCGCGCACGATGCGCCCGTCGTTCGGGGCGGTCTGGCATGCCTGCGTGATGCACCGGGAACGCCGCCCCCTCGCCGCCCGTTGGCCCTGCATACCCTCAAGGAGAGTGACGATGCCCGCCAACGAACCCCAGGACCCCAAGACCAACGCTACGCCCAAGCCGGAATCCGAGCAGGAGAAGGAAATGGTCGAAGCCCAGAAGGATGCCGCCGAGGAGCGCGAGGAAGAAGGCGGCTACCAGTAAAGCCACCTACCGAAACGAAAACGGCCTTCCGGTGTCCCGGAAGGCCGCCCTCGGTGATCGTGACAGTGCCGGCTTACTGGCAGGCCAGGCACTCGTCGTAGTCGGTGGTTTCGGTGGCCAGTTCGAACTTGGCGAGTTCGCTGGTGTTGTCCGCTTCCACGCCGCCCGCAAAGCCGGCGCGCTGCACGGACTTGGAGCGCAGGTAATACAGGGACTTGATGCCTTTTTCCCACGCCTGGAAATGGAGCATCATCAAGTCCCACTTGTCCACGTCCGCCGGGATGAACAGGTTCAACGACTGTGCCTGGTCGATATAGGGCGTGCGATCTGCGGCGAATTCGAGCAGCCAGCGCTGGTCGATCTCGAAGCTGGTCTTGAATATCGCCTTTTCGTCCACCGACAGGAAATCGAGGTGCTGGACCGAGCCGCCATGCTCCAGGATCGAATTCCATACGTTGGTGGAATCCTTGCTCTTGGTTGCCAGCAGCTTTTCCAAATACGGGTTCTTCACCACGAAGCTGCCTGACAGCGTTTTGTGCGTATAGATGTTGGCCGGGATCGGCTCGATGCAGGCGGACGTACCGCCGCAGATGATCGAGATCGAGGCGGTGGGCGCGATCGCCATCTTGCAGCTGAAGCGCTGCATCACGCCCATGTCCGCCGCGTCCGGGCACGGCCCGCGCTCATTCGCCAGCAGGAACGAGGCTTCATCGGCCTTGGCGGCGATGTGCTGGAACATCTGCAGGTTGAGCGCCTTGGCCATCGCGCTTTCGAAGCCGATGCCACGCTTTTGCAGGTACGAGTGGAAGCCCATCACGCCCATGCCCACCGAACGCTCCCGCGCGGCGGAATACTTGGCGCGGGCCATCTCGTCCGGCGCCCGGTCGATGAAGTCCTGCAGCACGTTATCGAGGAAGCGCAGCACGTCCTCGACGAAATTCTTTTCGCCCTTCCATTCTTCCCAGGTTTCCAGGTTGAGCGAGGACAGGCAGCACACTGCCGTACGGTCGTTGCCCAGGTGGTCGCGCCCGGTGGGCAGGGTGATTTCCGAACACAGGTTCGACGTGGACACCTTGAGCCCCAGATCACGATGATGCTTGGGCATCGAGCGGTTCACGGTGTCGGAGAACACGAAGTAGGGCTCACCGGTGCGCAGGCGCACTTCGACCAGCTTTTGCAGCAGCGAACGCGCGTCGATCGTCTTGCGGATCGAGTGGTCCTTGGGGCTGCGCAAGTGAAACTCGGCCCCATCGCGCACGGCTTCCATGAACTCATCGGACAGCAGCACGCCGTGGTGCAGGTTAAGCGCCTTGCGGTTGAAATCGCCGGTGGTGGTGCGGATTTCGAGGAACTCCTCGATCTCCGGATGCGACACGTCGATGTAGCACGCCGCCGAACCGCGCCGCAGCGAGCCCTGGCTGATCGCCAGCGTCAGCGAATCCATCACGCGTACGAACGGGATGATGCCGCTGGTCTTGCCGTTGAGGCCAACCGGCTCGCCGATACCGCGTACATTGCCCCAGTAGGTGCCGATACCGCCCCCACGCGAGGCGAGCCACACGTTCTCGTTCCAGGTGGCGACGATACCTTCGAGGCTGTCTTCCACCGAATTGAGATAGCACGAGATCGGCAGCCCGCGCCCGGTGCCGCCGTTCGACAAAACCGGCGTTGCGGGCATGAACCACAGCTTGGAAATGTAATCGTACAGGCGCTGCGCATGCTCCTGATCGTCGGCATAGGCATCGGCCACGCGGGCGAACAGATCCTGATACTGCTCGCCGGGCAGCAGATAGCGGTCTTCCAGCGTGTCCTTGCCGAAATCGGTCAGCAGCGCATCGCGCGACGCATCGGTGACGACAGCGAAGCGGCGCGCATGGATGGTCTTGGAATCGCTGGGCACCTTCGCCGCCGCATCGCCATCGCCCGCAGGAGCAGCGCTTGGCGCGGCCGGCTTGGGTGCCGCGCCGCCCATGGAGGCAAACAGCCCCTCGATCGCGCTCGGCCCTTCGGCATAGCTCATATCCGCATCAGACACCTGACCCTCGCTTCCGTTCCTGAAATCCACTGGCGCCCTCGTTCGTTTACTGTGCCCCGATGGCGCGGCGATACAGGCGTTTCCATGCCGGAACATGATAAGCACACCTGAACAATTCGCACGGTACGAGAGCCTCTCACACCAAACCTAGTGGTGAAGACGCTCATTTACACCATCTATGGTGCTATGAATCATCAGGCCGACATAAAGTCAATGCTGCCGCCGACCGCCTCGGGACGCGAGTCGGCAGCCCTTCGTTGTCAACGCATCGGAACAAAAGAATTTATCCCAAGATTCGTGGGCGACCTTGCGCCGAAACGCATGGCGAATCGAAAATGGGAGCCAACGGCAATGATCCCGCACACCACCCTTGCAACCGGCGGCAAGCATGCCTCTATACGTGCGGGGTTAGGTGGCGGCGTGGCCGCATGACGGGAGTTGCGGATAATCATGTTCAACATCATCGGCGCGATCATCAGCGGCCTTATCATCGGCTGGCTGGCCCGGTATTTCTATCCCGGCACGGTGCCGATGGGCTGGATCGCCACGATCCTGCTGGGCATCGGCGGCTCGCTGCTGGCAGGGCTCGTCACCAGCCGGGGGCGGGGCGATTTCAGCCGGGCGGGATGTCTTGCCTCGATCCTGGGCGCGATCGTGCTGATATTCATCGGTCGCCACCTCAACATCGACTTCTGACGTGGTTGACTGAAGCGGGCGACGCCCGGGGCGCCCGCTTCTTTACGGCACCAGCACCGTGTCGAGCGGCTGCGCATCGGTGCCCGGATAATCGAGCGTATAGTGCAGCCCCCGGCTTTCATGGCGCTTTAGCGCGCTGCTGACGATCAGCTCGGCGCTTTGCAGCAGATTGCGCAATTCGATGAGGTCGGTCGATACGCGGAAGTGGCGGTAGTATTCCTCGATCTCGCCGTTCAGCATCTGGATGCGGTGATGCGCGCGTTCCAGCCGCTTGGTAGTCCGCACGATCCCCACATAGTTCCACATGAACCGGCGAATCTCCGTCCAGTTCTGCTTGATGACCACCTCTTCATCAGAATCGGTAACGCGGCTGGCGTCCCACGGACGGACCGGCGGCGGTGCGTCGAAGCTGTCCCACCGCTCCAAGATGTCAGCCGCTGACGCTTCGCCGAACACGAAACATTCCAGCAGCGAGTTCGACGCCAGACGGTTGGCGCCATGCAGGCCGCTTTCGGTGCATTCTCCGGCCGCGTACAGCCCCGGCAGGTCCGTGCGCCCATCCAGATCGACCAGCACGCCGCCGCAGGTGTAATGCTGGGCCGGGACCACCGGGATCGGTCCCTTGGTCATGTCGATCCCCAGCGTCATCAACTTTTCGTAGATGTTGGGGAAATGTTCGCGCACGAATTCGGGGGGCTGGTGGCTGATGTCGAGGTGGACGTAATCCAGCCCGAAGCGTTTGATCTCGGAATCGATGGCGCGCGCCACGACATCGCGCGGGGCCAGCTCCAGGCGCTCGGGATCGTAGAACGTCATGAACCGCTTGCCGGTGCGCGGGTTGATCAGGTGGCCGCCCTCACCGCGCACGGCTTCGGTGATCAGGAAGTTCTTGACCTCAAGATTGTACAGGCAGGTCGGGTGGAACTGCATCATCTCCATGTTGGAGACGCGCGCGCCGGCCCGCCACGCCATCGCGATCCCGTCTCCGGTGGCGCCGCGCGGGGCGGTGCTGAACTGGTAGACGCGGCCCGCCCCGCCGGTCGCCAGCACGGTGGCGCGCGCCGTGAACGCTTCCACGTTTCCGGTCTCTTCGTTAAGCGCGTAGACGCCCCAGACCCGGCCCGAGCCGGAATACCGCAACTCGTGCCGCCCGGTGATCAGGTCGATGCAGGACCGGCCCGGCAGCAAGGTGATATTGGGGTGGGCCTGCGCGGCCTGAAGCAGCGCCTGCTGCACCGCCCAGCCGGTCGCGTCCGCCACATGGACGATGCGCCGGTGAGAGTGCCCACCCTCACGCGTCAAATGCAGCGCGTTGCCTTCAGTGTTGAACGGCACGCCCAGTTCAACCAGCCGGGCAATCGCGTGGGGCGCGCGTTCGATCACGTATTCCACGGTGTCGCGCCGATTGAGGCCGGCTCCTGCGATCATGGTATCGCGAACATGCTCCTCGAACGTGTCGCCCGCATCGAGAACGGCGGCGATCCCGCCTTGCGCCCATGCGGTGGAACCGCCGGTAAGCGTGCCTTTGGCCAGCACGCCTACCTTGACCTTTTCGGCCAGGGCCAGTGCTGCGGTGAGGCCTGCCGCGCCTGAACCGATTACGAGAGCGTCGAAGATCTGCGAGGGATCAGAGGGCGTGTTCATTTCGCCTCCTAGCCACCGCGATGGCCGGACTGCAACTGTTTGCTGACCTGGCCCACGTGTTGCAGTGCGGCGTGGGAACGCTTATGATCCAATACGTAATTATATATACGCAATTGCACTGTCATGTCTGCTTGTTACGCAATTCGATTAGTCTAGTTAGCAGCGGAACCACATTAAAGGGCAGTTTATCGTGGCCATCTCGATACCCTTATGCTTTGCCAACAGGCATGACCCGGTCCGCTCCGACGTGACCTGGGATGGCATCAGCTACGTCGGTACGTGCAAGAACTGCGGCATGCAGATTCGCCGCAAGAAGCGGCATTTGTGGAAGCTTGACGATCACAAGAAGTCCGACGGTTAAAACGTTAACCCGCGCCTAACCAAGCAGCGCTCTTTGGCAGGATCCAGAGTGGTGCGGTCCTCACGGCCATCACAGTTGACCGCCCGCGGTTCACGTTCCATCGAAACGCCATCCGCCGCTTTACGCCGGCAAATCTTCGTTAGTGTGATAAACTATTCCGGTCGCAACCAAGGCTTGGCTGCGGCATCCGTTGACCGCGAATCAAGCGGTTTCGCGCACTTCCGTAGTAAGGCTGACGAACACATCCTCCAGATCGGCCTCGCGCGTGGTCACGTCCACGATGGTGAAGCCTTGCGCCTGCACTGCAGACAGAATTTCACCCGCGTTGCTGCGATCCTTGTCATACGTGATTTCCAGCACGCGCTCCCCGCTCACTTCGCATTTCACAAAGCCAGGATGATCGGGAAGCGCCGTCACGTCACGGTCAAAGGTCAGAACGATGATCTTTTCACGCGCCATCCCCACCATTTCGCGCGTCGGTTTGTTGGCGATCAGTTCGCCGTGGTTGATGATCGCGATGCGGTCGCACAGCTGCTCCGCTTCTTCCAGATAGTGGGTGGTCAGCACGATCGTCGCGCCTTCGCGGTTCAGTTCCGACACCAGTTCCCACAACTGTCGACGCAGTTCGACGTCCACGCCGGCGGTCGGCTCGTCCAGCACCAGCACCGGAGGCCGGTGCACCAGCGCCTTGGCAATCAGCAGGCGCCGCTTCATGCCGCCGGACAGGGTGCGGGCATAGGCATTGCGCTTGTCGGCCAGATGCACCGCGCGCAGCAGGTCTTCCGAACGGCGCAACGCCTTGGTGATACCGTAAAGCCCGGCCTGGTTTTCCAGCACCTCGAACGGAGTAAAGAACGGATCGAACACGATTTCCTGGGGGACGATCCCGATTGACCGCTTGGCGTTGCGGGTATCGCGGTCGATGTCGAACCCCCAGATGTCCACCGATCCGGACGTTTTCATCACCATCCCGGCAAGGATGTTGATCAAGGTGGACTTGCCCGCGCCATTAGGGCCCAGCAGCCCGAATATGCCGCCTTCCGGCACGTCGAAGGACACGCCTTTCAATGCCAGTTTGCCTTCGTCCGTCCCGGCCGGCGCGTAACGCTTGACCAGATCGCGGATGGCTATGGCGGGTGTCGAGCTGGAAGAGGGTTTAGTCATGCCCGCCATGTGAAGCACGCCGAGCGTGGCGTAAAGACTGCATCGGCCATCTTCCGGGTCGAAACCGCCGCGCTATGGCCTGTCATTGCGGCTGTCAAAGGCCTGGCGACTGCTTTCGATCGCCGGCCGCGCCTCGACCGCCCACGCACCCAGTGCCGCCACCGGCGTGGCCAGCGAGCGGCCCAGGTCAGTCAACGCATATTCGACGCGCACCGGCACGTTGACATGCACGGTGCGCACCACCAGTCCATCGCGCTCCAGCGCCCGCAGCGTTCGTGACAGCATCTGCTGCGAAACGCCGCGCACGGCACGTTTGAGTTCGTTGAAATGCAGCGGGCCATCCAGCAGCGTCATCACCATCAGCATCGACCACTTGTCACCCACCCTGGCCAGGATATCGCCCACCAGCCGGCAATCCTTGCTGGCAGGATCGTGCACCGGCAGATCAGCTTCGTCGAAGGTAGTCAGCTTCATGGTACCAGGTCCCGCAAATATGCGCCCTTGGCGAACGCGTCACGCCAACATAGCTAGACCTGGTCACTTTTCCAGACCAAGGCCCTCCCCCATGAAGCTTCTCCACCTCGATTCCAGCATTCTTGGCGAAAATTCCGCCAGCCGCGCCATTTCCGCAGCGATCGTGTCTTCGCTGACCAAAGCCGACCCTTCGATCACCGTTACCTATCGCGACCTTGCCTCCGACGCGCTGCCGCACCTTACCACCGACGTGCTCGGCGCACCGGACGGCACCCCCGAACTGGCGGAGTTCCTGGCGTCGGACATCATCGTCATCGGCGCCGGCATGTACAATTTCACGATCCCCAGCCAGCTCAAGGCCTGGATCGATCGAATCCTGATCGCTGGCAAGACCTTCCGCTACACCGCCGAAGGCCCGGTTGGCCTGGCTGGCGACAAGAAGGTGTATGTCGGGCTGGCGCGCGGCGGCTATTACGGCGAAGGCGCGGCCGGCGCCGCTGTCGAACATGCCGAGACGTACTTGCGCGCGGTGTTCGGCTTCATCGGCATTCAGGACCCCACGTTCATCCTCGCCGAGGGGATCGCCATCGACGCGCAAACCTGCGAAAACGCGGTATCAAGTGCGGTCGAGCAGGCGAGCACCCTGTCAGTGTCGGCCTGACGCCCATCGCTTGAGACGAATTCCGCCGCCGCGCCCTGCGCACGGTGGCGGAATTTTGCGCGTCCAACCGCTCCCACGCACATTCGCATCTGGCAATCCGTGCGCGGCGTTGGTAATTGCAGCGCACCATGACCAAACCGCCTGAAACCATCCTCACCGATTCCCATCGCGTTTCCTGCGACGGGGCAACCGACATTCCCGGCGGCGCCGCGCTGGGGCATCCGCGCGTCTGGCTTGAGATCGACGAGCGCGGCTACACCGAATGCGGGTACTGCGATCGCCGCTTCGTGCTGAAGGGCGGCCCGGCGGATCAGCAGGCGGCCTGAGCCCCTCCCGCCCCCTCGCCGATGATGCCTTTCGCCCGCGCGCAAGGCTTACTATATCCCGGCGATGACAAGCACCGATCCGCGCTCGCTCCTCTACGCCCAGCTCTCGCCGCAGGAAGCGCAGGCGCTCGCCGCGCAAACGCTGCAAAATTGCGAGGACGGCGAACTGTTCATGCAGTTCGTGGCCAGCGAGGCGTTCGGTTTTGATGACGGGCGGCTGAAAACGGCGGACTATTCGCGCGATGCCGGGTTCGGCCTGCGCGGCGTTTCCGGCGAAATGACTGGCTTTGCCCACGCCAACGAGATTTCTGCCGCCGCGATCCGCCGCGCCGGCGAAACCCTGCGCCTGCTCGATCCTGCCGGCCCCGCGCGGCCTGCCGCGCCGATCCGTACCAACGCCAAGCTGTATACCGACGCTTCGCCGCTCGACCTGATACCGTTCGCCAAGAAGGTGCAGTTGCTCGAAACGATCGACGCTGCTGCCCGCGCCCGCGATCCGCGCGTGGCGCAAGTCAGCGCCAGCCTGTCAGGCTCATGGTCTGTGGTCGAGATCGTGCGGCCTGATGGCTATGTGGCAACCGACGTGCGCCCGCTGGTGCGCCTCAGCGTATCCATCGTCGCCGAAAGCAACGGGCGGCGCGAAACCGGCTCGTTCGGCATGGGTGGTCGCTATCTGTACGATGACCTGTTCAAGCGGGAAAACTGGAACGAAGCGATCGACGCCGCATTGGCCACCGCGCTGGTGAACCTGGAAAGCATCGACGCGCCGGCGGGCGAGTTTCCGGTGCTGCTGGCGCCGGGCTGGCCGGGCGTGATCCTGCACGAAGCGATCGGCCATGGCCTTGAAGGCGATTTCAACCGCAAGGGCACGTCCGCGTTCTCCGGCCGCATTGGCGAGCGGGTGGCAGCGCCGGGTGTCACCATCGTCGATGACGGGTCGCTGCCCAACCGGCGCGGCTCGCTCACCATCGACGATGAAGGCACGCCGACGCGCGAGACAGTGCTGATCGAGGACGGCATCCTCAAAGGGTACATGCAAGATCGCCTAAACGCGCGGCTGATGGGCGTCGATCCCACCGGCAATGGTCGCCGCGAAAACTACGCCCACGCGCCCCAGGTGCGAATGACCAACACCTTCATGAAAGCGGGCAACGACGATCCCGCCGCGCTGCTGGCAGGCATGAAGAAGGGCATCTTCGCCCGCAACTTCGGTGGCGGACAAGTCGACATCGTATCGGGCAAGTTCGTGTTCTCGTGCACCGAGGCCTACCTCGTCGAAAACGGCAGGCTCGGCGCGCCGATCAAGGGCGCGACGCTGATTGGCGACGGGCCCTCGGTGCTGACCAAGGTGCGCGGCATCGGCAACGATCTGGAGCTTGATCGCGGCGTGGGTGTATGCGGCAAGGGCGGGCAGAGCGTTCCGGCAGGCGTTGGCCAGCCTACGCTGCTGATCGAGGGACTGACCGTGGGCGGCACGGCCTGACCTCCGGTCAGCACAAGTTCAGACGAATCGTGCGATAGACGGGATAGTATGGGGACGGGTTTAAGAGGATCAGGCCATGAAGACGCTTGCGATTGCCGCCACACTTGCCCTCGGCGCTTCCGTGCTGGGCGTGCCTGTCGCCGATGCCCGGCCCAAGCTGACGGGCGAAGAGCAGCTGGCAAAAATCCTGCAGGGGCGTCAGGCCGGCAAACCGGTGACGTGCATTCCCTATTCGCAAACCAACAACGTCACCCTGATCGACAAGACGGCGCTGGTCTACCGCGTGGGCGGCACGGTCTATGTCAACCGGCCCACCAATGCCGATCAGTTGAACAACGACGAAATCATGGTGACCAAGCTCTACACCTCGCAGCTGTGCCGGCTTGACACCATCCAGCTGCGCGACCGCTTCGCCGGACACATGTGGCGCGGTTTCGTCAGTTTGCAGGATTTTGTGCCGTACACCAAGGTCCCAGACGCGAAGTGACGCTGGCCGCCCGGCAGTTGAGGATCGCGGCATGACGATAACCGGGCGCGCCGTCTCTCGATCCCTGCTGGGCGTGATTTACGCAGCCGCTGGCGTGCTTCATCTGGCGCACCCCGCCCCGTTTGTTGCGATCGTTCCACGGTGGGTTCCCCATCCCGATCTGACGGTAATGCTGACCGGCATCGCCGAGATCGCCGGCGCCGCCGGGTTGCTGCAACCCTGGTCGCCGCGTCTGCGCATCGCTGCTGCGTGGGGCCTTGCGCTTTACGCCTTGTGCGTGTGGCCGGCCAACGCCCAGCACATGGTGAACGACATGGCGCGCCCGGACCACGGACTGGGCCTTGCCTATCATGTCCCGCGCCTTTTGCTGCAGCCGGTGCTGATCTGGTGGCCGCTGTGGGCGGCCGGCATCACCAACTGGCCGTGGAAACCAATACCCCGCCGCGCATGATCGTGTCTTGCGCGTGAAATGATCGTTTCTGTTTGCGCAATCCCGTGGCAGATACGCGCTTTAGGTTGAACCGCGCGAGATCGCGCACAGCCGGCAATGGGAGCGTTTTTGGACATGGCCGTCATGCTATCCCCCGATGCGATCCGCTCGCGCTTTTCCGCCGCCATGTCCGCCATGTACCGCGAGGAAGTGCCCCTATACGGCGACCTTATCGCCATCGTAACGCGGGTTAACGCGGCAACGCTGGCAGCCGACCCTGCCCTTGCCGCGCGCCTGGACGCAGATGGGGAAACGGGCCGGCTGGGGCAGGAACGCCACGGCGCGGTGCGGGTCGGCACGGCGCATGAACTGGCCACTCTCGCGCGCGTGTTCGCAGTGATGGGCATGGAGCCTGTTGGCTATTATGATCTGGCGGCTGCAGGCATCCCGGTGCATTCCACGGCATTTCGCCCGATCACGCAAGCCGGCCTCGCGGCGTGCCCGTTTCGCGTCTTCACCTCGCTGTTGCGCAGCGAACTCATCACGGACACAGCCTTGCGCGCGCAGGCCCAGCAGATCCTGGCCGGGCGCCACATCGCGTCCGAAGCGTGTCTGGCGCTGGTGGCCAAGGCTGAAGCCGAGGGCGGCCTGGTGGAAGCCGACGCCGACGCTTTCGTGGCACAAGCGCTGGACATCTTCCGCTGGCATGGCGACGCGATCGTCGATGCGGCAACGTATACGCGCCTGCTGGCGGCGCACGGTCTGATCGCCGACATCGTGTCTTTCCACGGCCCGCACATCAACCACCTGACGCCGCGCACGCTCGACATCGATGCCGCACAGGATGCGATGCGCGCCGCAGGGATCGCGGTAAAGGACGTGATCGAAGGTCCGCCGGCGCGCGCCGTGCCGATCCTGCTGCGCCAAACCAGCTTCCACGCTCTGGCCGAAACATTCCGTCCAGTGGATGCGCAAGGGCACGGGGGGCATGGCGCGCCCAAGCACACCGCCCGGTTTGGTGAGATCGAACAGCGCGGCGCTGCCCTCACCCCAAAGGGCCGCGCGCTGTATGACCAGTGCCTGGAAAACGCCAAAACCAGCGGCATGGCCGAAGCCTTCAGCGCATTCCCGGACGACTTCGAAACGATGCGCGCTCAAGGCCTGATTTATGCTCGGTACGTATGGACGGGTGTATCCTCGTCCGATGCACCCGTGTCCGCAGACGACGCAGTGAAGCGCGGGCTGCTGCAGGCATCGCCCATTACGTACGAGGATTTTCTGCCCGTCAGCGCGGCCGGGATCTTCCGCTCCAATCTGGCCGGCGGCCCCGCCGACACGTATAAAAATTCGTCTTCGCAAGCCGCATTCGAAAGCGCGCTGGGGAGGCCCGTGCACGATCCTTTCACGCTTTACCAAGCGATAGAGGACGCCTCGCAGGAGCAAGCAATGGCCGAATGCAGGCCTACCCTCGATCCAGTGACACGATGACCTTGCCCTTGGTGCGGCCCGTATCGAGATAGGCGAAGGCCGCGTTGACATCGACGAAGGGAAACCGGCGGTCGATCACCGGCGTGATCGCACCGACATCGACCAGCGCCGCGATCTGCGCGAGCTGGCTGCCTCGACAACGAGATGAGCATGCCGCCCGGCTTCAACACCCCGACCGGCCGCGCCGGCGTTTTGGCATCCTGGCTGGCAAGGAGGAGTTCGTAGCCTGTAAGCCGCGTGCTGAAATCCTGCGTCTTATAGGTGATAACGATATCCGCCCCAAACCGGCGCATCAGATCGGCGCCTGTGCTGCTGGCGGTCGTGGCGACGGTCGCGCCAAGATGCTTGGCAAGCTGGATCGCAACCACACCAACGCCGCCTGATCCGGCGTGGATCAGAACCTTCTGGCCCGCGGTTAGCTTGCCACGCTCAACCAGCGCCTGCCACGCCGTCAACGCCGCCAGTGGAAATGCCGCGACGTCCTCCATGGACAGCGATGCAGGCTTGCGCGCCACGTCCGCCGCCGGAACTGCGATCAGTTCGGCAAGCGTGCCGATCCGCCCATCACGCGGGCGGGCATAGACGTCATCGCCGACAGCGAACCCGCGCACCGCACGCCCGACCTTCACCACCTTGCCGGCAACATCATGACCAAGGATCAACGGCGGCTTGTATGCCAGCAGTTGTTTGCCAGCAGTTGTTTGAAAGCGTCGTCCCGGATCTTGCTGTCGAGGGGATTGAGGCTGGCGGCGTGAATCTCGATCAACACATCATCCGCGCCAATGATGGGATCGGGCACGTCGGCAAGGCGTAGCGGCGCACCTTTGCCGTATGCATCAAGGACGAACGCCTTCACGTCAGATCGGCCCTATAGCGCGGAGCCGGCACCGTCTGCGCAAACCCCGGAATCATCGCCACGCGCGCCGCCTGATACGTGTCCCACTGCGCCGCGTCGTGCAGATGCGGAATGGTGACCGGTTCGCGGCGATCGAACCCGACGAGCGCCGCATCGACCAGCGCGTCAACGCCCATCAGCGGGGGAATTTGCGCCGGGTCCGCGCCGGCTCGGCTCCAGATCTCGGTTGCAGTCGCAGCCGGCAGAACCGCCTGAACATAAACGCCCTTCGGTCCCAGTTCGTGCGCCAGCCCCTGGGACAGGAACAAGACGAATGCCTTGGTGGCACCATAAACGGCCTGGCCAAATTCCGGCACCAGCCCCACCACCGAGCCGACATTGATGATCGTCCCGGTTCCGGCGGCGACAAAGCGGGGGGCCACGGCATGAGCGAGCCGCTGAACGGCGACCACGTTCACGGCAACAAGGTTGCTGAGATCGGCCTGCGATTGCGTTTCGAAAGGGCCGCCCACTGAGAGCCCGGCATTGTTGACCAGAACGCCGATATCGGCATCGTCCCGCAAGCGCGCTTCGACGCTCGCCACCCCGGCCTCCTTGCCCAGATCGGCCGGCAGAATATCGATATTGACGCCTGTTTCCGCATGGAGTCGGTTGCCCAGCGCCTCCATTCGCGCCGCATCGCGCGCCACCAGCACCAGGCCATGCCCGCGCCTGGCGAAGCGGTCTGCATATATGGCGCCAATGCCGGACGAGGCGCCGGTTATGAGAACTTTTGGTGCGGTCATGGGCTGATCCTTCGTGGTGATGGATTTTGGATGACATTTGTCATGTAAAATCATATATGATCATCATCATTTATATGTCAAGCGCACCGCAGGAGGTTTCAAAATGCGAGTCAGCCGAAAGCAGATGGACGCCAACCGCGTCCGTATCCTGGAAGAAGCCGGACGCCTGTTTCGCGAGCGCGGTTTCGATGCGGTGACCGTCGCGGACGTGATGAAGGCCGCAGGTCTTACCCACGGCGGCTTTTACGGCCATTTCGAATCGAAAGATGCGCTGATCGCAGCTGTAGTGGCGCACAGCCTGTCACCCGACCGCGTCGCCACGGCGGAGCTTGGCGGGTTGGTCGATGCGTATCTGTCGCCCGCGCACCGCGACACGCCGGCCCAGGGCTGCCCTACGGCAAGCCTTGCAGGCCTGATGCGGTTGCAAACGCCGGAGGCCAAGGCGGCGATGGCATCAGGCGTCGAAGCACAGCTGGCGCGGCTTGTTCAAAGCATGCCGGCAGCGAGTGACGGGGAACGCCGGCAAGCCGCGATCGGGCAATGGGCAGCCATGGTCGGCGCCGTCGTGCTCGCACGCGCTGTCGGCGAGGTGCCGCTGGCAGACGAGATACTCTCGGCAACGCGAAGCTGGATCAAGGGTGCAACGGAGACGCCGACATAAACGTGCCGCGCCATCGCCACGAACCTGAAGGGTACGGTTAGAATTCGCGATAGCGCCCGTATGTCAACGCTGGCGGCGCGTCAGCCCCGTGTGCGCAACGGCATCATAGGGAAATGCTCGTAATAGCCGACCCCGGCCTGCACGAGCGGATCCCGCGCATCCGCCATGCTCTTGAGGAAATCGGCGTGAGGCGGGATCCCCTTGGTCAGATACGCTTCAAAAAACCTCCTTGTCGAAAGCACCGCGATCAGGGGGCGATGACTTTTGAGCCAAGCGGCGCGAGATATTCCTCGTCTGTCACTTTTTCCATCCAGGTCACCGGCGTCCCGTTTACCGCCTCCTGGATCGCAATGTGAGTCATGCTGGCATGAGGCGTTCCGCCATGCCAATGCTTATGCTCGGCGGGGCACCACAAAATGTCGCCAGCGTGGAACTCCAGCTTCGCGCCGCCTTCGATCTGGGTCCAGCCGACGCCCTCGGTCACGATCAGAGTCTGGCCGGCCGGATGGGTGTGCCATGCCGTCCGCGCGCCAGGCTCGAAGTGAACGATCGCCCCGCTTACCCGCGACGGATCGGGGCGCGCGAATTGCCCGGTAATCGTCACCGTGCCGGTAAAATTCTCGGCGGGGCCGGCGACGGTCTTCATGTCATCCTTGCGCATGATGTCCATATTTACTGCTCCAGTTTCGAATTTTGTCGGTTGCGGATTGGCGGTGGCCTGCAACGCAGCGGCTGTAGCCAGGATCGTCAGGACTATCGGCATTCGTGTCTAGGCGACTGACGGGGCTGTAGCGGTTGTTGCCGAACGCCGCGCGCCGAGCAGTGCAAGAACGGCAGAGCCGATCAGCAAGGCCGCGCTGGCGATGAAGGTGGCGCGGTAGCCGGCAACGTCGAACAGTACGCCCCCGCCCCCTGCGCCCAGCGTGATGGCAAGCTGAACCACAGCCACCATCAGGCCACCACCGGCCTCCACATCCTCCGGCAGCGTCCGGCTCAGCCAGGTCCACCAGGCGACAGGAATGGCGGTGCCGACAAGGCCCCAGCCCGCAAGAAGCGCCGCTGTCGCCACCGGAATCGTGCCGGTGACAACCAGCCCGAGCGCGATCGCAGCCATCACAAGAGGCGCGAAAATCAGCGTGGTGGTAAGGCTTCTGGCGATGACGCGCCCGATCAGCCAGGTGCCGATCAATCCGGCTGCACCCATAGCGAGCAGCACCAGCGAGAGCAGCGAAATGCTCAGATCGGTAACAGTCTCCAGAAACGGGCGCAGATAGGTGAACAGCGCAAACTGGCCCATGAACAGCAGCGCCACCGCCGCCATGCCCAGCCGCGCGGCGGGCTTGCGCAAGACGCCCAGCGCGCTGGCGGCTTTTCCCCCACGTGCGGAAGGCATCTGCGGCAGGGTGCGCCAGAGCCAGACAAAGGTCATGATCGCAAGTGGCACGACAACGAAAAAGGCGCCGCGCCAGCCGATGTATTGGCCAAGAAAGCTGCCGAGCGGGGCCGCGACGGTAGTCGCCAGCGCATTGCCACCGTTCAACATCGCAAGGCCGCGCGGGACGCCGTTTTCAGGCAGCAGCCGCATGACCGTGGCGGCAGACATCGACCAGAAGCCGCCGATGACGATGCCGATCAGCGCACGGCCCACGATGAACACTGCGAAGTTGGGTGCAAGCGCGACCGTAAGCCCCGATACGAGCATCAGCACCGCCAGACCCAGCAGCAGCGTGCGGCGGTCCATGCCTGCCGTGAGCCAGGACAAGCTCAGGCTGGTGAGCACGGCGAAAAGGCCGGATACTGCGATGGCCTGTCCGGTATTTCCTTCGGTGACGCCCAGATCGGAGGCGATCGGGGTCAGGATGCTGATGGGCATGAATTCCGACGCGATCAATGTGGCGACGCACAAGGTCAATGCGAAGACAGCGCTCCAGCCGCCGCTGCGCGCGTGGGCCACCGGGTGGAGTGAAAGCGTTCCTGTCGCCATGCCGTATATCTAAGCTCTCGCGCCGGAATGGATTAGACGGCAAAATCGGCAGGCTTCGATGAGCAGTATTCAACGTCACGGCAGGAACCTATGGTGGATCGAGCGGCACGTGTCTGGCCATCCCGGATGCCCGGTTCATCCCCGCCCAAGATTTTTGCGTCAACGGCGGCACTTCAATCGTTACAACGAAGTTCTGACAACACCACACTTTGGAGAAGACCATGGCACGCCAAACCGTCCTGATCATCGGCGCCTCGCGCGGCCTGGGCCTTGCGCTCGCCGAAGAATGGCTGCGCCGGGGCTGGCACGTCATCGCGACCACGCGCGGAAATTCTTCCAGGCTGGATGCACTGGCGGGCCGCTTCGGTGATGCGCTTGTCATCGAGAACCTGGACATCCTCGATGTGCAGTCCGTTCGCGCATTGCATGCCAAACTGGATGGCCGCCAGATCGACGTGCTGTTCGTCAATGCCGGCATCGCGCTGTCGAACGACAAGACCCCGGTCGACGTGAACGAGCAGGATTTTGTCGACATGATGCTGACGAACGCGCTCGCCCCGGTGCGCGTGGTCGAGCTGCTGGACGAACGAGTCGTCGACGGCGGCGTGATCGCGATCATGACATCCGGCCTTGCCAGCATCGCCAACGGCACCGGGTTCTGGCCGCTGTATTCATCGAGCAAGGCGGCGCTGAACATGCTGATGAAAGGCTATGCCGCGCATCACGCGAGCGACGCACACGCTTTGTTGCTCATGGCGCCCGGCTGGGTTCGCACTGACATGGGCGGCGACGAAGCACCGCTCTCGATCGCGGACAGCATCCCCCATGTGGTCGACACCATAGAGGCCAATCGCGGCAAACGGGGCTTGCGCTATGTGGACCGCTTCAACACGGATGTGCCGTGGTGATCCCCAAGCGATCATCAGCACGAACTGCTGGCTGAAGCGCAACGTCACGCCGATCGTGCGCGGATCACTTGGCGTGGCCAGGATAAGCCCGCGTTCTCCTTGGCGCCGGTACGAATGTTGTCGATCACGCCATCGCGGCGGGTGCTGACGCCGGAGACGCGGAAGGCAAGCGTATCGGTGATCGGTCCCGTCACAGTGGCCTTGCCCTGAACGAAGTTGAAGCTGCCATAGGACAGCGCCGCGTCGCCGCCGCTGAAGCTAAGCGCATGCGCGGCGATGTTAATCGCACCGGCCTTTGATGTTTCGCCACCCGCCGCGCCTCGTTCATGCGGAAATACAATGCGATAGCCGCGCGCGTACTCTCGATATCAAACGCGGTCCTGATCTACTTGGGCCTCCTCGAAGCGCTTCGCCCGATGCGAAGCAATCCAATGAGGAACCCCATGAAATCCATCGTTACGGCCGCAGCACTGATCACCGCACTTGTCCCTCTGGCGGCGCGTGCGCAGGAGGATGCGGCGACCACACCCATTACCGTTTCCGGTTCAGTCGCGATTGCGACCGACTACAGGTTTCGCGGGGTTTCACAGTCTGACGATCACATGGCTATTCAGGGCGGCCTGACCGTCAGTCATGAAAGCGGCGTCTATGTCGGCACCTGGGCCTCCAACCTCGCGGGATGGGGCACCTTCGGGGGTGCCAACATGGAACTCGACCTGATCGGTGGCTACAAGGCCAAGTTGGGCAAAAACGCCACGCTCGACGTTGGCCTGACCTGGTACATGTATCCGGGCGGCGCGAACGATACCGATTTCGCCGAACCCTACGTCAAGCTGTCAGGTTCCACCGGACCTGCCACATTGACCGGCGGCATCGCCTATGCGCCCAAGCAGTATGCGCTCGCTAATGTATCGAATGCGCCGAACAGTCGCGGACAGAAGCAGGACAACCTGTACGTGTGGGGTGACGGCGCCCTTGCGATCGGCGGCACGCCTTTCACCGCCAAGGCGCATATCGGGCACTCCGACGGCAACCCGGGCCTTGGTCCGAACGGCACCAGCGTTTCCCCTACCGGAAAGTACTGGGACTGGTCGATCGGCATGGACACGACGTGGCGCAATCTCACCCTGAACCTGTCCTACATCGATACCGACATTACGGCGGCGAGGGCCGCGCGGCTGCAACCCAATTTCAGCAAGGGGCAGGACGGTTCGGGCTCGATAGCCAACGCCGCGCTCGTCGCCTCCCTGACGGCTGCATTCTGACGGCAAGCGCAGAACCGGGCACCATCCCTTGTAGGCAGACGCCCACTGGCGAATCAATTTGTCATCAAGGCGCTGTCGGAGGCGGCGCCTTGCATTGCTATCCTCGCCAACCCTACCTTTCAAAGCGGTTTGCGTGCGCCAGCCAGGAAATAGCGCCCGCCGCTTGTGCGCGTTTCCTGTGCGCGAAAGCCTTGTTGCACGATCAGGCTGGGCGCGTAGAGGCGGAACATGTTTGCCCGATCGAAGCCGGCGTGCGCGAACTCGTCCTCCAGGTTCATTGCATAATAGCCATCCATGAACGGCTCCGCGTTGCAACGGATGTCCCAGTCCCGCAGCGATTGCGTGTAGGGATCGAGTTCATCGAACTGCGGCGCGTCCGAATGGAACATGATGCCGCCGGGCCGCAGCAGGCGGTGACATTCGGCAAAGATATCGCGCGTGGCTTGGTCGCAGGTTTCGTGCAGCAGAATGCGCGAGAACACGAGGTCGAAGCTTTCTGTCGCGTAGCCGGTCCGCTCCGCCATGCGCTGGCTGAACGTCACCGCCACGCCCAGCGCGGACGCGCGCGCAGCACCGAAAGCAAGGCAGGCGCCTGCCACATCGATGCCGATGACCTCGGCTTGCGGATAGGCCTGCTTGAACGGCAGCAGCGTGTGGCCCACGGTGCACCCCATCTCCAGGATGCGCGAGGGGGCGAAATCGGGAAATGCCGCGATCAGCTTGGCGGCCATGCTGTGGCCAACATCATCGACCAGCGGGCCCATCGCGGCGACGCGATGCACGGCCAGCGCGCGATCGTATGTAGCGCCGGCGGCAAGCGGATCGCGTTTACCCGTGTCATCGTAGCCACCGGCCATGTTGTGCGGCTCTGGCTGGATGTAGGTGGGGAACGCCAGGTCCGGGTCCAGCTCCAGCCGCGCCGGACCATTGCCCAGCGCCGCCGCGCGCGCCGTCAACGCCGGGAGCTGCCCCTCCACGATGGCGCGCGACGCGTCGAAGGCCTGCCGCTGCGCTTCGGTGCGCGCGATGTACCACGCCCGGTTGGCTTCGTATTCAAGCATCGCTTCGGCAATCGCGTGCCGATCCGGGGCACGGCCAAGCGCCTGGTTAAGCCGTGGCGCGACGACGCTGTCGTAATGGGCCCGCAACGTCGGGCGCACCTGCGCTTCCAGAAAGGTTTGCAACTCCCCCCAATACGCTTCGCGCGACGCATCGTCGCTGGGGGCCGGGATCATCATGGCATGAGGGGTTTCGTGCATTTCAGACTCCCCTTTCATGCCCGCAGCGCGCCGAACACCCGTTCCAGGAACGAGAGCCGCTTGGTTTTCGCCTCTGCGGCAGCCTCTGGCGATAGCTGATAACCGTCGATGTCAGCACCGCTGAACACACCGCGCTCTGCGGCCAGCCGCTCGATGATCGCCAGACGCTCGCGCAGTACGATCACTTCGGCGGACAACGCCGTGGCGATGCGCAAGCTGCGATCCGCAACGGTTGTGCCAAGAGCATCGGCGGGCGTCGTATCGGCTGGCATGATCGTGGCCGCTCCATAGTTGGTATGCGCAAGTTCTCATCATCGGACGAGCCAGGCTATTGCAGATCCGGGCATTATCCATAACACTTGGTTATGGACTTCATGCGCATCGATCCCGCCAAGCTGCGCCATCTGGTCGCAGTGGTGGACGCGGGTTCGTTTGCCAAAGCCGCACAGACCATCAGCATCAGCCAGCCGGCGATCAGCAAGAGCATCAAGGCGCTGGAAGATGCCGTTGGCAATCGGCTGTTCGAACGCGGCCGCGCGGGAGCACGGCCAACCCCGCATTGCGAACTGCTTGTCGCCCATGCACGCGCCATCCTCGCCGAATACGGGCTGGCGGCGGCGGAACTTCACGCTCTGAGCAAAGCGGACACGCAGCAGTTGGCCATCGGCGCCAGCCTCAGCCTTGCCCAGTCCGTGCTACCACGCGCGATAAGCCGCTTTCGGCAGCGCTGGCCGGAAGCCACGGTGTCGGTGGACGTGGGCTTCTCTGCCCCGCTGCTTGACGGTTTGCTGGCGGGCGATCTCGATCTCGTACTCAGCGCGCCGGAGGATGGCGTGAAGATCGATGATCGCCTGCAGCAAACCTTTTTGTTGGAGGAGCGCGATGCCCTGGTGGTGGGTGCGGCGCATCCGCTGCTCCGGCACGATAGCGTAACGATCGCGCAGCTGCTGGAGTATCCGTGGATCGTGCCGCGCCGGTCAGGCCGGCTCGATCGCATACACGCGGTGTTCGCGGCTCACCGTCTGCCCCCGCCCGCCTACGTTCTGCGATCGGAATCCGCCGACCTGGCGCGCGGACTGCTACAGGAAGAGCCCTTCATCTGCCTGATGGGTGAAGGCGTTTTGCGCGCCGATCTGGCGTCCGGTACTGTTGCGGCGCTGCCAGCGCTTGGCTTCGAACAGCGGCGGGCGGCGTTCCTGTTCATGCGCCGCAGCACCCGGCCCCTCACTGCCGCGCGTAATCTTGCCGCAGTGCTGCACGACGTGGCCAAGGCATTTAATTGACATACAGATAATACATATTAGCCTGACCGAACGTGCAGTCAGGCGGAGATGGATCAATGACCGACATGGCCCAGCGCTTCCCGGTGCTTGCAAGGGGATGTGGCCGATGGACAGGCACGTATACCCATCTTGATCCCGCTGGCGGTCTGATCGACGAACACGCGGTCGATACCGATTCGGACTTTCCCACTGATGGCGCTGCAGACTTTTGCCTGCGCATCCACAATCGTTGGAGAGACGGGCGCGAAACCCGGATCGAACTGCTCGCCGACTATCGCAACGATCGGCTGGAGTGGCGTGATCGCCTGGTCGGCTGGATGTCCGAAATCGACGAGCAGACCGTGTATCTCAACTTCACGTATGCGAACGATCCCGCGATCCGCGTGTGCGAGATGATCCAGGTGAGTCCCGATGGCCAGAGCCGGGCGCGGACCTGGCATTGGTTTCGTGACGAACGGTTATTCAAGGTCACACTCGCACGCGAACGCCGCGCCGACTGATGCATCGCTTTTCTTACCCGACGCGCGAAATGGAGCGTTTCTGACATGGCCACACCGGACCAGACCCGGCCCGAAACACTTTCGATCCACGGGCCGATCATCTCCTCAAGCGACCTTGATGCGCATATCGCCCTGTTCGCGGCATTCGGGCTGGTCGAGGCAGGGCGTTGCGACCGGACCGCTGCGGAAACGCGCGCTATCTGGGGCATCGAGTCCGACGGTTCGCGTGAAGTTACGCTTGCTACGCCCGGAACGGCTTTCGGTATCCGGCTCGTCCAGTTTATCCCCGTAGGCGGCGAGCAGATCCGCGATCCGTCTCGCGGTTCGGATTGCGATGCGCTCAAGGTGATCGACTTCTACGCGCCCGACCTGCCAGCCGCGCGCGCCGCGATCGAGCGCACCGGTTTTCTCTTCAAGCCCGAAATCGCGGAGTATGACACGCCGGAAGGCCGCTATCAGGAAGCGCACTTGTGGGGTCCGGACGGCGTTGTCTGTGCGCTGATTTCCGGCGATGCCGGCCTGTTCGCCGACTTGGCCACCGTTCGGGACCGCCTGGTCAGCGAACCGCAAAGCATTTCAGGGCCGGTGCAGGATTCGGCGGCAACACTCGCATTCTTCGATCGCGTGCTGGGTCTGGACGTCATCCATCGATACGGATTGGAGGATGCCAGCTTTGACGCCATGGTCGGCAGCACGCAGCAGCTGCGGCTCCGCGCCTGGAACGTGGGCACCTGTAAGCGCGAACCTTATTTCGGGGTGATCGATTACGGCCTGCCAGCCGGATCGCAACGCTCGCTGCACGCCGCTTCCTCTCCGCCCAACCGTGGGCTGCTGGGTGCGACCGTCCGGGTACGCAATGCTGCGGCTGTTGCGCAGGCGGCAGGCGTAAAGACGGCCCAGGTAGCGATCCCAGGCTTGGGAGACGCGGTGATCGCCACGGTCAAAGCGCCTAACGGTGCCTGGTATCAGGCGCTGGAGATCCTGTCCGCCTGACGGTGCCGTCATGCTGATCGCCGCTCAACACAATTCCCCGTTTCGTGAAAATGGAGCTACGCATGGTTGCTGTTCGTAGAAGGTATGTGGACGGTCCCTTCGGGCAGATACACATTCGGGTTGCAGGGCCTTCGTCCCCCCAGCGTCCGCCCCTGCTCTGCTTTCACATGAGCCCAATGAGCGGGCGCATATATGCCAGGTTCATCGCGCAGATGGGGGAGGACAGACTGGCCGTTGCGGTAGACACCCCCGGTTTCGGGATGTCGGACACGCCGGAGGAGTTGCCCGAAATATCCGACTACGCGCGCGCGATGGCGGCCGTGATCGACGCGCTGGGGATCGAAGGGCCCGTGGATATCATGGGCTATCATACCGGATCGCTGATTGCCTGCGATCTTGCCCGCATGCGGCCCGAACAGATCCGCCGCATCGTCCTCGTTTCCGCGCCGCTGCTGAATGATGAGGAACGTGCAGCGATGCGCAGTCTGTACCAGCCCATCCTGCCCAGCCTTGACGGCGAACACGTGATGAAACGATGGCGCAGCTTTTCACATCACAACCTCGGTCACGGGCTTGATCTGGAGGCGGTGGCGGACATGTTTCCCGATGGCCTGCTTGGCCGCAACCGGGCATGGTACGGCCATCGCGCCGCGTTCAATCACCAGCCCGACATGGGGCTGCCGGAGGTCAAGCAGCCGATCATGGTCATCAACCCTGACGACGACCTTGTGCAATTCACGCCGCGTGCCGCAGCCTTGATGGTTGACGGCCACATCGTCGACAAGCCGGAATGGGGCCACGGCTTCCTGGACGCTTCCACGTCAGATGCTGTCGCGCTGGTTCGGGACTTTCTCGACCGGGAGTGACGCGCAAGCGAACAGGCTGGTTCAGCGCCTGGCGCGAATGGTGCGCAGCGCCAGCGCCGCCAGCGCGATCATGACCATCACCGCACAGGTATCGGCAGCCAGGTCGCTCCATTCGGCATCGCGATGCAATTGCGGGATCATCTGCGCGATCTCGATCCCCGCCCCCAACACTACCAGACCCAACCCGATCCTGAGCTTTGGTATCTGCGGGTATCCCAGCACGCCCAGCACCGCGAGTGTGGCGAATGCCAGCATATGCTGGAACTTGTCCCCCGGCTCGCCAGGGAATTCCGGCGGATGGGGGACAAGCGCCATGATCACGGCGAACACGAGTGCCAGCCAGAAAGCGATTCGAAACAGGTTCTGCATGGCGCGTATATTGCACTGCAGCACGATAAACGCCAATTGCGTTTTGCCGAGGCGCTGTCTGGCGTGGCGTTCGGCGAGGGCAACAGGGTCGCAGCTTTCAGCCACGCCTCAACTCTCGATCACCTCTAAAAAACGCCCCGCGCGAGATCTTCGCGAAAAGACGGGTGGGCAAGGGCGATGAGCGCTTCGGCGCGTTGCCGGGTGGTCTTGCCCTTCAGGTCCGCCCAACCGAATTCGGTGACCACGATATGCGTGTCGTTGCGCGGCGTGGTGACGGGCCCTGTCAAACGCGGCACTATGCGGGAGATCGTGCCGCCCGCGGCGGTGGCATGGCAGGCGATGATGGATCGCCCGCCCCTGGACGCATAGGCCCCGCGCACGAAATCGACTTGACCGCCCGACGCGCTATACTGGCGTCCGTTGACGTATTCCGAGTTGCAGGCCCCGTCGAGATCGATCTGGAGCGTGGCGTTCACCGACACGACATTGTCGTTACGGGCGATGATGCCGGGATTGTTCACGTATTCGACCGGATAGGCTTCCACATCGCGATTGCCGTCGAGGAACGCGTACAACGGCTTGTCGCCCAGCGCGAACGTGAACACGGAGGTGCCCGCGTGTATCTGCTTGCGGCTGTTATCGACCACGCCGCTTTGCATCAGCATGGACAAGCCCGGCGTCATCATTTCGGTGTGGATGCCCAGATGGCGATGCCCGGCAAGCCCGGCGCACACCGCATCCGGCAGGGCACCAATCCCCATCTGCAGGCAATCACCATCGTTTACGAGCCCGGCGATGATCGCCCCGATTGCATCGTCGGTGGCACTGCGCGGCGCCGGTGGCAGGCTTGGCAGGTCGTCGACGTCATTTTCGACCAGCGCTGTCACGTCCGCGATCGGGATCATGCAATCGCCGCGCACGTAAGGCATGTTGCGGTTCACCTCCAGGATGATCCGCACGCCGCGCTTGCGGGCAACGGCGAGAGAATAGTCGGTACTGGTGCCCAGGCTGAAATTGCCGTCCGCATCCATCGGCGCAACGGTTGCGATCAGGGTATCCACGCCGACATGCTCGGTCATCGAACGCGGCACCTGGCTGAAGTGGCAGGGCAGCACATCGACCGGCGGCAGCCCGCTGGACGCCCGGCGTTTATCCAGTGCACGCTCCACGCCGCCATGAAAGTAGCTCATCGGCACAACGCGATCGTGCAGATCGAAGTCGAACACGCTTGCCCCGGCAATGCCGGTGCACAACAGGTAATAGATGTGCACGTCCCGCACGGTGCCAGCCCTTGCCGCCTGGGCGAGAGCGGACAGAATCGCCGGCGGTTGCCCGGCGCCCAGCGCCATCGCCACTTTGGCGCCCGATGGAATGAGCGCGGCGGCATCGACCGCCGTGCGCTGACAGGCGCGATACCGCTGCCGGTGCGCTGCATTCATCGTTTTCAACCCTCTCCTGCGTCCATCCTCCGCCGTCGTATCGCGGCCGAGTGACGGGCTGGATAATAGGGCGACACCGAAGGCTAAAGCGCCATGCGCCCGGTGTCGCCCGTAAAATTGCCTTATTCGGCAGCCTGCGCGAAATGCTCCCACTGCGGCGCGCGCGGGGCGGGCAAGCCGGTTTGCGCTTCGCACTCTCGACGCAAGGTTTCGATATCGGGGCCGAAATCGAACACCGCGATCTCACCGCGCTCATCGCGCAGGCGGGCGCGCAGCGCCTGAGTGGCGCTCTCGTCCACCGTGCCGTCGCTGCCGATCACCACGCCGTAGGCCTTCGCGCCTTCGGCCGTGACCAGACCTTGCTCGATCTCCTTGGCGATGAGCGCAGGATCGCGCTCGAACGGATCGCCCCAGCCGCCGCCGCCCCAGGTGATGAAGTGGAGCACGTCGTTCGCCTCTACCTCAAGATCCTCGATCTTGTTGCCGACGATGGTTTGCGACCCATCCGGCTTTTCCAGGATCTTGCGCGCCCGCGCGCCCGGTGCGCCGCCGTTGACCCCCCAGGGCGGCACGAACCAGCGGTCGTCATGGATCGCGATCTTGCCCTTCTCCAGAAAGCGGTAGGACATGATGATGCCATTGCCGCCGCGGTGCAGGCCTGCCCCGCCGGAGTCCGCCACCGTCTCGTAACGCTCGATCACCAGCGGAAAATAGCGTTCGAGGAACTCGTTGGGCACGTTGGTGAAATTGGGGAACAGCGAATGGCCATCCGGCCCATCGCCTAGCGGACGACCGGGAATGCCGCCAAAGCCGATCTGGAACAGCTGGAAGTATTCGCCCGCCTTGTCGAACCCGGAATAGAACAAGTGCGGGCTGGACGAGAAGCCGGCCGCCGTCAGGAACTCCGGCGTCTTCTGGCCCAGCAAGCCGCCGAGAATGTCGAACATGCGGCCCAGCGCGTGGGTGCGGCCAGACAGCGCCGCCGGGAAGCGTGGCTTGAGCAGCGAACCTTCCGGAATGCGCACGTCGATCAGGTCGTAATAGCCGTCGTTGAACAGGATCTGCGGATCGAAGACCATGATCATGTAGATGCCGAAGAACATGCGCATCATGTTCTCGTTGAGGAAGAAGTTGATCGAGGCGACGGACTGCGGGTCGGTGCCGTCAAAGTCCAGGACCACCCGGCCGTTCTCACGCCACATCGTGCATTTGATCTTGTAAGGGCCAAAGCCCATGCCATCGTCGCAGATGTAGTCCTCGAAGCTGACTTTCTCCTCGCTGATCGCGGTGTCGATCAGTTGCGCCATCGCCTTGTGGTTGCGCGCCAGAAGTTCCTCGCAAGCGGAGACAAACACGTCATCTCCGAAGCGCCCGGCCATCTCGATCACGCGGCGCGAGGCCACGCGGCACGAGGCGATCAGGGCGTTGAGATCAGCCTTGCACCAGTCCGGCGTGCGGACCTGATGCATGATCAGCTTGACGATGTCCTCGTTGTAGACGCCCTGCTTGTAAATCTTCACCGGCGGGATGCGGACGCCCTCCTGGAAGATCGAGGTCGCGACGATCGGCATCGAGCCGGCGACCATGCCGCCGATGTCGGACTGGTGCCCGAACATCGAGGTGTAGGCGATCAGGCGTCCGTCCTTGAACACCGGCAGCAGCACGAGCCAGTCGTTGCTGTGGCTGACCGCACCGCCCACCGAATACGGATCGGACAGCATGATGAGGTCGCCCTCTTCCACGGTGCCTTCGTACCCGTCCAGGAACGGGCCGATGTAGGAACCGAACTGGCCCACGATCATGCGGCCCTTGTGGTCTGCGATCAGCGGGAAGGCGTCACCCTGCTCGCGGATGCCGGGCGACATCGCGGTGCGCACCAAGGTGGCGTCCATTTCCACGCGGGCATTGCGCAAGGCGTTCTCGATGATGTCGAGGGTTACGGGGTCGATGACCTTCTTCTCGAAGGCGGCTGCGTTGGTCTGGATGATCCGTGCGGGCATCTTGGCGTCCTTCGATCAGGCGTCGGCGAGAGTGATGAGGATGTTGCCGACCGCGTCGACCGTGGCGATGCAATCCGCCTCGACGAGCGTGGTGGAGTCCATCTCGATGACGATGGCAGGACCCTTGATGACGTCCTTGGCCTTCAGCCTGGCGCGATCGTAGATCACCGCCGGCTGCATGCGCCCATCCATGTACAACTGATGGTCGCGCAGCTTGGCATGCGCGGGATCGCCGTTGCCTTCCGGCAGACGGGCCGCCGGCAGGTCGAGCGCCTGGCCCAGGGCCACGGCGCGCAAATTCACGATCTCGTGCTCGCTGTCCATGTTGAAGGTGAACAGCCGCAAATGCTCTTCATCGAAGCGTTCAGTCAGGGCAGCGATGCCCTTGTCACGCAGCTGGTCGATGGTCACTTCCATCGGCACTTCGAAGGCCTGGCCCGAGTACCGCACATCCACTTCGAAAACGACGTCGATGTCCCCTTCAGCCACGCCCTCGGCCCGCAGTTCCTCGCGGATCTGCTGCTCCATTTCGGCCAGCACGGAGAGCAGGTCTTCGGCGGACGTCTTGGAGGCAAGGGTGGAAAACGAGCGCGCGGTTTCGGTGCGCATCCGCGTGGTCGCATCGCCTAGCGCACACAGCACGCCCGGCGAGACGGGCGAGACGGCGGGCCAGCTTCCCATCAGGCGCGCCACCGCGTTGACGTGGATCGGGCCGGCGCCGCCAAAGCCCATCAGCGCGAAGTCACGCGGGTCGTAACCCTGCTGCACAGAGATCATGCGCAGCGCGCCGAACATGTTCTCGTTCACAATGTCGATGATGCCGCGCGCCGCAGCGTACAGGTCGATCTTCAGCGCATCGGCAATGCCCTGCACGGCCTTGATCGCACCTTCGCGGTCCAGCTTGAAGGTGCCGCCCAGCAGCGCTTCGGGCAGGTAGCCCAGCACGACATTGGCGTCCGTCACGGTCGGCAGCGTACCGCCCTTGCCGTACGCGACCGGGCCGGGCACGGCGCCGGCGGACTGCGGGCCCACGCGCAAGGCGCCCGTCAGTTCGGGCACATACGCGATCGAACCGCCGCCCGCGCCCACCGTCTTCACGTCCAGCGCGGAGGCACGCACCGCCAGGTGGCCGACTTCGGTGGTGCGCACGCGGCGCGCTTCCAGGTTTTCGATCAGCGCGACGTCGGTGGAGGTGCCGCCCACGTCCAGCGTCAGGATGTTGCGGATACCGCTGTTCTTGCCGACCCAGATCGCGCCGGTAACACCGCCGGCCGGGCCCGACATCAGCAGCGAGACGGGATGTTCTTCGGACTTCTCCGAGGTCATCAGACCGCCGTCCGAGCGCAGCAGCGAAAGCTTGCCCGCCATACCGGCCTCGCGCAGCTGGTTGCGCAAGTTGCGCACGTAGCGTCCTACCACGGGGCGCACCGCAGCGTTGGCAACCGTCGTCAGGGTGCGTTCGTACTCCTGCATTTCAGGCAGCACGATGTGGCTGAGCGAAACCGGCACGTCCGGCATGATCTCTGCCGCCAGTTCGCCGACCCGCGCTTCGTGCACGCCGTTCAGGTAAGCGTTCATAAGGCTGACGGTCAGCGCCTCGACGCCTTGCGCCTTGAGCTTGCGCAGCGCGGCGCGAATGTCCTCGTCGTCGATCGGGCGCAGTTCCTGCCCTTGCGCGGTCATGCGGCCCTTGATCTCGACCGTGTCTTCCAGTGCGGCCAGCGGTACGGGCTTGGGCCAAACGATCCAGCCGGCAAGGCCACCGGGCACGAAGCTGCGGGCGATCTGCATGACCTGGCGATAGCCTTCGGTGACGATCAGGCCGACACGCGCGCCCTTGCCTTCCAGAACCGCGTTGGTAGCCACGGTGGTGCCGTGCAGGAAAACCTCGATGTCAGCTGGCGTGATGCCCGCCTTCTCGCAAACCGCGTTAAGGCCGTTGAGAATGCCTTCCGAACTGTCATGCGGGGTGGAGGGCGTCTTGTGGCGCCAGAACGCGCCGGTATCTTCCTTGAACAGCAACAGGTCGGTGAACGTGCCACCAACATCTACACCTAGCCGATAAGCCATGGGCAATCCTTGCGAATGACGGAAATGAAATAGGAATGTGCGGTGCCGCTGCCATGCGCGGCCGCAGGGCAGGTCACGGTCGCAGGTCCACGATGACCTTGCCGATGGACTGTCCCGAAAGCAGGCGTTCGACCGCGTCGTAAATGCCATCCAAGCCCGTGAACGCGCGATCGTCGAACCGGACCTTGAGCGTGCCCGAGCGATAGGCAGCGAACACCCGCTCACGCGCGGCGGGCCATTGCTCGGTCAGCAGGCCGTTCATGAACCCGCGCACCGATGCGCCCTTGTAGTACAGGCTATGCGCGATGCGCGGCTGCGTCACGATCTCGGGCCGGCCTTCCAGGTCCGCCGCCGCGCCGCCCACCACCACCCGGCCATGCGGCGCCACGTTCTTGAGGAACGCGTCGAAGATCGTGCCGCTTACCGTATCGACCGCAACGTCGAGCTTGTCAGGGTATTCGGCAGCGAGAATGTCCGCCACGGATTCGGACCGGTAATCGATCACCCGCGCTGCGCCGAGGCTGCGCACGAACGCCACTTTGTCCGCGCCGCCGCACACCGCCACGACATGGCAGCCACGCTCCACCGCCAATTGCACCATCAAGTGACCAAGGCCACCCGCTGCAGCGGAAATGGCGACCGTTTCGCCGTCCTTCACCGCGCCGATGTGCTCCAGAGCCATCGACGCCGACACCCCGGTAGACGCGAGCGCCAGCCATTCGGGCGCGAGTTCGGGCACTTTGACGAAGTGCGATGCCGGCGCCAGGTTCCATTCGCGATAACCGCCGGGAAAGCGCGTGGTGACTACGGCGTCTCCCACGTTGAACTCAGTGACACCCTCGCCGACAGCTTCGACGATGCCCATCGCCTCGACACCGGTGAGCGTGGGCAGGCCGATCTTCACGTAATCGACGGCGTTGCGGGCAATCTGCGTGTCGAAGATGCCGTTGATGCCGCAGTAGTGATTGCGCACCAGCACCTGGCCGGGCGCCGGATCGTTCAGATCGAGCGTGACGATCTGCGTGGCGGCGCGAAAGCTATCGGCAAATCGCTGGAGCTGGATCGCGCGGTACGTCCCGCTCATGCGTTGCCCTTCACCGGGAAGCCGAGAACGCCGGGATTGATCACGCCGTCGGGGTCCATGATCGCCTTGATCCCGTCCAGCAGGTTCCTGGACAGCGCATCGCGGCTTTCGCGATAGGGATACGTGCGCCCGATCTGGAAGTGGCCGCTGCCATAGCGTTCGAAGATCGCCACCACCGCCTTGCGCAGCGACGTTACGAGCGCCGTCGCCGCCTCGTTCTGCGGGCGCTGCTGCAGGCGCGCGAGGTGCGCAGGCTCTACCGCAGACTCGTGGACGGGACGCCAGCCCTGGGGCCAGAAGAACACCGGCTCCACGACAATCGCATTGCTGGACATCGTGGTGAACAGGAAGCCGGTGTGGATTTCGTGAGCGTCCATCTCCGCCTTGTGCTCGGCATACAGCGCCTGGATATCAGCGAAAGCCTGGGGCGCGGTGGATAGCGAGCAGACGCCGTGCACCGGCACCCACGCCTCGCCGGTGGGGCCGACCATAGAGTTGAGCGCCGGGAACGGCATGGCGCGGATCACCTTGGCGATGCTGTTCTCGATCTCCGCGCCGCCAAACTGCGCGGCAATCTTGCGGGTTGCCGCCATGTCGTGATCGACTGCGGCCTTGGAACGGCCCTCGCAGATGACATGGAGCGGATAATCCGTGGGGGCGATGAAGTTGCGCCCGCCCATCGCGATCTTCGCAGCAGCGAGGATGCCCTTGCCGAAGTTCTTCTCCTTGGCGACGACGGCGCTCAACGTCTTGACGTCGGCGGTGAGCGAAGCGCGCTTCATGCGTACCACGGTCAACCCGGGATCGAAGGCGCATGTTTCCGCCGCCAGGCCCTGGCGCGCGATCTCGGCCATGGCTTCGAGCATCGCCTCGCCGCTGGGGAACGAGAACGAGGCGTGATCCTCGACGGCGGGCATGGTGATGAGGCGCAAGGTAATTTCCGCCTTGATGCCAAGCGTGCCGCAGTCGCCGCAGAAGATGCCGGTCAGATCAGGCCCGAAGTGGCGATAGAACGGGGTTTCGCCGCCGGGCCCGCGCGCGCCAGTGCGGATGATCGAACCATCGGAGGCAACCACGGTCAGCGCAACCACGCTCTCGCTCGAGGTGCCGTAATGGCCCGCGCCGAACATCGCGTTGAGCTGCGAGATACCGCCGCCGATGGTGGAGCTGAGGCCGGACATCGGCCCCCAGAACGGCGTACGCAGGCCGTGCGGGGCCAGCGCTTCGTTCAGGTCTTTCCAAGTCACGCCGGCCTCGACGGTCACGGTCATGTCTTCCCGGTTGATGCGCACGACCCGGTTCATCCGCGACATGTCGAGCGAGACTGTGCGGTCGGCTACGGGCACATAGCCACCGGTGTAGCTCATGCCGGCACCGCGCGGCGCGATCGCATAGCCTGCCGCACGTGCCGTGGCGACGGCAGCGGCCAGTTCCTGCACGGTTGCGGGCGCGACGATCAGCGCTACGACGGGCCCGACCGGCGTCCAGATATCCTCGCTGTGCAGCCGCCGCGATGCGTCGTCCGTGCGGATGTTTTCCGCCCCGACAATGGCCGTCAACTTGGCGTGCAGGTCATCCGTGCCCGGCAGTTCCACCAGCAGTCCATCCTGTTGCATGATCTATCCCGAAGTTATGGCAGTGACCGAATATGTATTATGTTTATGACATATAAATTCGGCGTTGCAAGCGCTTCAAACGCGATTGATCGCGCTGCGGTCAATCGGCGCTGGCGCGCGCGGCACCTTCGCCCGCAAGGCGGCCCAACACCACGGCGGTGGTCAGGCCCATGGCCGGCAAATAGCCCCACGATGACGGCCCGGACACGGATCGGGCCGAGCCTCCGCCTGCGAACAGGTTCGCAAATGGCGTCCCGTCCTGGCGCAGCACCCGTGCCGCGCCGTCGATCTGCAGGCCGCCTTGCGTGTGATACAGCGCGCCGGTGACCTTGAGCGCGCGGTACGGGCCGGAAGGCGGCGTTTCGCTGGCCCACGATCGGCCGAAGGCGTCCGTGCCTTTCGCGGCTGCGACTCGTTGCACATCTCCCACGGCAGCAGCCAGCTGCGCCGGATCGGTGCTCGTCAGCTTGGCGAGCGTCTCAAGATCTTCCGCGATCTTCGGCGCATTCAGCGCCATCAGTTGCGCCAGTTCCGGGATCTGCGCACAGCGCTCCTCGATCCGGGCATCGTAGATCACCCAGCCCAGGCCATCCGGCTGCCCCGCCAGGGGATGGACCATTCCGGCAATGTCTGCCGATTCGTCCGTAAAGCGATTCCCCAGTTTATTGACGATGATCCCGCCCTCGATCAGCACCGGGGGGGGCACCGAGATGCCTTGCGGATCGGTAAGCATGGCGTAGCCCTGATAGCTGCCCATGTCCGCCAGCACCGCGCCCAGCCGCTCGGCCACGACGATCGCTTCGCCCTGGCTGCCTTCGTGTCCGTTGTACTTGAGCGTTGCGGTTTCGGGCATGTACCGGTCCGTCATGGCGCGGTTGGCGCCAAAGCCGCCGCACGCCAACACCAGCGCATCGCAGCCGACCTTCTCGATGGCGCCGTCCGCCCGCTCCAGCGCCACGCCGATAATGCGGTCGCCCTGGACGTAGATGTCGACGAGCCGGGTCTCCATCAGCACGTCCACCCCGGCATCGCTCATGCGCCGGTGCAGCAGTTGCACCATGTCGTCGCCGCTATGCCCGGGCCAGCCATGCAGGCGCTGGCGGCTGTTGCCGTAGGACGCGCGGAAACGCAGATCCAGCTCCCACGGCAGGTCATGCGCCGCGCGCAGCCATTCCAGCGTAGGTGCGCTGTGATCCGCCAGCGCCCTGGCGATCACCGGGTCGGTCTGGCCCTTCGCCTTCTCGATAATGTCCGCAAAGAAGATGTCGGCATTGTCCTCAATCCCATGCTCGCGCTGGGACTGAGTTCCCGCCGCACAGAACAGGCCCTGCGACATGCCGGTCGAGCCGCCGGGCCGGTCATCACGTTCGATCACCAGCGGGGTCACCCCGGCATTGAGCGCCGCCAGTGCCGCAACCGCGCCGCAAGCCCCCGCGCCAGCAATCAGCACCGGCACCGAGAACTCGAACCCCTCCGCCTCGCTCACGAGCGCGCGCCCAGTTCGCTGCCGACCGCCTCGGAGGCGATGTCACCGCTCGTCAGGTTGGCCTCGTTGCGCTGCTGCACGATGCGCAGGACCCGGGCGATATATTCCTGGGTCGACAAGGCCCGCTCGATCGCGACGGAGGGATCGGGCGTGAACGTCTCGATCTCGGAGCGGCTGAGCACGCCCTTGCCTTCCAGCAAACGCTCCAACGTATCGATCCGCTGGCGGGCGACGGCGAGTTCCTGCACGGCGGCCATCGTGATGGCGAGCACCGCCTCGACCTCGTGGTCCAGAAAGTACGGGCGCTTTCCGGCGGCTTTCGCCCCGGCTTCGGCCAATGCGTCAGCGATGCTCATCAGACCGTGGCTCCGATCACGTGCCAGGCCGCCTTGCGACCGTAATCCTCGGTTTCGTCGTCCGCCGCATCGGGGAACAAGTCCTTGTCGACCACCGCCGTCACGCCGCCGTGGATCAGCTTCTCGCGTTCGAAGCCGGCGGCGACCATATGCGCGTCCAGATCCAGCTCGTGCATGCGGCTCCAGAACGGCTCATTGTTGTAGAATGCATCCCAGTCCCGCATGGCCTGTTCGAACAACGGCATCTCGGGCGTATATTGCGGCTGCTCCACATGCAGCACGATGCCGCCCGGCTTCAGCAGGCGGCGCGATTCGCGCAGGATATTGTCAAGCGCGGTGCTCGACAGTTCGTGGAGGAACATCGTGGTCTGGATCCAGTCGAAGCTGGCATCGGGGAAGATCGCCAGATCCTCGCCGCTGGCCTGCACGAAGCTGACGTTATCGACACCGAGCGACTTCGCGCGGGCCAGACCGTAGCGCAGCACCGGCGCGCCGAGATCGACGATGGTCATGTGCGCGTTCGGATAAGCCTGCGCGATCGGCAGGCTGGAGTGGCCCACGGTGCCGCCAATCTCCAGAATGCTGGTCGGCGCGAAATCGGGGTAATTGCGCTTTACCCATTTGACCACCGCATGGCCGCCACCATCGGCGTACTTGCCGAGCAAGCCGGCGGTCGTCACGAAGTTGCCGTGATCGTAATTCGCCCCATTGGCGACATCGCCGGGGAACGCCTCGGTATAATAGCTGCCCGGCATGCAATGGTGATCCACCGCCGAGACATACCGGGGCACGGCCACGCCGGGATCGAGCTTGAGCCGCTCGTCGCCATCGGTGAGCTGCGCCGCCGTTTCGGCCAAAGCCTCACGCTGGCGGATCGTCGTCCAGCGGCCAGCCTGCTGGCGCTGCTCCATCGTCATCCGGCGCAGCGCCGACCACAGGCAGAAGCTGTCGTCTTCCAGCAGGGCGCGGCGCGCTTCGTGCCGGTCAGCGATGGGGCGGCCCTGCGCCTTGGCGAAACCGGGCGCGACCTTGTTATCGTACGCCGCCTTCACGCCGGGCACCACGCGGGCAGACAAATGCCGGTTCATCTGCGCCAGGAAATTGATTCGCTCGATCTCGTCATGATTGGTCTGCGGGAACACGGCGTGACGCCCGACCACACGGTAATCGGGAGGGCCATCGTAAGGCTGGGCCGGAGGCACATTCGAGCGTGTCATGACGAGAAGCCGCTTCCCTTCGTTTGGTATATCTCTATAACATATGACACCACACTTCACAGAAGCCAAGAGGATGACGCAGGTATGACTCGGATAATCGTATTGGTGAACCTCAAGCCCGGCAAAAGCGCGGCGGATTACGAGCGCTGGGCGCTCACCACCGACCTGCCGACCGTCAACGCGCTCACGTCGATCGACGGCTTTACGCTGTTCCAGGCAACCGGCCTGCTCGGCAGCGACGACAAGCCGCCGTACGATTACATCGAGATCATCGACATCAACGACATGGACTTGTTCGGCCAGGAAGCCTCCACCGAAGCGATGGGCCGCATCGCCGCCGAATTCAACGAGTGGTCGACGCCCACGTTCATCCTCACCCGCCCCGTCAGCGGAGAGGCTGCATGACCAAACCGCTCGCGGGCAGGACCGCGGTCATCACCGGCTCGGGCCGGAAGGGTGGTCTGGGCGAGGCGATCGCGCTGCGCCTGGCGGAGGACGGTGCCAATATCGTCCTGTCCGATGTCGGCGCGTCGCGCGATGCTGCAACGCCGGAGGGCATGATCGGCCTGTCATCGGAAATGGACGCAATCGCCCAGGCCATCCGCGCCAAAGGCGTCGAGGTTTCCGCCAAGTCCTGCGACGTGCGCAGCCGCGATGAAGTGCAGGCGCTGGCCGACCACGCGGTGGCCACGCACGGCAGCCTCGACATCTGGGTGAACAACGCCGGCATCGGCTATATCGTCAAGCCGCTGCTGGACGTTTCGGAAGACGAGTGGCGCGCGGTGCTCGACGTCAATCTGAGTGGGGCGTTCTATGGCATGCAGGCGGCGGCGCAGCGCATGGTGGCCCAGGGGCGCGGCGGCCGGATCGTCAACATCGCCAGCCAGGCTGCCAAGAGCGGCTTTCCCAACATGCAGGCCTACACGGCCTCCAAGCACGGGCTGGTCGGCCTGGTGCGGTCAGCGGCAACGGAGCTGGGGACGCATGGAATTACCGTGAACAACGTGTGCCCCAATCACGTGACGACCGGTCTGGGCGCCTGGCAGAATGCCTACTTCGCGCAAAAGCAGGGCAAGACCATCGAGCAGTATATGGCCGATATGGCCGGGCGCATCCCGATGGGTCGCCCCGGTCTGCCCGAAGACACCGCCAACGCAGTCGCCTTCCTGTGCCAGGACGGGTCCGGGTACATCACCGCCGAATCGATGAACGTATCGGGCGGCGAAGAACCGCACTGACGCAGTGAGCCCTTCCCTTGCGGAAGGGAGGGGCTCATTCGATCACGGCCGCCAGGGCCAGCACCACGTCGTCCAGTTCATCGAACCGCTCGATCAGATCGACCAGCCCCCGGTGTGCGTGCCCCAGCCCGCCGAACGACAGGCAGCGCTCTGCCTTGGCAAGATGCTCCTCACGGCTGAGCGGCCATTCGGGCGAGCCGAACTGACGTGAGACGCTGTCGCTGACAACCGTGCCATTCGTCAGCACTGCGGTGCCGACAGCCGGTACGAAGGCGGCGGGATCGCCGTTGTCATCGACCTCCACCATGATCCGTTCGGCCAGCGCCAGCAGCGCGGGGTCGGACAGCCGCTCTGGCGTGAAGTCGGCAAGGTCGATCGTGCCGCGCGTCAGGACGACCGCGCCTAGCCAGGCAAAGCACAGCCGCGCATAAGCGACGCTCATGCCCGCAAATGGCCTGCGTCCGACCAGGCGATGGATCAGCGGCGGGGCCCGGTACGTGAAGGACCGAAGGTTGTCGGCGGTGACGCCGCGCCGTTCCATCAGGCTGCGCAGCGCGATGATGGCGCCGTGCGCGGCGCGCCCGGTGGGAAACGGCTTCCAGCTCAATTCCTCGATGCGGTGACGCTTGCCAAGGTCCGCCAGCACGGGCTCCAGATCCACCTCGTCCTCGAACAGCGACAAGTACCCGAACGGACCATCGATCGATCCGTGCGAGCCTTCAAACCCGAGGCGTGCCAAGTCGGCCGCTTCGATCGCCGAGCGCGCGGCGGCGGCGACCTGGATCGCCAGTGCCGGCTTGCCTTCGACATGCGCCTGCATCGTGCCGCTGGCGAAGGCGAGGCCATAGCCCAGCGCGTTGCGCGAAACTTCCGGTGTCAGCTGCCGCATGCGGCATAGACCGCCGATCGATCCGAACACGCCGGCGGTTGCCGGGCGGAAAAACTTGAGCGGTGATTTTACCGCGACGCCCAGCGACGCCACGATGTCCACGCCCGCCACGATGCCGGCCAGAAAGTCAGCCCCGCTCACCGGTGCGCGGCTTGCTTCGGCCAGCAGCACGGCCAGCACGCTTGCCATCGGATGCGCCACGGCGGGTTCGTGCACGCAGTCATATTCCTGCGCGTGGATCTGGTAGCCGTTGGCGAAAGCGGCGTGCGGTGCCGTCAGCCGCGCGCCGGGGCGGCCGAGCACCAGCCCGGTGCCGCCCTGCCCGCTCCACCCGGTAGCGGCATGGAACGCCTCGTCCGCCAGGGCCGCGTTGCGCCCGGCGATGCCGACGGCAAGGCTGTCATGCAAGAAGTTGCGCGCGGCGCGCTGCGCGCTGGGCCCGAGGTCGTGCCACGAGACACCCAGCGCGTGGCCGACGAACCGGTCCGACGCGGCGGTCATCGCAGGGAAATCAGCACCTTGCCGACATGTTCCGCCGCATCGAGATACGCGTAAGCCGCCGGCGCCTCGTCGAACGCGAATGTCTTGTTGACCACGGTTTCGATCCCGTTAGCCTCGACCGCGCGCACCAGATTGACCAGCATCTCGCGGCTGCCGTTGGCAATACCCTTGAGCGTCAGGTTCTTGCCGATGATCGTGCCATAACCCGGCACCGACATGCCCTGCCCGGCGGTTACGCCGATGATGACGATCCGCCCGTTCACCGCCGCCGCCGCGATCGACTGGCCCAGCGTGCCCTGCCCCCCGGTCTCGACCACGATGTCCGCGCCGGCGTTGCCGGTCTGCGCCATCAGTTCAACGCCCCATTCCGGGTGAGTCTTGTAATTGATGGTGATGTCCGCGCCGAGTGCGCGCGCCAGTTCCAGCTTCTCGTCACTGGATGAGGTGATCGCAACCCGCGCGCCGGCGGCCTTGGCAAGCTTGAGCGCGTATATGGCAACGCCGCCGGTGCCCAGGCACAGCACCAGGTCTCCGGCCTTGACCTTGCCCACCTCCACCAGCGCGTTCCACGCCGTGAGCCCGGCTGACGCCAGGGCCGCCGCGTTCTCGTCGGCAATGGCTTCGGGCACGCGGATCAGGGACGTTGCCGGCAGTACGACCTGCTCGGCCAGCCAGCCGTCATGCGTCACCCCGACATCGAAACCGAAGGCATGATACCCAAACGTACCGCCTGCCCAATTGACGAAGTGCGGACTGATCACCCGATCACCCACCTTCACGGCACTGACGCCTTCGCCCACCGAGACAACTTCGCCCACGCCTTCGGATACGGGCACCCGATCGACCGCCTTCTTGGCGCCATAAGCCCCGCGCAGGATCTGGAGATCCCGGTTGTTCAGGCTGATGAGGCGCGGGGCGACGACGGCTTGGCCGGGGCCGGCCACCGGCGTCGGACGGGTGGTCGCCTTCAGCGATTCCAGCCCGCTCTGCTCGCCAATTTCGAATGCTTTCATGAAGATACTCCCGCTTGCTCGCCTCAGGCCCAAGGCCGGCGCGACGGTTGATTTGTATCTTCTATATATCAATTAAAAGCCTTGTCACGCCCTTCAGCGCACATTCGTCGAGAGGGTTGGCGTGATCGTGCCGCCAAGGTGCTGAAGATCAAGACGGATCGTGAACTTGTCGGCGCGATAGTGAGCGAAGGTCAGCAAAAACGGCGTATTGGCGCCATCATAGCTGGTGCGCGTGATGCGCAGAACCGCAGCGCGCGCCTCGATCTCCAGGGCCTGCGAGATCACGCCGTCCGCCTCCATGGCGCTGATCGTCTGCTCTGCGTGTTCGGCCTTGTGCCCGGCTTCTTCGAGCACCTTCAGGATCGGGGCACGGGCGAGAGTTTTGGCGGTAATGACCTTGTGCAGGCGCGCCGGTACGTAGCTGACGATGTAGCCCAGCGGCGCGCCTTCCAGGCTGCGCACGCGCACCGCACGCACCACCTGCTCGTTCGCCGCGATCTTCAATGCGGCGGCCACGGCGGGCGGGGGCAGTTCGGTCGCCACCTCGATGACGTTGACGGTGGTGCGCCGACCGAAGGCGAGCAGCGAATCCACCGCCTGATCGATGTTGGCTTCCATCGGCTTGGTAGGCGATTGAAAGATCACGCGCGTGCCAAGGCGCCGCTTGCGCTCAACGAAGTTCTGCTGCGCCAGCTCTGTCAGCACGCGCCGTGCCGTGATGCGCGACACCGCGTAGATTGTCGAAAGTTCCTGCTCGGTGGGCAGCGCGCTGTGAAACGGGCGTTGGCCGCTCAGGATCTCGTCCCGAAGCTGGAGGTAGATCTGGTGGTAGAGCGGCACTGCCGCGTCCCGATCAATCACTTGCAATTCCTCTGACGCCTGCCTCTGGACATAGCGCTTCCAGATGGCTTGTGCGTAGTTGAGGGTTTGTTACGCGACGTCAAGCACGGGTATCTCCGCCAGGCGGGCAAGCGCCGGCGATCGTCTAGGCGCGGTGAGCCGAAAGAAAAAGGGGCCGCCAGCGGCAGCCCCCTTCCAATTACGTCGTCCGACTGAACCGGTTCTTAGAAGTTGAACCAGAGGCGGCCGGTGAAGCGGCGCGGATCGCCGGGGAACAGAGAGATGAAGTTCGCGGTGATCGTCTCCTGCTTGGTGAGATTGCTCACCCCGAACGAGGCCCCCCACTTGCCCTCGGCGTTGTCGTACGTGAGATTGAGGTCCACGAAGTTCTCGACAGGCGCGAACGCTGTGTTGAGCGCGGCGACCGCATACGACGAGTTGTGGCGATACGCGGCGCTGAAGCCCACGTCGCCGTCCAGCGCGTCCACAGGCAACTTGTAAGTGGCACCGCCGGCAAGCTGGAACTTGGGAACGCGCAGCGGGATCGTGGATGTCTGGATCTGCGACGCATCCGGGACGCCCGGCGTCAGCACCGTCGAGAGGTATTTGCCACGGTTGACAGATCCGTTGATGAAGATCGAGAACCGGGTCGTCGGCGCATACAGCGTTTCCCACTCGAAACCATACGTACGCAGCGTGCCGGCATTGCGGGCCAGCTGCGACACGATGGTCGAGGGCGGGACGATGATACCCGAGGTAACCTGCAGGTCCTGCGTCTTGGCCAGATAGAACGTCCCGTTCAGGCGCAGCTTGCGATTGAACAGGTCGGACTTGAAGCCGGCTTCGTAGGACCAGGTCTTTTCCGGCCGGAATGGCAGAACCTGGAAGGGCACGCTGTTGGTGCCGTTCCAGCCACCCGACTTGAAGCCATTGGTGGCCGAGGCGAACAGGATCGTACCCGGCATGGCCTTGTAGGAGAGCGCGATGCGCGGGGTGACCCGCTTTTGCGTCTGGCTCAGCGGGATACCCGCGGCCAGCACGTCTGCGCTGGTGTAACCGGCGGCGCCATGGTTCCACGCCGGGTTGAAGAACCGGTCCGACTGGTAGAAGTCCAGCTCCTTCTTCTCCCAGGTGTAGCGTGCGCCCAAGGTTGCGGTCAGGTTGTCGACCAGTTCATAGTCGGCCTGCAGGTATGCAGCGGCCGTCTCGACCTTCTGGTGGAAGCGTACATCGACGCCGTACGTTACGCCATTGGCCCGAGTGGTCGCCAGGACATAGGACGTCGTGCCGCCGGTGAACTGGGCTGTCGCCAGATCGTTGTTCTCCTGCAGGTAATAGACGCCCGCCACGTACTTCAGGCGCCCGTCCAGCAGTTCGCTCGACCACTTGAGCTCACCGGAATACTGGTCGTTCTTGATGGCATCGGCCAAGATGAACCCGGCGTACTTGTTTACCGTGCCCGAGCTGTAGTTGTTGATGTAGTCTTGGTTCTGCTTGCGATAGCCGAAAATGGCTTGAAGCGTGCCGCCATCCGTCGCCCAGGAAATGTTGGCGGACGCCGCGTAATTCTCGGAATTTAGGCACAGACCGTTGCCGGTGCTCAGCAGGATGTCGACGGGATTGCCCTTGCAGCTGGTCTTGCGCATGTTGGTCGACGCTTCGTAGAACACAGGCGTCGTGGACGTCCGGAACTTGCTCGACGCCACCGGCAGCGTGCGCACGCCGAAGTATGTGCCGGTATTTCTGGTATACTCGCCCGAAAGATCGATCGTCAGCTGGTCAGTTGGCAGCAGGCGAACGTCGCTGCGAAAGCCATAGCTCTTCTCACCATTCAGATGCTCACCAGTGGTGATGTTCTTCAGATAGCCATCATCATGGATGTAAAACGCCGACCATTTGGTGAGAATTTTTTCCGAGATCGGGATGTCCACGCTCGCCTTGGAGGTGACACGACCGTACGAGCCGTAGGTGCCCTCGAACTTGGCGCCATAATGGTCAGACGGCTTGCGCATGATGATCGACACCGCGCCACCCGTGGTATTGCGACCGAACAGCGTGCCTTGAGGACCACGCAACACTTCGACGCGCTCGGTATCGAAAAAGGCGTAGTTGTTGGCGTTCTGGCGCGCGACGTAGATGTCGTCGACATACGTGCCAACCGGCGGATCGAAGGTCGCAGCCGATTGGGTGTTGCCCAGGCCGCGCAGGAAGTACGAGTTCGCCGTCGCCAGACCCGCGTTGTGCTGCGAGATCATCGAGGGAACGTACTTCGACACCGAGATGGCATCGTTGAGGTTGAGATTGCGGATGGTCGCTTCTGAAAATGCCGTCACTGCAAGCGGAATTTCCTGCACCTTCTCAGGCCGACGCTGCGCGGTGACGACGATGTCGGTGAGGTTGCCGCCCGATGCCGGCGCAGCTTGCGTGCCGGTCTGTTCAGGTGCCGTCTGTGCGTAGGCGCTGCCTCCTGCAACCACCGAAATGATTGCGGCGAGCGCCAATCGCGATACGCACGTGTAATGCTTGTTGCTCATCAAAATGCCCTTCCCTGAGGATTTTGTTCCCACCGCTGCGACTGCCTGCCAATATTTTGTATGGCATATTGTTATGACAATAAGACATATCAAATTGGCTTATGTGTCAAGCGGCATTGATGACGGGGTGCGGCACTTTTCAGTTTTGTTGCCGAATTGTCGCATCTGGCGCTGTAAACACCGGATAGGCGCCAAGAAGAAGCAGCAGGACACTGCCCGTCAGCACACACCCCACGCCAAGCAGCAACGCCGTTGCATACGTTCCGGTGCTGTCGAACGCGTAGCCATAGACTACCGGCCCCAGCCCGCCGCCAAAAGCAATCACCGTGTAGAAACAGCCGTAGATCGTGCCATAGTTGCGCTGCCCGAAGTACCGGCTGATGAGATAGGCCAGCAGATCGAATTCGAAGCCGGCGCCAAACCCCAGGCAAAGCACCGCTGCGAAGGCCGCCGGGCTCGTCAGCGACTCGCCGGAGAGCAACCAGCTGCCAAGCGCTGGCACGAGCAGGATCGCAAAGGCGCACGCCGGCGCCCAGAACCGGTCCAGCAACCATCCGCCGATGATCCGCCCGGCAATCACCGCCAGGCCGAAACTGGCCGTGATCTCCCCGATCCGCGCTAATTCAAAGTGGAAGGACTTGAAGATGTTCTCCAGGTTCGGGGTCGGCGCAGTCAACGCAAAGGCGATCAGGAAGAAGGCCGCCGCCATCAGCCAGAAGCGCGGGCTGCGGATGGCCTGGACCAGCGTGAGACCGTATTCCTCGATGACCTCCGCCGCCTCTGCTGCAAGCGGGGTGGCAACGTCTTTGCGTTCCCGGAACAGCAGCAGGATAAGCGGTATACCGATCACGATCGGCAGCAGCCCGATGGCGACAAAGGCGGTGCGCCAGCCGTAATCCAGAATGATCCATGCGGTGAACGGCTTGATCAGAAAGCCGGTAAGCCCCGTTCCGGTGCTGGCAAGACCAAGCGCGAGGCCACGATTCTTGTCGAACCAGCCGTTGACCACGCGGGTCCAAGTTGCGGAAAGCGTCCCGGCGCCCAGCACCGACATGACGCCCCACTGCGCATAGTACAGCAACAGCGAACCGTTGCTCAGCGCCAGGCTCATGAAGCACAGGCCGAACAACCCCAGCGATACGATCGCCACGGGCCGCGCGCCCCACTTGTCCACCGCGAAGCCGGCCAGCGGGCCTGACACCATCACGACGCCGGATTGCACGCCGATGCTTCCCATCATCGAGGCGAACGACCAGCCGAACGCCTTCGACAATTCGGGCGCGAACATGCCGATGGTGTAGAACGGCACCGGGCTGAGCCCTACCGCCACGCCCACCATCGCCGCCAGCACGACAAGCCATCCCCGCGGCGTTTCGCGCGAAAGCACCTGCGGTTGGGCACCCAAAGCCTGGCTCATCATCAAAGGTTACTCCGGGGCTGGACAAGCGGTCGGTGTTGCCGCACGATAAGTTATAAGAGTATATCAATTGATCGGACGCAAGCTCTGATTGGAGCGTGATGGCCGATCATCAGGAGCGTGACCATGGACAACCGCAGTTCCAACGCCTCCACGCCATCGCGCGATGTTACGCGCCGCTATGTCGACGCCGGTGGCTGCGTGATTCACTATCGCGTGGCGGGCGATGGCCCCGCCGTGGTCATGCTCCACGATTCGCCGCGTTCCTCCCGCCTGCATCTGGCGACCATGCGCGCGCTATCGCGCCGCTTTCGCGTCTATGCGCTCGATACACCGGGGTATGGCAATTCGCAGCCGCTCGCTTCCAGCGATCCCACGATCGCGGATTTCGCAGCGACGCTGGACGCCTGCCTTGCCGCGCTGGGGATCGAGGGCGCGCCCATCTATGCCACGCACACCAGCGCCAAGATCGCGCTGGAATATGCTGCACATCGCGATGCAGCAAAACCGCGCGGCAAGGTCATTCTCGATGGTCTTTCCATTCCGGAGCAGCCGACCGATCCGGCATTCATTGCCGCCTATATGCGCCCTTTTGTCCTTGACGATTCTGGCGGCTATCTGGCGGCGGAGTGGACCCGGATGAGGGACATGCTGCGCTGGTTTCCGTGGTTCGATCGAGCGCCGAGCACGCGTATGCCGATCGCGCAACCGTCCGATGACTGGATCAGCGCCTACATGGTGGACTTCCTCTCCGCCGGGCCGAATTATGCGTGCGCCTATGCCGCGGCCATGCGTTATGATCCGATGCCGGCGCTGCTGCGCGTCAACGCACCGGTAACGGTGGCGGCGCGCTCTGACGATGTGCTTTACGCCAGCCTGGACCGCGTACCGGTGGCGGCAAATCCAAACCTGACCGTCGAGCGCCTGTCCGCCGATCTGCCGGCGTGGCTGGCGTGGCTGGAGAATGCCCTGACCGCTGCCTTGGCGGATGCAGCACCCGCACCGCCGCTACCGGCACAACCTGGCACGGGCGCACACTACTGCGACCTGCCGCACGGTCAGATGCGTGTGCACCGCGCCGGTCCCTCAAGCGATGTGCCGCTACTGGTCCTGTCCGCGCCAACCACGCTGCAGGCGCTTGCCTGGCAAGCCGCGCTGCCGGATCGCGCCACGCTGGTCCCGGAACTGCCCGGTTACGGCGAATCCGATCCCCTTGCTGCGCCCACGCTCGAAAACATGGCCGACGCTGTGGCCGCGATGCTGCAGCAACTGGGCTGCACACACCTGGACCTGCTTGCCAGCGGCCTTGCCACTGCGCTGGCCTGCACCTTGGCTGACCGCCACCCCGATGCCATTGCGCGTATCGTGATCGACTGTTGCCCCAGCCTGACCATTCCCGGCGCGCCTGATCTCGAAACGCTGATGGCCCCCGTTTTCCCCTTCGATCCCGGCGGCGGGCATATCCATCGCTACTGGCACATGCTGCGCGATCAGGAAGCCAACTGGCCGTGGTTCGATGGCAGCGGCGCAGCCGCGCGCCGGATCGCGCCCAGCCTTGCCGCCCGCCCCCTGCACGATGCGCTGGTAGGCATCCTGAAACAGCCGGCCCGGTATGGTGATAGTGTACGCGCTGCCTGTCGGGCCACCGAGACAGCCGCTCGCCCCAACCCGCGCCAACCGGTGCTGATCCTGGAGGACCCGGCAGATGTCGGGTGTTCCGGCACGGAGGCACTTACAGCACAGCTTGCGCAGGCGACGATCATGCACCGACCGGCCCACATCGGCGAAACGGCGCAAATCGTGGCGCAGTTTCTTGCTGAACCCGCCCGCCAGACTGAAACCGTAGCATGATGGGCAGCGCACCAACCTTCACCCCGGCGCACGTCTGGCCCGCACGCAAGTACGCCTGGTACATCGTATCGCTGCTGACGCTGGCATATGCGCTGGCGATCCTTGACCGGGTGTCCATCGGCCTGCTGATCGTCCCGCTGCAGGCTTCGCTGCACATCAACGATACGCAGTTCGGGTTGCTGCAGGGCATGGCGTTCAGCCTGTTCTACAGCGTGCTGGGGCTTCCGCTTGGCGTCTGGTGCGACCGGGCACGGCGCGTTCCCCTGCTCGCCACCGGGTTGTTCCTGTGGAGCGCGGCGACGATCGGCTGCGCGTTTGCCAACACCTTCGGCCACCTGTTCGTGGCGCGCATGCTGGTGGGCGTCGGTGAGGCGGCACTGGTGCCGTGCGCGGCATCGCTTATCGCCGATTATTTCGACCCGTATGTGCGACCCAAGGCATACGGCGTGTTCGTCACCGGCAGTTCGCTGGGCACCGCCGCCGCGCTCACGCTCTCCGGGCTGTTCCTGATCATCGCAGAGGTGCTGATCGCCAGATACGCCGCGTTTGCCGGCATGGCCCCTTGGCAGATCGTGTTCGTCCTTTGCGGTGCGCCGGGGCTGCTGCTGTCAGCGATCATCATCCTGACCGTGCGTGAGCCCAAACGCCACGGCGCCAGCGCCCAGACGCCGCCGATCAGCCTGAAGCCGATCATGCAGCTTTTGCGCGACCATCCGCGCGCTTTCGTCACCCTGATGGTGGGCACCGTGCTCAACCTCGTGTGCGTTTATGCGATCATCGGCTGGTTTCCCGCACTGTTCATCCGCGTTCATGGCTGGGGCGCGGCCGAGACGGGGTGGCTGCTGGGCGCGGTTGGCATGCCCGTCAGCATCTTCGCGGCCATCAACAGCGGGTGGGTTATCGCCTGGCTGACCCGGCGCGGGCACAAGGACGCGCCGATGATCGCCGCGATCTGCTGCGCGCTCTCGATGATCGTCTTCGGCACGTTTTCCTGCATCGTGCCGTCCGCGATCCTGGCCCTCATCGGCTATGGCCTGAACGCCCTGTTCGTGAACTGGAACATCTCGGGCGTCTATTCCGGCATCTCCGCCATCGTTCCCAACGAGCTGCGCGGGCAGGTCATGGCCTTGCACAACATCCTGTCCGGCCTGATCGCGCTGACCGCCGGGAATTTCGCGGTCGGCTTCCTGTCCGACACCGTGTTCACCCAGCCCACCGGCATCGCCTGGTCCCTGGGCACCGTCTTTTTCGCCTGCGGCCTGACATCGGCGATCATCCTCCTGTCGGGACGCGCAGCGTTTCGTGCTGCGGCACAGGCCAATCTGGAAAGGGAAGCTGCATGAACGACACCGCCACGCTGACCCGTGACACGCTTTTCGACCGGCTGGCCACGATCCTGGGCGCAGAGGGGTTCCTGCACGATGACGAGAGCCGCACCCTGCACAGCGCCGACCTGTTCGGCGCCGGGGGCCGGGTCGCAGCCGTCATCCGCCCTGCTTCGATCGACGAACTGAGCGCCGCCGCCAAAGACATCGCCGCCGCTGGCCTGCCCCTGCTGCCGCGCGGTGGCGGGCTGACGTACGTTCAAGGTTATGTCAGCGAGCGCGACGGCGCGGTGGCGGTCGACATGCGCCGGATGAACCGCATCCTGGAGATCGACGAGCAGAACCTGCTGATCACCGTGGAGGCCGGCGTCACCTGGATGCAGATCTACGATGCGCTGAAGCCGCGCGGCCTGCGCCTGCCGTTCTTCGGTACATTCTCGGGCCGCGCCGCCACGGTCGGCGGCGGCCTGTCCAACGGCGCGCTGTTCCTGGGCACCGCGCGCTATGGCACGTCGGCGGAGATCGTGCTGGGCATGCAGATCGTGCTGGCGGACGGCGCGATCCTGCACACCGGGCAAACCGCGATCCGCAGCGCCAAGCACGCCTTCACCCGCACGTTCGGCCCGGACACCACCGGCCTGTTCACGCACGATGCTGGCGCGCTGGGCATCAAGGGCGTCGTCACCCTGCGCATGATGCGCGCGCCCGCACACACAGACTATCTCTCGTTCGGCTTTCAGGACCGCGATGCGGCGGTGGAGGCACTGTGCGAGATCGGCCGCTCCGAACTGGCCGAAGATTGCTACATGATGGACCCGGACAAGACGCGCGCCGCGCTGTCCGCGCCCAGCGACATGGTGAAAGACGCCAAGACGCTGCTGAAAGTCGTCAGCCAGGAAAAGGGCCTGCTGCGGGCCTTGCGCGCCGGCGCGCAACTGGCAATGGCCGGGCGCGATTTCATCGAGGAGGGTTGCTACTCGCTGCACATGGTTCTGGCCGGCCGATCGCGCGAGGCGGTGGACGCAGACATGGCGCTGGCGCGCGCGGTGATCGCCGCCGCAGGGGGCAAGGAACTGCCCAATTCGATCCCCCGGGCCGGGCGCGCCGATCCCTACTCGCAACTCGACGCGGTGGTCGGGCCGACCGGCGACCGCTGGCTGGCACTCAATGCAAAGGTCGCGCACAGCGAGGCCAAGGGACTTGTCGATGCGGCGGAAAGCCTGATCGCGCGCTATCAGCCGGAACTGACCGCGCGCGGCGTCGTCGTGTCGCGCCTCCTTACGGTCATCGGCAATCACGTTTTCAGCTACGAGCCGGTCTTCAACTGGCACGACGCCTGGCTGCCCGTCCATCACGGCAGCATCGGCCAGCCGTTCAAGGCCAGGGTGCCTGAGCCCGCCGCCAACCCGGAGGCGCGCGCGCTGGTGATGAAAGTGCGCGCCGAGCTTATCCAACTGTTCGCCTCGCTGGGCGCGCAGTCCAACCAGATCGGTCGCACGTATCCCTACGCACAGATCATGCGCCCGCAATCGCGCGCATTCCTGAATGGCATCAAGCAGGTGGTCGATCCCGACAACCGGATGAATCCCGGCGCGCTCGGATTGGGAGGCTGACACTATGGCACGACCACACATCGAATTCGTCCAGACCCAGAACGTGGAGTGGCACGATCAACCCGACGGCACGCGGATCAAGTTGCTCAATTGCGATCCGCAGGACGGCGAGGAAACCTACCTCATCCGCTATCCTGCCGGCTTCGATCGCGCAGACCTGGGCCTGGAGGACCGCGCCGAGGAATACTTCGTGCTCGACGGCGCCATCACCATCGGCGGGCTGGAGCGCGGCTATCACGCGTATGGCTTCACCCCGCGCGGGGAGAGCGCCGGGCCGCGCGCGAGCGCTGCAGGCGCCACGTTGATCGTGTTCCGTTATGGCCGCAGCGATCCCAACAGCGTCACGGGCGTGTCCGAGGCGATGGCGGTCGATGCCCTGAACGCGCCGTGGGACATGCGTGCCAGCGATGCACAGATCGCCCACCTGCGGCTGACCCGAAAAGTCCTGCGCCTTGGCCCCAACGACAGCTCCCGTACGTTCCTGCTGCTGGGGCTGCCCCACGGCATGCCGGCGCAAGCCGAGATGCCGGCAGAGATCCACGATCATTTCGAAGAGATGTTCATGCTGCAAGGCGAGATGTGGACGCCCGAAGGCCTGATCCGTCCGGGCGCCTATTTCTACCGCCCGCCCGAGATCGTCCACGGCCCGCATGTGTCGGTGGGCGGTTTCTTCCAGATCATGCGGGCGGGCGCAAACTACGTGCGCACGACCTGGACCGACCCCATGCCGCTGCCAATCGGCCAGGCCTATGCGCCCAAAGTGCCCCAGGGCACGCCGCCAGGCTGGACGCGCGCATACGAGGCCCCTGCGCCTTATTGAGATCGACGCAAAAAACCCGGCCCGGCTTGCTGTTGAAAGCGCGCCGGACCGGGCAAAGTCACGAAGCGAGGGTTGCCCCGCAAGGGCCCCCGCTTCCAGGGTGGACCGTAAATATAATCAGCGGCGGGTCAGTTCGACCAGTTCGTACCAGGTCTGCATATAACCGCCGACGCCGCCCTTGAGGAAAATGGCGTCGTCGTCCGCGGTGACCCACACGTCATAATCGGGGTGGCCGCCGGCCATGTCGCCATGCGGATCGGTGAAGCGGTAGTGCGATGCCTCGAAAGTGCCGGCTCCCACCGTCACCGTCTCATCGCCGACGTAACCGAGATAAATGTTCGTTTCCGCGATCAGCGGCGGCGTCGCGCCGCGATGGTCGGGCGAGGGCAGGAAGGTGCGGAACTTGCGGTCGTGCACGCCTTTGCTCTTGTCGATCTTCTTGGTGATATACGCATCGCCCGCGATCGGGTGCGTGCCGAAACCGTCGAAGTCGCCGCCAACCGGCATTTTCTGCGATACCCGGCCGATCAACGGCCCGAAACTTTCGCATTCGACGAACTCGGGCGTGATGCGAAACAGGCCGGCGCCCATGAACTTGTCACCGATCATCAAGCGCACGAAGCAATCGGTCGGCATGTCGTTGGCATCGAGGCTGTAGGTGATGTCGCGCAGCACCGTGGGCGCGGGTTCGTCAATTTCGCACAGCGCCCGCATGGTGCGGCTGCCATCGGTGTGCTTGGTCCAGGTGAAGTATTCGCGCCCTCGCTCCTCGCCTTCGCGGCCCGGCTTGTTGGACGTGTACAGGATCTTACCAGTGATCGTCTGGTGCACCATTCCGGTCATGCGCAGCTCTCCTTGAAAGTGTTGCTGTTGGTTGATGAGCGTGGATAGGGTTCCGCAAATCCTCAGGTCGGCGTGGCGATGCCAAGCACGCTGGCGGCCAGCACCAGCGCCCAGATGGTAAGCACGGACACCCGCGCGCGGCTGTTGACCGCAGCGATGATCGCATCGGATTCAGGCGTGGGACCGGTGCCGGTCATCGTGCGGATGGCGCCGAACAGCGGCACCAGTTGTTTGCGCACGATCAGACCCAGGGCGATGCAGCACGCCAGAATGCACAGCTTCACTGCGATGAAGAACGGGATCGCGAACGTGCCGAGCAGCCCGCCAATGCCGGCAGCCGCAAGGCCGACAAGCACCCCATAACGGATGGCGATGTCGAGCGTCTTGAAACCCGCGCCGCCGCCGTGCTTGAGATGCACCACCCACGCCAGCGCCAGCCAGGCCAGGAACAGCACCGCGACCACGGCCACACTCGTGCCCGGTACATCGAGCCAGCCCTTTGCCCAGGCCAGCGCAAAGCCGGTGGGAAAGGCCAGGATCAAGGTGGTGCGCGGCGCCATGTCAATGTTGTTGAGGATCTTGAGCGCCATCATCCGCTCACCCACCGACCGCTTCGGGTCGGTCATGAACGTGGAGCTGTAGAACGCCCCCAGATCCCCGCCGAGCCAGTAGATCGGGATCAGGATGTGCAGCAAGGTGAGCAGGGCAAGGCTGATGTCCACAGCTACGATCCTCAGGCCGCGACGGGCTGGGCGAAGAAGCGGGTGATCTTCGCCTTGCGGTCGGCGGCAAAGCCGGGCGCATCGAAGCGCGGCATCGCCTCGAACCGGGCGCCCGGTATCAGCTGCGTCAGTTCTGCGGTAATGTCGAACAAGGGGTCGTTCTCACCGGCGATGACAAGGGAGGGCACGGTGATCAGCGGCAGGCGCGGCTTGGCATCGTACTTGAAGGCGGCACGATAATTCAGGTGATAGGTTTCGCTCGCCTTCATCACCTCGACCACCCAGGCATGCAGGTCCTGCGCACTGCCCAGCCCCCCGTCCCGGCGTCCGGCGCGGGTGCGGTTGTACCACGGGAAAAAGAAATACTGGTCGCGGCAGAACTGGAACAGGCGCAGGAGATAGCTGCCATCCTGATCGGGCACGAACGGATGCGCGTAATGCGTCAGGATATCCTCCAGCTCGTCCGGCGTCAGCCAGCTCATGCCATCGAGCACGACCTTGTTGATGCGGTCCGGCGCGAGGATCGCCAGCTCTCCGGCGATCGCGGCCCCGGTGTGCGAGCCGTACAGGTCTACGGTATCGAGGCCCATCGCGTCCATGAAGCGCAGTTCCGCTTCGGCCAGTTCCTGGATCGTCGGCTCGCGATCAAACAGCGGCGGGGTATCGCCGTTGCCGGGCGTATCGGGCGCATAGACAGTGGCGCTTTCCGCCAGATCGCGGATCAGGCCGAGCAACTGGCGCGAACTTCCCGGCGACGCGTGGATCGCCAGCGCCGCCGGTCCGGAGCCTGCCTTGCGGTAATGGGTCTGCCCGTGGGGCATGTCGACGAAGCCGCGTTTCACTTCAACCACTGGGGTCATGGGCATTGTCCTTGTTGCGATAGGGCGGGCCGGGTCAGCCCCAGGGAAGCGGCTCACCTTCGATGACTTCGAGCAGCGCCCCTTCGGGCGTGCGCAGCACACCCACGGGCACCCCGGCATAGAGCGGCCCATCGCGCGCGACCGGCGGCGAGGCCCAGTGCCCCTCGAGCCGCGCCAGATCGGGATGCACGATCGAGACGATCGAGACGCCGGGCGGCAGCGCGCCGGGATTGCCGACACGCTGTGTCGTACCTTCGGGATACTGGTCCGCTTCCAGCAGGACCTGCCCCTGCCACTTGGCGGTGACCAGCGCGTGCTTGTCGTCCGCAGGCAGCCCAAAGGCGAGCGAGATCATCGAATAGCGGATCGCGACCGGCGCGGAGACTTCCAGCGCCAGCACATCGGCCATCCACGCTGCCGTCTTTTCAAGGTCCGGGCAGGCCAGCACCATAATGAACGGACGGTCGATCGGCGATTTGGGCCGGGGCAGGCCGGCGGAGGGATCGTCGACGCGGATCTCGGTCAGGTAGACGGTTTCCTGATCGGGCCCGCGCACCTGCATCGGCTTGACGTTGGGAAACCCGTCAAGCGGCTTGGGCGGGCCGATCACTTCGAAGTCGCCCGATGCCAGCATGCGTTCGTTGACCGCTTCCACATCCTGCACGCAGATTTCGATCGCCGCCCAGCCATATGTGCGGATCGGCAGATAACCGGGAACGGGATCGCCCTCGATAAAGCGCAGGAACACCGGCGTGCCCGAGGCGGGCTGCAGCACCGCATATCTGCGCTCGCCGCTGGCCGGCGCATCCCAGGATGCGGCAAGATCGGCGCCGACCCGGCCCTCCTCCACCACGGTGTAGTCCAGCCAGCGCGTATACCGCGCAACGGCCGCATCGATGTCGGCAACGATATGCGTTGCGCACTTCAGCAGTGTCACGGACCGCCCTTCCATGTCGGTTGTCTAAAGCCTGCGACCATGCGCGCGACCTGAGGGTTATTTGACCTACTTATATAACAATATGCAAGCGCCTTTATGCGCCGCCAGTCACTTTTTCCAGATACACCCATGGCCGCTGGCGAGCGTCGGCTTCGCGGAAGGCGGCGATCTCTGCCCGGCGCTTGAGCGTCAGTTCGATCGCATCGAGCCCCTCCATCAGCATGGTGCGCGCCTCGTCTTCCATCGCGAAGGTGAAGGCGTGCGAGCCGGCGCGAACGGTGCGTGTTTCCAGATCGATGGTGATGGTCTCGCCGCGCTCCGCCGCTGCAGCAAGATCCGTCACGGCATCTTGCGCGAGCGCGATCGGCGCGATCCCGTTGCGCACGCAGTTGCCGCGAAAGATCGGGCTGAACGACGGGGCGATCACGACCCTGAAGCCGTATTCCGCCAGCGCCCACACGGCGTGCTCGCGGCTGGAACCACAGCCGAAGTTCGCGCCTGCGATCAGGATCTGCGCATCGGCGAAGCGGGCATCGTTGAGCACGAAAGCGGGATCGGGCGTGCGGCTGCCGGGCGCGACATAGCGCCAGCCGGCAAACAGGCCGTCCGCCAGCCCGGTTTTCGACACCGACTTCATCTCACGCGAGGGGATGATCGCGTCAGTGTCGATATTGTCGCGCATCAGCGGCACGGCTTTGGCTTCAAGAGCGACGAGCGGGGTCATGCGTCGCACTCCGCCATGACGCGCGGATCGGCGATGCGACCCGCGATCGCGGACGCCGCCACCGTTTCGGGCGAGGCAAGGTGCGTGCGCGTGCCCGGCCCCTGCCGGCTTTCGAAATTGCGGTTGGTGGAACTGACGACGCGCTGCTGGGCGCCGAAGCTTTCGCCTCCGGCAAAAAAGCACATCGAGCACCCCGCTTCGCGCCATTCGAACCCGGCATCGCGGAATATCCGGTCCAACCCCTCAGCCTCCGCAGCGGCTTTTACCTGGGTGGATCCCGGAACGCAGATCGCCCGCAGACCGGGCGCGACATGCCGGCCATCGAGGATTGCCGCCGCGCGACGCAAGTCGGAGATGCGACTGTTGGTGCAGCTGCCGATGAACGCCGCGTCGATCGGCAAACCCAGCAGCGGCATCTGCGGCGACAGCGCCATATAGGCGAGCGCGCGGTCGTAGTCCGCCTGACCGACACTGTCCTGCAAGGCCTCGGCGGTCGGCACCGTGGCGTCGAGCGGGATGGAATGCTGCGGGCTGGTTCCCCAGCTGATCATCGGCGCCACATCCGCAGCATCGAAGCGGTGCTCGACCGCAAAAACGGCCTGCGGATCGGATGCCAGGCGCTGCCAGTTCGCCAAAGCCGCGTCCCACTGCTCACCGGCCGGCGCGAACGGTCGACCCTTGAGATACGCGAACGTGGTTTCGTCAGGCGCGATGATCGCGCCGAACGCGGCCAGTTCGGTCGCCATGTTGCACAAGGTCATGCGTGCTTCCATGTCGAGCGCGCGCACGGCTGACCCTGCAAACTCGACGATATAGCCCTTGGCGCCGCCGGAACCCAGACGGCTGATGATGTGCAGCGCCAGGTCCTTTGCCGTTACGCCGCGCCCCAGCGAGCCCTCGATGGTGATGCGCATGTCGAGCGGGCGGTCGACCCGTAGCGTCATCGTCGCCAGCGCATGCTCGGCCTCGGTCGATCCGATCCCCCAGGCCAATGCGCCGAACGCCCCTTGCGTGCAGGTATGGCTGTCCGGACAGACCAGCGTCACGCCCGGCAACACGATCGCCTGCTCGGGCGAAATAACATGGACAATACCCTGGCGCGGATCATGCAGATCGAACAGTGTGATGCCGTGGCGGTGAGCGCCCTCGCGCATCGCCGTCAGGAAAGCGGTTCCGGTGGGCATCAGCGTCTTGTCGCTGCGGCCGGGGAACGTGTCGACGATATGGTCCATCGTCGCAAACACCTGTCCCGGCGCCAGCACCTTTCGCCCCGCCTGGTCCAGGCTCTTGAGCGCGACGCCGCCAGTGCGCTCGTGCAGCAGCAGGCGATCGATGGCGAGCAGATCCGTGCCGCTGTCAAGCGAAGCGACCACGTGATCCTGCCATAGCAGCCCGGCCAACGTGCGCGGCCCGCCGTTGCCATCACGGGTCTGCATCGTGCCTGCGGCTTTGCCCTCGATCACGTCAGTCGATCGCGATCTGCGCGGTGGCGACAGCGTTTGAGCGCACCAGCGCGGCGATCTCCGCATCGGCGAAACCGAAGTCCTTCAGGATGCGTTCGCTGTCCTCGCCCGGGCGCGGCAAGTCATGGCGCACACCGGGCAGCACGCCGTTCATTTCGATAGGCGTGGCCGGCAGGCGCACCTTGCGCCCGTCGTTCAGCGTCAGGTCGACCAGCGAGCCATTGGCGTTGAGATGCGGATCGTCGAACAGATCTTCTGGGCGCGCGATCGGCGCAAAGGCGACGCCCGCCTTCTCCAGCTTCGCCAGCAGATCGGCGCGCGTCTGAGCCACCATGATCGCACGGACGACCGGCAGGATCGTATCGCGCGCCAGCACCCGGTCGTTATTCAGCGCAAACCGGGGATCGCGGCCCACTTCGCCCAGATCGAACGCTTTGGTGAATGCGGCCCATTGCGCATCGCTGACCACGCCCACGAACAGCAGTTCGCCCTCGATCGCAGTCTCGAACACGTCGTAAATCGCCCAGGCGGAGATCCGCTCCGGCATCGGGCGCGCAGCGCTGCCGGTTACCGCCATCTGCGCCATATGCTGGCCGACCATGTAGGCGCTGGTTTCGAACAGAGATGAGCGCACGGTGGTGCCCTGCCCCGTAGACTGGCGCTGGTGCAACGCCGCCAGGATGCCGATCACGCCGAACATGCCGCCGGTGATATCGATGACCGAAGCTCCAGCGCGCAGCGGGCGTCCGCTCGGCCCGGTCATGTACGCCAGCCCGCCCATCATCTGGGCCACTTCGTCAAGCGCGGCGCGATGCTCGTACGGTCCGGACAGGAAACCCTTGGCGCTGTGATAGATGAGGCCCGGATTGCTGGCCTTGAAGGCATCGGGGCCAAGGCCCAGCTTGTCGAGCGCGCCGGGCCGGAAATTTTCGACCACGACGTCCGCGCCCTCCACCAGCCGCTTGGCCGTCGCCAGGCCCGTCTCGCTCTTGAGGTCGATGCAGATGCTGCGCTTATTGCGGTTGAACATCGGGAAATAGCCGGAGCCCGAACCGAGCAATTGCCGTGTACGGTCTCCGCCCAAAGGCTCCACCTTGATCACGTCAGCCCCGAGGTCAGCCAGGATCGCGCCGGTGGACGGCCCCATCACCATGTGGCTGAACTCCACCACGCGCACCCCCGCGAGGGGAAGATTTTCCGTCGGCTGCTGCAAAAGTTCGTTCCAGTCGTCTCGACACTGCGGTTTCATTTGATATATAGGCAATACAAATGAGATCAACAGGAATGTCGCAGCATGGACGTCTTGATCAGTGAAGTAGGTCCGCGTGACGGGTTGCAGAGCATCGAGCGCATCATGCCCACCGCCGCCAAGAAAACGTGGATAGACATGTCCGTGGCCGCCGGCCTGACCGAGGTCGAGGTCGGCAGCTTCGTGCCGGCCAAATTGCTGCCGCAACTGGCGGATACCGCCGAAGTGGTGACGTACGCGGCGACCATTCCGGGGCTGACGGTGGCCGCGCTGGTGCCCAACGCGCGCGGTGCGCAGGACGCCATCGCAGCCGGCGCGCACAAGATCACCCTGCCGCTGTCCTGCAGCGAATCCCACAGCCTGGCGAACTTGCGCCGCACCCACGCGCAAGTGATCGCGGATGCGCGCAAGATCGCCGCCGCCATCCGCGAATTGCCGGAAGGCCAGCGCCCGCACTTCGAAGGCAGCTTGTCCACCGCGTTCGGCTGCACCATCGAAGGCGTGGTGCCGCAGGCGAAAGTCGTGGAACTGGCCGAAGCGCTGATGGCGGCGGGTTGTGACGAGGTGGGCCTGGCCGACACCACCGGCTACGCCGATCCCGCAGCCGTCAAATCGATGATCGCGGCGATCTGGAGCGCGGTGGGCAAGGACGCGCTCACCGGCATACACGTCCACAACACGCGCGGGCTGGGCCTGGCCAATGTACTGGCCGCGTTCGATGCGGGGCTGACTACGTTCGACAGCTCGCTGGGCGGCCTGGGCGGCTGCCCCTTCGCGCCGGGCGCCAGCGGCAACATCGTTACCGAAGACCTCGTCTTCATGTTCGAGGCGATGGGCGTGCGCACCGGCGTTGACATCAACGCGCTGATCGCAGTGCGAGAATTTGTGCAGAAGACTCTGGGCGACGAGCCCCTCTACGGATTTACCCCGCTCGCCGGCTTGCCGCTGGGGTTCGTGCCGACGACACAAAAGACCGACATCAAGCAAGGAGCATGGGCGTGACTGTGATCGGAACCAGGATGATCCGCGAAGACAAGACGGCGCGGCAGCTGTTTGACGATCTCATGGCCAATCCCAATCGCGTGAAGTTCGGCTTTGGCCGCAAGCTCGCCATCGTCAACGTGGATTTCCAGAAGGCCTACACCGCGATCGACGAGTTCAAGACCGCGTACGAAACCGATCCGCGCCAGATCGAATACACTAACACGATCTCCGCCCTCGCGCGCTCCAAGGGTATGCCGGTGATCTGGACGCGCGTGGCCTATGCCGAGGATGGTTCAGACTGCGGTGTGTGGGGCACGCGGACCAACACGCCCGACAGCCTGCAGAACATCAAGTACGGCAGCCGCCGCCACGAGTACGACGATCGCGTCGAGATCGATCCTAAGGATGCGCAGTACAACAAGCGCATGCCGTCGGCCTTTTTCGAAACGCCGCTGCAATCGCTGCTGGTCTTCCACGGCGTGGATACCGTCGTCGTCACCGGCGGCAGCACCTCAGGCTGCGTGCGCGCCACGGCGGTAGACAGCCTGTCGCGCGGGTATCGCACGATCGTTCCGATCGAGACGTGCGCGGACAAGCACGAGAGCTACCACTTCGCCAACCTGACCGATCTTCAGATCAAGTACGCCGACGTCGAGCCGGTGCAGACGGTGATCGACTGGCTGGAGGCCCAGTAATGCGTGAGGGCGAGGCAGACCCGGGGCTTTACGATTATCGGCCCTATCGCGACCGACCCCGGATCGAATGGCCCGATGGCAAGACGGTTGCGGTCTGGGTGTCGCCCAACCTCGAATTCTACGAACTCGATCCGCCCGCCAATCCGCACCGCAAGAGCTGGGCCAAGCCGCATCCCGACGTGGTCGGCTATGCGCACCGCGACTACGCCAATCGCGTCGGCCACTGGCGCATGGCCGATGTGATGAGCAAGCATGGCTTTCCCGGCTCGGTCTCGCTGTCCGTCGCGCTGTGCCAGCACGTGCCCGACGTAGTGGCGGACGCCAACGCGCGCGGCTGGGAGTTTTTCAGCCACGGCATCTATAACACCCGCTACAGCTACGGCATGGACGAGGCGCAGGAACGCGCGATCATCGAGGATTCGATCCGCACCGTGCGCGATGCCACCGGCCAGACGATCAAGGGCTGGCTCGCCCCTGCCCTCACCCACACGACCCGCACGCTCGACCTGATCGCCGAATATGGCCTGAGCTACACGTGCGACCTGTATCACGACGACCAGCCGATGCCGGTCGCCACCAGGGCCGGCCAGCTGATCTCGATGCCCTACAGCCTTGAGGTCAACGATCACTACGGCTTTTTCATCTACAACATGAGCCCGCGCGAATACGCCCGCACGCTGATCGAGCAGTATGAGCGGCTGGCTGCCGAGGGGGCGCAGTCCGGCACGGTGATGTGCATTCCGTTGCACAGCTACCTGATCGGCCAGCCCCACCGCATCGGTCCGTTCGAAGACGTGCTGCGCCACATCGCCGCCGATGGCCGCGCCTGGATTACCCGCAGCGGCGACATCGCCGATCACTTCCTGACCCACTATCCCGAACGTGCGAGGGGCGCGGCATGACTTTGGACCCCAGCTATCTAGACTATGCGCATCGCCGCCAGGGCATGGACCATGACCTGTATCCGTGGTCCAATCTGTTCGCGCGCGAGCCGATAGCGTGGCCGGAAAATCGCCAGGTGCTCACCTGGATCGTGATCGACCTGGAATGGTTCCCGATCACGCCGTCCGACACGCCGTTCCGCGCGCCCGGCCACATGCAGACCGCCTATCCCGACTATCGGCACTACACGTCGCGCGATTACGGCAACCGGGTGGGCATCTATCGCCTGCTCGATGCGCTGGCGAAGGTGGGCGCAAAGGTCAGCGTGGCGGCTAATGCCACCTTGGCCGCGCGCTATCCGGCCCTTATCGCAGACGTGGTGGCAGCCGGGCACGAGATCATCGCCCACTCCACCGACATGAACGGCACTATCGCCTCCGGCCTGCCGGAAGACGAAGAGCGCGCTCTGATCGCCGAATCGCTCGACGGAATCGCGCAGGCGGCAGGCACGCGGCCCACCGGCTGGCTATCGATCGCCCGCTCGCAGTCGTTCAACACGCCTGCCCTGCTGGCGCAAGCCGGCCTCACCTACATGTGCGACTGGGTGAACGACGACCTGCCCTATCGCATGACAACGCCCAGCGGTCCGATCCTCAATCTGCCGCTCAATCACGAATTGTCGGACCGGCAGATCCTGAATGTGCAGCAGCAGTCGATGGCCAGCTATCGTCAGCAAATGCAGGATGCCTACGCCTGGCTGAGCAACGAGGCCAAGACGCACGGCGGGCGGATGCTGACGCTTAACCTCACGCCGTACATCACCGGCCTGCCCTATCGCATGGCGGAGTTCGAGCGTCTGCTTGGCTGGCTTGCCGAGCAGGCCGGTCACGGTTTCGCCACCGGGGCGCAGATCGCCGCTGCCGTAGCCCCGCAGCTGGATTGAGCGGGATGGTACGCACGCTCTACGAAAAGCTGTGGGACGCGCACGTCGTGACGCAGGCGGGCGACAAGGCGCTGCTCTATATCGACAGGCACCTGCTGCACGAAGTCAGCACGCCGCAAAGCTTTGAGGCCTTGCGCGAGGACGGCTTGACGGTCCGCCGGCCCGAAACGCAGCTTGCGGTTGCCGACCACTCCGTGCCGACTCACGATCGCGATGGCGCGATTGCCGATCCGCAGGCCGCCGCGCAGATCGCTTTGCTGGAGCGCAACTGCGCGCAGTTCGGCATCGAATACCTCGCGCTTGCCGGTGAAGACCAGGGCATCGTCCATGTGATCGGCCCGGAACAGGGCTTCACCCTGCCCGGCATCACGCTGGTATGCGGCGATAGCCACACCTCCACGCATGGCGCGTTCGGCGCGCTGGCCTTCGGGGTCGGCGCTTCCGAATGCGGCACCGCGATGGCCACGCAAACGCTGTGGCAAGCCAGGGCCAAGACGTTGCGCGTCACGTTCACCGGCGCGCTGCAGCCGGGCGTTTCGGCCAAGGACATGGCGCTGACGTTCATCGGCACCGTTGGCGCATCGGGCGCAACGGGCTATGCGGTGGAATATGCCGGCGATGCAGTGGAGGCGCTCTCGATGGAAGGGCGCATGACCTTGTGCAACATGACCATCGAAGCCGGCGCCCGCACCGGTCTGGTCGCCCCAGATGCCAAGACCTTCGCCTACCTGAAAGGTCGCCCGCGCGCGCCGCAGGGCGATGCCTGGGAACAGGCCGTGGCCGCCTGGCGCGCCTTGCCGACAGACCCCGACGCCCGGTTCGACCGTGAGATCGTGATCGACGCGGCAGCTATCACGCCGCAGGTCACCTTCGGCACCAGCCCAGATCAGGTCGTGCCCATCGGCGCCACGCTGCCGAGCGATGACAAACTCGCCAAGCCGATGCGCTACATGGGCGTCCACACAGGCGAGGCGATCGAAGGGCTGGCCATCGATCATGCCTTCATCGGCAGTTGCACCAATGGCCGGATCGAGGACCTGCGTGCTGCGGCAGCGGTGATCCGGGGTGGCCATGTGGCCAGCGGCGTGCGCGCGCTGGTGGTGCCCGGTTCCATGCGTGTGAAGGCGCAGGCCGAGGTCGAAGGACTGGACGAGGTGTTTGAAAAAGCAGGCTTTGAATGGCGCGAGCCTGGCTGCTCGCTGTGCGTTGCCATGAACGATGATCGTCTGCCCGCCGGCGCGCGCTGCGCCTCTACCTCGAACCGCAACTTTGAGGGCCGGCAGGGTGTCGGCGCCCGCACCCACCTGATGAGCCCGGCCATGGTCGCAGCCGCTGCGATTGCCGGGCGCATCGTCGATGTACGCAAGGTGCTGGCATGAAGGCCATGACGCAGGTCAGCGGCCAGGCGATCTCGCTACCGGACGCGGACATCGACACCGACATCATCTATCCGGCGCGCTTCCTGCTGATTACCGAGAAGAAAGGTCTTGGCCGCTACGCCTTTGCCGACCGCCGTGACGATCCGGGTTTTCCCTTCCGCGTTCAGGAGGATCGTCCGATCCTGGTTGCCGGACCCAATTTCGGGTGCGGCTCAAGCCGCGAGCAGGCACCCTGGGCGATTGGCGACCTTGGCGTCCGCGTGATCATTGCGACAAGCTTCGGCGACATCTTTGCCAACAACTGCTTTCGCAACGGCATTCTGCCCATCCAGCTTGCGCCTGCCGACGTGCAGGCGGTGCGCGCCAGCGCTGAAGCGGGCAAGATCATCACCGTCGATCTGGTTTCCCGCACCATCACCGCAGCGGGTGCGCCAATCGCTTTTTCCGTACCCGACGATCAGCGCGAGACGCTATTGAACGGCTGGAACGACACGACCCGCATACTCGCCCTGCACGGCGAGGATGTGACTGCATTCGAGGCGGCGCAACAACGCGCAGCGCCCTGGCTCTGGACAACAAGGATATGACGATGGCCGATACCCGCCTGCGCGACAAACTCGCCACCAAGGACTTCTTCGTGGTGCCCGGCATCCACGACATGATCACCGCCGTGATCGCGGACCGCGTCGGCTTCGACGTGGTGTACGGCACCGGCTACTGGCTCACCGCATCGGCATACGGCATGCCCGATGCAGGCCTGGTGTCCTACACCCAGATGCTGGACCGGCACGCCACCATACTCAAGACTAGCAAGGCCGCGCTGATCGCGGATGCCGACACCGGCTTTGGCGGCTTGCTCAATGTGCAGCACACGGTCCGTGGCTACGAGGCCGCAGGCGTCTCGGCGATCCAGATCGAGGATCAGGAATTTCCCAAGAAGTGCGGCCACACGCCGGGCCGCAAGGTGATTCCGGTCGAGGATATGGTCGAAAAGATCAAGGTTGCCGCCGAAGCGCGCGAGGATATGCTGATCATCGCGCGCACCGACGCGCGCCAGGCCGAAGGCATGGACGCCGTCCTGCGCCGGCTTGAAGCCTATTCCAAGGCGGGCGCGGACATCCTGTTCCCCGAAGCGATGGAAAGCGAAGAGGAGATGCGCCTCGCATGCTCTACGTTCGACAAGCCGGTCATGGCGAACATGGCGAACGGTGGTTCCACCCCGATCCTGAAGGGCGATGTGCTCAAGGACATCGGCTATGCCTTTGCGATCTATCCCTCGCTCTCCAGCCTGATCGCCGCATCCGCGATCGAGACCGCGTTCGTCAAGCTGCGCGATCAGGGCGACGGTGAGCCGGTCGACATGCCGATGTTCAACTTCAAGGAATTCTGCGGCCTGATCGGTTTCCAGGAAGTCTGGGATTTCGAAAAGAAGTGGGCGCGCTGATCTGATGCACATCACTGCCGCCGTGCTGGAGCGTTCCGGCGACAACCCGCGCCCTTACGCTGCGAATAGCCCGCTTAAGCTGACTACGCTGACGCTGGACCCGCCGCGCGCGGGCGAACTGCTGGTGCGCATCGATGCGGCGGGGCTGTGCCACTCAGACTTGTCGGTGATCAACGGTGATCGTCCCCGCCCCATGCCGATGGCCTTGGGGCACGAGGCGACGGGCATCGTCGAGGCGCTGGGATCGCCCGACGACCCCGGCTTTGCGGTTGGTGACCGGGTGATCCTCGCCTTCCTGCCATCGTGCGGAGAATGTGCCCGGTGCAAGGCGGGTGAGCCGTTCATGTGCTCCGAAGGCGCCAGGGCCAACGGCGAAGGGCGATTGCTGAACGGCGGCCGCCGCCTGCACGATGCGTGCGGCAACGATGTGCATCACCATCTCGGGGTTTCCGCATTCGCCAGCCACGTCGTGGTCGACCGACGCTCTGCGGTGAAGGTCGATAATGATATCCCGGCGGAAATCGCCGCCCTGTTCGGCTGTGCGGTGCTGACCGGCGCGGGGGCGGTGGTGAACAGCGCCGCGGTCAAGCCTGGCGAGAACGTGCTGATCTATGGCCTTGGCGGCGTTGGCCTTTCCGCACTGTTGGCTGCACGGGCCTCGGGCGCCGGGGTGCTGGTTGCTATCGATCCCTCGGCAGAGAAGCGTGCGCTCGCCACGCAGCTTGGCGCAATTGCCCTCGATCCTGCTGACGGCGTGCAGCTCGGGGCGGTTTTCCCGGAAGGGGGCGCCGATGTCGTGATCGAAACCGTTGGCAAGGCCTTCGTGCTCAAAGCCGCCTACGCTGCCGCGCGGCGCGGCGGGCGCATCGTCACGGTAGGCCTGCCCAACCCCGCCGAAACGTTCGACATTCCCGCCGTCTCGCTTGTCGCCGATGGCAAGACGCTGATCGGTTCGTACATGGGTTCAGCGATCCCTTCGCGGGACATCCCGCGCTACATCGCCATGTGGCGCGGTGGCCGCTTGCCGGTGGAAAAGCTACTCACGTCCGTCAGCCCGATGTCAGACATCAATACTCTGCTGGACCTGATGGCTGACGGCAGCGCCATCCGCCAGGTCATGATACCCGGAGCGCCGACATAAGGCGTTCTGGAACGCTGCCGCTGGGTTCCTCAAGCTGTCGGCACGGTTCCGCCGTCGATCACATATTCGGCACCGGTGATGGAGCCTGCCCGATCGGATGCCAGAAAGGCGACAAGACTTGCCGCCTCCTCCGGCTTTGAGGGGCGTCCTAGGGGTATCCCGCCAAGCGACTCCATGATCATTCTCCTGCCGTGTTCGATGTCGCCGCCATGGTCGGCCGCCAGCCGCGTCGCCAGGTCAAGGGATGCCTCGGTTTCGATCCAGCCGGGAGACACACGAACGACTCTGACGCCGTGAGGGGAAACCTGCTTTGAAAGGCTTTTGCTGTACGTCGATAAAGCCGCCTTTGCCGCAGCGTATGCAGTCGTCGCGTCGGGCAAAGGGAGTTGGCTCACCCGTATACTTTCAGAACAACCCGAGACCGCATGTTCCGCCCGATCTGCTTGGTCATTCGTGCATCCGCGTCCGCCTGCCAAATGGATCGCTTTATCGCTGGCAATTCGAGAAAGACGGACAAACGGCGCTGATGGACGTTCATGGCACCATTACGCTGGATGAAGCCAACCATTCACGGATCGCCGTAATGCAGAATTTCTGCGTCAGCTTCTTCATGGAATCGGACGTTTTCGAAGACATTGCATCAGGGCGGCTCATCCGCGTGCTGGAAGACTGTATGCCGCCTCTCGCCCCGCTGTGTCTATACTACCCGAACCGACGCAACCACTCGGCAGCGTTCCGAGCCTTCATTGATCTCGCTCGCTATTTGGCTAGCCAAGAAGCGACTTGAACTGCGGGCCAACATAATTTCCTTACGCCGTGGCGGAACGGCTGCGGATGTCACTGCATCTTAGGTTGTGAACCCATAAATGGGACGCCAGCGGCAGGGGATCGAACCCGCACCTAAGCCGTAGGGCTCAGAATCACTGTGGTGATACGTCTACCAATTCCGCTACGCTGGCCCCGGCGTTTTAGCGCAAAGTTGGGCATACGGCTATCAAAGTCCTTTCGTTGGCGTTTGGGAGGTGATTCCGGTTCGGCATGAGCCAATATGATTTGACCGACTTCGAATGGCGGGCGACTGAGCCACTGCTGCCCAATAAGCCGCGAGGCGTGCCCCGCGTTGATAATCGCCACGTGACGAACGGCATTTTTTGGGTGCTTCGGTCCGGTGCGCCTTGGCGCGACCTGCCTGAACGATATGGTCACGCACAACCTGCTACAATCGCTTCGCTCGATGGCGATATACAGATGATCGACAGCACGTCCGTTCGCGCCAACCAACAGGCGCCGCAACGGCAAAAAGGGGGATCGAGATCATTGTCTCGGTCGTTCCCTAGGCGGGCTCACGACCAAAATCCACGCGCTCGTCGACGGGCAAGGCCTCCCGATCCGGTTGCGCCTGACCGCCGGGCAAAGCCATGATAGTTAAGCGGCTGACGGTCTGCTCGATCATGTTGGCGCTGAAACAATCGTCTTGGCGGACAAGGCCTACGATGCGGATCGCATCCGGGCATCCCTCCGCGAGAAAGGGGCATTCGCCAATATCCCGCCAAAGCCCAACCGCCGGTCGAAACCGTACTTCAGCACCTGGCTCTACCGCGAGCGCAACTTGATCGAGCGCTTCTTCTCCAGGCTGAAGCACTTCCGGCGAGTTGCCACCCGCTACGATAGGCAGGCCGAGACCTTCCTAGACATGGTCCAACTCGCCTCAATGCGCCTGTGGCTCCGCGCTTATGAGGCTACGGCCTAGTCAATACCCTACGGCTCGAGATGTAGTCGGTGCTGAAAAGCCGTTGTGCGAAGCACTTCGCCGGCTTGCCCGGTGCGACCTTAGCCACGCGGACCAGTATGCAAAGTTCGCCGTCCGAATGAATGCGCACGTGCGGCGCATTTCCGCGCGCAGAAGATGCATAGCGCAAGCGACCATCACAGCGCCTTCCCAGCCACAACCAGCGGCAGCAAGCCCCACGAAACGTCGCGCAACAAAGCCAACGGGGGCTGGGCCCACTGCCAACACGATCAGCGCCGCGGCGATCCCGACAAGCCTGGTGGGCAGGCCCCACCCACGACGTTCTGCCGGGGCGATACCAAGTTAGGCCGGCTTGTCGCCGAGCCGGTCGGCGCGGCGCAGCGCCTTGAAGGCCACGGCGACGACACCGGTTACCGCGATCGTCGCCGCTCCTCCAAACACCACGGCAGGGACGGTGCCGAACCAGTACGCGGTAAGGCCGGATTCGAAAGCACCGATCTGATTGGAGCTACTGATGAAGATGCCGTTCACCGCACCTACCCTCCCGCGCAGTTCAGGCGGAGTGCGCAACTGGATCAACGCGCTACGGATATGGATGCTGACCATGTCGGCACCGCCCATGACGGTCAACATCACCAGCGTAAGCTCGTAGCTTTTGGAAATGCCAAAAATGCATGTAGACAGCCCGAACATGGCAGTCGCCAACAGCAGCACCTTGCCGGCCTTGCGGTCCACCGGGTGGCGCGCCAGCCACAACCCCGTGACCACCGCACCCAGCCCCGGCGCTGCCCTCAGAATGCCCAGCCCTACCGATCCGGTATGCAGGATGACCATGGCATAGACCGGCAGCAGCGCCATCGCGCCGCCCAGCAGCACTGCCAGCATATCCAACACCATCGCCCCGCTCAGCACCCTGTCGCGCCAAATGACGCCGATGCCGGCCAGGGCGGAGCGCCATTCGAGTGCGGACTTGTCGGCAGACAGACCGACCGTGCCAAGCATGGCGGCAAGGACGCCCGAACCAAGGAACAGGGCCAGAGCCGTGCCATAGGCTAGCTGCGGGCTGAGCGCATAAAGCGCGCCGCCCAGTACCGGCCCGACCAGCGTGGCGATCTTGGCCACGGTTGTGGTCCACGCCACCGCGCGCGCTACATCGCGATCCGCTACCACGCTGGGTAGAAGCGCGGTGTTGACAGGATGCTCGAAGGCGCGCGTTCCGCCGGTAATCAGTGCGCCCGCGAACAAGGTGGGTACGATCAGGGCGGCGGGCATGCCGGGAACGACCAGCAACAATACGGCGGCCAGCGCATTCGCGATTTGCGCAACCATCGCGATGCGTCCCGGTGCATACCGATCCACCAGATGGCCTGCGGGCAAAGCCAGTGCCAGGCTGGGGAAGAATTGGACCAGCCCCAGCAGACCAAGGTCAAGTGTCGATCCGCTGGCCTGAAACAGTTGCAGTGCCAAACCGAAAGCGAAGATCTGCCCACCCAGCGCCGAACACCCGCGCAAGAGCCAGACGAAACAGAAACGCCCCCGGAATGGAGAGAAAGCCGGGGGCGTTTCCGAAATCGATGCAGTCATGGTTTTCCTCCCCGCTTCACCGGGGCGGGGCAGCATCAGGCGGCGGGTGCGAGCCGCTCGTCGATCGTGCGGGTGGCCAGCATGGCCGCCGTACGTTCGTAAGCCAGACCCGGATTGGTGCGCGCCATCGATATGTCGCTGGATGGCGGGGATCGACTTTCTCACGCGCACCGGCCAGATGTGCAGCGAAGCGCGCCAGGAGTTCATTCTGCTATCCGACACGCTCGGTGCATCCATGCTGGTCGATGCGATCAACCATCGCCTGCCCACCGGCGCCACGGCAACGACGGTGTTCGGCCCGTTTTACACACCGCCGCCTGCGTTTGCCGATGGCGACGACATCAGCGAAGGGTTGACCGGCACACCGCTGTTGATCACCGGGTCGGTCAGGTCGGCATCGGGGAAGCCCTTGCCCGATGCGATCGTCGATATCTGGCATTGCGATGCCGATGGCTTCTACGATCTCCAGGGGCCCGCCGGCATAACGTCGCTGTCTGGGCGGGGTCGCTTTTGCACGCAGGCGGACGGCAGCTTTCATCTGTGGACGATCCGCCCCACAGCCTACCCCATCCCTACGGACGGCCCGGTCGGTGAAATGCTCGCGGCCCAAGGTCGTCATCCCTTCCGCCCGGAGCACGTCCACTTCCTGGTCGAAGCGCCTGGCCATCGCAAACTGGTCACCCACTTGTTTGCGCAGGATGACGACTGGCTGTTTTCAGATGTTGTTTTCGGAGTGAAGAATTCCCTGATCCGTCACTTCGAACGGCATGAGGGCGGCACCGCTTGGGGAAACAGGCAGATGGACGGCACCTGGTTTTCCCTGCGCGGCGACTTCCAACTGGCCGAGGCCCTTGGTTAGGTAGAGGCTCGAGGCTCGGGGATATGCTACGCTATAATACGCCCCGTCATTCCCACTCCATGTTCATCGAAGCATAACGAGTTGAATTTTAAGAGAAAAATATTTCTTTGGTCCACCCTTACCGAACGCAAGGACCGTAAAAAGTTTCCCTTTTGTTTTCAAAGGGAAAATATCTCGATTTGCTGAAATCTCGTCTTCAGGGACAATCGGCAGTGCCCTGCAAAGCCGCCCTGAATCGGTAGCTCGATGCCTCAATCAAGGTTGAGTGAAATTTACCGCCGCCGGCCCAGATAAGCAACAAATTCAAAGCCGACTCGCGACTTTGCAAAACGGCAGCGCTTTGGGCAAAATCACCCGGTGAACTAATGGCGGATTCCGCTCCGCGAGACATCGTGTGATCAGGTGGTCTCGGGAAATGAGATTGTGACCCATCGCGAGTAGGCGGCCAATCGCGGTCAGGCCTAAGCTCGCCGCGCCGTTCGGGGAGCCATCTTTCGAAGACAATCAAGAAGTCCGTCGTGGCATGGTGTTATGGGCGAGGCAGTAAGCCCGAGAGCTTCAGCGAGAGCGGCCGGGTCAGTGACGCGGCGTCAGAGGGTGTGCAATTTGAAGTGTGCGTATAGCGCGTCGAGCTTCTAGCCGGGCTCAGAGAATCGTCATCTTTATTCCCCTCTCGTGGACCGCGCATGCCGATCTCTTCGATCAAACGCTTGAGAACTTCCGGATTTGGCTGTGGCAAATTCGCGGGAGGTAAGGTGCGCGCCGTGGCAGGCACGCCGGTGCCGATGATAAGCTTCTCAAACCCGCCGGGCGTGTACCCGTTGATGACGCGCAGCGGCTATTCCCGAAACACCAGAACAATCGAGAAGGCTTCCGCGTTCTTACGGAGCGACCCGCGCGATGGCGTAGGCGTCTCGACCAGATAAGCTATTCCCATTCCTCGCAAGGCTGCGGAACTTCCGCCTCAATGCCCCCCGCTCGTATCGATCGGACCTTTCGGCTTCGGTGCCAGCCAGATTAACACCCCGGTGAAGGCAAAACACAACGCTACCGCGGCGAACATGTTGAGTGTGGCGAGCATCACGCTCTGGCTTTCGACGACATTGCTCAGCAAGGTCGTCGCCGTTTCGTGCGACAGACCCGACGCGACCATCGCCTCTATCGTGGAGGGCCCCTGTTGCATGGCGCCGACCAGTTCGGAATGATTGATCCGCGCGGCGTTGATCCAACCCGTCTGCACCAGCGATGCGGCGAAGGCGGCGGTGAGTGTGCGCAGAAAATTGGAGATGCCCGAGGCGTCGGCCTGTTCGTCCGGCTCGACGCTGGCGATACACAAACCAGTGACCGGAATGAAGAACATCATCAGGAAAGGCCCGGTCAGCAGCATCGGCCAGGCCATCTGCAGAAAGGTCATATCCGGCGTGAATCCGGTCCGCCAAAGCGAGATGAGCCCCATCCCGGCAATCCCGGTCGAGATGATCAACCGCACGTCCATTTTGGCGGCGGCAGCACCGATGGCCGGTGAGGCGAGCACCGCGAATATGCCCATTATGCCGGTCGCATACCCAGCCCACGTCGCAGTGTAGCCCATGTTCTGCTGGAGCCAGAGCGGGATAAGGACGACAGTCGCGAAATAGGCGCCGAAGCCCAGTGCATACGTGACGGAGGCGACGACGAAACCGCGATGCCGAAAGACGCGCAGGTTCACGATGGGGTGTTTTGCGGTCAGCTCCCAGATCAGGAACGAAATGAAGCCGATTGCCGCAACAACGGCCATTACGCGAATCTCGGTCGCCGCGAACCAGTCGCGATTGCGCCCCTCGTCGAGTACGATCTGGAGCGATGCGACCCAGATGACGAGGAGGACGAGGCCGACCCCGTCGATTGGCGATCGGGCCGTCTTCTCGGGCCGTCCACGCAGCAGATAGAAAAGACCCGCGGCGCCGGCGGCTGCTACGGGCACGTTGAGAAAGAATATCCACTCCCAGCCGGCGTTGTCGGAAATGATGCCCCCCAGGATGGGTCCGGCAATCGGCGCAACCGTGGTGGTCATCGCCCAGACGATCGTCGCGAGGGTCGCCTTTTCGGCAGGAAAGATGCGCAGCAGCAGTGTCAGCGACAGGGGTATGATCATGCCGCCGGCAAGACCCAACAGAACCCGACCCGCAATAAGCATCTCAAGCGAGCGTGCCAGGCCGCACAGCAGTGAAAAGGCGCCAAAGGCTATAAAGGCTGAGATGAACACCCTCTGCTCGCCGAAGCGCCGAGCCAGGAAGCCCGCCAGTGGTACAGTGATGGCGTCAGCGACGGCATAGGAGGTGATGACCCAGGTCGCCTCCGTCACCGACACACCGAGCGAGCCGGCAATGTGCGGGATGGAAACGTTAGCGATGGTCGTGTCGAGCACGACAAGGAAATTGCCCAGCCCGATCAGCAGCGCGGCAAGAATGAGGGTCGCGCCGGTGAGCGGCCTCGCCATGTTTGGCTTGGCGACAGTGTCCGTCATATCCAGGTTCCGCTTAGTTCGAGAGATCCACGGTGGCGTTCATCGACAGTCCGACCCGCAGCGGATGTTGGGCCAGTTCCTTCGGATCGAGCGTGATCCGCACGGGCAGGCGCTGAACCACCTTGATCCAATTGCCAGTGGCGTTCTGGGCGGGAACCACCGCGAAGGCGGCGCCGGTACCGCCGGAGAATCCGATGACGCGGCCGTGATATTTGACATCCTCGCCGTAGAGATCGGAGGTGAGGGTGACGCGCTGTCCCGGTGCGACGTGGGCGAGTTGCCCTTCCTTGAAGTTGGCGTCGACGAATGCGGCCTGGACAGGCACCACCACCATCATCGTCGCGCCTGCCTGGACGCGCTGTCCGACCTGCACCTGGCGACGCGAAACGATGCCGTCGAACGGCGCCCGCACCACCGTGCGATCGAGGTCCACCCGCGCCTGATCGCGCGCGGCGCGCACAGCCAGCACTTCCGGATTGGCTTCGGGGGTGGCGTCCGCGATCAGGGCGCGATTGGCGTCGCGGCTTCCTACTGCCGAAGTCCGATTGGCCTGCGCCAGCGCATTCTCCGCTTGTGCGACCTTCAGGTTTGCCGTGGCCGTGCTGTAAGCGTTGCGCGCGATGGTCAGCTCGTCGCCGGAGACGGAGCCTGACGCTGCGAGTGCTTCGCGACGGTCGAGATCAATCTTCGCCTTGGCGAGATCGGCGCGCGCCGCAACCAGCCGCGCGTCGGCGCGTGCCTGATCGGCACCGCGTGCCATCACCTGAGCGCCGAGGCCGCTATCGGTTGCGAGGAGCCCACGAACCCGGCGTTCAGTCAGCGCCAGCTCGGCTTCGGCACGCGCGAGCGAGAGGCGGGCGTCCGTATCGTCGAGTCGGACGAGAACGTCACCGCGCTTCACGCGCTGAGCGTCGTCGACCAGCACCTCGCGCACCGGGCCACCGATCAGCGGCGTCACCTGGGCGACATTGGCGCCAACATACGCATTTTCGGTCGAGACGTGCCGCGACGCGATAAAATAGACGTAGGCCCAATAGAGAGTGCCGAGGCCAAACACCGCAATTGCAAGAATCGCGAACAACTTGCGGCGCTTGGCTTTCATGGCGGCGTCATTCGGCTCATCGACAGCCAATGGAACGGAAGCTGTGAGGGTTTCGGTGGACATGGGAGATCCTTCAGGAACGGAAGCCGCCGCCGAGCGCGCGGATGAGGGCGACATCGAGGACGAACCTGCGATTGCGGAGCGTGGCGAGGTTGCGCCGTGTGTCGATCAGAGCGTCTTCGGCCACGAGCACATCGAGAGATGTGGCCAGCCCGCCGCGGTAACGATTGTCGGCGACTGTCCAGGCCGCGGTCGCGGCGCGTTCGGCTTCATCGGCTCTGGCGATGCGTTCGGTGAGCGCACGTTCGCTTGCGGCTGCATCAGCGACCTCGCGCAGAGCCTGGGCGAGCGCGCCGTCATATTCGGCAACCGCACCGCGATAGTCGGCTTCAGCGGCGCGATAGGCGCCGGTCAGCCGCCCCCCGTCGAAGATCGGCAGGCTGATGGCTGGACCGACGGTACCGAAGGTGGAGCCAGATTTGACGAGATCGCCGATGCCGATGGACTGAAGACCGATCAGCCCGGCAAGATTGACGTTGGGGTAGAAGGCAGCACGGGCTTCCTTGATCCGACTTGCTGCCGCCTGTGCTCGCAGTCGCGCAGCGATCACGTCTGGACGACGCCCGATAAGGTCGGCCGGTAAGTTGGCGGGGAGACCGAACGTTTCTACCGCACGCGCGGTCGGCCGGTCGATGGAAAGGCCCCTATCGGGTCCGGCGCCGAGAAGTACAGCGATCCGGTTGCGCGTGAGCGAGACGGTTTCATTAAGGGCGGCAAGCTCTCCTTGAGAGGAGGCGAGCGCCGAGCGCGCCCGCTCGACAGCACCAGCATTTTCAAGCCCCTGGGCTCGTCGCCCATCCATCAGTTCGACTGTGCGTCGCCGGATCTCGACGGCGCGACGCGCCGCATCGGCTTGCGCGAAAAGATCGGCTAGATCGGCATAGGCTTCGGCGATACCAGACGATATGACTAAGCGTGCCGCCGCCGCCTCAGCCTGGGCTGCCGCAGCATCTGAACGCGCGGCACCAAGTGCAGCCCGGTTCCGCCCCCAGAAATCCAGCTCCCAATCGAGCCGCATTGTCGCCTGGCCATAGTCTTTCCAGCCTTGGGGCGCGATCGCGCGCGGGATGAGATAATTGTAGCTCTGCTTAGTACCGCCAATCTCCCCATTCGCCTGAAGTGACGGCAGCAGTCGGCTCCGTGCTTCTCGCACCAGCGCGCCTGCCCGTTCAAACCGTGCTTGCGCGACGCGCAGATCGGTCGCATCCGACAGGCCTTCTCCGATCAGCGCGGTGAGCTGCGGGTCGCCGAAGCCCTCCCACCAATGATCTGACGGCCAGGATGTCTCGGGCGCTGCCAGACTGGCGGTGCTTGCAAAGGCGCTGGCCGGGCGCATCGCCGGCACCACGCCTTGTTTCGGCAGCGCCGCGCAGCTGGCGAGCAGCGGCGCTGCCAAGCCGAGCTGCGTCCAGATCATTCTCCTACGCATCAGGCTGTTCCGCTTCGATCTGGGCGGGCTGCTCGCCTGCGAGCAGCCGCGCGGCAACGCCTTCAGCTTCCGCTTCGGAAGCGGAAACGACGATTGGATAGCCCCAGAACTTCTGGAAGATGGGGGCCGAGGTTTTCGCCAAGAAGCGTTTTGCCGGGCTCGGCTCGACATACACCATCGCCCGGACATAGGTGTGGAGCGCTTCACGGTTGCGCTTCATCCAAAGCGTCAACCGCTTTCGTTCCTCATTCGACTGAACCTGATCAGCTTCTGCGCCTAAGCCGACTAGGACAAAGGGCTGATTACGCCCCAACAGACGTTCGAAAATCTGGAAACTGACTTCATCGCCTCGGTCATCAGCGCGATTATAGTGCATGCGCACTATCGGAAATTGTGTGTCGTCCACCAGCATGGCATGAATCCAACAAGTTGATCAATCCAAACCCTCATAGGCTCTTCATGTCACTTTGGATTTTGCCCGTCAGGCAGATGATTTACCTAAACTGCCAATCTTTGATGTTCGTGAAATTCTGGCGGACGTTGGCAAGATCTCGCAGCGCCTCGTGTCAAAACCCCAGCGCGCGCTGAGCCTCCATCATGGTGGTTATGAGTTTGGGATCGCTCTGTTGCGGCGTGGCCGAGGGAGCCGCGCTCCTTCGCGCGGCGAGGAACTGCCCCGGTGGCTGTCCCATGACCTTCTTGAACATCGTGATGAAAGCGCTCGCGCTTTCATAGCCCAGATCGAACGAGACGGTCTGCACCGACGCGCCTTCGGTCAAACGCTCGATCGCGAACATTACCTGGAACTGCTGGCGCCACCGGCCGAAGTTCATGCCCGTCTGGCTCATGATGAGCCTGAACAGGCTACGCTCGCTCATGGCGACGATCCTTGCCCATTCCCCGATGGTCGTGCGATTGCCGGGATCGGACGACTGGGCCTTGGCGATGGTACGCAATCGTGGGTCGGCCGGCATTGGCAGATGGAGACTTCCCACAGGCGCGCGCTCGAGCTGGTCGAGCATGGTCTGAATGAGACGGCCGTCAGCGCCGTCGACATCATAAAGTGACGGGAGGCGGGACACGGCGATCAGCAGTTCGCGCAGCAGCGGCCCGGTTGAGAAAGTGCTGCACTCCGCAGGTAGATTGCCGGCAAGCTCGGGATCGATGAAGAGCGTGTAAATCTCAAGGTCGCCGACACAGCGCACGCTATGCTCCATGTCGCCAGGGATCCACAGCGCACACTGCCGTGGAACCATCCACAGACCGTGCTCCACCTCGCATGTGATGAGGCCACGGACCGCCAGGATGAGTTGTGCCTTGCGGTGCTGATGCGGCGGTTGCTCGAACCCTTCCGTAAAAAGCTCCATCCCCACCGCCGAAACGGGCCGGGGAATCTCCGTAGGCTCAAAAACCTCATAGTCGTCGTTTTGCATCGTTGTGGTCCAGAGTGGGCAGCCTTCCTTCTGTCAGCAAAGCCCGAGTCGTGCGAACGATTCTCAACTAGATGGCGGCATTGCGAAACATTTTGGCAATATCGCTCAATTTGACCGCACTCATGCGGCTGGCAACCTCGCGAGACAAACCTGCTAGATCAGAGACTCCGGCCTGCTTTTCGGTGGAGCACGATGGTTCCGAGCTTGCCCTCAACCCCTTCGGCGAGTGCCGAGGAAAAACTCGATCGGCACGACCACTTCGATCTCGTCAGGACGGCCGGCGGGGATCGGGGGATAGGGTTGTGCGCGTGCGACGGTCGCCAGCGCCTCCAGATCGAGCAACCGGCTTCCCGACGAGCCTTCGAGCGATGAGGATAGCAGGCCCCCCTGCCGATTGACCCGAAAGCGGACGGTCGCGACACCCTGGTCGCGGCGGCTCCGAGCCGCGGGCGGAAAGCGCTTCAGGCTTTCGAGACGCGCGACGACGCGGGCTTCCCAGCTATCCTTGCCGGCTGACCGTACCGGCGGGCTCGATGGCGCGGTGTCCGGAGAAGATGCGGCGACCGGTAGAGTTGCAGGTGACACTATGGGCGGCCCTGCGGGCAGCGTCGGCGCAACCGGAGAGATCTCCGCCGGTGGCGACGGGGGCAGCGGCGTCTGCATTGGACGGGCAACCGGAGGCTTGCCAGCAACGAGCTTCGCCTTCTGTCGCTGGACCGGCTTGGGCTCCACCTGTGCGGGCGGACTGAGCGGGAGCAAGGTCACGGTCAGCGGCGGCATCTGCGGCTGCCGCCTGACCGCCACGTGCCAGGTCAGTAAGGCGAACAACAGCGCAACGTGGGTCAGCGTCGTCACGATGAAGGCGGAAGCAAAGCGCTTTCGGTCGGGCCGATAGCCATATCGTTCGGAAGCGTTCGGCCCGGGCAGGATCGTGGGCGCCGACTCTGCCGGGCCCGATGGTGTCGCGTCACCGATGCCGGGTTCGTTTTCGCCCAGAGCGACCATCAGAGTCATAGCTCGACCGCGCGACGCAGCAGGTTATGATAGACACCGGTAAGGCTAAGCGTGCCGTGCGTGTCCTGCCCGAGCTGCTGACGCACCTCGATGATCGCCATGTCCAGGTCGTAGAGCAGCGCGCGCAGCCCGTCGTCCTTGAGCATCGACTGGGTCCAGAAGAAGGCCGAGGTCCGCGTGCCGCGTGTAACCGGGTTGACCCGGTGGAGGCTACCAGCCGGGTAGACGATCATCGCGCCGGCAGGCAGCTTGACACTGCTGGTCCCATAGGCGTGCTCGATCAGCAGCTCGCCGCCGTCATAGTCATCAGGGTCGGTGAGGAAGAGTGTCGACGACACGTCCGCACGCATCCGTGGGCCACCCCAGGGCATGGCACGCACCGCGCCGTCGACATGGGCGTCAAACGCCATTCCGACTTCGTAGCGGTTGAACAGCGGCGGCAGGACGCGGAACGGCAGCGCAACGCTGTTGAACAGCGGATTGCGGCCCAGCGCCTTGAGCACGATCTCGCCCGCATCGCGCGCGGCCTGGCCTTCCTGCGGAAGCTGGAGGTTACGCTTGGCGTGAGCAGCCTGCTCGCCCGCCGTCGCGCGGCCGTCGACAAGGTCCGCCGCATCGATGATGCGACGGATCTCGGCGAGTTCGGCCGTGGTCAGCACGTTCGGTATCTCGACCAGCATGGCTTCAGAACTTCACGGCGATCGTTCCGGTGAAGGTCCGGCCCGGTGCCACCTCGGCACGATAGAAGAAGGCGGAGGTGTAGCTGAGCTTGTTGGTGAGGTTGGTCACGTTGAGCGCGACCCGATAGCGATCGTCCTCCCACGAGATCAGACCATCGAATGTGGTTGCGGCCGGGATCCGGTATATCTCGGTCGGATCGCCGTTATAATGGCTGCGGTAATTGACGCCGCCGCCGATCAGCAGCCTCCCCGGTAAACCGGGGATCAGGGTGGCGACGTCATAGGTCGTCCACAGCGCCACGTTGTTTTTGGAGACATAGGCTACGTCATTCCCTGTCGTGTCGACGGGGACAAAGACGCTCAGCGGCGCCGCCGCGAGGATCTTGCTGTCGTAATAGCTGTACGAGGCCTGGACTTCCCAGGCTCTGGTAATCTTGCCGGTCAGTCCCAGTTCGATGCCCTGCACCCGATCCCGCTCGCCGCTTGCCACGGAAGCCCCGGTTACCGGGTCGCTATAGCTGCCCCGATTCTTGACCGTGCGGAACACGGCAGCGGTTGCTCCGAGCTGGTCGCCGATCAGGCTCCATTTGCCGCCAAGTTCCAGCGTATGGTTCTTGTCCGGTTCGAGGTTAGGCTGGCCCGGGGAGACCGTGCCCTGGAAGCTTATGTTCTGCCCGGCCGGCGTGAAGGAGCGCGCATAGCTGAAATAATAGTGCTGACCTGGGCTCGGCTCCCAGTTCAGCGATGCCTTCGGGCTGAGGAAATGCGTGACGCTCTTCGCATAAGGCGGGTAGCTGCCGTCCGCCGCCTGTGTCGTCGACTTGGCGGTATAGCTGTCCCACCGCAGGCCGGCGGTCACCGAGAGGGTTTGTGTGAGCCAGGCCTGATCGCTGGCGAAGAGTCCGATATCCCACGCTCGGGCGCGGATCCGCCCGCCGGCTTCGGAAATCGTGAAACCAGGAGGATTAGCGAAGTCGGAGGCGAGCAGCGTGCCGCCGGTTCGCAAGCTGGAGCCCGTCAGGCTCCCGAACAGGTTGCGCTGATAGTATGCGTCGACGCCGGCGATCAGTTCATGCTTGATGCCGCCCGTATCGAACCGCGCGATCGCCGTCGTGATATTCTGACCACCAGTGCTCTTCTGCGTGTCGCCGACGACCGGCCAAACCGTGTAAGGCGTATTTAGATTGCCGGCGAGTACGTCGGTTGAGCAGGTCCCGAAATCCGCGAAGCCACCGAAGCCCATCCCGCAGATGGTGGGCGTGAACGGCATCCACCGCGTGTAGCGCGCCCAACGCGTGTCGTTCGAGATGGTCAGCCAGTCATTGACCTCCGCATGGAAACGCGCGGTCACCATGTCGACGTTGGTGCGGTCGCGATCGGATTCCTTGCCGAAGTAGCTGTCTTTCGGCACGCCATATTCGGTGACGGGAAGCGTGTAGCCCGTATAGCCGGCCGGCGGCATCGGGATCGGCGCGCCCATGTCGGGGCGCCGATCGCCATGCTGGTGCATATAGTTGAGCGTGAAGGTCGTTGACGTCCCAAGGCCGAAGCCGAGCGAGCCGAGCACGCCCCAGCGCTTGGCGTAGACATGGTCGCGATCGACCATGTCCTGATCGTGCCACATGCCGACGATGCGCACAGCGGTCGTGTCGTTGACCTGCTGGTTGACGTCGGCGACGATGCGTTTCTGGAGCCCGCTGCCGAGCGTGCCGGTGACACTGTAGCTGTCGCCGAGATGTGCGGTCTTGCTGGTCTGGTTGATGACGCCACCGGTCGATCCGTTACCGAAGCTTTCTGACGTCGATCCCTTGAAAACCTCGACGCTCTCGACGGCGAAGGAATCGCGAACGTAGGCGCCAAAATCGCGCAGGCCATCGACATAGACGTCGCCCTTGGCATCGAAGCCGCGGATGCGGAACGCATCGCCGTTCATGCCGCCGCCGCCTTCGCCCGTCGCTACCGTGACCCCCGGCACATATTTCAGCACCTGGTCGATCGTCGTCGCCTGCCGCTGTTCGATCACGACCTGCGGTATGACGGTGATGGTTTGCGGCGTGCTCTGGATGTCGCCGGGAAGGCGATCGAGCTTGGTGCCGTGGCGGAGGGTGTTAGGGCCGCTGCCGGTCTCGTCGGCCGCGCCGACGCGAACCGGACCGAGCTGGACAGGCGCATCCTGCTTGTCGGCTGGAGGCGAATTGTCCTGGGCGTGCGCCTTGCCGGCGCCAAGCAACATCAGCCCCGTGGCAAGGCCGGCGGAAAGCGATGAGGCCGAGAGGCTGTTGCGCGCCGCACTGGTGTGAGAGCGTAAAGATGGTGACTGCATTGCTATCTTGGCCTCGATCGTAAGGTGGGCCGCGACGACGCGCGGCTATGAATTGGGTGGTTCAGCGACGGCTGAAGGACGCGACACGAGCGCCCGGCGGCTTGAAGGGGCTCACGCGCTGGAGCACGCGCCCAAGCGCCGTGAAGCGCCTGCGCGGCGGTTCGTGAGGCGCTGGCGGCGACGCGAGCGGCTTGCACCGTGCAAGAGCTTCGGCGCCGATGGCGCGCAACCGATCGTCCGGTTGGTCGAGCAGGACCGCAGCTACGCGACCGCGAAAACCATCGTCGCTGTTCTCGACGCAGCGACCGAGCCAATTCAGCGCCTCGGCGTGATTGCCTTGGGCATAGAGCAAGGTGGCGAGGTTAAACTGCGCCCAGTGGTCGCCTTGCCCGGCCGCGAGGCGGTAGAGGGCGACCGCCCGCGGCGGATCGGCAGGTCCGGCCCAGCCTTCCTCGAGAAATCGGGCCAGCGAATTGATCGCCTTGAGATTACCAGCCTTGGCGGCTTCCTCGAACAGACGATAGGCGCGCGGCCGCTCGGCGGGGTTGCCGAGGCGCATCAGGATCTGGGCGAGGTTGACCCTGGCCCAGACATGATCGAGCGCGATTGCTCGCTCGAAATAGGGCATCGCGCGGCGATAGTCCTGCGGCGTCCCCCAGCCTTTTTCATGGCAGCGCCCGACCATATTCCAGGCTTCGGACTCGCCACTTTCGGCGGCGCGCTCGAACCAGGTCAGCGCCGCGACGGGATCGCGCACCACACCGCGGCCATCGAGCAGGAGTTGGCCATAAACGAGCTGGGCGGGCGCGATCCCTCGCTTTGCGGCACAGCGTATAGCGCTGGCGGCTTCACGCGGATTCCTGAGCATGATGTGCGTGCCCAACCGCTGCCGCCAATCACTCCTCTGGTGGAGCGGGTTCGTCGATCATCGCCCACTGCCGTGATCGAGGCGATCGACATACAGCAGCCGGGCACGCGCGGCCAGCGGATGGGGATCGGTTTGCGCAACGCGGATCCGCTGCTCCGTGCTACGCGGATCGTATTCGACGGTGATGGCCGGCAGATTTACTCCAGCGTGACCCGGCCGCACTCGTTCCCGCAACGACTTCTCTTGGCGACCCAGCCCATCCATTTCGGATGGTTCGGCGGCATAGGTGTGAAGATTGCCTATGGCCTGCTCGGGATCGCACTCTGCGTGACGACATCAACCGGCACGCAGATTTGGCTCCGCCGTCGACGTGACAAGGGGCATCCGGCTCCGGTCTGCGAGCAGCTATGGCTCGCTATCAAATGGGGACAGCCGCTTGGCATTGCACTTGCCGTCGGGGGTACACTGATCGGCACGAGCGAGGCATTGCCGACGCTGATTTGGCTGATGGTCAGCGCGGCGACATTGCTGAGTGCTTCCTTCTTCGGTGCGACAGATCGACTGGATCGTTGGTTGCGGATCGCGCTTGCGTCCGCGCTTGTGGCAGTGGCTGCATCGCACCTCTGCCGTTGGCACGCTTCTGAACAGGAGCCGATTGCGCCACGCAGGCAGCAGTTCACGCTCGAAGATCGAGCGGCGCATCGCGCGGGTGCTGTCGGCCATCGGCGCCGCAGTCAGCCACTTCTCGCCGAACTGGCCAAAGCTCTTGGCCTCCTTGATCCGGCGCTTGTCCCTTTGCTTTTCAATTGAAGGCGATAGCCCTTCCTGGACCATGCGCTTGGCGTCGATGCACTTCTCTCGGGCGCGTGCCAGCGAAACGCCGGAAGGCCCGTATTTTCCGATAGTTACGGTCTCCCGCCTGCCGTTCAGACGGTAATCCAGGCGGAAGGAAATGGTGCCGTTCGTCCCGACGCGCACATACATGCCGTCACGGTCCGTAACCTTGTACGCTTTCTCTTTTGGTTTCAAATGCTTGAGTGCTGCGTCGGTCAACATTGCCAGGGCCTCCGATCATTTTTATGGTCACCCCCAAAACGCACCTCTCCCGACCCGAAAAGCACACCGTTTCCAGTGGCTTAGGCGGAAAAAATTACCGTCATGGGCTGTTGTATCCCTGACGGTAACGGCGATTTTGGCGATGAACAAGGGGAGGCGATACCGTCAGATCACCTGACGGATTTGAATGCTACCCACCGATTGTCGTTGAACGTCGCTGCGATAAAAATAAATTTTATCAGACACTTACGTCGTATTCCGGCGTAGTCCCGGCCCCCTCTGGAGGGGCCTAAATCATTCCCACTCGATCGTGCCGGGCGGCTTCGATGTGTAGTCATAGACCACGCGGTTGATGCCCTTTACCTCGTTGATGATGCGCGTGGCGACGCGGCTCAGGAACGCGGCGTCGAAGGGGTAGATGTCGGCGGTCATGCCATCGGTGGACGTGACGGCGCGCAGGCCGCAAACGCTGTCGTAGGTGCGGCCATCGCCCATCACGCCCACGGTCTTGACCGGGAGCAGTACGGCGAACGCCTGCCAGATCGCATCGTATAGTCCCGCGTTGCGGATTTCTTCGAGGTAGACGGCATCGGCCTTGCGCAGGATGTCGCAGCGTTCGCGGGTCACTTCGCCCGGTATGCGGATGGCCAGGCCCGGCCCCGGGAACGGGTGGCGCCCTACGAACACATCGGGCAGGCCCAGCTCGCGGCCCAGATCGCGCACTTCGTCCTTGAACAGTTCGCGCAACGGCTCGACCAGCTTCATGTTCATGCGCTCGGGCAGGCCGCCGACATTGTGGTGGCTCTTGATCGTGACCGAAGGCCCGCCGGTGAAGCTGACCGATTCGATGACGTCGGGATAAAGCGTGCCTTGCGCCAGAAATTCCGCGCCGCCGATCTTCCTCGCTTCGTCCTCGAACACGTCAATGAAGGTCTTGCCGATGAACTTGCGCTTGGCCTCAGGATCAGTGAGCCCTTCCAATCCTTTGAGAAACAAGGTGGAGGCATCCACGTGGACGAGAGGAATGTTGTAATGCCCGCGGAACAGTGAGACGACCTGATCCGCCTCGCCAAGGCGCATCAGGCCGTGGTCCACGAACACGCAGGTCAGCTGGTCGCCGATCGCTTCGTGGATCAGCACCGCCGCCACGGCGGAATCGACACCGCCCGACAGACCGCAGATGACCCGGCCGCTGCCCACTTGCGCGCGGATCTCGTCGATCTTGGTCTTGCGAAATTCCGCCATCGTCCAGTCACCGGGCATCCCGCAGACATGGCGCACGAAGTTCTTGAGCAGCTTGCCGCCATCGGGCGTGTGCACCACTTCGGGGTGGAACTGCATGGCGTAGATGCGCTTGTCATCGTTAGCGACGACCGCGAACGGGGCGCCGGGGCTTGATGCCACCGGGCGGAAACCGGGCGCCAGGCTGGTCACCTTGTCGCCATGACTCATCCACACCTGGTGCTTTTCGCCGACGCTCCACAAGCCGTTGAACAGCGCGCAGCCATCCTGGATCTCGATGAACGCGCGGCCGAATTCGCCGCCGTCCCCGCCGCTGACCGAGCCACCCATCTGATGCATCAGCGATTGCTGGCCGTAGCAGATGCCCAGGATCGGGCGGCCGCTTTCCAGGATCGCGGCAGGAATCCGCGGCCCTTCCTCATCCAGTACCGAGGCCGGCGATCCTGACAGGATGATGCCCACCGGATCTAGACGGTGGAACGCTTCCTCGGCAGTAGTGAACGGCGCGATCTCGGAATAGACACCGGCTTCGCGCACGCGGCGCGCGATAAGCTGGGTCACCTGGCTGCCGAAATCGACGATCAGGACGGATTCGGTGGTCTGGATATTCATGTCGGGCACCTAATCGCGCGCGCTGTAGCTGTCCAGAGGCCGTGTGCAGGAGGGGAGCGCTGGCAGCAGGCTGATTGGGGCGGCGTGTGGGCGCAGTTGCACAACGCGCAACTCTCTTTGCTCGAAACGAAGTTGCATCAAATTCAATCGAGCCTATTTCGCACTTGCAGCATGACGGCGAAACGCCCCATGCATGCGATAAAATGAAAAGAATGTTTGCAGGAGCATACCAATGACCATCGTCCACCGGACGTTCGGTTTCGCCGCCGCGCTGGGTACCAGCGCGTTGGTGTTCGCCCTTACCCTGGCCTGAGCCGGAACGCCCGCGTCAACGGCGGGCGAAGGGGAAATCGACTCACGAGAAGGGCGGCCGCAAGGTCGCCCTTTTGCGTTTCCGCGCCTGTAACCGCGAGGCGCGGCCGCTCCCGGCACGCTTGTGGAAAACACGGGCGCCGGTGGCGGTTTCGCTTGGGTTTGCGGGCGCCAAACCCTATATGCTGGGCATGTCCACCAATCCCGAACCCAAGAACCAGAACGCCTATGGCGCCGATTCCATCAAGGTCCTCAAGGGCCTGGATGCCGTGCGCAAGCGCCCCGGCATGTATATTGGCGACACCGACGATGGCTCGGGCCTGCACCACATGGTGTTCGAAGTGTCCGACAACGCGATTGACGAAGCGCTGGCCGGGCATTGCGATCTGGTTTTGATAGAACTCAATCCGGACGGTTCGGTTTCCGTAGAAGATAACGGGCGCGGTATTCCCACCGGTATTCATACGGAGGAAGGTGTTTCCGCCGCCGAAGTGATCATGACCCAGCTGCACGCCGGCGGCAAATTCGAGAACACCAGCGACGACAACGCTTACAAGGTGTCCGGCGGCCTGCACGGCGTCGGCGTATCCGTGGTGAATGCCTTGTCCGAATGGCTGGAACTGACCATCTGGCGCGAGGGCAAGGAGCACTGGATGAAGTTCGCTTTCGGCGACGCCGTGTCGCCGCTGGAAGTGAAGGGCCCTGCCCCCAAGGTCGATCAGAACCCCGATGACCAGGGCTTCAAGAAAGGCACCCGCGTCACCTTCCTGGCCTCTACCGAGACGTTCAAGAACGTTACCGAGTTCGATTTCGACAAGCTGGAGCATCGCTATCGCGAGCTGGCGTTCCTCAATTCGGGCGTGCGCATCAAGCTGCGCGACAAGCGCCACGAGGAGGTCAAGGAACACGACCTGTATTACGAAGGCGGCATCGCGGCGTTCGTGAAGTATCTGGATCGCAACAAGACCCCGCTGCTCGCCGAACCCATCGCCATCTCGTCCGAACGCGACGGCGTTGGCATCGACGTGGCGCTGGAGTGGAACGATTCGTACTACGAAAACGTCCTGTGCTTCACCAACAACATTCCCCAGCGCGATGGCGGCACCCACCTGGCGGCGTTCCGCGCGGCCCTGACGCGTACCTTGAACAACTACTCCGAAAAGTCCGGCCTGCTCAAGAAAGAGAAGGTTTCGCTGACCGGCGACGACATGCGCGAGGGGCTGACCGCGATCGTCTCGGTCAAGCTGCCCGATCCCAAGTTCTCGTCGCAGACCAAGGACAAGCTGGTCAGCTCCGAAGTGCGCCAGCCGCTCGAAAGCCTCATGGCCGACCGGATGACCGAGTGGCTTGAGGAAAACCCCGCGCACGCCAAGTCGATCGTGCAGAAGATCATCGATGCCGCCGCCGCGCGCGAAGCCGCCAAGCGTGCCCGCGAACTCACCCGCCGCAAGGGCGCGATGGACATCGCCAGCCTGCCGGGCAAGCTGGCCGATTGCCAGGAGCGCGATCCGTCCAAGTGCGAACTGTTCCTGGTCGAGGGTGATTCCGCCGGCGGTTCCGCCAAGCAGGGCCGTGATCGCAAGATCCAGGCGATCCTGCCGCTCAAGGGCAAGATCCTCAACGTCGAACGCGCGCGGTTCGATCGCATCATCTCGTCCAAGGAAGTGGGCACGCTGATCCAGGCGATGGGCACCGGCATCCGCGACGATTTCACGCTCGACAAGCTGCGCTACCACAAGATCGTCATCATGACCGACGCTGACGTGGACGGAGCGCATATCCGCACTCTGCTGCTGACGTTCTTTCATCGCCAGATGCCCGACATCATCCGCGCCGGGCACTTGTTCATCGCTCAGCCACCGCTGTACAAAGTCGCCAAGGGGCGCTCGGAAGTCTACCTCAAGGACAACGCCGCACTCGACCGGTATCTGGTGGAGGCTGGCCTTAACGGCCGGGTGCTGGAAAGCACCACGGGTGCGCGTTCCGGCAAGGATCTGGAGGCGCTGGTCGAACATGCGATGCGCCTGCGCAACCTGATGGCCTTCGTGCCTCGCCGCTACGATTACACGATCATCGAGGCGCTGGCGCTTTCCGGCGCGCTGGAACCCGATCTGGACACCGATGCCCGCAAGGCCGCGCTGGCCCGCACCGGACAATGGCTGGATCGCGGCGACACCGAAGCGAAGTGGTCGGCCCGGTTGACCGATGACGGCACCGTCGAAGTCGAACGCCTCTGGCGCGGGGTCACCGATCATCACAAGATCGAGTCCAGCTTCCTGTCCAGCGCAGAAGCCCGCAAGCTGGCGCGCGTTGCCGGTGAACATGCGGACGTCTACGAAAGCGTCGCCCGTCTCGTGCGCGGCGGTGGCAGCGCCGCCGAACCCGAAACGCTGGACACCATCGAGGTGGAAGGCGAGGACCAGCCTGTCGCCGCCCGCCCGGCCCACGGCGGGGATGGCATCACCCGGCCCAGCCAGTTGCTGGAGCTGGTGCTGGCAGCGGGCCGCAAGGGCCTTTCCGTCCAGCGCTACAAGGGCTTGGGCGAAATGAACGCCGACCAGCTTTGGGAAACCACGCTTGACCCGGACAACCGCGCGCTGCTGCAGGTCAAGGTAGAGGACGCGGACATTACTGACGAGATCTTTACCCGCCTGATGGGCGACATCGTCGAACCGCGCCGCGAATTTATCCAGGAAAATGCGCTGAACGTGGCGAACCTGGACGTCTGACGAACCATGCTCTCCCGGACAATCCGGGAGAGTTTATTTCGGGTTCAGTTCTTGACCTGGCAGCTTAGTCCGGCAGCCTTCATGCCCGCACACAGCGAGCGGGCTGCGGCGCTGTCTCCCGGCACGGCCTGTAGACGATAGACGGTGCCGATATCGGCCTTGCCCTGCACGATGCGATGATTGACCGCGCCCAGTGGCTCGTACTGTGACTTGAGCGTGGCCCAGCCTGCCTCGGCCTGATCGCGGTTAGCGTAGGCGCCGATCTGTACGCCCACGCCCCCAGCAGGCGCCGCTTCTGCCTTTTCGGCGGAAGATGCCCCGGCTGCGGTAAAGCCCGGCGCGGGCGTATCGTCGCTCTTGTCTATCTGGGGTGAGCGCGACTGTCCCTCAGCCACCGCGAAGCTGGTATCGCCCGTGCCGGCCACCACTTCGCCGCCGGGATTGGAGGGGCGCACCTTGTACGGCGTCTTGGGCGCGGCGATCACACCGCCATCGGCAACCAGCGTTGGCGACGGGCGGCTTTTCACCGCCCATATCACGCCGCCGGCAATAACCAGCAGCGCCAACAGGCCGAGCGCGCCCAGCACCAGCCCCTGGCCGATGCCGCCGTGGCGTTCATTCTCGTAATCCTCGTCGTCGCCTTCCAGCCACGGCAGGCGAACGTCTTCGGGCAGTTCGAGCTGCCGCGAAGTGTCAGCCGCGCCGCCATCGCCCTCGAAATACGGGCTGGTCGGAGAGCCGTTGCCGAACACCGGCTTGCGGTTTTCGGGCCGCGGAAAGTAGCTTTCGTCAGCGCCTGCCATGATCTTACATTTCCTCTACCGCCTCAACGCCGAGAAGCGCGAGGCCGTTGCGGACAAGCTGCCCGATCTGAGCGGCCAGGAAAAGCCGGGCGGAGGTAAGTTCGCCATCCTGCGCCACGATGAAACGCTTTTCCACCCGATCGTTGCCAACGTTCCAGTAGCCGTGGAAGGCGGCGGCCAGATCGCCCAGGAAAAAGGCGATGCGGTGCGCTTCGCGTGCAGCGGCGGCCGCTTCGACAATGCGGGGGAATTGCGCGGCCAGCTTCACCAGTTCCAGCTCCTCCTCGCCAAGCCGCTCGACATGCGTAGGTGACGGGGTGAAGCCGCCCTCCGCGAGGCCCTTACGCAGCGTGGAATGCACGCGGGCATTGGCATACTGCACGTAGAACACCGGGTTGTCCTTGGAGGCTTCCACCACTTTGGCGAAGTCAAAGTCCATCTGCGCTTCAGGCTTGCGGGTCAGCATGGTGAAGCGCACCACATCCTTGCCCACTTCCTGCACCACTTCCGCCAGCGTCACGAAATTGCCCGAACGCTTGGACATCTTCACCGGCTCGCCGTTGCGCAGCAGTTGCACCATCTGCACCAGCTTGATCTCGAACGGGGTGGGGTCGCCATCAGCGCCGGTCATCGCCGCCACAGCAGCCTTGATGCGCTTTACGGTGCCCGCGTGGTCAGCGCCCCAGATATCCACCAGCGCATCGGCATTCTGCGCCTTCTGGAAGTGGTAGGCCAGATCCGCGCCAAAATAGGTCCACGTCCCGTCCGACTTCTTGATCGGGCGGTCCTGATCGTCACCGAACTGCGTGGAGCGGAACAGCGGCAATTCCACCGCCTCCCAGTCTTCCAGCGTCTTGCCCTTGGGCGCTTCCAGCACGCCGTCGTAGACCAGCCCCTTGGACCGCAGCCACGCTTCGGCCTCGTCCGGCTTGCCCGATGCCTGCAGTTCGGCCTCGGAGCTGAACAGATCGTGGTGAATACCCAGCAGCGCCAAGTCCTGCTTGATCATCACCAGCATCGCTGCCACCGCCTTTTCGCGGAACAGCGTGAGCCACTCCGCTTCGGGCGCATCGGCATAGCGATCCCCGAATTCGGCGGCCAGTTGCTGGCCGACCGGGATCAGGTATTCGCCGGGATACAGCCCCTCGGGGATTGCGCCCACGTCATGCCCCAGCGCCTCGCGATAGCGCACATGAACGGACCGGGCGAGGACCTGAACCTGTGCTCCGGCGTCGTTGACGTAGTATTCGCGGGTCACGGTGTGGCCCGAAAACTCCAGCAGGCTCGCCAGCGCGTCACCCACCACCGCGCCGCGGCAGTGGCCCATGTGCATCGGTCCGGTGGGGTTGGCCGACACGTATTCGACATTGACCCACGCGCCGCCGCCCATGGTCGAGCGGCCATAATCCGCGCCCAGCACCGCGATCGTGCGCAATTCAGCCAGCCACGCCGCTGCTGACACGCGCAGGTTGATGAAGCCCGGCCCGGCGATCTCGACGCTGGTGACCGTGTCCAGCTTGGCCAGTTCGGCGGCCAGCGCCTCGGCCACGTCGCGCGGTTTGAGGCCAGCGGGCTTGGCCAGCACCATCGCTGCGTTGGTGGACAGATCGCCGTGCGAGGGATCGCGCGGCGGCTCTACCGTAATCGCGCCGCGCTTGAGCCCGGCGGGCAAAGTGCCGGCCGCTTCCAGCGCATCAAGGGCGGCGGAAAGGTGGTTGGCGAACGTGGCGTAAAGCGTCTTCGTTTCAGTCATACCGCGCGCGGATAGCCGGTTTGCAGGCAAAGGGGAACACACTGCTGTGGCGACCTATGCCGCACCCCTTTGCCCCGACAGCAAAGCGCGCCGTTACTCCGTCGGCCCTTCGTAGGCCTCGACGATGCGGCCCACGATCGGATGGCGCACCACGTCGGCCACGGTGAAGCGGGTGACATCGATCCCCTCCACACCTTCCAGCCGGCCCACTGCGTCCGCCAGGCCGCTCATCCGCTCACCACCGGGAATGTCGATCTGGCGCGGATCGCCGCACACCACCATCCGGCTGTTAGGGCCGAAGCGGGTGAGGAACATCTTCATCTGTTCGCGTGTGGTGTTCTGCGCTTCGTCAAGGATGACGAAGGCATCCGCCAGCGTGCGACCGCGCATGAACGCGATCGGCGCGATCTCTATCTCGCCATTGGCAAGACGCCGCTCCACCTGTTCGGGCGGCATGCAATCGTACAGCGCATCGTATAGCGGGCGCAGGTACGGATCGACCTTTTCCTTCATGTCGCCGGGCAGGAAGCCCAGCTTTTCGCCTGCTTCCACCGCAGGGCGCGACAGGATCAGGCGCTGGACCGAGCCGGTCATCAACTGGCTGACCGCCTGCGCCACCGCCAGATACGTCTTGCCGGTGCCTGCCGGCCCTAGCGCGAAGATCACGTCCGACCGGGCGAGCGCGCGCATGTAGTCGATCTGGGTGGGCGAGCGCGGAACGATGGTTTTCTTGCGCGTGCGTATCATGATCGGCGCCGCGCCTGCATCGCCGGTGATGATGCCTTCCAGGGTGGGCTCCGAACTCATGGCGATCAGCGACTCGATAGCGCCGCTATCCAGCTGCTGCCCCATTTCCAGCCGGTGATACATGCCCTTGAGGGTATCGCGCGCGCGGGCAACGGAATCGTCCGGGCCTTCGATCTGGATTTTCGCGCCCCGGGCCGCGATATACACGCCAAGGCGATTTTCCACTTGCACCAGGTTGGAGTCGAACTGTCCGAACAAGGCCCCCAGCAACACGGGTTCGTCGAACTCGACTTCGACACGCGCCCGACGATGGGTTTCGGGGCGGAACTGTGCCGGATCAACGACACGGGCTGCTTTACGGGCCATGCGTTCCTTTCATGCGAGGAGTGTCTCGCCTTGTCCTGAAGATGGCTCCGCACGCCGCACCTCGCAAGATGGCGATCAAAGTTTTCCGGTGTTCTTCGGGGATAACAAGGCGTCAGCCGTTTTTGGGCACGCAACTGTAACAGGGTTTCGACATTTATGTCCGCAGGCTGCACGCCGCGTTCCCTGCGCATTCAGGGGCACGGGTGCAATCAACGATCAGAAGGCCGGTACAGACGGCCCCGTTTGAAAAAGGAGAAGTATGGTGCGCAAGCTCTTTACCATCGCCATCGCCGCCAGCGTCGCGTTGCCGGCCCTCGCGGTTCCGATGGCCGCATCCGCGCAAAGCGCCCGCGAAGTGCGTCAAGACCAGCGCGAAGTTCGCCGTGACCAGCGCGATCTTCGCCAGGCGCAGATGCGCGGTGATCGCCACGACATCCGCGAAGCCCGCGAGGACTTGCGCGATTCGCGCCGTGAAATGCGCGAAGACTGGCGGGACTATCGCCGTACGCACCGCGATATTTACCGTCGTCCCGCTTATGCCGGCCCGCGTGGCTATGCCTATCGCCCGGTAACGGTCGGCTACCGTTTCGACCGCGCCTATTACGGCGACCGGTATTGGGTGCGTGATTACGCCCGTTATCGCCTGCCCGCGCCGATGGCCGGTCACCGCTGGGTGCGCTACGGCAACGACGTGGTGATGGTGAACCTGCGCAGCGGCCGCGTTGTGCGCGTGAACAACGGGTTCTTCTTCTAAAGTCGACTGCATCCCCTTGCAGGAATGGCCCTCGGAACTTGCGTTCCGGGGGCCATTTGCGTCAGGCTGCGGCGGAAGATTGCGCGCGAGAAGGCTGGGCGGCGATCGGCACACCCGCCAGACTGTTTGGCCCGGCGCTGACGATCTCCACGCGGACCAGATCGCCGATCTGCGCGTCCCCCAGAAAATGGACCGACTGCAGCCACGGCGACTTGCCCAGCCACTGCCCGGCCAGCTTTCCGCGCCGTTCCACCAACACATCACAGACCTTGCCCACAGACGCGGCGTTGAAAGCGTGCTGGTTGCGATTGATTGCCGCCTGCAGGCGCTGGAGCCGATCGGCCATCACGTCCCCCGGCACCTGATCGCCCATCGTCGCCGCCGGCGTGCCGGGGCGCGGCGAATACGTGAAGCTGAAGCACTGCGCATAGCCCACCGCGTCCACCAGTTGCAGGGTCTGCTGGAAATCGGCCTCAGTTTCTCCGGGAAAGCCGACGATGAAATCGCCCGACAGCGCGATGTCGGGGCGCACCGCGCGTACCCGCTCAAGAATGGCGAGATAGCTTTCCACCGTGTGACTGCGGTTCATCGCCTTGAGCACCCGATCGCTGCCCGCCTGCACGGGCAGATGCAGGAACGGCATCAGCGCGTCGATCTCGCCGTGCGCATCGATCAGGCCCTGCGTCATGTCGTTGGGGTGGCTGGTGGTGTAGCGGATGCGCGCCAGGACGGGAATGCACGCCAGTTCGCGAATCAGCCTCTCCAGCCCGACGCGCTGGCCTGCGGCGTTTTCGCCGGCCCACGCGTTGACGTTCTGGCCCAGCAGCGTGATCTCGCGCGCGCCGGCTTCCACCAGACGCTGCGCCTCGTCCACCAGCGCCGCGTAGGGGCGTGAGAATTCGGCACCGCGCGTGTAGGGAACGACGCAGTAGGTGCAGAACTTGTCGCAGCCTTCCTGCACCGTCAGGAACGCAGTAGGGCCGGACCGCCGGCGGCGGGGCAGCACATCGAACTTGGTCTGCGCGGGCATGTCGGTATCGGTGACCCGCTCACCCGCGCTGGCGGCCCGGATCATCTCGGGCAGGCGATGATAGGCCTGCGGCCCCACGACCATCTTGACCGATGGCGCGCGGGTCATGATTTCCTCGCCCTCGGCCTGCGCCACGCAGCCGGCCACCGCGATCAGCGGCGTCGTGCCATCGTCCCGCTTCAGCCGGCCGATGTCGGAATAGACCTTTTCCGCCGCGCGCTCACGGATGTGGCAGGTGTTCAAGACGACCAGATCCGCGTCCTGCCCATCGGCGGCAGGCGCGATACCTTGCGCCGACAGCAATTCGGCCATCCGCTCGCCATCATAGACGTTCATCTGGCAGCCAAAGCTTTTGACCCGGTACGTCCTGGGATTCTTAATGTCCTGCATCTGCGCGCCGTTACCCGATCGTGGCGCATTTTGACAGAGGGGTATGGCGGCCCCGCGCTTAGCCGCTCGACCGGCATCGCCCTGCGCGTTACAGCCGTGCCCATGGATCTTGAAATCGACATCGAAGCCCCCTGGCCCACCACTACCGATTGGGCCGACCTTGCCGAAGCCGCTCTGGAAGCGCTGGTGCAGGTGGCGCCCGAACTGGACAACCAGCGGCTCACCGCCAGCGTGCTGTTCACCAGCGATGCCGAGATCCATGTGCTCAACCGCGAATGGCGGGCCAAGGACAAGCCCACCAACGTGCTATCCTTCCCTATGATTGCACGGGCCGACCTGTTGGCCCTGGCTGCTGACGGCGCGCCCGAAATGCTGGGCGATATCGCTCTGGCGTGCGAGACCTGCACCCGTGAAGCCGCAGAAAAAGGCGTGCCGTTCGAACACCACGCCAGCCACCTGCTCGTCCACGGACTGCTGCATCTGGCCGGGCACGATCACGAGATCGGCGAGGGTGAGGCCGAAACGATGGAAGCGCTGGAAACAAAGGCTCTTGCGATCCTTGGCATTCCCGACCCATATGGGGACCGGATTTAAGCAACAGGGGCACTAGCGCACGATGGCCGACAATGGCCGCCATACCGAGGCGGGCTCGGGAGAAGGCGACAGTAGCGGCACGCTTTGGCGTGCCTTCAGGCGATTGTTCCAGTCCGATGGCGATCAGTCGCTGCGGGCGCAGCTTGAAGACGTTATCAACGAGCATGAAGGCGAAGCCGGACATTCGCCGGGCGCGCGTGGAGACCTCTCCCCGCTGGAACGGCAGATGCTGCGCAACCTGCTGCATTTCAGCGAGCACGATGCCGATGACGTGGCGATCCCCCGCAGCGAGATCATCGCCATTCCCGCGTCTGCCACGTGGGCCGAAGTGATCGAGGCGTTCGCGGAGCACGGCCACAGTCGTATGCCGGTCTATGGTGAGACGCTGGATGCGATCAAGGGCATGATCCATATCAAGGACGTGTTCCCGCTGCTGGCGCGCGGCGCGCCGCCGCCGGAGGACTGGACCACGCTGCTGCGCCAGCCGCTCTACGTGCCCCAGTCGCGCGGGGCGCTGGACGTGCTTGCCGACATGCGCGCGCAGCGCATCCACCTGGCGGTGGTGATCGACGAATACACCGGCACCGATGGCATCATCACGATCGAGGATCTGGTCGAGGAAATCGTCGGCAACATCGAGGACGAGCATGACGATGCGCCGCAGGACTTGCTGGTTGCGATCGGCGAAGGCATGTGGGACGCCGATGCCCGGGCGGAACTGGACGACGTGGCGCGACTGATAGACCCGCGACTTGCCGAAGTGGAAGAATCAGTAGACACCCTTGGTGGGCTCACGTTCGTGTTGGCCGGGCAAGTGCCCGAGGTGGGCGCGATCGTGAATCATCAAAGCGGGTGGCGCATCGAAGTGACGGACGGCAACGAACGCCACGTCACCCGGCTGCGACTGCACCCGCCGGTGGAAGAACTGGAACCGGAAGCGGATTAACCCTCGCCGTCCGCATCGGGTGGCGATCTTGAACGAGTGAAAAGACAAACACGTTGGCGTTACGTCGATTACCCCCCTTGCGCGCGCTGGAAGCTTTCGTGCGCGTGGTCCGTCTCGGCTCCGCCAAGGCGGCTGCCAACGAACTCGCGCTCAGCCCGTCCGCATTGTCGCGCCGGGTCGCCGCGCTTGAGGATTTCACCGGCAAGCGGCTGTTTACCCGCCAGCACCAGGCGATGAAGCTGACTGACGAGGGGCAGGCGTTCTACAACGCCATCGCCCCCAAGCTCGAAGAACTGGCCGAAGCGGTGGAAGGCCAGATCGATCGTGGCCAGGTGCTGCGCCTGCACCTGGGCGTGCCGTCGCTGTTCGGCGGGCAGCGCCTGTTTCCGCGCCTGCCCGAACTGCGCAAGCAGCACCCGCGCCTGCACATCGACATCGATACCGGCGCCCATCTGGAAGACCGCGTCGGCGATACGCTGGATGCGGCGATCATCCTGGCCAAGGAACCCGACCCACAATTCTACCGCGTGCAGCTGGACCATAACAAGGTCTACGCCATCACCTCGCAGGACTTGGCACAAGAGTTGGGCGCAACGCCCGACGAAAGCCGCTTGTCGCGCCAAACCTTCCTCATCCACCAGGACTTGCCGGACAGCCTCGAGGCGTGGAAGCACGCGATAGACCTGCCTGACCTGGAGCCCGCGTCCGTAGACCGGTTCGATTCCGGCCAGTTGCAGCTGGAAGCGGCAGCACAGGGGCTGGGCATCGCCATCATGCACGACGACCACTTCCGCCGTGCCCACGACCCCCGGCTGGCGCGCCTGTACGATATCGACGTGGAAAGCCCCTACCGCTACTGGTTCGTCTGCCGGCCTAAGGCGCTGGAATCCCGGCCCGTGCGTATGTTCCACGAGTGGTTGCTGCAGGCCGGCCTGTAAGTTCACAATCATACGGTTGGCCCGCCTTAACAGGCACGCTATATCCGGAGCGCCTTGCCGCCAAGGTGCGGCGCTGAAGTGGGGAATTTGGATGCGCTTTGCCGTTGCCGCCTGCATGGGGCTTTTCGCTCTCGCCTCGCCTGCGCTTGCGGCGCCTGAAGGTCCCGCTGCCGCCACCACCAAGGCCGACGCTGCCGTTGATCCCGCCCGCCTCGCCGCGGCCCGCCGCACGGTGGATTACGTTTTCCCGACGGGCACATACGCGCGAATGCTGAACGGGACGATGGACAAGATGATGGATTCCATGATGGACTCCATGATGAAGATGCCCGTCCGGGATCTGGCCGGCATCAGCGGCGTGGACGCCAGCAAGCTAGGCCCCGGCACGACCGCCCAGATCATGGAAATCTACGATCCGGTCTATCGCGAACGCATGCGGGTGACCACGCACGCGATGATGGGCGAGATGAGCACGCTGATGACCCGGTTCGAACCGGATATTCGCGAAGGGCTGTCCCACGCGTATGCTGCCAAGTACGACGTGCGCCAGCTGGGCGAACTCAACGCCTTCTTCGCCACGCCCACCGGGCGGCAATACGCCGCCGATTCCTACCTCGTCATGATGTCGCCCGAAGTGATGAGCAAGATGCAGGCGTTCGTGCCCGAACTCATGAAGCAGATGCCGGCGATCGTGGAAAAGGTGAAAGCCAAGAACGCATCGCTGCCGCCGGTGCGCAAGTACGCCGACCTGAGCGATGCGGACAAGACGAAGCTGGCCGGCCTGCTTGGCATTTCGCGTCAGGACTTGGACAAGAGCGAGGCCACCAAGGCGCACGCCGAGCCCTCGCCGTAAGCCGCGCCGGCCACACGCGGCAAACAAAAAGGGCGGCCCCGCAAAGGCCGCCCTTTCTCTACGCGCAAGGTTTCCGATCAGCCTTCGCTGATGGTGGCCTTGACGATCTTGCCCGGCTCACGCGGCGGCTCGCCCTTGGGCAGCGCGTCAACCACGTCCATCCCTTCAACGACCTGGCCCCAGACGGTGTACTGCTTGTCAAGGAAAGTGGCGTTGTCGAACACGATGAAGAACTGGCTGTTGGCCGAGTGCGGATAGCTGGTGCGCGCCATCGACGCGACGCCGCGCACATGCGGCTCGGCGCTGAATTCAGCCTGCAGGTCAGGCTTCTTGGAGCCGCCCATGCCGGTGCCGTCAGGGCAGCCGCCCTGCGCCATGAAACCGGGGATCACGCGGTGGAACTTCACGCCGTCGTAGAAACCTTCGTTGGTCAGTTCCTTGATCCGCTCGACGTGACCGGGGGCCAGGTCGGAGCGCAGCTTGATTTTGACGTCGCCGCCTTCGCCATTGCCGGTGTCGAGGGTCAGGTTCAGAAATTCATCGGCCATTGGCATGTCTCCTTGTGCCGGCACCCGACGATCTGCGGGGCGCCTTCGGCTTGGCGGCCTGATATAAGGCGCAGCGCGGCAAAGTCACGCCATCGCGACGCAGTTTGCGTGTAGCCCGGCAATCGTCAGGCGCGAGGTTGCAATTGCGAACTAGCCGCGTAGACCGGCCAGCATGAGCGATCTCGATCTCAAGGATGAACCGGCCGACGTGGTGATGGACCTTACGCGTCCGGATACCCCCGAATCCGAATCGCTCGACGCGGACAACCATCTGCGTCCCGAATTCGTGCGCAACGTAAAGGACGCGCTCGAAGACGGCGATTCCGACCGCGTCTACGACCTGGTCGAACCGCTCCACCCCGCCGACATCGCCGACTTGTTCGAGATCGTGGACGAGCGTGAACGCGCCGCCCTGGCCAGCTCGATCCGCGACCTGATGGGCGTGGAAGTCATCGCCGAGTTGAACGACTGGGTTCGCGAAGCGTTGATGGAAGCGCTTCCAGCCGACGTGGTTGCCGGGATAGCCGGACAGCTCGAAACCGACGACGCGGTGGCGATGCTGGAGGATCTGGACGAGGACGACCAGCAGGCCGTCCTTGCCGAGATGGAGCCCGAAGGCCGCGCGGCGATCGAATCGGCGCTGTCCTATCCCGAGGAATCCGCCGGCCGCCTGATGAGCCGCGATTTCATCGCCGTTCACGAGGCGATGAAGGTGGGTGACCTGATCGACTTCCTGCGCGAACATCGCGAATTGCCTACCGAGTTCTGGGAAGTGTTCATCGTTGATCCGCTGCACCGGCCGATCGGCGCCTGTGCGCTGTCATGGATCCTGCGCGCGCCGCGCAACATCCCGCTTTACGACGTGATGGCACGCGACCAGACCCTGATACCGGTAGACATGGATCAGGAGGAAGTGGCGCTGCGCTTCCAGAAATATGCGCTGATCTCTGCCGCCGTGGTCGATACCTCGGGCCGGCTGATCGGCCAGATCACCGTCGATGACGTGGTGCACATCATCCAGGAAGAAGCCGGCGAGGACGCGCTGCTTCTGTCCGGTGCCGGCGATGGCGACATCAACGAGCCAATCCTGCTCACCGTGCGCGCCCGCCTGGCCTGGCTGGTAGTGAACCTGGCCACCGCGATGCTGGCCGCTTCGGTGGTCGGTCTGTTCCAGGGCGCCATCGCCCGCTTCGCGCTGCTCGCCGTGCTGATGCCGATCGTCTCGGGCATGGGCGGCAACGCCGGCACACAGACGCTGGCGGTGGTGGTGCGCGCGCTCGCCACCAACCAGCTGACCAGTTCCAACACCAAACGCATGATCTGGCGCGAACTGCGCATCGCGATGGCCAACGGCTCGGCGCTGGGGCTGCTGATCGGCGGCGGCACGGCGCTGGTGTTTTCCAACCCGCTGCTGGGCGCGGTGATCGGCGCGGCGATGGTGTTCAACAACATCGTGGCGGGCCTGGCCGGCATCATGGTCCCCGTCACGCTCGATCGCTTCAAGGTCGATCCGGCGGTATCCTCCGCCGTTTTCGTGACCACCGCTACAGATACGATGGGCTTCTTCTCGTTCCTGGGCCTGGCGGTACTTACGGGACTCGCCTGAAGCCTGCGCGCTTCCTATCTTGGCGGTGATGCCGCTGCACATGACCAAGATCGCCTTTTCCGCCACCAGCCCCGCCGACTTGCGGCGGTGGCTGGAAAGCCACGCGCACGAGGCGCTGATGACCACCCGCTACCTGCCCAAACGATACGAGGAGATGATCGGCGGCTCGCTGTTCTGGATCTTCGAACATACGCTGATCGGCCGCTCACCCATCAAGGGCTTCGAACAGCGTGAGGACGGGCGCTGGCACATCCGCCTGGAACCGGTGCTGATCCCGATCCTGAGCAAACCCAAGCGCGCCCACCAGGGCTGGCGCTACCTGACCGACGCGGACGCCCCGCGCGATCTGGTGGACGGCGAGACCGCGGGCGACACCATCCCCCCCAAGCTGGCCCGCGAACTGACGCGACTGGGTTTGGTGTAGCCTTTGTTGCACTGGCGGCGAAGCGAACCGGTGGTAGGATCTGAAGTCCGCTCATTGCCGGAGTTTTGGATGAAACGTGCCGCCATCGCCTGTGCGCTGTTTGCATTGATACCCGGGGCCGCGCAGGCCGCTGACACTTTCGGCGAGGTATGCACAGGCACAGAAACGCTCAAGGTGGGCGATCAGCCGGGCAGGACCCTGCCTTACACTCTGACCTTCAGCGCGGACCTGATCACCGGATATTACTGCTATGGCCCGTGCGGGCCGGCCCAGACGTTCGCGATCAGCGATGCCCGATCCGATCCCCTGATACTGGCGAACCTCAACCGGGCCGGACAGGTCCGTCGCATCACATTCGATGCGCACAAGATGCTGCTGACAGATCACCAGGTCTACAGGGTGGGCATGATCGGCCCGATCGTCAGGAACGCATCGGCCAGTTGCCGCCCCGTCCCGTTTCACCAACCCCCTACGTTGCCCCTCGACAGCCCGTCGCAGCGGCACGACTGACTGGGGCGGGCGATCTCACCCGCGATCCAGCCACCAGCGCAGCAGCACATGCGCCACCGCATACGGAGGCGGAGCGCCAAACGCGTGGCCCTGCCCGCCGGTTTTCACGGCGTCCATGGCGTCCGCCACCTCGTCGCGCGTGAACCAGCGCGCATCGTCCAGCTCGGTGGCGTCGATGGTGATGGCTCCATTGTCGGCAACGGCGTGGCAGGCGATCATCAGCGAGGACGGGAACGGCCACGGCTGGCTGGCGACGTAGACCACATCGCGCACCCGCACGCCCGCTTCCTCGAAAACTTCACGCGCGACGGCCTCTTCCACCGTCTCGCCCGGCTCGACGAACCCGGCCAGCGCTGAGTATCGCCCCGCCGGAAACCGTGGCTGACGGCCCAGCAGCAGCTTGCCCCCATGCTCCACGGTCATGATCGTGACGGGATCGACGCGCGGGAAATGCTCGCTCGCGCAGGACAGGTTGGTGCACGAGCGTTGCCAGCCGCCCTTTGCCAGCACCGTGGGATGCCCGCACACCGCGCAGAAGCGATGCCGCGCATGCCAGCCCACCAGCGCCCGCGCGCCGCCGTATGCGGCAAGCTCTGGCGGTGCCAGAACGCTCATCGCGTTCCAGCTTGCCGGGCCGGCGTGCGGCCCGCCTGTGGGGGTGACAGGCGGCACAGCGGCGAAGCACCCGCGCCCGCTTTCGTCGATGCCCAGAAACACCAGTTCCGCATCCGGCCCGGCGTCAGCGATCGTGCCCCAGTCCAGCTGGTTGTCCACGGTCAGCACCGGGTCCAGCCCATCCAGCCGCAGCAGACGGCCATCGCCGCTCATCAGCGCGGCGATGGCTTGGGGATCGTTGCGTATGTGATCGGCGCGGTCGATCATCGATCCGGCAAAGGCGATCGGGGCCACGGGGGTCTTCAGCACGTCAATGTTTCTCCATCAGCGCCATGACGTCCGCTTTTAACGCCGTCTGGAATTCGGGTAGCAGGGTATTGGCGTCCGGCGGCATGAACTGCGCGAAGAATTGGGAGCGCAGGCCGTGGATCATGTCCACCATGCCCACCGTACCCGCCGCACCGGCCCAGCCGTAGATACCGTATTCCGCGCCAACGCCTACGCGCCCGCCGGCCCCGAACAAGCCGCCGCTGCCGATACCGGACGAAATCACGACACCCGGCGGCAGCAGGTTGCCGGTGCCGGCACGCACCGCCTGCGCCTGCAGCACCCGCCGCCCGTCGATCTCCCCGCCTTGCGCCAGCATGCGCAGGAAGCGGTCATAATCGCGCGGCGTGCTGACGAGGCCCGCGCCGCCGAACGGAAACGGCGGTTCGTCCAGAAAGATCGACGCATCGCCCGGATCGATCGGCACCAGCACCCCGCCCACCGCCGCGTAATTGGTGGTCAGCCGGAAGCCTTGCGATGCGGGAACCTGGAACCACGTGCTGGTCATCCCGGCCGGGCCAAGGATGGTTTCGGCCAGATACGCGTCGAACGCGCGGCCAGTCACCACTTCGATCACCCGGCCCATCAGGTCCAGCCCCATCGAATAGCTGAACCGCGTGCCCGGATCGGCGACCAGCGGCACTTGCGCCAGCCGGTCGGCAAAGGCTGCCAGCCCCTTGACCGGCGCGTTTTCGGTGAGGCCCGGCAGTTTCATGCGGCTGATCTGGCCCGCGACCAAACCCTTGCTTTCCATCAGCGTCTTGATCGGCCCGGTCTGGACGATGGTATAGCCGATCCCCGAGGTATGGGTCATCAGGTGGCGCATGGTGATCGGCCGGGCCGCGGGATGCAGTGCGGTAAGTGAACCGTCGTACGTGTCCTGCACCTGCATCTGCGCGTAGGCCGGCAGGATGTCCGACACCGGCTGGTCGAGGCCGAGCTTGCCCTTGGCGATAAGGTCCATCGCCGCCATCGCGGTGATCGGCTTGGTCATCGAATAGATGCGAAACAGGCTGTCCGGCGTAACCGCATCGGAATCGTTGAACCCCTCGGACCCGCGCGCCACGAACTCGGCGTCCTGACCAGGCAGGCCGAGTGAGGCCACCATGCCGGGAAACTTGCCCGGCCCCACCCACCGCGCGATCACCGCACGCACGTGCGCCATCACGTCCGGTTGCGAGGCAGCCAGCGCCAGGCGCGGCATCAGCGTGGCGGACAGGCCTGCCGCCGCCGCCAGCCGCAGGATCATGCGGCGGTCGATCGCCGCATCCAGATGCGCGTTCATGCAGGCTCCTTATGTGCCAGCGCCAGACGCGCGGCCTTGGCGAACACGGTGGGAAGGCCTGCCTCGTCCAGCCGATCAAGCGGCCACCATTCGCCGTCCGAAAGGCCGGACAAATTCTCGCCGCGATAGATCGTCAGTGTCAGTTCCAGCGCAAAGTGGGTGAACGCATGAACGACCTTGCCGGCATCGACCCATGCTCCGGTCACGGGAGGCTGTTCGCTGCCATCGGTGCGGGCGGCCCAGCCGTCATCAGGCAGCGCGCGCATTCCGCCCAGCAGACCGCTACCCTTGCGGCGCACCAGCCACACCTCGCGCCCGTCCCGCTCGATCCAGAAGGCGCGGCCTTGCCGCACGGCCTTGGCCTGCTTCGCGGCCTTCACCGGGAAACGCGCCGGATCGCCGGTCTGCCGGCCCGCGCATGGCCCGGCGATGGGACACAACAGGCAGCGCGGCGCGCGCGATGTGCAGATGGTGGAGCCAAGGTCCATCATCGCTTGCGCGAAGTCACCGGCGCGGTGATCGGGCGTGATCGCATCGGCACGGGCGCGGATGGCAGGGCGCGATCCGGGCAGCGGTTCTTCGATGGCGAACAGGCGGGAGACCACCCGCTCCACGTTGGCGTCCACCACCACGGCCCGCCGCCCGAAAGCGATCGCGGCGACCGCAGCGGCTGTGTAGGCGCCCAACCCTGGCAGCGCGCGCAGTTCCGCCTCGGTATCGGGAAAGCCGCCCCCGCGCGCAGCCACCTCACGCGCGCAGGCCAGCAGGTTGCGAGCGCGCGCGTAATAGCCCAGCCCCGCCCAGGCGGCCATCACGTCGGCATCGTCCGCACTGGCCAGCACCTCCACCGTGGGCCATCGGGCGGTAAAACGGGCAAAGTAGTCCTTCACCGCCGCCACCGTGGTCTGCTGCAGCATAACCTCGGACAGCCATACCCAGTAAGGATCGGGCGCAGGCGCGCCGGGCGGGGCGCGCCACGGCAGATCGCGGGCATGCTGATCGTACCAGTCAAGCAGAAGAGCGGCGAGCGCGATGTCGGAACTGGCGTCCATCACCGGGCTATGGCATTGGTCCGCCGGGAATGGAACGGGACATCGACAAACCGGCTGGCGATCGTGCCAAGCCTCGCAAGGCGGCAGCGGGCAAGGCCCCGGCCAAGCCGTTCGAGCGGGCGCGCGGCGGGCCGGCCCGCCAGATTTCAGACCTGATGCCGGAAGTGGGGCGCACCGCCTTTCGCCGCTTCGGTTTCGTACAGTCCAGCGTGGTATCGCGCTGGCCGGAAATTGTCGGCGCGCGCCATGCCCGGGTCTGCTCGCCCGAATCGATCCGCTTCCCGCCTGGCGAGAAAAGCGATGGCATCCTGCAGCTCGTCGTCGTGGCCGCGCATGCGCCGATGATCCAGCACGTGATCCCCGAAATCATGGCCCGGGTGAACCGCTTCTTCGGCTATAACGCGGTGGCGCGGGTCAAACTTCGGCAAGGCGAGGTTAAGCCCCCGCCATCCACAGCCCCGCGCAGCGCGCCCCCGTCGCTCAAGCCCGTGCCAATCGAACTGGGCGAATCGCTGCGGGATATAGGCGACCCGGAACTGCGTGCGGTGCTGGAATCGCTGGCCCGCGCCATGCTAGACCAGGAAGGCCAGGACACGACATGAGGATCCATGCCCGTATGAAGACCGCGCTGCGCATCACCGCCCTTGCCGCCTGCGCCGTGGCAAGCATCGCCGCCGCGCCAAAGCACGCGCCGGCAGCGCGCGGCGTGAACTGGATCGGCGTAACGGCGGTCACCGCGAACGGCGGCCATCGCCTGGGCAACCCGGATGCGCCGCTCAAACTGGTAGAATACGTCAGCTACACCTGCCCGCATTGCGCGCATTTCACCAAGGAATCCGAGCCGGTCCTGCGCATGACGCTGATCCCCAAGGGGCAGATCTCGGTGACCGTGGTCAACCTGCTGCGCAATCCCATCGACATGACCGTGGCGATGCTGACCAATTGCGGCGATCCCAAGCGCTTTTTCGTGCGCAACAACGCGTTCTTCGCCTCGCAGGACCAGTGGCTGGGCACCGCGGTGAAGTTCAGCGCGGAGCAGCAGAAGCGCTGGTATCAGGGCGAGCCGCCGCAGCGCATGCGCGCGATGGCCGCCGATCTTGGGCTTTACGACAAGATGGCAACCTGGGGCATCACCCGCGCGCAAGCCGATGCCTGCCTGGGTGACAAGGCCATACTCGCCAAGCTCAAGGCGCAGCAAACCGAAGTGCAGTCGCTAGGGCTGACGTCCACCCCCAGCTTTACGCTGAACGGCGAGGTCCTTGACGGGCATGACTGGGAATCGGTCTCCAAGGCGATCACCGACAAGATGGCCGAGCAGCGCGAAGGCAGCACCTGAAGCCTGCGCCTGTGGAATACGCCGCGCGGGATGCAACGCGGGCGCTTTGCCTTGGTAACGGCTTGGTCTAGCTGTTTCATTCACATCTCCACGCGAAGGATTCGCAACGCATGATCCGCAATTCCCTCCGTTCGGTTGTTCTTGGCATGGTTGCCGTGCCGCTTGCGCTGGGCCTTGCCGCCTGCGGCAAGAAGGACGAGACGAGCGCGACTGCAACCACGTCGGGCGCGCCGATCGGCAAGATCGCACCGCCTGCGGGCAAGTCCTGGGCCGACGTGCTGGTGAAAACGCCGGAAGGCGGCTACCGCATCGGCAACCCGGATGCGCCGATCAAGCTGGTGGAATTCGGCGCGCTGAGCTGTTCGCACTGCGCGGCTTTCGCGCAGGAAAGCTACGCCAAGATGCGCGATGATTACGTCGCCAGCGGCCGCGTCAGCTATGAACTGCGCTATTTCATGCTCAATGCGCTGGACGTGCCGGCAACGCTGCTCGCCACCTGCGGAGCTACCGAAGCCGTCATCCCGCTGAGCGAACAGTTCTGGGCCTGGCAGCCCAAGATGTTCGAGAACCTGCAAGCTAACCAGAAGCAGTTGGCCGCGATCGACGCGATGCCCAAGGCCCAGCAGCTTCCCGCGATTGCGCAAGCATCCGGCATGAGCGAGTTCTTCGCTTCGCGCGGGATCGCCCGCGATCAGGCGAACGCATGCCTTTCCGATGTCGCCAAGGCCAAGGCTCTGGCCGACCAGACGCAGAAGGCGTCGGACACCTTCAACGTCACCGGCACGCCCACCTTCATCATCAACGGCAACAACGTCGGCTCGATGGAGTGGAAGGAACTGGAAGCCAAGCTGCAGCAGGCCGGCGCGCGCTGATGCGGCGCTGACGGCATCCGATGCGCATTCACCGGCTCAAGCTCAGCGGGTTCAAGAGCTTCGTCGAGCCGGCCGAACTGCGCATCGAGCCGGGGCTGACGGGCGTCGTCGGGCCTAACGGCTGCGGCAAGTCCAACCTGCTCGAAGCGATCCGCTGGGTCATGGGCGAAAGCTCACCCAAGTCGATGCGCGGCGGTGGCATGGAAGATGTGATCTTCGCCGGCACTGACAAGCGCCCGCCCCGCGCTTTCGCCGAAGTGGTGCTCAAGGCCGAAACAGCGGCACGGGCGGACGGTACGCGTGAGGATCTGGAAGTCGTGCGCCGGATCGAGCGCGGGGCCGGCAGCGCCTATCGCATCAACGGGCGCGATGTGCGCGCGCGGGACGTGGCGCTCACGTTCGCCGATGCCGCCACCGGTGCGCACAGCCCCGCTCTCGTCAGCCAGGGCCGTATCGCTGCTGTCATTGCCGCCAAGCCTGCCGAACGACGCGCCATGCTGGAAGAAGCCGCCGGCATCGCCGGCCTGCACGTGCGCCGCCGCGATGCCGAACAGCGCCTGCGCGCTACCGAGGCCAATCTGGCGCGGCTGGACGACATCATGGCCGGGCTGGACAAGCAGGTGCTCGCTCTGCGCCGGCAGGCCCGGCAGGCGGAGCGCTATACCGCGCTGACCGACCAGATCCGGATCGCCGAAGCGCGGCTGGTGTTCGCCCGCTGGCGCGATGCCGCCGCTGCCGCAGACCTCGCCCGTAAGGATGCGTTGGCAGCTGAGGCGCGGGTGAGCGCGGCCCAGCACACCGCCGCCACCGCGCAGGACGCGCAGGCCAAGGCCGCGCAAAGTCTCGCCAAGGCGCGCGATACGCTGGCCGACCGGCGCGACGACGCCAGCGCGCAAGGCCACCGCATGGCCACGCTGAACAGCCAACTGGACTCCGCGCGGCAGCGTCTGGCCGATCTGGATCGCCAGCGCACCCGGCTGGAAGAGGACCGCCGCGATGCCGATCGCCTTACGCGCGATGCGGCCGAAGCGCTCACCCGGCTGGAGCGGGAACTGGCAGCCGGTGAAGCGCAGCTGGCCGCAGACGAGGCCCTGCGCCCGCGCTTCGCCAATGCGCTGGACGGGGCCGAACAGGCCAGCCGCGCCGCCGAACTTAACCTTGCGCAAGCCACCGCGCGGCAGGCCGGCGTGGAAGCCGAATGGCGCATCGCCGACGCGGAACTGGCGCAAGCTCGCAGCCGGCAGGCCCGCGCGGCGCAGGACGCTACCCGAATCGAAGCGCAGATTGCCACGCTCGCCGATGCCGCCATCCTCGATGCGGACATCGCCGCCGCCCATGCCACGGCGCGGGAGGCCGCGCGCCGGGTTTCGGAATCGCGCGACGGCCTGGAGGCAATGCAGGCGCGCAAAACCGCGCTTCAGGCAGGGCGCGACGCCGCCGCGTCTGCGCTTGCCGGCGCGCGCGGCGACCTGACCGGCATCGAGCGGGAACATGCGGCCCTGCTGCGGGATCGGGACGCTCGCGCCAAGGGCGCCAACGCCGCTCATGGGTTGCCCGTTGCCATCGATGCAGTGCGCGCCGCGCCGGGATACGAGCGCGCGGTTGCCGCCGTGCTGGGGCGTGACGCCAAGGCACCGCTGGGCGCGGCTTCGGGCGCAGAGGGTCGGTTTTGGACCGGGGCGGATGTGCCGCCCGCGGTCGGCGGCAGCCTGGCCATGCATGTGACGCAGTGCCCGCCCGAGCTCGCCGCGCGGCTGGCGCTGGTGCACGCGGCCGAAGATGACGACGGGCGCGCGCTCAAGCCGGGCGAATGGCTGGTAACCCGCGCCGGCGTGCTCCGCCGCTGGGACGGTTTCGTGGCACGCGGTGAAGGCGCGGCGGAAGCGGCGCGGCTGGAGGCGGAAAACCGCTTCGCCGACCTGGATGCGCGCCTGCCCGCGCTGCGTGCCGCAGTAATAGAGGCGGAAGCCGGGCAGGGCGCGGTCCAGAGCGATCTGGCGGCGATCGCCGCGCGACTGCTTGCCGCCGAACACGCGATCGCCGATGCGGCACAGGCCGAGCGCACCGCGCTGCGGGCAGTCGATCAGGCGGAGGATGCCCGCACGCGCCTACAAGCCCGCCGCGCCGAACTGGACGCCGCGCTGGTGCAGGCAATGGAGCAACGCACCGCTGCAGACGCTGAAGTCACCGCCGCCGAAGGCAAGCGCAGCGCTCTCCCCGACCCGGCGGCGGGCCGCGCGGGGCTGCAGGCCGCGCAGCAGGCGCATGTGGAAGCGCGCTCTGCCCTGCAACATGCGATTGCCGCGCTTGCCGGTCACGATCAGGCGCTGGCTGTCGCGCGCGAACGCACCACCACCCAGCGCGCAGACATTCGGGGCTGGCAGGCCCGCTCCGGCGATGCCGCCAACCGGCTGGCGCAGATGGGCGGCAGACTGGAAGAGATCGAAGCCGAACGCGCCGGGGTCGCCGCCAAGCCCCCCGCGCTTTTGGCCCAGATCGAGGAGGGTGACGCAGTCCGCGTGCGACTGGCTGGGGAACTGGCCGCCGCAGAGGCCGCACTGCTGGCTGGGACGGACACTGCCGCCCGCGCTGACGCGGCCTTGGCGCTAGCGCAGGAAACGCTGGCGTCCGCGCGCGAAGTGCGGGCCGGGGCCGCCGCGCGCGCCGAAAACGAAGACGCGCGGCGCGTGGAAACGAGCCGGATTTCGGGCGAGCGCTTCCAGTGCCCACCGCCGCTGTTGCCCGAACGCTTTGCCTTCGCCGAAGCCGAGGTCGGCAATGCGGAGGGCGAGGCAACCGCGATGGACCGGCTGACGGGCGAGCGTGAACGGATCGGCCCGGTCAACCTGATCGCGGCGCAGGAACTGGCCGAAGCGGAAAGCCAGCTTGGCCTCAACGTGGCGGAAAAGACCGAACTGACGGAGGCTGTGAATCGCCTGCGCGGATCAATCGGTAACCTCAACCGCGAAGGGCGTGAACGTCTGCGTGCCGCGTTCGAGGCGGTCGACGGCCATTTCCGCCGCCTGTTCACCCGGCTGTTCCAAGGCGGACAGGCGCATCTGGCGCTGGTCGATTCGGACGATCCGCTGGAAGCGGGCTTGGAAATCTATGCCCAGCCGCCGGGTAAGCGCCTGCAATCGCTGACGCTGCTGTCCGGCGGCGAGCAGGCGTTGACCGCAGTGGCGTTGATTTTCGGCCTGTTCCTGACCAATCCGGCGCCGCTATGCGTGCTCGACGAAGTGGATGCGCCGCTGGACGATGCCAATATCGAGCGGTTCTGCGACCTGCTGGAAGCGATGACGCAGGAGACCGATACCCGCTATCTGGTGGTCACGCACAACGCGGTCACGATGAGTCGGATGCATCGCCTGTTCGGAGTGACGATGGTGGAGCCGGGCGTATCGCGCCTGGTGAGCGTGGATCTGGGCGGGGCGGAGGCATTGCTCGCCGCAGCCGTTTAAAGTGTTTTTATGCGGATTACAGACACAAAAAACCCTCCCGGAAGGGAGGGCTTTTATGTCCGCCGTAAAACCGCTTTTCCGTAGCCCCTGTTTAGGGGACCCAAGAAAAACGGCGGGAGCCAGCCTGCCGCAAGGGCAGACGCCGGCCCCACACGCCGGATTACATTGCCTCGGACGGAGCCTCGGACGGAACGTCAGTCGCGTCACCAGTCATCAGCTCTTCCGGAGTGGTCTCAACCGACTCGGTTTCCGTAGGAGCGGGTTCCTTACCGCAAGCCGCGAGCGACAGAGCGGCAACCGTCGCGAACGCGGCGAAAGCAATTTTCTTCATGCGAATCCCCTTGCATTGTTTGGCCCATAGGCCAACGCTTGCAGGCAAGCCTGCAGCGCCATTCTTTAGACGAGACTATGGTGCAACGCAAACAGGAAAGTGGAGAGGGCAAAACACGCGGAATTGCTGGGGCTTGCTTACATATAAAGATATCTTTATATGACTTCGCATGCGGATCGACCCTCTCTTGCGTGCGCTTTCCGAGCCGACGCGCCTACGCATGATGCGCCTGCTGGCGCACATGGAACTGGCGGTTGGCGAGGTCGCGCAAGTGCTGGGGCAAAGCCAGCCGAGGGTATCGCGCCATATCCGCATCCTGTGCGATGCCGGCCTTGCCGAACGGCGCAAGGAAGGCAGCTGGGTGTTCCTGCGCAGCGCGGTCAGCGAAGAAGCATTGGTATCGAAAGGCGTGTCGAGCGGATTGTCGAGCGGCCTGGGGCTTGGCCGCGCCGCCGCACACCTGCTGGCCGTTGCGGAACGCGAAGACCCGCAATTCGCCGCCCGCTGCGCCGAGGATCGCCGGCATCTGGCCGCCATCCGCGCCGGGCGCGAGGCCAATGCGCAGGCCTATTTCGCGCGCCACGCCGCCGAGTGGGACACGCTGCGCCGCCTGCATGGCGCTGACGAACCGGTGGAGGATGCCCTGCTGGCAGCGCTTGGCGGCCATTCCCTGGGCGCCGCGCTGGACGTGGGGACAGGCACCGGCCGGATGGCGCAGCTGCTGTCCGCGCGGGCAGACCATGTGACCGCGCTGGACAAGAGCCCCGAGATGCTGCGCATCGCCCGGGCGCGCCTGCAATCCCTGCCAGCAGACAAGGTGGACCTGGTACAGGGCGATTTCACCGCATTGCCTTTTGCGCCCGAAGCCTTCGACACCGTGCTGTTCCATCAAGTGCTGCATTATGCGCAGGATCTTGCCCCGGTGCTGGGCGAAGCGGCGCGGGTGCTGCGCCCCGGCGGACGGATCGCCGTGGTCGACCTTGCCGCGCACCAGCACGAGGAACTGCGCGAGCGGCACGCCCATGCCCGGCTCGGCTTTTCCGACGAACAGATGCGCACACAGCTTGTCGCTGCTGGCTTGACCCCGGCCATCCCGGTCGCCCTGCCCGGCGATCCCCTGACCGTAAAGATCTGGACCGCGCGGCGTAACACTGCGCCCGCACCCGACGCCTTCGAACGTGAGACTGCCCCTGTATGACTGCCACCACCCGCCCATCGGAAGCCCCGCTGTTCGCAGGCCTGCCCGGCGATATTGCCGTATCGTTTGAATTCTTCCCGCCCAAGTCGGAGAAGATGGAAACCCAGCTGTGGGACGCGATCACCCAGCTTGCGCCGCTTGACCCGGCGTTCGTATCGGTGACTTACGGCGCGGGCGGCTCCACGCGGGAGCGCACGCACGCCACCGTATCGCGCATCGTGCGTGAAACCGATCTGGTGCCCGCCGCGCACCTGACGTGCGTGGCCGCCAGCAAGGCCGAGATCGCGGATGTGGCGGACCAGTACTGGGATGCGGGCGTGCGCCATATCGTGGCCTTGCGCGGCGATCCGCCCCCAGCCGATGGCGGCCGGTTCGTGCCGCATCCGCAAGGCTATGCCAGCGCTGCCGATCTGGTGGCGGGGCTAAAAGCGCAGCACGATTTCGAGATTTCGGTCGCCGCTTACCCGGAAATCCATCCCGAGGCGACGAGCAGCGCGGCCGATCTTGATAACCTCAAGCGCAAGATTGATGCCGGCGCCACCCGCGCGATCTCGCAGTTCTTCTTTTCGACCGAGGCCTATTTCCGGTTTCTGGACAAGGCGCTGGCGGCGGGCATCACCGCGCCGATCCTGCCCGGCATCATGCCCGTCACCAGCTTTGCCGCGATCCGGCGGATGAGCGGCAACACGCTGGTTCCCGCCTGGCTGGAAACGATGTTCCAGGGACTGGACGAACGCCCCGGCCCGCGCGCCCTAGTGGCGGCGGTGGCCGCGGCCGACTTGTGCAAGCGCCTGTACGAGGGCGGCGTGCGCGATTTCCACTTCTACACCCTCAACCGCGCCGAGCAGGCATATGCGATCTGCCAGCTGCTCGGCCTGCGTCCCAAGGAGAACGCGGCATGAGCGCACGTGAGACATTCCTGGCCGAAGCGGCCAAGCGCATCCTGATCACCGACGGGGCGTTCGGCACCGAGATCCAGAACTGGAAGCTGTCGGAAGCCGACTATGCCGGCGCGCTGGGCCTTGGCCACGACCAGAAGGGCAACAACGACATCCTCGCGCTTACGAAGCCGGAGGTGCCCGAAGCGATCCACCGCGCCTATTTCGAAGCCGGCGCCGACATCGCCGAGACCAACACTTTCTCCGCCAACCGCATCAGCCAGGCCGATTACGGCGCGGAAGATCTGGTGCGTGAGATCAACGCGGAATCGGCCAAGCTGGCGCGCCGGCTGGCCGACGAGTTTCAGGCCAAGGACGGGCGCCCGCGGTTCGTGGCCGGCGCGATCGGGCCGACCAACAAAACCTTGTCACTCAGCCCCGACGTGAACGATCCCGGCTACCGCGAGATCGAGTGGGACACGCTGGTCGATGTCTACAAGGAGCAGGCTGCCGCTCTGGTGGAGGGCGGCGCGGACTTCATCCTGATCGAGACGGTGTTCGACACCCTCAACGCCAAGGCCGGCATCATGGCGGTGCGCCAACTGGAGCAGGAGCTGGGCCGTGAGGTGCCGATCATGCTGTCGATGACGCTTACCGACCTGTCGGGCCGCAACTTGTCCGGCCACACAGTGGAAGCGTTCTGGCACGCGGTGCGTCACGCCAAACCGATCACCATCGGCCTCAACTGCTCGTTCGGCGCGACGCAGCTGCGCCCGCATGTGAAGACGCTGGCGGAAACCGCCGACACCCTCATCATGATCTACCCCAACGCCGGGCTTCCCAACGAGCTGGGCGAGTATGACGAGATGCCCGATACGACGGCGGGCTTCGTGGGCGAATGGGCGGTGGCCGGCCAGGTCAACGTGCTGGGCGGCTGCTGCGGCTCCACGCCTGCGCATATCGCTGCCATCGCCCGCAAGGTTGCCGGGCTTGAGCCACGTAACCTGCCCCGGCTGGAGCCAGTGACGCGGCTGGCGGGCCTCGAGCCTTTCATCCTGCCGGCCTGAGACAGCACAGCCATGAACACCCTTCCTATCTGCCGCATTCGCCCGGCCGGGCCGGACGATGCCGACGCGCTGGCACTGGTGGGCGCGGCGACGTTTCTGGAAAGCTTTGCCGGCGTGGTCGACGGGGCGGCCTTGGTTACCCATTGCCTGCACCAGCACAGCGCCGGGGCCTACCGCGCCTACTTCGCCAAGGGTGCGAAAGCGTGGCTGGCGCAGATCGAGCCGGGCGGTGCGCCGGTGGGCTATGCGCTGTCCTGTGCGCCCGAACTCGATCACGCCCGACCTGGCGACGTCGAATTGAAGCGGATCTACCTGCTGTCCCGCTTTCAGGGCACGCCTATCGCCGGCGCCCTCATGCGCGCGGCGCTGGACGAAGCGCAAGGGCACGCCCGGCTGCTGCTGGGCGTGAAGGCGGACAATCACCGCGCGCTTGCCTTTTATGCCAAGCACGGGTTCACGCCCATCGGCACCCGCCGCTTCGACGTAGGCGGCAAGACATACGACGACGCCGTGCTGGCGCGGCCCCTCTGATTCAACGAGTAGACCCAAGATGACCGCCACTTCCTCCGGCTCCCGCTTCGTCAATATCGGCGAGCGCACCAACGTCACCGGCTCGGCCAAATTCAAGAAGCTGATCATGGCCGGCGATTATCCCGCCGCCGTGGAAGTGGCCCGCCAGCAGGTGGAAAACGGCGCGCAGGTGATTGACGTCAACATGGACGAGGGCCTGCTGGACGCGGTGGAGGCGATGACCACCTACCTCAAGCTGCTCGCCGCCGAGCCTGACATCGCGCGGGTGCCGGTGATGGTGGACAGTTCCAAGTGGGAGGTCATCGAGGCGGGCCTGAAATGCGTATCGGGCAAGCCGATCGTCAATTCCATCTCGATGAAGGAAGGCGAAGCGCCGTTCCTCGAAGCCGCGCGCAAGTGCATGGATTACGGCGCTGCCGTGGTCGTCATGGCCTTCGACGAGACGGGACAGGCGGACACCAAAGCGCGCAAGATTGAAATCTGCAAGCGCGCTTATGCGCTGCTTACGGGCATCGGCTTCCCGCCCGAAGACATCATCTTCGACCCCAACGTCTTCGCCGTCGCCACCGGCATCGAGGAGCATGACCGCTACGGGCTGGACTTCATCGAGGCGGTGGCGGAAATCCGCGCCGCTTGCCCGCATGTCCACTTCTCCGGCGGATTATCCAACCTGTCGTTCAGCTTTCGCGGCAACGAGACGGTGCGCCGGGCGATGCACTCGGTGTTCCTGTATCACGCGATCCCTGCGGGGCTCGACATGGCGATCGTCAACGCGGGCCAGCTTGACGTGTACGACCAGATCGACCTGGTCCTGCGCGATGCCTGCGAGGACGTGATCCTGATGCGCCGTCCGGGCGTTGGCGAGGATGGCAAGACCGCCACCGAACGCCTGATCGACCTGGCCGAAAGCTACAAGGGCAAGGACGTGGTCGCCGAAAAGGCCGCCGAGGAATGGCGCGGCTGGGACGTGGTCAAGCGGCTGGAACACGCCCTGGTCAAAGGGATCGACGCGTATGTGGTCGAGGATACCGAGGAAGCGCGCGCGCGCATCTTCGCAGCCGGCGGCCGCCCGATCGAGGTGATCGAAGGCCCGCTGATGGGCGGCATGAACGTGGTGGGAGACCTGTTCGGCAGCGGCAAGATGTTCCTGCCGCAGGTCGTCAAGTCCGCGCGCGTGATGAAGAAGGCGGTCGCCCACCTGATCCCCTTCATCGAGGCTGACAAGCAGCCCGGCGCGAAGGCCAAGGGCCGGATCATCATGGCCACCGTCAAGGGCGACGTGCACGATATCGGCAAGAACATCGTGGGCGTCGTGCTGCAGTGCAACGGCTACGAGGTGATCGACCTTGGCGTGATGGTGCCCTGGCCTAAAATCCTTGAGGCCGCGAACGAGAATCAGGCCGACATCATAGGCCTCTCCGGCCTCATCACCCCGTCGCTGGACGAAATGGTCACGGTGGCCGAGGAAATGCAGCGCGCCGAAATGAACATTCCGCTGCTGATCGGCGGGGCGACCACCTCCAAGGTGCACACCGCGCTGCGCATCGACCCAGCCTACACCGGCACCGTGGTACACGTGCTGGACGCCAGCCGGGCGGTGGGCGTCGCCTCGCAGCTGCTGTCCGATACGCAGGCGGACGGCTTCAAGGCGTCCGTCGCGATCGATTACGAGAAGGTGCGTGAAGCACGGGCGAACAAGGGGCAGAGCGACCTGCTACCGCTGGCCGAGGCGCGCGCGAACCGCTTCCCGGCAGACTTCGCGCTCAAGCCCGGCGCGCCTGCCCAGCCCGGCCTGCATGTGTTCGAGGCGTGGGATCTGGCGGACCTGGCCGAAGTGATCGACTGGACGCCGTTCTTTCGCGCCTGGGAGCTTGCCGGCAATTACCCGGCGATCCTGACCGATGACGTGGTGGGCGAAAGCGCCACCAGCCTGTTCGCCGATGCGCAAGCGATGCTGGCGCGCATCATCGACGAAAAGTGGCTGACCGCGCGCGGCGTCTGCGCCTTGTGGCCGGCCCATGCGGACGGTGACGACGTGGTGCTGGAAGGCGGCACCCGCCTGCCGTTCCTGCGCCAGCAGGTGAAGAAATCGCGCGACAGGGCAAACTTCTGCCTGGCCGATTTCATCGACCCCGCTGGAGACTGGCTGGGCGGGTTCGCCGTCGCGATCCACGGTATCGAGCCGCATCTGGCCCGCTTCCAGGCCGTGCACGACGATTACTCCGATATTCTGCTCAAAGCGCTGGCGGACCGCTTCGCCGAAGCCTTTGCCGAACGCCTGCACCAGCACGTGCGCACCACGCTGTGGGGCTATGCGCCCGGCGAGCAGTTGACCAACGAGGCGCTGATCCGCGAGGAATATCGCGGCATCCGTCCCGCCCCCGGCTATCCCGCCTGCCCGGATCATTCGCTAAAGCCCATCTTGTTCGACCTGCTGCGCGCGCCTGACAACGCCGGCATCGTGCTGACCGAAAGCCAGGCGATGCTGCCCACGGCGGCGGTGTCCGGCTTCTACTTCGGGCACCCGCAAAGCGAATATTTCGGCGTGGCGCGGATCGGGCGCGACCAGCTGGAGGAATACGCGGCGCGGCGCGGCGTCGATGTGCCGACCGCCGAGCGCTGGCTGCGGCCCAACCTGGACTGATCGGGCGATGACAGCAGCGCGCATCGTCAGCCGGACCGTCCTTCACGATGGCTGGTACACATTCTCCCGGCTTGAGTTGGAGATGCCCGACGGCGTGCGGGTGGAACGCCACTTGCTGGACAACGGCTCGGCGGTAGCGGTGCTGCCCTACGATCCTGTGCGCCGGGTGTGCATGCTGATCGAGCAGCCCCGCGCCGCGGTGCTGTCCGCCGGTGAACCGCCGCTGCTCGAAGCCATCGCCGGCGGGCTGGACGGGGCGGACCCGGCGCACCGCATCGTCGAGGAAGCCCACGAGGAAGGCGGCCTGCGCCTGGGCGTGCTGGAGCCGGTGAGCAACATCTGGCCGCTGTGCCCGGTCTCGACCGAGCGGGTGCAGCTGTACCTGGCGCCGTACGCCAGCGCCGACCGCATCGGCGCAGGCGGCGGTGCGCAGGGCGAGGACGAGAACATCACCGTTCACGAGATCGGCCTGGACACCTTGCGCGAACTCGTCCTCGACGGGACGCTGACCGATGCCAAGACGCTGATCCTGGCGCAGGCCCTGCTGCTGCGCCACCCCGGCCTGTGGACCGAGCCAGCCTGACCGTCGCGCCCATCTGCCCGCAAACCCGGGCGAAACTGCGGAAAGCGCCGCGCCGTCGCCTTCCCGTACCCCGGCCGCTCTGCCATAGTCGCCCGCGTGAACGACGACGACTGGCCTTACGAGACGACCTTCTACGGCGAACCCGACGCTGACATGGTGGACCCTTACGCGCCGGATGTGGACTGGTCGCCAGCCCCGCCGCCCGCCGCCGCGGATGTCAGCCAGGCGCTGCACGACGTGTTCGGCTTTTCCGGCTTTCGCGGCGTGCAGGACAAAGTGGTGGACCGGGTGCTGCATGGCCGCTCCACCCTGGCGATCATGCCCACCGGCGCGGGCAAATCGCTGACCTACCAGCTGCCCGCCGTGCTGCTGCCGGGCACCTGCGTGGTCGTCTCGCCGCTGATCGCGCTGATGCATGACCAGCTGCGCTCGGCCCGCGCCAATGGCATCCGGGCGGCCACGCTGACCAGCGCGGATACCGATCGCGGGCAGACCATGGATGCGTTTCGCGCCGGTGAGCTGGACCTACTATATATCGCCCCTGAACGCGCCAGCCAGAGCCACTTCCGCGACTTGCTCAACACCGCGCGCGTGGGCCTTTTCGCCATCGACGAGGCGCATTGCGTATCGGAATGGGGCCATGATTTTCGCCCGGATTATCGCCTGCTGCGCCCGCTGCTGGATGCCTTCCCCCAGGTGCCGCGCCTGGCGCTGACGGCAACGGCGGATCACCACACCCGCGCCGATATCCTTGCGCAGCTGGGCATCCCGGACGAAGGGCTGATCGTCGCCGGGTTCGACCGGCCCAACATCCGCTACGCCATCCGCCCGCGCGAAAACGCGCTGCGCCAGTTGAAGGCGGTGGTGGAGGAGAATCCCGGCCCCGGCATCGTCTATGCGCCCACCCGCGCCCGTGTTGAACAGCTGGCCGAAAGCTTGGCGTCCGCCACCGGGCGACGCGTGCTGCCCTATCACGCCGGCCTTCCCGCCGACGTACGGGCACGTAACCAAGCCGCGTTCGTGGAAAGCGAAGACATGGTGATGGTCGCCACCGTGGCCTTCGGCATGGGCATCGACAAGCCGGACCTGCGCTTCGTCGCCCACGCCGGCATCCCAAAGTCGATCGAGGGGTATTATCAGGAAACCGGGCGCGCAGGCCGCGATGGCGATCCGTCCGTTGCGGTGATGCTGTGGGGCGCTGACGATTTCATGCGCGCCCGCCAGCGCCTGGCCGAGATAGAGCCGCACCGTCAGCAAAGCGAACGCCAGCGCCTCGATTCGCTGGCCGGCTTGGTCGAAACCGCGCAATGCCGCCGCGCCGTGCTGCTGCGGCATTTCGGCGAAGACCCGCCCGCGCAGTGCGGCAACTGCGACAATTGCCTTGAGCCGGTGGGCGTGGTGGACGTGACCGACCTTGCGCGCAAACTGCTATCCGCCGTTTATCGCACCGGGCAGTCCTACGGGCTGGGGCATCTGGAAAAAGTGCTGGGCGGGCTGGCGGACGACCGCGTCCTGCAGCGCGGGCACGATCAGCTCTCGGTGTTCGGCATCCTGACCGAGGATGAAAAGCCGCTGCTCAAGGCACTGGCGCGCGCCCTGCAGGCCCGTGGCAGCCTGACCGCCACCGAACACGGCGGGCTGGCGCTGGGCGGCGATGCACGCGCAATCCTGAAGGGCGAGGCCGCCGTGGCGATGGTCGTGCCGCCCAGGCAGGAGCGCAAGCGCCGCACTCGTGGCGGCGATGCCGGCGCCAACCCGATCGACGACCCGCTGTTCGAAGCCCTGCGCGCGCTGCGCCGCGATCTGGCCAAGGAGGCCGGGGTGCCGCCTTACGTGATCTTCCACGATTCGACGCTGCGCGAAATGGCGCAGGCCCGCCCCGCCTCGCTGGCAGAGCTTGGCCGCATCGGCGGCGTAGGCGCGCGTAAGCTGGACGCGTACGGCGACGCGTTTCTGGAGGCGATCCGGGCGGTTTAAATCGGGATTACGCTGCGCTGGACACGGCGTGAAAATAGTCGTTCGCGCCGTCGTCGACATAGGCATCCACCATGCCGAACCCGGCAGCGGTCAGCGCCTCGTGATAGCCCGCTTCGCCCAGCGAGACGGATCGCCGCCCCGTCAGCGTGTCGGTCCATTCGCAAGGCTGGCGCGGCGCGCTGAACAGGAAATGCCCGCCGGGATGCAGCGCCATACCGACACGGGCGATCACGGCGCGCTGGTCTGCTTCCGGCAGCAGAAACATCAGACCTATGGCCACGACGCCATCGAACTGACGGTCGAAAAAGCGGCTGGCCAGCGCCGCTTCGCAGGCCGCTTTGGCACCGGGCACGTTCTGCCGAAACTGCGCCAACAGCGTGGGCGACGCATCGACACCCCAGACAGCGAACCCGTCCTGCGCCAGCGTTTTCGAAATCGGCAGGCCGTTGCCGCAACCGATATCGAGGACGGCGCCGGCAGGTGGCAAGCATCGGGACCAGCGCTTTACGACATCTGCCCCCACGTTTGAACGCATGGCGGCGAATTGCGCAGCGACGCCCTCCCAGCCTGCCGCAGGATCATCGCTCATGCCTTGCGGCTACCTTCTTACAGCGGGTTATCCAGCTGGATGACCGCCTCGTCGCTGGCGCGCTGGGTGGTCTTGAGCTGGCGGGGGCTCTTGAAGCTGGCGAGCACCGGGGCGTCACGGCCGTAGATGTCGTTGAACGCCTGCAGCGTCCCGTCAATCGAGCGGGCGAAGGTGAAGTACGTGATATAGACCGGGAAAGTCCGCGTCATCGGCACTTTCTTGTATTCGCCCGCGCGGGATAGTTCGGCGGCGTCGGCGGCGGGCATCTGCGCGCCCAGGATTGCCATCGTCATCCCCAGTTCCACCGCGCGCTCGGTGCGGATGCAGCCGTGGCTGAAGGCGCGCACGTCGGAATTGAAATACTGCTTGGACGGCGTGTCGTGCAGATAGATCGCGTGCGGATTGGGCATGTCGATCTTCATCAGGCCCAGCGCGTTGCTGGGGCCCGGCTGCTGGACGACGGTGATCGTGCCATCGGCGCTGCGGAAGCCCTTGTAGTGATTGGCGGCGGCCCAGCGCGGGTTGCCCATCACCTTGGCGCCCAGCCCCTCACCCTTGACGATGGACTGCGGCACCGTCCACGTCGGGTTGAACACCACCGCGCTCACCGTTTCGGCTAGCTGCGGGGTGGCCGTGCGGCCTGGCTTGCCCACCACTGTCTTGTATGTGCGCAGAATCTTGTCCCTGACCACCAGCCGCAGCTGGAATTCGGGCACGTTGGTCATCAGATACACCGTGCCCAGATCCCGTGCGAGCCAGCGCCAGCGGTCCATGTTGGCCTGGATCAGCGCGCGGCGATCCTTGGCGGACGCGGGCGTGATGTTAAGCTCTGCCTTGAGCGCGGCGTAGTCCGGGTTGGTGGGCGCGAGCCTGGCGACAACGCCTGCCACGTCATGTTCCGACAGGGCCTGCGCCATGATCTGCTGCGTGGGCATCACATCCTGATCGGGATCGACCGCGAACCACTGCACGCGCGCGGTCATCGGTGTGCGGCCATCGCGCAGATCCTCGATCAGCCAGCCGAACACCTTGCTGGCCAGCGCGTCGAGCTGGTCGCCCTCGCCGTTTGCAATCGCGGCCTTCAGCGCCGCGGGCTGATAATCGGCCGGGATCAGGCCTTCCTTGCCGATGTAGCCGATGGTGGTCAAAAGCGCCTGTGCGTCGGACAAGGTCCAGGGCATCACCGGCTCCACGACGGTGACTTCCTGCATGACCGGCGCGCCGCTGGTAGTGACAGGGGCCGGAGCCGCCGCCGGAACGCCGGTCGGCGTTACGGTTGGCTGCGGCGTTGGCATGCGCGCGGGACTGGGCGCGGGCACCTTGGCGGAGACTGCGGGCGGCAGCAGGTCCTCCGGCGTTTCGGTCTTGATGCGCTGCGCCTGCGCGGCCTGCGCTCCGAGGGACAGGATCGTCAATACGGAGACAACGCCGGGACCGAACCGCTTGAAACTCGCCATAAAACCTTGAAACCTGCTGTACTGGAGAACGCGGGCCGTCCCTGGCGGACGATCCCTTCTTGAAACATGCGTGATGGGCTGCCGACAACGTCAGTCGCCGGCGCATCTACAAGATGACCGTTTACACGCATTCCTTCAAGGATGCGACCTGTCGGCAACATGAATTGCTTGCGCACAACCTTGCGGCGGGCGACACGCTTGCCCGCCATGTCCGTTGCTGCGCCTCCCGCCGACCGCCCCTCAGCCGGTCCCCTTTGGCCAGTGCTGGCTGTGGTGGCCGGCATCGCCGCGTTCAGTGTGATGGACGCCACGATGAAGGCCGCCGCGCTGGCCGTGGGCGTGGGCACCGCGCTGCTGCTGCGCAACCTGTTCGCCACGGCGCTCAGCATACCAGTGTGGCTTGCCGCCGGGCGGCCTGTGCCTTCGCGCGCAGTTTTCATCCTGCATGTCCAGCGCGCGGCGATAACCACGGTCATGGCCGCACTGTTCTTTCACGGGCTGGTGCGCATCCCGCTGGCCGAGGGGTTGGCGATCTCGTTCTTCGCGCCGATCCTGGCGCTGTATTTCGCCGCGCTGCTGCTGGGTGAGACGATCCGCCCCAACGCGATTCTTGCCGCGCTGCTGGGCCTGGCAGGCATGCTGGTGATCGCCGCCGACCGGTTTGGCAAAGGCGCATACGGCCCAGAGGCGGTGGAAGGCACTATCGCCATCGTGATGTCGGCCGGGTTCTATGCGCTCAACCTCGTGCTCCAGCGCAAGCAGGCAACGCTGGCGAGCCCTGCCGAAATCACCTTGTTCCAGAACATGACCGTGGCAGCGATCCTGCTGGCATGCGCGCCGTTCTACTGGACCACGCCTGACGCTGTCAGCATCGGCTGGACGATCGCGGGCGCTATGCTGGCCACCATCGCCCTGCTGTTCCTGTCATGGGGTTATGCGCGGGCGGAAGCGCAGGTTCTTGTGCCGATCGAATACACCGGTTTTGGCTGGGCGACCCTGATGGGCTGGCTGATGTTCGACGAGGCAGTGGGCATTGGCGTAGTAGCGGGCGCGGCGCTGATCGTGCTGGGATGCTGGATCGGTACGCGAAAGCAATGAAACGTCATCAGACTCAATGCCTCCAGCCCCTTGACCTTGCGGCCCCAAGCGCGCATCGGCGGCGCGACGATTCCGCCTGTCGCACTGCAACACGGTAAAGGAGCGCCGCGGCGCAGTGAGGGGCAGGCTCCACACGAAGGGAAAAACGCCCACCATGACCCAGGTCGGACAGGACACACTCGGCACGCGCAGCCACATGAGCGTCGGCGGCAAGCAGATCGCTTACTACTCGCTGAAGAAAGCATCGGAGAAACTGGGCGACGTTTCGCGCCTGCCCTTCTCGATGAAAGTGCTGCTTGAGAACCTGCTCCGCTTTGAAGATGGCGGCTTCACCGTGGGCACAGACCACATCCAGGCGATCGTGGACTGGCAGAAGAACCCCGCCACCGGCGCGGAAATCCAGTACCGCCCGGCGCGCGTGCTGCTGCAGGACTTCACCGGCGTACCGTGCGTGGTCGATCTGGCCGCGATGCGCGATGCCATCGCCAAGCTGGGCGGCGATACCAGCAAGATCAACCCGCTGGTGCCGGTCAACCTGGTCATCGACCACTCGGTCATGGTGGACGAATTCGGCCACCCCAAGGCGTTCGAGCAGAACGTCGAGATCGAATACCAGCGCAACATGGAGCGCTATGATTTCCTCAAGTGGGGCTCCAAGTCGCTCGACAATTTCTATGCCGTGCCGCCGGGCACTGGCATCTGCCATCAGGTGAACCTGGAAAACATCGCCAAGGCGGTGTGGTCCTCCACCGACCAGAACGGCGAACTGGTGGCCTATCCCGATACCTGCGTCGGCACCGACAGCCACACCACCATGGTCAACGGCCTGGGCGTGCTGGGTTGGGGCGTCGGCGGCATCGAGGCGGAAGCCGCGATGCTGGGCCAACCCGTTTCCATGCTCATCCCCGAAGTCGTCGGCTTCAAGCTGACCGGCGAGCTGCAGGAAGGCGTTACCGCCACCGACCTCGTGCTCACCTGCACCGCGATGCTGCGCAAGCACGGCGTGGTCGGCCGCTTCGTCGAATACTTCGGCCCCGGCCTCGCCTCGCTCAGCCTGGCGGACCGCGCCACGCTGGCCAACATGGCGCCCGAATACGGCGCTACCTGCGGCTTCTTCGGCATCGACGACAAGACGATCGACTATCTGCGCCTTACCGGCCGCGAGGAAGACCAGATCGCCCTGGTCGAAGCCTACGCCAAGGAGCAGGGCTTCTGGATCGAACCCGGCGCCGCCGACCCGATCTTCACCAGCACGCTGGAACTGGACATGGCCTCGGTCGTGCCTTCTCTCGCTGGTCCCAAGCGCCCGCAGGACTGGGTATCGCTGCCCGAGGTGGACGACGTGTTCAACGCCGACATGGCGGCCACGTACAAGAAGACTCCGCAGCGCGTGCCGGTCGAAGGCAAGGACTTCGACATCGGCGATGGCGACGTGATGATCGCGGCGATCACCAGCTGCACCAACACCTCCAACCCCAGCGTGCTGATCGCCGCCGGCCTCGTCGCCAAGAAGGCGGACGCATTCGGCCTCAAGCCCAAGCCCTGGGTCAAGACCAGCCTGGCCCCCGGCTCGCAGGTCGTCACCGATTACCTGATCAAGGCGGGCCTGCAGGATCACCTCGACAACATCGGCTTCAACCTGGTCGGCTACGGCTGCACCACCTGCATCGGCAACTCCGGCCCGCTGGCCGAGCCGATCAGCAAGGCGATCAACGACAACGGCATCGTCGCCAGCGCGGTCATCTCGGGCAACCGCAACTTCGAGGGCCGCGTCTCGCCGGACGTGCGCGCCAACTTCCTGGCCTCGCCGCCGCTAGTCGTCGCCTACGCGCTCAAGGGCACCGTGGTCGAAGATTTCACCACCACCCCGATCGGCATCGCCACCAAGGGTGAGAAAGCCGGCCAGCCGGTGTTCCTCAAGGACATCTGGCCCACAAACCTGGAAGTGTCGGGTACGATGACCGCTGCGGTCGATCGCCAGATGTTCCAGGCCCGCTACGCCGACGTCTACAAGGGCGACGTGCACTGGCAGGCGATCAACGTCGTGGGTTCCGAAACCTACTCGTGGCGCGCCGGCTCGACCTACGTTGCCAACCCGCCCTACTTCGAGGGCATGGAGATGACCCCGGCCCCGGTGAACGACATCATCGAGGCCAAGCCGCTGCTGATCCTGGGCGATTCGATCACCACCGACCACATCTCTCCGGCCGGTTCGATTAAGGCCGACAGCCCGGCGGGCCAGTGGCTGATGGAGCATCAGGTCGCCAAGGCGGACTTCAACTCCTACGGCTCGCGCCGTGGCCACCACGAAGTGATGATGCGCGGCACGTTCGCCAACATCCGCATCCGCAACGAAATGGTCCCCGGCATCGAGGGCGGGATGAGCCGTTATGGCCAGGATGTGGGCGCGGTCTACGACGTGGCGCAAAAGCACAAGGCGGACGGCACCCCCACGGTGGTGATCGCCGGCAAGGAATACGGCACCGGCTCGTCGCGCGACTGGGCGGCCAAGGGCACCAACCTGCTGGGCGTGCGCGCGGTCATCGTCGAAAGCTTCGAGCGCATCCACCGCTCCAACCTGGTCGGCATGGGCGTGCTGCCCCTGCAGTTCAAGGATGGCGAGAGCCGGCACACGCTGGCCCTGAACGGCGACTGCAGCTTCACCATCAAGGGTGTCGCCACGCTCAAGCCGCGCCAGGACGTGGAAGTCGAAGTGACCCGCGCCGATGGCACGACCTTCACCTTCACGGCGCTGTGCCGCATCGATACCGCCAACGAAGTGGAATACTTCAACAACGGCGGCATCCTGCAGTACGTGCTGCGCAACCTCGCGGCATCCTGAGCCGCGACACGCTATTAGCGGACACGAAAAACCCCGCCCGGCACGCGCCGGGCGGGGTTTTTCGTATTCAGGGAGCTAGGCGGGATGCGTCGGGCGTCAGCCCTTGCATCGCCGAAGCAGGAGGCGTCAGGCCGCCTTCTGGCGAACCAGGCGGCGACGACCGACCACGGCGGCTGCAGCCGCGCCGAACAGGATCAGCATCGGAGGTGCCGGCACATCGTGGCCACCGGTGCTGGTGGTGGTCGATCCGCCCGTGCTCGAACTGGTCGATGAGGAGGACGACGACGAAGTCGAGCTGCTGGTCGAGGATGAGCCGGAAGATCCCGAAGAGCCGGAGGATGATCCCGACGATGAACCGGAGGACGACCCGCTGGACGAGCTTCCCGACGAACCATGACCATGCCCGCCACTCGACGAGCTGGAGGAGGACGAGGACGAACTGGACGACGACGAGCTTGAGGACGATGAGGAGCTGCTCGTCGATACGTTGCCCGACGTGGTCGAAGTGGTGGACGTGACGTTTCCGCTGGTCGAAACGTTGCCGCTCGTCGAGACGTTGCCGCTTGTCGACACGTTGCCGCTTGTCGACACGTTGCCGCTTGTCGACACGTTGCCGCTGGTGGTCGACGTGGTGCCGCCGGTGGTCGTGCTTACCCCGCCGCTGGTGGTGGAGGTGATGACCACGTTGCCACCCCCACCGCTGCTGCCACCGCCAAAGAAGCCGCCGAAAAATCCGCCACCGAAGCCGCCGATGGGGCCGCCGCCGATCACCACCGGCGCGCCGCCGCTACCGCCCGCATAGGACGGCGGTGCGGGCGGCAGGTACGGCGCGGGCATTGGCACCACCGCCATCTGCGGCTGGTCGCAGCAGGTGCGGCGAATGATCTTGCGCACCCGCCGGGTGGTGCGCGGCAATTCACGGCGGGCAACGCGGCGCACGGCGCGCTTCTTCACCGGCTCTGCGCGGGCGACCTTGGCCATCTTCAGCTTGTGATAGGCGGTCTGGGCGGACTGGGTTTCCGCGACGTGGACGGCGCCGCCGCCAATGATCGCGCAGCCCGCCGCGCAGGCAGACAATTTCGCAAGGGCCATCCGAACCGACATACACGTTGCTCTCTATAGTTTTCGCGTCGAGCGCGATGGCCTTCGTCTGGCCGTTGCATCCATCTGCCACGAACAACGCAGAGACAGGTTAACGCGGCAACGTCATTCACAGCTAATTCACCGTCCCGATGCGGGAAAAGTGGTTAATTTATCATTCGGCTGCGCGGGTTGTGTCGAAACGGGACTGTCTGGCCAGGGAGGTCAACGCCGCACCGCCCGATCGGCGCACCTATACCATAGATATTCGCTCAGCCGTCCGAATCGAACAGCGCCCCTTGCGGCCCTGTCGGCGGGGTCAGCCCAAGGTGCTGCCAGCCCCGATCGTTAAGGCAGCGCCCGCGCGCGGTGCGCGCTACCAGCCCAAGCTGGATCAGGTACGGCTCGATCACTTCCTCGATCGTGTCGCGTGGCTCGGACAGGCCCGCTGCCAGGGTTTCCACGCCCACCGGGCCGCCTTTGTAGATGTCCGCGATCATGTGAAGATAGCGGCGATCCTGCGAATCCAGCCCGATCGAATCCACCTCCAGCCGGGTCAGTGCATCGTCCGCAATGGCCCTTGTGATCATGTCGGAGCCGGCCACATGGGCGAAATCGCGCACCCGGCGCATCAACCGCCCCGCCACGCGCGGGGTTCCGCGCGCCCGCCGCGCGATCTCGGTGGCGCCGCCCTTGTCCATGCCGATCCCCAGCAAGCCCGCGCCGCGCGTCACCACCTTTTCCAGTTCGGCCACGGTGTAGAACTGCAGCCGCACCGGAATGCCGAAACGGTCGCGCAGCGGCGTCTGTAACAGCCCCTGCCGTGTCGTCGCGCCCACCAGCGTGAAGGGCGGCAGGTCGATCCGCACCGAGCGCGCGGACGGCCCCTCCCCGATGATGAGGTCGAGCGCGCGATCCTCCATGGCGGGATAGAGTACTTCCTCCACCACCGGGTTCAGGCGGTGAATCTCGTCGATGAACAGGACATCGCCCTGCTCCAGATTGGTCAGCAGCGCGGCGAGGTCCCCCGCCTTGGCGATCACCGGCCCGGACGTGGCGCGAAAACCCACGCCCAGTTCGCGCGCGACAATCTGCGCCAGCGTGGTCTTGCCAAGGCCCGGCGGACCGAAGAACAGCACGTGGTCCATCGCCTCTCGCCGCGATTTGGCGCTTTCGATGAAGACGCTCAGGTTATCCTTGGCCGCTGCCTGCCCGACAAATTCAGCCAGCGTCTTGGGCCGCAGCGCCGCGTCCGCGTCTTCCATCTGGCGGTTGGGGGAAATGATGGGATTGTCCGTCATCGCTTATCCCGCCGCCCTTTTTAGCGCCACGCGCACCAGATCGTTGAGCCCGGCATCCTCGCCCAGTTCTTCCACCGCGCGGCCCACCGCAGTGGCGGCGACCGGGGGCTTGAAGCCCAGGTTCTGCAAGGCGGAGACAGCATCGGCGCTGGCGGACCCAGGCGGGGCGGTGATGGTCAGCCCTGGCATTCCGGGCGCAACCGGCAGCGCGCCGGCCTTGTCCTTCAGTTCGTTGACGATGCGGCTGGCAAGCTTTGGTCCCACTCCGTTGGCGCGCGCCACCATCGCCGCATCCCCGCCCGCGCACGCGCGCTGCAGTTCCTCCGTGGTCAAGGCCGACAGGATCGCCAGCGCCACCTTGGAGCCCACCCCCTGGATCGCGGTGAGCAGGCGAAACCAGTTGCGCTCCGCCGCGCTGGCAAAGCCGATCAGCCGCTGGTCGGTTTCCGAAACCTGCATCTCGGTGTGGACCACCACCCGGTCACCGCGGATGCCGAGATGGCCCAGTGTGCGGGCGGAGCACTGCACCAGATAGCCCACGCCGCCCACGTCGATGATCGCCCAGTCCGGGCCGGTATCGTCTAGCAATCCGGTGAGCTTGGCGATCATGCTTTGTTCCCCATGCTTGCCCTATGCACGGCGCCCCGCCGCCCGGCAAGGGGGCAAACCGCGAAGGCGTGACAGGCCTTGGGGTTTGTCTTAGGCCAAGGCGATGACGGGGGTACAGCAGGACACGCCGCGCGGGCGGATGACAGGCGCATGGATTGCGGCGATCGGTGCGATCGTGGCGCTAGCGGTGGGCCTGCGGCTGGCGCAGCTGTCGATCTTCGACATCTCCCATTCCGACGAGCTGATGCAGTATCTTGAGCAGGCGAACCGCATCGCCACCGGGCATGGCATCGTGCCGTGGGAGTGGCGCTTCGGCCTGCGCAACGCTCTGGTGCCGCAGATGCTGAGCGTGCCCTTGGTGATCGGCCACGCGCTGGCGCCGGGCACGCTGCCCGGCGTGTGGGCGGCCCGGCTGCTTTTTGCCACGCTAACCTTGCTGGCTCTGCCTGCTGCGTGGCGGTTAGGCGCGCTGACTGGCCGGGTGCACGCGCTGCTGGCGCTGTTCGTGGTGGGGGTGTGGTGGGAAAGCGTCCTGTATTCCGACCTGCTGCTGTCCGAAAGCCTGGGCGCGGCACTGATGCTGATGGGCGGCGCCCTGCTGCTGGATGCACGCACCCGCACACGGGGACTGGCGCTGGCGGGCTTGCTGGTGGGTCTGGCGGTGCTGGTGCGGCTGCAATATGGGGTGTTCGGCGTCGTGCTGACATGCGGCGCGTTGCGGCTGAATATGGCGCGCTGGCGGCCGTTCCTGGCCGGGGCGCTTGCCGCGGGCGGGATCGGTGCGTTGAGCGATCTTGCCGCCGGGTTGACGCCGTTTTCGTGGATCTGGGTAAATCTGCAGATGAACATCGGCGAGGGCCGGGCCGGACGCTTCGGAACGGCGGGTCCGCTGGCATACCTGGCGATGCTGCGCGATCACCTGTGGCCGTTCATGCCGCTGGTGCTGATCGGCGCGGTGGCAGCGGGCACGCGCTATCGCCCGCTGCTCTACGCCGCGCTGGTCAACGTGGCGGTGCACAGCCTGATCGCGCACAAGGAATATCGGTTCATCTGGATCTCGACGCTGACCTTCCTGCTGCTGGCGGGGATCGGCTCTGCCCATCTGGCGCAGCGGCTGGCGCGCGGTCGCGGCGCTGGGGCGGGCATCGTCGCTGCAATCGCGATGATGCTGGCGTGGGCGGGGATGTCGGCATGGTCCGCGCAGCTGACCGGCGGGGCCAGCGCCTATCGCGGCGGCAGCGCCGTACCGCGCCTTGCCAACCGCGCAGCCGCCGACCCCAAGGTCTGCGCCATCGCGGTGGACTACGAGTACAAGGGCCACATCGTGCCGACCTTGCTTGCGCGCCCTCTGCCGCTGTTGCTCATACCCCGCGCTATTTCGCGCGAAAGCGCCCCGATGCCGCCTGCGCTTGCAGCCTCGGTCAACGCGCTGGTGCTGCAGCGCCTGCCGGCGGGCGCGCAGGGCTATCGCCAGGTCGCGTGCGGGACATTGGGGGACGAGCGCCCATGCCTGTTCGTGCGCGCCGGCATCTGCCGCCCGGATGCACAGTGGGGCTATCAGCAGCAACTCGAAGCCAACGAGTTGTAGTCGCTTGCCTGGCCGCTTTACACCACGGTGCCGAAAAGCCGGCCGATACCCGTCGTGATCGCCATCGCCAGCGCGCCCCACAAAACCACCCTTATCACCGCAGGCCCTTCCGCCGCGCCGCCCGTTCTTGCGCCGAGCGCGCCCAGGATCGCCAGACACAGCAGCGAAATAACGGGTATCGTCCACAAGACATAGGCGGGCGGAACTAGGATCGCGATCAGCAGCGGCGGCAAGGCGCCTGCCGCAAACGACGTCGCCGAAGCGAGCGCCGCCTTCACCGGCTGCGCGGCGGTTTCGTCTGAAAGACCCAGTTCGTCGCGGGCATGAGCACCAAGCGCATCGCGCGCCATAAGCTGCGTGGCGACCTGCACGGCCAGATCCGGGTCAAGGCCGCGCTCCACATAGATGTTTGCCAGTTCGATCTGTTCGGCCTTGGGGGTAGTCCGCAATTCCTCCGCCTCCCGGCGCAGATCGGCGTCTTCCGAATCGCGCTGCGAACTGACCGATACGTATTCGCCCGCCGCCATCGACAAGGCGCCCGAAAATAGAGCGGCAACGCCGGCCACGATGATCGGCGAGCGACCCGTGGACGCCGACGCAACGCCCATGATGAGGCTGGAAGTGGACAGCAAGCCGTCATTCGCGCCCAGAACGGCAGCCCTGAGCCAGCCCATGCGACTGATGAAATGCCGTTCCCCATGACCGCGCGTGCCCACAAACTCTTTTCCTCTCCATAGCGTGCACACGCCGGTCGACCGAACTGTTGCACCGCAGCCTCTAGTGCCGCTTCTTGAGCACCACGTAAATCGCGCCCTGCCCGCCGTGGCGGCGGTGCGCACCGCGAATCGCGACGATCTCAGAGGCATGCCCGCTGGCGGCGAGCCAATCCGAAATCTTGGCGCGGATCGCGCCGCGCGCGGTGCCGCGATCGGCGGCATCGACAGGGCGCGGCTTGCCGGTGACGATCAGCACTACCCGCGCACCCATAGAGCGCGCCTGCGTCAATCCGTGCATCAGCCGCGCATAGGCCTGATCGAGGTTGGAGCCATGCAGGTCGAGGCTGAAATCAGGCACCAGCCCGCCTTTGGCAATGCGGCGCTCCCACGAACCGTCCAGATGCGCCCGCTCGTCAGCCGTGCGCGGCGGGGCTGGAACGGCCTTGGGGGCAGTAGGCGGAGGCGGTACGCGGCCCTTGATGCGCTTGGGTGGCAGGGCTGGTGGAGCAGCCGGCGTAGGCGACGGATCGGCTGTCAGCGCGCCGGGCTCCACCGTGCGGCCGGGGCGGGTCAAGGGCGTCACCGTATTGGCCACTTGCGCCCACAACGCCTTTTCCGCGTCGGTAAGCCTGCGGCCAGGTCGCCTCATCGCAGGCCGAGCCGCGCCAGCGTTCCCTTGGGCACGAGGATCAGCGCGCTGCCGTGCCCGCTCATCCCTCCCGCAGTAACGCGGGCCTGCGCCCCCGATCCCCAGAACGTATCGAACCGGTTGGCGCCCTTGATCGCGCCGCCGGTATCCTGCGCGATCCACATGCCGTTCGCTTCGCGCCGGTCAAGATCGAGCCAGACCGGCGCGCCCAGCGGCACGAAGCGCGGATCGACCGCTACCGAATTGTGCGCCCGCACCGGCACGTTGAGCGCGCCCAGAGGCCCGTCCCCGTTCAGGATCTTGAAGAACACCCAAGAGCGGTTCTGCTCCATCAGCGCGCGGCCCTGCGCCGGGTTGGCGCGGATATATTGCATGATCCCCTGCATCGAGCCTGAATATTGCCCCGGCCCCGATCCGATCAGCCCCTGGCTGCGCATCACGCTGCCAATCCCGGTATAGGGCAAACCATTCTGCCCGGCATAGCCGATGCGGGTGACGGTGCCATCGGGCGCGATCAGCCGGCCCGATCCCTGCACCTGCAGAAAGAAGAACTCCACCGGATCGGCCACCCAGGCGATCTCCAGTCCCTTGCCCGCCAGCGCGCCCGCATCGATCTGCGCCCGGTCGTAATACTGCGTGAACGCGCCGTATTCATCGTACCGGCCGAGCGGCATGCGTCCGTTCGGCAGCGGTGCGGCATCGCCGGGACGGGCGCGGACAAGGTCCGGCGGAAGCGCATAGACCGGCACGTTATAGCCCGCCACGGGATAGCGCGATCCAGCGATTTCGGGCTCATAGTACCCCGTGGCGTAGGCCCTGCCATCGCCCACGCGCACCGTTTCAAAATATTCGGCGAAGAATTGCGCCGGGTTTCCGGCCCAGTTGGCAGCAGCGCTGCAGGCCACCCGCCAGTCATCGGCGCGGGTCAAGCCGCTGGCGTCGGTGCGCGCAGTCAAACGCGGGCAGCTTTCGCGAAACGAGGCGAATGCGCCGCTGGCATCCGTAGCGCCGATGGGCAGCGCGGCGACGGGCGGCCCGGCCTGCACTCCGGCGATCAGCGCGCTTTCGGGCGGCAGCGGCTGCACTACAGGTCCGGTGACCGGACGGGTGGGGGCCGTGGCAGGTGGATAATTCGGGCGCGGTCCTGATGGACGGGGAATAGCGCCACCGCACGCTGCCAGCATGGCGAGCAAGGCGCACACGGCAATGGCGCGGATCGATCGCACGGCATTACGCTGCGGCGCAGCCCCTTGGATTGCCTGGCGCTGCACGATCGTCTTCCCCCACAAAATCAGCGCCCCGCGTACGGAACGCGGAGCGCATCTGGATCGAAGGGCTAGCAGCCCTCGGGTTGCGGGATCAACCTTCGTCAGTCTCTTCCAGCAGCCAGTCGGGATCAGGCGAGTTCAAGGCGCGACCGAACGTCCACACGTCCGTGGCGTCGATGGCATCGTTGAGCGAACCGGCCACCACGACACCGTCGGCGTTGCGCGTAATCGCTGCGACGTCAGCCCGGAAACGCAGCGTGATGCGCGCGTAACCGCCTTCGATTCCGGCCGCGACGAATGCGGTTTCCTCGATCCGGATCAAGCGGTTGTCCAGCGTTTCCCCGGCTTGCGCGCGGGCATCGATGGCGGCGACGAAACCGGCGTAGACGTCTTCGTCACACATCCCGCGCAGCGATGCCTTGTCACCGTTCCAGAACGCCTCCAGAATCATGCGGTAAGCGCCCCGCGCGCCTTCGAGAAAGGCGGCAACATCAAACCGGCGATCGGCCTGGGCGATTTCGGCAAGGCCACGCTCAACCGCAGGCGGTGCGAGCGGGATGGACGGCTGGCGCGCCAGTTCGGCGCGGGCGCGATCCTCACCCTGTTTGTCAAGACGAACGGGGGTGGGCTGGCGAGGGCGACCCTGCTGAGGACGACCACCTTCCAGACGGCCCTGGATCGGCTCTTCCTCGTGCTCCGCACGGCGACCGAGAACGGAATAGAGCCGCAAGCCCAGAAAGGCGGCGATCATGGCCAGGATCACTATTTCCGGTGTCACGTCCCTAAATCCATCCTTTGCGTGCGCCACGTACCGGATCGGCCGGCGGTGAGCGCAAGGTTCCGGCCGCGACCGGTGAGACTCGACCAGCGCAGGCGGCCAAGCATTCGAACATAGACCCAGATAGGTACGCTTGACAAATGAACAACGTATGAGCCGCCATCCGGGGCGTTTTTCGGCCAGACCGCAGCTGCCGCGCCCGACCGTGAGCGCGCTCCCTTCGGTTCGGGGGATAAAACCGTCCGCCGAAAATCCAGTCAGTCAGGTGTTTCACGCAAGGCCAAAATGTTTTACGCGCGCCTTCGAAGATTTCAATTTGGGAAAGATCACCAAGATGGCCGACGAAGGCAACGTCATTTCCGACATGGACCTGGGCAATGAAGATACCGCGCCGATGGCCGGCATCATCTCGCAGTACGTCAAGGATCTGTCGGTAGAAAATCCGAATGCGCCGGAAAGCTTTTCCTGGCAGGACCAGCCGCAGATCGACGTGCAGTTCAACATCGGCGCCCGCGCGATCGAGGGTGAAGTGCACGAAGTCGAACTGAAGATCACCTGCTCGTCCAAGACCGATGCGGGCACCGCCTTCGCCGTGGAACTGAGCTATTGCGCGCTGGTCGGTATGCGCAATCTGGATGAAGGCCAGGGCCATGCGTTCCTGTTCGCCGAAGCCCCCCGCATCCTGTTCCCCTACGCCCGCCGCGTCATTTCCGACGCCGTGCGCGATGCCGGTTTTGCGCCGCTGATGCTCGAGCCGATAGACTTCAACGGGCTGTATGTGCAGCAGCTGCAGTCACAGTCGCAGCAGGCCGAAGCCGGCATGGGCGAGCCCGTCGGCCACGCCTGATCCAGTCCGGCGGCGTATGCTGCACGGATGAGGTGCCTTGCCGCACCGGCGGCGCGGAGCAATTCGCGGATTCCGGCGCGGGCACCGACCGGCGTTGCCTGACCGGGGCCTAATGGGAGTGCGTGGATGAACCTTGCCAAGGCCCTGGCCAGCGTCGGCGGCCTCACCCTCGCCAGTCGTGTGCTGGGGCTGCTGCGTGACAGCCTGTTCGCCCGCTACGTGGGGGCAGGCTTCGCGTCCGATGCGTTCCTGATCGCCTTTCGGCTGCCCAACATGTTCCGCGCGCTGTTCGCCGAAGGCGCTTTCGCGTCCGCTTTCATCCCCATGTTCAACAAGAAGGTGGGGGACAAGAACGGCGCCGGCCTGCCCGCTGGGCTGGCCTTTGCCGAACAAGCGCTGTCCGTGCTGTTGCCGGTGCTGATCGTACTGACGGTGGTGCTAGAAGTGCTGGCATGGCCCGTCACCTTCCTGCTGACGCTGGGCTTTAACGACGTGAACCACGAGCAGTTCGCATTCGCGGTGATGCTCAGCCGGTTCACGATTCCTTATCTGGCGTTCATCAGCCTTGTCTCGCTGCTGGGCGGTATTCTCAACTCGATCAACAAGTTCTGGGTTAACGCCGCCGCGCCGATCCTGCTGAACCTGACACTGATCGTGGCGCTGCTGGGCTTCCATTCCGCCGATCCGCTGGTGACCGCACGTAACCAGGCGATCGGGGTTTCGGTGGCGGGGGCCTTGCAATTGCTGTGGCTGGTGCTGGCCTGCCGCGCCAACGGCGTATCGATGCGCCTGCGCATGCCGGTGTGGAACGCCGATGTGAAGCAGCTGCTCAAACTGATCCTGCCGGCCGCCGCAGGCGCGGGCGCGGTGCAGATCAACCTCGTCATCTCCACCGCGATCGCGGCCAAGCTGCTGGCGCACGGATCGGTAACGTACATCTACATGGCCGATCGCCTGAACCAGCTGCCGCTGGGCCTCATCGGTATCGGCCTTGGCACGGTGCTGCTGCCCACTATCTCGCGCCAGCTTGGCGGCGGGCAGGAGGCCGAGGCGATGGAAACGCAGAACCGCGGGCTGGAGCTGGCGCTGCTGCTGACGCTGCCGGCTGCCGTAGCGCTGATCGTATGTGGCGGGCCGATCGCGGCGGCGCTGTTCGGCTACGGCAAGTTCGATGCGAACGACGTGGCCCGTACGGCGCAGGCGCTGGCCGCGTTTTCAGTGGGCCTGCCCAGCTACATCCTCGTGAAAGTGCTGACCCCGGGCTATTACGCGCGGCAGGACACCCGCACGCCGGTGCGATATGCGATGATCTCAATGGGCGTGAACCTCGTCGCCAACCTGGCGCTGATCGTGCCGTTGCAGCACATGGGGCCGCCGCTGGCCACCGCGCTGGCTTCCACCCTCAACGTCGCCATGCTGTATCGCACGCTGGTGAAGCGCGGCCACTTCGCTATGGACGCGCGGCTCAAGCGGCGCGCACCGCGCCTGGCGCTGGCCGCGATCGCGATGGGCGTGGCCTTGTGGTTCGGGCAGGAACTGATGGCACCGTACGTCCACGGCACCTGGCTGGTGCGCGGCCTGGCGCTGGCGGTGCTGGTTTCGGCCGGCGGGCTCGTCTATGGGCTGGCGACACTTGTTACCGGGGCTTTCACCCGCAATGACCTTGCCTTACTGCGCCGCCGCCGCGCGGCCTGACTTATCCTGAACGGACATTTGCATGCGTATCGTCTCCGGCATCCAGCCCACCGGCAACCTGCATCTCGGCAACTACCTTGGCGCGATCCGCAACTGGGTGGCGATGCAGGACGAGGTGAGTGCACAAGGCGGCCAGTGCCTGTATTTCCTGGCCGACCTGCACGCCATCTCGATGCCGCACACGCCCGCAGACCTTGCCGCCAACACCCGCGAAATGGTGGCCGCGCTGGTCGCCTGCGGGATCGACCCGGACCGTTCCATCCTGTTCAACCAGGCGCAGGTGCCCCAGCACGCCGAACTGCAGTGGCTGCTCAACGGCACAGCGCGGATGGGCTGGCTCAACCGCATGACGCAGTGGAAGGACAAGGCCGGCAAGAACCGCGAAGGCGCCAGCGTGGCGCTGTTCACGTACCCGGTGCTGCAGGCTGCCGACGTGCTGCTGTATGGCGCGACCCACGTGCCGGTGGGCGACGATCAGAAGCAGCACCTGGAACTGGCGCGCGACATCGCGCAGAAGTTCAACAACGACTTTTGCGCGCCCGACGCGCCGCTGTTCACGCTGCCCGCGCCGTTCATCCCGCCCGAAGCCGCACGCATCATGAGCCTGCGCGACGGCACCGCCAAGATGAGCAAGTCCGACCCCTCGGACATGAGCCGGATCAACATGACCGACAGCGCCGACACCATCATGCAGAAGGTGCGCAAGGCCAAGACTGACCCCGAGCCGTTGCCGGCGGACAAGACCGAGCTGGACGCCCGCCCCGAAGCGAAGAACCTCGTCGCCATCTACGCGGCGATGGCCGGAAGCAACGTGGACGGCGTGCTGGCAACGTTCGGCGGCGAAGGCTTCGGCCGGTTCAAGCCGGCACTGGGCGAGCTGCTGGTGGAAAAGCTGGGGCCGATCAATGCCCGCTTCCTGGAACTGCGCGAGGATCGCGAGGCGCTGGATGCGATTCTGCGGCAGGGCTCGGAAAAGGCGCGCGCGCTGGCGGTGCCGATGCTGGGACGGACGTATGCGGCGCTGGGGCTGGTGCGCGGCTGACCGCTAGCTCTATCCGGCCAGCAGTCTGGCGCGCCGCCGTGTCCAGGCCTCCGCCAGTGCGGTGACTTCGCCCAGCGCTTCCAGGCTGCCGCGATGCGCCGCGTGATCGCCGCCGATCAGCAGGCCGAACACCCGCAGCACCGTCCATGACGGGAACGGCCGATCGACCAGTTCCAGCACGTCGCCGGCTTGCACCGCGCCCTCTTCGAGCACCCGGTAATACCAGCCGGCCCGGCGGGATCTGACGCACAAGGCGTTCACCCGGTGCTCGCCGCCAAAGCGATGATCCAGCTTCCAGCATGGCTGCCGGCCCTGGCTCACTTCCAGCAGCGCGGAGCCCAGCCGCCAGCGATCGCCGATACATACCATGTCTTCGGCAAGACCGCGCGTGGATATGTTCTCCCCGAACGCGCCGTAGTCGTCCAGCAAGGGATGGTCCCCGATCGCGGTGCACCACCACGCGTAATGGTCGTGCGGGTAATGATGGATCGCCTTGTCGGGGCCGCCATGGACGGTGAGGTCGGCCTGCGCGTCACCGTCCAGACCCAGCCGATGCACCCGCACGAGGCCGTCGATCGGCCGCTTGGCGATGGCGCTTTTCTCACCCGGCCCGCGAAATGGTGTAACGGTGCCACGCAGCACGGATAAAACCGGGAACGGACTCGTCATTGACGCGCTTTCTTCCTAGATAGCAATCCTGCGATCACGCCGTGGCAAAAAGCGCCCTGCAGGTGGATGGAACATGAACCGGGCCAACGGCCTATCGTGTGCATGATCCCATTCAACCTCCATTCAGCACTTTGATTTCACGACGCGAAAGCAAGCAACGAAGGCCGCGCCGGCATCGGACGAGTAGGCTCTTCGGGTTCGTGGAGCAAAAAGATGAATGAAAATGCCCGTTCCCAGCTCGGCCGGCTAAGATTAGCCGCTGCCGCCGTGCTGCTGATGGCGCTTGCAGCGTGCGCCGCACCCTTCAACGCCAATGTCTCGCGATTCCAGTCGCAGCTGCCGGCCCCTGCGGGCCAGAGCTTCGCCATCGTTGCCGATGATCCCAAGCTTGCCGGCGGCCTTGAATTTTCCCAGTACGCTTCGATCGTTCGCGATCGCATGGCCCGCCTTGGCTACGCCCCGGTCGAAGATCCGGCCCGCGCCACCCTGATCGTCCGCTTCGATTACGGCTTGGACACCGGGCGTGAACGCGTGACCAGCACCGGCATCGGCGCTGCTGGGCCCTGGGGCCCTTGGGGCGGCTACGGTTTCTATGGCCGTCGCGGTGGCTGGGGTGGCTTTGGCTTCGGTGGCCCCTGGCACTATGGCTGGTACGATCCGTTCTTCGATAATTCGATTCAGTCCTACACCGTCTACACCAGCGGTATCAGCCTGAAGATCGACCGCGCCGCCGATGGTCAGCGTCTGTTCGAAGGCAAGGCCGAGGCCGTTTCAACATCCAACCGCCTGCAGTATCTCGTGCCCAATCTGGTCGAGGCGATGTTCACGAATTTCCCCGGGAACTCCGGTGAGACGGTGCGCATTACAGTCGCGCCTGAGAAGAAATGAAGCACTGAGACTGACAGGCTCCCCCCTGCAAAAGAGTGGGAGACACCGAGGGACGGGTCCGCTGAAACATTGCGGGCCCGTTCTTTTGGTATAAGGCGGCCCCTACCCTCGCGGAACGCCTCACGGTAATGCACAATTTCATGACGATCCTGTCACAGCTCTTCTGGGGCGTGACGATCGGCGCACTGAGCGCCGCCTTCGAAACGCTGGCCAAGGGCGCGCTGGTGATCGGCGGACTGGGCGGCGCGGGCTGGTACGGGTTGCAGTGGCGGCGCAACCGTCAGAAGCGCGATCGCGACGATGCGTGAACCGGCTTTTATCGCAGCGTAACCGGCGTTAGAACTTCGGTATGGCCGATATCATCAACCTGCGCCTTGCCCGCAAGGCACGTGAACGCACCGTGAACGCGGCCAAGGCTGCGCAGAGCCGTGTCCGGCACGGATTGACCAAGGCAGAGAAAAGCAGCCTCGATGCCGAGCGCGTGCGGGCAGAACGCCTGCTCGATGGTCTAAAGCGGGAGACCGACTGATGCGCACAACCGCACAGGATGCCAGCGTGCGCCTCTACCACCTCGATGCCGGGCCTGAAGGCGGCGCGGCAATTACGCTGCTATACGGGTCCCTGGCCGACGCGATGGTTCTTGCCGCGCAACAGGACGAGGCGACCCAGGAAGGCCTGTTCATCGCCACCGACAACGACGTCGTCGCCTACCTGGACCTGGTGGACGCGTAAGAGCAGCGGCGGGCCGGCCTCGGTCAGGCCTTGAACAGCACCTTGGTTCCGGCGTGCACCATCTGCGCCAAGCGCGCCGCATCCCAGTTAGTCAACCGCACGCAGCCGTGGCTTTCGCTGCGACCGATCTTGGAGGGTTCGGGCGTGCCGTGAATGCCGTAGTGATCCTTGGACAAATCGATCCATACCACGCCCACCGGGCCATTGGGCCCGGGGGCCAGACGCTTTTCCTTGTCGGTCTTCTTGGCATCCCAGAACAAGTCCGGATCGTATTGATAGTCCGGGTTGCGCGATTCGCCCCGAATGGTCCAGCTTCCCAATGGCAGCGGATCGTGGCTGCTGCCGGTGGTCACCGGAAACTGCGCGATCAGCTTATCCTGCTTGTCGTAGACCTTGAGCACCCCGGCGGACTTGCTGACTTCGATGTGATCCGCCTTGGGCTGGTCGGCGGCGACACCCAGGCTTTGCAGCGTTTGCGCCCAGCCACGCTCGTCCCCTTCGATGGTGGCGAGCGGCGCGTTGGGGATGGCGGGCACCCGCACCGTTGCGCCTGCAGCAAGGCGGGTGCCCGGCCCGTTCAGCGCCACCAGCGCGTCGGGCGTTGTATGAAAGCGTTCGGCCAGCGCTTCGGTAAGGGAACGATAGCCGAGATGATCGAACCCGGCCTGTGCCGAGGTGGAGTGCGGCAGGTTGGGCACCAGCGGCTGGCGCGCGAACGATACCGGGATCATCACCCGGCGCGTTGCGATCATCGGCTTGCCGCCGAACAGCGCCTGTTGGGTCGCCGGGTCCAAATTGCCAGTCTTGGGCAACCCGCGCGCATCCTGAAAGCCCGCCAGCGCCAATTTGTAGGACTGGCCTTCGCGGCCATCGATGACGCCGGGCGAAAAGCCCGCGTGATCAAGCGCGACTTGCGCCTGCAGCACCAGACTGTCCGCCATGCCCGCCTGGTTGCCGCCCGGCGCATCGGCAAAGTCAGCCACGGGCGCTGCGGTTTTGCTGGGCTGGGAGGCTTGATCATGGCGATCGCAAGCGGCCAGAACGGTCAGCAGGGGCAGGCAAAGCAAATAAACGTTTTTCAAGCGACACCCCGTGGGACAGTTCTTTGGCCACTCAACGCGCGGTGGTGACACAAGCTGCGCCGGGCTGATGCGTTTGCATGCGAATGTCCGGCGCGCGCGCCTTGGGCCATTGTGCGAAGGCGCCGGTTGTCATACCGCGCAGGCGATGAGCAGGCTGGACGTTCACCTAGAAGCTGCACTGGATCGGATCACGCGCGCCGGACAGCGGCGCAGCCTGCGCGCGTCCGCGTTGCTGCCGGGCGGCCGGATAGAGCGTGCAGGGCGCACCCTCGTCGATTTTTCGAGCAACGATTACCTTGGGCTGGCGCGCCATCCGCTGCTGGCTGAGCGCGCGGCGGAATGGACGCAGGCGCACGGTGCCGGATCGGGCGCATCGCGGCTCGTAACCGGCACCAGCGAAGCCCACCTGCAGGTTGAGGCAAAGATCGCCGCGTTCAAGCATTGCGAGGCGGCGCTGCTATTCGCCAGCGGCTGGCAGGCGAACGCGGCGGTGATCCCGGCGCTGCTGGCGGCGATGCCCGGCGCGGCGGTGTTCACCGATCGCCTGATCCACGCCAGCATGCACGCGGGGCTAGCGATCGCCGGCACCCGCCAGCACCGCTTCGCGCATAACGACCTCGATCACCTCGAAACCCTGCTGGCGAGCAAGGGCACGGATGCACCAGCGCGGTTGATCCTCACCGAAAGCGTGTTCTCGATGGACGGTGACCGGGTGGACATGGCACGGCTGGTGGCCATCGCCCAACGCCACGATGCCACGCTTTTCGTGGACGAAGCGCATGCAACCGGCGTGCTGGGGCCACAAGGCCGGGGCCTGTCCGCCCTGGTGCCCGGGCAGGTGGACGTGATCATGGGCACGTTCAGCAAGGCGCTGGGCGGGTTCGGCGCCTATATCGCGGGATCGCGCACGCTGATTGACTATCTGCTCAACGCGGCCAGCGGCTTCGTGTTCACCACCGCGCCGCCGCCGGCGGTGCTGGGCGCTATCGATGCGGCACTGGATCTCGTGCCCGGCATGGATGCCCAGCGCAGCCATCTTACGGTGCTGGGCGAACGGCTGCGCGCCGGGCTCGCCGCGCGGAACCTGGACCACGGCGCCTCCTCCACCCAGATCGTGCCCGCGATCATTGGCGCGGAGGATGCCGCGATGGCCTTGTCCGCACGGCTGGAGGAGGCCGGCTTCCTGGTCTCGGCGATACGTCCGCCCACGGTGCCGCCGGGCACCAGCCGCCTGCGCATCGCGCTGCGGGCCGGGCATTCCCTGAACGATGTGGATGCACTGCTGGCTGCAATCGAGGCGCAGCAGTGAAGCTGCTGTTCGTTCATGGCTGGGGGTTCGACCGCCATTTCTGGACGCCGCTGGCCGCGCTGCTGCCCCAGTGGCGGCATGTGATGGACGACCGCGGCTATTTCGGCGCGCCGTGCAACCCCTCGGCTGCCGGTCCGTGCATTGCCGTAACCCACTCGTTCGGCACCATGCGCGTGCTGGCCGCGCCGCCTCTCGGCTTGCGCGGGATCGTGGCGATCAACGGGTTCGATCGGTTCACGGCCCTGCCCGGAAGGCCCGGCGTTCCGATGCGCGTGCTGGACCGCATGCTGCGCCGCTTCGAAACCGATCCGCGCGGCGTGCTTGGCGAATTTCGGCGGACCTGCGGCAGCGCCGAACCGTTCGGGGAGATTGACGCGCCCTTGCTGCAGACGGATCTGCTGCGCCTGCGCGATGCCGCGCCGCCGTTGCCGGACGTGCCGCTGCTCACCCTTCAAGGCGGCGCCGATCCGCTGCTTCCCCCGGCGATGCGCAGCGCCGTGTTCGCCGGCGCCTCTACCGCAGACGTGCGCCGGATCGATCACGCCGCTGGCGGTCATCTGTTGCCGATCCAGGCGCCGCAGCTGTGTGCCGCCGCCGTTCGCGGCATGGCGGAGGCGGCATGATCCGGGCCGACCATGTCCGCCGCGCCTTTGCCGCCGCGCGCGCCTACGATGCGAATGCGAAGGTTCAGCGCGATGTTGCGGACGCCCTTGCCGCGCGCATCGCCGCGCTGGATCTGCCGCGCAGCCCGCGCGTGCTGGAAATCGGCTGCGGCACCGGATTTCTCACCGAGGCGCTGGCGGCCCACAGCATTGGCGGCACATGGCTGGTGACCGACATCGCGCCAGAAATGGTGGATCGCTGCAAGGCCCGCGCTTTGCCCGCCCACCCCGATCGCCAGATCCGCTTTGCCGCTCTGGACGGCGAGCATGGCACCCCGCCCAGCGGTCCATTCGATCTCATCTGCTCCAGCCTGGCGGTGCAGTGGTTCGCCGATGCCCCCGCCGCGCTGGCCCTGCTGGCGCGGCACCTCGCGCCCGGCGGACACTTGGTGATCACCACGCTGGGAGCGGACAGCTTCGCCCAATGGCGCGCGGCGCATGAAGCGCAAGGGCTTTGCGCGGGCACGCCCGCTTTCGTTGCGGCAGACGTGTTCGCATCCCTTCATCCGGCAACACTGCGCGTTGACGCGCACGTCGAGCGTCATCCAAATCCCCGCACGTTCCTGCGCGCCCTGAAGGCCATCGGCGCGGGCACCCCCGCGCCCGATCATCGCCCGCTCACTCCCGCGCAGTTGCGCGCCGTGATGGCGCGTTTCGACCAAAGCGGATGCGAAGTGACGTATCAGGTGGTGACCTGCCACTTGCGCGCCGCTACGGAGCGCGCATGACCACACGCCCCATCGTCGTCACCGGGACGGACACCGGCATTGGCAAAACCGTTTTCGCCGCCGCGCTCGCAGGCGCGCTGGGCGCGCATTACTGGAAGCCGGTGCAGGCCGGCATCGACGAAGACGGCACCGATGCCCAGCGCGTCGCCCATCTGTCTGGCCTGCCGCGCAGCCACGTGCTGGACGAAGCCTATCGCCTGGCCACGCCCTGCTCGCCGCACCTTGCCGCCGAGCTCGACGGCGTGGTGATCGATCCTAACCGGCTGGCGCTGCCGCAGGTGGACGGTCCGTTGGTGGTCGAAGGGGCGGGCGGTGTGCTGGTGCCGATTTCGCGCACCCAAACCTATGCCGACCAGTTCGCCCGCTGGGGCGCGCCCGTGGTACTGGTGGCGCGCACCACGCTCGGCACCATAAACCACACGCTACTGTCTGTGGAAGCCCTGCGCGCCCGCGGCGTGCCAATTCTGGGCGTGGCCTTCGTGGGCGATGCGATGGAGGACAGCGAGGCCACGATCTGCGCGATGAGCGGCGTAAAGCGGCTGGGCCGCCTACCCCGACTCGATCCCCTCGACCCCGAGCCCTTGCGCGCGGCCTTCGCCGCCGCCTTCAATGTTGCGGATTTCGCGTGAGCCTGCCCGCCTCCCCGGTATGGCATCCGTTCACCCAGCACGGGCTGGGTGAGCCGATCCCCAAGGTGACGCATGCCGAAGGAGCGCTGCTGCATACGGCAGAGGGGCGCACGGTGATCGACGCGATCTCGTCATGGTGGGTCACCACCCACGGCCACTGCCATCCGCGCATCATGGCGGCGATTGCGCAGCAGGCGCAAAAGCTGGACCAGCTGATCTTCGCCGGATGGACGCACGAGCCTGCCGAGGACGTTGCCGCCGGGCTGGTCGCCATCATGCCACCTGAACTGACGCGGGTGTTCTTCTCCGATTCCGGGTCCACCAGCGTCGAGGTCGCGCTGAAGATGGCGCTGGGCTACTGGCACGCACGCGGCGAGGCGCGACACCGCATCGTGGTGATGGACCATTCCTATCATGGCGACACCATCGGGGCGATGTCGGTCGGCGCGCGCGGGGTATTCAACCGGCCTTACGAACCGCTGCTGTTCGACGTGGCGCGCATCCCCTTTCCGCCCGCCGGGGCGCAGCAGGCAACGCTCGATGCGCTGGAGGCGGTGTGCCGTCAGGGCGATGCCGCCGCGCTGATTGTTGAGCCGCTGGTGCTGGGTGCGGGCGGCATGCTGTTCTACGGCGCGGATACGCTGAAGGCGATGCGCGAGATTTGCGCACGGTACGGCGTGCTGTTCATTGCCGATGAAGTGATGACCGGCTGGGGCCGCACCGGAACGCTGCTGGCCTGCGAGCAGGCAGAGGTGGTGCCGGATATCCTGTGCCTGTCCAAAGGATTGACCGGCGGCGCCATGCCGCTGGCGGTGACCATGGCGACCGAGCCGATCTTTGCCGCACACTGGTCCACCGACCGGGCGCGGATGTTCTTTCATTCGTCCAGCTACACAGCCAATCCCATTGCCTGCGCGGCAGCGGCAGCAAACCTGGCGATCTGGCGCGAGGAACCGGTGCGCGATCGCGTGGCGGACCTGGCGCGCCGGCAAGCGGCGTGGGTCGAAAAGCTGGGCCGCTTTCGCCATTTCGACAACGGCCGCACCCTGGGCACGATCGCCGCGCTGGACCTGCGCTCAAACGGCGAAAGCGGCTACATGAACGGACTGGCCCCCGAACTCATGGCGTTTTTCCGTGACCGGGACGTGCTGCTACGCCCACTGGGCAGCACCGTTTACGTTATGCCGCCCTACTGCATCACCGACGACCAGCTGGACGCGGTGTGGAACGCCATCGGTGAGGCGGTAATTTCGTTCTGAAGGCGCGTGCGCAGGCGCGGCTCGGCCCCACCCGCCCATCACACGTAAGGTGGCTTGTCACGTCCCATCGGGCTGGTGGTGAAGATCTCGCAGCCGTCTTCGGTGATGCCGATCGAGTGTTCGAACTGCGCCGAAAGCGATTTGTCCCGCGTCACGGCGGTCCAGCCATCGGCCAGCATTTTTACCGGCGGCTTGCCCAGGTTAATCATCGGCTCGATGGTCATGAACATACCGGGCTTCAGTTCCGGCCCGGTCCCGGCGCGGCCCGCGTGCACCACTTCGGGCGCATCGTGGAACAGGCGGCCAAGGCCGTGGCCGCAAAATTCGCGCACCACACCGTAACGATTGGCTTCGGCGTAGGCCTGGATCGCCGCGCCGATATCTCCCACCCGGTTACCCGGCTTGGCCTGCGCGATTCCGATCATCAGGCATTCGTATGTGACATCCACCAGACGGCGCGCCTTCAGTGGCACATCGCCCACCAGGTACATCCGGCTGGAATCGCCATGCCAGCCGTCAAGCAGCGGGGTAACGTCGATATTGACGATGTCGCCGTCCTTCAGCGTCTTTTCGGACGGGATGCCGTGACAAACCACGTGGTTGATCGAAATGCAGCACGAATGCGCATAGCCGCGATAGCCGAGCGTTGCAGGCACCGCGCCGCCATCCAGCGTGAGTTCGCGCACCTTGTCGTCGATGAACGCCGTGGTAACACCGGGCTGCACCAGCGGCGCGATCTCGTCCAGGATCTGCGCGGCGAGGCGTCCGGCGCGGCGCATACCGGCAAAACCGTCAGGGCCGTGCAGCTTGATGGTGCCGTCACGAAGGAGGTCATCCTGGCCCGGCTCTACGATCTGATATTCCGTCATTCACGGTACATAGCGCGCCTGACGCAAAATTGCGAGATCAGGGTTTGATCGAAAAGGCGCTGCGATATTGCGGTTTCAGCGCGGCCATGACCTTGCCCGTGACCGGCAGCGTCACCTCATAGCTGCCTTCCGCATAAGGGCCCGCTTCGTATGGCGCGACGAGCAGGCCGATCCGATCGAACGTCTGCCCGTTGGACGAGCCCAGAATCAGGGTCTGCGCGGTGGGGTCGATGCAGTCGGAGAACATGTCGGCGCTGCCACGGGTGACCGGCTCGCCACGTTTTTTCGCCCGCTCCTTGTCCAGCGCATCGCAGAACGGCCCCTGGATCGCCGACCGCAACATATCCTTGCCGACGAACATATCCAGCGGCTGGCGTGCGGTTTGCGCCCGGCGATCCCACAGCAGCGTATCGAACCCGCTGTTGCCGTGCGCGCCGTTGGAATATTCGTAGAACTCGGCAGAGAGCGATAGCCATTGCGGCAGATCGGCCACGACCTTCCAGGTCGTATCGCGTGAGAACGGGTGATAGGGATACTGGTCCTTGTCGGCATCCGCCTTGCCCTCACGCGCGTCGGCGATCAGCTGCGTTCGGGATTGGTCCAGCCGGTCGTCGAAAATCTTGCGCAGCGGCGCGATGGCCGAGACGGCGGCCGGATAGGCATAGCCGAACTCGTACAGCGCGTTTTCCTGCTTTTCGGTGCGCGCCTTGGCGGGCGGTGCGGGCGGCGGGGCCTGGGTGGAAGATAGCGATGGCGCATCGTCACTGCGCGGCGCAGAGGCGCTCGCCTGCGTCGTTGTGTCCTTGGACCCGCCGCATGCGCCCAAGGCCAGCGCCAGAACCGCAATCGTGCCGCCATACCGCATATGCATTTTCCTCTCGCTCTTGGCCTTGGGACAAGGCTAGAGAATCAGGGCATGAGCGACAAGAACGCATTGATCCAGCCAGACCGCGGCCAGAAGGCCATCGCCATCCACCTCGTGGACAAAAGCGACACCGCGCAAGGGCTGCAAAAATTCCGCACCACCCTGTCGGCGCCACAGCGCGCGGCGCTGGATGCCAACCGGTTCACCGGCGCGGCGGGCGAATACGCGATTGTGCCGGATGGTGACGGCTGGGCGGTGGTGGCAGGCGTGGCCGATGCCGCATCGCTGGGCGCATGGTGCATGGCCAAGCTGGCTGAAAAGCTCCCCGCCGGCACCTATCGGCGGGCCGGCGGCGTGCCCGGCGCCGCGGCGTTCGGCTGGATCACCGGGCAATATGCGTTCGAACGCTACAAGACCGAGAGCGACGAGGATGGGCCGCGCGTGCTGCTGACCGGCGAGCCGGCGCAGATCGACGCGCTCATCGCCGAAGCCGAAGCGGTGATGCTAGTGCGCGATCTGGTCAACACCCCGGCAGAGGACATGGGCCCGGCGCAGCTGGAGGCCGAGGCCGAGGCGCTGCACAAGGCCTTCCGCGCCGAAATCCGGGTCACGCGCGGCGACATGCTGGAGCGCGAATTTCCGATGATCCACGCGGTTGGCCGCGCTGCCGGGCGGGCGCACGCGCCCCGTCTGATCGAGCTGGAATGGGGCAACCCGGCGCACCCGCGCATCGCCGTGGTGGGCAAGGGCGTATGCTTCGATTCCGGCGGGCTGGACATCAAGCCGGGCGCGGGGATGCTGCTGATGAAAAAGGACATGGGCGGCGCCGCGCACGCCCTTGCCCTGGCGCGCCTGATCATGGCCGCCAACCTGCCCGTGCGTTTGCACCTGCTGATACCGGCGGTGGAAAATGCCATCTCGGGCAACGCCTTTCGCCCCGGTGATGTGCTGCACAGCCGCGCCGGAATCTCGGTGGAAATAGGCAACACCGATGCGGAAGGGCGCCTGATATTGGGCGATGCGCTGACCCGCGCCGGAGAGGACAAGCCGGAATTCATCCTCGATTTCGCAACGCTTACCGGCGCCGCGCGCGTGGCGGTGGGGCCGGACCTGCCCGCCCTGTTCACGCGTGAGGATGCCACCGCGCAGGCGCTGATCGCAGCCGGCCAGGCGCATGACGATCCGTGCTGGCGCCTGCCGCTGTTCGAAGGGTACCGTGAATATCTGAAGTCCGACATCGCGGACATCAACAACGCCGGCTCCAGCGGCTTTGCCGGCGCCAGCACGGCAGCGCTGTTCTTGGATCGCTTCGTACCCAAGAACGTAGACTGGGCGCACTTCGACACCTTCGCCTGGCGCCCGGTGGCCAAGTCGGGCCGGCCCAAGGGCGGCGAGGCCCTGGGTCTGCGCGCGGCATGGCATATGCTGCAGGCGCGATATGGCTGAACTTGCGAACGCGCCGTGCATCCGCTAGGCGCGCCCATCCTTGCCTTTGGAGAAGCACCCGCGTTGGCCTTAGTGGATTCGTACACCAGCCCTCCCCTGACGGATGGCACGCTGGCCATGACCGGGCCCAGCGGGAGCGCGGACCCCGGCTGCCTTCCGGTGCGCGGCGACTTGGCACACATCAAGCTGGCCGGGCGCTATTTCGTGCCGCACTATGCGGTGCCGATGCCACACGTCGTGCGTGACGGTGCGGTGCTGCTGGCGAACGGACACAAGGGTGCGGACGTGATCGCGAACCTGCCGGACGGTGCGACCTTCAACGTGCTGGATATCGCGGGCGCGTGGGCTTGGGGCCAGCTTGGAGACGACGGCGTGGTCGGCTACGTCGCGCTCGATCAGCTTGAAGGGGACCGTTGATGACCTTGAGCGTGTTCATCGATGGCGCGGCGGGAACCACCGGCCTGGAGATCGCTGACCGGCTGGCCGGTCGCCCCGAATTCAATCTGGTGGTGCTCGACGAAGCACGGCGCAAGGACGACGCCGCCCGCGCGCAGGCCCTGAACGATGCGGATTTCGTGATCCTGTGCTTGCCTGACGACGCCGCCAAGGCCGCCGTCGGCATGATCCGCAACCCCCGCACCCGCGTGATCGACGCCTCTTCCGCCCACCGGGTCGCGCCCGGCTGGACTTACGGCTTTCCCGAGGTCATCGGCCACGAAGCGATCGCCGGCGCACGGCTGGTCAGCAATCCGGGGTGCTACCCAACCGGCTTCATCGGCCTTGTTGCCCCGCTGGTGCGCGCCGGGCTGCTCCCCGCCGACTGGCCCTATGTGTGCCACGCGGTGTCCGGCTATTCGGGCGGCGGCAAGGCGCTGATCGCCCGTTTCGAGGCGGACGCGGATATCGCCTTTCGCGCTTACGGTCTGGCGCTTGGGCACAAGCACGTTCCCGAAATGCAGGCCCATGCCGGAATCGCGCACGCGCCGGTATTCGCCCCCGCGGTCGTCCCGGCACATCGCGGGATGCTGGTGGAAGTGCCGCTGCACCTGGCGATGATGCCCGACGCTGGATCGCCCGAGGCACTGCGCGCGGCGTTGCATGATTTCTACGCGGACAGCGCCGTGGTCCAGGTCGTTGACGACCAGCCCGACGAACTGCTCCTGCGTGCCTCGATGGCCCCCGTCGACACCCTGACGCTGCGGGTTCTGGCGGCGCAGGACGGTACGCAAGGCCGGCTGATCGCGATCCTCGACAATCTTGGCAAGGGGGCCAGCGGCGCCGCTGTCCAGAACCTCAACATCATGGCGGGCCTGCCCGAAACGGCCGGGCTGCGGCTCTGATCGCGGTGATGCGGCGCAGCCCGAATTTTGCCCATGCACAATTTTCGGGCACCCAATGCCTGAAACTTGAACAGATATTTACGAGACTCGGCCTGCTACTTTTCGGCATATTGTCAGCTGACGGGGCAAATGGTTCAAATGCAGTCTTTTCGCACGCGCACACTGCGCCTATCGTCGGCCACGCCGTATTGGCACGATTCTTGATGGGTAACGCGCGCGAGGCATCTGGTTCCCGGACCGGCTCCCTCTTCAAGACAGTCCGGGTGCAAGTGCAGGGGTCCAGGCAGGCGTGAAGAAAATCGAAGCCATCATCAAGCCGTTCAAGCTCGACGAAGTGAAGGAAGCGCTCCATGAAGTGGGCGTTTCGGGGATAACCGTCACCGAAGCCAAAGGTTTCGGCCGCCAGAAGGGCCACACCGAATTGTATCGCGGGGCCGAATACGTCGTCGATTTCCTGCCCAAGGTTAAGCTCGAAGTCGTCGTTCCCGATGCGCTGGCCGAGCGGGTGGTGGAAGCCATCGCGGACGCCGCGCAGACCGGACGCATTGGCGACGGCAAGATCTTCGTCGTTCCCGTGGAAACCGCCGTGCGGATACGCACCGGCGAACGCGACGACGACGCACTGTAACGCATACGGCCTGCGCGGGCGGGGGCGCCGGCGCAAATCCGCACCATCACCACCCTATCCTTTTCCGCCTGACGGGAAAGAAACGCTGGAGAACCAATACAATGGCAAGTGCAAAGGACGTCCTCAAGAAGATCAAGGACGAAGAGATCGAGTGGGTCGATCTGCGCTTCACCGATCCCAAGGGCAAGTGGCAGCACCTCACCATGGTGTCCACGGTGCTGGGCGAAGACGAGCTGGAAGACGGCCTGATGTTCGACGGCTCGTCGATCGAAGGCTGGAAGGCGATCAACGAATCGGACATGATCCTCAAGCCCGATCTTGACGCGGTATACACCGATCCGTTCTCGGCCACGCCGATGCTGATCGTGTTCTGCGACATCGTCGAGCCTTCGACCGGCGAACTGTACGCCCGCGATCCGCGCTCCACCGCCAAGCGCGCCGAAGCCTTCGTGAAGTCCACCGGCATCGGCGATACCGTGTACGTCGGCCCCGAAGCCGAATTCTTCATGTTCGACGACGTGAAGTTCTACGACGGCTACGATGGCAACGGCTTCAAGATCGACGACATCGAACTGCCGGGCAACACCGACAAGGCGTATGACACCGGCAACCTGGGTCACCGCCCGCGTGCCAAGGGCGGCTACTTCCCCGTCGCCCCCGTCGATTCGGCTGTCGACATCCGCGGCGAAATGGTCACCACCATGCTCGAAATGGGCCTGCCGTGCGACAAGCACCACCACGAAGTGGCTGCCGCGCAGCACGAACTGGGCCTGACGTTCGGCACGCTGGTCACCACCGCCGATCGCATGCAGATCTACAAGTATGTCGTGCACATGGTTGCGCAGGCCTATGGCAAGACCGCCACGTTCATGCCCAAGCCCATCATGAAGGACAACGGATCGGGGATGCACACGCACATCTCGATCTGGGACGGCGGCAAGCCGCTGTTCGCGGGTAACGGCTATGCCGGCCTGTCGGACATGTGCCTGTACTTCATCGGCGGCGTGATCAAGCACGCCAAGTCGCTGAATGCATTCACCAACCCGACCACCAACAGCTACAAGCGCCTGGTACCCGGCTACGAAGCACCGGTGCTGCTGGCCTATTCGGCCCGCAACCGTTCGGCCTCTTGCCGCATCCCCTACGGCGCCGGTGAAAAGGCCAAGCGCGTGGAATTCCGTTTCCCCGACGCGATGGCCAACCCGTACCTGTGCTATGCTGCGCTGCTGATGGCCGGCCTTGATGGGATCAAGAACAAGATCCATCCGGGCGAAGCCATGGACAAGAACCTGTACGATCTGCCGCCGGCCGAACTGGCCGAAGTGCCGACCGTATGCGGCAGCTTGCGTGAAGCGCTGGACAGCCTGACCGCTGATCACGCGTACCTGCTGGAAGGCGGCGTGTTCACGGAAGACCAGATCGAAGCCTACCTCGAACTCAAGTGGCCCGAAGTTCTGCGCTGGGAAACCACGCCGTCGGCTGTTGAATTCGACATGTACTACAGCGCCTGATCCGATAGATCAGGCGGCGACACGTTCGCCGAGAGGGGCGTCCGGAGCAATCCGGGCGCCCTTTCCTTTGTGCGTGGCGGGGCAGGTGCGGCAAACGCATGTACCGCCGTTGCGAGAAACGGCTTTCCTACATACCCGCAAACGGATTATCCGATCTGCAGCGCGCACCCATTGCGCGCGCCATCACTACCGATTGACGAAACGAGACCGCCCGCGCCTGCTTAGGCCGTGGGGCGATCCGCGCGTCTGTGTTCTTGCAAGGAGGCTGCATGTCCGCTCCCGACGCCACCCTGCCGCCCGCCCGCGCCCTTGGCGCAGCAGGCAAGGCGATCATCCAGAAGTGGGAAGGCTGCGCACGCAGGCTGGCGAACGGTGCATTCGCCGCCTACCCCGACCCCGGCAGCGCCGATGGCAAGCCTTGGACCATCGGTTGGGGTTCGACCGGGCCGGATATCACCCAAGGCACCGTGTGGACGCAGGCGCAATGCGACGCCCGCTTCGCTATCGACATTCGCCGCTTCGTGGACGCGGTTGCGCGGTTCGTAGGCGCCAATCCCACCACTCCCAACCAGTTCGATGCGCTGGTTTCGTTCCACTACAATACCGGGGCGATCCGCAACTGCACGCTGGGCCGGTTACACAACCAAGGCCGCTTTGCACGGGCGAAGGAAGAATTCGCAAAATGGATCTATAACGACGGCAAGCCGATGAACGGCCTGAAAGCCCGCCGCGCTGCAGAAGCCCAGTTGTATGGCACGCCATGACGAGGCGCGCGCCGCTAACCGGTTAACCCAGGTTCACAGACGGCATCCCGTCCTTCGATCCGGTTGCATCATCGAGGCGGCGAGGGCTGGCCAAGGCGTCTGCGATAAGGCGGTCCTGCTCCGTCGGATCGATGCGTTCCCAGCCGGCACGGCCCAGCTTGTCCATAGGCCGGTACCGCACCTTGTACTGCATCCGCGCCGACCCTTCGACCCAGTAGCCCAGATACACATACGCCAGGCCCATTTCGTGGGCACGGCGGATGTGATCGAGGATGATGTAGTTGCCCAGGCCCTTGCGATCGCTGGCGGGATCGTAGAACGAATAGATCATCGACAAGCCATCGCCCTGCCGATCGGTGAGGCAGGCGCCGATCAGACGGCCCGGCGCTCCGCCCGCACGGGCCGGTTCGCGGTATTCGATGACGTAGCTGGTGACCGGCGTGTGCTCCACCATGTCAGCGAAATCCACCTCGTCCATCGTGGTCATACCGCCTTCGGGATGGCGGGCCGCAAGGTAGCGCTGCAGCAGATCGAACTGTTCGCTGGTGGACCAGGGGCGGCAGATCGTGGTGACAAGATCAGAGTGGGCATCGAGGGTGCGCTTCTGGGTGCGCGAGGGCGCAAATTCCCCCGCGACGACGCGCACCGAAACGCAGGCGTTGCAGTCTATGCACGAAGGGCGATAGGCCACCGTCTGGCTGCGCCGAAAACCGATCCGGCTGAGCGCATCGTTCAGCGAATCCGCGTGCGGGCCTTTCAGCTCGGTAAACACCTTGCGTTCGCTGCGGCCGGGCAGATACGGACACGGCGCCGGGCTGGTCACGAAAAACCGGGGAAATCGAACCGGGGCCGTCACGTCGGGTTTGGTCTTCCTGTTAGCGGGTCACGGCCAGTTGTCCGGATGCACCATCGAATATGCCTACCCGGCACCACGGTTGCCAGTCTTTTAACGCCGAAATCGCACCTGCTTGCCTGCAATTCGCGCCGGACCGGCGGTATCGGCCCCGCAGCGTGCCAATTCGGGGCGACTGCGGGACCGCAGATTTACCTCCAGCGCTATTCGGTTTCCACCAGTTTGACTTCGTACCCTTCGCGCCGCAGCCCGGCCACCAGCGCTTGCAGCTGCGCGCGGTCTCGCGCCTCGCACTCGATCTCGGTGACCAGCCCCTTGGCGGGCAGGTGGGTGAAGATGCGCTGATGGAATACCTCGATGATGTTCACGTTATGCTCGTGAAACACCTTGGCCACCTTGAACAGCGCCCCGGCGCGATCCTGCAGGCCAATGCGCAGCCGCGCCAGACGGCCCGACCGCGCCAAATCGCGCAACAGCACGTTGGCCAGCAGCCGCGTGTCAATGTTGCCCCCGCACAGCACCAGCCCGACCTTGCGCCCCACGAACAGTTCGCGGTTCGCCAGCACGGCGGCAAGCCCGGTCGCCCCAGCCCCTTCCACCAGCGTCTTTTCGATCTGCAGCAGCAGCGCTAGCGCGCTTTCGATCTGCGGTTCGCTCACCAGCAGGAATTCGTCCAGCAGCGGGCGCAGCACCTTGGACGTCATCTGCCCGGGCGCGATCACCGCGATGCCTTCGGCCAGCGTATCGCCGCCGATCGGCAGGTTGGTGCCCTTGAGCAGGTTGTACATCGAGGGGTACAGCTGCGCTTCGACCGCGATCAGGCGAATGTCCGGGTTGATGTCACGCGCAATGGTGCCCATGCCTGACGACAGCCCGCCGCCACCCACCGGCAGCACCAGCGTGTCGATCTGCGGCACGTCCTCCAGCATTTCGAGCGCCACGGTGCCTTGGCCCGCGGCAACATGCGGATCGTCGAACGGGTGCACATACGTCAGCCCGCGCTCGACCTGCAGCTTGAGGGCATGGGCGGAGGCTTCGTCAAAGCTCTCGCCTTCGAGCACAACTTTGCCGCCCACGCTTTCGGTCTGCATGATCTTCACCGTCGGCGTGGTCTTGGGCATGACGATGGTGACCGGCACGCCAAGGCGGGTGCCGTGATAGCTCAACCCTTGCGCATGATTGCCGGCGGACGCCGCAATTACGCCGCGCGCCTTGCGCTCTTCAGGCAGTTGCAGCAGCGCATTGAGAGCGCCGCGCTCCTTGTAGGCGGCGGTGAACTGCAGGTTCTCGAACTTGAGCCAGATGTCCGCGCCGGTAATCGCGCTCAGCGTCGCGCTGTAGAGCGTGGGGGTGCGCACCACGTTGCCCGCGATGCGCTGCGCAGCGGCGCGAACGTCGGCAGCGGTCAGCGGGGCGTCGCCTGCGGCGGTCCCCGTATCGGTATTGAGCAAGGTCTGGTCCATAGGTCCGCCCGCCTACCCCAAAGCGGCTGCGATAGAAAGCAAAGTCACGCACGCAACGGTGCCGATGGCGGTTTGCTTTCACGCAAAACCCGCTAGAAGCCCAAGCATGAGCGCGCAGACCGACACTCCGCGGAAAGTATCGATGATCGGCCTTGGCACGATGGGCGGCGCTATCGCCCGTCACATCGCTCAGGGCGGCCACGAACTGACGATCTACAACCGCACGCCCGAACGCGCGCGCAAGTGGCGGGACGACAATCCCGGCCTGGCGCACCGAATCGCCGCCAATCCTGCCCACGCCGCGCAGGATGCGGACGTGGTGATCACCTGCGTCGGCAACGACGACGATCTGGCGGACGTGGTGCTGGGGCCCAACGGGGTGTTCCGCATGCTCAAGAAGGGCGGCGTCTTCATCGACCACACGACGGTGTCGGCCCGGATCGCGCGGCAGATCTCGGTCGAGGCGCGCGACCTCAAGATCCATTGCGTCGATGCGCCGATGACCGGCTCGCAGATCGGCGCGGAAAAGGGCACGCTCACGCTGATGTGCGGCGGGCGAGACGATGCGATCGAGGCGGCGCGCCCCATCATGGAAGGCTATTCCAGCCGCATCGTCCATGTCGGCAAGGCCGGCTCGGGCCAGATTGCCAAGATGGCCAACCAGATCTGCATCGCCGGCAACGTGGCGGCGCTGGCCGAAGCGGTGCGCTTCGCGCAGGCATCGCACCTGGACATGGGCAAGGTCTACGAGGCGATCTCGGGCGGCGCGGCCCAGTCCTGGCAGATGGACAACCGCTGGAAAACGATGGACGCAGGCGAATTCGATTTCGGCCTGGCGGTAGATTGGATGCGCAAGGACCTGGGCCTGAGCCTGGAAGAAGGCCGGGGCTTGGGCGTGTCGCTGCCGATCGCAGCGCTGGTGGACCAGTTCTTCTCAGAAATTCAGGCGCAGGGCGGTGGCCGGCTGGACACCAGCGCCATCATCAAGCGCCTGCCGAAAAAGGGTAAATAGTGAAGCATCTCCTTTCGGCCGCCCTTCTGCTGGCCGGCACCGCATTGTCCGCGCCCGCCCGGGCCGACGTGCTGGTTGACAATGTCGAGGGCGTCACCGCCGATGGCGCGGGCGGCGTTGCCCATTTCGAAGGCTTCCTGATCGGCCCGGACGGGCGCATCACCCAGGTGTTCCACCACGGCGACAAGCGCCCGAAGAAAGTGGACTACCAGGTGGATGGCAAAGGCCGGGTGGTGGTGCCCGGCATGATCGACGCGCACGCCCACGTGGTAGAGACCGGCTTTGCCCGCATGACGCTGGACTTGTCGAGCGCGCGCTCGCTTGACGAGGCGTTGTCGCGCGTGCGGGCCTGGGCTGCTGCGCATCCCGAAGCGCCGTGGCTGCTGGGCGGCGGCTGGAACCAGGCGCAATGGGGGCTGGACCGGATGCCCACCGCAGCGGAACTGGATCAGGCGACTGGCGGCAAGCCGGCGTGGCTGATGCGCGTGGATGGTCATGCCGGCTGGGCAAACTCCGCCGCGCTCGCCGCCGCCGGGGTGACCGCCGCGACGCGCGATCCTGCCGGCGGGGAAATCCTGCGGGTGGCCGGCACCAAGGCTCCAGCCGGCGTGCTGATCGATGCCGCCGCCGCGCTGGTCGAGGCCAAGGCGCCCAAGCCCCGCCCCGAGGACCGCGACACTGCACTGGGTGAAGCGCAGCTGCAGTTCCTGGCCGCCGGCGTCACCGCCGTGGCCGACATGGGCACCACCATCGAGGACTGGCAGACCTATCGCCGCGCTGCCGACAAGGGCGACTTGCGCATGCGTATCGTTGCCTACGCCGGCGGGGTCGATGCGATGACCCTTATCGGCGGGCCTGGCCCCACCCAGTGGCTCTATGACGACAAGCTGAAGATGAACGGGGTGAAACTGTACCTCGATGGCGCGCTCGGCTCGCGCGGGGCGTGGCTGAAGGCGCCGTATGCCGACGATCCCAAGACCACCGGCCTGCCGCAGATGAACGAGACGCAGCTGGGCAACCTGATGAGCCGCGCCGCGATCGACGGTTTTCAGATAGCCGTGCATGCGATCGGCGACAAGGCCAACGCCACGCTGCTCGATTCGATCGCGGAACTGTCGCAGACCTACAAGGGTGACCGGCGCTGGCGCATCGAACACGCGCAAGTGGTCGATCCCGCGGACATTCCGCGCTTCGCCAGTTACGGGGTCGTCGCCTCGATGCAGCCGCAGCACGAAGCCTCTGACCGGGGGATGGCGGAGGCGCGGCTGGGTCCGCAGCGGCTGGCCGGCGCCTATGCGTGGAAGTCCATCGCCGCCACCGGCGCGAAGCTGGCGTTCGGCTCCGACACCCCGGTAGAGCCGCCGCGCCCGTTCGAGGGGCTGGCCATCGCGATCACCCGCACCGGCGCGGATGGACAGCCGTTCGGCGGCTGGCAGCCACAGGAAGTGCTGACCCGCGAAGCTGCGCTGTCCGCCTACACCAGCGGCGCGGCATACGCGATGTTCGCTGAAGACCGGCTGGGCCGCATCGCGCCGGGATACCGCGCGGACTTCCTGTTCGTCGATGTCGACCCAATGCTGGCCACGCCCGATCAACTGCGCGCCACGCGCGTGCTGGAAACGTGGATCGGCGGCAAGCTGGCATGGTCCGCTGCGCAGGATGGCGGCAAGGCGGGCGTGCGCCGCGAAATGTCCAATACAACGAACGGACGGTAAAGCAGGCGGACGCGGAAGCGGACGGGCTGCCCGCCGGGGCTTACTCCGCCACGGCCTTGCCCGCTGCCTCGGCGTTTTCGGCGATCGCCTTTTCCTCGGCCGCACGGGCTTTGGCATCGCGCTTTTCGGTGAACCACATCAGCAGCAGCGTGCCTTCGAACAGCAGCAGCAGCGGCACCGCCAGCAACAGCTGCGAGACGACGTCCGGCGGGGTGGCCACGGCGGCGATGATGAAGATGCCCACGATCGCATAACGGCGCGCGTTCACGCACTGGGCGCGGGTGACGATGCCGGCGCGGTTGAGCAACATCAGCAGCACCGGCAACAGGAAGCTGATCCCGAACGCCAGGATGAACTGCATCACCAGCGCCAGGTAGTCCCCGGTTCCCGGCAGCGCCTCCAGCTTGAGGCCACCCTTGGGGCCCTGGAAACCCAGGAAAAAGTGGAACGCGGTGGGCATGACCACGTAATACGCCAGCGCCGCGCCCATCGTGAACAGGATCGGGGTTGCGATCAGGAATGGCAGGAACGCCTTCTTTTCCTTGGCATACAGACCGGGCGCAACGAACAGCCAAATCTGGTTGGCAATCACCGGGAAGCTGACGAAGAACGCTGCGAACATCGCGATCTTCACCTCGACGAAGAACGCCTCGTACAGCTTGGTGTAGATCAGCCGGCCTTGCCCTGGCGGAAACGCTTCGGTGAGCGGGCGCACCAGAAACGAGAAGATATCGCCAGCGAAGTAGAAGCATACCGCGAACGCCACGCCAAACGCCAGAAAAGCGCGCACCAGCCGCGCGCGCAGCTCGACCAGATGTTCGAGCAGCGGCGATTGTGTCTCGTCGATATCGGAAATGCGGAATGGGGGCATGGACGGGCTCGCGCTACCGGATCAGGGCGGGGGTGGCGGCAGGTGAAGTTCGGTCTGCCGGATATCCCGTTCAGCCTCTGGCGGCGGCGATGATCGTTCGCCATCGCTTGATGGTGTCTGCGATTGCGTCTGAACGTATGCGGACGGCTCCTCAGGAACTGATGCGCCGGGTTGCGGCAATGCGTTGACCGGCGGTTGCATGTCGTCCGCCGTGGGATGCAGGGTGGGCAGTTGCGGGCTCGCTTTCATGATCGCCTCGTTCTGCTCACGCCACTTGCGTTCCATTTCCTCAAGCTCGGCCTCGCGCACCATGGCGTCGATCCCGGCACGGAAATGGTTGGACATCTTGCGCATGCGGCCGATCCACCGACCGGCGGTGCGCAGCGCCATCGGCATATCCTTGGGACCGATCACGACAACCGCCACGATGACGATCAGCAGCAGTTCGGACGCGCCGATATCGAACATGGCGTTTCAGACCGATCCGCTCAAAGCTGCTCGGTTTTGGTTTCGCCCGGAGCCGGGGTCGGGGCCACGTGCGGCACTGGTGTGGCGGCGGGCGGCGGCGGGGTGGTAACGGACGCTGGCGGCACGACATCGACAGGGGTGGTGGCGATCTGCGCGGGCGGCGGCGGCGGCGTGGATGCGGCGGCGGCCTTCTTGGCCTCTTCCTCGTTCATGCCGTCCTTGAAGCTTTTGATGCCCTTGCCGAAATCACCCATGATTTCCGACACGCGGCCGCGTCCGAACAGCACGAGCACGATCACCAGAACGATCAGCCAATGCCAGATCGAGAAGCTACCCATAACCTCAACTCCAAAAATCTGCGGCTGAGTCCAGCCGTTGATCGGTCCATCTAGGCACTTTGACGGCAAGTTACCAGCGCGTCATGATTCTGTCCCGTCATGGTCGCAGGTCAGTCAGATACGCGCTTTTGCCCCGCCAGTGTGTCGCCGATCAGATCGTCGTCCACAGGGTCCAGAAGGCCCGCCGCGCGAAGTTCGTCCAGGCCCGGAAGTTCCTTCAGGGATCCGAGACCGAAGTGATCGAGAAACACCGGCGTGGTCGCGTAAATCACCGGGCGCCCCGGCACTTCGCGCCGCCCGGCCACGCGCACCCAGCCCGCTTCCATCAGCACGTCCAGCGTGCCTTTGGCGGTCTGCACGCCGCGAATGGCTTCGATCTCGGCCCGGCTGACGGGCTCGTGATACGCCACGATCGCCAGCACTTCGGTGGCCGCGCGGCTCAAGCGGCGCACGTCCTCCTTTTCGCGGCGCAGCAGGTGCGCAAGATCAGCGGCGGTTTCGAAATGCCAGCGTCCACCGCGCTCGACCAGATGGACGCCGCGCGCGCCGTAATGCGCCTGCAAGTCCGCCAGCGCGCGATCCACCGCGCCGGCCTTGTCGCCCAGCCCGAGATGAACGCCGATCTGCGCGGGTGTCAGCGGCTCGTGGGCGGCGAACACCGTCGCCTCCACGGCCCGCACGATCTCGTCAGGTTCGGTCATCGCGGCGCGGCCCGCAGGCGCAGCGGCCCGAAGGTTTCGTCCTGCGCCAGTTCCAGCTTGCCGGTGCGCGCCAGTTCCAGCGCTGCCACGAAGCTGGACGCCAGCGCGGAGCGGCGCAATTGCGGGTTGGCCCAGGCATCGTGCGCCGGCGGCAGAAACTCGCGAAGTTCCATCCAGTCGATCGCAATACCCAGCATGGCAGAAACCCGCGCGATCGCGCTGTCCAGCGTCATCACCATGCGTTCGCGCACCCTGTGCACGGCCGGCTGCGAACGGACCTTGATGTCGCCATAGGCGCGCACCAGATCGAGCCACGAGCACTGCCAGGCGGATTTGCGATCGACGCGCAACCCTTCCGGTGCGCCGCGCACAAACACATCCCGGCCCAATCGGTCACGCGCCATCAGCCGGGCTGCGGCCTCACGCATCGCGCCCAGCCGCTGAAGCCGCAATTGCAGGCGCAGCGCCAGTTCCTCGGGACTGGGATCTTCCGCCTCGTCACGCGGCAGCAGCAGCGCGGACTTGAGGTATGCCAGCCATGCCGCCATCACCAGATAGTCCGCCGCCAGTTCCAGCCGCAGCGACTTGGCCTCTTCGATATACGTCAGGTACGCATCGACCAGTTCGAGGATTGAAATACCCCGCAAGTCCACTTTCTGCCGCCGCGCCAGATCCAGCAGCAGGTCCAGCGGGCCTTCCCAGCCGTCTATATCGAGATACAGCTTGTCGTCGCTCGCCTCGGTGCGGTCCTCGCCGTCCCAGCCGGCACCGTCGAACAGCGTGGCCACGATCAGGCGGCCTGCAGCGCAAGCAGCGCATCACGCCTGGCCAGCACCGCTGCCTGATCCACGGGCGTTACCAGTGGCAGGTCGAGCGCCCGCTCCAGCCGTGCGGCGGCGTCGGCGCCGATCTGCGGCACGGCGGCGGCGATGCCGATCATGTCATCCATACGGGCCCAGCAGTTCAGCGCGATGTCGCAACCGGCCGCGATCGCGCGCGCGGCGCGCTCTGGCACGGTGCCAGACAGCGCCTCCATATCCAGATCGTCGGTCAGCAGCAGCCCGGAAAAACCGATGCGCTGGCGGATCACGTCGCCCACCACGATGGGCGACAACGTGCCCGGGTTATCCGCGTCCCAGGCGGTATAGCGCACATGCGCGGTCATCCCGATGGGCGCGTGCGCCAGGGTGCGGAACGGCGCCAGGTCGGTTTCCAGATCCTGCGCCGAGGCGGTGACGGTGGGCAGTTCCTTGTGACTGTCGGCCAGCGCGCGCCCGTGGCCGGGGATGTGCTTGATGCAGCCGGCCACTCCGGCGCGGCCAAGACCGTCAAGGATCGCGCGGCCCAGCGCCGCCACCCGCATCGGTTCCGCGCCCAGCGCCCGGTCGCCGATAACGTCATGCGCGCCGGGCTGGCGCACGTCCAGCGAGGGGTGGCAATCCACCGTAATACCCACTTCGGCAAGGTCCAGCCCCAGCGCCTGCGCATTGAGGCGCGCGGCCTCGATCGCGGTGGCGGGGGCCAGATCATACAGCCGGTCGAACGCCTCCCCGGCGGGATAGGCGTTCCATACCGGCGGCTTCATCCGCGCCACGCGGCCACCTTCCTGATCGATGCACACGAACAGCCGGTCCCGACCTTGCAGTGCGCGCAGGTCATCGGTCAGCGCGCGGACCTGCTCGCGCGATTGCACGTTGCGACCGAACAGGATGTACCCCGCCGGATCGGCATCGCGGAAGAACGCGCGCTCGTCATGCGTCAGGGTGAGGCCGCTGAGGCCGAATATCGCCGGAACCATGGCCCATTTGGTCGCAGAAACGGGAAGGTCGCGCAAGGAAGTGCGCCCATCAGCATGTGGATGGCGGGCACGAAAGGTGGCACAAGGCGGTCATGACACGCTCCTTCGCAACGCCCCCGTCGCCTGCGGATTTCGAGGCGCTGGCCCACGCGGCCTTCGCGCGCATCCCCGAACCGTTCGCGCCGCACCTCGATGGCATTACCGTGCATGTCGAGGAGTTCGCCGATGCCGAAACGCTGGATGCACTGGGGATCGCCGACGCATGGGCGCTTACCGGGCTGTATCACGGTCGCTCGATGGACACAGGCTCGCAGTGGATTTCGGGCGAACTGCCGCCTCGCATCACATTGTACCGCCAGCCGCTGCTGGCCGAATGGTGCGAAACCGGCGTTTTGCTGGAGGATCTGGTGACGCACGTGATCGTGCACGAGGTGGGCCACCACTTCGGCCTGTCGGACGCGCAGATGCATGGGCTGGAAGATCAGCCGGACGCGTAACCCCGCCAAAGGCCTCACAAAAAACGTCCTTGGTTCGTCATCGTGCGATGCGATAGAGCCGCCACCATGATGACGCGCAACCCGGTTCGACTCGCTGCCCCCCTTACCTTTGCCGCCCTGCTCGCCGCTTGCGCCACGCAGCCGACAGGGCACCACGCAGCGGCCCCTGTCGCCGCGAGCGCGGGTGGGCCGGTCGAGGTGGGGATCATCGCGATCAACGATTTCCACGGCGCGCTCGAACCGCCCAAGGCCGCCGTCATGGCGCCGGGGCCGGACGGCAAGGCGGTGGCGGTGCCCGCCGGCGGCGCGGCATGGCTGGCCTCGGCGGTGGACGCGCTGAAGGCCGAGCATCCCAACCATGTCGTGGTGGCTGCTGGCGACCTGACCAGCGCCTCGCAGCTGGCCTCCTCGCTGCATCTGGACGAGCCGGCGGTAGGCGTGATGAACCGCATCGGACTGGAATTCAACGCGGTGGGCAACCACGAATTCGATCGCGGCCCCAAGGAACTGCTGCGCCTGCAGAACGGCGGCTGCGAGAAGAATACCCGGCTTGCGCCCTGCACGGTGGAATCGTTCAAAGGCGCGACGTACAAATACCTGTCCGCCAGCACCTTTGGCCCGGACGGCACTACGCTGTTCCCGGCTACCGGGCTCAAGACCTTCGGGCAAGGCGCGCGCAAGGTGACGGTGGGCTTTGTCGGCCTGTCCCTCAAGACCGTGCCGTCACTCGTCTCGCCAAAGCAGCTCACGGGGCTGACGTTCGGGGACGAGGCCGACGCGATCAACAAGGCGATCCCCCTGCTCAAGGCACAGGGCGCCGATGCAGTGGTGGTGCTGATCCACCAGGGCGGCAAGACCACCGAAGGCGATCCCGATACGTGCGATGCACTGACCGGCGACATCAAGCCTATCCTTGACCGGCTGAACCCCGGCGTCGATCTGGTCGTTTCCGGCCACACCCACTGGCAATACGTGTGCCACTATGGCCGCAGCGGCGATGGCACGCCGATCCTGCTGACCAGCGCGGGCGTATATGGCAAACTGGTGACCGACATCACGCTGACCATTGATCCCGCAACTCACAAGGTCATCGCCAAGCGCGCGCACAACGTCATCGTCCAGTCACCCGGTTACACCAGTGCGCGCGGCGATGCGCCCAACACGCCCCTGTATACGCAATTCCAGCCGCGAGCCGACATCGCCGCCTATGTCGGGCGGTACGTACAGGATGCGCAGGGGCTGATTTCCCGGCCCGTAGGCAGGCTGTCGGGCGCGGTCGCCAAGGTTGAGGGCGTGGTCGAGACGGGCGGTACGCTGGGCAATCTCATTGCCGATTCGCAGCTCGCCGCCAGCCGTGATGCGGGCGCGCAGATCGCCTTCACCAATCCGTTCGGCATCCGCACCACGGTCGATCCGGGTCCGGGCGGGGTCGTCACCTTCGGGCAGGTCTATGCGGTGGAGCCGTTCAACAATGAACTGGTGACCATGACGCTGACGGGCGCGCAGTTGCGCTCCGTGATCGAGCAGGGGCTGGATGATACCGGCCAGAAGCAGGGGCTGGCCCCGTCTGCCGGGCTGACCTACAGCTTCGACATGCGCCGCCCGTCGGGCCAGCGGCTGGTGTCTCTCACCTTCAATGGCAAGCCGATCGACCCGGCTGCCCGCTACCGCGTCACCGTGGTCAACTTCCTGGCCGAAGGGGGTGATGATTTCACAATCTTCAAGCAAGGCACCGATACGGTGCGCGGCATGGTGGACAACGAAGCCTTCCAGCAGTGGCTGGGCAGTGTGCCGGTCCGTCAGGTGCCGATGGAAACCCGCTCGGTCCGCTTGGACAAGTAGTCCCGCGCCGCCGGTGGCGGCAGGTTCAACTGAACAGCCAGTGCCCCAGCAGGCGGTTGAACGGAAAGGTGAAGAAGCCCGCGATCAGCAGGGCGCCGATAATCAGCCCGCGCACGGTGCGCCGGTGCCGGGCCACGTTATGGCTGCGCGCGGCCAGCACCAGAACCGGCACCAGCACGATGGTCATCACCGACAGGATGTGGATCGGGCTGAAATGCCCTGGATTGCTGGTGGTGACGAAAAGGCTGTCCACTGCCGTAAGGAACATCGCCCCGCTCCACACATAGCCGAGCGTGCGGTGCGCGGTGGTGCCCCGCTGCCGCCACAGCAGCACCGGGGTAAGGATCAGCGCCAGCATGATCGAAGCGAGGTGCAGCCAGATGCCGGACGGGATGGCCGGCCAGTCCGCGATGCCCTTGAACAAGGCCGCCACGATGAAGGCCAGCATCACCAGCGCCAGCACGCCCAGCGCCTTTTCCAGCCGATCCGGCGCGGTGGAGCGCGCCGCCAGGGCCGCCGTCAAAACGCCGCCCCATCGGGCCAGCCCGGCGCAGCCAGGCCCATCACCTTGAATAATTCCCCCATCTCGTCCCCGTCGATCAATCTGTGCACTGCTGCACGTATCGCAGAAGACTGCGGCGGTGCAACATTGGAAAGCTGTGCGGCGCGCGTCTGGATGCCCAGCGCGCGCAGGAAATCTCCCTGCCCGGTGGTGCCCAGATGCCGCGCGCCGGCAACCGTGGCCACCTCAGCGGCTGCGGCAAAGTCCACCAGGCACGTCAGGTCCGCCTCGCCCGGCGCGGCGAACGGATCCACCTTTTGGTGGGCGCGCACGGCCTGCAGGGTCGATCCGGTCTGCGCGGCGGTATAGCCATAATCGATCAGCAAGCCCGCGCCGCCATGCCGGGCCAGACGGCGCGCGATCTCGTCCACCACGGCGGCGGCGGCGGGGCAGCTTTCGATCACCGTCTGGTCAGGCGCATCGCGCCAGTGCGGCGGCACGGCGGCATCCATCGGGCGGTCTCCCGACACCGGCAGGAAACGGCCGTCCTGCCAGTCCACCATACGTTCGCGCCAGCCTTGCGCGGTCTTCACCATCTGGCGCACCGGCAGCGCATCGAGAAATTCGTTGCCCACCAGCAGCACGGGACCGTCGTCGGGCAAGCTGCCCGGATCGTCGTGCCAGTGCGCGCCGGGCACCGCGCTGGCCTGCAAACGGCGCAGCGCGGCGGAGCCTTCCACGAAGTGCACCGGCGGCTCCAGCCCGTGCCGGCGCATCACCCGCAGGGCATCGCTGGCCAATGTGCCGCGCCCCGGACCCAGTTCCACATAGCGGACCCCGGCAGGCCTTCCCGCGCGGGTCCACATATCAGTCAGCCACACGCCGATCAGTTCGCCGAACATCTGGCTGATTTCAGGCGCGGTCACGAAATCGCCCGCGCTGCCCAGCGGGTCATTGGCGGCGTAGTAGCGGGCGTTCGATTCGCCCATGTAGTGCTGCAGCGTGATCGGCCCGTGGTTGGCGATCAGCCTGCGGAACATGTCCGCAAGCGTTTCCCCTGCTACCATCGGCTCAGGTGATCTCGATCGGGCGGCGGGTCGCCAACTGCGGGCGCGACAGCGCGCGGAGCACCAGCAAAATGCCGAGCAGGATCAGCGGGATCGTCAGCCACTGGCCCATCGACAGGCCGGTGACGCGGGCGAATTCCTGCAACTGCTTGTCCGGTTCACGGAAGAATTCGACCGTGAAGCGCGCCAGCGCGATACCGGCGGTGAATACGCCCACCAGCAGGCCGGGGCGATACCGCGCCCGCGTTTTCCAGAACAGCGGCAGCATGATCGCGATCATCGCCAGGCCTTCCAGACCGGCTTCGTAAAGCTGGCTGGGATGGCGGGGCAGCGGGCCGGCATCGGGAAACACCATGGCCCACGGCAGCGGCCCGCTCACCACCCGGCCCCACAGTTCGCCATTGATGAAGTTGGCGAGCCGGCCAAACAGCATGCCGAACGGCACACATACCGCCACATAGTCCGCCACGCGCAGCAGGTTCAGCTTGTTGCGCCACGATACCCAGGCCAGCGCCAGCAGCACGCCGATCAGCCCGCCATGAAAGCTCATCCCGCCATGCCACAGCTGCACCAGTTCGGTGGGATGCGCCCAAAGGCTGGGAATATCGGATTTGCCTCCGGTGTAGAACGTGGCGTAGCCAAGCCGTCCGCCCAGGATGATGCCGATGGTGCAGTAGAAGAACAGGTCATCGGCATGGCGCTGCGCCATCGGCGCGCCGGGGGCCTTGATCATGCGCGACAAGTGCCAGTATCCCAGCACGATGCCGGCCAGATACGCCAGCGAATACCAGCGCAGCTCGAAAGTGCCGATGCGGAACAGATAGTTCTTGAGGCCCAGGTTGACCCAGTAGATGGGCTCAGGGGCATTCGCCGCAGCGGCGGCAAGCAATGTCAGGGACAACTCGTGGACCTCGCGTATGTCATGTCCGGGCGGGGCCTCATGGCCTGCGTCGGCCGGCCTTCTGGCATAGCCCGGGGTGCGATGGTAGCAGGCATTTCATCTTCCCCTGCCATAATCCGCCCAAGCGCGATCACGACGATCGTCACCAGCGCCTTTTCCCCGGCCCGCACAACGGCTAGATACACAGGTCCATGAACAGCGTAATCCGCATTCCCTCACCGCGCGCCGTCGTCGACCGGCGCGATCTTGTCCTCACCATCGACAAGCTGACGCAGGCCTATGGGGCAACCAAGGCGCGGCCCTTCGTGGTCGAAGTGCTGCGCACGGCGCTGGCTGAGGGGCGTGAGGAGATCGCCCGGCGGCTCATCGCCAAGCCGTCCGCCGGGCACGAAGTCGCCGAAGCGCAGGCTTTCCTGGTGGACCAGCTGATCCGGGTGATTCACGATCACATCGTCAACAACGTCCACCCGGCGGCTGCACGACCCCACGGCGAACGCCTGACGATCATGGCGGTGGGCGGCTATGGCCGGGGCGAGATGGCCCCGCATTCGGACGTCGATATCGCCTTCCTGACCTCGGGCAAGCAGGCCGCCTGGTGCGAGCAGGTCATCGAGGCGATGTTGTATATGCTGTGGGACCTGTCGCTCAAGATCGGCCATTCCAGCCGCTCGCTCGACGACATGGTGCGCATGTCCAAGGCGGACCTGACGATCCGCACCGCGATGCTCGAAGGGCGCTACGTCTGGGGCGATCAGGACTTGTACGAGGAAGCGCGGGTGCGCTTCTTCAAAGACGTGGTGTCCGGCACCGAGCGCCAGTTCGTGATCGAAAAGCTGGCCGAGCGCGAGGAACGCCACAAGCGCATGGGCGACAGCCGCTATGTGGTCGAACCCAATGTGAAGGAAGGCAAGGGCAGCTTGCGCGACCTGCACACCCTCTACTGGATCGGCAAGTATATCCATCAGGTGCGCGCGCCGTCCGAACTGGTGGACGTGGGCCTGCTGACTACCAAGGAATACCGCGCCTTCCGCCGCGCCGAAGCGTTCTTCTGGGCGGTGCGCTGCCACCTGCACACCATCACCAACCGCGCCGAGGACCGGCTGACGTTCGACCTCCAGCGCGAAGTGGCGGCGCGGATGAACTTCTCCGACCGCCCCGGCAAGAGCGCGGTGGAGCGCTTCATGCAGATGTTCTTTCTGCAGGCCAAAGTGGTGGGCAGCCTGACCGGCGTGTTCCTGGCCCAGCTGGACGAGCAGTTCGCCAAACGCCAGCCGCGCGGGCTGCTGGCGGGTTTTCGCGCCAAGCAGCGCCTGCTCAAAGGCTATGTTGTTTTCGGCGGTCGGCTAAAGGCGCCAACCGACGACTGGTTCGCCGCCGATCCCGTACGCATGGTCGAGATCTTCGTGCTGGCTGAGCGCGAGGGGCTGGAAATCCACCCCGAGACGCTGCGCCTGATCGGGCGCGATGCCGTGCTGATCCGCGATGACGTGCGCCGCGACAAGCGCGCCAACGACCTGTTCATGGAACTGCTCACCAGCCGCCGGAACCCGGAGATCGCGCTGCGCAGTTTCAACGAGACGGGCGTGTTCGGGCGCTTCGTCACCGAATTCGGCCGCGTCAACGCGCAGATGCAGTTCGATATGTATCACCACTATACGGTGGACGAGCATACGATCCGCGCCATCGGCCTGGTCTCGCGCATCGAGAAAGGCGAACTGGCCGGTGATCATCCGCTGTCGCAGGATATCATCCACAAGATCCGGTCGCGCCGCGCGCTGTATGTGGCGGTGCTGCTCCACGATATCGCGAAGGGGAGGCAGGGCGACCACTCGGTGCTGGGCGCGGAGATCGCCCGCAAGCTGTGCCCGCGCTTCGGCCTGGATGCGGACGAGACCGAGCTGGTGTCCTGGCTGGTGCGCCATCACCTGCTGCTATCCGCCACCGCCTTCAAGCGCGACTTGTCGGACGGCAAGACCATCGCCGACTTCGTGGAAGTGGTGCAGTCGGTCGATCGCCTGCGCCAGCTGACGATCCTGACCGTGGTGGACATCCGGGCGGTAGGGCCGGGCACCTGGAATTCCTGGAAGCGCCAGTTGATCGCCACACTGTACGGCGCGGCGGAGGAACGCCTGCGGCTGGGCCATGCCGAGTTCGGCAGGCCCAAGCGGGTGGAGGCCAAGAAGGCCGCCGTCGCCGCGCTGAGCAGCAGCCTCGCCGCGTTGATAGACGATATCGGCCCGATCATGGGCGACGCCTACTGGATCGCCGAGCCCGAGGACGTGATCGCCCGCAATCTGGTGCAAATCGTCGCCTCCAAGGACGACCCGCTTTCCATCTTTACCGAATACTATCCGGCGCGCGGGGCCACGCTGGTGACCGTGATCGCATCGGACCATCCCGGCCTGTTCTACCGCATTGCCGGCGGCATCCATCTGGCCGGCGGCAACATCATCGACGCGCGCATCCACACCACCCGCACCGGGCGCGCAGTCGATAACTTCCTGATCCAGGATCCGCTGGGCCGCCCATTCATGGAAGAATCCCAGCTTACCCGGTTGGCGCATTCGATCGAAAGCGCGCTGGCGAACCGGATCAAGATCCTGCCGCAGCTGGTGGCCCGCCCCGATGCCCGGCCCCGCGCCGATGCCTTCGACGTGCGCCCGCGCGTGGTGTTCGACAACAAGGCCTCAAACCGCTTCACCGTGGTCGAGGTCAATGCGCGGGATCGCCCCGCGCTGCTCAACCGGCTGGCGCATGGCCTGTTCGAATCCAAGCTGATGGTCCATTCCGCGCATATCGCCACCTATGGCGAGCGCGCCGCGGATACGTTCTACGTCACCGACCTGCTAGGCGAAAAGTTGACCGCGCCGGCCAGGCTGAAAACCCTGGAACGGCGGCTGATCGAGGCGACCACGGAGCCGGAAATGGAAACGGCATAGGCCAGCGCGTGCGATGAACGGGCTTGCAGGCAGTCCAGCGCGCCTCTATTTGCTGCAATGCAGCATACCTCTGATCGGTTGGACCGTACGATGAACACGCCTGATCCTGACCCGCAATCCGTCCTCGTGCTTCAGGGCGGCGGCGCGCTGGGAGCCTACCAGGCCGGCGTGTACGAAGTGCTGGAAGCACACGACATCGCGATCGACTGGGTCGCGGGCATCTCCATCGGTGCCATCAACGCGGCGATCATCGCCGGCAACGCGCCCGGCGACCGTCTGCCGGCGATGCGCCGGTTCTGGGATATGGTCTCGCGCGAACTGCAATACCGGGTGGACGGCCCTGCCGGCTTCGCCCGGCGCGCGATGAACGAATTTGCCGCGGGTTACACCGCCATGTTCGGCGCGCCGGGGTTCTTCACGCCGCGCTTTCCGATCCCGCTGCCCGAATGGCCGAACGACCTTTCGCGGCTGAGCTATTATGACACCACGCCGCTGCGCGCCACGCTGCTGGAACTGGTCGATTTCGACCGGCTCAACCGGGCGGATGTGCGTTTCAGCGTGGGCGCGGTCAACATGCTGGACGGCAACTTCGCATATTTCGATAATACCGAACGCACCATCGGGCCCGAACACATCATGGCCAGCGGCGCGCTGCCGCCCGGTTTTCCGCCGGTGGAGATCGACGGCGAGTGGTATTGGGACGGCGGTCTGGTGTCCAATACCCCGCTGCAATACATTCTGGACAATCGTTCCCCGCGGGAGATGAACGTATACCAGGTGGACCTGTTTTCCTCACGCGGGATCGTGCCCACCACGATGGCGGACGTGGCACAGCGCGAAAAGGACATCCGGTTTTCCAGCCGCACCCGCTTCAACACCGACATGTCGCAGGAACTGCAAAAGATGCGCGCGGCGGCCAAGCGCCTGCGCCGCAAGCTGCCCGCGGAATTGCGTGACGATCCCGATCTCGTCCGCCTGCTCCATGCCCGCTCCGCCGGCGCGGTGGCGGTGATGCACCTCATCAACCGGGCGCGCGGGTACGAGACGAACAGCAAGGACTACGAATTTTCACGCAGGACGGTGAACGAGCACTGGGCATGCGGCCAGCATGACGCGCAGCGCTCGCTGTCCCACCCCGAATGGATCAACCGTGATGTCAGCCCGGACGAGATCGTGACGTTCGATCTGGCCGGGGATCACGACGGGGATCGCCTGCAGCACCCCCTTGACGTCCCGCACGATGGAGAAGCAGCATGAAACTGAACGACAAGGTCTGCGTCGTAACCGGCGCCGCCAGCGGCATCGGCAAGGCCATCGCACAAATTTATGCGGCAAACGGCGCGCGCGTGGTGATCGCCGATCTTAACCTTGATGCGGCCAGCAAGGCGGCGGAAGACATCACGGCCAGCGGCGGCACCGCAATGGCGGTGGCGATGGACGTTACCAGCGAGGAGCAGGTGAACGACGGCGTCGCCAAAGTGATCGCGGCCTGGGGGCAGGTGGATGTGCTGGTGTCCAACGCCGGCATCCAGATCGTCAACCCGGTCGAAAACTATGCCTATGCCGACTGGAAAAAGATGCTGGCCATCCATCTGGACGGCGCATTCCTGACATCCAAGGCGGTGCTGCCACACATGTATGCCGCCGGGTCCGGGTCGATCATCTTCATGGGTTCGGTGCACTCCAAGGAGGCCAGCCCGCTCAAAAGCGCCTACGTCACGGCCAAGCACGGCCTGCTGGGCCTGTCGCGCGTGATCGCCAAGGAGGGCGGCAAGAAGGGCGTGCGCACCAACGTGATCTGCCCCGGGTTCGTGCGCACCCCGCTGGTGGACAAGCAGATCCCCGAACAGGCGAAGGAGCTGAACATCTCCGAAGACGAAGTGGTGAAGCGCGTAATGCTGGGCCAGACGGTGGACGGGGAGTTCACGACAGTAGAGGACATTGCCGAAGTGGCGCTGTTCTTCGCCGCCTTCCCCACCAACGCGCTCACCGGCCAGTCGCTGGTGGCCAGCCACGGCTGGTTCATGGAATAAAGGGGGCGGCCAGCACGCCACCCCCTTCTCCACCGTCGCCAATCAGCCGATCAGCGCTTCGGCGATCTGCACCGCGTTGAGCGCTGCACCTTTGCGCAAGTTGTCGCTGGCAACGAACAGCGCCAGGCCATGCGCAACGGTAGGATCGCGGCGCACACGGCCCACGAACACCGGGTCCTGGCCGGTCGCCTCCAGCGGGTTGGGCACTTCGCTGACGACGACGCCCGGCGCATCGCCCAGTAGTTCGAGCGCGCGCTCGACGCTGATCGGGCGCTCGAACTCGGCGTTGATCGACAGCGAGTGGCCGGTGAACACCGGTACGCGCACGCAGGTGCCCGAGACCGGCAGGTCCGGGATACCCAGGATCTTGCGGCTTTCGTCGCGCAGCTTGATTTCTTCCTCGGTGTACCCGTCCTCGGCGTAGACGTAGTTCAGCGGCACCACGTTGTGCGCGATGGGCACCGCCCACTTCTCCGCTTCGGGCAACACGGCGGCGGCATCCCCGCGCGCCAGTTCGCGCGCCTTGTCACCCACGTGGGCAAGCTGGCGGGCCAGCACGTCGATGCCTTCAAGGCCGCCGCCCGACACCGCCTGATAGGTGGACACGGTCAGCCGCTTGAGCCTGGCTTCCTCATGCAGCGGGCGCAGCACCGGCATCGCGGCCATGGTGGTGCAGTTGGGATTCGCCACGATGCCCTTGGGCAGATCCGCCAGCGCCTGCGGGTTCACTTCGGCCACCACCAGCGGCACTTGCGGGTCGGACCGGAAGGCGGACGAATTGTCGATCACTACCGCGCCTGCTGCCGCCACCTTGGGGGCCAGCGCCTTTGCCGTCGAGCCCCCGGCGGAGAACAGCACCACGTCCAGCCCGGCATAATCGGCGGTCGCCGCGTCCTCGATCACCACGCCGTCCACGCTTTTGCCGGCTGAGCGCGCCGAGGCGAACAGACGCAGCGTGCCGACCGGGAAGCCGCGCTCCTTCAGCATTTCGCGGATCATCGTGCCGACCAGACCGGTGGCGCCGACAACGCCGACGTTGAGTTGCTGACCGGGCGAGAATGTGTGTGCCATGACCTATGCGTCTCCTACTTCAAGCTGAAGCAGAACGAGGGTCCAGATTTTTCCGTGAAGAGGAACCCCGCCTGCTGGATGCGGGGTGAGTGTCCGTGCGTGCCTGCCTAAACCATGCACACCGCCGACGCCCACCGCGCAAACGCGGTCGGTTTCGGGGTGGTAATAATGATCGGCTGTACGGACATGTCGGCGCCACTAGCGGGACGCGAATGCCATGTAAACAGATATTATGTTGCGCCGCGCAAACCGTGATGCGCGCCAATCATCCCGCTGCGCGCAATCGCTCCAGCGCGGCATCGCGCCCGATCAGCGGCAGCAACGCGGCCATATCCGGCCCGTGATCCATGCCGGTCAGGGCTTGGCGCAGCGGCAGGAACAGCGCCTTGCCCTTGCGCCCGGTCGCCTCCTTGAGCGCGCCGGTCAGCGCCTTCCACACGTCCGTGTCCCACGGCAGCGTCGCCAGCACGTCAGCCGCCTGAAGGGCATATGCACGGTCCTCCGCTGGCAGTACATGAGTGATCGGCCCGGTAACCACGCCCCACCAGTCCTGCGCCTCGGCAACGCGGGTCAGGTTGGGGCGAATCGTCTCCCACGCCTCTGTGCTCATGCCGTCCGGCAGGCGCGGCGCTGCCGCCGCGAACGGCATCGCGTGGACCACCGCGGCGTTCACCCGCTCCAGATCCGCCTCGTCGAAGCGTGCCGGAGCGCGGCCGAAGTGGGCCAGATCGAAGCTAGCGGCCAGTTCGTGCAAACCAAGCGCGGGGTCCACCGGGTCGCTGGTGCCCAGCCGGGCCAGCAGCGCCACCACCGCCTGCGGCTCGATCCCTGCCTCGCGGAAATGCGCCACACCCAGTGACCCCAGCCGCTTCGACAACTTGCCCTCCGCCCCGACCAGCAGCGCCTCGTGCGCAAAGGCCGGCATCGGTGCGCCAAGCGCGGTGAACATCTGTACCTGGGTGGCGGTGTTCGGCACGTGATCCTCGCCGCGCAGGATCTGCGTGATCCCCATCTCCACATCGTCGATCACGGACGGCAGCATATACAGCCACGATCCGTCCGCGCGGCGCACCACCGGGTCGCTCATCTGGGCGGGATCGAACTTCTGGGGCCCGCGAATCCCGTCCTGCCATGCGATCGGTTCGTCATGGTCCAGCAGGAAGCGCCAGTGCGGCAGGTCGCCCGCAGCGATGCGCGCCGCTTTGTCCTGCGCCGTAAGTTTCAGCGCGGCCCGGTCGTAGATGGGCGGCAACCCGCGCCCCAGCAGCACCTTGCGGCGCAAGTCCAGTTCTTGCGGCGTCTCCCAGCACGGATAGACACGGCCCGCCGCCTCCAGCCGCGCGAAAGCAGCCTCGTAGATCGCAAAGCGTGCGGACTGGCGCTCCTGCGCGTCCCAGTCGAGCCCCAGCCACGCAAGATCGGCGCGGATGGCATCGACATACGCCTCCTCGCTGCGCGCCGCGTCGGTATCGTCGATCCGCAGCACGAACCGACCGCCGGCCTGCCGGGCCAGCAGGAAGTTGTGCAGGGCAGCGCGGATGTTGCCGACGTGGAGGTGCCCGGTGGGCGACGGTGCGAAGCGGGTGACGGTGGTCATGGGCGGCGATTACGGCCCGCTGCCGCGCAGGTCAAATGCGGTGCCGCTCAGGTCAAACGCCGGGCCCCTCACACGACGCCGGCGTTGCCCACCACCCAGCACGCCAGCGCCATCACCAGCCCGGCATCACGGTTGGAGCGGAAGCGATCCAGTGCATTGCCGCCATCGGCAGGCTCAAGCGTGAGCACCTGATAGCCCATGTGCAGCGCCATCGGCACCAGCGCCGCCACCCCCACCCAATCGGGCCGCATGGTCCAGAATGCCAGCGCCCACAGCACCAGCGCGAGGGCATAGAAGCCGGCGACCCCGCGCTTCACGTGCGCGCCCATCCGCAAGGCGGACGAGCGGATACCGACCAGCGCATCGTCCTCCCTGTCCTGCAGGGCGTAAATCGTGTCATAGCCGATGCACCAAGCGATAGAGCCGGCGTACAGCGCGGCGAGCGAGGCCAGATGATCGCCGCGAATCTCGATCCAGCCCACCGGCGCGCCCCACGTGAACACAAGGCCCAGCCATGCCTGCGGCCACCACGTGATCCGCTTCATGAAGGGATAGGCGGCCACCAATGCCACGCTGCCCAGCGCGACAAGCTGGGCCTGCCAGCGCAACTGCAGCAGCACGAGCAGCCCAACCAGGCACAGGACCAGCAGCCACGCCCACGCCGCGCCCTTGCTAACCCGGCCGCTGGCGACCGGACGCAGGGCCGTGCGCGCCACCTTGCGGTCAAGATCGGCATCGACGATGTCATTGTACACACAGCCTGCGCCGCGCATCGCGATCGCGCCCAACAGCAGCCACGCGATCAGGTCCCAGCGGCTTTCCCCTCCGGCCAGCATCACTCCCCAGGCACATGGCCAGAACAGCAGCCACCAGCCAATCGGGCGGTCAAACCGCGCCAGCATGGCATAATCGCGCAAGGGCTGCGGCAGCAGCGAGACCAGCCCTCGGTGCTGGCTGTCGGGAACAAGCGAAGGGTCGATCACGCGCGACGATTAGGGCATCCCCCGAGTGCTGTCATGATCAAACGTTACCAGTGCACGTAGTAGATGCGGCGCGGGACGTCTCTGCCGCCATTGCGCCGGCTGCGGGTTCGGGCGAAAAGAGCCGCCCGCCGCCTGCACAGGATCCGCCCCGCCATGCCCGCAACCCCTGCCTGGCCGCCCCGCTCGGCCCCGCGCCTGTTCGTCCCCGGCCCACTTTCCGTTGGCGCCGAAGTAATCCTGGACGGGGGACAGGCCCATTACCTGGGCAAAGTCATGCGCGTGGCGCCGGGCGATGCCGTCATCGTGTGCGACGATTTGACCGGCGAGTGGGCGTGCGCGGTAGCAAGCGCAGGCAAGCGCGATGTAGTGCTGACCGTGCGCGAACAGCTGCGTGTGCGCGAGGCGGTGCCCGACTTCGTGCTGTGCGCCGCGCTCTTGAAAAAGCCGAACTTCGATCTCGTGCTGGAAAAGGCGACCGAGCTTGGCGTCGCCACTATCCGGCCGCTCGTTACCCGGCGCTGCGTGGCGGACAAGCTGAACCCCGAGCGTGCTCTGACCATCGTCACCGAGGCGGCAGAACAGTGTGCGCGCACGGCCCTGCCCCGCGTGGAAGTCCCGGTGAAGCTCGACGCGCTGCTGCGCGACTGGCCTCAGGATCGCACCCTGTTCTTCGCGGACGAACAGGGCGGTGCGCCCGCCCACACCGCATTCGCCGCGCATGGCGGGACGGGGGCGCTGCTGGTCGGCCCGGAGGGCGGCTTCGACGAGGAGGAGCGGGCGCTGGTGCGCAGCCATCCCCAGACCGTGGCGATCACGCTAGGCCCGCGCATCCTGCGGGCCGAAACGGCCTGCATCGCAGCCACCGCGCTATGGATGGCGACTGCGGGCGACTGGTCTTTTCAAGATTCGTAACCGATCGGTACAAAAAGTTGTGGCGTGCGGCGGCGCGGCGCACTAATTCGCCAGCATGAGCACCCGTGACGCCTCGGATCAGCACGATCCGGTGATCGAATCCCTGGATCAACTTGCCGCGCCGATGGCTGCGGGCGAAAAGCCGCGTGAGGCGTGGCGGATCGGGACGGAGCACGAAAAGTTCGTCTACGACATCGCCGATCACCACGCCCCGTCCTATAACGAGCCCGGCGGCATCCGCGATCTGCTCAGCGAACTGACCGCCTTCGGGTGGGAGCCCATCGTGGAAGGTGGCAACGTCATCGCGCTCAAGGGCGCGGATGGCAACGTCAGCCTGGAGCCTGCCGGACAGCTGGAGCTTTCCGGCGCGCCCTTGGAAAACCTGCACCAGACCTGCGCGGAAACCGGGCGTCACCTGACCCAGGTGAAAGCCATCGGCGAGAGGCTGGGCAAAGGCTACCTAGGCGTCGGCATGTGGCCTGACAAGACGCGTGACGTGCTGCCGATCATGCCCAAGGGCCGCTATGCCATCATGCTGCGGCACATGCCGCGCGTAGGCTCGATGGGGCTCGACATGATGCTGCGCACCTGCACCATCCAGGTCAACCTCGACTATTCGAGCGAGGCCGACATGGTGCAGAAGTTCCGCACCTCGCTGGCGCTGCAACCGCTCGCCACCGCGCTGTTCGCGGCATCGCCCTTCACCGAAGGAAAGCCCAACGGCTATCTTTCGTACCGCAGCCACATCTGGTCGGACACCGATCCGGCCCGTACCGGCATGCTGCCTTTCGTGTTCGAGGACGGGTTCGGCTACGAACGCTATGTCGACTACATGCTCGACGTGCCGATGTATTTCGTGTTCCGGGACGGCAAGTATATCGACGCCGCCGGTCTGTCGTTCCGCGATTTCCTTGACGGCAAGCTGTCCGTCCTGCCCGGCGAACGACCGCGCGTAAGCGACTGGCAGGATCATTTGTCCACCGCCTTCCCGGAAGTGCGCCTCAAATCCTTCCTCGAAATGCGCGGCGCCGATGGTGGCCCGTGGAACCGCATTTGTGCGCTTCCCGCGTTCTGGGTCGGCCTGCTGTACGATCAGGGCGCGCTTGATGCGGCGTGGGATCTGGTCAAGGACTGGGACATGGCCGGGCGCGAAACCTTGCGCTCTTCGGTGCCCAAGCTGGGGCTGGACGCGCCGATCCCCGGCGGCGGCACCTTGCGCGATATTGCCGCGCAGGTCGTGGAAATCTCACGCTCGGGCCTGGCGGCGCGCGGCTGCCTGAACGCTGCGGGCGAGAACGAGACCGGCTATCTCGAACCGCTGGCGGAAATCGCGGCAAGCGGCCGGGTGCCGGCGCAGCGCCTGCTCGACCTGTACCACGGCGAATGGGGCGGCGACATTTCGCGGATCTACGAGGCCAAAAGCTTCTAGCGCCGTGGTTCTGACCGGTGTGCGGATGAACCTGCGAGCGGGAGCATCCTCGTCCATGTCACAGGCTCAGCCTGGTTGCCAGGCTGCGGGCTCTTGCCTATCTCCGCTGCAAACGCGCAATCTCAGCCCCCGCGAGACGAGGAACCACGCAAGATGGCATACACCGACTTCCTGAAGCAGCAGTGCTACATCGACGGCGCGTGGGTCGATGCGGATGGCGGCGCCACCATCGAAGTAACGGACCCCGGCTCGGGCGCGGTGCTGGGCACGGTACCCAGGATGGGTGCCGACGAAACCAATCGCGCCATCGATGCCGCCGAAGCCGCGCTGCCCGCCTGGCGCGCAAAAACCGCCGGCGAACGCGCCAGGCTGCTGCGCAAGCTGTTCGACCTCATGATGCAAAACCAGGATGATCTGGGCGAACTGCTGAGCCGCGAACAGGGCAAGCCGCTTGCCGAGGGCAAAGGCGAGATCGCCTATGGCGCCAGCTACATCGAATGGTTCGCCGAAGAGGGCAAGCGCGCCTATGGCGATGTCATCCCCGGCCACGCCGCCGATCGCCGCATCGTGGTACTGAAACAGGGCGTGGGCGTGGTCGCCGCGATCACGCCGTGGAACTTCCCCAATGCCATGATCGCGCGCAAGCTGGGCCCGGCGCTGGCGGCTGGCTGCACCATCGTCATCAAGCCCGCGTCAGCAACGCCCTATTCGGCGCTGGCGATCGCGCGGCTGTGCGAGATGGCGGGTATTCCCAAGGGCGTCGTCAACGTGGTGACCGGCAGCGCGGGCCAGATCGGCTCGGCGCTGACGGGCAGCCCCAAAGTGGCCAAGCTGACGTTCACCGGCTCCACCGAAATCGGTCGTGACCTGCTGCGCGAATGTGCGGATACGATCAAGAAATGCTCGATGGAGCTGGGCGGCAATGCCCCGTTCCTGGTGTTCGACGATGCGGACATCGACGCTGCCATCGAAGGCGCGATGATCTCGAAGTTCCGCAATGCCGGGCAGACCTGCGTGTGCACCAACCGCTTCTACGTGCAGGACGGCGTCTATGATGAATTCGTCGACAAGCTGGCTGCCCGCGTAAAGAAACTCAAGGTCGGCTACAGCTTGGACGAGGGCACGGAGATCGGCGCGCTGGTCGATGAAAAGGCGCTCGAAAAGGTGGAAGAACACCTCAAGGATGCGCTGGATGGTGGAGCGAAGATCCTGGCTGGCGGCCAGCGCAACGCGCGCGGCGGCAATTTCTTCAACCCCACGGTGGTCTCGGGCGTAAAGCCGGACATGAAGCTGGCGCGGGAGGAAACCTTCGGGCCGCTGGCCGGCGTGATCCGCTTCACCACCGAAGCGGATGCGATCCGCCTGGCCAACGATACCGAGTTCGGCCTGGCCAGCTACTTCTACGCCCGCGACCTGTCACGGGTGTGGCGCGTGGCCGAGGCGCTGGAAGCGGGCATGGTTGGCATCAACACCGGCCTCATCTCCACAGAAGTCGCCCCGTTCGGCGGCGTCAAGCAATCGGGCCTTGGGCGCGAAGGGTCGCACTATGGCCTCGATGACTACATGGAAGTGAAGTACCTGTGCATGGGCATCACGCCGGCGTGATGCCCTGACGACGGGCGGTCAGTCGGGCCGCCTGCGCCCCACCCTGAACCTTGCCGTTGCAAGGTTCAGGGTGGGCGTTAGCTCAGCCTAGCGCGGCCTTCAGGGCATCTGCCAGATCGGTGCGCTCCCACGGGAACAGATCGCCGTCCGGCTTGCGGCCGAAGTGGCCATAGGCCGCAGTCGGGCCGTAAATCGGCTTGTTGAGGCCCAGGCCCATGCGAATGCCACGCGGCGTCAGGCCACCCAGCTTGTCCGCCGCGACCTTGGTGATCGCCGCTTCCAGATCGGCGTCCTGCGCCGTTCCGGTGCCGTGGGTATCGACATAGAGGGATAGCGGCGCAGACACGCCGATCGCGTAGGACACCTGGATCGTGCAGCGCGTGGCCAGCCCGGCAGCGACCACGTTCTTGGCCAGATACCGGGTGACATAGGCAGCCGAACGATCGACCTTGGTCGGATCCTTGCCGGAGAATGCGCCGCCACCGTGGGGAGACGCACCGCCGTAGGTGTCAACGATGATCTTGCGTCCGGTCAGACCCGCGTCGCCATCTGGCCCACCGATCTCGAACGATCCAGTGGGGTTGATGTGAAACACGGTTTCGTCGGTCACGAAGCCTTCGGGCAGAACGTCCGTAACCACGCCGCGCACGTAATCCTTGAGCTGCGCTTCCTTGTCGCCCGTATCGTAACCCGGCTGGTGCTGGGTGGATACGACGACGGCGGTGGCGGCCACCGGCACGCCATCGGCAAAGCGCAGCGTGACCTGGCTCTTGGCATCGGGCTCCAGAAACGGTGCGGCGCCCGAATGACGGTCCGCCGCCAGACGATGCAGGATCTTGTGGCTGTAATCGAGCGTGGCCGGCATCAGATCGGGCGTTTCATCGCAGGCAAAGCCGAACATGATGCCCTGATCGCCCGCCCCCTCGTCCTTGTTGCCCGACGCATCGACGCCCTGCGCGATGTGGGCCGACTGCGCATGCAGGCGGTTGATGAATTCGAAGGTCTGCCAGTGGAAACCGTCCTGCGCATAGCCGATCTTGCGCACCACGTTGCGCACGGTCGCCTCGATTTCCTCCAGCGCGCCCGGCGCCCATTGGCCGTCCTCGTACACGCCCTTGCAGCGGATTTCGCCGGCCAGCACCACGAGCTGCGTGGTCGTCAGCGTTTCGCACGCCACGCGCGCTTCGGGGTCCTTGGACAAAAACAAATCGACGATCGCGTCGGAAATCTGGTCCGCCACTTTGTCGGGGTGACCTTCCGAGACGCTCTCGGACGTGAAGACGTAGTTGCTGCGCATGTCGGCCCTTGGAAAATCGATAGCGATATAAAGCAAGCTTTATGTGAAGGCGCGGTCTAGCCCCGCCGGCGGCGCAGCGCAACCGTGCAAACGGCAAGCAGCGCCAGCACAGCCGCCAGACCCAGCGGCAAGATGTTGCCGAAACGGGCGAACAGCGTCGGCGGATGGGCGCGCGGGATGAACCCGTCGAGCCGGCCGGCCTGATGGCGCGGCACCCAGGCCCGCACGATGCCATCTGCATCGATCACCGCGCTGATCCCGGTCGTGGTGGCCCGCAGCACCGGCACCCCCTCCTCCACCGCGCGCAGACGCGCCTGTGCCAGATGCTGCGGTGGCCCCCACGCCCCGAACCAGCCATCGTTGGACGGATTGAAAATGTAGTCAGGGCGGTGGAGCGGGTCCACGACATGGCCGCTGAACACGATCTCGTAGCAGATCTGCACGCCGGCTGCGCCGTATGGTCCAAAATCGATCGTGCGCGGGCCGGGGCCGGGACGGAAATCGAGCGATCCGGCCACCAGCCGGCTGGCGCCCAGCGGCCCCAGCAGCCAGCGCAGCGGCAGGTATTCGCCGAAGGGCACGAGGTGCGCCTTGGAGTATCCGGCAAGGATACTGCCGTTCCCGTCGATCGCGGTGACCGAGTTGCGCGCGGCAACTTCCTCCCCGTTCTCGACCACCATGTCTACCGCGCCGGTCATCAGCAGACCGTAAGGCCCGACCACGCGGCCAAGGCGGCGGCGCGCGATCTCCGGGTCGCCCGCGTAGGTGTAGATGCGATAGAGATATGTCGGATAACCATCGCGCAGAAAGTCTCCCAGCCCTGATTCGGGCCAGAACACCACCCGGCGATCCCCCGGCGAGCGGGGCCGGGAGAGCATTGCCAGCTTCTGGAAGTTGGGCTCGAAGTTGCGCGGATCATCAATGAATTCCTGGCGAATGTCAGGCTGCACCAGCGTATAACGCACCGCCCCTTCCTGCGCAGGCGGTGCTGGCGCATACATCGCCAGCGCCAGCGCGCCGGCCATCGCTACGGTGACAAGCACCGGCACAATCCAGCCGCGTGCCGGTCGCGCTGCCAGACCCGGCAGCCCGGCGATGAGAACCAGCACGCCCGAGAGCCCATACGTGCCGACAAGCGGGGCCAGCACGGCAAGGCCACGGCTGCCAAAGCCGCCCAGCAACGCGATCCCCAAAGGGTTCCAGGCAAAGCCGGTGAACAGCCAGCCGCGCAGCCACTCGGTAACGATCCATGTCGCGGCAAGAGCCAGAATGAGGCCCGCAAAGCCGCGCAAATGCGCCCGCCGGTCTGGCCGAACGAGATACCACGCCGCCAGCGTCGCCAGCGCGGGGAACAAGGCAAGGTACAACGACAGCAGTACCACCGCGATCATGCCCAGCCACGCCGGCATCTGCGCCTGGTAGGTGAACGCGGTGGCGATCCAGTTGTCGCCCACCGTGAAATGCCCCAGCCCGAAGCACCAGCCGAGCGCAAACGCCTGCCGCCTAGTGGCAGAGCGTGACAGCAGTTCAAGCAGCCACGCAACGGCCACGATCGTCAGCGGCCACAGCGCCAGCGGCTGGAAGCCGCACGCGGCAAGGCCACCGACCGCAACAGCCAGAAGCGCCCGCAGGCTTGCGCTTGCGGGGCTCAGGGCCGTGATCGAAAGGGGGGGAATGGGCGAAGCGCGCCGCTGTGACTGCATCGCCCAAGGCTTGTAAGCCCGGCCCTGCGGGACGCAAGAGACCTTGCGCGCCGCAGGGGAAAGTAGGTCAGGCTCAGCCGTTCACGGCTTCAGGCGCGGCGCCGGTATCGTCGCCCGCAGCCTTGCGAGTGCGGCGGCGACGCGGCTTTTCCTCAGCCGCCGGGGTTTCCGAAGCCTCTGGAGCCGCAGCTTCGGGGGCCGGCCGCGCGAGCGCGGCTTTTTCGGCGCGCTTGCGCGGGGCGCGGGTGGAAATCGACGGTGGCAGCATGGCCGCATCGAAGCTGGCTTGCGGTTCGTCGGCGGTATCGGGCGCCGATGCGGAAGCGGCATCGTCTACCGAATCGTCAGCCCGTTCGCCGCGCGGCTTGCGCTGCTTCAGCCCGCGTGCAGCGCGGTTATCGCGCACGAACGGATTTTGCGGCGGTTCGTACTGCGTGGTCGCTTCAACCTCGGGTGCGATCTCGGCACCGAGTTCCTGCGGCTCCAGCGCGTCCTGCACGGCAGGCTGGCTTGTCGGCGCACGCTCCACGCGCGGTTCGCGATCCTGGCGCGGTTGACGCTCGAAACGCTGCTCGCGATCCTGACGCGGTTCCCGATCCTGCCGCTGATTGCGGTCCTGCCGAGGCTCACGATCCTGGCGCTGGTTACGATCCTGACCCTGGTTGCGATCCAGGCCCTGATCGCGATCACCGCGATTGTCGCGCTGATCGGACTGCGGGTTTGCCGTGCTCGCCGAGGACGGCGAAGGATCGCCGTAAGGATCGTCGTAGTAGGCGAAGTCTTCGTTGTCGTCTGCTTGGCGCTGCTCAGGCGTGCGCGGCTGGCGCGCATCTTCCTGACGCTGCTTCTGATCGGCCATCACGCGGAAATAGTGATCGGCGAACTGGAGGTTGTATTCCTCCGTCACACGGTCGCCGTTGAGGTGCGCGTCATGGGCCAGCTTGCGATACTTTTCGTGCATCTGCGGCGCATTGCCGCGCGCCCTGCTATCGATCCGGTTGACTTGCTGGCCACCACCCTGCGGGCGGTTGTTAGTGCCGCGGCCACGCCTGCGGTTATTACCACGATTGTTATTCAAGGGATGACTTTCCTCAAAACCCCGAGCCCTGCGGCCCCAGGCAATCGCCGGTCCTCTCGAAACCGGCATGCCGTACATAGCGTGATCGCGACCGCCCCCCGAGCTGCCGCGGGTTTCCCCTTTTGCAGTGTGCCGTAGCGGTTATCCCGCGACTGCCTGCAAATGGTGGAGGCGAACCAGGAGTGGGAAAATCGTCGTCCACATGCCGGTTCACACACGTCAGTAGGGATTGCGCCGCCAAATTCCAAGCGGAAACTTGGCTTTTTTATACCTTAATGCCGGAAAATACGATGGCCCGGTCCCGCCCGCCCAGATCGCGGAAGACCTGCGCGGAAAGGCCAGCGCTGGTACCCAGGGCCACGACCGACCCTGCCTGGGTGTGGCCGATCTCCACCACCGCGATGCCGCCGGGGGTCAGCAGGCGTGGCAGCAGCGGCACGAGGATGCGGTAATCGTCCAGACCGTCCGGCCCGGCGAACAGCGCCCCGGCAGGCTCGAACGCGCGGACCGAGGGGGCCAGCGCGGCAGCATCCTCCACGTAAGGCGGATTGGCCAGCACGAGGTCGAACCGCCCCAGACCGTCAGCCCAGCCGGGCTGCGTCCAGTCTCCCCGCCGCATGTCAGCGCCGGGCGCATGGCGCATCGCGTTGCCGGTCGCCACCTCCAGCGCCGCCGCCGACCGATCGATCCCCAGCCCTTGCGCAGCGGGCCATACCGAAAGCGCCGCCAGCAGCAGCGCGCCGGACCCGGTGCCAAGGTCGAGAATGGTGGTGGGCGCACGGTCGGCCAGCACCGTCCTGGCGGCATCGATCAGCGTCTCGCTGTCACCGCGCGGGATCAGTACGGCGGGGGAGACGGCCAGGTCCAGCCCGTAAAACTCCGCCCTCCCGGTGATGTAGGCGACCGGCTCGTGCGTGGCCCGGCGCGCCACCAGCGCGGCGAAAGCATCGGGGGCGGGTTCACGCATCCAGCGCAGCAGCAGGTCGGAGCGGCTGACCCCCAGCGCATGGGCCATCAGCACTTCGGCATCGAGGCGGGCGGTGTCGCTGGTGGCGGCCAGATCCTGCGCGGCGGTGCGGATCGCTTCGGCAACCGTCAGGCGCCCCTCAGCCATCCATCGCCGCCAGCCGTTTGGCCTCGTCCTCCGCGATCAGCGCATCGATCATCTCGGCAAGCCCCGGCCCTTCCAGAATCTCGGGCAGACGGTGCAGCGTCAGGTTGATGCGGTGATCGGTGACTCGCCCTTGCGGGAAATTGTACGTGCGGATGCGTTCGGAACGGTCGCCCGAGCCGACCATCGCCTTGCGCGCCTCGGCCTGCTCGCCATGCGCTTCTTCCCGCATCTTTTCGTACAGACGCGCGCGCAGGACCTGCATGGCCTTGGCCTTGTTCTTGTGCTGGCTGCGCTCGTCCTGACAGATGACGACCAGGCCGGAGGGCAAGTGCGTGATGCGCACCGCCGAATCGGTGGTGTTGACGTGCTGCCCGCCCGCGCCGGACGCGCGGTAGATGTCGATCTTGAGGTCCTTGTCCTCGATCTGCACGTCCACTTCGGTCGGCTCGGGCAGCACCGCCACGGTGGCGGCGGAGGTGTGGATGCGCCCCCCGCTTTCCGTCACCGGCACGCGCTGCACCCGGTGGACGCCACTTTCGAACTTCAGCTTGGCGAACACGCCAGAGCCGGTGACGTTTGCCACCACTTCCTTGAAGCCGCCCACATCGCTGGCGTTGGCGCTGACCATCTCCACCCGCCAGCCCTGCTCGGCGGCGTAGCGTTCGTACATCCGATACAGGTCCGCCGCGAACAGCGCGGCTTCGTCGCCCCCGGTGCCGGCGCGAATTTCCAGCATCGCGGGGCGTACGTCGGCTGCATCGCGCGGCAGCATGGCGATCGCAAGGCGGCGTTCCGCCTCGGGCAATTCGGCCTTGAGGCGGGCGGCTTCCTCGGCAGCCATCGCCCGCATTTCAGGGTCCGGGTCCTGCAATTCGACCAGCGATTGCAGCTCGCCGCGCATCGACGCGACATGGCTCGCCGCGCGGGCCACCGGCTCAAGCTCGGCATAGTCGCGGCTGGCGGCGACGAACGCATCCCCCTCCAGCGTGCCGGAGGCCAGGCGCGCTTCGAGTTCGGCCAGCCGGTGTGCAAGCTGGCCCAGACGGGCATCGGAAATGCTCACGGGCGAAGGGACACCAGCACCTGCTCCACGGCCAAACGCTCGGCGCTGGTTTCCCCGGAGCGCAGGTTGGCGGCGGGAAGGCCGTCCTTCATGCCGAACGAGACGAGCACCAGCGCCCCGGATTTGACGGCCTTGTCGAAGCGCTTGCGCGGTGAGCCGCTGGCGATCATTTCGCAATCGATGCCCTGATGCCGCAGCGCGGTGACGGCTTTGATTGCAAAGCCGAGCGCGGCGTCATCCTCCACCGCCAGAATCGCAGTGAGTGGTGTCTCGGTCACTTGCCCCGCGTCCGCCACCAACATCGCCAGCCGCTCGATGCCCGCTGCCCAGCCGACTGCCGGGGTTTCCGGCCCGCCCAGCGCTGCCATCAACCCATCGTAGCGGCCGCCGCCCAGCACGGTGCCTTGCGCGCCCAGCCGGTCGGTGACGAATTCGAACGCGGTGTGGCGATAATAGTCCAGCCCACGCACCAGCGCCGGGGCACGCACGAAGTCCACCGAGGCGGCGGCCAGTCCTTGCGTCACCGCGCCGAAGAAATCCTGCGCCTGGCCGCTCAGGAAATCGTCGATCCTGGGGGCGTCGGCGGTGAAAGGCTTGTCGCGCGGGTCTTTGGAATCAAGGATGCGCAAGGGGTTGCGCTCCAGCCGGTCCTGAGAATCCTCGCTCAGCGAATCGCGGTGGTCACGGAAATACTCGACCAGCGCGGCGCGCCACGCATCGCGACTGGCCGCATCGCCTAGGGTGTTGAGCTGCAAGGTCACGCCATCGGCGATGCCCAGTTCCTTGAGCAGCTGGTCGGCCATCACCAGCAGTTCCACATCGGCCAGCGGTTCCGCCGCGCCGATCACTTCGGCGTCGATCTGGTGAAACTGGCGGTAGCGACCCTTCTGGGGGCGCTCGTACCGAAACAGCGGACCGTGGGTGGCCACTTTCAGCGGCGCGTACTGCTTCCACCCGTCCGTAAGGTAAGCCCGCGCGATGCCGGCGGTGAATTCGGGCCGCAGCGTCAGCGATTCGCCGCCGCGATCCTCGAACGAATACATCTCCTTGGACACCACGTCGGTCGTTTCCCCAAGCGAGCGGGAGAACACGGCGGTCTTTTCGAACACCGGCATTTCCACGCGGCGGAAGCGATACAGCTTGCGCACGCGCTCGAACGTCTCGACGACGTGGGCGAATGCCTCGGCGTCGGCGCCGAAGATGTCCTGGGTTCCGCGAATGGCCTGGGGGGTAGTGTTCATCGCGCGCGCTTAGCCGGAATGGTGGGAAGGGAAAAGGTATAGCGCAACATCAATGCCATCGGGATGCGATTGGATGGTTGCCAAATGCGGCAACAAGCGCAAAGTATCGCGCAATGAAACACTTCATCGCGGGCGCGACCCTCTTCACCTCCCTGCTGCTGTCCACTTCGGTGCTGGCCCAGGATGCAACCCGTTCAACCCCCATGGCGCCCCCGCTGCCGCCGGCGATCCCCGCCGCGCGCGATGTGCCCTATGCCGGCACCATCGGCCTGAAGATCGACGCCAGCGATACCGATCGCGGCGTCTACCGGGTTACCGAAACGATTCCGGTGGCGGCCGGAACCCGCGATCTGATCCTGCTGCAGGCCGGCTGGCTGCCGGGCAACCACTCGGAAACCGGGCCGTTCGCGTCGCTGGCCGACATTCACTTCTACGCCGATGGCAAGGAAATCGCGTGGGTGCGCGATACCGTTGCGGTCAACGCGTTCCGCCTCGTGCTGCCGGAGGGCACCCGGCAGGTCACGGCAAAGTTCGTCCACACTTCGCCCCTGCAAAACAGCGAGGGGCGAATCACCATGACGCAGGAAATGCTGAACCTGCAGTGGGAAAAGATGAGCCTGTATCCCGCCGGTTATTACACGCGCGGCATCCAGGTGAAGCCTACCGTCACCTTCCCCAAAGGCTGGACCGTCTACACCGCGCTGGATGGCATGGCGAAAGCCGGCGATGCGGTGACGTGGAACGCCATCGACTTTGAACGCCTGGTCGATTCGCCCGTGTTTGCCGGCATCAACGCGCAGCGCTGGGATCTGGGCAAAGGCGTGTCGATGGATGTCGTGGCGGACGAGCCCAACCTGCTGGCGATCACCCCCGATCACATGCAGACCTATCGCAACCTGGTGAACGAGGCGCTCACCACTTTCGGGGCGCGCCATTTCGATCATTACGATTTCCTGCTGGCGCTGACCGATCGCATGGGCGGCATCGGGCTTGAGCATCACCGCTCCAGCGAAAACCAGATGGAGCCCAAGACCTGGATCGACTGGGACAAGATGGACTGGGATCGCAACGTGATCCCGCACGAATTCGTCCACAGCTGGAACGGCAAGTTCCGCCGCCCGGCTGACTTGTGGACCCCCGATTACCAGCAGCCGATGCAGAACACTCTGCTGTGGGTCTATGAAGGGCAGACGCAGTTCTGGGGCTATGTGCTGGCCGCGCGCTCGGGCATCCAGACGCGCGACACGGTGATGGCAATGTTCGCCAACGCCGTCGCAACCTACGCCGAAGGCACGCCGGGCCGCGCCTGGCGGTCGGTGGAAGACACCGTCAACGCCCCGCAGCTCAACTTGCGCAAGCCGCTGCCTTACAGCTCGCTGACCCGCAACGAGGACTACTACGTCGAAGGCGCGCTGACCTGGCTGGAAGCGGACCAGATCATCCGCCAGGGCACGCGCGGCGCCAAGGGGCTGGACGATTTCGCCCGCGCGTTCTTCGGCATCCGCGACGGGGACTGGGGCGAGGTGACCTACACCTTCGACGATGTGGTGAACACGCTGAACGGCGTCTACCCATACGACTGGGCCAGTTTCCTGCGCACCCGCATCTACGCCACCAACCAGCCCGCCCCGATGAAGGGGGTGGAGATGGCCGGCTACAAGTTGGTGTGGAAAGACAAGCCCAACAGCTATTCCAAGGGCGTGACCGACGATCGCAAGGTCCTCGACCTGACGTATTCGCTGGGCATCGTGCTAGGCAAGGACGGCGAGGTGAAGTCCACCTTGTGGGATGGGCGCGCCTTCAACGCGGGCATCGTCAACGGCGCCAAGGTGGTGGCGATCAATGGGCGCGCCTACGACGAAGACGTGATGAAGGATACGATCACCGCCGCCAAGACAGGCAAAGCACCGATCAGCCTGCTGGTGAAGCGCGGCGAGCGCTATGAAACCGTCGTCATCGATTACCACGGCGGCCTGCGCTATCCGTGGCTGGAAAGCACGACGCCGGGCAAGCCGAACGGCCTGGATCGCCTGCTGACCGCGCGCGCGAAATAGTCTTTCCTACCCGCCGCGGCCGCCCGGACCTGGTCCGTGAGCGGCGCGGCGCGGTGGTTTGTCTGCCCAAAATGGCTGTTGCGACGCGACTGGCCCGCCGCTAAGCCCGCGCGCACGTGCCGGGGGGCACGAAAGACTAAGGCCGTAGAAAAGGACCGTTATGCGCATCGACATGATCCCCATTGGCGACAATCCGCCCGAAAGCCTGAACGTCATCATCGAAGTCCCGGTCGGCGGTGAGCCGGTGAAGTATGAATTCGACAAGGCTTCCGGCGCGCTGTTCGTCGATCGCATCCTGCACACGCCGATGCGCTATCCTGCCAACTACGGCTTCGTGCCCCACACCCTGTCGCCCGACGGCGATCCGCTGGATGCGCTGGTCGTGGCCCGCTCGCCCTTCATTCCCGGCTGCGTCGTGCGCGTGCGCCCGATCGCGGTGCTCAACCTGGAAGACGAGCATGGCGGCGATGAAAAGCTGCTGTGCGTGCCGATCGATTCGACCTTCCCATACTATTCCAACGTGGCCGAAAAGGACGATCTGCCCGAAATCGTCTACAAGCAGGTCGAGCATTTCTTCACCCACTACAAAGACCTCGAAAAGGAAAAATGGGTTCGCGTCGGCACTTGGGGCGGCGCAGACGATGCCAAGCGCATCATCCTGGAAGCGATCGACCGCTACAACGAAGCTGAAAAGGCCGGATAAAAAGCCTTTTCGGGTACATGTATCCAGCCCATGCAAAAGGGTCGGCAGTCGTACTGCCGGCCCTTTTTTTTGGTGGTCGCACCGCGGTCCCTGCCGATGGCTGCCCTTGCGCTGCCATCGCTCGTGCGTACACAAAGCCGCGTCAGGGGTAACATACGGTGTCGACGACGATGGTTTACAAAACGCTGATCAGCGTCAATGCGCTCAGGCACCTGTTGTCGACCGGGGGCCCAGTGCTGTTGCTGGATTGCGCCTTTGAACTGGGCGCGCCCGATGCCGGCATCGCGGCATACGGCAAAGGCCATATCCCCGGTGCCCGCTATGCGCATCTGGAGGAGGACTTGTCCTCTCCCCCCGATGGCGAGAATGGCCGCCATCCCTTGCCGGCGCGCGTGGCATTGGCGGCCTGGCTGCGCGCGCAAGGACTGCGCAAGGACCAGCAAGTGGTGGCCTACGATGCCAGCGGCGGCCTGTGGGCTGCGCGGGCCTGGTGGCTGCTGCGCTGGATGGGCCATGCGCCGGTCGCGGTGCTCGATGGCGGGCTGCAGGCCTGGCAAGCCGCCGGGCTGCCGCTGGAAAAGGGCCGGGCCGCCGCCACCGCCAGCGGAGACTTCGAAGCCGGCGATCCGCTCGTGCCCGCGCCGCTCGGCACCGAGCAGGTCCTGGCCAATATCGCCAGCCCCCAGGCACAAGTGCTGGACGCGCGTGACCCGGCGCGCTTTGCCGGCGGGCCAGACGCCATCGATCCGGTGTCCGGCCACATTCCCGGCGCGCGCAACCGCTGGTTCCGCGATAACCTCACCAGCGACGGCCACTTCCAGGCGCCTGAAACATTAGCAGCAGCCTTCGCCAATCTGCTGAAAGGCGCACCGGCGATCCTGCAATGCGGGTCAGGCGTCAGCGCCTGCCATAACGCCTTGGCGATGGCGGTGGCGGGGCTGCCGGCGGGCCAGCTTTATCCCGGCTCGTGGAGCGCGTGGATCACCGACCCCAGCCGGCCTGTCGCGACCGGCCCGGCCTGAATACGCAAGCCGGGCCGGTAACGGACATACAGTCGCTTACTTGGCCAGTTCGGCCTCGATCGCGCTTACCAGCGCGGGATCCTTGGGCTCAGTGCCCGGTGCAAAGCGGGCCACTACCGTCCCGTCGCGCCCGATCAGGAACTTTTCGAAGTTCCACAGCACTTCGGGGTCCTCGGTAGGGGTCATTCCATAGCCCTTCAGCTTGCTGCGCATGCCCTCCGCATCGCCCTGCTTGGTTGGCGCGGCCTGCGTCAGCGCGGCATAGAGCGGCTGCTTGGTATCGCCGGTAACATCGGCCTTGGCGAACAGCGGGAAGGACACGCCGTAGTTCAGCGAGCAGAACTCGGCGATTTCCTCATGCGAGCCGGGCTCCTGCGCGCCGAAATCGTTGGCCGGAAAGCCCAGCACCTCGAAGCCCTCATCCTTCTTTTCCTTGTACAGCGCCTCAAGCCCTTCGTACTGCGGCGTGAGGCCGCACTTCGACGCGACGTTGACCACCAGCAGCACCTTGCCGGCGTGCTGGGCCAGGCTGTCGGGCTGACCGTCGATGCGGCTGAGCGGAATGGTGGCAAGGTCGGTCATTCAGGAAACTCCGGTTGCTGTGTGCTCGCAGGTTATGGATACCGCGCATGGCACCTGCAAGGCATCACGCGCCATTGCGATAATCCGCGACGATTTCTCCCGCCTCTGCGAGTTCGGCCTCATGACTGTCCTCCCGCCAGGTTTCGGCCAGCGCCTCGGCTTCCCACTGCCGCATGGCGGGGTGCGCCAGCATGGTGTCCACCCAAGCGTGTCCGCGGCCCACATCCAGGCCATAGGTGCGCACCCGAAAGGCCACGGGCGCATAGAACGCATCGATCGCGCTGAAAGATGGCCCGGCCAGCCACGGTCCGCCGAAGCGGGAAAGCCCGTCCTCGAACAATTCGCGCAGCCGGAATATCTCGCGCAGCAGCTGCCCGCCCATTTCACGCGGACGCACCCGCACGCCCACGTTCATCGTGCAGCGCGCGCGCAGGTTCGGGAACCCGGCGTGCATTTCGCACACCGCGCTTTGCGCAAAGGCGCGGGCGTCATGGTCCGAAGGCCAGATGCCGGCGTGCCGATCGGCCAGATACAGGCAGATGCCCAGCGAATCCCAGATCGTGCGCGCCTCGTCGATCAGCACCGGCACCTGGCCGGTCGGCGAAAAGCTGCGGAAGGAATCGTAGTTCACCGGCATGGCGAACGGCTCCAGCTCGTCTTCGAAGGCGATGCCAAGCGCTTTCATCAGCACCCAGGGCCGCAGCGACCAGCTGGAGTAGTTCCGGTTTGCGGTAATCAACGTGTACGTCATGGTCTCTCCGGCGCGCAATGCGCCGATGATACCCTGTGACCCCGATGCTGGCGAGCCCCCCGCCAGAATCGGGTCAGCTTACGTAGTGCGCCGTCGTCTTGGCGGCCACCTCGTCGGCGCTGACGCCCGGCGCCAGTTCCACTAACCGGAACGGGCTGTCATGATCGCGCCGCTGGAACACGGCCAGGTCGGTGATGATCATGTCCACCACGTGGCGCCCCGTCAGCGGCAGGGTGCATTCCGGGATGAACTTGGGATCGCCGTTCTTGGACGTATGCTCCATCACCACGATGATCTTCTTGACCCCGGCAACAAGGTCCATCGCCCCGCCCATGCCCTTGATCATCTTGCCGGGCACCATCCAGTTGGCGATGTCGCCGTTTTGCGCCACTTCCATCGCACCAAGCACGGTCAGGTCGATATGCCCGCCCCGGATCATGCCGAAGCTGGTGGCGCTATCGAAATAAGCAGAATGCGGCAGTTCGCTGATCGTCTGCTTGCCGGCGTTGATAAGGTCCGGGTCCACGTCTTCCGGATAAGGAAAAGGGCCGATGCCCAGCATCCCGTTTTCGCTTTGCAGCGTGACGGTGATGTCGGCTGGGACGTAGTTTGCCACCAGCGTCGGGATGCCGATGCCCAGGTTCACGTAGAACCCGTCCTGCAGTTCCTTCGCCGCGCGCGCGGCCATTTCGTTGCGGGTCCAGCCTTTGGTTTCCTGCGACATTATACGGCCTCCCGCGCGCGCGTGGTCACGAATTCGATCTTCTTGTCGTACGGCGCGCCCAGCACAATGCGCTGAACGAAGACGCCGGGCAGGTGGATGGCGTCTGGATCGAGGCTTCCGGTCGGCACAATCTCCTCCACTTCCACCACGCAGATTTTCCCGCACGTGGCAGCCGGCACATTGAAGTTGCGGGCCGTCTTGCGGAAGACCACGTTCCCGGTCTCGTCCGCCTTCCACGCCTTGACGATGGCCAGATCGGCGAAGATGCCTTCTTCCAGCAGGTATTCCTCGCCCCGGAACACCTTGGTTTCCTTGCCCTCGGCCACCTGGGTGCCCACGCCGGTTTTGGTGTAGAAGCCGGGAATCCCAGCGCCCCCGGCCCGCATCCGCTCAGCCAGCGTGCCCTGGGGGCAGAACTCCACCTCCAGCTCGCCGGCAAGATACTGTCGCTCGAACTCCTTGTTCTCGCCCACATAGGACGAGATCATCTTGCGGACCTGCCGGGTGCGCAGCAGCTTGCCGATGCCTTCGTTATCGATGCCGGCATTGTTGGAGGCGAAGGTCAGGTCCTTCACCCCGGAATCTCGGATCGCGTCCAGCAGGCGTTCGGGAATGCCGGAAAGGCCAAATCCCCCGGCGGCGATCAACAGGCCATCTTTCAGCACGCCGTCCAGCGCCGCCTGCGCACTGGGATAGATCTTGTTCATGCCTGGCGATCCTCGTCCGTTGTTGCCAGCACGCTAGACAGCGAATTTGATCACGAATAGCGATTGTTTTTTATGGATAGTGATAAGTATTGGTGATCAAATGAAGCGCATCGCCCTGTTCCATCTGGAAACCCTCATGTGGATAGACCGACTGGGAACGTTCGCGGCGGCAGCGCAGCGGCTCAACACCACGCAGCCGGCCGTGTCAGCGCGGGTGCGCGAAATAGAGGAGCAGCTGGGCGTGCCGCTGTTTCAGCGTGAGGGCCGGCGCATGGTCCTGTCGGCGCGCGGACGGCGGCTGGTGCAGGCGAGCGCGCCGCTGTACCATCAGCTGGAACAAGTGTTGCTCGAAGCCAGCGACTTTGCCGGCGCCACCGGATCGGTGCGCATCGGGTCCGGCGAGATCGCGGCGGCGAGCTGCCTGCCGGCCTTCATTACCGCGATCGAGCGCGAGCGTCCCGGCGTCGCCATGGAAATCGAGATCGACCTGACCGCGCCCTTGCTCCAGCAATTGCTGGGCGGGCTGCACGACATCGTTTTCCTGGCCGGCCCGGTGGCGAGCCCCGGCATGCGGACCGCGCCGATCGGCTCGGTCGAACTCGTATGGTGCGCAGGGTCCCCGGCCGCCCGGCAAGGCGGCTTTGCGCAGCGGATGCCGGTATGGTCGCTGCCCGCGCATTCGCCCCTGTCGGCCATCACCCATGCCTCCCTGGCGGAACACGGACTGTCGCCCGGCGCGCTGCACACCTGCGATGATGTGCGTACGCTGATCGCCATCGTGGCAGGGGGACAAGGAGCTGCCGTGCTGCCCGAAACGATGGTGCGCCAGCAGCTGGCCGCCGGAACGCTGCACGAAGTGCTGCCCCGGCCCACGCAGCGCGTCCATTTCGAAGCCGCCGTCCGCACCCGCGAGAGTGATCCGGTGATTCTCGACCTGTTCGACCGGGCCGCCCGGCTGGTGCTGGATCCCTGATTCGCGGTGCTGCCTAATCGCGCGCCAAAATTGTGCACTGCAATAGGATCGATCTGGGCGGGACACTTTGCGGGCGCGACGATGTAGATGATTTTATGAAATCGACTGGCATATCCCGACAAAATTACTGATTTAGCGACATTTTATCCAAATCCACTCTGCCAGTTGAGTTTTCTGCAATTAGCTTGAGTATATTGCACTTGCTCACAGATGATGATCGCGACATACAGGTCAGGCCTTTCAGGCATCCTCTCCCAAAACTTCCAAAGCCCGGTCGGCAACGACCGGGCCTTTTTTTCGCCTGCTGGCCTTGGCGCAAATGCCTGCCGGTGCCGGCGGAACCAACCCGCGCAACGGTGGTTCGTTTGCAATCGCGCAGGGCGATACCTAGCTGACGCTCGCTGCCCGATGATGCACGCCGCTTTCGCCCACGGGAGGGCAGGCGCGCCGCAATACGGGGCCAAGCACTGGTTCGAGAGAAGGGAACACGCAACACATGGCGGAAGCGGACACCAAGGCCGACGAACGCACGGTAAAGCTGCAGGTCGCCGCCGCGCGCCAGGAAGAAAGCGGCCAAGGCATTGCCCGCCTGTCGCGCGCGTCCCTGTCCGCCATCGGCGCGCTGGAAGGCGACGTGCTGGAAATCACCGGCAAGGCGATCACCGTGGCGCGCGCGGTGCTGGCGTATGACGAGGACGACAGCCTCCAGGTGATCCGCCTTGACGGGCTGCAGCGCGGCAACGCCGAGGTCGGGTCCGGCGATCACGTGACCGTGCGCAAGACCGAGTCGCGCCCCGCTCAGCGGGTGGTATTCGCGCCGGCGCAAAAGGACATGCGCCTGCAGGGCCCGTCCGCTGCGCTGAAGCGCAACTTCTTCCAGCGTCCGATGATGCAGGGCGATCTGGTCGCCACCACCGGGCAGCAGCAGGTCGCGGACATTCCGCCACAGCTGCGCCGCATGTTCAACGCGCCCGCCTATGCTTTGACGCAAATCCGCCTCAACGTGGTGTCCACCACCCCGCGCGGCGTGGTCCATATCGACGAGAACACCGAAGTCGAGCTGCGCGAGGTGTTCGAGGAAGCGCACGATGCGCGCGGCGACGTCAACTACGACGACGTGGGCGGCATGGGCGAAACCATCCGTCAGCTGCGCGAGATGGTAGAACTGCCGCTGCGCTATCCCGAACTTTTCACCCGCCTTGGCGTGGCGCCCCCCAAGGGCGTCCTGTTGCACGGCCCGCCGGGCACCGGCAAGACCCGGCTGGCCCAGGCGGTCGCCAACGAAAGCGAAGCCAGCTTCTTCTCCATTAACGGCCCCGAAATCATGGGGTCTGGGTATGGGGAAAGCGAGAAGCACCTGCGCGAAATCTTCGAGGAGGCGACCAAGGCCGCGCCCGCGATCATCTTCATCGACGAGATCGATTCGATCGCACCCAAGCGCGATCAGGTGCACGGCGAAGCGGAAAAGCGCCTCGTCGCGCAGTTGCTTACGCTGATGGACGGTCTGAACAGCCGCGCCCACGTCGTCGTCATCGCCGCCACCAACCGGCCCGACGCGATCGACGAGGCGCTGCGCCGCCCCGGCCGGTTCGACCGCGAGATCGTGATCGGCGTGCCGGACGAAACCGGTCGCCGCGAGATTCTGGGCATCCACACCCGCGGTATGCCGCTGGGTGACCGGGTGGACCTGAACGAGCTTGCCCGCACCACGCACGGTTTCGTCGGCGCGGACCTTGCCGCGCTGGCCCGCGAGGCCGCTATCGACGCGGTGCGGCGCATCATGCCAAAGCTGGACCTGGAAGCGCGCACAATCCCCGCCGAAGTGCTGGACGACCTGCAGGTCGTGCGCGAAGACTTCCTCGCCGCGCTCAAGCGCGTCCAGCCCTCTGCCATGCGCGAAGTCATGGTGCAGGTGCCCAACATCGGCTGGGCCGACATCGGCGGCCTCGGCGATGCGCAGATGAAGCTGAAGGAGGGCATCGAACTGCCGCTCAAGACGCCGGAAGCCTTCCACAAGCTGGGCATCCGGCCCGCCAAGGGCTTCCTGCTCTATGGCCCTCCCGGCACCGGCAAGACCCTGCTGGCCAAGGCGGTGGCGAAGGAAGCGGAAGCCAACTTCATCTCGATCAAGTCGTCAGACCTGCTCAGCAAATGGTATGGCGAAAGCGAACAGCAGATCGCCCGCCTGTTTGCCCGCGCGCGTCAGGTGGCGCCGTGCGTGATCTTCATCGACGAGATCGACAGTCTGGTTCCAGCACGCGGCATGGGCGGCTCCATGGGTGAACCGCAAGTGACGGCGCGGGTGGTGAACACCATTCTGGCCGAGATGGACGGGATGGAAGAACTGCAGTCCGTGGTGCTGATCGGCGCCACCAATCGCCCGGCGCTGGTCGATCCCGCCCTGCTGCGCCCGGGTCGGTTTGATGAGCTTGTCTATGTCGGCACCCCCGATGCGCCGGGCCGCGAACATATCCTGGGCATTCACACCAGCAAGATGCCGCTGGCCCCGGACGTATCGCTGTCCAGCATTGCTGACCGCACCGAGCGGTTCACCGGCGCCGATCTGGAAGACGTGGTGCGTCGCGCGGGCCTGATCGCCATCCGCAAGCGCGGCGCAGCGGTAGACTCGGTGACGCGCGAAGACTTCGACGAAGCGCTGGCCGACAGCCGCGCCACGGTGACCGAAGAGATGGAGGCCGAGTATGAGCGGATGAAGGGCGAACTGAAGAAGCGGGCGATGGAAATATCGCCCATCGGCTTCATCGCGCCTGGCATGGTGGAAAGCACCCGCGAGCGTAAGCACGGCGGATAACGGCATTCGGGAACGGGGCGGGTGTTAATACCCGCCCCGTCCTTGCAATTACCGCGTGGGAACCGGCTTTTCGCCCGAATAGTCGTAGAAACCGCGCCCGCTCTTTCGGCCATACCATCCGGCTTCGACGTACTTCTGCAGCAGCGGCGCGGGCCGGTACTTGGGATCGCCGGTGGTGGACTGGAACACCTTCATGATCTCGTAAAGCGTGTCGAGGCCCACGAAATCTGCAAGGGTCAGCGGGCCCATCGGGTGATTGAGGCCGATCTTGCAGCCGGCGTCGATATCTTCAACCGAGCCGATGCCCGCGCCCAGCACGAAAATCGCCTCGTTCAGCATCGGGCACAGGATGCGGTTGACCACGAAGCCCGGCTCGTCGCCCGCCAGCACGACGGTCTTGCCCAGCCGTTCGCCAAACGCCTTCATCGCCGCCACCGTTTCCGGCGAGGTGGCAAGGCCGGGGATGACTTCGACCAATCCCATTACGGGCACGGGATTGAAGAAATGCAGGCCGCAAAAGCGCGTCGGATCGGGTGAGCCTGCCGCCATGCGGGTGATCGGGATCGAACTGGTGTTTGATGCCAGCACCGCCTTGGGGCCCAGCACTTTGCCGATCGCCTCGAAAATCTTCGCCTTGATGTCCTCACGCTCGGTCGCCGCCTCGATGACGAGGTCGGCAGCGGAAAGCGGCGCATAATCGCCCACCGGGGTGATGCGGCCCAGCAGGGCATCGGCATCGGCCTGGGTCATCTTCTCCTTGGCGACCAGCTTGCCCAGGTTCTTTGCAATACCCGCCTTGCCCTTCTCGGCGTTTTCCAGGCTGATGTCGGTCAGGATGACGTCCATACCCTTGCTGGCAACCGTCTGGGCGATGCCCGCGCCCATGATCCCCGCGCCGATGATGCCGACTGTCTGCATTTGCGATTCTCCCTTAGATCAACCTTACCTGTGCCCTAGCGGGTGATCGGGCCGGAACAACCTAGCGGTTCTGACCGGGGACCCACAGCACATCGTCTGCGCCATCGCCGTTGAGGGCGCGCGCCAGCACGAACAGATAGTCGCTCAGCCGGTTGATGTAGGACAGCGCTGCAGGATTCACCGGCGCCACCTCCGCCAGCGCGGTGGCGCGCCGTTCGGCAGAGCGGACAGAGGCACGCGCCACATGAACCCGCGCCGCCGCTTCGCTGCCGCCAGGCAGGATGAAACTGCGCAAGGGCTCAAGCCGCGCGTTGATCGCGTCGATCGCGGTTTCCAGCCAGGCAGCCTGCGCCGGCACTATCCGCAGCGTCATTTCGCCAGGCTCGAAATCATCACCGGGGGTGGCAAGGTCGGCGCCCAGATCGAACAAGTCGTTCTGGATGCGGGTCAGCGTGACCGCGTGCGGATTGCCCGCCAGCACGCACACGGCCATGCCGATGGCGCAGTTGGCTTCATCCACCGCGCCGATCGCATCCATGCGCGCGGCGTGCTTGGGCAGGCGCGAGCCATCGACGAGGCCCGTGGTGCCATCATCGCCGGTGCGGGTGTAGATCTTGTTGAGACGAACCAACGAACGTCAGCGCGCCATGGCCATCAGCAGCGCGCAGACCAGCACTGCAGCCGCCTGATACTTGATGCGGTTGAACATCATCTTGTTCTGCAGCAACTGGTTCTGCGTTGGCCCGGTTGAGCCGGGATCGCGATACAGGTCTTCCTTCGTGCTGTTGAGGAAGGCGACGATGCCACGCACGAGACTGACGATCACCATGATCACCAGCACGACTATGACGGGGACGAGGATATAAGTCATGGACCATGATGTAAGCCTTGTGACAGGGAAATGCCAGCGGGCAGAATCCCGCTGCGCAAGGCATCGGCAAGGGCTTTCCCGTCCTCGCCGGCACGGCGCCGGTCCGCCAGCGATGGCGCCCCGCGCCGCTTCGCCAGCTTGCGGCCATCTGCCTCCAGTAGCAGGGGGTGATGCAGCCACTCCGGCACCGGCAGGTCCAGCAAGGCCTGCAGAAGACGGTGAACCGAACTGGCGGCGAACAGGTCCATCCCGCGCGTCACCAGGCTGACCACGTCTGTCGCATCGTCCAGCGTTGCGGCAAGGTGATAGCTGGCGGGCAGGTCTTTGCGCACCAGCACCACATCGCCGAACGCCTGCGGCGTGGCGGGCTGCGGGCCGGCCTCAACATCGCGCCAGACCAGCGGCCCGGTGAGCGCCATCGCCTTGGCCATGTCCAGCCGCCACGCCGCGTTGGCCGGGTCCACGTCGCGATGGCGGCAGGTACCGGGATATATCGGACCATCCGGGCCGTGGGACTGCGCGGCGGCGGCGATCTGCGCGCGGGTGCAGGTGCAGGGATAGAGCAGGTCCAGCGCCTTCAGGCGCCGCGCGGCGGCGGCGTAGCTGTCCAGCCGGGTGGACTGGAATACCGCCGGCCCGTCCCAGTCCAGTCCCAGCCAGCGCAGATCGTCGATGCTTTCGTCGACCATCTCGGGACGACTGCGTTCGCCGTCGATATCCTCGATCCGCAGCACGAACGTGCCGCCCGACGCACCTGCGGTGTCATGCGCCACCAGCGCGGCATAGGCGTGGCCCAGATGCAGCGGGCCATTGGGACTGGGAGCGAAGCGCGTGCGCATCGCCCGTCCATAGCGCCGCCAAGCCGCGGGCAATACCCGCATCTGTGGCCCGGAGTTGTGGATCGTGCTGCGCAACCCCGCCCGACCCATCTTGACGAGGGCGATTCCAAGTGCTGCAAAAGGGCCATGGGTTGCCATGAAACCGTAATGCCAAGCTGCAACAGGAGGCCATGCTCAGGGCGGACCTGATCGAGCGCGCGGCCCGGTTCCGCAGCGCGGAGGGTGATCCCTCCAGAAGTCTTTCGGACTGCCCTGCCCTTGTTCTCAACGCGGATTACACGCCGCTTTCGTATTACCCCCTCAGCTTGTGGCCCTGGCAGACCGCGATCAAAGCGGTGGTGCTCGAACGGGTGGACATCGTTTCCACCTACGAACGCGCGGTGCACAGCCCGAACTGGACGATGCAGATCCCCTCGGTGATCGCGCTGCGCCAGTATGTGAAGCCCAGCGAATTTCCGGCGTTTACCCGCTTCAACCTGTTCCTGCGCGATCGGTTTTCGTGCCAGTATTGCGGCAGCCCGCATAACCTGACGTTCGATCACGTGATCCCGCGCCGGCTGGGCGGGCGCACGCATTGGGAAAATATTCTCACCGCGTGTGCACCCTGCAACCTCAAGAAAGGGGGCCGCACCCCCAAGCAGGCGCACATGCCCCCGCTGGTCCAGCCGATCCGGCCCACCAGCTGGCAACTCCAGGAACGCGGGCGCGGCTTTCCGCCCAACTACTTGCACGAAACCTGGCGCGACTGGCTATATTGGGACATCGAACTGGAAGAGTGAGCCGGTCTGCGGCCCGTATCCGCAAGAGATGATCCAGTTTGGCCGCCCTGCTTGACGCCGGCATCTGTCCCCGCATAGGGCGGTTCCTATAGTGTGCGGGGCAAGCAAATGGCGCGATTGATTGAGAAACTTCTACTGCGCGCCAACCGCTGGCACTCGGTACGCTCCTACAATGCGATGGTCGCACGCCATCGCCGGAAATACCCCAACGACTACGACATGGCGATGTTCGCATCGATCGGCGCCATCTCGCCGGAGGAATTTGTCCGCCAGGGCGATGGGCATGTCGCGGTGCTGCGCCACCATGGTCTGGCAGACGGCATGGCGATCTATGACCTGGGCTGCGGTGCGGGCCGAACGGCGATGGCGCTGCAACGGTCGGGCTGGCAGGGCAGCTACAAGGGCGCGGACATCGTCAAGCCGCTGGTGGCATATCTGAAATCGAAGTGCCCCGATTACGATGCGATCGTCCATCGCGATTTGACGATCGCAGCGCCTGACGGCTCGCTAGACATGATCTTCCATTGGTCGGTGTTCACGCATCTTTATCCCGAAGAATGCTATCTCTACATGCGCGACTCGTTTCGGGCGTTGAAGCCAGGCGGACGGCTGGTGTTCTCGTTTCTCGAACTGGAAGACCCCCAGCATCACGGCGTTTTCCGCAATCGCATCAAGGCGTTCGAAAAGCACGGCTGGGCCAATACGCTGGATACGTTCCTGCATCGCGACTGGATCCGGTTCTGGGCGCAGGATCTGGGCTTTCAAGACATCGCGTTCACGGATGGGCAGGATACCACCAGCCACCCCGCATTCTGGCAGGCGCTGGTGACCATGACCAAGCCGGCATAAAATCCGGCGCTAATGGATCGTTTCGTGCGCCGGCTGCTCGCCTACGCTGGCGTCCACCGCGCTGGTGAGCGCCACGTCCATCGTCACGTTGCCGATGGTGCGCATCAGGTCTGGCAACACCTCCACTGCCACCAGTACGCCCAGCGGCCATAGCGGCACGCCCATTGCCGCCGCGATGGGGCCGATGGACGATACGAAGCTGATCGTGCCTGGCAAGGACACTGCGCCGAACGTGGTGGCAAACGCCACAAAGGCGCCTGCGGCCAGCGCGCCGGTCGTCAGATCGAGCCCGGCGAGGCGCGCGGCGTAGACAGCCACTGCCATGTTCATCGCCGGCCCCGTCGCCCGGAACAGCGTGACGCCCAGGGGCAGCACGAACTCCGATGTGGTCGGCGCCACGCCCAGCGTCCGGGCAGAGGCCAGCATCGCGGGCAGCGTCGCTAGCGAGGACTGGGTGGAGATCGCCACCACTTGTGCCGGCAGCATGGCGGCGGCGAACTTGCCCAGCCGTTGCCGGCCAGCCAGCACCGCGATCACATATCCGGCGATCATCACCACGCCGCCTACCGCGGTCACCAGCACGATGTAATGCGCCAGCGCGCCCAGCGCCGCGCCGCCGCTGCGCACGCCCAGCGTCAGGCCCAGCGCGAACACGCCGATCGGGGCGAGCATCAGCACCCACCCGATCACGATCATCATCGCGCCGGCCAGCCCCTCGAAAAGCATGGCCAGCGCCCTGCGCGGTTCCTCCGCCAGCCGGGTGGAGGCGAAGGCGAACAGCGAGACGAACACGATCACCGGCAGCATCGCGCTGGAGGCTGCGGCCGATATGACGTTGTCGGGCAACAGCGAGGACAGGAATTCCGCCAGGCCCGGCACTTTGCCCGGATCGGCCCCATGCGCGAAACTGACGCCGGCAGGGATCGGGAAGGCCGCCAGCAGCCCCGGCATCGCCACCGCGCCCAGGACCGCGCTGAACGCCAGGAACCCGATGATGATCCCCAGCGTGCGGCGCGCCATCGCCCCGGCCTTGGCGATCGCCACCGTCTCGACGATGCCCGAAAACAGCAGCCCGGCCACCAGCGGCAGGATGGTCATCTGCAGGCCCTGCAGCCACAGCGCGCCGACCGGCCCTGCCACCGCCAGCGCTTTTGGCGCCAGCGGGTGTCCGGCGATCGCCAGCCCCAGGACCAGCCCGGCGATCAGGCCCACCAGCGTGAGGACGCCGGGCACGCGGATTTCGGGAATGCGCGACGCGCGCGAAGGGGATGGTGAAGCCGTCATCGCGGCCACAGATAGGGGGCGCGGCCACAGATGGCAATTTGCGTGGTAAGCCGCTACAAGCGCGGCCTGAAGTCCGTTTCGGAGCGGATTCTAAACAAACTTTAAGAGCGCGTTCAACCCGCGGTAACCGCCGATGCCCCATGGCCATGCGCTACACCGGGCAAATTTCCTCAAAGGTCAGTCAATGGGCAAGCAGTTCTTCGGCACCGACGGTATTCGCGGCCGCACCAACCAGGGCGCGATGACCGCCGCAACCGCGATGAAAGTGGGGCAGGCGGCGGGCACCCGGTTTCTGCGCGGCACCCACCGCCACCGCGTGGTGATCGGCAAGGACACGCGCCTGTCCGGCTACATGCTGGAAAACGCGATGGTGGCCGGCTTTACCAGCGTGGGCATGGACGTGGTGCTGCTGGGCCCGATGCCGACCCCCGCCGTGGCGCTGCTGACCCGCGAACTGCGCGCCGATGTGGGCGTGATGATCTCGGCCAGCCACAACCCGTACGAGGACAACGGCATCAAGCTGTTCGGCCCGGACGGCTTCAAACTGTCGGACGAGGACGAACTGGCGATCGAGGCGATGCTGGCGCAGGACATGGCGCTGGCGGATGCGCCCGAGATCGGCCGTGCCCGCCGCATCGACGATGCCCGTGGTCGCTACATCCACGCGGTCAAGGCCTCGCTGCCTTCGACCGTGCGACTGGACGGGCTGAAGATCGCGGTCGATTGCGCCAACGGCGCGGCATACCAGGTGGCCCCGTCCGCCTTCTGGGAACTGGGCGCCGAAGTAGTGGCGGTGGGCGTCAACCCCAACGGCAAGAACATCAACGACCGGTGTGGCTCCACCCATGTCGAACTTCTGCAGGAAACCGTGGTGTCCTCCGGCGCGGATATCGGCATCGCGCTGGATGGCGATGCGGACCGGCTCATCGTGGTCGACGAAAAAGGCCAGACCGTGGATGGAGACCAGATCATGGCCCTTATCGGCAGCCGTCTGGCCGCGCAGGGCACGCTACGCGGGGGCGGCGTGGTGGCCACAGTAATGTCCAACCTCGGCCTCGAACGCTACCTGCAGGGCCAGGGCCTGACGCTGGAACGCACCGCCGTGGGCGATCGCCATGTGCTGGAGCGGATGCGCAGCGGCGGTTTCAACGTGGGCGGCGAACAGTCCGGCCACATGATCCTGCTCGATCATGCCACCACCGGGGACGGCACCGTGGCCGCCTTGCAGGTGCTGGCCGCGCTGGTGCAGTCCGGCAAGCGCGCCAGCGAACTGCTGCACTTGTTCGATGCCGTGCCCCAGCTGCTCCGCAACGTGCGCTTCGCGGGCGGCAAGCCGCTGGAAGCGGACAGCGTAAAGGCGGCCATCGCCGATGCCCAGGCCTCGCTTGACGGGCGGGGGCGGCTGGTGATCCGCCCGTCCGGCACCGAGCCGGTCATCCGCGTCATGGCCGAGGGCGACGATGCGAACGATGTGGAAGCCGCCGTCGCCTCGATCTGCCACGCGGTTGAGAAGGCAGCCGCCTGATGGCCCTGGAAATGCGCCCCGATTGCCAGCGCTGCGGCGTCGATCTGCCAGCACAAGCGCCCGGTGCCTTCATCTGCAGCTTCGAATGCACCTACTGCGCGGACTGCGCCGAAGCGCTGGACGATCAGTGCCCGCAATGCGGCGGCGAACTGACCGACCGGCCGACCCGCGCCCGCCAGCATCACGATTCCGCCCCACCTTCGAAAGTGCGGCACTTCAAGGGCTGACGCAGACCGGAAGCGCCTGGGCAAAATGCCTGGCTCGACTCTCTGGCCCTGCAGCGCGTAGGGACGAATCATGAACCAGCCCCCTCGCATCCTTTCCATCGCCGGGTCCGACAGTTCCGGCGGTGCCGGCATCCAGGCCGACATCAAGACGATCACGCTGCTGGGTGGCTACGCGATGACCGCGATCACCGCGATCACCGCGCAAAACTCCACCGGAGTAACCCTGGCGCAAGCGCTTTCTCCCGAACTGGTGGCGGCGCAGATCGACGCGTGCCTCTCGGACATCGGGGTGGATGCGATCAAGATCGGCATGCTGGGCAGCGCCGCCGTGGCGCACGTGGTGGCGGACCGGATCGCCGGGCTGGGCGTGCCGATCGTGTTCGATCCGGTGATGATTTCCACCGCCGGTGCGGTGCTGGCCGACGCTGAAACGGTGGCCGCGTTCGAGCGGCTGATGGCGATCGCCAGCCTGACCACCCCCAACGTCGATGAACTGGTCGCGCTGGGCGGAGACGCCGGGCTGGCCGCACGGAACGTCGCCTACCTGGCCAAGGGCGGCGACGCGCCGGGCGACATGGTTGTCGATCGGCTGGTCACGCCGGGCAGCGAACCTCAGGTATGGACCGCGCCGCGCATCGAGACCGCGCACACCCACGGCACCGGCTGCACCCTGTCCAGCGCCATCACCACATTCCTGGGCCAGGGCGCACCACTGGCGGACGCGATCGAGGACGCGCGCGATTTCGTGCGCGCCGCCCTGCTCGCCGCGCCGGGCTTCGGCGCGGGGCATGGGCCGCTGGGGCATCACGCCGTGCGCTAAGCGCGGCAGGCGATCAGTCGCATTCCAGTTCGTAGAAGGCCTTCACGTGGCCCCAGCCTTCCTCGGCGGTTTCGCACCAGCGGAACAGCTTGGTGTCGGCCGGATTGATCACGCCTTCTTCGGCCAGCGCGTCGAAGTTGATCACCCGCTCCCAGAACTCGCGCCCATACAGCAGGATCGGGATCGGCTTCATCTTGCCGGTCTGGATCAGGGTGAGCAGTTCGAAGAACTCGTCGAACGTGCCAAAGCCGCCGGGGAACACCGCCACCGCGCGGGCGCGCAGCAGGAAGTGCATCTTGCGCAGCGCGAAGTAGTGGAACTGAAACGAAAGGCGCGGCGTCACGTAGCGGTTGGGGGCCTGCTCGTGTGGCAGCACGATGTTAAGGCCCAGCGATTCCGCGCCCACGTCAGCCGCGCCGCGATTGGCCGCTTCCATGATCGAGGGACCGCCGCCGGAGCAGACCACGAACTGGCGCATGCCCTTTTCCACGATAGCGCAACTGCTGGCGATCCGGGCCAGCTTGCGCGCCTCGTCGTAATACTTCGCCTTTGCGGCAAGCCGCTCCGCCACCGCTTTCAGATCGCCGCTGCCAGCTGCCGCCACGACGGCATCGGCCTGCTCGGGCGACGGAATGCGCGCCGATCCGTACATCACCAGGGTGGAGCCGATATTGGCTTCCTCCAGCAGCATCTCGGGCTTGAGCAGTTCCAGCTGGAAGCGCACCGGTCGCAGTTCATCGCGCAGGATGAAATCGGTATCGCGATAGGCGAGGCGATACGCGGGATGCTCGGTCTGAACGGTTTCGGCGTGCCTGTCGGCGAAACTGGCTTCCTGATCGGCCTTGTAGAAACGGCGCTGGGTCAGGTCTTTATCTTCGGCTTCGGTCATCAATGCTCCATGGCCCGGCGCAAAATAGGCGCCGGATACAAATCAACCTGCGAGCGCCCGGTTGCATCGCTTCGTGCAAGCCTTAGGCTGGCATGATGACGAGCGGACACACGCAAACGCGCCCCCTGACGCGGAGGCGCGCACTTTTCCAGATCGGCGGCGCGGCCTGTGTGCTGCCGGGCATCGGAGCCTTCGCACGCACGGCGACGCCGCCAATGGCGCACGATATGGTCCGGCCCCCGCGTCTTCGCAATGGCGACGTGCTGGGTCTGGTGGCGCCCGCCGGCTTCGTGGCCGACCGGTTCGGCATTGACGAGATCGGCGCCACGGTGCGAGCGATGGGGCTGGAGCCGCGCTTCGCCCCGCACCTCACCACGCGGGAGGGGTATCTTGCCGGGTCAGACACGGTGCGCGCGCACGATCTGATGGCGATGTTCGCAGACGACGGCGTGCGTGCCATCATGGCGGTGCGCGGCGGGTGGGGATCGGCCCGGCTGCTGCCCTATCTGGACTTTGCCGCGATCCGCCGCAAACCCAAGCTGTTCGCAGGGTTCAGCGACAATACCGCCCTGCACATGGCGCTGGCCAGGACCGGGATCGTATCGATCCACGGCCCCAATGCGTCCACCTCCTGGCCGCCGGCGTCTTGGGAATCGTTCAGGCAGATCGCGTTTGAAGGGGCCATGCCCACGTATGCCACGCCGTCCTACTCGGGGCCGAACCTTGGCGGGCGCGGGTCGGGCGCCAGGACGTTTCGCGGCGGGAAAGCGCGCGGACGGCTGCTGGGCGGCAACTTGTCTGTCCTGACCGCCTTGGTGGGCACGCCGTATCTGCCTGATTTCACCGGCGCGATCCTGTTTCTGGAAGAAACCAACGAATCCGAATACCGGATCGACCGTATGCTCACCCAGTTGGCGCTTTCCGGCATCCTTGGCAAAGTGGCGGGTGTGGTTTTCGGGCAATGCACGCACTGCGAGAACCCGGACGGCGGCTTTTCCAACTTCACGGTCTACGAAGTGCTCGATCGCCGTTTCGCCAGCCTGGGCGTCCCGGCATTTCAGGGCATGATGATCGGCCATGTCGCGGGGCAGATCAGCATCCCGTCCGGCACCATGGCCGAGATCGACGCCGATGCGGGAACGCTGCGCCTGCTGGAACCCGCGGTATCCTGAAAAGTCGCCGCGTCAGCCCAGCGGGCGAAGCGGTGGCGGCACATCGGCGGCAAGGCCATACTGACGCGCCAGATCCTCGAACTGCGCGGTGCTCAGCGGTTCGACGAACTGCAGCCCCGCGCAATGGTCGTTGGCCCAGGCGACAAAGGCCATCGACGGGCGGCAACCCGGCAATGCCAGGCTGACGAACTCGTCCGGTTCAAGCGCGCCGACCCCCTCCACCCGCGCGCCAAGCGGGGTCAGATCCTTGAGCATCACCGTGGACGAGGTGATGCCACGCCGAAAGCGGGCCAGCATCTCCACTGCCGCGCGTGCGTGCCGCCGTTCCCCCGCCCCCTCTTCGGAGGATGGCAGAGCGGTAGGCAGAGCTGCGCGCCAGTCTGGATCGGGTACTGGCATAGGGGTGATTCTCCTTCGGGTCTGCCCAACCCGGCACCGCTGAGTCTATTGCGCAACAGTTGCCGTCTCACCCGTGACCGGATGCGTAAATCTCCTGATTCGCTATTGGCGCAGGTCTGTTTGTGCAGTTATAGATCATGGTTAACATAACACAGGATTACAAAATCTGGGCCGGCTGCGTCCTTTTCTTCTGAAGAAATTCTATCCGGGCGGGGGCTTTTGGGGAATTTCGGGCGTGGCGGGCATGGGCCTGCCCGCGGCCCGTTACGCTTTTTTAACCATTTTACGCGCAGAAAATACGTACTCACACGGGGGTTCGTATGCGCATCGACGCCAGAAATCTGCTCGACAAGCTTGGCAAGAACGACTTTGCCTACAAGGAATTCGAAGACCGCTTCTCAGAGCTGGAGCTGTGGCCGATCCTGGAGGCGCTGCTGCGCGATCCGCGCCTGCAGGCCATCGACCAGACGGAAGCGCCTGCGCCCGAACCCGCGATCGTCGAAACCTTCCAGCCCCTGCAGTCCGAACCGCTGAACGCGCTGTTCAGCCGCTATGGCCAGGGATCGGCCTCCCCGGGCAGTGCCAGCGACCGGCGCGGCGCCCAGGCGCAGGACGTACGCGCCATGTTACGCCACTTGTCCGACCTTGGCTCACGCGGGGAAATCTGATGCCTCTTATCGTATGCCACGGCCTCAAAGGCGGCGCAGGAACCACCTTCATCGCATCGCACCTGGCGATGGCCCTGTCGGAAATGGGCGCGGACGTGACCGTGCTTACGGTCGCGCCGCGCAACACCCTGCCGTTGCACTTCGGCCTGCAGCCAGCGCTGACCCTGCCCTCGTTGTTCGCACCGGCCGAAGACGCCGTGCTGGCGGGCGGAATCAATTTGCGCAGCCATCTGCCCGCGCTGGACGACCCCGATTTCGTGCCCGTGCTGGGCGAGATGGGCTATCTCGAAACGGGGATGGACAAAGTGATGGTGATCGACGTTCCGGCCAGCGAATACACCTTCGCCCGGCGCATCGTTCCGCACGCCAGCGCGTCGGTCTGCGTGCTCAACGCCGCGCCCGATACCCTGGCGCTGATGCCGCAGGTGCTGGACGAGGCGAGCCCCGAAAACATTGCCGCCACCACTTTCGTGATCAACGCGCTGGATGAAACCCGCCGCCTGTCCCGCCACAGCGCCGCGTTCCTGCGCGAACTGGTCGGCACCCGCCTGCTGGGCCGGGTGCGGCTGGACGAAGCGGTGCCCGAGGCGATCGCGATGCTGCAGCCGCTTTCCAAATACGCGCCCTCCAGCGCCGCGCTCGTCGATGTGCGCGCGATCGGCGCAGCGGTGATCCCCGCGCTCGATACGCCGGGCCGCCCCTGGGTTGCGCGCGGTGCGCACGGTTCGCCTTCCGCCAGCAGGGCCGCATGATCGCCAACATCCTTTCGAGCAAGCCGGGACGGATCGTCACCGTGCTGGGCATCGTGCTGATTGCGGCGCTGGTGATCGGCGTGCCGCTGGACGGCCCGGCGCAATGGATCTGCGCTGCCGTCACGATGGCCGGCGCGTTGTTGCTCAAGCGCTGGCCCGGCCGCAAGGGCGCGCTGGCGGTTGGCCTGCTCGCCGTCATGGTGTCCACCCGCTACCTGTTCTGGCGCACCACGCAGACGCTGGCGTTCAACACCCCGCTCGAATTCTTCTTCGGCGGCGTGCTGTATCTGGCGGAACTGTACGCGTGGGTGATCCTGCTGCTGGGCTTCCTGCAGACCAGCTGGCCGCTTGATCGCCCGGTGATCGAGCCGGAAGGCACGCCTGACACCTGGCCCACGGTCGATATCTACATCCCCACCTATAACGAAAGCCTGGAGATCGTGCGCAACACGGTCTTCGCCGCGCAGGATCTGGACTATCCGGCGGACCGCTACCGTGTGTTCATCCTGGACGACGGCAAGCGCCCGGAATTCCGCGCTTTCGCCAAGGAAGCGGGCTGCGGCTACATCACGCGTGACAACAACCTGCACGCCAAGGCGGGCAACCTCAACGCGGCGATGAAGAAAACCGACGGCGAACTGATCGCCATCTTCGATTGCGACCACGTGCCGACCCGCGCCTTCCTGCAGTTGACCGTCGGCTGGTTCCAGCAGGACCCGCGCCTGGCGCTGATCCAGACCCCGCACCACATGTATTCGCCCGACCCCGTGCAGCGCAACCTGGCCTCCACCATGGGCAACGACATGCCCGGCGAAGGCGACTTGTTCTATGGCCCGGTGCAGGGCGGCAACGACTTGTGGAACGCCACCTTTTTCTGCGGTTCGTGCGCGATCATCCGGCGCGAAGCGCTGATGGAAACCAACGGCTTTGCCGGCGAAACGGTGACCGAGGACGCGCACACCGCACTCAAGCTGCAGCGCACCGGGTGGAACACCGCTTACATCAGCGCGCGCCTTTCTGCCGGGCTGGCGACGGAGCGCCTGGTCCTTCACGTGGGCCAACGCATCCGCTGGGCGCGCGGCATGACGCAGATCATGCGCATCGACAATCCGCTGCTGGGCCGCGGCCTCACCTGGCAGCAGCGCTTGTGCTACCTAAACGCGATGATGCACTTCCAGTATCCGCTGCCGCGCATCGTGTTCCTGACCAGTCCGCTGGCCTACCTTATGTTCGGCCAGAACATCGTGCAGGCCTCCGCCTCGCTGATCTTCGCGTATGCGATGCCGCACCTGTTCTGCTCGTCGGTCGCGAACGAGCGCGTGCAGGAAGGCTGGCGCCGTCCGTATTGGGGCGAAGTGTACGAAACGATCCTGGCGTTCCACCTGGTCAAGCCCACGGTGATGACGTGGTTCCAGCCCCGGAAGGGCAAGTTCAACGTGACCGACAAGGGCTCGCTGCTCGACCAGACCTATTTCGACTTCGCCGTGGTCAAGCCGCACCTGATCTGCATCGGCATCGTGGTGACCGGCATCGTCATGTCGGTGGTGAAATGGGCGTTTTTCCCGTACATGTTCAACATCCAGACCGATACGCTGGTGCTGAACGTGGCGTGGGCGCTGTTCAGTCTGGCGATCCTGCTGGCCGCCGTTTCGGTGGCGCGCGAAACCCGCCAGGCGCGCGTGGACATCCGCATTCCAGTGGCGCTGCCCGTCACCGCCTACCTCAATTCAGGCCATACCGTGCCGGGCACAACCATCGACATTTCGATGGGCGGCGCGGCAATCGCGCTTCCGGCCGAACTGCCCACCAAGGACCGGTCGGTGCGCCACATCACGATGGCGATGGGGGATGATGTGCTGTCGATTCCGGTCGAAACGGTGCGCACCAACGATACGAACGCGTACGTGCGATTCGAAAAGCTGGACATCATGGCCGGTCGCCATCTGGTGCGCGCGGTGATGGGCCGCGCCGATGCATGGCAGTCCAACCCGCCCGCGCCGGTGGGAAGCCTGCGCTCCTTCGCCGATATTCTGCGGGTGGACATGGTCACGATCAAGCGCATGCTGCGGCTCAACCGGACAGAGCGTAGCCGCGCCCGGGTGTTTGCCGCCGCCGCCAAAAAGGCGGCGCTGGCCGCTGCCAAGGATGCGCCTGCACCCGACCCCAGGACGCCGGGCGGCAAATCCTGGGTGCCCTTCGCAAAGGCTGCGGCTGTTGCCGGCGCGATAGTATTGGGCGCTGCCGGGCTGTTGCTGGGCACCTCCGAAGTCCACGCCCAAACCCCTGCCCAGGCCCGACCTGCCGTAGCGACCCAACCCGGCACGACGCCTGCCGTTGGCGGCCTGGCCGAGCGCCTGACGCTGAAGGACTTGCGCATTTCCCGTCCGATCCGGCTGGCCGGAACGCGAGGCGAAATCGGCATTCCGTTCGGCATGCGCCAGGACCGGGTGGTCACCGGCGCGGTGCTGCGGCTGCAGCTGGCCTGGTCGCCATCGATGCTGGACGATCTCAGCCAGCTGGTGATTATCGTCAACGGCGAAGTGGTGCAGACGCTGCCGCTTACCCGCGCGCAGGCCGCCGGCCAGATGATCGAAGTGCCGGTGAACCCGGCCTTGTTCCTGCCTGGTGACAACCAGCTCAACTTGCGGCTTATCGGTCACTACGCGCGCGATTGCGAAGATCCGTTCCACTCCTCGCTGTGGGCGAACGTCAGCAACACGCGCTCGTGGTTCGATTTCAATTACCAGCCCTTGCCGTACGGCCCCGACCTGTCGCGCCTGCCCCTGCCGTTCTTCGACAAGGGCCAGAACGTGCCGCTGCGCATGCCGTTCGTGTTTGCAGCCCAGCCGCGCGGCGGTGAACTGCAGGCAGCAGCGGCCACCGCCAGCTGGCTGGGCGCACTGGCCAGCTATCGCGGGTTCTCCTTCCCGCCAAGCGTGGGCACCATCCCGCGCGGCAACGCCATCGTCTTTTTGAAAAGCGGCCAGGGCATTCCCGGCCTGGACATTGCTCCGCCGACTGGCGCTTCGGCGGCGGCGATGCGCAACCCCAACGATCCCAACGGCACGCTGCTGGTGATCATGGGCCGCAACGATGATGAACTGCGCACCGCCGCTGCTGCGGTGGCGCTGGGCCGGGGCGTATTCGGCGGCCAGCGCATGAACTTCGACGGCGTGCGCATTCCCGCCTGGCCGCGCTACGGCGCGCTGCGCTGGCTTTCGACGGACAAGCCGGTGGAGCTGGGCTCGATCATGGAGCCTTACGCGCTGCAGGGCATGGGCATTCCGCCCGGCCCGCTATCGGCCCGCTTCCGCGTTGCGCCGGACCTGTTCTTCTGGCCTCGCGAAGGCGGCAAACTGAACCTGGGCTATCGCTACCCCGTGGCCAAATGGCTGGACCAGCGCGCCTCGCGCCTGGATGTCTCGATCAACGGCCAGTACCTGAAAACGCTGCCGCTGGGCGCCAGCTTCTGGAGCGCGCTGTTCGGCGGCGGCGGCGCCAAGAGCCAGGACAGCGACGCTTCGGTGATGCTGCCGCGCTACAACCTGTTCGGCCAGAACGAACTGACGTTTGATTACAACCTGATCATCGCCGACAAGAAGAAGTGCACCGGCACCCTGCCCGATAACGTGCGCGTCTCGCTCGACCCCAAAAGCACGATCGACCTCAGCAGCGCCTACCACGCGATCCTGATGCCCGATCTGGCGACGTTCGCCGGTGCCGGCTTCCCGTTCACCGCCAGCCCGGACTTGTCGCAGACCACCATTGTCGTAGCGCAGAACCCCTCGATGGCCTCGGTCGAAGCGCTGCTGACGCTGATGGGCCGCTTCGGGGATTCCACCGGCGTGCCGGTAACTGCCGTTACCGTCACCTCCACGATGGATGCCGACGCCTTGTCCTCGCAGGACGTGCTGGTGATTGGCGGTACGCAGCTGGCGCAGGCGGACATGTTCAGCAATTCGCCGGTGCGCTTTGAAAACGGCCGCCTGCGCGTGGCCGAACGCTCGCCGCTGCAGTGGATCACTTCGCTGTTCGGCGGCACCCAGCGCGATGACCCGATGAAGGCCGCCCCGCTGGTCTATGATGCGCGCGGCTTTTCCGGCATCGTCAGCTTCCGCTCGCCCTATGCCGCCGATCGCACTGTGGTGGCGCTGCTGGCGGACGATGGCGCGGCGCTGCCCGATCTGGTGCAGGGCATGACCGACGTGAAGGTCAACGCGTCGATCCAGGGCGATCTTGCGGTGACCCGCGGTGACGGCATGACCAGCTTCGCGATAAGCGATAGATATTGGGTCGGATCTCTTCCGATCTGGATGAAATTAGCTTACTGGACAAGTCAGCGGCCTTGGCTGCTGGGCCTCTTCACTCTCGCGCTGGCGGTCATCCTTGCCGGACCGGCATACCTCTACTTCCGCCGACAAGCGCAAAAACGCCTCGGCCGCCAGGATGACCATCCATGACCAGTGCGACGACTCCGAAGCGCCACACCACCCGGATCGCGAAAGCGGGGCTCGCCCTGATGCTTTCGGGCACCGGGGTAGGGATGGAGCCGGCAGTCGTCATGGCGCAAGGCAACGGGGTGGAAGCGCTGGTGAAGCAGGCGCAATACTGGCGCTCCAAGGGGCGTGAGGACCTGGCCCAGCAGGCGCTGCGCCGCGCCCGCGCGCTCGATCCCAACAACCCGGCGCTGAAGGCCCCGCCTGCACCCAAGCCCAAGGCGCAGCCCCGCCCCGCCCCTGAACCAAAGCCCGTGGCGGTGCGCCAGCGCCCGGCCCCCGAGCCTGAGCGCGCGGTGGCGACAGCGCCTCGCCCGGCGCCCGCCCGACCCGCGCCCACGCCGGTGTCGTCCGCCGACCGTGCCGGACGCGCGCGGGTTTCCGGTTTCGATGCGCTGCAGGACAACAACCTTTCCACCGCCGCCGCGCAGTTCCAGCGCGCCCTTGGCGTTAACCGCCGCGATCCCGATGCCCTAGGCGGCCTTGGCCTGGTGCGCCTGCGCGAAGGCAAGTTCGCCGAAGCAACCAGCCTGCTCACCCAGGCTTCGCAGGCCGGCAAGGCCAGCCAGTGGGCCGAAGGTCTGGCGTCCGCGCGCTTCTTCGCCGGCATGGCCGATGCCCGGGCGCTGGTGAATCAGGGCCGGCTCGCTGATGCGCAGGCCAAGGCAGAGGAACTGGCGCGTTCGGGCTACAAAGAGCCCGCCCCGGCGCTCGAACTGCTGGGCGACATCTATCAGCAACAGGGCCGCTACGCCGACGCCGCTGATCTGTATCGCCAGGCCGGACAGGGCAGCGGCGGCAATGACGAGCGCCGCCTGCAAGCCCGCGCGGTGCGCAACCGCGCGCTGGCCGCCGCCGCCGCCGGAGATGATCTGGGCGCGACGCGCGAATTCCAGCAGGGTCTGGTCCTCGACCCCACCGATCCGTGGATCCGCTACGAGTTCGCCGAATTCCAGATCAAGCGGGGCCGCGTGCCCGAAGCCGAATCGCTGATCCGTTCGTTGACCACCAGCGGGCAAGCGGACGGCATCTATGCTGCCGCGCTGCTTAACAACGATCTTGGCCGCACCGGCGAGGCAGACCGGCTGATCTCGATGATCCCCGAAGCGCAGCGCACCGCGCCGATGCGCCAGTTGGCGATCGGGGTGAAGACCGACGCCGCGATCGCGCGCGCGCGCCAGATGGCGGCGAACGGGCAACAAGCGCAGGCGATCAACGGCTTGCGCCAGCTGGGCGCGATGGCGTCCGTGCCCGCCGGCAAGCAGGCGGCGGTCGCCAATGCCTTGCTCGATCTGGGCGATGCGCAAGGCGCCGCGCAAGTGGCCGAAGCCTCGCTCAACGGGCGGATCGACAACATCGACGATTACGAAGGCCTGATCGGCGTATTCTCGCGCACGGGCCGAGACGATCTGGCGCAGCAGGCGCTGCAGAAGGCCAGCCAGATGGCGGGCGGATCGGCGGACGGTCAGCGCGCCTATGCGCGCATGAGCGCGGGGCTGATGGTGGGCCAGGCCGATGCCGCACGGTTGGCCGGCCGCTATGCCGATGGCTTCGACATCCTGCAGCAGGCCTATGCCGCCGCGCCGGACAATCCCGAGATCCTGGGCGGCCTTGCCCGGCTGTACCAGACCGGCGGCATGCCCGCGAAAGCGGCGCAGACCTATCAGCTGGTGCTGGCGCGCAAGCCCAACGACAAAGATGCGCTGCTCGGCCTTGCCGACACCGCGCAGGCTGCCGGCGACAAGGGCCTGTCTGAACAGGCCCAGCGGCAGGTGCTGCGCGCCTACGGACAGGACTACCGCGTGCGCATGGCCCTTGCCGACGTCGAACGAGCCCGGGGTGACGACAAGGCGGCGGTGCGCCTGCTCAAGGAAGCGCGGGAACTCTACACTCGGCAAAGCGGCGGCATGGCGATGGGCGGCAATCCGTTCGCCGGCATGAACGCGGGTGGCCCGGCGGGCGGTGCCAATCCGTTCCGCAACCAGGTTCAGGCCGCGCCGCAGCAGGTCAATCCCTTCGCGCTGGGCGGTGGCACACGCCTGCCCGCCGCATATCCGCAGCCGGTGCAAAGCGGCCTTGGCTATGCCGGGGCGCAAGGTGGGTTCTCCGGCGCCCAAGCCAGCAGTTTCGCGGCTCCGCAGACAGCAGGCTACGCAGGCGCGCAAAGCGGGTTCGGCGGCTACGCGCCCGCACCGCAACAGGCCGCTTATTCCGCGCCGGACCGGTATGCCTCCCCCACCGCCAACACGGCGCCTGAGTCCGCCTGGGCCGCGCCTGTCTCCAGCGGCCCCGCGCCGTTCGGCGGCGGCAGCGCGCCGGCGCAGGTTCCCGTGGCCTATGCCGGCGATCCGGTGATGGCGCAGATCCAGTCCCAGATCGCCCAGCTGGCGACGGACACTGGCCCCCGCGTTGACGTGCAGACCGGCTATCGCGGTCGCTCGGGCGAGACCGGCCTGTCGAAGCTGGACGAGATCAAGGGTTCGGCCAAGTTCTCCACTGGCGCTGCCGGGGGGCGTGTGTTTGCCAAGGCCGAAGCGGTGGTGATCGATGCCGGCCGCCCAACCGGATCGGGCCTTGCCCGCTTCGGCAGCAACGCCACACCCGAAGCGGTGGGAATCGTTGCCGCGCTGCCTTCAGCGCTGGTCAACGCGGACAGTCAGAACGCCTCTGGTGTCGCCTTCTCGGGCGGCTACGAAAGCGACCTGTTGCAGATCGAGGCCGGCACCACGCCGATCGGCATGGGCCAGACCAAATTCGCAGGCCGGGCCGCGATCACCCCCAAGATCGGGCAGAACGTGCGCGCCACCGCGTTCGTCGAACAGCGTCCTGTCACCGATTCGATCATCTCCTATGCCGGCACGCTTGATCCGGTGACCGGCGAGCGCTGGGGCCAGGTGATGCGCACCGCAGGCGGCGTAGGGCTGAGCTATGACGATCAGGGCAGCGGCGTGTACGGCGAAGGGCGCTACTACCGCCTCACCGGCACCAACGTGCTCAAGAACACCGGGTATGAGGCCAACGTCGGCGGGTATCTGCAAGCCTACAAGGGCCAGCATTCGCGCGTTACCGTGGGCCTGAACGTGAATTACCAGGGCTACGACAAGAGCCAGAACTACTTCACGTACGGCAACGGCGGTTACTTCAGCCCGCAAAGCTTCATCTCGGTGGGCTTCCCGGTGAACTACACGATGCAGGACGATCGTTGGGACGCTTCCGCCTCGTTCACCCCCGGCTTCCAGAGCTACAAGGAAGATCAGAGCCCGATCTATCCGACCGACGCTGCGGCGCAGGCGCAGCTCGATGCGCTCAAGGCCCGCGATACGGACGTGCGCTCGTACTACGACAGCCTGAGCAAGACCGGCTTCGCGCTGTCGGCACAAGGCTCGCTATACTACAAGATCACGCCCGGCACCCGCATCGGCGGCGAACTGGGTTACAACACCTTCGGCAGCTATGACGAGTTCCGCAGCGTTCTCGGCGTGCGTCAGACCTTCGGGAGTACCGGGCAGTGAAGATGCAGGCGTTTCCCCAGCCCCGCAACGGGCCCAACGATACCGGCGTGGGCGGCCTTGCCCTGATGGCGATTTCGGTGGCGGCAGAAGTCAGCGATGGCGTGCCGGATGAACAGGCGCACGGGTTTTTCGTGGCGATCGGACGGCGTATGGCCGCGCTCGAACCGCTTGACGGCGTGAACGACGCCTCGGTGCTGTGCGCGCGCATCAACGCCTTCTGGCAGGCGCTGGACTGGGGCGAGATCGAACTGGCCGTGGGCCGCGATGCGCTGGTGGTGCGCCACCGCGACTTGCCGACCGAAATCGCCCCCGATCGCGCCGGCCACTGGTCGCGTATGCTGTTGGGCGTCCTTGAAGGCGCATACGATGCCTGGTTCCGCGTGCTCGGCAGCGGCCCCGTCCTTCGCACCACTGCGGAGTGGAAGGGGGACGTGCTTGAGCTTCGCCATGGCCGCTGATCGCATTGGCATTCTACCGCAGGTCGACCGTCGCAAATTCTCGCTGGGCATGCTGGTGGCGTTCACCGCCGCCTGCAATCCGGGTGGAAACCAGGGACGCGCCCAGCAGGTGACCGACACATTCTGGCTGCAATGGCGTGACCGTTTTGTGGCTCCGGAAGGCCGCGTGGTCGATACCGGCAACGGCCGCATCAGCCATTCCGAAGGGCAGAGCTACGGGCTGATCCTGGCCGAACGCGCCGGCGACCGCGATGCGTTCGAGCGGATCGCCAAGTGGACCCAGGATACCCTGGGCCGCGATGACATGGCGCTGCACGCCTGGCGCTACGACCCGCGCCAGCCCAACCCGGTGTCAGACCCAAACAACGCCACCGATGGCGATATCGTCATCGCCTGGGCGCTGGCGCGGGCCGGCAAGCGCTGGGGGCAAAGCGCGTGGCTGGAGCGTGCCGCGCAGATCCGCAAGGCGATCCGGCAGCATTGCGTGATCACCCGTTTCGAACGCACCCTGCTGCTGCCCGGCATCACCGGCTTTGCGGAAGGTCCGCAGGTTTCGCTCAACCCTTCGTATTTCGTATGGCCCGCGCTGGACCACTTCGCCAAGATCGACGGCACGGCCATGTGGGCCCCGGTGATCCGCGATGCCGAGGCGATTACCCGGCTGTCCCGTTTCGGCGCCCACCAGTTGCCCAGCGACTGGGTCTGGATGACCGGACACGATCAGGTGGCGCCCGCTGCCGACAAGCCGCCACGCTTTGGGTACGACGCGATCCGCATGCCGCTTTACGCGGTGATCGGCGGGCGTACCGGGCTGGTGCAACCGGTGGCGGACTGGTGGCGTTCGTGCCTGGCGCAAAACCGCGCGGTCCCCGCCTGGGTGGATGTGATCACTGGAGAGGAAGCGAACTATGCGCTTTCAAGCGGAGGCGCAGCGATTGCCGCGCGCCTGATCCACACCGCCCCGCCCCCCGTGCTGGATACGGACTATTTCTCCGCGTCGCTACAGATGCTGGCGCGCCTGTGACGGCGCGCCTCGCAGCGACAGCAGCCCGCCAAGGCTGAGCAGCGCGGCAAGCGAGATATACAGCCCGACGTACAGCACACCGCCCTTGTCGGTCAGCCATTGGGCGATGGCCGGCGCAAAGCCGCCGCCAACGATACCGCCCACGTTGAACGCGATCGACGCGCCGGTATAGCGCACACGCGGTGGGAACAGACGCGGCAGCAGTTCGGCGATCGGCCCATAGACCAGCCCCATCGTGAACAGCGCCAGGCACAGGAATGCGCCGATCAGCGCCAGCGACCCGGCGGCGAACATCGCGCCCATCACGCCGCCCACCGCGATGGCGCACAGGCATCCGGCGATCAGCACGCCGCGCGAATTCCACCTGTCTGCCGCGTATCCAGCAAAGACGATGCCCGCCGCCATGAACAGGATCGCGAACAGCTGGACGCCCAGGAAGCTCTGCCGGCTGTAGCCCAGCGTGCCGGTGCCGTAGCCCAGCGCGAATGTCGTCGCGAGGTAATAGATCGCAAAGCATGCGATCACCGCAAAGGTGCCCGCCACCGTTTCGCGCATATGGGTGCGCAGCAGCTCCACCAACGGGATCGCGCGGCGCGGTTCGCTATCCGTTGCGGCGAAGGCCGGGGTTTCGGCCAGGCGAAAGCGGATCCATAATCCCAGGCCCACCAGCACCGCGCTCAGAAGGAACGGGATGCGCCAACCCCATGCGGCGAAATCGGCATCGCTCAGGGTTGCGGACAGCACCAGGAACAAGCCATTGGCGGCCAGAAAGCCCACCGGCGCGCCAAGCTGGGGGAACATGCCGAAGCGCGCGGCATAGCCGGGCGGCGCATTCTCCACCGCCAGCAGCGCCGCGCCGCCCCACTCTCCGCCCAACCCCAGCCCCTGGGCAAAGCGCAGCAGGCACAGCAGCGCCGGGGCCAGCCAGCCGATGCTGGCATACGTCGGCAAAAGGCCGATGGCCACCGTGGCCCCGCCCATCAGCAGCAACGAGGCCACCAGCGTGGACTTGCGCCCCACGCGGTCACCGAAATGGCCGAACACGGCTGCCCCCACCGGACGGGCGATGAAAGCGATGGCAAACGTGGCATAAGCGGCCAGATGCTGCGCCGACTTCGACCCGCTCGGAAAGAACAACGGCCCCAGCACAAGGGCCGAAGCGGTGGCGTAGATGTAGAAATCGTAAAACTCGACCGCCGTACCCACCAGACTGGCGGTCAACACCCGCGCGTTGCGGCGATAGACGTTGCCGCTACCCCGGCTCTGATGCTGGCCTTGCACCGTCATCGTTCAGGGTGCCACTTCCAGCGTCTTGGTCGCCGGTCGCCGCAGCAGTTGCATGCAGGGCAGTTCGATGAGCCGGTACGTTACCAGTGACAGCGCGCACGAGGCCACGCAGGCCACCGGCAGCCACAGCCATACCATCATGGTGTCGGTCGCCACTCTGCCGGTCCCCAACAGTGTCAGCAGCACGGTCAGCACGATGCCGTGCAGCAGGTAGATGCTGTAGCTTGCATCGCCCAGCGCGCGCGTGGCGGGCCAGCACATGACGCCGAATACACTGTTGCCGCAGGCGATCGGCGCGAACACCAGGAACATAAGCACGAAGCGCGGGGCATTGTATTCGTTGCCCAGGGTGAAACTGGCCAGCAGCGCCAGCAGCACCACGACGCTCGCCAGCGGCGATCGCAACATGCCCGTTATTGTCTGGCTGCGGGTCATTTCATACGTGATCATGCCGAAGAAGAACGGTGACAGGCGGCGGGGGCGAAACCAGTTCAGCCCCACATCGGGCATCACCGCGATGCCGATTGCGGCCACCACCAGCAGCGCGATCAGCCATTTGTGGTGATCCTCCAGCCGCCTGACCAGCAAGGCGCCAAGCGGCAGCGCAGCATAGAACAGCCATTCGAACCGCAGCGTCCAGATCGCGCCTGCCAGCACATACTGGGCGTTCTGATAGCCGTTCACCGCACGGTCGCCGGGGATCGTGAAGGTGAGCCATGACACGCTGGAGACGATGGTCTGCGGCAGGCTGGCCCTGACGGTCCAGCCGGTAAGCTGGAAAACGATCACGAACATCATCGCCACGGCGATCAGGTATAGCGGGGTCAAGCGCAGGAAGCGCCCGACATACAGGCTTTTCCAGTCCACCAGCCCGTGGCCGCGACGCAATTTGCCGTAGAACAGGAAACCGGTGATCATGAAGAACACGGTGACCGCGCTCGACCCGAAGCCCTTGAATACCGGGGCGACGCCCGCGTTCCACACGCCCGAGGACGCCATGGCCCAATGCGCGGGAAAGTGGCTGAAGATCACCCCGATCGCCAGGAAAAAGCGCAGCCCGTCCACGGCCTGCAGCCGGGCCCGGTCCACCGGCTCGGCGGACTTTCCGACCACGACGTGGGCAAGGCCCAGCGAGAGCAGTATCGACACGATCATCGCGCCGATGCTCGCCATGCCGGGATTGATGGTGTTCATCGCGGACCCCCTGTCTGTGGGAAGACCCCTAGCCCGCGCGGCGCCCAGCGTCCATCGCCTGCGACCCACGCCGACCAAACAGATATGCGCGGGTAAAGGCCGGGTCCGCAAAGCGCGGCCCGGCCTTTACATGTGGCAACGTCAGGACAAGGGGCGGGCCGGCATTACCACCCGCCCCTTCTGCGGTCAGCGAAGGCGGCGACGGGTCGCCGCGCTGGCGCCGAAGCCGGACGCGGCAGCGCCGACCAGCAGCGCCAGGACCAGCACGAACGAGGTGTCGGCGGCAGCGCCGGCAGCCTTGTCCGCAGCGACCTTGGCGCCTTCGATGGTCTGGTTCTTGGTCTGCACGAACTGCTGCTTGGCGCGGGTTACCTGCGCCTCCGCTTCAGGACGGCTGATCTTGCGCTGGGCCGCGACGATATCGACGATGCGGCTTTCGGCCTGCTGGCCTTCCACGCCGCCACGCGCCAGTGCCGGAAGCTGCTTGGCGATTTCCTTCTGCGCCTGCTCAGGCGTCATCTGCGCCGGATCGCTGGGTGCATCCGACAGGTACGCGGCGGCTTCGCTGCGCACGTCGTCCTCGCTGATGCCGGCGATCGAGGCAGCCTTGGGCGCTGCGGCGCTGACGGTGGAGCCAGCCGCACCTGCAACCGCGCCAACGGTGCGAAACGCGCCGCCGATGATGCCGCCCACAGCCGACGTAAGAAGATACAGCGTCAGGATCAGGGTTACGCCCCAGACAACCAGGCCATGTGTCAGCGCGTCGAAGCGCTCATGCACGCCGGCAACGCGCGCAGCGGTGTAACCGCCAGCGCCCAGCGCGACGATCGTGGTAATCAGCCAGTAGATGCCGCCGCCGATGCCAAAGCCCGACGCGCCCGGCGTCGTACCTTCCACCGGATCGACCATGGTGAGGCCGATGCCGGCGCCCAGAATGCCCAGCACCAGCTGCACGGCGATCGCGATGACCACGCCGCCAAAAATCGCGCCCCACGAGATCCGCGTCGGTGTCTTGCCCAGATAAGCGTCTTCGCCCGGCACACGGCCGGTTGTGTAATTGGTAGCCATAATTCACTCCTGTTGGATCAGTATGTCACGTCGCGGCCCGACGGCTTGTTACCTGGGGGCTCGCGGAGATGGGTGGGGGGTATGCGACGCCGCCTTTGCCGCGGCCTTCTTTTCAGCAGCGCCGCGCGCGCGCACGTCATCGTCGCCGAGCAGCTTGCCGATCGCTTCCTTCACGGAACCTTTGACTTCGCGCGCGGCAGCAGCCTTGGCCTTATCGTCAGGGCTATCACCGGGGATATCGTCATCATTATGGGGCGCTGTCATTGTGCTGTCTCCCGAACGGATTTCTTGATCTCCACACCCTCGCCATCGAAATTGCGCGCCCGCGCCCATGCAACCGCAGCGATGCGGCGATTGACGCCGATCTTGGAGTAAATCCTGGCGACGTGGTTGCGCACCGTATTGCCCGCCACGTTCAGGGTGCGCGCGATGGTCTTGTCATCACAGCCCCGGCAAATCAGCGCCAGCACTTCACGCTCCCGCGCGGTCAGGTCGTCCAGGCCCGGGCCTTCGGCGTCAAGCTGGGGTGCGCGCAGGCGGGCCAGCTTGTCCATCACGGTGCGGCTGAACCAGTTGGTGTCCTTCATCACCGCCTCGATGGCTTCCACCAGTTCAAGCTCGGTCGCCTTGCGCTGGGTGATATCTTGGAAAGCCCACAGCACGCAGGCCTCGTCGCCCAGCCGGATTGCTTCGGTAGACACGATGCAGTCGATCATCGCGCCATCCTTGGCGTGGATGCGCGCCTCGTGCCCGCGCAGGTCATGCCCGCCATTGATCGCGGTTTCGATCTGGCGGCGCCGTGCGTCGCTTTCCCAAAGCTCGATCTCGCCCAGCGGTCGCCCGATGATCTCGGTGGCGGTGTAGCCGGTCATCTGGGTGAAGCTGGCGTTCACCTCGCACAGCAAGTGCCCGTCGCGCGCGCCGATAGCCATCGGCACCGGGGCCATCTGGAAGGTGCGCGTAAAGCGCTCCTCGCTGTGGCGCAGCGCGCCTTCGGCTTTGCGGCGCGGTTCCAGATCGGCGAACGTGAACAGCATGCAGGGCTGATCGCCCATGTCGATCGGCTGGCCCGCCACGATCACCAGCTTGGTGCCGCCGTCAGGCAGTTCCAGCTCGGCTTCCATCTGCGGAATGGTGCGCCCTTCGCCCAGCCGTTCCTTGGCCAGATCCCGGCGATCGGCGTTGCGCAACACGTCGATGTCATACACGGTCTTGCACAGCACCTGATCGCGCTGGTGACCGGTCATCTCCAGGAAACCCTGGTTGACCTTGACAAAGCGCAGGTCGTTCAAGCGACAGATGACGGCGGGTGCGGGATTGGCGTTGAACGATTGCTCGAAGCGGTCCTCAGCCTCGTACCGGGCCGACACGTCCTGAATCACCAGCACCAGACAGGCCGGTTCGCCATCGTCGCTGTCGTTGAGCACAAGGCTGCGCACCTGATGGACCCAACGCGGCGCGTCTTCCCCCGCCACCGTCACTTCGACGACGACCTCGGAAAAACAATCGCCCGCAACCACGCGTTCGATCGGATAATCATCCGCCTCGACGCGATGGTTGTTGCGGTAGCGCAATTGGAAGCGCGCGCGATATTCGTCCACCGTGGCGCCCAGATCGGCAATCTGTTCCACGCCGTGCATCGCCAGCGCGGCATCGTTCGCCCAGAGCAAGCTCTGGTCGGGATCGATAAGGATCACGCCCTCGTCAAGACCGACGATAATCTGGCGCAAGTGGCGCAGATCCGCCGTTTCCCGCAGGGATTTGAACGATGCCGCCGTCATGGTGCTATCAGTCCCGGCGTCCGTGGATCAGCCAGCTGAGCGCATAGCCGCCAATGCCGGCTGCGATCGCCCAGACCAGCGGCGTGTCCTGCACGCTCTGCGCCGCAGCCTTGCCGCTCTTCTGCGCGGTCTCCGCCACGCGCTCGCCAGCGGCCTTCAGCCGATCACGCGCGTCATCGGCAAACGCCGGCGCGGCGTCGATCGCGTCTTCCACGACGGAGCGGGCGCGGCCATAGGTGTGCTGGGCAGCACCCGCGACCTGATCGACCACACCGTCAACCTTCCAGTCTCGGCTGTCTACCACGTCGCCGGCAGCCTTTTCGATCTTGCCGCCGACATAACGGGCACCGCCCTGAAGTTCGTCCTTGTTCATGATGCTTGTCCTTTGTGATGTGAAAGTAAAGGGATTGGCGCTCGCCTTGTCAGCGCACCACGCCGCAACCGGCTGCAGCCTTGCCAACCGCCACAACGATGGCCGGATCCCTGATCTCGCCGGCTACGTGCACGAGGTCACCAACGGTCAGCACGCCGGGATCGGTATCCTGCTTGCGATACGCAGCAGCAGCCCGGCCCAATTGCTGCAACTGGCCGATGGACAGGTCCTTCTGCAGGCTGGTGCCAACGCAATCGGCGCGCGGTTCATCCAGGCCATACCGCTGAAGGCTGGTTGAGATGCGGGTAGCCGGGGCCGCGCAAGCAGACAGTGCGGCTACACTCAGCACGGCTGTGACCAGGGCTTTCATCGTTGATCCTCTATCCACCAGACCGGTAGATACGGTCAGTTCGGGTGCATCAACCGCCCATTCAAGCTTGCGTTCCTAGTATTCTTGCATCCTGCTTTAGTGGTTATTTACCAAGCGCAGTCGGGCGCCAAGGCCAAATCTTGGCCTGACGAGATGCTAATATCTCGTAATTTTTTCAAATCTATCAATGCGTTAGCACGGTCAACCTCAAGGACGTTCTAACGACCAAAAAGTGTTTCGAAAAAGGACCAGTCTTTCGATGAAAAAGCGCCCTATACTTTTGGAATACCAGCCGGCCCACACGAAACCCTGAAAATACAGATACGGTCTAGTACGGCCTTGGTATGTTGACTCGGACGCGGCGTGACGATTGCACCGCGCGCAGATACCACGTCAGGCGTCCGAATGCTTGTCAGCCTTGCGCCGGCCCATGCGCATGCCGGCTTCCCGCCGCTCGCGCAGTTGCTTGTAGTAGTCCGTCAGGAAATGGCGTTCGTCGTTCCAGCCATCGGTGCGGTCGATCTTGCCCGCAATCGTGCGATACACCGTTTCGATCGCATCGGCCCGATCTTCGCGTAGCACCCGCTCCAGCGCCTTGACCTCGAACTCGCCATAAACGTCCAGCTGGGCAGGTTCGAAGCGATACTTCGGGGTAGTTTTGCCACCCTCGAAGGGCGCGACGGTCATCGCAGCCTGCAGTTTCTGGCGCGGGCTTTCCAGCACCCAGCTGCCGGCGATCACATCACCTGCACGCAGCACATCGCAGTTGAAGAACGGAAACAGCATGAAGATCGCGAACCACCCGGCGGCGGCAAGCCAGGCCGCGCCGCTTTCCGGCCCCGCCATCAGGATCAGCGGTACCGGCAGGAACAGTTCGATATCGCGCAGCAGGTTGCGGGCGATCACCATGTCTGCGGTCAGCCGCCCGCCATCGCGCGCGGCGATGCGGATGCCGGTGAGCCGTTTGCCGGGCGTGGCGCCGCGCGGGCCCAGTTCGAAGAACAGGAAGTAGGCGTTGCGGAACAGGAACAGGATGATGATCCACACGATCGTCAGGAACTGCATGGCGTAGCCTGCCCCGTCCTGTCCTGTCGCTGCCCGCCCGAACGCGGCCACACCCCCGCCGATCTGGGATAGCGCAATCAGCGCCAGTATCATCGACACCACGATGATGATCAGGTCGATCATCAGCGCGCCGGCTCGTGCCCCGCGCCCCGCCACGATCACCGGCAGCGCGATGCCTTCGGGCGTGACGAGGGTGCGCTCCTTGCCGGTGCGCGCACGGCCGGCTTGCGTTGGACGGTTGCGGCGGCGGCCCAACTTCATTGGCCAGCCTTCCGGCGCGGACCGGCGTTGCCGCGAAACGCGAAGAAATAGCTGCACCACGCCAGCAGCATGAACCCGCCAATGGCGAACCGCCCCGGCGTGTGATCGACCAGCTGGCGGGCGAACCCTTCCAGCAGCGCCGCAACCACCAGCATGATCACCACTCCGGTCATGACCAGGGCAGCGCGCCGTCCGGCCAGCGCCGTGGCCTCCAGCAGCGGGCGATTGCCGGGAAACGCGATGGCCCGGCCGATGTGCAAGCCTGCCGCGCCCGAGAGCATGATGGCAAACAACTCGGTCGTGCCGTGGACGCAGATCCATCCGGCAAAGTCGAGCAACAGCCCCTGCCCGTGGTACAGCCAGCCCATCGCGCCCAGTAGCGCGAGGTTATGGACCAGCAGCAAAAGCGAGGGGATGCCCAGCGCAAAGCCAAGCGCGAACGACAGGATGGAGACCTGCGCGTTGTTGCTGAACAGCTGCGCGGCAAACACGCTCAGGCCGTTCTTGTCGTCGTTGCCGAACAAGGTGCCGCGCAAGGCTTCCGCGCTGGCGCCCGGCACGCGCGCGCCGGCCATGTCGCGTGACATGAGGGCGAAATACCACTGGGGATCGTGCGAAACGAGCAGCCAGCCCACCGCTACGCCTGCGATCATCACTGTCAGCGCAATGGCGATGTCCAGCCCGATGCCGCGCACCGCCGCACTCCACCCACCACCCAGGAACGCGCGCAGCCATTCCCACAAGGAGGAGCGCGGACCGTAGACCACGAACCACGCACGCTGCACCAGCGCTTCAAGATACCCGAGCGTTGCGGCATCGAGCGAGGTTTCCCGGGCGATAGACAGACTGGAAGCCACGGTGCGGTACAACTGCGGCAGGGCCAGCAGGTCGGCATCGGAAATGCCGCGCATGCGCCCCTTTTCCATGCGCACGACGATGGCTTCCAGCCGCTGCCAGTCCGCCTCGCGCTCCAGCCGGAAACGGTCGGAGCGCAGGGCCGCAACCTCTATCGCCATGTTGTCGGTAAGGGCGTTCATCCGATCACTCCCGAACGCTTGATAGCCAGATACGCGTCCAGCAGGCGTGTGCCCACCTGACGCCAGGGTGCCTCGATCACGTCCACGCCGATCTGCCGCAACCGGCGGGTCACCAGTGCGCGCTGGCGCAGCAGGCCATCGGCGGCAACCGCCATGGACAGCACGTCCATATCGTCCGGCTTTGCGGCGACCATGTCTTCCAGTTCCTCGTCCGCCATCGTCACGAACAGCACGACATGGCGCGACACCAGCCGGCCGATGCTTTCGATCATCAGTTCCGCGCTGGTGGGGTCGGAAAAGTCGGAGAACACCACAATCAGCGAGCGGCGCTGCAGCCGGCTGGCCAGCGTCGCAAGGGCGAGCGTAAAGTTCGGCTCCTCGCTGCGGTATTCCAGGCCCGCGGCGGCGCGCTGCAGACGGTGGAACTGCGAACTGGCGGCGATGAACGGGGTGGATACTTCGGGCCGCGCGGCAAAGCCGAACAACGCCACCCGGTCCCCGCCCTTCAGCGCCACGAACGCGGTGGCCAGCGCGGCCGACACCGCGCGGTCGAGCCGGGGCATGCCCGCGATCGGCTCGCACATCGCCTGCCCGCAATCGAAGGCGAAGACGATCTGGTTGTTGCGCTCGGTCTCGAATTCCTTGGCGTAGAGATGTGAATGGCGGGCGGACGATTTCCAGTCGATCCGGCGGCGATCCATACCCGGCTGGTATTCGGCCAGCGATTCAAATTGTGTGCCCTCGCCCCGGATGCGGCGCGCCAGCAGGCCGTACTGCGCGTCTTTCAGGAAGGTCTGCAAGCTGGGCGAGCGTACGGCGGCGATATTCGGCCATACGCGCACGGTTTCGTTCAGATCGCCCGAGAGCTGGCGCGCGCCCAACCCCATCGGCCCGTTCCAGCGCAGCCACGCCCGCGTGACGCGCGCGGTGCCGCGCCGCGATGGGGTGATGGTCCCGGTGCCATGCCAGCCAGCATCGCCCGGCGTCAGCGCCATCACCAAACGCCCTCCGGCGGCCAGGCGCGGATCGCACGCCAGCGCCAGTTCCGTGCGCGACACCCTGCTGCCGAGCGTGACCGTACCTGTCACCGCGTTTTGCGCGCCCACTTCCATGTCGCCCGGCACGCTGACCTGCAGGTCCCGTGTGCGCCCGGCCAGCAGCGCATCGATGAACACCAGCGCGAAAATCACCAGACACGCCACCGGCGCCGCGATCCACAACGCCGGGCTGGCCGCCGCGATCACCAGCGCGATGGGCGCCGCCAGCGCGAGCAGCACCACGGCGCGGGTGGTGGGAACGATGGGGGCCGCGCCGTTCACGTCAGCGCGGCGCTTCGGTTTGTTCTACGAGATGGCGCACCAGCGCTTCCACCTGCTTGCCTTCGATTTCGGCGGCGGGGCTGAGCAGCAGGCGGTGGCGCAGCACCGACGTTGCCAACGCCTTCACGTCATCGGGCACCACATAATCGCGTCCGTCCAACGCGGCGCGGGCGCGGGCCGCGCCGGCCAGCAGCACGGCGGCGCGCGGGGAGGCGCCGCTGGCAAGGTCTGCGCTTTCGCGCGTCGCGCGTACCAAGCGCACCACGTAATCGGTCACGCTATCGGCCAGCTTGACTGCGGAGACCGCCTGCGTTGCCGCCTCCAGCTGCGCCGGGGTGGTGACCGCCGTGATGCCCACCTCAGCCGCCGTGGGCGCACCGCGGTTTTCGCCGTAGCGGGCAACGATGCGAGTTTCTTCCTCCAGGCTGGGGTAATCGACCAGCAGCTTGAACAAGAAGCGATCGAGCTGCGCCTCCGGCAGCGGGTAGACGCCCTGGCTTTCGATCGGGTTTTGGGTTGCCACCACGGTGAAGTGGCCCGGCAGCGCGTGGGCCGTGCCGTCCAGCGTAACGCGGCGCTCCTGCATCGCTTCTAGCAGCGCGGCCTGCGTCTTGGGCGGGGTGCGGTTGATCTCGTCCGCAAGCAGCAGATCGCAGAAGATCGGCCCGCGCGTCAGCGTGAACTGGCTGGTCTGGAAGTTGAACAGGTTGGAGCCCAGAATGTCGCCTGGCATCAGGTCCGGCGTGAACTGGATGCGCCCAAAGTCCAGCCCCAGCGTAGCGGCAAAGCACTGCGCCAGAAAGGTCTTCGCCGTTCCCGGCGGCCCTTCCAGAAGCACGTGCCCCCGTGCCATCAGGGCGACGAGCAGATGTTCCACCGTTTCGGACTGGCCGATCACGCCCTTGGCCACTTCGGTGCGGATCGCGTCCGCCAGCGCACCGACGTGCGCGATATCGGGAGCGGGATTTTCGGTCATCGGGTCAGCATCCTTTCGAGCGCGTGGAGATCGCGCGCGGCCTTGAGGAGATCGTGTGAGCGGCGCGCGGCGCGAAGCCGGGCGGCGATCACGGAGAAGGGTTCGCTGTCCGCCCCATGCGCAAGCCCGCGCGCGGCAAAGGCACGATCTATGGCCGCATCGGTGCGCTGCGCATCGAGCGTGCGCGGCAGGGCCAGCGCCGTTACGAGCCGGTCACGCACACGGTCGGCATAAGGACCGCCCAGAAGGTGCAGGCGGCGCGTGCGCAGCACCAGCCCGGCGGAATTGGCCACCAGCGCGCGCTTGCCGAAAGCGATCGCGCGTTCGGGGGCCAGTGGCGGACCGAAGCGCAGGAAGGCGCGCCAGCCGATCGCCAGCGCCGCCAGCAGCAGGCACAGCGTGGCGGCCAGGAACGGCGGCGTGAAAGCGAGGGTCAGCAGATTCTGCGAACGGCCATAACCGTTAAGCGTCATGTCGAATGACACCGGTCCGCCCGGCGGCACGCCGGCGGCCTTGACCAGCACCTCCGCCAGCTGGGCGTTCTGGAAGCGGGCCATGCCGTAATTGTCGAGCAGGTCAGGCTCGAACACCACGATCACCGGCTGCAGCTTGCCGTCGTCTTCTTCCTCGCCGGAATGCAGGACGCGGTCCTGGGCGATCGCTTCGAGGCCCGGATATGCACCGCCATCGTCCATGAAGCCGGCCAGCGTCAACTTGCCATCGCGCGTTCCAACCACCCGCACCAGCCCGGTGCCCGCGCCGGACAGCACGAAAGCCGGCGCCGGCAGTTCGCCCGAAAGGCCCACACCGCTCCAGCCCGCCTGCGCCTTGCTGCGCGCGGTGATCTGGACGGTGAGTTCGTCGAGAAAGCCTTCCCAGTTGGGCGGCGCCGTGCCGACCAAACGCACCCAGCCCTTTTTGGCGCGAGCAGCTTGCTCGCGCGCCGGCGGGCTGGCGGACCACTTCGGCGTGATCACCAGCGTAGGCCCCACGTAGCGGCGGCGTTCGACGATCTTCTGGATATCCTTGCCATCGGCATAGGGCGGCGGCGTGAGGATCAGCAGGCCGGGCTGGGCCAACGCGCCGGGATTGCGCAGCTTCGCCACCGCGTAACCGCGCCGCTCCAGATAATCCGCCATCGCCGCGTAGCCGTTCAAGCCTCTGCCCTCGGCATGCGCCTGACCATCGTTGGCAGAGCCCATGCCGGTGCCGGTGGCGATCATCCACAACAGCGCCACGAACAGGGCGGACCCCAGCAGTACGATGGCCAGCACCGCCCAGCGCGAGAAGGGATTCGCCCCGACGGCCACAGGACGCGCGGTCATGCTCGAAGCTCCACTTGCGCGAAGCGGGCATAGGCGTCGCGCGCGGCCGACCAGTCCTGCGCATCAAGATCGCGCAGCGCGAATACCGCGCGCTCAACCCGCTGCGCGATCACGCCAAAGGCGCTGCGCCCGGCTTCCGGCAGCATCTTGAGCGCGGCAATCTCGCGCGCGGTGCTGGCCGCATTCAGCCAGTCGGGACGGGCATCGGAAATCTGGCGCACACTGCGCCGCAGCAGGAGATGCGCTGCCTCCCCGTACAAACCCTGCGCCGCCAGTCGATCAGCGTCTTCCAGCAGCGCGACAGCCTCTTCGCGCGAAGGTGCCCATTGCGGAATTTCTTCGACGGAACGATTGCGGCGCTGGTCCAGCCACGGCTCGATCACCAGCCGCCATACGATGAACCCGGCCAGCAGGACCGCCCCGCCAATCAGGATCCACTGGAAGATCGGCCAGGATACGCCCAGCATGCGTCCGATCGGCGCAAAGATCGCTTCGAGCAGCCGCCCAAACGCTTTCAGCCATTCGGGGGTCTGCGCAGGCGGCGTGGGTTTGAAATCGGGGAGCGGCGCATACTGGATGTCGGCGGTGTCACGCACCGCCTTCCAATCAGTCGCACCGCTTGCGGTCGGGCCCGCACCTTGACTTGTATCGACTGCCACGTGTTCACGATTGCACGGTGGGTGCTGCAGTGCAACCCGTTGCGGGCGGGCTTATGCCCATCCTACGCGCGTCCTACCCGCGCGAACGCGCCTGCAAGTAAGTGCCCAGCGGCCGCACGTATTTACAGTGGAACGCCAGCTCCTGCAGCGCCTGATCCACGCGCGGGTCGCCCGGTGCGCCTTCGATGTCGGCATAAAAAGTGGTGGCGGCAAAGCTGGAGCCGATCTGGTAGCTTTCCAGCTTGGTCATGTTCACGCCGTTGGTGGCAAAGCCCCCCAGCGCCTTGTAAAGAGCCGCGACGATGTTCTTCACCTCGAAGATGAACGTCGTCATCGCCTTGGAGCCACGCAGTTCGAACGGATCGAGCGGCTCACGCGCAAGAACCACGAAGCGGGTGGTGTTGTCCGCAGCGTCCTCGACGTTCTGCTCGATCACGTCGAGGCCATAGAGCTTGGCCGCCAGGATCGGCGCGATCGCGCACGCGTCCGGCTCGCCCAGTTCGCGCACCAGCGCGGCGGCACCTGCGGTATCGGCATACGCCATCGGCACGATGCCGCGCGCGCGCAGGTAACGGCGCGATTGCCCCAGCGCCTGCGGATGGCTGTAAGCACGGGTGAACGGACCCGCCTCACCCGGCAGTGCCATCAGCGCGTGCTCGATCCCCATGAAATGCTCGCCCACGATCGACAGGCCGCTTTCAGGCAACAGAAAGTGAATGTCGGCAACGCGCCCGTGCTGGGAATTCTCGATCGGAATGATCGCCCGGTCGGCCCGGCCTTCCTTCACCGCATCCAAGGCATCCTCGAACGCAAAGCAGGGCAACGGCAGGCAGTCAGCGTCGTATTCCAGCGCGGCGCGGTGGCCATTGCAGCCCGGCGCGCCTTGCAGGGCGACCGCGCGCTGGGGCTGGGCAAGCGCTGCGGTTTCCATCTCGCGAACGAGGGCGAGTGCGGGTTGCGGATAGATCGACATGGTGGTGGCGCGATTAGGCGGCATCGGCGATATCCGCAATGGCTCTTGCGCTGCGCCATGCCGGGCTTTAGAGCCCGCAAACAACAGGATGAGCGTATAATCACCCGTGGGGCACTGCTGAATGGACGATCGTTTCAATACTACCGCCGGTTGGATTCTGTTTTCAGGTATCGTCGGCCTTGGCTTGACGATCGCCAGCGGGATGTATTTCCAGGCTGACAAGAACCATCCGCCGCACACGCCGGGCTATGCCGTACAAGGCGTTGCCGAGGAAGGCGCTGCGGGTGGCGATCCCCCGGTCGAGGCCTTGCTCGCCACCGCAGACGTCGCCAAGGGCGAGGCCACGTTCGCCAAGTGCACGTCGTGCCACACCATCAACGCAGGCGGCGCCAACGGCATCGGCCCGAACCTGCATGGCGTCGTGGGCGAAGCGATCGGCCAAGGCGCCGGCGGCTTCGCATTCTCGGATGCACTCAAGAGCAAGGGCGGGAACTGGGACTTCGCCAAGCTGTATGAATGGCTGAAAAGCCCCAAGGCGTTCGCGCCGGGCACCAAGATGACCTTCGCCGGCTTGTCCAAGCCGGAGGACCGCGCGAACGTCATCGCCTATCTCAACACGCAAGGCTCCAACCTGCCGTTGCCAGCCGCTCCCGCCGCAGGCGCTGCACCTGCTGGTGGCAAGGCTCCGGCTGCAGGCGGCGGTGCCGCCGCTGCTGCGGGCGCCACGCCTGCCCAGCCCGCCACGCCAGCGCCAGGCACGGCAGACAAAGCGGTAGGGTCCGTTTCGGAGACGCAGGCGAAGGTCGGCACCAAGACCCCCTGATTCAGGATCCCGGCTGTCGTTTCGGCAAGCCGGTGGAAAACGGTCTGCAAGCGCCGCCGAGTCGCTTGCAGGCCGTTTTCGCATTTTCAGACGTAGTGTAAGCAGCCGCGCTCGCACTTGGCGACCGCCTTACGGGTCCGGGGACGCTGCCGCCCCCTTGAAGCCTTTGGCAATCACGTACCACTCGGATGAGTCCTTGCGGCTCGCCGGCGGCTTGGCGTGCTTCACGCTGGTGAAGTGGCGCTTGAGCAGGCCCAGCAGCTGGGTATCAGTGCCCCCCGCCAGAACCTTGGCCACGAACGTGCCGCCCGGCGCCAGCGTCTGGATCGCGAAGTCCGCAGCTGTTTCCACCAGCCCCATGGTGCGCAGATGGTCGGTCTGCTTGTGACCCACCGTGTTTGCCGCCATGTCGGACAGGATCAGATCCGGCGCACCTTCCAGCGCGCCTTCCAGCGCGGCGGGCGCCTCGTCGGCCATGAAATCCATCTCGAAGATGGTCACCCCTTCGATCGGGTCGGTAGGTAGCAGGTCTATGCCCACCACCTTCGCCTCGGGCCGCTTGAGGCGCAGCACCTGGCTCCATCCGCCTGGTGCGATCCCCAGATCGACCGCGCGTTCCACGCCTTTGAACAGGTCGAACTTCTCGTCCAGCTCGATCAGCTTGTAAGCCGCGCGGCTGCGATAGCCGTCAGCCTTGGCCTTCTTCACATACGGATCGTTGAGCTGGCGCGTCAGCCAGCGTGAGGAACTGGCGGTGCGTTTGCGAGCCGTGCGCAGCCGCTCACCGGGATCGCGTCCGGACCGGCTCATGCGGCACCCGCGGTGCTGCGGGCGGCATAGACGCCGGTCGGCGCGGGCCGGCTGCCACGCGGGCCGCCGTGCGATGCGATCAGGCTACGCAGAATGCCTTCGCGGATACCCCGGTCCGCCACGCCCAGCCGGGATGCCGGCCACAAATCCAGGATCGCTTCCAGGATCGCGCAGCCGGCCACCACCAGATCGGCACGCTCACGTCCGATGCAGGCCACTTCACGCCGCTCCTCAATCGCCATGGACGACAGGCGCGCGCTGATGTCGCGCATCGATTCGGCTGGAACGATCAGGCCGTCGACCATCCGCCGGTCATACTGCGGCAGTTCAAGGTGCAGGCTGGCCAGCGTGGTCACGGTACCGCTCGTGCCCAGCAGCCGCAGCGGGCCGTCCTGACTCGCGCTTTCGCGGGCCGGGCCCACGCGCCGGGAAAATGCCGCAAAACTCTCGGCAACAAGGCTGTGCATGTGTGTGTAGCGGGCCAGCCGCTCCTCCTGCGTCGCGCCTTCCGGCCCACAGCTTTCAGTGAGCGACACGACGCCCCATGGCACGCTTTGCCAGTCCAGGATACGCGGTACGGTGCCGGTGCTTTCGATCAGCACCAGTTCGGTGGACCCCCCACCAATGTCGAAGATCATCGCCGGGCCAAAACCCTGCTCCAGCAGCACATGACAGCCCAGCACGGCAAGCCGCGCTTCCTCGCGCGCGCTGATGATGTCCAGGGCGATGCCGGTTTCCTGACGGACCCGCTCGATGAAATCGGGGCCGTTGGACGCACGGCGGCATGCCTCCGTCGCCACCGAACGGGCCAGGAACACATTGCGGCGCATGAGTTTGTCAGCGCAGATCCGCAGCGCCGAAAGGGTACGCTCCATCGCCGCGTCTGACAGCCGGCCAGACTGCGCCAGACCCTCGCCCAGTCGCACCACGCGGCTGAACGCGTCGATCACGGTGAAATTCTCGCCCGAAGGCCGTGCAATCAGCAGGCGGCAGTTGTTGGTGCCCAGATCGATCGCGGCATAGGACTGACGCGGCAAAGACATGCCGGGCGCCGTGGGTGCGAACGCAGGGGCCGCGATGGACGCAGGTGCTGTGCGCGACGCCTCGCCGCCGTCGGAATCAACCGTCGCCGGCGTCAAGCGCGATGGCTCTGCCCCTTGCTCAGCCGCGATGGCGGCGGGCGGGCCCGGGCGGATACCCTCGTTCTTTGCGCGCGGCGCTTTTTTGCCTGCCTTGGGTTCGTGCACACCATTTGCAGTGCGCGCGACCACCTTGGCGGTGTCTCCAGCCGCGGGGCCAGCCTTGCCCTTGCGACCATTGCGGCGCTTTCGCGCGCGCCTCGACACTTCGACTTTTGCTGCCGGCGGATCGTGCTCCGCCATGATTATTTTTACTCGTTACTGTCATCCCGCCGATGGGCGGACACCTGAATGGGATGCTAACGCCCCGGCGCCAAAGGCACAAGGCCTCGTGTTCACAGGGCGAACGAGCGCGCTTGACCCGAATCGCAACCCTCACTAGAGGAGCGGCCTCCGATGCCCCGTCGTCTAATGGTAAGACTACGGATTCTGATTCCGTCTATCGAGGTTCGAATCCTCGCGGGGCATCCAGGATTTCCCAAATTCAGCGATAGGTCGTTGCGGCAGCTGTTCCGGCACAACAGAACCCGCGTAAGCTGGGTGGGACAAACGGTGGAGCGTGTCCGGCTGACCGGCTACATCCTGTAAAACCGAAAACCATCCGCAATGACCGGGAACACCTCATGATCCTGCGCCCAGCTGTGCCCGCCGATGCCGCTGCTCTTGCCCGTCTGGGAGCAGACAGTTTCGTCGCCAAATTCGGGCACCTCTACACGCCCGAAAATCTCGCCGGGTTTCTGGCGAGTACGCACGGCGAGCACAAGATCGCGCGCGAGATCGCGGATCCGGCGATGCGGGTGATGCTGGCGCAGGGCGGCAAGGGGTTACTGGGCTTCTGCAAGCTGGTGATGGCCTGCGGCTGGCCCGAACACGCGCGTGGCAACACCGTTATCGAGCTCAAGCAGCTTTACGCCGCGCCGTCGGCGATCGGCCAGGGCATCGGCACCCGGTTGATGGACTGGGCGCTGGCGGAAGCGGCGCGCTTCGGGGCGGACGAGATGCAGTTATCCGTCTATTCCGACAATCCCGGCGCACAGAAATTCTATGCGCGCTACGGCTTCGAGAAGATCGCCGACATTCACTTCATCGTGGGCAGCCAGCGCGACGAGGAATTCCTGTTCGCTCTGCGCATCTAGGCGCTTGGCACGCATGCCGGATTCGGCTTCTATCCGTCGCATCAAGCGGGTATAGGGGCCTCCATGTCCTCCATCAGACCCTGGCGCGATATCGCGCGCCGCAAGAGCCGCCAGATCATGGTCGGTACCGTCCCCGTCGGCGGCGATGCGCCGATCACGGTGCAGACGATGACCAACACGCTCACCTCGGACGCTGGCGCCACCATCGACCAGATCCGCCGCTGCGAGGATGCCGGTGCGGATCTCATCCGCGTGTCGTGCCCGGATGTGGAAAGCACCGCCGCCATGCGCGAAATCGTGCGCGCGGCCAAAGTGCCGCTGATCGCCGACATCCATTTCCACTACAAGCGCGCCCTTGAAGCCGCCGACGCAGGCGCGGCCTGTTTGCGCATCAACCCCGGCAACATCGGCAGCAGCGATCGCGTGGCCGAAGTGGTGCGCGCCGCCAAGGCCAACGGCTGCGCCATCCGCATCGGCGTCAACGCGGGCAGTCTTGAGCGCGATCTGCTGGAAAAATACGGCGAGCCCTGCCCTGAGGCGCTGGTGGAATCCGCGCTTGATCACATCAAACTGCTGCAGGACCACGATTTCCACGAATACAAGGTGGCAGTGAAGGCCAGCGACGTGTTCCTGGCCGTCGCCGCGTATCAGGGGCTGGCGGACGCGGTGGATTGCCCGCTGCACCTGGGCATCACCGAAGCGGGGGGCCTGATCGGCGGCACCGTGAAATCGTCGATCGGCATGGGCATGCTGCTGTGGTCCGGCATTGGCGACACCTTGCGCGTATCGCTTTCCGCCGAGCCGGAAGAAGAAGTGCGCGTCGGCTTCGAAATGCTCAAGGCCCTTGGCCTGCGCACCCGCGGCGTACGGGTGGTATCGTGTCCATCCTGCGCGCGCCAGGGTTTCGACGTGATCCGGACGGTGGAGGCGCTGGAAGAGCGGCTGCAGCACATCAAGACACCGCTCTCGCTGTCCGTTCTGGGCTGCGTCGTCAACGGACCCGGAGAAGCCCGCGAAACTGATATCGGCCTGACCGGCGGCGGCAATGGCAAGCACATGGTCTACCTGTCGGGCGTTACCGACCACACGGTGCAAAGCGAAGAGATGCTCGATCACATCGTGGCGCTGGTGGAAGCCAAGGCCGCCCAGATTGAGGCGACGGAAGCAGAGGCGGCCGCCATCGCAGCGGAATAGCGCGCAATGCCTTTTGGCCCGCGCGATATTGGCCCGTCCGCTTCCGGGAGAATGCCGGCCCGGGATGTTGCAAGCAGGGGAAAGGTCCACGAGGTCAGAAGCGGGTGAACTCCACCAGTTCGTAGCGCTCTCCCAGCACCGGCACGATGGTCAGCAAAGGCAAGCAGTCCTCTGCGTGCACCCAGAAGTCAGTGACGTGCGGCATCGTATCACTCCACCTGATCGTATAGCGCCGCGCGTCGAAGCGACCTGCAGCCACGGTGATCGTCTCGTACCCGATGAACGTCACCAGCGGCTCGAGGATGCGCACGTCCAGTTCCTCGTCCCCCAGGTGGGCCAGCGAATTGACGGCGCTGGTTATCGGTCGTTCCACGCCGGGATCATCCACCCCGCGCGCCGCCGCGATCACGCTGTCGCCGGCAAGCGGGTGGGTTCCCAGAAACCGGATGGGTCGATCGGCGCTGACGTGCCGGGAGATGCGACCGTGCTCATCCGTCACCCCTTCGCATTGCGCCTGCGCGCCCTCGATATGATACCAGCAACTGGCAAGCCTCACCCCATCCCGCGTCAAGCGCACGAAACCATCGCGCGGCATCCAGTTGCCATCCAGCGACCATGTGACTTCGCGATGCAGCCGCGCGTCGTCCATTTCGCATAAGGCTCGCAGGGTTCGGCCTCCGCTATGGAGTGTCGCAGAAAAGCTTTCCCGGCCCCATTCGCTGCCCGCGCGATCAAGATAAAGGATGCGGCCGGCGTAGCCGGAATGCGAAAATGTCATCGGAAAACTCCCACTGCGGCACAATGCCTGCGCAAGACTATTCCCGCAGCGGCGGTCAATCGGGTCGATGTCGGCATCTTGTCTGCCACGCGATCACCGGGCGTCTCGTTGGCTGGGGATCGGCGCAGCAAAAAGCCCCCCAGATCGCTCCGGAGGGCTTTTTTGTTTGCCGCAAAGGCGTGGCGGATCAGAAGTGTGCGATCACACCGGCCATCGGACGGATGCTGTCGAAATCGAACGTGTCCACTTCGAAGCGCAGGCGCAGACCGCTGTTGCCGGTGAGGCCGCCAAGGCCGATGTCCTTAGGGCCGGCTTCAACGCCAAGACCGTAGATCCAGTCGTGCTGGTCCGAATAGCCGTGCTTGCCGTTGACCCACTCATAACCCGCCGTTGCATAGACCATGCCGCTTTCGCCTGCACGGGCGCCAAGGCGACCCTTCACGCCGTATTCCCAGTCGATGTCGCCAAACCCCTTGGCCACATTACCTTCGACGCCCGCAAACACCGGGCCGACCGGCACGTTGACGCCAACGACGCCCTGGATCAGCGCGCCTTCCATCTTGCCATCATTGATCGAGCCGAACTTGCTGCGACGATCGTACGAATCATACCCGCCCATGACACCGAAGTAGGGTTCGATGCCAAACGCGCGCGTGCCGTCGGGGGCCGTGGCGGGCGCGCTGGTTGTGGGGGCGTCCACAGCGGCATCCTGGGCAAAACCGGCGACGGGGATGGCGGCAACCATAACGGCGGCCAACAGTGCGATCTTCTTCATAGTAATGCTCCATCAATGCCGGGCGCGTGCACCGCAGCATGAATTGGTTTGTGACGTAGTTTGGGAACCCGATGCCGCACCGGCGCATGTGCCCGCTGCTGGACATCGGTGGGATGAAAAAGGTGAAAGCAGGCCTTCCACCGCGAGCTCGCCTAAATACTGGCAGGGTAGGCTTTTGAATTTCAAGACTTAGTTTTTGGCTGCGACCCTTCAATCATCTTGATGGAGTAACGGCCCGCTACGGCTGCAAGTTCCGCTGCACATGCGAAGTTTACGGAACTGTGACGTTTATAATACACCCCGCCAGCCCTACAAAAAACCCCGCCGGATCGCTCCGACGGGGCTTTTGCTGTGCCTTTGGCGGCAGGACGAAAGGCTTATGCCTTGTCGTCCGCAGCCTCGGGGTTCAGGTAATCGCCGGCATCGGCATCGGTGCCGTGGGTCTCGCCTTCGATCGCGGCCAGTGGGCTGTCACCCACATCGTCGCGAACGTCACGGGCCAGTTCCGCCTTGTGCTCTTCCTCGGCGGTGTTCGCCAGGATGAGCGATTCCTGCATCTTGCGGGTGGCCGCGCGCAGGGCAACGTCGCGGCTGGTGGCCGCCACACGAACGCGGTTCATGCCCGCACCGGTGCCTGCCGGGATCAGACGCCCGACGATCACGTTTTCCTTGAGGCCGATCAACGAGTCGGTCTTGCCCTCGACCGCCGCCTGCGTAAGCACGCGGGTGGTTTCCTGGAACGAGGCCGCCGAGATGAACGAGCGGGTCTGGAGCGACGCCTTGGTGATGCCCAGCAGCACCGGCTTGCCTTCTGCGGGACGCTTGTCCTTGGAAAGCTTGCCGTTGATCTCGGCCATCTCCTCGTAGTCGACCTGCTCGCCGGCCAGCAGCGTGGTGTCGCCGCCGTGGGTGATCTCGACCTTCTGCAGCATCTGGCGAACGATCACCTCGATGTGCTTGTCGTTGATCTTCACGCCCTGCAGACGATACACTTCCTGGATTTCGGCGACGAGGTATTCCGCCAGCGCTTCCACGCCCAGCACTTCGAGGATGTCGTGCGGATCGGGCGAGCCCGAAACCAGGTTGTCACCCTTCTTGACCCAGTCACCTTCCTGCACGTCCACGACCTTGGACTTGGGGATCAGGTACTCGACCGGTTCGCCTTCCTCGGGAATGATCGCGATCTTGCGCTTGGCCTTGTAGTCACGCACGAACTCGACCCGGCCAGATACCTTGGCAATCACCGCGTTGTCCTTGGGCTTGCGCGCCTCGAACAGCTCGGCGACGCGCGGCAGACCACCGGTGATGTCGCGGGTCTTGGCGGCTTCGCGGCTGGCGCGGGCAACGATGTCGCCCGCCTCGATCCGCTGGCCGTCCTCGACCGACAACGTTGTGCCCGGGGCCAGCATGTAGCGCGCCGATTCGCCGCTCTCGTCATCCAGAAGGGTGATGCGCGGACGCAGATCTTCCTTCTTCTTGGCGCGGGCAGGCGAGCGATCCTCGGTGACGACGCGGCTGGTCATGCCAGTGGCGTCATCGACATGCTCGGTCAGCGTGCGCGTGTCGATCAGGTCCTGATACTTCACAATACCCGAAGTTTCGGTGATGATCGGCAGCGTAAACGGATCCCATTCGGCCAGGCGTTCGCCCTGCTCCACCTTGGCGCCGTTGGCGTGCAAAAGCACCGTACCGTATGGCACGCGGTGGATTGCACGTTCGCGACCTTCGGTATCGAACAGGATGATCTCGCCGTTGCGCGCCAGCGACAGCAGGCGGTTGCGCTTGTCCACGATCGTGGGAATGTCGCGATATTCGACATGGCCCGCGCTGATCGCTTCGAGGTGCGAGGTTTCGTTCAGCTGCGCCGCACCGCCGATGTGGAAGGTACGCATGGTCAGCTGCGTGCCCGGCTCACCGATGGACTGCGCGGCAATAACGCCCACGGCCTCACCGATGTTCACCGGCGTGCCGCGGGCCAGATCGCGCCCGTAGCACTTGCCGCACACGCCCTGCGTGGCTTCGCAGACCAGTGGCGAGCGGATGCGCGCGTTCTGCAGGCCGGTGGCCTCGATCGCGGCAACCGCCGCTTCGTCGAGCAGCTGCCCATTCGACGCGATCGTGTTGCCTTCCTTGTCGACGATATCCTCGGCCAGGGTGCGGCCCAGGATACGCTCGGCAAGCGAGGCGATCACCGAACCGCCCTGCACGATCGAGCGCATTTCCAGCGCCCGCTCGGTGCCGCAGTCGTCGACCACCACCACGCAGTCCTGCGACACATCGACCAGACGGCGGGTCAGGTAACCCGAGTTTGCCGTCTTGAGCGCGGTGTCGGCCAGACCCTTGCGGGCGCCGTGCGTGGAGTTGAAGTATTCAAGAACGGTCAGACCTTCCTTGAAGTTCGAGATGATCGGCGTCTCGATGATCTCGCCCGAAGGCTTGGCCATCAGGCCGCGCATACCGGCAAGCTGCTTCATCTGCGCAGGCGAACCACGCGCACCGGAGTGGCTCATCATGTAGATCGAGTTGATCTGCGCCATGCGGCCGGTTTCCGGATCGATCGGCTGGGCCTTGATCTCGTCCATCATGGCGTTCGCCACCTGATCGCCGCAACGGCTCCAGGCGTCGATCACCTTGTTGTACTTTTCCTGCTGGGTGATCAGGCCGTCTTGGTACTGCTGCTCGTAGTCAGCCACCAGATCCTTGGTCTCGGCGACCAGGGCCACCTTCGATTCCGGAATGATCATGTCGTCCTTGCCGAACGAGATGCCAGCCTTGAACGCGTTGCGGAAGCCCAGGCTCATGATCGCGTCGGCGAACAGTACCGTGTCCTTCTGGCCGGTGTGACGATAGACCTGATCGATGACGTCGCCGATTTCCTTCTTGGTGAGAAGGCGGTTGACGACATCGAAGGGCACCGTGTGGCTCTTGGGCAGGCATTCGCCCAGCAGCATGCGGCCCGGCGTGGTGTCGAAGCGCTTCATGTACTGCTGACCCTTTTCGTCGGTCTGCGGCACGCGGGCCTCGATCTTCGAGTGCAGGGTGACAGCTCCGTGGAACAGCGCCTGATGCACTTCGGCCATGTCGGCGAACTTCATGCCCTCACCCGGCTCGCCGGTGCGATCCAGCGACAGGTAGTACAGGCCCAGCACCATGTCCTGCGAAGGCACGATGATCGGCTTGCCGTTGGCGGGCGACAGGATGTTGTTGGTGGACATCATCAGCACGCGTGCTTCCAGCTGGGCTTCCAGCGAAAGCGGCACGTGGACGGCCATCTGGTCCCCGTCGAAGTCGGCGTTGAAGGCCGAGCAGACGAGCGGATGCAGCTGGATCGCCTTGCCTTCGATCAGCACGGGTTCGAACGCCTGGATGCCCAGACGGTGCAGCGTGGGCGCGCGGTTGAGCATCACCGGGTGTTCGCGGATCACCTCGTCCAGGATATCCCAGACTTCCTTGCGCTCCTTTTCCACCCACTTCTTCGCCTGCTTGAGGGTCATCGACAGACCCTTCGCATCGAGGCGGGCGTAGATGAACGGCTTGAACAGTTCGAGCGCCATCTTCTTGGGCAGGCCGCACTGGTGCAGCTTCAATTCCGGCCCGGTAACGATGACCGAACGGCCCGAATAGTCGACGCGCTTGCCCAGCAGGTTCTGGCGGAAGCGGCCCTGCTTGCCCTTGAGCATGTCGGACAGCGATTTCAGCGGACGCTTGTTGGCGCCGGTGATCACGCGGCCGCGGCGGCCGTTGTCGAACAGCGCATCGACCGCTTCCTGCAGCATGCGCTTTTCGTTGCGCACGATGATGTCAGGCGCGCGCAGTTCAATCAGGCGCTTCAGACGGTTGTTGCGGTTGATGACGCGGCGATACAGGTCGTTAAGGTCAGACGTGGCGAAGCGGCCGCCGTCCAGCGGCACCAGCGGGCGCAGTTCGGGCGGGATGACCGGCACGACGTCGAGGATCATCCATTCCGGGCGGTTGCCCGAATCGATGAACGATTCCACGACCTTGAGCCGCTTGATGATCTTCTTTGGCTTGAGCTCGGACTTGGTGGTCTCCAGCTCGTGCAGCAGATCGGCCCGCTCCTGCTCCAGGTCCAGGTTCATCAGCATGTGCTTGACGGCCTCGGCGCCGATGCCGGCGGTGAAGGCGTCCTCACCGTACTCGTCCTGCGCGTCCAGCATCTCGTCTTCTGTGAGCAGCTGGTACTTTTCGAGCGGGGTCAGGCCCGGCTCGGTGACGATGTAGCTTTCGAAGTACAGCACGCGCTCAAGCAGCTTGAGCTGCATGTCGAGCAGCAGGCCGATGCGCGAAGGCAGCGACTTGAGGAACCAGATGTGCGCAACCGGCGCGGCCAGTTCGATGTGGCCCATGCGCTCACGGCGCACCTTGGTGACGGTGACTTCGACGCCGCACTTTTCGCACACGACACCCTTGTACTTCATCCGCTTGTACTTGCCGCACAGGCACTCGTAGTCCTTCACCGGACCGAAGATGCGCGCGCAGAACAGGCCGTCACGCTCGGGCTTGAACGTGCGGTAGTTGATGGTTTCCGGCTTCTTGATTTCGCCGAAGGACCAGGAGCGGATGCGCTCGGGGCTCGCCAGACCAATCTGGATCTGGTCGAACGTCTCGGTCTTGGCCATCTGGTTCGTGAATTTTGTAAGGTCGTTCATATTTTCAGTCCCTCTGGAGGGTCAAATGTCTTGGGCGAAACGCAGGAGCGCCGTCGCTAAACGGCGCTCCTGCCGATTCACTCCGCCGCGATCGCGATGCCGTCGTCGTCGCGGTCGATGGACGACAGCTCGACGTTGAGGCCCAGCGAGCGCATTTCCTTGACGAGCACGTTGAAGCTCTCAGGGATGCCGGCCTCGAAGGTGTCGTCGCCCTTGACGATCGCTTCGTAGACCTTGGTGCGGCCGACCACGTCGTCCGACTTCACCGTTAGCATTTCCTGCAAGGTATACGCCGCGCCATAGGCCTGGAGCGCCCAGACCTCCATTTCTCCGAAGCGCTGGCCACCGAACTGCGCCTTACCGCCCAGCGGCTGCTGGGTGACGAGGCTGTACGGCCCGATCGAACGGGCGTGGATCTTGTCGTCCACAAGGTGGTGCAGCTTGAGCATGTAGATGATGCCCACCGTCACCTTGCGGTCGAACTTGTCGCCGGTGCGTCCGTCATACAGGTCAGACTGACCCGAACTGTGCAGCCCGGCCAGCGCCAGCATGTCGGCAACGTCAGCTTCCACCGCGCCGTCGAACACCGGGGTGCCCATGGGGACGCCCTTGGTGACGTTCTGCGCCAGTTCGAGCAGCGATTCGGTATCGCGGCTCTCGATGTCCTCGACGTAATGCTCACCGTAGATCACCTTCAAACGCTCACGCACCGCTTCGGGCGGGGCTGCGGTCTCCGGGTTGGGGTTGGCATGGCGCCAGTCCTCCAGCGCCTGCTTCACCTGCTGGCCCAGACCACGCGCGGCCCAGCCCAGGTGGGTTTCGAAGATCTGCCCGACGTTCATGCGCGAAGGCACGCCGAGCGGATTGAGCACGAGATCGACCGGGGTGCCGTCTTCCAGGAACGGCATGTCCTCGACCGGCAGGATGCGCGAAATGACGCCCTTGTTGCCGTGACGGCCAGCCATCTTGTCGCCCGGCTGCAGCTTGCGCTTCACCGCCACGAACACCTTGACCATCTTGAGCACGCCCGGAGCCAGCTCGTCGCCGCGCTCCAGCTTCTCCTTGCGATCCTCGAACTTCTCCTGGATCGCCTTGACGGTGGCGTCGTACTGGGTCTTCACCGCTTCGAGCTGCGACTGCATGTGGTCGTCCGCAACCGCGAACTTCCACCACTCGTGGCGCTCGGCCTCAGCCAGCACGTCCTCGGTGATCTCGCCACCCTTCTTCACGCCCTTGGGCGCAGATGCGGCAACCTGGCCCAGCAGCATGTCGCGCAGGCGGTTGTATGTGGCGCGGTTGAGGATCGCGCGCTCGTCCTCACGGTCCTTGGCGAGGCGTTCGATTTCCTCGTTCTGGATCGCGCGGGTACGATCGTCGATCTCGATACCGTGGCGGTTGAACACGCGCACATCGACGATTGTGCCCGAAACGCCCGGGGGCAGGCGCAGCGAGGTATCACGCACATCGCTCGCCTTTTCGCCGAAGATGGCGCGCAGCAACTTTTCTTCCGGCGTCATCGGCGATTCGCCCTTGGGCGTGATCTTGCCGACCAGGATATCACCCGGGTGCACTTCTGCGCCCACATACACGATTCCCGCCTCGTCGAGGTTGCGCAGGGCTTCCTCACCGACATTGGGAATGTCGCGGGTGATGTCCTCTGGCCCCAGCTTGGTGTCGCGGGCCATCACCTCGAACTCGTCGATATGGATCGAGGTGAACACGTCGTCCTTGACGATGCGCTCGGAGATCAGGATCGAGTCCTCGTAGTTGTAGCCGTTCCACGGCATGAACGCGACGAGGCTGTTGCGGCCCAGTGCCAGTTCACCCAGCTCGGTCGACGGACCGTCAGCCAGGATGTCGCCCTTTTCGACCACGTCGCCCACCTTCACCAGCGGACGCTGGTTGATGCAGGTGGACTGGTTCGAACGCTCGAACTTCTGCAGACGATAGATATCGACGCCGGACTTGCCGGCTTCGATATCGCCGCTGGCGCGGATCACGATACGGGTGGCGTCCACCTGATCGACCACGCCGGCGCGGGTGGCGGAAATCGCGGCGCCCGAATCGCGCGCCACGGTGCCTTCCATGCCGGTGCCCACGAACGGCGCGTCAGCCTGAACCAGCGGCACCGCCTGGCGCTGCATGTTCGAGCCCATCAACGCGCGGTTGGCGTCATCGTTTTCCAAGAACGGGATCAGCGATGCGGCGACCGACACCAGCTGCTTGGGCGAAACGTCCATCAGCGTGATCTGGTCGCGCGGGCTCATCACGAACTCGCCGTTCTGGCGGGCCGAGACGAGTTCTTCGGCGAAGCTGCCGTCCTCGTTGGTGCCGGCCGACGCCTGCGCGACGGTGTGCTTCTGCTCCTCCATCGCGGACAGATACACGACATCGCCGGTCACCTTGCCGTCGATCACCTTGCGGTACGGCGTTTCGATGAAGCCGTACTTGTTGACGCGGGCGAAAGTGGACAGCGAGTTGATCAGACCGATGTTCGGGCCTTCCGGCGTTTCGATCGGACAGATACGGCCATAGTGGGTGGGGTGAACGTCGCGCACTTCGAATCCAGCGCGCTCACGCGTCAGACCGCCTGGCCCGAGCGCCGACACGCGACGCTTGTGCGTTACTTCGGACAGCGGGTTGGTCTGGTCCATGAACTGCGAGAGCTGCGAGGAGCCAAAGAACTCACGCACCGCGGCCACTGCGGGCTTGGCGTTGATGAGATCGTTGGGCATGACCGTCGATACGTCGACCGAGGACATACGCTCCTTCACGGCGCGCTCCATGCGCAGCAGGCCAACGCGGTACTGGTTTTCCAGCAACTCGCCCACCGAACGCACGCGGCGGTTGCCGAGATTGTCGATGTCGTCGATCTCGCCCTTGCCGTCCTTGAGGTTCACCAGTTCCTTCACCACGGCAAGGATATCCTCGACGCGCAGGGTGGTGACCGTGTCCTCGGCATCAAGGCCAAGGCGCATGTTCATCTTGACGCGGCCCACGGCCGACAGGTCGTAGCGGTCGGCATCGAAGAACAGGCCGTCGAACAGCGCTTCTGCGGTTTCCTTGGTCGGCGGCTCGCCGGGGCGCATCACCTTGTAAATGGCCTCAAGGCCCATCTCGCGGTTCTCGGCCTTGTCGGCCTTGAGCGTGTTGCGGATCCACGGACCGGTGTTGATCTCGTCGATGTCCAGCAGTTCGATGCGGTCGATACCGGCCTTGTCGAGCGCTTCCAGGTTCTCAGGCGAAACTTCGTCGCCGGCCTCGATGTAGATGCGGCCGGTGGACTCGTCGATGAGGTCCTTCGCGGAATAACGTCCGAAGATTTCTTCGGTCGGGATCAGCAGTTCCTCAAGGCCGTCCTTCTGCGCCTTGTTGGCGGCGCGCGGCGAAATCTTGGTGCCGGCGGCGAACACGACTTCGCCCGACTTCGCATCGACGATGTCGAACGTCGGCTTGGCGCCGCGCCATGCTTCGGGGGTGTACGGCAGCTGCCAGCCACCCGACCCGCGCTTCCACGCGATGGTCTGGTAGAAGTAGTCAAGGATCGCTTCGCTATCGAGGCCCAGGCCATACAGCAGCGACGTGACGGGGAGCTTGCGCTTACGGTCGATGCGGACGTTGACGATATCCTTGGCGTCGAATTCGAAGTCGAGCCAGGAACCGCGATAGGGGATCACGCGCGCGGCGAACAGGAACTTGCCCGAAGCGTGGGTCTTGCCGCGATCGTGGTCGAACAGCACGCCGGGCGAACGGTGCATCTGCGAGACGATGACGCGCTCAGTGCCATTGATGAAGAACGTGCCGTTCTTCGTCATCAGCGGCATGTCGCCCATGTAAACGTCCTGCTCCTTGATATCGAGGACCGAACGGGTTTCCGTCTCGGCGTCCACCTCGAACACGATCAGGCGCAGCGTCACCTTCATCGGTGCGGCATACGTGATGCCGCGCTGGCGGCACTCGGTCACGTCGTACTTGGGATCTTCCAGTTCGTAGTGAACGAAGTCCAGTTCGCTGGTGCCCGCAAAATCGCGCACCGGGAACACCGACCGCAAGGTCTTTTCCAGTCCGGAGACATAGCCGATCGACGGGTCCGAGCGCAGGAACTGCTCATAGCTCTCGCGCTGCACTTCGATCAGGTTGGGCATCTGCACGACTTCGTGGATGTCACCGAAGATCTTGCGGATACGCTTCTTTGCGGAACGCACCGGATTGGTCACGCCGGGTTCGATGGGCTTGGTTGCCATGAGCTGGACTTGCCTCTTACAAAGGGCCGATTCGCAACTGGTGCGCGCCGGCCCGGAAATTTCGTCGTCGCGAGAACGCCTGCTTTCAAGGCAAGCCATCCGAACGCGCAAAAGGCCGCCAGACGCGGCGCTTTTTCATAGAAAAGCACTTGCAGCCCGCAGCCTTCGACGTCGGATGAAACCTGATCGCTTCCTTCCCGGGCACGTCCCCGCGCATGGACCCGCCTTGCTCGAAGCGATCGAGCGAGAGCCGCATATAGAAGCCGCCCCCCACTATGTCAAACCGCGTGACTGTGCCATTTCCGTTAATCTGGCAGCAAGAAATGCAGGCGATTAGCACATAGTAATTTGGTTTATTTCGATCAACTCGTCGCAAATTGCCCGTCAACTTATCCTGTATTTCGCGGGCGCAATACGACTTCGTGCCGTTTTGCGTGTTGCTACTTGCATGGAAAACACAAGCACCCCCCGCTCGTCCCGCGCCATGACGGCGATCGCCGCCGTTTTCGCGCTTTCCGCAATCCCGGCAGGATCGGCTCATGCACAAGATGTACAGTCGGCCCCCGCTATAGCGCCCGCGCCAGTCCCTGCACCCGCGCCGCAGCCAACGATCGTATTGCCGTCCCCCCCGCCTGCAGACACAACGCCGCCTGCCAGCACAGCTTATGGTACACCGCCGGTCATGATTTCGGCCCCGCCGCCAGCATCGGAATCGGTGGCTGCGCCGACTGATAGCGCCGAAACCGCATCGACGAGTGATACAGCCCCGCCGGTCGCTGCGGTCAGGCGCGCCGCGGGCCGCACGCCGATCGAAGCTGCGCGTCGTTCGCCGGTCAAGCCTGCTGTGCCCGCGACCCGTGATCAGGCCGCGGCTAATGACAGCGCGCTGGCCTCAGGCGCGGTCCCGCGTGCCGCCGTGTCGCCGGCGCCCGTAGCCAAGCCCGCCGCCCGTGCGACGACGCCAGTCGTTCCGGCCACGCAGCAGTCGAACGTGCCGGTCGCAGGGATTGCTGGCATTCTCGCGGCACTAGGCGTTGCAGGCCTCGGAATTTTTGCGCTGCGTCGCCGCCGTCGCAACGAGCCGGAGTATGACGAGGCCGACTACGCGCCCGCATCGCTGGCTGAAACGGCTTTAGAGGCCGAACCAGCGCAAATGGCCGTCGCCCGCGAGGTCGCGCGCCCTGCAATGCCCACGCTGTCGGGTAACACCGCGAGCCGGGTGCTGGCCACTGCGGGTATGCCGCATTCGCCCGAAGAGCGTCAGGCCCTGCTGGAGAGCATGGTCGCGGCAGAGCCGGACGAGGGCAATCCGTTCACCTCGCGCAAGGCGAGGATGCGTCGGGCCCGTATCCAGTTGCAGCATGCGGAACATCAGGAGGTGACGATGCAGAACACGCCGTTCGATTATCGTACCTACCAGCCTTCGATACCGCGCACCGATCAGGTCAGACATTCAGAAAAGCCACCGCTGATCGACGCTTAACCACCAATCCAATACCGTCACGCGAAAGGGCGGCTCCGTATGGGGTCGCCCTTTTTCGCAAATCCCAACATTCCTGCTGCGCTTGACTCGGCGGTACGTTTCCATCATTGGGCCCGCTCGACCGGTGCGGGAATCGTTTTTTTCGATTTTTGTGCTGTCGTCCGTCCGAGACAGTTGCTGAGGGTTTCCTTCTTAATTTGCAGCCTAGGCGGGGAACAGGAATTATTCCGGCCGTTCGCTTTTCAAAAGCGTGGTGCCATTTTCGTGCTTCAGCGCGAAGCTCCTTCCCCTTCGAACGGAATCGCCCGCAGCGCCTCACGGCATTGCGGACACACGTAGCCGGCTACGCGAGGTTCACGCCGCGTGTAGCCATTGTGAAGGAGTAAGGCATGGATCGTTCGCAGAAAGCCGAATCGGTCGCCACTCTCAGCGCGGTCTTCAACGAGGTCGGCGTGGTGGTCATCACCCGCAACCTCGGCATGACGGTGGCCCAGTCCACCGCCCTGCGCGGAAAGATCCGTGATGCGGGTGCGACCTACAAGGTTGCGAAGAACCGTCTTGCCAAGCTTGCCATCGTAGATACCGACTATGCCGGTATCGGCGACTTCCTGACCGGCCCGACGGCCATCGCCACATCCGTGGACCCCGTCGCCGCTGCCAAGGCCGTCGTCGAATTCGCCAAGACGACCGACAAGATCGAGATCGTCGGCGGCGCGATGGGGTCGCTGGTTCTGAACGCGGACGGTGTCAAGGCTCTCGCCTCGATGCCCTCGCTCGACGAACTGCGCGCCAAGCTCATCGGCCTCGTTCAGGCTCCCGCGACCAAGATCGCCCAGCTGTCCACCGCTCCGGCGGCCAAGCTGGCCCGCGTCTTCGCCGCGTACGCCGAGAAGGACGCCGCCTGAGCGCGAGCGAAAGCAGCACGTTTCTAACGATTTATTCCGCCGTTCGGCATGAGGCCGGCGGCGGACCACAGGATCAGGAGTGAATATCATGGCCGACATCGCCAAGCTTGTAGAAGAACTGTCGAAGCTGACCGTCCTCGAGGCCGCTGACCTCGCCAAGGCGCTTGAAGAAGCATGGGGCGTTTCCGCCGCTGCTGCCGTTGCCGTTGCCGCCCCTTCGGGCGACGCTCCGGCCGCTGCCGAAGAGAAGACCGAATTTGACGTCATCCTCACCGGCGACGGTGGCAAGAAGATCCAGGTCATCAAGGAAGTCCGCGCCATCACCGGCCTGGGCCTCGCTGAAGCCAAGGCTCTTGTCGAAGGCGCGCCCAAGGCCGTCAAGGAAGGCATTAACAAGGCTGAAGCCGAAGACATCAAGAAGAAGATCGAAGAAGCCGGCGGTACCGTCGAACTCAAGTAAGCTTCTTGCCGGGTCTTCCGGTGGAAATCAGGAAAGGGCGGCCCGGCAACGGGTCGCCCTTTTCGTTTGCGGTTGTAATCGTGCGTTCAGCTTTGCGGTAGCAACCTGTCCTCCTCAACGCAGGGTCGCATTACCAAGGAGGATTGAACCCCATGCGAATGCTTCAACGCAAATACCTTGTCGGCGGCGCCGTACTGGCACTGCTCGGCGCAGGCGTCGCGCAAGCCGCCACGCAGCAGATTCACACTATGAACTTGGCAGCGCCCGATGAGGTGGTCGTGCAGGTGCAGTACAGCGGCGATGTGCCGCCACAGGTGCAGGTGGTGCCGGCAGCAATGACGCAAGAAGCCGCGCCCGATCCGTTTGCATCGATGGCGCAGATATCGGCGATGATGGATGCGCAGATGGCCGCTATGATGCAGCGCGCCGCGCTTATGCAGCATCAGGCCGCGCACATGCAGCAGCGCGCGGTGCAGGCCAGCGATAGCACCGGCGCTCCGGGCGTCACCTTGGTCGGCGACATGCCGCAAGGTATGCATGTGACGTATTATTCATCCACTACCGACGCGCACGGCTGCACCCGCGCCACCACGTACAACTCGGACGGTTCGGGCGCAGCACCCCAGGTCGTGCAAGCCGCATCGGACGGCTGCGATGCCGCCAAGCCGACCACGCAGGCGATCCCTGCAAAGGCAGAAGCACCCGTGGAACAGGCTCCCGCCCCCGGCCGGAAAGTCTGAACGCATACCCGCGGCGTTGTCTGTCCCGAACGCCGCACCACGAGGGCCTTGCGCACGGGATCGCGCAAGGCCCTTTTCGTGTCTGGCCCGATCGCGCGCCTGATGGCCAAAGCATAACGCTGCCAAGGAAACGCTTTCCCTCGCGCGCCGCGCCCCCTATCGCGCGGGCCTATGTCGGGCAGCATCCCAACCCATCCGTTCCGCACCGAACTGGCCGCCACCGTGCGGCTGGCCGCGCCGCTTGCCTTGGCCAACATGCTGCAGATGGCCGTTTTTGCGGTGGACGTGATCTTCGTGGCCCGGCTTGGTCAGGAATCGCTTGCCGCCTCCAGCCTTGCCGTGGCCATCGTGGCAGTTCTGATGATGGGCCTCAACGGCGTGACCGGGGCCGTCGCTCCGCTGATCGCGGCGGAAGTGGGCCGACGGCGCCATTCGGTGCGCGAAGTGCGCCGCTCGGTACGCATGGCCTTGTGGGTGGCGGTCACGATCGGGCTGGTGACGGTCGCCATCTCGTTCCAGGGTCAGCGGATCATGCTGGCGACCGGGCAGGATGCCCATGTCGCGCAGATCGCCGGTCACTTTATCAAGGTGCTCTCGCTGGCGCTGGTGCCGATGGCGGTGGCCAACGTGTTGCGCACGTTCGTGTCCACGCTGGGCTGGCCAGTCTTCGCGACGCTGATCACCGCTTTGTCGATCGGCGTGAACGCGCTGGGCAACTACGCGCTTGTGTTTGGTAACCTGGGAGCCCCTGCGCTGGGGCTGACGGGGTCGGCCATTGCCAGCGCCATCACTGCGTGCAGCACGGTTGTCGCATACGTGTTGGCGATCCGTTTCAACCGCACCTTGCGGCGATTTCGCATCTTCGGGCGCTGGTGGCGACCGGAGTGGCAGCGCATGCGTCAGATGCTGGTGCTGGGCCTGCCGATCTCCGCCACGCTCATCGCGGAGGGCGGCCTGTTCAGCGGCGCGGCGTTCCTGATGGGCCGGGTGGGAGAAACCGAACTGGCGGCCCATACCGTGGCGCTGCAGATCGCCGCCTTCGCCTTTCAGGTGCCGTTCGGCATCGGGCAGGCCGCGACTATCCGCGTGGGCTACCACTACGGCGCCGGGAACCGCGATGCCATCGGCCGCGCCGGTTGGGCGGCCCTTGGCACCGGCATGGCGTTCGTCGGGCTCTCCGCCTTCGCCATGCTGGCCTTCCCGCGCACGATCCTGTCCGCTTATCTGGATGTGACCGCGCCGGCCAACGCAACGCTCGTCGCGCTGGCGGTACAATACCTGTTTGTCGCCGCCGTATTCCAGTTGACTGACGGGCTGCAGGCGGTGGCCGCCGGCGCCTTGCGCGGCCTGCAGGATACCCGCGTGCCTGCGGTCATCGCCATTGTGGGCTACTGGCTGGCCGGCTTCACCACCTCCGTCGCCCTGGGGCTGTTCACGCCCTTGCGCGGGGTCGGCGTGTGGATCGGCCTTGCCGTAGGCTTGACCGTCGCGGCGGTGCTGCTGTTGGCACGCTGGTACTGGCGCGGGCGGCTGGGACTGTTGCCGACGGGCCAAAGTCCGCATTCGGCGCCGATCGTCGGCCTGTCATGACCGGGTCATCGGGGCGTCCTACCGGTTGATCGCCAAGCGCCATACGCCGCATGATTTTTCTGACACGCGGCGCTTGACGCACCCCCACTCCAAGACCATATCGACGCTCGTTGGCACTCTCAACTGATGAGTGCCAACCCAGTTTTTATGTTCGTTGGATTAAGGGAGACACCCCAATGACTTTCCGCCCGCTGCACGACCGTGTTCTCGTGCGCCGCGTCGAAGCCGAAGAGAAGACGGCCGGCGGCATCATCATTCCTGACAGCGCCAAGGAAAAGCCGGCTGAGGGCGAAATCGTCGCCGTCGGCACGGGCGCCCGCGCTGAAAACGGAACGATCACGCCGCTCGACGTCACTGTTGGCGACCGCGTGCTGTTCGGCAAGTGGTCCGGCACCGAAGTCAAGGTCAGCGGCGAAGACCTGCTCATCATGAAGGAATCGGACATCCTGGGCGTCATCGCCTGAGATCTGCCGCTTCCCACTACCTGATCTAACAAAAGGAATTCTATCATGGCAGCCAAGGACGTACGCTTTTCGCGCGACGCTCGTGAGCGCATTCTGGCCGGCGTGGATACGCTCGCCAACGCCGTCAAGGTGACCTTGGGCCCCAAAGGCCGCAACGTCGTCATCGACAAGAGCTTCGGCGCCCCGCGCATCACCAAGGACGGCGTTACCGTCGCCAAGGAAATCGAACTCAAGGACAAGTTCGAGAACATGGGCGCGCAGATGCTGCGCGAAGTGGCCAGCAAGGCCAACGACAAGGCCGGTGACGGCACCACCACGGCAACCGTACTGGCCCAGGCCATCGTGCGCGAAGGCATGAAGTCGGTCGCGGCCGGCATCAACCCGATGGACCTCAAGCGCGGCATCGACATCGCTGTCCTCAAGGTTGTCGAAAACCTCAAGGCCCGTTCGACCCCGGTTTCCGGTTCGTCGGAAATCGCCCAGGTCGGCATCATCTCGGCCAACGGTGACGTGGAAGTCGGCGAGAAGATCGCCGAAGCCATGGACCGCGTCGGCAAGGAAGGCGTGATCACTGTCGAGGAGGCCAAAGGTCTCGAATTCGAACTCGACGTCGTCGAAGGCATGCAGTTCGACCGCGGCTACCTATCGCCCTACTTCGTCACCAACCCCGAGAAGATGACGGTCGAACTCGAAAACCCGTACATCCTCATCCACGAAAAGAAGCTCTCGTCGCTCCAGGCGCTGCTTCCGATTCTGGAAGCGGTCGTGCAGTCGGGCCGTCCGCTGCTCATCATCGCCGAGGACATCGAGGGTGAGGCTCTGGCCACGCTCGTCGTCAACAAGCTGCGTGGCGGCCTGAAGATCGCCGCCGTCAAGGCGCCGGGCTTCGGCGATCGTCGCAAGGCCATGCTGGGCGACATCGCCACGCTGACCGCCGGCGAGATGATCTCTGAAGACCTGGGCATCAAGCTGGAGAGCGTCACGCTCGGCATGCTGGGCCAGGCCAAGAAGGTCACCATCGACAAGGACAACACGACCATCGTCGATGGCAACGGTTCGGCCGAAGACATCAAGGGCCGGGTCGAGCAGATCCGTTCGCAGATCGAAGTCACCACTTCGGACTACGACCGCGAGAAGCTGCAAGAGCGTCTGGCGAAGCTGGCCGGCGGCGTGGCCGTCATCAAGGTTGGCGGCGCTTCGGAAGTCGAAGTGAAGGAGCGCAAGGACCGCGTCGACGACGCGCTGCACGCGACCCGCGCTGCGGTTGAAGAAGGCATCGTCCCTGGCGGCGGTACGGCCCTGCTGTACGCAACGCGCGCCCTGGAAGGCCTGACCGGCGCCAACGAAGACCAGACCCGCGGTATCGACATCGTCCGCAAGGCGATCGTTGCCCCGGTGCGCCAGATTGCCGAAAACGCCGGCAGCGACGGCGCGGTGGTTTCCGGCAAGCTGCTTGACCAGACGGACGAGAACATCGGCTTCAACGCCGCGACCGACGTGTACGAAAACCTGAAGGCCGCTGGCGTGATCGACCCCACCAAGGTCGTGCGCACCGCGCTGCAGGACGCCGCCTCGGTAGCCGGCCTGCTGATCACCACGGAAGCGGCGATCGTGGAGCGTGCCGAAGACAAGCCGGCAATGCCCCCGATGGGCGGCGGCGGCATGGGCGGCATGGGGGACATGGGCTTCTGATAAAGCCGTGATGGTGCGGGCCATGCGGCTCGCACCATCATCCCAAATGCCAGACATGCAAAAGGCCGGGGAGCAATCCCCGGCCTTTTCGTTTGCCCATGCGGCTATGAACGTAAATTAAGGCGTCCGAGGAACCCGAAGTTCTCCATCTGGGACTACCTGCCCGGCGGCAACTGGTGGGGCTCCAACTACTGATGCCACAGCGGCACCAAAAACGGGCGCGATGCTTGGTAGCACCCGCGCCTGCTTCAGGTATAACCAGGATGTGGCCGTAGACCAAACGACACGGCGTAAACGGCTGGAATTCAGGCCCTGGCTTCGGCAACGCCCGCGCTGTTGTAGCGCAGGGCTTTCAGCACGGTGTCCACGATCTGCGGTGCATTGAGGCCCGCCTCGTCGTATTGCGCATCGGGCTTGTTCTGATCCTGGAACACGTCCGGCAGGCGCATGGTGCGAATTTTCAGGCCGGCATCGGTCAGCCCTTCGTCGCTTGCCATCGTCAGCACATGCGCGCCAAGTCCCCCGATCGAACCTTCCTCCACCGTCACAATCACTTCGTGAGTCAGCATCAGGCGGCGGATCAGATCGGTGTCGAGCGGCTTGGCGAACCGCAAGTCGGCCACTGTCGTTGACAGGCCGCGGGCTTCCAGCACATCGGCGGCCTTGAGCGCCTCGCTCAGGCGCGTGCCGAGCGAGAGCAGCGCAACCTTGGTGCCTTCGCGTACGACGCGCCCCTTGCCGATTTCCAGTAGTTGCGGCGTTTCGGGCAAAGCAAGACCGACGCCGTTACCGCGCGGATAGCGAAACGCGATCGGCCCGGCATCGTACCGCGCGGCGGTATGGACCATGTGGACCAATTCCACTTCGTCCGCCGCCGCCATCACCACCAGGTTGGGCAGGGTTGCAAGATAGGTAATGTCGAACGAGCCGGCGTGCGTTGCCCCGTCCGCGCCCACCAGCCCCGCGCGGTCGATCGCGAAACGCACCGGAAGGTTCTGGATCGCCACATCATGCACCACCTGGTCGAACGCGCGCTGGAGGAACGTGGAGTAGATGGCGCAGAACGGCCGCATGCCTTGCGCTGCCAGACCCGCCGCAAAGGTGACGGCGTGCTGTTCGGCGATGCCCACGTCAAAACTGCGATCAGGAAACTGCTTTGCAAATGCATCAAGCCCCGTGCCGGCCGGCATCGCGGCGGTAATCGCGCAGATCGTCGGATCATTGGCGGCTTCTGCCACCAGCGCCTTGGCGAAAACGCCCGTATAGCTGGGCGGACCAGCCGGCGCTTTGGCCTGTTCGCCGGTCACGACGTTGAAGGTCTGTACGCCATGATACTTGTCCGCCGCCTGTTCCGCCGGGGTGTACCCCTTACCCTTCTGGGTGACGACGTGGACAAGAATCGGGCCTTCGCCGGCATCTCGCACGTTTTCCAGCACCGGAACCAGCGCATCAAGATCATGCCCATCCAGCGGTCCGACGTAGTAGAAGCCCAGTTCCTCGAACAAGGTGCCGCCCATGGCCATGCCGCGGGCGAATTCGTCGGTCTTCTTGGCAGCAACGTGCAGCGGGCGTGGCAGCCGGCGCGCGAACTTGCGGGCCAGTTCGCGCAGGCCCAGGAACTGGCCGGAGGATACCAATCGCGCCAGATAGGCGGATAGTCCGCCCACCGGCGGCGCGATCGACATATCGTTGTCGTTGAGGATGACGATCAGGCGATTGCCGGCTTCCGCCGCGTTGTTCATCGCCTCGTAGGCCATGCCGGCGCTCATCGCGCCATCGCCGATCACCGCGATCCCGCGCCCGGGCTCGCCCTTGATCTTGCTGCCGATGGCAAACCCAAGAGCTGCCGAAATCGAGGTGGAGCTGTGCGCCGTGCCGAACGGGTCGTATTCGCTTTCTGACCGCTTGGTGAAGCCGGACAACCCGCCGCCCTGCCGCAAGGTGCGGATACGGTCCCGCCGCCCGGTCAGGATCTTGTGCGGATAGGCCTGATGACCAACGTCCCACACCAGTCGATCCACCGGCGTATCGAACACATAATGAATGGCGACGGTCAATTCGACGACGCCAAGACCGGACCCCAGATGCCCGCCGGTCTGCCCGACAGCGGATATCGTTTCGGTTCGCAACTCGTCTGCCAGCTGGCGCAATTGCGCGGGCTTGAGTGTGCGCAGGTCTTCGGGAGTCGAAACCGTGTCGAGTAGAGGCGTGGCCGGTTTGGCGTTCATTACTCGTGCCCTACACGCTTGTGACTAGCCTGTCGATTGATCCTGTCTGCAATATCGCGCCGCAATCGGCTTGGTCGCACAGTCTTTTGGCAAAGACGTGGTCGTGGCCGCCCGGTCAGCTGCAGCTGGCGCAGATCCCGCGCAGTTCCACCACCGGGCGTATATCCACAAAGCCGGCTTGGCGCGCCGCACCCACCAGCGCGCCGGTGAGTTTGTCATCGTCGATGTGAACGGCCTGTCCGCAGCTGTCGCAGATCAGAAAGATGCAGTCATGCTGGCACCCGGGATGGCTGTTGGCCACATAAGCGTTGGCGCTTTCCACCCGCCGCGCCAGATTGTTTCGAACGAAAAGGTCGAGAATGCGGTAGACGCTGTTGGGCGCTACCCGTTTGCCACGCAGCGCGGAGACACTTTCGGCCAGATCGTAAGCGGAGGCCGGACGTTCGCGATCCGCCAATGCGCCGAACACGTCGGCCCGCATTTCGGTCCACTGCTCTCCAGCCCCGGTCAATGCGGCGCGCGCGGCGGTGACCAGATGGTCGCCCGAATGTTCGTGATGATTATGACCTGCCATGCCGCCTATATGGGGACTGGCGCGGCCCTAGGCAATCGGCACCGCGATCGGGTGCCGATGCGCGTCAGTGGCTTTGGGCAGCCTGCGCAGGGGGCACGATGTCATGCGCCAGCGGCGTGATCGTACCGATCCCCATCGCGCCGAGCACCAGCAGCGCCCCACCGGCAAAACCAAGCGCGAAGAAACGGGAAAATTCGCCTTTGATGAACTTCATGGCGGGATCGGCTTTCAATGCTGCGAGCGGAGCCCCATGGCTCCTGAGGAATGTGTGCAGCCCCATTGGCCGCAAGTGTCTTGCCGTCCAGTGAACGAGCGCCGTTATCTGGCAGCCTTGCGGTGAAACGAGGCTTTCAAGCGACGAACGGCAGGAACATGGTGGCTAATGCCGCCAAGCTGCCACAATGATGGATGTTACAACCAATCCAGCGACCGGCAGCGCGGCGCAGCCGAAGGGTAAGGCGACGGCTGCAAGAATGCTGCGCCGCGACCCGATTCGCCCCAGCCGCAATAGAACGGACGCCAGCGTCAGTCCGGTCAGGAAGCCCACTACGACAAGGGGACCGAGCCAGCCTATCGTCACTGCGCCGTCCCCTTTTCAGCCGCTCAATGCTTGAAGTGGCGCATGCCGGTGAAGACCATGGCAAGCCCGGCTTCATCGGCAGCTGCAATCACTTCATCGTCCCGGATGGACCCGCCCGGCTGGATCACGGCCGTGGCGCCGGCTTCGGCAGCGGCCAGCAGCCCGTCCGCGAACGGGAAGAAGGCGTCCGACGCGACCGCCGATCCCACGGTGCGGGCCTTGTCCCAGCCAAACTTTTCAGCGGCCTCGGCAGCCTTCATCGCCGCGATGCGCGAGGAATCGCGCCGATTCATCTGGCCTGCGCCGATGCCGGCGGTAACGCCATCGCGGGCATAGACGATGGCGTTCGATTTCACGTGGCGCGCCACGGTCCACGCGAACAGGCAGTCCGCCAGTTCACGGTCGGTGGGTTCGCGCTTGGTGACGACCTTGAGATCGTCAAACGCGATCGCGCCGTTGTCCCGTCCCTGGACCAGCAGCCCGCCGGTGATCTGGCGCACGGTCAGGCCGGGGCGGCGCGGGTCCGGCAAGCCACCGGTCAGAAGCAGCCGCAGGTTCTTCTTGCGGGCGAAAAACGCGCGCGCCTCTTCATCGGCATCGGGGGCGACGACGACTTCGGTGAAAATCCTGCAAATCGCTTCGGCGGTGGGGCCGTCCAGCGTCTGGTTCACAGCGACGATCCCGCCAAACGCGGACACGTCGTCACACGCCAGCGCGCCTTCCCAGGCGTCGAGCAGCGAATCGGCCTGCGCCACGCCGCACGGGTTCGCATGTTTGACGATGACGACTGCCGGCTTCTGTCCCCGAAACTCGGCGGCCAGCTCCAGCGCCGCGTCGGCATCGTTGTAATTGTTGTAGGACAGTGCCTTGCCCTGCACCTGCTCGGCCTGCGCCAGCCCCGGCGTGAACGGACCGGTAGGGGTATACAGTGCCGCGTTCTGATGCGGGTTCTCGCCGTAGCGCAGGCCCGTCGCCAACCGGCCATTGACGCTGAGCATCTCCGGAAATTCAAGGCCCTGGTCGGCAAAGGCGAACCACTGGCTGATCATGGCGTCATAAGCTGCGGTCTGCGCGAAGGCGCGGGCGGCCATCAGCTTGCGGAAGCCTAGCGTGGTGCAGCCATCCGTCGCCTCCAGTTCCACCAGCAGGCCTTCGTAATCCGAAGGATCGGTGACGATGGTGACATAGGCGTGGTTCTTCGCCGCCGAACGGACCATCGAGGGGCCGCCGATGTCAATATTCTCGATCACTTCGTCGCGGCCAGCGCCCTTGGCCACCGTCGCTTCGAAGGGATAAAGATTGACCACCACCAGATCGATCGCGCCGATGTGATGCTCGGCCATGGCCGCGGCATGTTCGGGATTGTCGCGCACCGCCAGCAGGCCGCCGTGCACCATCGGGTGCAGCGTCTTGACGCGCCCGTCCATCATTTCGGGAAAGCCGGTGATCTCGGCGATGTCCTTCACCGCAAGGCCCGCATCGCGCAGGGCCTTGGCGGTGCCGCCGGTGGACACCAGTTCCACGCCGCGATCGCTCAACACCTTGCCAAGCTGCGCCAGCCCGGTCTTGTCGGACACCGACAGCAGGGCGCGGCGGATCTGGACGGTATCGGACATGGCGGGTTCCTTGGCGATTCGAAGTGTTTTCGGGGCGAGGCGTTTCCGGGCGGGCCCTTAGGACGGCGGGCAGATCGGGGCAAGTACGGCCAAGGCGCACTGTCCGCCACGCGGGCCGTGCGGAAGCCACTGGCCGTCAGTTCATCTTCTTGATGATCCAGCCGAATGTGCCACCACCACGCGATACCAGCCCTTGCACAACAATCTGCTGCGTGGCCTGCGGGCGGCCCTGCCCATCGACCCACAGCGAATCTTCCACCGATACCTGGGCATCTTCGCCGCCAGAACGGAACAGCCAGTAGCCGCCGTCGGGTAGCAGCAGGCCAACACCCTGGCCGTCCGCCGTCAGGCTGACATCCACGTCCGGGCCCAGGTGAAAGCGGATCGCAAAGCCCACCTTGCCACGCTTGGCCTTGCGGCTGGCGGGCAGCAGCAGATCCTCGCCGCGCAGTTCGCTGCCATCATCGCGCAGCAGCAGGATACGCTGGTGGGTCAGGCCGTAGCGCGCGACGTAGCCGTTGTGACTGGCTTCGATCCGGGTGGCGGTGGCGCCTTTTTCCTGCGCCAGCGTCTTGCGGTCCACCGCAACTTCAGTGACGCCCGAGCCGATCATCCCGTTGATGAGAACGGCGGTGGAATTGGCATCGTCCAGCGTCAGCGTGGAATGGGCGGCGGTGGCCCGCAGGCCCTGTTCCAGCCGGATCGGCACTAGGCCGCCCCCGCTGGCCGCGCCGCCGCAGTTGATGATCAGGCGATGCGGCCCGTGCGACAATTCGAACGCCAGCGTGGACGCACAGCCAAAGCGCGCCTGTGCCGGCATCGGCGGCGGCGCGGTATCAAATTGCAGCACGGACTTGTGCGCCACAACGCGCTGGTAGCCCCACTGACGTACATCGCGCAGCGGGCGCGTGCGCACGCCGCTGGCGCGAACCAGACCTTCGACATCTTCTGCGGACACCGCCCAGCCGCCCTGCCAGGAACCCAGCCCGCCATCGCCATGCGTCAAGGCCAGCAGCGGCGGCACCAGCAGTTCCACCACCCGCTCGATCGCGGGCGGCGCATCGCGGCGGGTGGCGTGATAGCAGTTGCGCAGGCGCACCAGCAGGGCGATCGCTTCCATCTGCGCCAGCGGGCTGCGCGACAGGACGCCGCCATCGTCGCCGATCAGTTCGCCCAGCGCCTTGATCAGCCCGGCTTCACCGAACAGCCGGCGCGGACGCCCGTCCGGCAGCAACAGGCCGGCGCACACGATGCCGACCCAGCCGGCAACTTCCGAAACGCCATCTTCGGCCTGCCCGACATGGCGATCGAGCCAGCGCGCGGTCGCCGCGATATGCGCCAGCGTGCGCACCCGCAGCGCCTTGTCCCCTGACAGGATGAGCGGCGCATGGGCAAGCCAGTTGGCAAGGCGCGCGCCGGTGTTGCCAACGCTCCACGCCGGGCCCTTGCCGGGCCGTGGCGGCAGCTTGGGGTGGGCCTGCAGCCATGCAGTGAGGATACGCTCGGCCACCGGCGCGCCTTGTTCGCGCGGGGCGCAGGCCTCAAGATCGGTCAACCACGAAAACGTGTGCACCACCTTTTCCAGCGGCGGGGTAACACGGGCGGTGCCGGTGAAATCGACCTGCGCGATCGGCGTCTTGGCGCCGTGCACCAGAAAGTGTCCGGCGCGGATCGCGGTGCCGGCGGCGCGGTTGCCAGGCAGGGTGTTGTTGACCGTGGCCAGCAGCCGGGTCCGCCCCTTCTTTCCCATTGGCGCGGATAGCATGGCCCCTGGCACGCCGATGCGATAGGCCAGCCTGATCAAGCGCGCACCAACGCCTACCGCGGGCGGGCAGAAATCGACGAGCGCGAGGGCGCGCCCCGGCTCAGCCTGACCGGAGTCGACCCGCCCGCCGGTTGACGCCAGCGCGGACTGGCGCTCGACGTCAGCCCCCTCGCCACCCGCTCCTTCTGGTGACGGCGCAGCCTCACCCGGCGAGTCCGACTTGCCCGCCGCCGGCCAGAAACGGGCGCGTCCGGCCACGTTCAGCCCAGACCCTTGAGCGTCTTGATGTTACCCGCATACTGCGCCGGCCCACCCTTGAAGGTAGCCGACCCCGCCACCAGCACGTCAGCGCCGGCGGACACGCATTGCGGCGCGGTGTGCGGATCCACGCCGCCGTCCACTTCAAGGCGAATGTCGCGGCCCGACTTGTCGATCATCTTGCGCACCGCCTCGATCTTGCGAAGCTGGCTGGAGATGAAGCTTTGCCCACCGAAACCGGGGTTGACGCTCATCACAAGCACCAGGTCGATGTCGTCGATCAGATAGTCCAGCATCTTGGCCGGGGTGCCAGGGTTCAGCGCGATGCCGGCCTTCTTGCCCAGGTTGCGGATCGTCTGCACGGTGCGATGAATGTGGGGGCCAGCTTCGGGATGCACGGTGATGTTATCTGCGCCGGCATCGGCGAACGCTTCGAGATACGCGTCGATCGGCGAAATCATCAGGTGCACGTCGAAGGGCTTGGCCGTGTGCGGGCGCAACGCCTTGACCACGGCGGGGCCGATGGTGATGTTGGGCACATAATGCCCGTCCATCACATCGACGTGGATCCAGTCCGCCCCGGCTTCGTCGATGGCGCGCACTTCCTCTCCCAGCCGGGCGAAGTCTGCAGACAGAATTGAGGGGGAAATCAGAGGAATAGTCATGGCGGGCGTATCAAGGCTCCTTGGATTACGGGTATGCCACCATATCTTGGGCCGACAAGGCGCAGGCAGCCTTTTTCCACACGCGATATGGTGTTGGGCCGTGAGCGGCGCACTATAGAGTGCGAAATTCAGTGGTCATTCACGGCGGGTATCGCTGTAACGCACGAGCAAGCACGCACGCCTGATGGTGGAACCCGCCGCCGGGCGCACTACATGGAATACCGATGAACACCAGACATGCAGACATATCGACGCCGCGCGCAACCGGCCTACCACTTCTGGCCGCGCTGGTCGCCGGACTGCTCACCCCGGCCCCGCTGCTGGCGCAAGAGCGCGATATCTATCACAACGAGATCCGCAACGACATGAGCCGCTGCCGGGCCGATCGCGGCCCGGCGCTGATGGTCACCGTGGACGGCGTGAAATCCTCCTCAGGCAAAGTGCGCATCCAGTCCTACCGCGCCACCCCGGGGGACTGGCTAGTGAAAGGCCACTGGCTTACCCGTATCGAAGTGCCGGCACGGGCAGGCACGATGACGTTCTGCGTACCACTGCCGGCATCGGGCTTATACGGGATCGCCGTGCGGCATGACGTGAACGGCAGCGGCGAAACCGACATCCGGGTGGATGGCGGCGCGATGTCCAACAACCCGTCGATCAACATCTTCAACATGGGCAAGCCCAGTTACACCAAGGTCGGCGTGCCGGTGGGCAACGGGGTACGCTCGATACGGGTGCAGATGCGCTATCTTTAAGGCGCGGCAACCGGGGTTCGCAATGTGATGATGGCGCGCGCGTCTGCCAGGTCCTGTGGCTTGTCCACGTCCACGGCGGCGAGCCCGTCCCGCGCCGCCACAAGGTGTGCTTGCACCCCAATCTTGCCGCCCAACCGGCTGATGGCAGCCGCCAGCGTGAGGCGGCCCAGCGCGTAGCTTGCCAGCATGCCCGCGCCCAGCCGGGCAGCGATGCGCCAGGGACGCTTGCGGTCCGCCTCCACCATCTTCCAGGTGTCGATCGCCAGACCCGCGCGGCTTGTGGCCAGCAGGAACAAGTTGCAGCCGGACCATTGCCCGTCCGCGAACCGCAGATACGTGCGCCGGCTGCCGGGCATCGCGGCCTCTATCGCTTCGCGCCGGGCCAGCAGTACCGCTACGTCCGCGCTGGCCGGGGTGTCATCCAGAAAATCGCGAACCCACTGACCCTTCAGCAACGCATGGTCGCTCGTGGTGACCAGCAGCGGCGTGCCCATCGTCGCCAGCGCGATGGCCACACTGGCGCTCGGCCCAGCCCCGGTGCCCAGCACCTCGCAGCCCAGCGCCTGCGCGAGCGCACCGACCTGCGGGTCATTGGCGGATACCGCGATGCGCGTGACCCCCGCCTCGCGCAGCGCGGTGACGACGTGGGCAAGCATCGGCTGCCCCGCGATCTCGACCAGCGCCTTGTGGGCAACGCCTTCCGCTGCCGCAACCGGATCAGGCGCGCCGGGCCGGGAGCCGGCGAGCACCACGGCAACAGGCATCACGCCCCGCGCGCCTTCTTCTTGCCGCGCCAAACCTGCCACAGCACGCCGGGCGCCGCGAGCACCGGGTGGCGTTCACGCCAGGGCGAGATCGCCACCGGCACGCCTGTGTGCCGCTCGATCTTCCATGCAGCATAGCGCGCCGCGCCATCGAATGTGGTCGAAGCCTTGAGCAGGCGCACGACGTTGTAGGGCTTGCCCAGCCGCTGCCGCCGCTTCCACCACGCCAGCGTGCGGACCCGGGTGCGCGCATCGAGCGCCGGCTCCAACGTGATGCCATCCGAGACCGAAAACGCGATCCCGTCCGCCACCCAGGCGAGCGGCAGCAGTCCATCGAAGTGCGCCGGGTCGGCGGCCAGAATGGAATCCTCACGGCCCGCCTTTTCGACGCGGAATTCGGCGGCGTACGTTGCGCGGAACAAGGCGCGCCAGTAGTCCTGCGGCGTGCCGCGCGGTGGGCCCAGCGCTGCGGCGAGCCGGGCGGCGGTGCGCGCCGCATCGGCGATTGCTGCCGCCACCTTGGCGTGCGTCGCGCAGTCCCGATACCATACCAGCGCACTGAACTGCACGAAACGGGCCCATATGGTAGTGTCGAGCCGCTGCCCGGCGGCGGCTTGCGCAAAGGTTTCCAGCGCCATTGTCGCTACCTTGGCGCGCAGCGGCGTGCCGCCGCAGGTCCATTCGTGATAACTGACGCGCGGCCAGATCCGCTCAATCTGCGGACCGGGCAGCAGCACGTAGAAATCGAGAACGCCGTCGAGCGCACCGGTCCGCAGGTTGGAGCCATAGAACAGCACGGCCACCGCCCCGGATGCGTGCGCCAGCCGCTCTGCAAAGGCGCGCACTTGTGGCACGACGTCTTGCGAAAGCGTTGCCCGCACGCGGGTATCGAGATCGGGCTTGTCGGTCATGCCCCGTCAATCGGGCAGCACGGCGGTAATTACAACCCCGCCGGGTTTCCAAGCCGCAATGCTTCGTGGTTTCAGGGAACCACGAAGTCGATCAGGGGGCCTTCCTCAACGATGTAGCGGCCCGCAGGGAACGCCTCGCCATCGAGAATGAAAGACCCACCGATATCCAGCTCGATGTCGTTGGCGCAGAACCGCTGCGCGCCGTTGCGAGGCAGAAAGCGCGCGGAAAAGCCGAACATCATCGCGGGCAGCAGGGCAATCAGCCAGCGCACCGGCCAGTCGATCACGGCAAGCTTGAGGCCCGGCGCCGGGTTGGGGCCGAACGGACGCGCGCCCAGCGGAAACCGCTCGAACGTGGTGGCGATCATCAGGTAGCGTTCCTGCGCGCTGCCGCGCCCGGCGTACGGCAGGCTCTGCCCGGTGCGCCGATCGCGGATGCGCGTGGGCGTGCAGGTACGCCATACATTTCCGGCGCGCCCGAACAGCGTCTGAATCACGCCCCACAGGATCGAAAGACCGACGGCGAAGCTGTTGAACGCACCGCGCCGATGCGCTTCCTGGCCCGCCTCCGTGCCCAGCGCAAAGGCACCGGTGCCCAGAATGAAGCCTTGGATAGCGGTCCCTGCGCGGTCGACCGGCGAAACCCGCAAGGGTCGGCGCGCAAGCAGCCGACCGCGTTGCGCGGAGGCAAGCCCTTCGGCCAGCGACCAGTGATTGGGCAGGCCCAGATCGACGGCCAAGGCATTCGTCTTGCCTTTGGGCAGCACGATTACCCGGGGCCATTGTGCGCGGAAAATGTCGGACCCGGCGGACAACACGTCACGGACCGTTCCATCGCCGCCGTCAACCACCAGGTAATCGATACCGCGCCGGGCGAATTCCTGCAGGGTAGCGCGCAGATCTTCCCGTGTGGCGGGGGTCTGCGTGAGGATGTTGGAGCATTCCGCCATCTCTGGCACGTTGTATTGATTGCGATGGCTGCGCGGGTTGCGCACGATCCCGACCAGCGGAACGGCGCGCGCATGACGCGCGGGCCGGCGGGCCGGCGCATCGCCAGTCCGGGCAAGCTCACCAAAGACCGGCAGCGTCTCGAATGGGGATATCGAACGGTTCACGACGCTGCATTTAATGCGCCGCACCCGTAAAAGCACCAGGAAAACCTTACTGACACATAAAAATTACAATTGTGTGGCGTATGTCTGCGCTATCGCATGTTTTTTGCAGCGATTGCGCGGTGCTTTTGCATTCAGTAGGTGGTGGCCGGATGAATGAGGTCGCTCCCGCGCCGCCGGTCGCCACGATCGGCCATAACCCCGTACGACTTTGGGGGCTTATCAGCGCTCAGCGCGTTGGCCGAATCGCCCGTGCGGCAAAGCTTGCCGTCATCGACCCCGATGGCCCGTTCGCTACGCCCGCCATCCTTGCCAATGCCGCGCATGCCTGGGACCCGGCGTGGTTCGCCCTTGTTCTGAGCCGCCCCGGCATGGTGCTGATCCTGAACGGCGTGCCGGCACTGGCCCATGCGCCGGATGCAGCCAGCGCGAACCGCATCGCGGAGGCGATGCGGCGCGGATCGCCTTTGCCTCGGACAGACGGGCTGGAGGCGGTGGCATTCGAAAGCGGCCCTACGATCGAGAACAAGCAGCTGCGCAAGCGCGAAACGCCGTTCCTGCTGCCACTGACTCCGGACACCGTTCGGCAGATCGAACGGGCAAGCTACTTCGGCGCGTACAAGGGCGTGACCGACCTGTTGACCAAGTACCTGTGGCCCGAATGGGCGCTGGTGCTGACCCGCATCTGCGCGCGGCTGGGCATTACCCCCAACATGGTGACGACGATCGGCGCGGTGTTCTGCGTGGTGGCCACCGCGCTGTTCGCCTACGGGCACTACTGGGCCGGGATGGCTGCCGGGCTGGTGTTCATGGTGCTGGACACGGTGGACGGCAAGCTAGCGCGCTGCACGATCACATCCTCGGCGTGGGGCAACGTGTTCGACCACGGCATGGACCTTGTGCACCCCCCCTTTTGGTGGTGGTTCTGGGCGACCGGCCTGGCGTTCTGGGGGATGGCGTACGATACCGCCACGTTCTGGTGGGTTCAGGCCGCCATCCAGGGCGGCTACGTGGTACAGCGGCTGATCGAGGGCGCGTTCATTTCCGCGCACGGCATGCATATTCACGTCTGGCGCCGGTTCGACAGCCGGTTTCGCCTGATCACCGCCCGCCGCAATCCCAACATGGTCATCTTGTTCGCATCCATGCTGTTCGCCCGGCCCGATCTTGGGCTGATAGCCGTCGCATGGTGGACGGTTGTCTCATGCCTTGTCCATGCGGTGCGACTGGTCCAGGCAAGCGTGGCGCGGGCCAGACAGGGCGCCCTTGTCTCATGGCTTTCCGATGGAGCACCTGCATGAACGCGACGATGGAGAAGTTCGGCTGGCCCGCAACGACCGTAGCCGCGTTCCAGCACTGGACCGTGCTGGCCCGGCCCGCGCAACCCACGCTGGGATCGCTGGTGCTTGCCGCCAACAGCGACGTTACCGCATTCGGCGACCTGCCAGATGCCGCACATGCCGAACTCAAGGCGGTGACCAGCGCTATCGAGACTGCGCTGGCCGAAGCGGTTTCCTACCAGAAGCTGAACTATCTCATGCTGATGATGGTGGACCCGCACGTCCATTTCCATGTCATCCCGCGCTACGACGGCGCGCGCGAATGGCACGGGCACACGTTCACGGACGCCGGCTGGCCCAAAGTGCCGGACCTTTCCCACGCCGTATCGCTCAACGATGACGAACTGGCGACGCTGGTAAGCTGGCTCAAGAGTTTCTTCGCCCACTGACCGCCGCGCGCGGCGCACAGTTCAGGCGGTTATGGCAACTGCTGCACTGCAGCATCGTTTGAGCGTACATGATCGACTTTATCGCACGCCATCTCACCAGCCTTCCGGGCTGGGCCCAGCCGCCCGTGCTGGGGATCCTAGCCGCGGCCTTGGGTATCGTGATCGCGCTTGTGGCGCACGCCCTGCTGTTTTACCTGCTCCAACGCTTTTCGCAGCGCAGCGCCAGCCAGTCCGACGATCTGGTGGTGAACCGCCTGCTGCGGCCCACCCGCTGGGCGTTCATGGCGCTGGGCATCGTGCTGGCCGCTCGCGACACAGCGCCGCTGGAGCATTGGTGGGAACGCTTTGCCCCTTTCGTGATGCCGCTGATCACCGGTTGGGTCGCGATCGCGATCCTCAAGGCATTCGTCGAGGCGATGATCGTGCGGGCCGACATCACCGTGGAGGACAACCGCAACGCGCGCCGCCGCCGCACGCGCCTGTCCATCTTCAGCCGCATCGGCACGTTCCTGATCGTATTCTTGACGATCTCCGGGATGCTGGCCTCCATTCCCGGCGTGCGCGAGATCGGGGTGACTCTGATGGCCTCCGCCGGCCTAGCCGCGCTGGCCGTTGGCGCAGCGGCCCAGCCCGCGCTCAAGGCGCTGATCGCAGGATTCCAGATGGCGCTGACCGAGCCGATCAGCATCGACGATGTGATCATCCTGGACGGCGAGTGGGGCCGCATCGAGGACATTCGCACGACGTACGTGGTGGTGCGCTTGTGGGACGACCGCCGCCTGGTAGTGCCAGCGAACCGCTTTCTGGAAGACACGTTCCAGAACTGGACGAAAACGACCTCGCAGTTGCTGGGCACCGTGTTCCTGTACCTCGACCATGGCGTGGACATTGCGCCGATCCGCGCGGAGTACACCCGCCAGATCACCGCCCACCGCTTGTGGGACCGGCGTGCCCAGATCCTGCAGGTGACCGATTGCAAGGACCAGACGCTGGAAGTGCGATTGCTGATGAGTGCGAAGGATGGTCCGACTTTGTTCGACCTGCGCTGCGAACTGCGCGAAGGCATGATGGACTGGATCCGGCGCGAAATGCCCGAAGCGCTCGTGCGCCACCGGATCACCCAAGTGGCGCCATTGGAAGTCGCCGCGCCATCGCTCGCGGACGTGATGCCGGGCAATCCCCAGCCGCGCAACGATGCCAGCGGCGCAGGCAGCCTCAGCGAAGACCCGCGCGAGGCCTGAAATGGCCATATCACGACAATAATATCACACCCCTCCTCAAAGCGTGATTCCGCTATTGCGACCTAATCGCATTAGCACTACTCGGCGTTCCGTGACGATGGAATGATGAGGGTTTCAAGATGCTTCGAGTGATGAACCGCGGGCGATGGATGCTCGGTGCGGGAACCGGCATGATCGCCGCGTGCCTGCTGGCCGGCGCTGCGCGGGCCGACGAAGCCGAGGGTGAGGGCCAGGCACGGCGCGACGAGATCGTCGTCACCGGCCTGCGCTCGGTTGCCGAAGCAAGTTCGGGCACCAAGACCGACCTGCCCTTGTCGGAAACCCCGCAGTCCATCTCGGTCATCGATTCGAGCGAGATCGCAGGGCTCGGCCTGCAGAACCTCAACCAGGCGCTGCGGTTCGTGGCCGGTGTAACGCCGGAAACGCGCGGATCGTCCGCCGAGGTCTATGACCAGTACAAGCTGCGCGGGTTCGACGCGCCGACGTTTCTCGATGGCCTCAAACAGTTCGGCAGTTCGCTGGGCTATGCCGTCCCGCAAGTCGACGTCTCGCGGCTGGATCGTGTCGAAATCGTCAAGGGCGCTGCGTCGGCGCTTTACGGTGCGTCCAGCCCCGGCGGATTCGTGAACCTGCAAAGCAAGCTGCCCCTGGACCGTGATTTCTACGGCGCGGTCTCCGGCACCTACGGCAACTACGACCTCTACCGCGTCGATGCCGACGTCGGCGGCAAGACCGGCAGCGTGCTGTGGCGCGTGTACGGCAGCGCCAACGGCGCCGATGCGCAGCAGGACTATGGCAAGCGTGAGCGACAGACGGTGTCCGGCGCGGTGACGCTGGGCGCGGGCAGCAGCACGGATTTCACCGTGCTGGCGGCGTATTCGCACGATCCCTACAACGGCAACTACGGCGTGTTCCCGGCCGTTGGCACGCTGTTCACCAACCCGGTCGGCGGCAAACTGCCGACGTCATTCTATGGCGGCGAGCCGGGTGACTTCTTCCGCCGCGAACAGCTGGCATTCACGTATATCTTCAATCACGATTTCGGCGGCGGATGGAAGTTCCGCTCCTCGGGCCGCTACACCAACGTCAAGAGCGACCTTGGCATCATCTACACCAGCGGCCCGCAGGCCGCGCCTGCCACTGACCCGACGCGGTATTCGCGCGCATCGTATGCCACCAAGGAAGAGCTCAATAACTGGGTGTACGATAACCAGCTGACCGGCTCGTTCGAAACCGGGCCGCTGCAACATTCGGTCCTGCTCGGCACCGACCGTCAGGTGTCCCACGCGCGGGAGCTTTACGCCTTCGGCAGCGCCACGCCGATCGACGGGTTCGATCCGGTCTATGGCACCATGCCGACGCCTACGAACCCCTACGTCGTTCCCGGCTACGACCCGGTCACCTTCGGTTACGACCCGAATGCCTATGGGGTTCCCAACCTCGACACCGCGCAGCAGCGCCAGCAGGGCATCTACGCGCAGGACCAGATCTCGCTGGGCGGGCTGCGCGTGATTCTAAGCGGACGGAACGACTGGGCGCGGCAGGCGCGGCAAAGCAACGGCGGGGCAAGCCAGGTCAAGAAGGACGAAAAGTTCACCTACCGCGCCGGCGCGCTGTACAAGACCGCTTTCGGCCTGGCGCCGTACGTCAGCTACTCCACCTCGTTCGAACCGCAGGCCGCGCTGCTGGTGGATGGCACGCTCGCCAATCCCTCGCTCGGCAAGCAGTTCGAGGCGGGCGCGAAGTATCAGGTGCCCGGCACCGACATCCTGCTCACCGGCGCGTACTTCCACATCGAGCAGACCAACGTGGTGGTCTACAATCCGCTCAACTTCCTGGCTACGCAAGCAGGCAAGGTCCGCTCGCGCGGGTTCGAGGTGGAAGCCAGCGGCTCGCTGCCGTACGATTTCAACTTCCGCTTCGCGTTCAGCACCCAGAACGTGAAGAATGTCCAGGACGTGGACCCGGCGCTGGTGGGTCGCGGTCTTGCCACCGTGGGCCGCGGCGGCGTCAGCGCCAATCTGGCGTGGGCGCCCAAATCGGGCGCGGCAGAAGGTCTGACCATCGGCGGCGCAGTGCGCCACGTGCGCCGCACGTATGCCGGGCTCTACACGCAGACCGACGGCACCCAGGTACCGGAGAACACCCCTGCCTACACCGTGTTCGACGGGCTAGTGCGCTATAGCCTTGCCAAATGGGGACTGGACGGCGTGACCATCGGGGTGAACGCCACCAACATTCTCGATAAGAAGTATCTGACCAGCTGCTTCGCCAACTATTCCTGGTGCTGGTACGGCAACCGCCGCACCGTGCAGGGGACGATCGGCTTCACCTGGTAATCTCCGGGTCCGTTTGAACCGAGACTAAAAAGCCCGGTCCTTCGTGGCCGGGCTTTTTAGTCTCGCGGAACCGCCTCGTGCACTGGTCCGTTACCGTGCAAAGGAGATTTGTGATGATCGACCGCCCCGACGACCTCGCCCCCGAAACCACCAACAACGAGCAGGAAGACGAGGACACGCAGTCGCAGACCGTCACCGATCAGGCGATGGACCGCAACACCGCCGCGCAGGGCCTTAGCGACACCGAAAAGGTCAAGGGCGGCATCCAGGATGAGGACAACATCACCGACATTGTCGATCACATGAACCAGATGGATCGCAGTGGCACAATCGACATGTCCGCCTACGACGGCGAGGAGACAATGGACGATCTGGAGAACCGCTACGGCACCCGCAATGCCGCTGATGACCAGTTTGCCGGCGACGACAGCTGATTACGCCAAGCCCGTACGTGGGCCAGGGCCAAACACTATTTGTTTAAATCCCACGGCGACGGCGCATGTTGCGTTGTCGCCGTCTGGCTTTGATCCGTGTCGGCATCGTCAGTCGCGGGAATCGAGCAGTATGCGGTCATCAACATTCCGGCCGACCAGGCAAGCGCATGCCATCGGCTTTTGAAAACCTGGTTGATCTTGGTGCCGAACATGGGGGCACCCTACCGCACGTCGGTTAAGATTCCGCTCCCGCCACACGCTTGAGATCGTAGAGGATCTCCAGCGCATCGCGCGGAGCAAGCGCGTCCACATCCATTTCGCGCAGCGTGTCGCGCAAGGTATCGCATTTTTCTTCGCGCACGTTTTGCGCGGCGGCAAACAGCGGCAGGTCTCCAAGGCCGGCGGCCAGCCCGCCGGTTTCGGCGCGGCCCTTTTCCAGCTTATCCAGCACGGACTTTGCCCGGCTGATCACTTTGGGCGGCACCCCGGCAAGCCGCGCGACGGCAAGGCCATAGCTGCGGTCCGCCGGACCCTCGGCCAGTTCGTGGAGGAGAACCAGTTCACCCTTCCATTCGCGCGCGCGCACGTGATGCAGCGACAGCGCCTCGCACGTTTCGGCCAGGCGGGCCAGTTCGTGATAATGGGTGGCGAACAGGCAGCGGCAGCGATTGGTCTCGTGCACCGCCTCTGCCACTGCCCATGCCAGCGCCAGCCCGTCGTAAGTGGACGTGCCGCGCCCCACCTCGTCCAGGATGACGAAGCTGCGCGGGCTTGCTTGCGCAAGGATCGCGGCGGTCTCCACCATTTCGACCATGAAAGTGGAGCGCCCGCGCGCCAGATTGTCGGACGCCCCCACGCGGCTGAACAGGCGGTCCACCATGCCGATCCGGGCGGACTGTGCCGGAACGAAGCCGCCCGCCTGAGCCAGAAGCACGATCAGCGCGTTCTGCCGCAGGAACGTGGACTTGCCGCCCATGTTAGGCCCGCCGATCAGCCACAGCCGGTCGTGGCTGGCCAGCCGGCAGTCGTTCGCCACGAAGCGCTCGCCCTGGCTCTTTAGCGCCGCTTCCACCACCGGATGACGCCCGCCTTCGATATCGAGCGAAAGGCCGTCGACCACTTGCGGGCGCGTCCACCCGCCTTCCGCCGCGCGCTCCGCCTGCCCCGCCGCAACGTCGATGCGGGCAAGGGCGGCGGCAGTCAGCGCGATCTGACGGCGCGACGCTACAGCGAGTGCGACCAGTTCCTCGAAGTGGGCTTCTTCCGCCGCCAGCGCATGGCCGCCTGCCTCGGTAATCCGCGCCGCTTCCTCGTGCAGTGCCAGCGCGTTGAAGCGCATGGCGCCGGCCATCGTCTGGCGATGGGAAAAGCCGCTGCCCGCCTCCATCAGCTTGTCCGCGTGGCGTTGGGGCACTTCGATGAAATAGCCCAGGACGTTGTTGTGCTTGATCTTCAGCGCGGCAACGCCCGTCTCGTCCCGGTACTTCGCCTCCAGCGCGGCGATGGCCCGCCGGGCGTTGCCGGACATCTGGCGCAATTCGTCCAGCGCCGCATCGTACCCGGAAGCAATGTAGCCGCCCTGCCCCCGCTCGGTCGGCGGCGAGGGCACCAGCGCCCGTTCGAAATGATCGACGAGCGTGCCGTGGCCGCCCAACGACGGCAGCAGCCTGCCCAGCAGCACCGGAACATCGTCCATCTGGCGCAGCCGGTCGCCCAACTGGCGCGCACCGGCCAGCCCATCGCGCAGCTGGCCCAGATCGCGGGGCGATCCACGCCCCGCCACCACCCGGCCAAGCGCCCGCCCGACGTCTGGCAGCGCCCGCAGCGCGGCGCGCGTATCGTCGCGCCGCAGCGCATGGCCGTGAAACCATTCCACCAGCTCCAGCCGCTCGGCGATGGCCAGCCGGTCGGTCAGCGGCGCCGAAATATCCTCGGCCAGCAGCCGCGCGCCCGCGCCGGTGACACAGCGATCGATCGCCGCGATCAGGCTGCCGGCGCGCCCACCGCGCGAGGATTCGAGAATTTCCAGGCTGGCGCGCGTCGCCTCGTCCATCGCCAGCGTGGCATCGCCCGCGCGCGCTTCGGGCGGTAACAGCAATGGCAGCTTGCCGCGCCCCACATGGTCCAGATACGCGATCAGCCCGCCCGCCGCCGCCAGCATCGGCCGGGTGAAGGTGCCGAAACCGTCGAGCGTCGAAACGCCGTGCACCAGCTTGAGCCGCGCCTCACCGCCGTCAGAGGAAAACTCATGGGCGCCGCGTGGGATCGACCCTTCGGGCGCAGCGTCCCACCCCTCGGGCACCACCACTTCGCTTGCGCTGAGCCGTGCGAGGGCCGCCGGGAGGTGGTCGGGCGCGCATTCCTCAAGCTCCATCCGCCCGGTGGAAATATCGCAGGCGGCGATGCCGAACGTGCCGCGCACTTCGCATACCGCCGCCAGCACGTTGGCGCGGCGCGGCTCCAGCAGGGCCTCCTCGGTCAGCGTACCGGCGGTAACGAAGCGCACGATGTCGCGCGAAACCAGCGCCTTGGAACCCCCGCGCTGCTTCGCCTGCGCCGGGCTTTCGGTCTGCTCGGCAATCGCGACACGGCACCCCGCCTTGATCAGGCGCGCAAGATAGCCTTCGGCGGCATGCACCGGCACCCCGCACATCGGGATCGGCTGACCCAGATGCTCCCCGCGCGTCGTGAGCGCGATGTCCAGGATCTGGCTGGCAGTTCTGGCGTCCTCGAAGAACAGCTCGAAGAAGTCACCCATGCGATAGAACAGCAGGCAGTCCCCCGCCTGTTCGCGCAAGGCAAGATACTGCGCCATCATCGGAGTCGCGGCGGAAGTCATGCGCACGGCGTTAGCGGCGCACCTGACACTTTGGGAAGCTGCCTGAGACCGCCTTTCCCCTATCGCGTTGGCCACGGATTGGTTAGGGGGCATGGCGCAACCGGGAGATGACGCTTGTCCGAAAAAAGCAAGATCCAATTCACGGATCGCGAGGCACTTTTCTATCACCAGACGATCCGTCCGGGTAAGATCGAGATCATCGCGTCCAAGCCGATGGCCACGCAGCGCGACCTGAGCCTTGCCTATTCGCCCGGAGTCGCGGTGCCGGTGCAGGCGATCGCGGACGATCCGGCGACGGCTTACGACTACACCGCCAAGGGCAATCTGGTGGCGGTCATCTCCAACGGCACTGCAATTCTGGGCATGGGCAACCTTGGCGCGCTGGCTTCCAAGCCGGTGATGGAAGGCAAGGCGGTGCTGTTCAAGCGCTTCGCTGACGTCGATTCGATCGACATCGAACTGGCCAGCGAGGACACCGAGGCGCTGATCGAGGCGATCGCGATGATGGAGCCCAGCTTCGGCGGCATCAACCTTGAAGATATCAAAGCCCCCGAATGCTTCATCATCGAGCAGGCGCTGCGCGAACGGATGAAAATTCCGGTGATGCACGATGACCAGCACGGCACGGCGATCATCGCCGCCGCTGGCCTGATCAACGCCTGCCTGATCACCGGCCGCAAGCTGGAGGACGTGAAGGTGGTGGTGAACGGCGCGGGCGCATCGGCGCTGGCGTGCACCTCGCTGATCAAGTCCATGGGCGTGCGCCATGAAAATGTGCTAGTCTGCGATACACGCGGCGTCATCTATCCCGGGCGCGAAAAGGTGGACCAGTTCAAGTCCGCCCATGCCGTTACCACGACGAAACGCACGCTGGCAGAGGCCATCGAAGGCGCCGACGTGGTGCTGGGCCTGTCGGCCAAGGGTGCGATCACGCAGGATATGGTCAAGCGCATGGCGCCCGAACCGATCATCTTCGCGATGGCCAACCCGGACCCAGAAATCACCCCGCCCGAAGCGAAGGCCGTGCGGCCCGATGCGATCATCGCCACCGGCCGGTCGGACTATCCCAACCAGGTCAACAACGTGCTGGGCTTCCCGTTCATCTTCCGCGGCGCGCTCGATGTGCGCGCTACCGCGATCAACGAAGAGATGAAGATCGCCGCCGCCACGGCCATCGCCGAACTCGCCCGCGAAAAGGTGCATGAGGATGTGGCGGCGGCCTACGGCGGTGAAACGCAGGTGTTCGGGCGCGATTACATCATCCCCGCCCCGTTCGACCCGCGGCTGATGGAAGTGGTGCCGATGGCGGTCGCCAGGGCCGCGATGGAGTCCGGCGTCGCGCAAAAGCCGATCGCGGATTTCGAGGCCTATCGCGACCAGCTGAAGGCACGGCTCAATCCCACTACTTCAGTACTGACCCGCATGTACGCGCAAGTGAAGGCCAACCCGCGCCGGGTGATCTTTGCCGAAGCCGACAACGAAGTCGTGCTGCGCGCAGCCGTGCAGTACCGCGATTTCGAGTACGGAGAGCCGGTGCTGGTCGGACGCACGCAGGACATTCTGGACAAGATGGCGGAACTGGGCGTGCCCGACCCCGGCAGCTTCAGAATCGAAAACTCACTGGTATCCGATCACGTGGCGCCGATGGTGGACCTGCTGTACGAACGCCTGAAGCGGCGGGGCTTCCTGCGCCGCGATGTGCAGCGCATGGTCAACACCGATCGCAACCTGTTTGCCGCCGGGCTGCTGAAGCTGGGTGAGGGCGATGCGATGATCACCGGCATGACCCGCCCCTTCGCCCAATCCATGAAGGAAGTGCGCCGCGTGCTGGACCCGGCGCCCGGCAAGCTGCCTTTCGGCATTCACATGCTGGTGGGCAAGAACCACACGGTGTTCATGGCCGATACCACGATCAACGAGCGCCCGACGGCCGAGGAACTGGCGGTGATCGCCACGGAAACCGCCGCAGTGGCCCGCAAGCTGGGCCATGAACCGCGCGTGGCGTTCCTCAGCTTTGCCACGTTCGGCAACCCCGCGGGCAAATTGCCCAATACCGCGCGCGAGGCGATCCGCCTGCTCGACGAGCGGCAGGTGGACTTCGAATACGAAGGCGAGATGGCGCCGGACGCCGCGCTCAACCCCAAGGTGATGGCACTGTATCCGTTTTCACGCCTGACCGCGCCGGCCAACGTGCTGATCATGCCGGGCCTGCAATCGGCCAACATTTCCGCCAAGCTGCTGCGCGAGGTGGGCGGAACGACCACGATCGGACCGATGCTGATGGGCATGGAAAAGCCCGTGCAGATCGTGCCAATGACCGCGATCGCACCTGAAGTGCTGAACCTGGCGGCACTGGCCGCAGCCGGGATCGCGGGCTGAACGCAAACGGGGCAGGGTGCGCAAGATGCTCACCGTGCCCCGTCATGCTTTCGCGTTGAGAGTATTCAGAACTTCTGCTGGCGTTCGTACAGATCGCGGTAGTGCTGGATGCGGGTAACCCGCAGGCCCTGCATGCCAGAGCGATCGACAGCGCGCTGCCACGACGCGAATTCCTCCAGCGTCAGCTGATACCGCTCGCACACATCGTCGATCGAAAGCAGCCCGCCGTTGACCGCGGCCACGACCTCAGCCTTGCGGCGGACCACCCAACGCGTGGTGTTGGGCGGCGGCAGGTCATCGATCGTCAGCGGTTCGCCAAGCGGACCGATCACTTGCGCGGGACGGATTTTCTGGTTCTCGATCATGGGTACCCTCGCTCGCCGTCGGCGGTTGCGCCTGCGGCGAAAGGCTGGTCTATCGGCTGGGGCTTGCCATTGGTTGAACCTTCAGGGTTAACAAGCGATGACGGTCTCAGATACGCGACCAGCGTGGATGCCGCGATGCCATCGAAGCTGCCGCGCAGCCGCAGCCGGGTGGCCGCGCTGCCGTTGCCCAGGCCCCCTTCGCGCGCGCCGGCTCCGGCGAAAAGGCGCTGCCGCAAGGCCTGCCAGTCTATCGCCGCAAAGGCTGCAGGCACGCCATCAACGCGGCCCGGCATGTCCGCTGCGTCCGACAGGGGCCCTTTCGTCGTATCTGTATTGGTGGGGTTGCGTGCAATGCTCATGAGCCCGCTTATACGCCGTGATGGTCAAGGGATCGTAAAGGTCGCCTTCACGTTTTCTTCATGCGCTTGATGTCGCCCCGGCGGCGCGTGGGTGACAAAAGGTAGGAATCGCGCAGGCATCGCTGTATGGGCTGCGCGATGAACATGGTTTCTCCCTTGCTCACGCCCGATGTCGATGCAGGCGAATTGTTCCAGCTGTCCCGCCCGATGACCGCGCGCCGGATTGTGGTGGCGATGTCGGGCGGGGTGGACAGCTCGGTCGTGGCGGCGCTGGCGGCGGCCAGCGGGGCCGAAGTGATCGGCATGACCCTGCAACTGTACGACTACGGCGCGGCGACCGGGCGCAAGGGCGCATGCTGCGCGGGCGACGACATTCGTGATGCGCGCGCGGTGGCGGACCGGCTGGGCATCGCCCACTACGTGTTCGACCATGAAAGCGCCTTTCGCGAAGAGGTCGTCGAACGCTTTGCCGACGATTACCTGGCCGGTCGCACGCCGATCCCGTGCATCCGCTGCAACATGGGACCCAAGTTCACCGACCTGCTGGCGATGGCGCGCGAACTGGGCGCCGATTGCCTGGCGACCGGGCATTACGTGCGCCGGGTCATGGGCAAGGCCGGGGCGGAATTGCACCGCGCCGCCGATCCCGCGCGCGACCAGAGCTATTTTCTCTACGGCACCACCGACCCGCAGCTGGACTTCCTGCGCTTTCCGCTGGGCGGACTGCCCAAGACCGAAACCCGGCGACTGGCCGAGGGTGCGGGCCTGCGCGTGGCGGCCAAGCCTGACAGCCAGGACATCTGCTTCGTGCCGGACGGCGATTACGCCAAGGTGGTGCGCGCCGTACGCCCCGAGGGCGAGGCGCCCGGCGAGATCGTGCATGCGCAAAGCGGGCAGGTGCTGGGCACGCATCGCGGGGTCATCCATTACACCGTGGGCCAGCGACGCGGTCTTGAGATCGGCGGTCAGCCTGAGCCGTTGTATGTCACGGGAATCGAGGCGGACACCCGCCAGGTCCGCGTAGGGCCGCGCCGCCTGCTGGCCACTGCCTCTGCCAAGGTGATTGAAACCAACCGGATCGGGCCGATGCCGCAGGGTCCGTTGACGGCGAAGGTCCGCTCGCTGGCAAAGCCGGTGCCGGTGTCCGTGGACGGCACGCTGGGGGATGGCGCGCCGGTGACGATCCATTTCGATCAACCGGAATACGGCGTGGCGCCAGGGCAGGCGGCGGTCATCTATGCCGGGGACCGGGTGGTCGGCGGGGGCTGGATCGATTCGACGCAGGCCGCGTACTGATCCCGCCCGTTAGTCCTGCCAAGGCTCCAACTGGCAGCCGCGATCGCTGCTGAAGTCCGCGCTTTGCCGCGCCAGCAGCGGAACGGAAGCGTGGATGGTGTGCTTGGCGGCATCTTCCGAGAGCGAGACCCAGCGCCCCGTGCCGCCCACGCCGGCAATCGCAAGATCCGCCTGGCAGCTGGCCAACGGGCGCTGGGATACAAAGCGGCACACGCACCCCGATTGCGCACCGTAAGCCGCGCCCACCAGCGCTTTTTCCTGCATCCCGCGCCACACCAGCGCCAGGCACACCACAAGCACCAGCGTGATCAGTATCGCCAGATTGCGTTTCCAGCGCGAAGGCTGGCGCACCGGGTATGGGCTACCGGCACCCTTCTCCCCTGATCGCCATCGCCGGGTGGTTGCCATTATCGAAAGCCTCGCACATGACCGGCGCGCCATGTCGGTGCGCCGCCCTCCCCTTATCGCCGCGATGCTTTCGCTGCTAGCCCTTGGTCCGGTGCTGGCCAGCTGTCATTCGCGCGGGCCGGACGCGCCCCCGCCGCCCAGCACGCAAGCTATAGCCGCCATGAAAAACACCGGCGGCGCACCACGCGATTCGCTGGGGCGCGCTATCGATCGCCTGTTCGATGAGGAGACCGTGGGGCACACCGACGCCTTGCTGATCATGAAACGCGGCGCGGTGATCGTCGAGCGCTATGGGGACAATGTCCGGCCCGACACCCGCCTGCCGGGCTGGAGCGCCGGCCAGTGCGTGACGACGCTGATGATCGGCCAGTTGGTCAGCGATGGCCGGTTGCGACTGAACGAATCGGCGCCGGTGCCCGAGTGGCAGCGCCCCGGCGATCCGCGCGGGGTCATCACCCTCAAGCACCTGTTGCAGATGCGCTCGGGCCTGCGCCACGTCGAAGCTGCGCGGATGGGCGTGGGCAAGCTCACGTCCGAATCGGACCGCACGCGCATGCTGTTTCTGGACGGGCGGGACGATATGGCCGCCTATGCCGAAGCGCAGCCGCTCGAAGCGCCGGCCGGCAAGTTGTTCGAACATTCCTCTGCCAGCGCCGTCATTCTTGCCGATCTGGCAGCCCGGGTGCTGTCGCCTGACCGCAATCCCGAGCGGCGGCGGCTGGCCGTAAACGAATACCTGCGCAGCCGTATCCTGGTGCCGATTGGCATGCCGTCCACGATCGTCAGCTTCGACCGCGCAGGCACGATGACCGGGTCAGGCATGATCGCCGCCTCTGCTCGGGATTGGGCGAACCTGGGCGAATTCCTGCGCCATACCGGCTCCGTCAGCGGGGCGCAGATCTTGCCCCGGCGCTGGGTGCAGGCGATGCTGGCGCCCTCCCCGCGTGAGCCCGGCTTTGGCGAGGGCGTGTGGCTCAACCAGGGGGAGCGTGGCGACGGCGCGAAGCTGTGGCCCGGCACCGCGCCAAAAACGGTGTTCGCCTGCCTTGGCGAATATGGCCAGTACGTGATCGGCTCACCCGATCAGTTGCTGACCGTGGTGCGCATCGGGCGCAGCGACGCCGCGCAGGAACGCGCGTTGCACGATCACCTGGGCAACCTGCTCGCGCTGTTTCCGAAAAACTGACGCACCGGTCAGACGGTAAAGCTTTCTCCGCAGCCACAGGCGCCCTTGGCGTTGGGATTGTTGAACACGAAGCCGGCGGTGAAATCGTCTTCCACCCAGTCCATCGTGCTGCCGATCAGATACAGCACTGAAGCCCCGTCGATGTAGAACACGCCGCCGGGTGTCTCGATCTTCTCGTCCAGCGTCGTTTCCTGCGTCACATAGTCCACCGAATACGCTAGGCCCGAGCAGCCCCGGCGCGGGGTGGACAGCTTGACGCCCACGGCATCGGCGGGCGCCTCGCGCATCAGCTTGGCGATCCGCGCCTGCGCGTTGGCGGTCAGTTCGACCGCGGCGGGACGGGGGCGTGCGATGCGGGTTGCAGTTTCGGTCATGTGAACCTCTTTTGCCAGAACAACGCGTGTCCGGATTCGCTGTCGAGCTGGTAATCGCCATACCCCAGCTTTGCGTAGAGCGCCTTTGCGCGATGATTGCCGCTCAACACTTCGAGCGTGACCTTGCAGGCGCCGCGCTTGCGCCCTTCGTGCTCGATCGCGGCGAACAGGGCGCGGGCTACGCCTTTGCCGCGCTGCTGCGGCACCACCGCCACATCATGGATGTTGACCAAGGGGCGCGCGGCGAAGGTGGAAAAGCCCATGAAGCAGTTGGCCAGGCCGACAGGCTCCCCGTCCAGCCGCGCCAGCAGCACGAATGCGCCGGGCACTTGCGCCAGCGCAGGCACCAGCCGCTCCTTGACGTCGGCCGGCAGCGGCACGCCGCCGCCCATCGGATCGCGTGCATAGACATCGAGCAGATGCACGATCGCCGCGCCATCCGCAGCGTCGGACAGGTCCGCCTGCGCGATCACGATGTCGTTGAGCACAGCGTCCTGGGTCATAGCATCCCCAGTTCCAGCTTGGCCTCGTCGGTCATCTTGGCCATGTCCCACGGCGGGTCCCACACCAGGCTGACTTCGCAGTCGCGCACACCGGGCACCGCCGCCACGCGCATTTCCACTTCGCCAGGCATCGATTCGGCAACCGGGCAATGCGGCGTGGTGAGCGTCATCATCACCGCGACCGACGCATCGGGAGATACCTCGACGCCGTAAATCAGCCCCAGATCGTAGATGTTGACCGGAATTTCAGGGTCGAAGATTTCCTTCAGCGCTTGGATCACGCCTTCGTAGATCGCGCCGCCCGGCTCCGCAGGGTTCTGGTCCGCCGGCGCTTCCGCCAGGAACCCGGCCAGGTAATCGCGCTTGCGCTCACCACTGTCGGCAGGCGGCGCCGCATCGTCCACGCGGGCGCGCGGCGGCGGCGGAGCGGCGTCTACATGCTCGACGCTGAAGTTGGGCTTCTCGTCGTTCATCCAAAAATTCTCCTGGTGCGCTCAATCCCTTTCAGGAGCGCTTCGATATCTGTTTCGTCGCTGTAGAGGCCGAAGCTGGCCCGCGCCGTGGCGGGCACGCCCAGATGTTCCATCAGCGGTTGTGCGCAGTGATGCCCGGCACGGATCGCCACGCCTTCCTCGTCCAATATGGTGCCAAGGTCGTGCGGATGCACCCCGTCCAGCGCAAAACTGACGATGCCAAGCCCGTCTTCCGGGCCGAACACGGTCACATCGTTGCGTTTGCGCAGTTCGGCGCGCAACACGGCGGCAAGTTCGCGCTCATGACGCTCGGCACGGTCAAGCCCGATGCCGGCAAGCCAGTCCATCGCCGCGGCCATGCCGATCGCCTCCACGATGTTGGGCGTGCCCGCCTCGAACCGCTGGGGCGCGGGCGCGAAAGTGGTCTTTTCGAAGGTGACCTTGTCGATCATCGACCCTCCGCCCTGCCACGGCGGCATCGCGTCAAGGATCGCCTTGCGCGCCCACAGCACGCCGATGCCGGTGGGGCCATAGAGTTTATGAGCGGAAAACGCGTAGAAATCGCAATCCAGCGCGAGCATGTCCAGCGCCAGACGCGGGGCGGCCTGGCATCCGTCGATCAGCAGTTTCGCGCCCACGGCGTGCGCCAACTTCGCCGCGCGGGCAACGTCCAGCACCGATCCCAGAACGTTGGACACATGCGCAAAGGCCACCAGCTTGTGCGCCGGGGTAAGCATCCGTTCCGCCGCGTCGAGATCGATCCGCCCATCCGGGGTGAGCGGGCACACATCGATCGCCACCCCGCCGCGCAGCAGCTGCCACGGCACGATGTTGGAGTGATGCTCTAGCAAGGACACCAGAATGCGATCGCCTGCACGCAAGTTTTCGGCAGCCCAGCTTTGCGCCACCAGATTGATCGATTCCGTGGCGCCACGGGTAAAGACGATTTCGTCCTCGTGCGCGTTCAGGAACGCGGCGGTGCGTCGGCGCGCGGCCTCGAAAGCCACCGTCATGTCTGCCGAGCGCGCGTAAACACCGCGATGAACGGTGGCGTAATTCGCGCCCATCGCGTGCACCGTGGCGTCGATCACCGCTTGCGGCTTTTGCGCCGTGGCGGCGGTGTCCAGATAGTGCCAGTTGTCCGCCAGCCCGGGGAACTGGTCCTTGAGCGTGCGTTGTACGGTATCGGTCGTCACAGGATCGCCTCCAGCCGGGCCAGCGCTGCCGCGCTCAGCGTCGCCTCGTCCGGCGCACCGGTGAACGCCTCGGCGATGAACGCCTGCAGCATCAGCCGCTTGGCTTGCGCCGGGGTGAGCCCGCGTGACATCAGATAGAACAGCCCTTGGGCATCCAGTTCGCCCACGGCGCAGCCATGCGCGGCCTTGACGTCGTCGGCGTAGATTTCAAGCTCGGGCCGGGCGTTGGCGGTCGCGGTGCGCTCCAGCAGCATGGCTCGCACGGATTGCCCGGCATCGGTGCCGTCCGCCCCGCGCGCCACAGCGATCCGGCCCAGGTACGTGCCGACCGATTTGCCGGCCAGCACCGTGCGCACGATCTGCGCCGATGTGGCGTTCAGCCCGGTGTGGGTCACCTCGGTGACGATCTCCAGCGTCTCCGCCCCGGCCGCCAGTTGTGCCGCGCCCAGCGTGAAGTCCGCGTCATCGGCCAGCCGCACGTCGATGGCGATGCGGCCATAGGACGGGCCGCCGCTCAAGATGCGAAGGTCGAACTTTGCGCCTTTGCCAAGGGTGATCGACACATGGCGCGCCACCGCGCCCGCGCCGGTCTCGACGATCTGCAGCGTGTCACTTGCGCCATCGGCAACGACGATCTCCTGCGTCGGGATCGGCCACACGCTTTCCAGCGCTGCGAGGTCCGAATAGCGGAAATCCTCGTGCTTGCGGGTGGGCAGGGTCATTGCGACGTTCATGCCGCCGTCTCTTGCACCACCGCCTCGTAACCTTCTTCTTCCAGGCGCAGGGCAAGGTCGGCCCCGCCGGACTTGACGATGCGCCCTGCCGCAAGAACGTGCACGAAGTCCGGCTTCACGTAATCGAGCAGCCGCTGGTAGTGGGTGATCAGCAGCACTGCCTTGTCAGGCTTGCGCATGATCGCGTTGATGCCCTCGCCGCAGATCCGCAGCGCATCGATGTCGAGGCCGGAATCGGTCTCGTCGAGGATCGCCAGCCGGGGATCGAGGATGCCCATCTGCACCATCTCGGCGCGCTTCTTTTCACCGCCGGAGAAGCCCACGTTCACCGGGCGCTTGAGCATGTCCATGTCCATGCGCAGCAGGCCCGCCTTTTCGCGCGCCAGCTTCAGGAACTCACCGCCGGACAGCGGCTCTTCGCCGCGGCCCTTGCGCTGCGCGTTCGCCGCTTCGCGCAGGAACTGGACGAACGAAACGCCGGGGATTTCCACCGGGTACTGGAAACCCAGGAACAGGCCGGTCGCCGCGCGTTCGTGCGGTTCCAATTCCAGCAAGTCTTGGCCCAAAAAGTCCACGGTCCCGCCGGTCACGTCATAACCGGGGCGACCGCCCAAGGTGTAGCCCAGCGTGGACTTGCCGGCGCCGTTGGGCCCCATGATCGCGTGGATTTCACCAGCGTTGATGGTGAGCGACAATCCCTTGAGGATCGGCTTGTCGGCGACGGTGGCCTGAAGATTGTGTATCGTGAGCATGGTTTATCCCTCGTCGCTCATAAAGGCGCTGGCAGGGCGCGTTCCAGCCTTGCGGCGGGCGCTGCGCTTGTCGAACGGCACGGCAAGTTCGGTTTCGATTTCGCGCACCACGCTGGTGACGTTGCCGGTCACCTCATCCTCTGAAAAGCGCAGCACGCGGATGCCCACTTCGGTCAGCTTGCGGTCCTGCAGCTCGTTCACGTCGGGGTTGGAATCCTCGGCGCTCAACTGAATTACGATCCAGCGCGACGGGCAGGCGAAATCGACGATCGCCGAGCCGACAACGGACTGGCGGATGAACTTGACCCCGCCCAGCTTCGAGCCGGACAGCTGCGCCCACAAGGCTTTCTGCGCCTCGGTCGGGTTGCGGCGCTGATCGCGCGCGCGTTCCTTCAGCGTCTCCAGCCGCGCGCCAGTTACGGCAAAGCTGGCCTTGGCGTCCGCCTTGGGCGTGCCCGCCGCGAGGCTGACGCCGAGTGTCTTGCGAGCGGCGGTCATGGATGCTTGTCCTTCATCATTCATAGTCGGCATGCAGGGTTCACCCCACGCTCCCTTCCAGGCTGATGCCCAGAAGCTTCTGCGCTTCTACCGCGAATTCCATCGGCAACTGCTGCAGCACTTCCTTGGCAAAGCCGTTGACGATCAGCGCCACCGCGCTTTCGGTATCGAGGCCGCGCTGCATCGCGTAGAACAGCTGGTCGTCGCTGATCTTGCTGGTGGTGGCTTCATGCTCGATCTGGGCACTGGGGTTGCGCACTTCGATGTAGGGCACGGTATGCGCGCCGCAGTCCTTGCCCAGCAGCAGCGAATCGCACTGGGTGAAATTGCGCACGCCGTCCGCATTGGCGGCCACGCGCACCAGCCCGCGATAGGTGTTGTTGGACTTGCCGGCGCTGATGCCCTTGGAGATGATCGTGGACCGGCTGCCCTTGCCGTTGTGGATCATCTTGGTCCCGGTATCGGCCTGCTGGTAATTGTTGGTGACCGCCACGGAGTAGAATTCACCTACCGAATCCTCGCCGTTGAGGACGCAGCTGGGATACTTCCACGTGACGGCTGATCCGGTTTCGACCTGGGTCCAGGAAATCTTGCTGCGCGCGCCTTGGCACAGCCCGCGCTTGGTCACGAAGTTGTAGATGCCGCCCTTGCCGGAAGCATCGCCGGGATACCAGTTCTGGACGGTGGAATACTTGATCTCCGCATCGTCCATCGCGACCAGTTCCACCACCGCCGCATGCAGCTGGTTTTCGTCGCGCATCGGGGCGGTGCAGCCTTCCAGATAGGACACGTAGCTGCCCTTTTCGGCCACGATCAGGGTGCGCTCGAACTGGCCGGTATTCTCCGCGTTGATGCGGAAATACGTGCTCAGTTCCATGGGGCAGCGCACGCCTTCGGGGATGTAGACGAAGGTCCCGTCCGAAAAGACCGCGCAGTTCAGGGTGGCGAAGTAATTGTCGTTCATCGGCACGACTTTGCCCAGCCACTTGCGGACAAGCTCGGGAAATTCGCGGATCGCTTCGGAGATCGACCGGAAGATGACGCCCGCCTGCTCCAGTTCCTTGCGGAAGGTGGTGGCGACGGAGACCGAATCGAACACCGCGTCCACCGCCACCCGGCGCGCGCCCTCCACGCCGGCGAGCACTTTCTGCTCCTCCAGCGGAATGCCCAGCTTTTCGTAGACGCGCAGGATCTCGGGATCGACCTCGTCCAGGCTGGCGAGCGTATCCTTCTTCTTTGGCGCGGCCCAGTAATACGAATCCTGATAATCGATCGGCGGCACGTTCAGCTTCGCCCAGTCCGGCGGGGTCATCTCCAGCCAGCGAGCATATGCTTTCAGCCGCCACTCCAGCATCCATTCGGGCTCGTTCTTCTTGGCCGAAATGAACCGCACGGTATCTTCGGACAGGCCCTTGGGGCCGTATTCCTGCTCGATATCGGACGACCAGCCGTGTTCGTAGTCCGCCGCGCGGGCGGCAGCGTCACGCGCAGCCTGATCGCGCTCGGGGGCGATGGGCAAGGTTTCCTGGGTCATCTCACACTTCCTCGACGAGCTGGGTCAGCGCAACCTGGGCGAGCGCACCGCGCACGGCGGCGTTCACTTGCGGCCAGTGGCTTTTCACGTGGCAGCTTTGCTCCAGCGTGCAGTCACTTTTCACCCGGTCCATGCAGGTGGTCAGAGCAATGGGCCCATCGACCGCCTCAACGATATCGGCCAGCGAAATGGCCGACGGGGGGCGTGCCAGCCGCAAGCCGCCACCAACGCCGCGCGAGGTGCGCATCAGGCCTGCCGCCGTCAGCTTGCTCACCAGTTTTTGCACGGTAGGCGTAGGCAAACCGGTTTCGGCGGCGAGCTGGGCTGCGGATATCCGCGCTCGGCGCCCGCCCGCGCTTTCGATCAGCGAACAGGTGCCGCAATGCCGCGCCGCCGCCGACATGACGATGACGGCATAATCTGCCATGCTGGAAAGGCGCATTGCGGGGCTCGCGAACCTTGTTGCTATATCGCCGACTCAACTGGGCGCTAAATCGGATCAAATAATTCCGATTTCATCTAGGGGAAGTTTTAGCCGGTTTCAATGCCCTTGTGCCAACCTCCGACCACCCCGGATGGTCGCAGACGAAAAAAAGGCGATCTCCAGCCAAGCCGGAAACCGCCTTTAAAGGTAATAAAGAACTTGAGCGCGAAGCTGCAAGCCCTTCGGGTCGCAGCGCCTGTCTATGCCTCTGATCGTGCGATTCATTGTATAAACGCGACACCATCCTCGTAGCTTTGCGTAGAATTCGCAATTTCATTTCGCAGATGCAGCAGGAAAGAAGGTTTGAGCCGCGCCGTGCGCGTGGGTATGCCCCCCCCGTGCTATATTCCCTGCTCAAGCCCGCCCTGTTCCGAATCGACGCCGAGCGCGCCCATGGCCTGGCGCTGCAGGCGCTGAGGCGCTCGCCCTGGCTCACGCCCGCGCCGTTCCCCATGCTGGCCACGAGCGTTGCCGGCTTGGCGTTTCCCAATCCCGTTGGCATGGCCGCCGGGTTCGACAAGGACGGCGAGGTGCCCGATGCCTTGCTGGGGCTGGGCTTCGGCTTTGTGGAAGTGGGATCGATCACGCCGCTGCCTCAGGCCGGCAACCCGAAACCGCGCCTGTTCCGGTTGGTGGAGGACCGCGCGGTCATCAACCGGATGGGCTTCAACAACGGCGGGGCGGATGCCGCGTTCGCCCGGCTCAGCCAGCGCAAGGCACGCGGCGGGGTGGTGGGGATCAACATCGGCGCGAACAAGGATTCGTCCGATCGCGTTGCTGATTATGCGATCATGACCCGGCGCATGGCCCCGCTGGCGAGCTATCTGGCGGTCAACATCTCCAGCCCCAATACGCCGGGACTGCGCGCATTGCAGGACGAATCGGCGCTGATCGGCTTGCTTGACGCCGTGACGGAGGCGCGCGATGCCGTGTGCGGGAAAGTCGGGCCGCCGATCTTCCTCAAGGTGGCGCCCGATCTGGAGCTGGCGGACATTGATGCCATTGCGCGCATTGCCATCGACCAGCGGCTGGGCGCGCTCATCGTATCCAACACCACCATTTCGCGCCCCGCCCTGGCCTCGGCCCATGCCGGCGAAACGGGGGGCCTGTCCGGCGCACCCTTGCGCGATCTGGCCCAGCAACGGCTGCGGGATTTTCGCACCGCCACGGGCGGCGCCGTGCCGCTTGTGGGCGTGGGCGGCATCGCCAATGCAGACGATGCCTGGGCCCGCATCCGCGCCGGGGCCAGTGTCATCCAGCTTTACAGCGCGATGGTATATGGAGGCCCGGGGATCGCCAGGTCCATCTGCAAGGGATTGGCGGCGCGCATGGCGCGCGATGGCTTTTCCTCGATAGCGCAAGCCGTGGGCACGGGCTGAGCATCGCTGCAACCGGCTGGTGGACCGGGCGTTTGCCAAGCAGAGGAGTTGGAAGAGGATATGGGGGCGGTCATGGAGCTGGCGGATTTCGACCGGAGCCCGAACATCGTGGCGCTGTTCCTGCAACGCGCCGCACACCTGGGCGACGCGCCCATGTTGCGGGTCAAGCGCAGCGACCAGTGGCAGGCGGTCAGTTGGGCGGAGGCTGCGCGCCAAGTTGCGCTGATTGCGCAGTCCCTGCTTCAGCTGGGTCTCAAGCCAGGCGACCGGGTGCTGATCGTGTCTGAAAACCGGCCTGAATGGTGCCTGGCCGACCTTGCGATCATGGCGGCAGGCTGCGTGACCGTGCCGACCTACACCACCAACACCACCCGCGATCATATCCACATCCTTGAAAATTCCGGCGCGCGCGCGGCCATCGTCTCCACCGCAAAGCTGGGCCGGGTGCTGCTGCCCGCCATCGTCCAGACGGACCTGTGCAAGCACGTCATCGGCATGGAGCCGCTGGCCCCGATGCAGGGCGGCGCCTTCGAGACGCATGTGTGGGACGACCTGCTACGCGGCGATGCCGGGAACGCGCGCGCAGGGATGGAACGCCGCATCGCCGCGATCGGCCGGCAGGACCTGGCCTGCATCATCTACACCAGCGGCACCGGCGGCGCGCCGCGCGGGGTGCGCCAGCATCACGGCATGCTGCTGTCCAATGTGGCGGGCGCCGCGCAAATCATCGCTGAGGATTTCGGGTGGGACAAGGGCGGACCAGCCGGGGATGGCAAGCGCGAGATATTCCTGTCCTTCCTGCCGCTCAGCCATGCTTACGAGCACACCGGCGGCCAGTGGCTGCCCATCGGCCTTGGCGGGGAGATCTACTATTCTGAAGGCTTGGACAAGCTTGCCGCCAATATCGAGGAGGTGCGGCCCACCGTGATGGTGGTCGTCCCGCGCCTGTTCGAAGTGCTGCGCACGCGCATCATGAAGCAGGTGGAAAAACAGGGTGCGATCCCCGCCCGGCTGATGGAATGGGCGATCGGCGGCGGCCAGCGCAGCCAGGCCGGCAAGCGGCGCCTGATCGACTATCCGCTCAACCTGCTGATTGAGCGCACCTTGCGGCCAAAGGTCCGCGCGCGGTTCGGAGGCCGGATGAAAGCGCTGGTTTCGGGCGGCGCGCCGCTAAACCCGGAGATCGGCGTATTCTTCGAGGCGATGGGGCTCACGCTGCTGCAGGGTTATGGGCAGACCGAGGCCGGTCCTATCATAAGTTGCAATCGCCCGGCTGCCGGCGTGAAATTCGAAACGGTCGGCCCACCCCTGCGCGGGGTGGAGGTGCGCATCGCCGCTGACGGCGAAATCCTGGTGCGCGGCGAACTGGTGATGAACGGCTATTGGCAGAACGAGGCGGCAACCGCCAACGTGCTGAAAGATGGCTGGCTGCACACCGGAGACATCGGCCATATCGACAGCCAGGGGCGCATCGCGATCACCGACCGCAAGAAGGACATGATCGTGAACGACAAGGGCGACAACGTCTCGCCCCAGAAGATCGAATCGATGCTCACCCTGCAGCCGGAGATCGCGCAAGCCATGGTTTCCGGGGATCGCAGGCCTTACGTGGTCGGGCTAATCGTGCCGGATGCCGATTGGGCTTTGCAATGGACGCGGGACAACGGCGAGGTTTTCGACTTTCGCAAACTGCAGGATCTTCCCGCCTTTCGCACCGCCCTTCGCACCGCAATCGACCGGGTCAACGCCGACCTTTCCGTCACTGAGAAGGTCCGCCAGTTCGCCTTTGCCGAGGAGCCGTTCTCGATCGACAATGAGGAAATGACACCCAGCCTGAAAGTGCGCCGGCACAAGCTGAAAGAGCGTTACGGCGCCAGGCTGGACGCTTTGTATCGCGCATGATCGGAAACGCGCACGCAACTGCGGCGTTCATTGGCCAAAGTCATAGAAAGCCAATACCCGATGCGTGCGTTTCCTTGCCCCAATTGCAGCCGCCTGAACCATTTCGAGGTCCGGGTCTGTCCCGGCTGCAACGCCACCGTCGGCTTCGATCCCGCCATCGATGCGTTCCGCTTCCTGGCCGATGCAGCCACCGTATGGCGGGACCGCGCGGGCCACACCGCCGATGTGGTGGTGTGCGCCAACAATAACGACTTCCAGATCTGCAACTGGCTGGTGGACGCTGCCAGTGCCACGCCGTTGTGCCAGGCCTGCCGCCATAACCGCACCATCCCCGACTTGTCCGAGCCGTCGGTACCGGTGCGCTGGGCCAAGATCGAAGCGGCCAAGCGCCGGCTGTTCTACTCCCTCATCCGGCTGGGCCTCCCGCGTGAGACCAAGGCGCAGGAAGGCGCTGGCGTGCAGGGCCTGGCATTCGACTTTCTGTATGATGCGCAGGCTGAGCAAGACGGCAATCCCAAGATTTACACCGGCCACGATGGCGGGATCATCACGCTCAACCTGATCGAGGCGGACGATGCGCAGCGCGAACGCATCCGCCTGGCCATGCGCGAACCCTACCGCACGCTGCTGGGGCATTTCCGGCACGAAGTGGGCCATCACTACTGGTCTCGGCTGATCGAAAACGATCCCGCCCAGCTGGACGCGTTCCGCGCGGTCTTCGGTGACGAGCGCGAGGATTACCAGCAGGCCCTGCAGTCCCACTATTCCGACGATGGGTCCAAGATCTGGACCGACGATTTCGTCAGCTATTACGCCACCATGCACCCGTGGGAGGATTTCGCCGAAACTTTCGCGCATTATCTGCACATGGTGGACGTGCTGGCCACGGCCGGCGGCTTCGATTTGTCACTGGCGACGATGCCGGGCCAGGATGAAGGGCTTGCGGAACATTCCGCCTTCGATCCCTACACCGCCGACGCCCGGGCTCTGGCCGACGCAATGGGGCCACTGGCGTTCGCCATGAACGCCATCAACCGGTCCATGGGCCAGCCGGATCTCTATCCGTTCCGCCTATCGAACGCCGTCGTAACCAAGATCGCCTTCGTGCAGCAAATGGTCACCACGGCCCGCAACGCCCGGTCCGCCCCCGAACCTGAACCCCATGCGGTCGCCGCCTAAGCGGGCGCGATCAGATCAGTCCGGCCAGGGGGCTGGACGGATCGGCATACCGGCGCGTCGCCATGCGGCCCGAAAGGTACGCGTGCCGGCCCGCTTCCACCGCCAGACGCATCGCCCGGGCCATGCGGATCGGGTCTTTCGCTTCGGCAATGGCAGTGTTCATCAATACCCCGTCACATCCCAGTTCCATGGCCACGGCTGCGTCTGACGCGGTACCCACGCCCGCATCCACCAGCACCGGCACCTTGGCACCTTCCACGATGAGGCGGATCGTCACCCGGTTCTGGATGCCAAGCCCGGAACCGATCGGCGCGCCTAGCGGCATGATCGCCACCGCGCCTGCGTCTTCCAGCTGTTTGGCGGCAATGGGATCATCGACGCAGTAGACCATCGGCAGGAAGCCCTCGCGCGCAAGGATCTCGGTCGCCTTCAGGGTTTCGCGCATGTCTGGGTAAAGCGTGCGCGCTTCGCCCAGCACTTCCAGCTTCACCAGATCCCAGCCACCAGCCTCGCGCGCCAGACGCAGGGTGCGGATCGCGTCCTCGGCGTTGAAGCACCCGGCGGTGTTGGGCAGATAGGTCACCTGGCGCGGATCGATGAAATCGGTGAGCATCGGCGCGTTTGGGTCGGAGACGTTGACCCGCCGAACGGCAACGGTCACGATTTCAGCGCCGGATGCCTCCAGCGCCGCCGCATTCTGGGCGAAGTCCTTGTACTTGCCCGTTCCCACGATCAGCCGGGAGGTGAACGTGCGCCCGGCCACTGTCCAAGTGTCGGGCGTGGCAAGGGTAGTCGGGTTCTCGGTCACAGTTCGCGTCCTTTCGGGGAGCGTAAACGATCAGGGCTGGAACGCGGCAAAATCATCCACCGCCCACGAAGTGCACGATCTCCAAGGTATCGCCACTGTCCAAAATGGTGTGGGCAAGCTGGGAACGCGGGGCGATTTCGCCGTTGCGCTCCACCGCCACCTTTTGCGGGTCGAGGCCCAGCCCCGTCACCAGATCGGCAATGCTCGATCCGGGCGCGATGCGGCGTGGTTCGCCGTTGACGGTAAGCAGAAGTTGCGCAGTCATCAGCCGCAGATAGCGTTCAGCGCAGGGAGCGCAAGGTATCCCGGCGTGATGGCTGACGCATGTTCAGTGTGCGGCGTGCACGTTCCGGATATGGCCCAGCGCCACCAGGCTCACGCCCATGATCGTCAGCACGGCTTCGGGCGTTCCATGGCCCACCAGCAAGGCCCCGGCCATAAGCGACAACCCCGCCCCGCCGATGATAAGCGGCGCGATCCGGCCATGACGGCGCACACCGAGGCCCAGCGACAGAAGGCCGACGCCAAGCGCCAAGCCCAGCCCGACGCGATGGATAGCGGGCGACAGCAGCGCCTCTCCGCCCAGCCCCAGAACGCCCACCAGAACGACGCCCAGGATGCAGTGCACGGCGCAAAGGCCGCTCAGGATGATCCCGGCGCGGTCAAGGCGATCACGAATCGAAAGGAAGGCTGCTTGCATACCAAGGTATCTATGTGATGTTGTAACATCATTCAAGACCCTTTGCCGCAGCGTTGCTGGTGGCGGGCGCTTTGCGACGCTAGAGGGTTGCGAAAACCATCGCTACGCCGCACTGGTGAGCGGCATCAGGAGAGAAACGTCAGCATGAGAGTGAACGACGGCCGTCCGATCATCGGCACCAGCGACGACATCGCGCCCATGATCCGCTGGCTGCTGAGCGTGGCCGTGCTGGTGGTGCTGATGGTGGCGGTGGGGGGCATTACCAGGCTGACCGAGTCCGGCCTGTCGATCACCCAATGGAAACCCATTACCGGCGTGATCCCGCCGCTGACGGACGCGCAGTGGCAGGCCGAATTTGCCCGTTACAAGCAGATCCCCCAGTATCTCGACGTCAACGGCCCTGCCGGCATGACCTTGGCGCAATACAAGTTCATCTTCTTTTGGGAGTGGGTGCACCGGCTGCTCGGGCGCGTGATCGGCTTGGCTTTCGCGGTGCCGCTGGCGTGGTTCTGGTTCAAACGGACCATCCCTGGCGGCTACAAGCCGCGCTTGCTGGCCCTGCTCGCGCTGGGCGCGCTGCAAGGGGTGGTTGGCTGGTGGATGGTGTCCTCCGGGCTCAGCGCGCAGGCGATGGACCGGGTGAGCCACTTCCGCCTGGCCGCGCACTTGCTCACGGCGCTGTTCACGCTGGGCGGGTTGGTCTGGACCGCGCTGGACCTCAAAGCGCTGCAACGCGGCGCGGCGCGATCGCGGCTTACCGGCTTTGGCACGGTAGTGCTGGCGATGCTGGCGGTGCAGCTGTTCATGGGCGCGATGGTTGCGGGCCTGCGCGCGGGCTATGTCGCCGGCGCCGGCTGGCTGCGCTGGGATGCCTGGCCGCTGATGCAAGGCAGCGCCTTCCCTGACGGGGTGGACTGGTCACGCGGGCCGCTGCATGCGCTGGTGAATGACCCGTACCTCACCCATTTCGTGCATCGCTGGTGGGCATGGGCGGTGGTCGCCGCGCTGGTGGTGATGGGCCGCAAGCTGCGCGCCATGGGCCACCGCAACGTCTCCATGGCGGCGCACATCGCGGTCGGCACGCAAGTGCTGCTGGGCATCTTTACCGTGTGGTCGGGGGTGACGCTGTGGATCGCGGTGGCGCACCAGCTGTGCGGGGCGCTGCTGGTGGCCGCGACCGCGTGGGGCGCGCACACCCTGGGCCGGCGCGGTTGACACCGGCGTGAATCGCAGCGGTATTATTTTACCTCTCTGAAATGCCGCGGATTGCTTGACTTTGCAGGCCGTTTCGACGATTTGGCCGCTTCCGCGCTGCTCGGGGATTCCTCTCACGGGTGGCGCACGAATTTATAGGGATAGACCAGCCATGAAGGCGCTCACGAAGGTCACCCGGTCGATCAAGCCGGCCGAGGTGGAAAAGAAGTGGCATCTAATCGATGCCGAAGGGCTTGTTGTCGGCCGCCTCGCCGTCATCATCGCCGACCTGCTGCGCGGCAAGCACAAGCCCAGCTTCACCCCCCATGTCGATTGCGGTGACCATGTCGTCGTGATCAACGCGGAAAAGGTGCGCTTCACGGGCAACAAGCTCAAGCAGCAGACCTATTACAAGCACACCGGTTATGCCGGCGGCATCAAGGAAGTCACCGCAGACAAGGTTCTGGCCGGCCGTTTCCCGGAGCGCGTGCTTGAAAAGGCGGTTGAGCGCATGATCCCGCGCGGCCCGCTTGGCCGTGACCAGATGCGTGCCCTGCACCTGTATGCCGGCACCGAGCATCCTCATGGTGGTACCCAGCCCGAAGCGCTCGACGTCGCTTCCATGAACCGCAAGAACAAGGTGGGCGCGTAATGTCCGACAACGAAACCGTTCAGAGCCTGTCCGACCTCAAGGACATCACCGGCGACGTCACCGTTGCTGACAACGAAACCGCTGCCGTCACCCCGCGCGTGTCGACGATGCCGCTGCGCGAGCAGCAGATCGACGCCCAGGGCCGCGCGTATGCAACCGGTCGCCGCAAGGACGCCGTAGCCCGCGTCTGGATCAAGCCCGGCTCGGGCAAGATCATCGTCAATGGCCGTGACCAGGAAGTGTACTTCGCCCGTCCGACCCTGCGCCTGGTGATCAACCAGACGTTCCAGGTCGCTGGCCGCGAAGACCAGTACGACGTGATCGCCACCGTCAAAGGCGGCGGTCTGTCAGGTCAGGCCGGCGCTGTGAAGCACGGTATCGCCCAGGCGCTGACCCGCTACGAGCCGGCCCTGCGCGCCGCCGTCAAGGCTGCCGGCTTCCTGACCCGCGATCCGCGCGTCGTCGAACGTAAGAAGTACGGCCGCGCCAAGGCACGCCGCAGCTTCCAGTTCTCGAAGCGCTGATACGGGCCGCAAGGTACCTTCAGTTTACCAAAAAGGGTCGCGGGCAACCGCGGCCCTTTTTCTTTGCTTTGTGCAGGTTTGTTGATGAAATACACGCGCGCACGTGCTGTTTGAAATGCGCCATGGACCACGATTGCAAAGAGCCGATGCGAACATAGCGGCGTTTGCCGATGTAGGAAAATGCCAAGCGCTGAGCCTTGCCGGCGTGGGCATGATCTGGCCGGTTGCCGGCATCCCCGTCAGGGCGCTGCAAGCCAAAACATTTGGCGCTGACAATCAAGTTCAAACCCAGAGGCCGCCAATCGTCAAGTCTTGGCCATAGACTGCACTAAGTCCACGTATTACCATGCCTGCAAATAGTATTACTGAATCAGGCTGTCAAGTATTACGAGGCGTGGGCAATGAACGGAGTGCGTGTAGGTAACCGGATGATCGGCACCCAGTCCCCGGTCACCGTGGGTTGGGAGAACATCCCCCGTGTGCAAGGCGGGCCGTTCAAGCAGTTCTTCTTTACCTGGTTCCAGCCCACCGTCCTGTTCGGCCTGATCGCGTTCTGGTACTATGCCCCCAACTCCATCGCCAAGGCGTCCACCGCGATCGGCATCGGCATCGGCTTCAGGGTGCTGCTGCTGATCATGGAGTGGGCCTTTCCCCGCCATGAAAGCTGGAACCTGACGTGGAAGGAACTGGTCACCGACCTGTTCTACGTGGGGCTGGGGTACACTATCCTGCGCATGGTGGATGGCTATATCGGCGATGGCCCGATCATCGAAGGCATTCAGAACTATTTCCATTCGGAAAAGTTTACCTGGTTCACCGGCATGCCGCTGCTCGTGCAGGCGTTCATGATCTCGTTCATCTTCGATTTCGGGCAATATTGGATGCATCGCGGGATGCACAACTGGTACCCGCTGTGGCTGCCGCACTCCGTCCACCACTACATCACCCAGCTGAACATCAACAAAGGCGCGGTGGGCAATCCGGTAGAGCTGTTCCTGATCGGCCTGGGCGTCGGCGGGTTTTTCGACTTCCTGCCGCGCGCTGCGCTGCTGGCGGGTGCGATCGGGCTGGCGGTCGGCAGCTATCAGCACATCAACGTACGGTTCAATTCCCCACGCTGGTGGCGCTTCCTGTTCAACACCACCGAACATCACAGCGTCCACCACTCACAGGATTTCGAAGCCACCCGCAGCAATTACTCAAACACCTATATCTTCATCGACCGCATGTTCGGCACATGCATCGACGGCGAGGCTGAACTGCTGGGCATGGAAGGCGGTCGCCGCATGTCGATCCGCGAGCAGATGACCTACCCCTTCACCGAAGGCTGGAAGACGCTGCGCGAGCGGTATGGCCGCACGGCAAGCGCCACCGCAACTGCGGTGCCAGCGGAATGAGCGGCTCTGCGTCCACCATGCGGTATGATGCGGGGCAGGCCACGCCGGCCAAGCGCGGACCCATCAACCTGCGCCTGATCGACTGGATCTGGCACGTGCGCGGCAGCTTGCCGCTACCCTCCGGACAAACCGCCGACGAGGCTTTCGAAAAGCTGCGCCCGGTGTTCTTCCAGCCCGGCACGGCGCACGAGCAGGCGCAAGACATGCTGGTCTTCAGCAAGAAAGACCCCGCCGCGCAGGACAAGATGTCGATTTTCGATGGCGGTGTGCTGCGGGTGGACCACAGCCCGCAAGGCCCCGTGCTGCGCTACCACCTGATAAGCCGCGCCTTGCTGTTCTGCTTCCTGGCGCCGCTGCTGTTCCTGGCTTTCGCGCAACTGACCATCACTGTGGGCAAGTTCGAAAAGCCGGCGGCCGAAGCCAAGGATGAGGGCAAGAAGGCCAAGAAAGACACCGCCATCCAGCTTAACCCGATCGACAAGGCGCTTGGCGCGCCCGAACCGGAAAAGCCGAAGAAGGACGCGGACAAGGGCAAGGACAAGAAGCATTCGCCCACCGCCGCCTACGTCTTCGCCGCAATGTTCGCCGCGCTCTACGTGGTCGGACGCGTGCTGGAAGACCGGCTGGTGAAGGCGCTCTTCCGCAAGCGGCTGCGGGGCGTGCAGGCCTGATCTATCGGCCTTGACCGTTACGCGATGCTGCGGCCATGAGCGGCGTTACCCGCTTCATGGCCGCACCGCGCATCAATACATGTGCTGACCGCCGTTGATGCTCAGCGTCGATCCGGTGACGAAGCCGGCGTTATCCGAACACAGGAACGCGCAGCCACGCGCGATCTCGTACGCGTTGCCCAGGCGGCCGACCGGGATCTTGGCGACGATTTTCTCCAGCACCGGCGGTGGCACGGCAGCGACCATATCGGTATCAATGTAGCCGGGCGCGATGGCGTTGACGGTAACGCCGTATTTCGCGCCTTCCTGCGCCAGTGCTTTGGTGAAGCCGTGGATGCCGCTTTTGGCCGCGGCGTAATTGACCTGGCCGTATTGGCCGGCCTGCCCATTGATCGACCCGATGTTGACGATGCGACCCCATCCGCGGTCACGCATGCCCGAGAACGTCGCCTTGGCGGTGTTGAAGCAGCCGCCGAGGTTGACGCGCATCACATCGTTCCAGTCATCGAAACTCATCTTGTGCAGCACACCATCACGGGTGATGCCGGCATTGTTGATGACGATATCGATAGGCCCCACTTCGGCGGCGATACGCGCGCAGCTTTCCTGCGTCGCTTCGAAATCGCCGACGTCCCATTTGTAGGCGGAGATCCCGGTGCGCTGCGTGAAGGCCTGCGCCTTTTCATCGTTGCCCGCATAATTCGCAACCACAAGGTGGCCGCGCTCCTTCAAGGCCAGCGATACGGCCTCACCGATCCCGCGGGTTCCACCAGTAACAATCGCAACGCGCGCCATATGTTGAGCCTCTCACCGTTAAGCATCCGGAGCCAAGGCTATGCAAGGAACATGATGGCGGCAAGGCCTACCAGTGACATAAAGTGATTTGTCGCAAGACGTTGACGCGGCGCAAACCAACGTTGGCGTGACAGGGCTCAGAACTTGAACTGCGTACCTACGTACACTGCCTGGCTGTCCTGCTTGCCGTCGGTCAACGGCGCCAGCCGCTCGCGGTCCTGCGAATACCGCAGGCCGGCGGTCACATCGATGTGGTCGGTCACGCGATATGCGCCACCCAGATCGACTTCGCTGCCATCTGCCGCAAACGTGCGCGGCGCGCGCCCGGCCAAGCGCTTCTCGTCCACCGAAATGCGCGGCGAAAAGCGCGCGACATCCGGCTTGCTGGTGCTGGGCGCGAGGTTGAATTTCTTGAGGTCCGGCACCTCCGCCATCGGCCGCGAGGGGGTTGGCGTCACAAGGTTCTGGGCAAAGTTCTGATACCCGCGTGAGACGCCCAGGTTGAACGCGGTGGAGGAAATCCGCAGGTTGCCGGTTTCCGGCACGGTTTGGGCAAGGGGTGTGGTGCCGCGCACGATAATCGCCTGCGCGGCTTGGGGATCGACACGCACCGCCACCGTCACCGCCCGGTCCAGCCGGCTGGGCGCGCCCGCCGGCGTGAAGGGAAACGCCTGGTCCTTGACCAGCGAGCGCAGCGCGACTGCCTGCGACAGCGATTCGGGCGGCGATTCTGGATCAAGCGAATCGATCTGCCCGGCATTGCGGGCAGCATTGCGAAACGTGGTGGAGAATGCGAGCACAGCGGTAGGCAGAGCCAGCAAGGTGACGCAGCCGGCGAGCAGCAGCCCCGCCTTCATTCCGCCCCCGGGGGGTGCGGCAACAGTGCCCGTCCTCCCATTGCTGTTCATGCCGATTGCCCTGTATTCCCTGGCGCGAACCACGCCGCGCTGCAGATGGTGTTGTCGCTGCAGTCACCTTAACATGCACTGACCCGGCTTGGAAATGCCGTTATCGGGCAACCCCGCGTGCATACCCCGGTTCAGCCGGCGCTCAGCCGCGCGCCGCTTTAGGCAGGTGCGACGAAAAGGCGCTCTTGCCGCTGCGGGCGTGGCGGTTATAGAGGCGGATTAACGATGGGTGCGGCGCTGCCGGCTCTCGGCTCGGCTTTTGGGCCGCGAACACGCAAGACTGGGAACGAATATGACAGGCAGCACCGATACCGGCCTTCTTACCGTGCGCACGCTGACGACTGCAGGACTGTGCGCGGTGGCAGCCCTCGCTTTGGCCGGGTGCGGCGGCAAAAAGCCGGTGCGCGCCACGCTGGCGCCCTCGCAGGTCACCACGATCGGCGTGAACAGCTACCTGTGGCGTGCCAGCCTCGATTCGATCTCGTTCATGCCGCTGCTCCAGTCCGACAGTGCAGGCGGCGTGATCATCACCGACTGGTACGTGAACCCCAAAAGCCCGACCGAGCGCGTGAAGGTGTCGATCGCCATCCTCGACCAGGACCTTCGGGCCGATGCGCTGCGCGTCACCGTCGTGCGCCAGGTGCAGCAGGGCGGCGGCTGGGTGGCTGCGCCGGTCCAGGCCGCCACCGTCCAGAAGCTGGAAGACGTCATTCTCACCCGCGCCCGTGACCTGCGCCGCGATTCCATCGGCGGCTGAATTTCGCGGGGCCATGTGCACCCGCAGGAGACCTTGAAGACATGACCGAGCGGTTCGATCCCGCCCAGGCGGACACGCGCTGGCAAGCCGCGTGGGACGAAGCGCAATGCTTCCGCGCCGACGATACGTCCACCCGCCCACGCAGCTACGTGCTGGAAATGTTCCCGTACCCGTCGGGCCGCATCCACATCGGCCACGTACGCAATTACACGATGGGCGACGTGCTGGCGCGCTACAAGCGGATGCGCGGCCACGAAGTGCTGCACCCGATGGGGTGGGATGCGTTCGGGATGCCGGCGGAAAACGCGGCGATGGAAAAGGGCGTCCACCCCGGCGGCTGGACACGCGAAAACATCGCCAACATGAAGGCGCAGCTGAAGCGCCTGGGCTTCGCGCTGGACTGGAGCCGCGAGATCGCCACGTGCGAGCCGGAATATTACGGCCACGAACAGGCGCTGTTCCTTGACCTTTACGAACACGGACTGGTCTATCGCAAGGAATCGGCGGTCAACTGGGACCCGGTGGACCACACCGTGCTGGCCAACGAACAGGTGATCGACGGGCGCGGCTGGCGCTCCGGCGCGCTGGTCGAGAAGCGCAAGCTGAGCCAGTGGTTCCTCAAGATCACCGACTTTGCCGACGAACTGCTCGATGGGCTCTCCACGCTCGACAAGTGGCCCGAAAAGGTCCGCACGATGCAGGAGAACTGGATCGGCAAGAGCCAGGGCCTGCAGTTCCGTTTCGATCTTTCCACCGGCGGCACGGTGGACGTTTACACCACCCGCCCCGATACGATCTTCGGCGCCAGCTTCGTGGCGGTTGCCGCCGATCACCCGATTGCGCAGGCCGCTGCTGTCGGCCGGCCCGAGGTGGAAGACTTCATCGCGCTGTGCAAGCAGGGCGGCACCACGGCTGCGGAAATGGAAACGGCGGAGAAGCTGGGTTTCGACACCGGCATCACCGCGCGCCATCCCTTCACTGGCGACGCCCTGCCGGTCTACATCGCCAATTTCGTGCTGATGGATTACGGCACCGGCGCAATCATGGCGGTGCCCGGCCACGACCAGCGCGATTTCGAATTCGCGACCAAGTACGGCCTGCCGATCGTGCGCGTGGTCGCCGCCAGCGTTGAAGACGCGGCCACTCCCTTTGGTGACGAGGCCGAGGCGGGCGACGGCGTGCTGGTCAACTCCGGCTTCCTCGATGGGCTCAGCGTGGCCGATGCCAAGCGCCACGTCATTGCCCGGGCCGAGGCCGAAGGCTGGGGCGAGGGCAAGACGGTGTGGCGCCTGCGCGACTGGGGCGTTTCGCGCCAGCGCTATTGGGGCACGCCGATCCCGTTCATCCACTGCGAAGTATGCGGCGTGGTGCCGGTGCCCAAGAAACAGCTGCCGGTGGTGCTGCCCGAAGATGTCGATTTCGCGACGCCCGGCAATCCGCTGGCGCGGCACCCCACCTGGAAGCACGTGGATTGCCCGCAATGCGGCCACCCCGCGCGGCGCGAGACCGACACGCTCGACACGTTCGTGGACAGTTCGTGGTACTTCCTGCGCTTCGCCAGCCAGCCCGGCGACCGTCCGTTCGACCCCGCGCAGATCGCGCAGTGGTTGCCGGTGGAGCAGTATATCGGCGGCATCGAGCATGCGATCCTGCACTTGCTCTACGCCCGCTTCTGGACCCGCGCGCTGGCCCGGATCGGCAAGATCGAGGTGACCGAACCGTTCGCCAGCCTGTTTACGCAAGGCATGGTGACGCACGAGACCTATTTCCGCATCAACGACGCCAACGGCCAGCCGGTGTATTTCACGCCCGGCGAGATTGAGCGCGCTTCGGATGGGGCCCTGCTCAAGGCGGACGGCGCACCGGTCGAAGTGGGCCGCGTGATCAAGATGTCGAAGTCGAAGAAGAACGTGGTCGATCCCGACGAGATCGTGGCCACCTACGGCGCCGACGCAATTCGCTGGTTCATGCTGTCAGACAGTCCGCCCGAACGCGACCTGCCATGGTCCGAGGCCGGGATCGAGGGCTGTGCGCGCTTCGTCCAGCGGCTGTGGCGTCTGTTCGGCCAGTATGACGCTGCCGCCACCGGCGAGGACAAGGCGCTGGACCGCAAGGCGCACCAGACGGTGGACGCCGCCGCGCGCGATATCGAGGCGCTGGGCTTCAACAAGGCGGTAGCTCGCATCTACGAACTGACCGCCGCGACAGAGAAAGCCGCGCCCTCCGCCAGCCGCTCTGCCGCGATCCGCACCGTGCTGCTGCTGGTCGCGCCGATGATGCCGCATCTGGCCGAGGAAGCTTGGGCGACCATCGGTGACGGCCTCATCGCCGATGCTGCGTGGCCCGAAGTGGACCCAGCGCTGCTGGTGGACGACGAGGTGACCGTGGCCGTGCAGGTCAAGGGCAAGCTGCGCGATACGCTCATCGTGGCCAAGGGCACCTCCAGGGAAACGCTTGAGGCGCTTGCCCTTGCCAGCGAGAAAGTGCAGCGTGCGCTGGATGGAGCTGAAGTGCGCAAAGTGATCGTGGTGCCCGATCGTCTGGTCAATCTCGTCGCGTGAAGGGGCTTGCAGTTCTCCTTGGCGCGCTGGCGCTCGCGGGCTGCGGCCTGAAACCGATGTATGCGGGCGGTGGCAATGCGGCCGTGGCGCAAGGGCTCGCCGGGGTTCAGGTGTCCGCGATCCAGGGCAAGGCCGGCTGGCTGGTGCGCAATGCGCTGGTGGACGAGCTGGGCATGTCCGGCGCGAAGGGCGTGACCCCACGCTATCGGCTGGACATCCGGCTGGATGACAAGCTGGAAAGCTTCGCGCTCCTGTCTGACGATACGGTGGGCCGGGAACGGCGCACCCTGCGCGCCCGCTATCAGCTGGTGGATATCGGCAGCGGAGCAGTGGTGCTGGACGAAACCGCCGGCACCGATGCGGGCATCGATGTCGTCTCGTCAGACTATGCCACCATCGCTGCCGAGCAGACCGCGCTGGAAAACATGGCGAAGGATCTGGCCAGCCGCATCACCACCAATATCGCCCTGCGCCTGCGCGGCAATACCCGCCAGTAAAGGCCGATGAAGGCCACGCAGAAGGAATTTGCCGGCATCGCGCAGCGCGCCGCAAAGGAGGCGCGTGTGTTCTTCTTTTGCGGACCGGACGAATCCGGCGCAACCGATGCGGCCATGCGGATCGTCTCGCTGCTGCCTGATCCCGGCGAGCGAATCGAAATGGCGGGCGCGGACTTGCGCCGCGATCCGGTGCGGCTGGGGGACGAAGCGCGGTCCACCTCGCTGTTTGGGGGCGCCCGGCACATCTGGGTGCGGGCCGCCGGTGACGAGGCGCACGATGCCGTGCAGACGCTGCTGGAAAACGACGTGCCGGGCTGCCCGGTGCTGATCGTCGCCACCGCCGCGACCGACAAATCGCGGACCGCCAAGCTGCTGGCCGCCCGGCCCGATGCGCTGGTGGCGATGTTCTATCCGCCGGACATGGCCGCGATCACCGCCGCGGTGCGTACGATGGCGAACGCGGCCGGGCTCAAGCTGGGCAGCGAAATGGCCGAACGCATCGCGCGCGGGGCCGGCATGGATACCCGGCTCGCCCGCTCCGAAGTGACCAAGCTGGCACTCTATCTCGATGCCTCCCCGGAAACGCCGCGCGCTGTATCCCTCACCGATATAGATACGGTGAGCGCGACGACGGAGGATGATGATTTCGGACCGGTGGTCGATGCCGTGCTGGGCGGGCACCGCGATGCGATCGGCCCGCAGCTGCGGCGCATCCACGATCAGGGCATGAACCCGGTAGGACTGCTGCTGGCGATCGAGCGCCGCGCCGCGCAGCTGGCCGGGCTGAACGCGCGATTCGGTGACGGGCGTGATCTTGCCGGCTTTCTGAAGGTGGAGGCAGGCGCGCGCCGGATCTTCTGGAAGGATCAGGCTGCGCTTGGCTTGCAGATGCAGGCATGGCGCGGGCAGAAACTGGAGCGGCTGGTGGCGCGATTAATCGAACTGCATCAATCGCTGCTTGCCAATAGCCGCGACGCAGAACTGCTTTTGTCCAGTGGTTTGCTGGCAATAGCGCGCTCTGCGCGTGCCAACACTGGACGCCGGACAATAAACACGGCCTGACGGATTCGTCTTTTCCGATTGCTTGCTTCCAACATACGGGCGTATACGTACCGCATCGCAGCATGGCATGCCCGTGCAGCGGGACGACAAACTGCTTGAGGGGGCAGTCGGCGTGAGTTCGCAAGCAGGAGTGCACAACCGATGAACGCGCCACTCGCCGCGCGTCCGCTCCTGACGGAGCACATGGACGCCGAAGAACTGCTGGTCGCCCCATCGCGTGAGCGACGCCGGCTGCAATGCTATCTCGCCATGGTGGTTACCGATTCGCTGGCGATATTCGCCGGCTTTGCAGCTGTTGGCTATCTGCTTTCAGGCGTGCAGGGCATCCCCGGCGCGCTGGTTCACGCGCAGCTGATCCTCCCGATTTTCCTGACCCTGGCGCTGTACAACGGATCGTATTCGATCGCGACGCTGCAGGAAGGCTGGCGCGGTATCTTCCGGGCGGCGGCAGCCATGGTGATCGCCATAGCCGTGGTGGTCTTCGTGCAGTTCCTCATCCGCCCCGGCACTGACGTGTCACGCGCGGCATTCAACGGCGGCGCGCTGTGCGCGATGCTGGTGATATCGTGGGGCCGCCTGCAACTACGCAGTTTCGTGGCGTGGCGCTGCGGCGAGACTGTCATCAACGAGTTGATCATCGACGACGGCGGCCCGCAGGTGAACTTGCGCGGCGCGATTCGCATTTCGGCGGCGGCGATGGGCCTGCGCCCCAACCTCAGCGATCCGCATGCGCTGGACCGGGTCGGGCTGGTCCTGCGCAACATAGACCGGGTGATCGTCAGCTGCCCCGCAGGCCGCCGCGCCGATTGGGCGATGATGCTCAAGGGCGCCAACGTAGACGGCGAAGTGTTGGACGATGAGGTGGCCCGGCTGGGTGCGCAAGGCGCGCGGGTGGTGGGCAAGCACGGCCTGCTGATGGTATCCGCCGGGCCGCTCGGCCTGCGGGACCGCGCGATGAAGCGCCTGTTCGATATGGGTTTTGCCGGTTGCGCCATCCTCGCGCTGTCGCCGCTGCTGCTGGCGGTGGCGCTGGCGGTGAAGCTGCAGGATGGCGGGCCGGTGTTCTTCACGCAGCGCCGCATGGGCCGGGGCAACCGGTTCTTCAACATGTACAAGTTCCGCTCCATGACGCAGACCCTGGGCGATGCCACCGGCAGCGTCTCGGCATCGAAGGACGACAAGCGCATCACCCGCGTGGGGCGCTTCATCCGCAAGACCAGCATCGATGAACTACCCCAGCTATTTAACGTGCTGCTGGGTGACATGAGCCTGGTCGGCCCGCGCCCGCATGCCACCGGATCGCTGGCGGGCGACAAGCTGTTCTGGGAAGTGGACAGCCGCTACTGGCAGCGCCATTCGCTCAAACCCGGCTTGTCCGGTCTTGCTCAGGTGCGCGGCTTTCGCGGCGCCACCGATCACGAATCGGATCTGGTCAACCGTCTGCAAGCGGATCTGGAATACCTGGAAGGCTGGACCATCATGCGCGATATCCAGATCATCGTGCTGACGATCCGCGTGCTGGTGCACGACCGGGCATTCTAACCTGGCTGGCGACCGCCGCCAGCCTCTCGCTACGTTATTCCGGAAGCAGTGCGCGCCCTTCGAAGCGCGCGATCGCATGGCGCACCACCTTGTCCAGCGCTTCGTCCGAGAAGAAGCCGCCGGGGATCAGGCAGCGTTCCACCAGCACGCGCCGGAACGCGGCAAACGTCTGCACATCAGGCGCCACCGGATCGGCCCAGAAGGCGTCGATGCCCTTCTGGTAGGTGATGTCGGCAATGTCGTACACCGCATGGCCCAGCGCCACCACCGGAACGCCGGTGGCGAGCGCGAACGTGCCGCTGGTGCTGTTGATCGTCACCACGCCGCGCGCGCGCTGGGTGACCGGCACGATATCGCCCCACGCCAGGTAATCGACCCGGTCGGCCACGCCGAACAGCTCGGCGGTGTCTGCGGTCTCCTGCCGCCAGTCGCGCACGCCGTTGTCCAGCGGATGTTCCTTCACCACCAGCCGCACGTCCAGCGGCGCATGTGCGGCGAACGAGCCGATAATCAACCGCAAGGCATCGGCGATCCCGGCGAAAGGCGAGTGCAGCCGGATCTGCGCATCCGAATCGAGCTGCAACGGAAACAGGAAATACGTGGCGCCGGACGCTTCCAGGTCGTGCAGCAGCTGGATACTGCTGGCCTCGCGTTCCTTGCGGCGGCGCAGCTTGCGCACCCAGCCCATCGCTTCCACCAGCGGATGCCACGGGCGATGGTTGCTCCAGTGCGGATAGTGCCAGCGCGTCAACACATCGGCAGCGTTATACAGCAGCCCCTCGATCGCGCGTCGACGGAACGAGGAGGGGACCTGCGCATGCGGCGGCACCGGCGGCAGCGCGGCGGCGGTTTCCCGGTACCACGCGGGATCGCGCGGAAGCGACGAATGGCCGTTCACCCCGCCCAGTTCCAAGGTCACCCAGTCAGGCCGGATATACCCTTCCTCGAACACGTGGACCGGCACCCCCAGATCGCGGCACAGGCGAATCGCGGGCATGTGATGGTCCCGGCAATCGCCGAACAGCGTGACGTCGGTTACCCCGCGTTCACGGATAACCTGCTCCAGCCAGCCGGGCCAGTCTTCCAGCGAACCGCGATAGTCGATGCCGTTGGGCAACCGCCAGAACAGCCGGTCCCCGCCGTTGAAGTTGATCTTGTGGACGGTATGCCCGGCAGCAATCAGCCCTAGGCCCAGCTTGCGGAACAGCGGGCCCATCAGGCCCTGCAGCATCAGCACCGTGCGCTTGCCCGGCGCCGTGTGCGTGTCGGCAGCGCTGTCGATCGGCGCTGCAGCAACGCCGGCGGGCGCTGCGGGAAATCCTGACATCGAAAACCTGCTCCGTATGGGCGCATCCGCTAAATCACGGATTCGCCTGCCGTTCGGGGGCCCGCCGCCAACGCGCCTGTCATGTCATAACAGCCGTTAGTGTGCATGAACCCTTGCGGCAACCCTGCCGGCATTGCGTATACGCATGAAGGACTGGATGGATGACAGTCTCGATCATGGCGGTTATGAGCGCCGCTCACTTCACCAGGGCCCGGATGTCGCGGCCCGCAACCCTGCAGGACAGTGGCGCGCTTAGCAGTCATATTCACCGTATTGCAGGTGGCCGCCATCGTGCTGGACGCGTTGGTGCGCCCGCGTGTGGACCGGCGCGGCGGTGCGATGGTGCGCAGCGCGGCAGGACTGTGGCTGAATGCGTGCATGATTGCAGCGTTGCTGGGCCTGTTTCTGGCGCTGTGCGGCAACCCTGTGCTGGCCGCTTTGCTGGCGCTGGCGGCCCCGGCCCTGCTGGTGCTGGCGTCCAACGCCAAGCACGCCATGCTGGGCGAGCCGCTGCTGTTCTCCGATCTGGCGCTGGTGGGCGCCATTTTCCGTCATCCCCAGTTTTATCTGTCCGCCGTGCAGTTGTGGCAACGGATTGGCGTGGCGATAGTGGGCGCGGCGCTGCTGGCGATCGTGGGATGGCTGTTCGTACCGGCATTCGCGCCGCATCTTGCCGGCCTGGCGCTGACGGTAATCGCGCTGGCAGCCTTGGGACTTACCCGGCGCGCCGCGCCAATCGGCCGCCTTGCCACGATACCGGATGCTGCCGCCGACGTGCGCCGGCACGGCTTATTGCCCACCCTGCTGCTCTACTGGCTGCGCTGGCGCGACAGTCGCGACCCGCCGCCATGCGGTGCAATCGGGCGCAACCCCACCGCCGACGCGCCCGAACTGGTCGTGGTCATCCAGTGCGAAAGCTTTGCCGATCCAGTCGACCTGTTCGGTGATCCGGCTCTCGCGCTGCCCGGCCTGGCCGCCGCCCGCGCGCAGGCCTGCCACTGGGGTGATCTGCAGGTCAGCGGCTTTGGCGCCTACACCATGCGCACCGAATACGGCGTGCTGTTCGGCCGGGATGAGGACGCACTGGGCTTTCGGCGGTACGATCCGTTCCTCACCGCGCTGGGCGAGGCCTCGTATGCCCTGCCCGCGCGGCTGGGACGCCCGTGGCACAGCCTGTTCGTCCATCCCCATGACATGCGCTTCTACGGGCGCGATGCGATCATGCCGGCAGGTGGCTTTGCCGAGCTGGTCGGCGAGGACCGGTTTACCCCGCCCCGGCCAGAGGAGGGCCGCTACGTCACCGACGCGGCGATGACGGACGTGATCCTGGACCTTGCGCGGACGGCAGACGGGCCGGCGCTGTTGTATGCGGTGACGATCGAAAACCACGGCCCTTGGGCCTCCGACGATGCTGCCGGGGCCGGCAGCGCCGATCTGGTGGGCAGCTATTTGCGCCTGGTCAGCCATAGCGATGCGATGCTGACCGCGCTGGTCGACGGGCTCGCCGCTATCGGCCGCCCCGCGCTGCTGGTGTTCTTCGGCGATCATCGCCCCAGCATTCCGGGCGCGAGCATGCCGGGTGGCGTTCGCCACACCCCGTATGTCATGCTGCGAACCGATGGCGCGGGACACGTCATTGCCGGGGCGAACCGGCGACAGGACCTGACGCCCGCAGGCTTGCATCACGCCATCCTGGATGCGGTGCTGGGGCCGCCCGCCTGACTGCGATACCAAAGCGCAATAGAGCCAGCCGTTGCTGGGCTTAGACTGCCACAAACGCGTAGAGGAAAGGCGGCATCGTGCGGATCATCTATGGCTTGGGGATAACCGCATCATGGTGCATTCTGGTCGCTGCGGTGCCCTCTGGCGCGGCTAGCGCCGGAAACGGGTGGGACCAGACCTGGGGCGCCTATCGCGTCGAACTGGCCCGCCGGTGCCCTACCAAGCACTTGGAACTGCTGGCGCCGGCAGACCTGCGCGATGTGCTCGATACGTTCAAGGCGAAGCAACCCCCACACACGCGGCGACTGATGGATAGCGCGCAACATAGCGCGTGTGTTCACAGCATTGCCGGCACCACGTGCGACAATGCCGGCGATATCCGCGTGGCGCAAAGCCAGCGGCTGCTGCCACGCCTGGTCGCCGCGGTATGTGGCAGCTTCACCGGCTGTGCGAGCCAGTCCGACTGCACGGCCAAGCGCTGACGGCGCCCCTCATTGTCGCGGCGGCGCCAGGCTCAACAGCAGGCGGTCGCGAAGCGGAGTGGGCAGCAGGCGATCAAGCCAGCGTAGCACCGCGAACGGCCACGGCGTGATCAGATGGGCCCGGCCCCGTGCCGCCGCTTTCGCGATTCGTGCCGCCATAACATCGGGCGCGATCAGCAGCGGTTTGGGGCCGGGCACCGTCCGGCCCGCCGCGGTATCGATAAAGCCGGGCGACACCAGTGTAACCGTCACGCCATGGCGGCGCACGCTCAGCCGCAGCGCATCCGCAAAGCGCGCCAGCCCCGCCTTGGTACCGGCATAAGCAGCGGCAAACGGCAGCGCGTGGAAGCCTGCCGCCGACCCGATGAGGACAATTCCACCCCTGCCGCGCTGCACCATCCGCTCCCCCAATGCAGCAGCCATCGCCGCCGGCGCGGTGAAGTTGACGGTGCCGAGCAATGCCACCAGGCCTGCGTCCTCCACCAGATCGTCGGGCGCACGGATGTCGCCCCTGCCGGATGCAAACAGCGCAAGATCGATTGCATGCGCACTGTCGTCATCCAGCAAGGCCTTGATGGCCGCGTCGATAGCGGTGATATCCTGCGCGCGAATCGCAACTTGTGCACCGGCTGCCCGGCACTGCTCGGCCAGTGATTCGAGGCGGGGCATATCGCGGCCCCATAGCGCCAGTCGCACTCCGGATTTCGCGTAATGTCGCGCCAGTGCGCCGCCCAGGCCACCCGACGCGCCGGTAATCAAGATATGCGTCTCGGCACATGCCGCATTGCACAAAAGTATCGGTGCCGGGTGTGTCCGTTCGGCCATGAATCGCCTTTGTATATGGAAGAACACGCAAATCTGGGCTCGCCTTGCCCAAAGTTCATCTCGTTTGGAGGCATCCTGCCTTGACAGGCGCCGCCCCGTGCTGTCCAGAATTACATCCAATGCCCTCCCCCGTTTCCAGCCCCCCACGCATCCGGTTGTTCAAGAGTGAGCGTCTGGAACGGCTCACGCTGATATCACCGCGCTTGTTCGCGGTGGTTTGGGCGGTCCTGCTGCCGCTGTTTCTGCTCGCCGCGTGGGGTACTGCAACGCCATTTTGGGCGGTCGGGCTGCTGGCTGGCGGACTGTTGTTCTGGTCGGTGTTCGAATACGTGATGCACCGCTTCCTGTTTCACCTGGATTCCGATCAGCGTGTGATCAAGTGGCTGGTATTCCTGATCCACGGCAACCATCACGATAACCCGAACGACCCCATGCGCGGCATGATGCCCCTGGGTGTAAGCCTGCCGGTGGCGGCGCTGGTGTGGGCAGCATGCGTGGCGCTGATCGGCGCTCCGGGAACATGGCTGTTCCTGGGCTGGATCAGCGGATACGTGCTGTATGATGGCCTCCATTTCGCCTGCCATCAATGGCCGATGCGTGGCCGGCTGGGGAGTGCGCTGAAACGTCACCACATGCGCCATCACTATGTGGACGACGGCGGCAACTTCGCGATCACCGCCATCTTCTGGGATCGCGTACTCGGTTCTCGGATAGATTCGCTCAAGCGTTGAGCCCGTCGGTTTCGGACGGCGCTGCAATTTCGGATAAATCGCGGAAGGCGCGCATTGCCATGCGGTGACCGCGTTCGCACATAACCTGCCGAGAACCGCACACAGCAAGGAAACTGGGCATGGACGTCGCGTTTATCGGACTGGGCCAGATGGGTAGCGGCATGGCTGGCTGCCTCATGGATGCCGGCCATGCGGTTACCGTGTGGAACCGTGACCCGGCAAAAGCGCAGCCGTTTGCCGACCGAGGCGCCGCCCTCGCCACCAGCCCGGCGCAGGCAGCCGGATCCCGCGTGGTGTTCACGATGCTGGCCAACGACGACGCGCTCGAAGCCGTCTGCTTCGGTGATGATGGCCTGCTCGCCGCCGGGCCGGGCCTGCTGCATGTCTCGTGCAGCACCGTCAGCGTCGCCCTGACTGAACGTTTGACGCAGGCCCACACCGATGCCGGTCAACGCTTCGTTTCCGCGCAAGTGCTGGGTCGGCCGGACGTCGCCGCGGCGGGGAAGCTGTCGATCGTGGCAGCAGGTCCCCCAGCGGATCTTGATGCCGCGCAGCCCGGCTTCGACGCATTCGGCGCCAGGACGATCCGCCTGGGTGACCGGCCTGCCATGGCGGCAGCCGCCAAAGTCGCCCTCAACTTCGGGATCGCCGCCGTGATCGAGACGATCAGCGAACAGATCCGCATTGCCGGTGCGCACGAAGTTTCCGCCACGCAGATGGCGCAGCTGCTGGTGGAGAGCGAATTCGGCGCGCGGATGTTTGCCAGCTACGCGCCGATGATCGCCAGCGAACGCTTTGAGCCCGCGGGTTTTCCGTTGTACCTTGGTCGCAAGGATGTGGGGCTCGCCATCGCCGCAGCGGACGGTGCGCCGTTGCCACTGGCACAGCTGCTGGCCGAGCGCATGGACGCGATCATCGCTGCTGGCGGCGGCGCGCGTGACTGGTCTTCGCTAGGTCAGGTCTAGGCGGCCAAGGCCGCCTGTTCAATGCGAAGCGGGCAGGTAGCCCAGCTGGCTGGCCTTGAACACCGCATGGTCGCGGTTGACCGCGTCCAGCTTGGCGGCAGCGTTGCGAATGTGGAAACGCACGGTCGCCTGGCTCAGGCCGACGATGATCCCGGTCTCCACGTTGGTCTTGCCCGCCGCCGCCCAGCGCAGGCATTCGACCTCGCGGCAAGACAGCACCGGGGCACGGGCGAGGCGCGAAACCGTCTGAACCATGCCCGCATAGCTGCTAACGAAGCAGGAGGCGTAAAGCGCGAGCACGTCCGCGCAGGCATCGAACGTTTCGCCCAGATCGTCGCAGCCCGGATCGGGAGAGACGATGCCCGCAATCCCAATCTGGCCCAACGGCAGATGCACGGGAACGACGATTGCGCAGCGTGCCAAAGCGCGCTGCGCGAAATCCGCCAGATCCACCTCGGGCAGAATGCGCCGACCCCCGCGCGCCCAGATCCCGCGCGCATTGCACCAGAAGGGCTGGGCGCTCAGCCGCGCGGCGGCGATCAGGGGCGAGCGTAACGCCAGCGTCCGGTCCAACCACCAGCGCTGCGTACGTGCCACCGGGAATATGCGCGCCGCCAGCACTTCGCCCTCTGCGTCTCGCATCGGGCGAGCGCGGGCGATGCTGTCACTGGCAGTGATATCGAGCCCGGCATGGATCCGCACCGTATCGCGCAGGAGGATGGCGGCATCGCGTATATCGTTTGGCGTGGCTATGCGCAGGCGGCGGTAGACGGCGGGGTCGAACGGCATGCCGTGCACGCCGGCGTTAACGCCCGGATCCGCAAGCGCGGTCATGGCGCGGGGCCGAACGCCTGCAACACATCGAAGGGCGGCTTGATGCTGTGCGACGGAGCGGGAACGATCCGATTGCCAAACTGGTGCGCTTCGGCAGCCACCGTGTCGAAGAACACAGACAGGCAGCCGATGCGCGGGCCGTCAGCCTCGATGACCAGTCCGTATTGCTGCGCATAGCCCTGGCCCGCATGCGCGAGCACCACCGCCGCGCCGCGGTCTGCCGCCACGACACGGTATGGCCCCAGGCCATCGGCGAAGATGCGCGCGATCAACGCACTATCGTGGAAGCGGCCCGAAACCGGCGTCGATCCGATGACCCCAATTTCAGCCATATCGGCGATGCAGCCCTGCGCGGCGGCGAAGTCCTGGGCAGCAAGGCCTTGCGCGAAACGCTCGGCCAAGGCCACCATTCCTGCACGGTCCAGCGCGGAAGCCAGCGAGGGCGCGTCCAGGTCGAACGGCGCTTGCGGCAAGTGGCGCGGTGTTTCCAGGCGATTCTTCATCAGCGCCGTTTCCACCATCACCGTATCGAACAGTTCGACGATTTCGCGGATCAGACCGTTCTGAAAACGGAATATCTGCAGGTAGAACTGGTCATAACGCCCGCCGTCCTGCGCCGGCAGGCCACCGTGCAAGAGCCCCACGGCGAACGCCCCGTCCGTCAGCACCAGGCGCGAGCCTTTCACATAAGGCTCGGTGCCTGACACCAGCGGGCCGAGCACATGCTCGCCCATATGCGCATACAAAGCATCGCGCTGCTCGAACCGGCCCGAGACCAGGCTGGTGCCCGACATCCAGCAGGTGACGTCCGGATCGTGGAGGGAAACCACGTGCGCGAAGTCCCCCTCCCCCATGGCGCGGTAATAATCACGAACCGTGTCTTCGTTCGGGTTTTCGGTCATGGGCGTTGGCGATCCTGTCAGAACTTGTAGCCGACCTGCAGCATGACTTCGCGCGGGCGTTCGACATAGCCGATGATGTCGGCATTGGTCGAACTGGCAGTGCCTGCGCCCCGCCCGGTGCCCGGACGATCGCTGCCGCCTGCGATAACATACTTGTCGGTCAGGTTCTTGCCGATCAGCGCGACCGACCATCCCCCGTTGGGCTGGTAGAAGCGCAACGCAGCGTCGATCTTGAAGAAGCCGTTCTGCAACGTGCCGGGCCCTTCGGTTTCGCTGAAGAAGTACTTCGAGGTGCCGTTGACGTCGCCAGACAACGCCACGTTGAAGCTGTCGTTCACCGGCGCATCATAGGTTGCGCCGATGTTGCCCGACCAGTCCGGCGCGCGGACCAGCGGCGCGCCGCTCAGGTCCTGGCGCGTGAAGACGCCGGTATTATCGGGCTGCATGTTGCATCCATCGGCGATGGTCTGGCCCGCGTAGCATGCGGACAGAAAGTTGCGGTAGCGCGCCTTGTTGTAGCCAAGCCCGGCCCGGAACGTCAGCGCCGCGGTGGCCTTGTAGCGCAAGTTGAACTCCGCCCCCTTGGTGCGCGCCGATCCGGCGTTGAAGACCTGATAGGTCACCTTGGTGCCATCGAAGATATCGACCTGCAAGCCCTTGAAGTCGTACAGATAGACAGCGCTGGAGAACGTCAGCGCACCGCCCATGAACTCGCCCTTGAAGCCCACTTCGCCGCCCTTCACCTTTTCCGGCCCGAAGGTAAAGTCGGCGTTCGTGGTGCCGGTGCTGAGGATGGCGGGCAGGCCGAAACCGCCAGACTTGTAGCCGGTCTTGTAGGCCGCATAGAGCGTGGTGTGGTTGGTCGGATGCCAGGTCAGGGTAGCCTCTGGCGACCAGTTGTTACCCTTGAACTTGCCGGCGAATTCCCGGAGCGGGAACAAGCCGGCAAGCAGCGGGTGAACATAGATGTTGCGCTGCGCAACTTGCTTTTCTTCCCGCGTCCAGCGCACGCCGCCTGCAAGCTCAAGTTCCGGCAGGATCTTGTAAGTCAGCTGACCGAAGGCGGAATACGTCTTGCCGTCCAGCGTCCCGGTCTTGGAGATGCTGGAATAGTACCCGGTGGCCGGGTCCTGAGGCAGCGCGGCGATGCGGAAGGTCTGGCCGTTATCCAGCGACGTATCCTGGTAGAATGCCCCCACCATCGCGTTAAGCGGCCCGTCGAACGTGGTGAGCGCGCGCACTTCCTGCGAGAACGAATCGTATTTCTCGATCTGCGAGCCCAGGTTGTAGGCATAGCTCGATTTCTCGAAACCGTTCTGCAGGTAGCCCAGCTTGTAGCGGAAATACCCGGTGACCGACGTGACCGCGATCGTGTCCGACTTCCAGTTGGCCGTCAGCGAGGCCAGGATTGGCTTGTAATTGGAATACGGCGTTCCGTCACCGCCACCGATGTAGCCGGCCAGCAGCTGCGGCGGCGGGATGGCGCCCGCAACCTTGCGGTTCTTTTTGCAATCCTCGTACGGGTCCACCAGTCCGTTGACCGGGCCGCCGCCGCAATAGACGATCTCGCCGTTGGTACCTTCGCCGTTGTCTTTCGAAACGCCGGTGGTGAACTTGAAGTTGAAGTCCAGGTTCGGCGTAGGCTTGTAGACCAAGGTCACGCGGCCGATGATTTCTCGCTGCTTTGGCCCCCACTTGTCCGCCGCCAGCATGTCGAGCCCGGTTGCCGGTTCGTGGTTGGGGATGCCGGTGGCCGGCACCGTTTCCATCCATCCGCGCATCGTGCGGGCCTGAAAGGCCACGCGGATGCCCAGCGTGTCGGTGATCGGGGCGGAGATGTAGCCGGAACTCGTCCATTCGCGCGCGCGGAATTCATAGCCCGCCGTGATCCCGCCGGACAGTTCGGGCGTGGGGTCGGCAGTGCGCATCGAGATTACGCCGGCGGGGCTGTTCTTGCCGAAGAACAGGGCCTGCGGCCCTTTCAGCACTTCCACCTGCTGCACGTCGAAATAGCTTTGCTGGAGCGAGCGGCCACGCCCGGTCTGGACCCCGTCGACATTGATGGCGACGGACTGGTCGAAGCCGGTGTCCAGCGTGGACGAGCCGATGCCGCGAATGACGAACGAGGAACCGCCGCCGCTGGCCTGCTGGGCCACGCGCACTTGCGGCGCCATCTGGGCGATATCGCTCAGGCTGTTGGCATTGTAGCGCTGGATATCCTGTTGGTTGAGCGCGGTGACCGCAACCGGAACGTCGATCAGCCGCTCCGCGCGCTGTCGGGCGGAGGTGACGACGATCTCGCTCGCTTGCGGCGCGCTGGCCGGCGCATTCTGCGCCGTTGCAGCGGCGTCCTGCGCATGCGCCATTGCCGGCACGATGGCGACCAGCGCGACCGAGGCAAGCAGATAGGTCTTGGGCGAAAGCCTTGGCATCGTATTCTCCCCTGTTTTTACTTTTTGCTGAATACGCTGGTAGCCGTCCACGAAAGGGCCGCGAACCACCTGCAAGGGTGGGTGGGTGGCACCCGGCTGGCCCTACCCTTCCTTACGACGCGGTTTACCAGCGGCGGCGCTGCTCACCGGGCGGTAAAGCCGCCGTCCACCGCCAATTCCGCGCCGGTCATGAACGAGGCATCTGCGCTGGCCAGGAACACGACGCCGCGCGCGATCTCCATCGGATCGGCAAGCCGGCCCAGCGGATGCAGGATGCGCAGCGCCTCCTGCTGCTCATCGTTCAGCGTTTCGGCAACGGACGGCGTGCGCACATAGCCGGGGTGGATGGAGTTCACCCGGATGCCGGTGCCCGCCTCGGCACATTCCAGCGCCACCGCTTTGGTCAGCATCGTCACTCCGCCCTTGCTGGCGCAATAGGCCGCCGTGCCAGAATTGCCGACCGTGCCATACATCGACGACATATTGACGATCGCGCCGCCCCCGCTGCGCTCCATCAGTGGGATCGCGTGCTTCATGCCCAGGAACATCCCGTCCAGATTGACCGCCATCAGCCGCCGCCAGTCGGCAAGCGCGATCTGCGTCACCTTGCGCAGCCAGCCGAACCCGGCATTGTTGACCAGCACGTCAAGCCTGCCGAAATCCGCCTCGACTTGCGCCACCAGCGCCTGCCACCCGGCCTCGTGCGCCACGTCTTGCAGATGCGCGATCTGTCCCAGTTCAGCGGCAAGCGCGTGGAGTTGATCCTCCAGCAAGTCGGTCATCACCACTGTTGCGCCTTCCTCATGAAAAGCGCGGGCAATGGCCGCACCGATGCCGCGCGCGGCGCCGGTGACGATGCACACTTTGCCGTCCAGCTTTCCCATCGTCAGTACTCCATCCGGGCAACGCCGTGCGCGCGCGGCTGGGTCAGCGGGTTGTGGAACAAGGCCCGCTCGGCCAGCGCTGTGTCGAAAAAGGCGTGCATTTCGATGATCTTGCCGTCCTGGAAGCGGAATATCTCGCAGTACGTCTGGTCGTAGCGGTCGCCCGCCGTGGTAGGGCCGCCCCCTTCCATGATCGCCACCACGCGCACCTCGTCGGCGCACATGATCTTCCAGCGGCTGGCAAAGCGGATGGCTTCGGGCACCAGCGCGCCGTGGACCTGCTCGGCGATCAATGTGTCGGTCACCGCCGCTTTGCCCGCCAGCCGCCCCGATGCAGGCGTGGTGCCGGCCATGTGGATCACGATGTCGTCGTGATACATAGCCTCCACCGCCTCCCATGCGCCTTCCTGCATCAGCGTGAAGTAGCGGTTCAGCAGATCGATGTTGTCCTGGCGGCTCACAGATCACTCTCCTCTTAATATGATGGGGGCAAGACGATCGGCGTTACCCGCGCCGCGCGCCATCCATCGCTGCCAGCACCTGCGCCTTCGACGGATTGCCGCGCAGCATAAGTCCGCCGCTGACGTGCAGGTTCTCGCCGGTCATGAAGCATTCGTCTTCGGCCAGGAACAGCGCCGCCGCCGCAATCTCGTCCACCGTCGCGGTGCGGCCCAGCGGAGAGGTTCGCGCGAATGCGGCGACCGCGCCTGGATAGGCCCAGACCGCCTCGGTCATCGGGGTGCGCACCGCGCCCGGGCTGATCGAATTGACGCGGATACCGCGCGCGCCGAACTCGTCGGCAACGCTGCGCGCCACTTGGTCCATCGCCGCCTTGGTGCCGCGATAGGCCGCGTAGTCGTCCAGCAGGATGGTGCCGGCGGCCGAACTGATGCGGATGATCGCGCCGCCGTGAACCATAGCCTCGACCATGACCTGCAGGAACTGGAACGGGGCCCTGAACTGCAATTCGAACAGAGCGGCAAGGTCTTCGCCGGTGGTTTCGAGAAACGGCCGGGCGAAATTGCGCCCGGTGCAGTCCACCGCGATATCGATCCGCCCGAACGAGGTGATGGCCGTTTGCGCCAGCGCCTCGACGGAGGCGCGCTTGCACGCATCGCACAGCGCGGTCACGCCGCCGATCTCGTCTGCAAGCGTATCAAGGACCGCCGCATTCCGCCCGGCCACGACCACGCGCGCGCCTTCTGTGGCGAACCGCCGGGCAATCGCCTGCCCCATGTTGTCCTGCCCGCCAGCGCCCAGCACGATCGCCACTTTGCCGGCCAGCCGTGCGCTCATTGCCCGTCCGCCCCGACGGCCCAGGCCACCGCGCGGTCCAGTACCTGCCGGAAGCCCGGCGCTTCCCACGGCCCGCGCGTGACCGGGCCCTCCTCCATCAGCGGCTGGAAATCGTGCCTGCCGCTGCTGTGGCCCAGCGCGAGATACAGCACACTACCCTTGCCATGCGGGCGCAGGTACATCTGCACGCGGTCGACCGGGTCGGGCCAGTCCGACAGCACATAGCCGGGATTGGAGCCGGAAAAGCGCGCAGTCAAAAGCACTTGCGCCGGTGCGGTCAGCTCTAGAACGTAGGGTTCATCCTCCACCGCGAAGGGCGCGATACCCGCCACCAGCGGGTGGTCTGGCGCTGCGATGTCCACCTGCATCGGCGCCAGCAGCAGGTGCGCCAGGAACCGGCTGCCCAGCAGGCGGGTGAAGCGTGGATTGGTGTCCGTGGTGTCCACCTGGCCGGGGATCGCGATGCCCTGCGCCACGATCGGCGGCCCGTCGGTAAACCGGATCAGTGCATTGGTGGCATGCATCGCGAACAGCCGCCCGCCGCGATCAAGGAACGCCTCCAGCGCGTCCAGCGCCGCCGCATCCGGCGACACATTGCAAGTGTACGCCACGATAGCGTCGGCAGCCACGATTTTGGCGATATCCGAAAAGTCGTCACCCACCGTCACCCACGCGTCCTCATGGCGTTGCAGCGCCGTGAGCAGTTCCACCCGCACGTAGCCGGTGTCATGCGTGGGCGCGCCGCAGATCACGTGGATGCGTCTTGCCGCCATGGCGATGCCCCTTGTTTGCGCGTCAGGTGCCCGGATGGGCGTCGGCCTCGACCGGGTTGACCGCGATCAGGTCTCGTACTGACCGGCCCTGGATCAACGCATCGATGTTTTCGTGAAAGTGCGTGATGCGCCGCTCGTCCGTGCTGAGGATCGCGTCGGTAAAGCTTTGCGAGCGCTGGCCGCGCTGGACATGCTCGACCAGCCCGACGTCCTGGCCCAGCACTTCGTCAACGATGGGGTGCTTGCGCACGCCCCACTTGAGCACCTCCTCAACCGGCTCGTCGCCGCCGCGCACCACGCGGTGGGTATAAGGCGGCACCGTCTCGCCCGCTTCCATCGGCGCGCACATGATGAAGTCGAAATACATCTTCTCCGGATCGCCGCCGGGGTGCGGACGATAGCGCAGCGCGACGTAGAACTCGGGGAACAGATTGAAGTGCGTGGTGGGGAACAGCATGTAGTGATAGGCATCGCTCAGCTGGCTGTCAGTCAGGTTCTCATACGGAAACACCGCCTGCCCCTGCCGGGCGCGCTTGGCTTCCTGCACGGCGCGGCGCACGTCGGTGGCCTTGCCGGTGAAGCTTTCCACGGCGATGCCGTTGGTCGTCAGCAGCATCTCCAACTGCGGGTTCAGCGCCTCCTGCTCGGGATACAGGGTGCTGGGCTTGCCATATTCGTTGACCATGTAGCTGTGGATACCCAGCAGGGTGATCGGCGCATCCTCGTTGCCCCAGGCGAGGATTTCGGAATGCAGCGTCTGGAAGTGGTAGCTTTCGTTGAACGCGTCAAACGTGGTCTTCCAGTTGCAGGCGAATTCGAACGTCTTGTAATCGACGATCGTCGCGCGCTCCATCTTGTAGGCGTCCAGCCGGTCAGCCAGCGGGCCCAGATAGTCGCGCAAAGGGGGCGCGGCCGCGTCCAGCGTGAACCACAACCAGCCGGCGAACGCCTCGACGCGGAAGGTGCGCAGCGACGAGCAGGCCGGATCGTCTATCACCGCCGGGTCGAACCGCTCCTTGTACGGTGCATGGACCAGCGTGCCTTCCAGATCATACACCCAGCCATGGAAAGCGCAGGTGAACTGCGGTGCGTACACCGGCCCGTCCTCGGCCAGCAGCAGCCGGTTGCCGCGGTGCCGGCACACATTGTAATAGCCGCGCACGCTGTCATCGGCCATGCGCACGAACAGCAGGCCTTCGCGGCCAAGGGTGTGGACGAAGACGTCGCCCTCTTCGGGGATTTCCTCCGCGCGCGGGCCCATGTGCCAGACTTTCGCCCACATGTGCTCCCACTCCTGCGCCGCGCGCTCGCGGCTCCAGTACCAGGACGGGTCAACCCGGAATGTGGCTGCCGCTGTCATCTCGATCGCTCTCCTCGGCGCGCGCCGCGCCTTGTCTTTGCACGTTGGGCCAGGAATGGAGCGCGAAGCCGCAGGGCGGAACCACCCTGTCGCTTGGGTAGGGTGGGTGGAGCGCTCTACAGCAGCGCCAGGTTCGCCAGTTCGGAGCGGCGGGTGATGCTGGCCTTTTCGAAAATATTCTTGAGATGCCACTTGATGGTGTTCTCACTCACCCGCATCCGCTCTGCGATCTGCCGGTTGGTGAGGCCGGCGCGCACGAAGCGCACCAGTTCGATCTCGCGTTCGGTGAGCAGGCTATCCGGGTGGTCGCGCCGTTGGCCGCCCGTTTCCCGCACCGCCAGGCTGGGATCGAAGGCTTCGCGCAACTGCTGCATCAGTCGTGCCTGATGGCGGTCTGCAGGCTGCCACCCCTGCGCGATGATCGCATCGAGCATGGCGCGGATATCGCGTCCGCCATCGATCAGCGTGCGCTGGATGCCGCTGCGCGCGGCATAGCGCACCAGCCGCCGCAGGATGGACAAGGCGCGGGCCGACTGGCGCATACGCCACAAGGCGCGCACGCCCAGCACCGCGTGATGAAACGCGCGCAGGTTCCAGCCGCCCGCCAGGTCAAGCGCAACCGCGCGCCGCAGCGGGTCGAGCGCGCGTTCGGGCGCGCCGAGTTCGATATCCAGATGCGCCTGCGAGCCCAGGATCGCGGCCTCCACATAGGATTCAAGCGGATGTCCGGTCGGCAGCCGGTCCCGCTGCTCGCTCAGCGCACGCGCATAGGCGCCCGCCGTGCGCGTATCGTGGTGATCGAGCGCGACAATAACCTTCTCGGACAGGACATCGACCTGCAAGCGCGTCAGCCGGATCGCCGGGCCGGCATCCAGCACGGTTTCCAGCGCGGTGATCGCGGCGCGATATTGGCCGCGCAGCGACAGCATTCGTGCCTTGGCACGATAGGCCTGGAAGCGGGCATCGGTGAACAGGTGCGCGTGCAGCGACCAGGCGAACCCCTCGATCACCTGCTCCACCCGGTCCAGTTCGTTCTGCTCGTACAGCGCGCCTGCCAGCAGGCCGGCCGCCATCACGGTGCCGGTGGACTGCTGGCTCATGTCCGCCTCGGCGCGCTTGAGGGCGCTGGCGAAATGCGCTTCGGCATGGCGCACCTGCCCGTCTCGCAAGTCGATCAGTCCCAGGATGCACCGCGCATAGATGGTGGCGTACGGGTTGGTTTCGTAGCACGCCGGCAGATAGGCGCTCTCCAGCGTGAGGCGCGCTTCCGCGACCTCTCCAGTGAGCGCGAGGCAAAAGGCGATCGAATTGTCGACCACCCGCCCGAACCAGTCGCTCGCCCCCGGATTGCGTGCGCGCCAGAGCCGCCCTTGCGCACTTGCATGCGTAAAGTCATCGTGCATCGACAGCACCATCACCTGCAGCGCCGACAGGTTCGCCACCAGCGCCGGGTCGGGCGCGGGATCGCTGGCCAGCTGCGCCGCAAGCGGCGCCACCAGCGCTTCGGCCTCGTCAAGCCGGTACAGCAGCGACAGCGCCCAGGCCACGGCGAGCAGTGCCGTTGGCCGCTTGCGCAGATCGTCCACCGGAAAGCGCGGCAACCACGATTGCAGTTCGAGTACATAGCCCTGCGCGATCATCGCAAAGCCGCAGCGCTCCACCAGTTCGATGGCGCGGCTGACATCGCCGCCGTCCATTGCGTGGGCTGCGGCCAGCGCGGACTGCCCCCGCGCCTCGAACCAGTCACAGCAGCGCAGATGCAGCGCGGCCTGCTCCTCGGGGCTGCACAGGCTCTGCACGCGCGAGACGTCGACCAGCAGCGGCATCGCTTCATACGTGGTGCCGGCACCCTTGGACTGCCGGGTCAGCAGGCCCTGGGCGCGATACTCCTGGATATGCGCCTCGGCATCTTCGTGGCCGGCCAGCGCGACCATCAGGTCATGATCGAGCCGGTGCGGCACCAGCATGGCATCGAGCGCACCACGCGCCGCGTCCGACAAGTCTCGGAACAGCTCCTCCTCGAAGTATTCCAGAATGTCGCGCCCGATCGCGAAGCCGCCGGTCGCGCTGCCCTCTCCGCTCTTGCGCAGGCGGTTGCGCGCCAGCAGCCGCACTGCGGCCACCCGCCCGCCGGTGCGCGCCCACAAGGCCCGTGTCTCCGCCAGAGTGAGCGCGGGCACGCCCGCCTCCGCGATCAGCTCGGCGACCTGCTTGAAAGAGACCGCCAGCTTGCCGTCGTCGATTTCGAGCAGGGCATCCTCGTTGCGCCAGCGCGCCAGGTGCAGCCCCGTGGGCAGGCGGGACGCCATGACGATCCGCAGGTTGCGCGGCGCGCCCGCAACAATGCGCTGAAGGTCGCCCATCGCCGCCACGTCCGCCGCATGAAGGTCGTCGATGAACAGCGCCACTTCGCCGCCGAACGCCGCCACTTCGCTCAGCATGACGGCCAACAGCACATCCGCATCCACGCCGGGAGCCATCAGCAGGGCCGCCGTGGCGCTCTTGGCGCCCAGCACGCTGCGCGAAAGCACGATCGCGATCTGGCGCGTAAGTGTGCCCTGCCCGCTGGTCCCCGGTGTCAGGCGCAGCCAGCAGCATACGTGCAGGCTTGTTTCCAGGTGGCTGGAGAGGCGCGCCATCAGCCGGGTCTTGCCGCTGCCTGGCGATGCGGTGATCATGACGATGCGATACGGCGCGATGGCGCCGGCCATATCGCCAAGCGCGGCAGGCGCCACCCATTTGCCTTTGAAGCGCGGCATTTCCATCGCACTGGGCAACAACAGCCCGGACCCCAAGCTCATCATCCCGAACCTGTTTTTCTTTTTTGTGGTCGCAGACTATCACTGCGTTTCGGCCCTGTCTTGCACGCAAATTGCCGCGCTACGGCCCGGCGTGTGCCATCGCGAGCCACTGACGGATTGGGCAGGTTGAGGGCTGGCTTCGTACGGATATGGCCGTGCATTGGGCACGGCGCGAAAGGGAGACGAGATGAAGCTCGACGTGACAGACAAGCGCGTGCTGATCACCGGCGCGTCCAGCGGCCTTGGCGCCCATTTCGCGCACGTGCTGGCTGCAGGCGGCGCGCGCGTGGCGATCGCAGCGCGCCGCCGCGACCGTCTCGACACGCTTGCCCGCGAACTGACCGGCACCGCAGCAGAGGTGTCCGTGCTGGAACTCGATGTGGCGGATCCGGGATCGATCGCGCGCGCCATGACCGAACTTGCCGAAGCGTGGGGCGGGGTGGACGTTGTCGTCAACAACGCGGGCGTCACCCAGACCCGCCCGGCGATCGACATCACCGCGGACGACTTCGACGCCGTGCTGGACGTGAACCTGCGCGGCGCTTTCCTCGTGGCGCGCGAGGCGGCACGGATCATGCGCCGTGACGGGAAGGGCGACGGTGGCGCGATCATCAACATCGCCTCCATCCTGGGTCTGCGCCAGGCGGGCCACGTCACCAGCTATGCAATCTCGAAGGCAGGCGTGGTGCAGATGACCAAGCAGCTCGCGCTGGAGTGGGCGCGCTTTGGCATTCGCGTCAACGCCCTTGCGCCCGGCTACATCGAGACCGAACTCAACGCGGATTTCTGGGGAACCGACGCCGGAAAGGCGCTGATCGCCCGCATCCCGCAGCGGCGCCTGGGCCGGCTGGACGAACTGGACGCCCCGCTGCTGATGCTCGCGTCCGATGCGTCGCGCTTCATGACCGGCTCGATTATCGTGATCGACGGTGGGCATGCGGTGTCCGGCCTCTGACAACGGCATGCGCCGCGTTCATAATGCACTCGGCCATAATACACTGGGCAAGGCTCTGGGCGCTTCGACGCCGTGTGATCGCCCACTGGACCAGCACGCCGGCTTGAACGGCAGGCCGGATCACCCCACCTAAGCGCATGGCCAAACTTATCGTATGGCATGACGGCGCATGCCCGCTTTGCCGCCGCGAGATCGCTCTGATGCGCCGGCTGGACGTGCAGCGGCGGATCGTGTTCATCGACGCGAGCGAGGAGGGCGCAGCCTGCCCGATCGATCGGCAGGCGCTTCTCAACCGTTTCCATGCGCAGGAGGATGGCGTGCTGCTCTCCGGCGCGGCGGCGTTCGCCGCGATGTGGCGCGCGATCCCCGTGCTACGCCCGCTTGGCCTGCTCGCCCGCTCGCCCACTGTGCTCAGGATACTGGAGCGCGCGTATCTCAAATTCCTGACGCTGCGGCCCCGCCTCCAGAAGTTGGCGGGCGCATGAGGCCGGTCCCGGAGCCAGCGTCGCCCGGCCAGGAAAGCGTGTGGGACTATCCGCGCCCGGCCATCGCCCAACCCGTTTCAGCACGCGTCGTCATCGAACATCGCGGCACCATCGTGGCCGATACGCGCCGGTCGGTACGCACGCTGGAGACCAGCCACCCGCCCAGCTACTACATACCCAGGGACGACATCGCCCCCGATGTGCTGCGCCAGGCTGGCGGCGGCTCGATCTGCGAATGGAAGGGATCGGCGGTGTACTGGGACGTCGTTGTCGATGGCATCACCCTGCCACGGGTGGGCTGGAGCTACCCGTCGCCCACCCCTGACTTCCAGTGCCTTCGCGATTACGTGGCGTTCTACGCCGCGCCGTTCGATCGCTGCTCGGTTGACGGGCAGACCGTCATCCCGCAGGCCGGCGGCTTCTACGGCGGCTGGATCACTCCTGATCTTGCCGGCCCGTTCAAGGGCGAGCCCGGCAGCATGGGGTGGTAGCGCGTTGAGTTCCGGCGACCGGCGAGACCGCAGCATCCCCAAGGGCCGCTTGTCTCGGCTCGGCCATTTCGGCCGCCTGGCAGGCGGCGTTGCGGGCGGCATGGCGGCCGAAGGCATGCGCCGGCTTGCCAGTGGAGAACGACCACGGCTGAGCGACCTGCTGCTCACGCCAGGCAATGCCAAGCGCATCGCAGACCGCCTGTCGCACTTGCGCGGCGCGGCCCTGAAGCTGGGCCAGATGATCTCGATGGACGCCGGCGATATGCTGCCGGCCGAACTCTCCACGATCCTGGCAACGGTGCGCGACCAGGCCTATCGCATGCCGCCCCAGCAGCTGGACGCTGTGCTCAAGCGCGAATGGGGCGCGGACTGGCGTCGCCATTTCGCAAAGTTCGATGCCATACCGATCGCCGCTGCGTCCATCGGCCAGGTCCACCGCGCCGTCCTTGCGGATGGGCAATCACTGGCGATCAAGGTGCAGTATCCCGGCGTGCGCGCCAGTATCGACGCCGATGTGGACAACGTGGCAACTTTGCTGCGCATCTCCAACCTCGTTCCCTCCTCGCTGGACTTGTCGCCGCTGCTGGCAGAGGCCAAGCGCCAACTGGCCGAGGAAGCGGACTATCTGCGCGAGGGCGAGCAGATGCGCGCCTACCGCGAGCGTCTGCAGGGCGATGCCCGCTATGCGGTTCCCGCCCTCTATCCCGAATTGACGACGCCATCGGTGCTGACGATGCAATTCGTGGATGGGCAGCCGATCGAAACTCTGGCCGATGCCGCGCAGGACGTGCGAGACCGCGCGATGACCGCACTGATAGAACTGGTGCTGCGCGAGTTGTTCGAATTCGGCGTCATGCAGACCGATCCCAATTTCGCAAACTTTCGTTGGCAGGCGGACACGCAAACGCTGGTACTGCTGGACTTCGGCGCAACCCGGGACGTGCCGGCCCGAACCGCCGCGTCCTATCGCGCGCTATTGAGCGCCGGCCTGGCGCACGACCATGATCGCATCCGCGAAACCGCGGTCGAAGCCGGGTTCCTGGGCGCCAGCGCGGTGGCCGCCCACCGCGCCACGGTGGACCGGATCATCGCCGCGATCGTCGAAACGCTTGGCAAGCCCGGCCCCTTCGACTTCGGCGACCGGGCCTTCGTGCCCGTCGTGCGTGCGGAGGCGCCCGCCTTGGTCGCGGATCGCGCCACGTGGCATGTTCCCGACGTGGAAACGCTGTTCGTCCAGCGAAAGGTCAGCGGCACCGCCCTGCTCGGCGCCCGCCTCAAAGCCCGCGTCGATCTGGTCGGCCTGGCGCAGGCCGCAATCGCGTAAACAGCGAACGTATCTCGCAGGCGTGGATGATTTCGGCTGCGCTTTGCCGGCCCGTCAGGCCCACGCGCTGACCCGCTGCAAAGAAAGCGATGCCCGCTTGCGCCATGCTGCGCTGAGAATTGGAGCGGGTAGCGGGAATCGAACCCGCATAGCCAGCTTGGAAGGCTGGAGCTTTACCACTAAGCTATACCCGCCCATCTACGCGCTGGGCAACGACCCCGCGCACAGCAGCATCGACGAACGGTCGCTTGCCATGAGAGGGGCCCTTCGTCAACGCCCCCGTTATCGCCCGGTATCCGGACGCGTTAATGGCCGTCAAATTCCAGCAGTGCGTCCACGCTGACACCCGCATCGCGCAGACGGTCTGCGCCGCCAAGGTCCGGCAGATCAATGACGAAAAGTGCGGAGGCCACACGCCCGCCCGCCCGGCGCAGCAACTGTGCGGCGGCCAGCGCCGTGCCACCCGTGGCGATCAGGTCATCGACCAGAACGATGCGGGTGGCAGCGGCGACCATGCCGGGATCGATTTCCAGCGTGCCGGTGCCGTATTCGAGCGCGTAGTCGACAGACAGCACCGGTACCGGCAGCTTGCCGGGCTTGCGGACCGGAATGAAGCCCAAGCCCAAAGCCGCCGCAATGGCGGCACCAAAAATGAAACCGCGCGCGTCGATGCCGGCGATTACGTCTGCTTCGGCAGCGGCAGCACGATCGCTCATATGGGCGATCGCGGCGCGAAAGCCCGCGCCGTCCCCCATCAGCGTCGTCACATCGCGAAACAGGATGCCCGGCTTGGGAAAGTCCGGCACGGTGCGCACCAGCACACGCAGTTCGTCAAGCGTCATGGGCGCCCTCCGGTAAGGTTGCAGCGGACAAAGAAACGCCCCGCCATCGTTTGACGGCGGGGCGTGATACCATTTGCAGGGCCGGCGCGTCAGTGCTTCTGGTTCGCCCAGACGTTGCGATACGCCATGTAACCCAGCACCGTGGCGAAGATCAGGAACAGCACCACGGCCAGACCGGTTTGCTTGCGCTTTTCCAGCTTGGGCTCTGCGGTCCAGATCAGGAACGCCGACACGTCCTTGGCCATCTGGTCAACGGTCGGCTTCGGGTTGCCGGGACCGTATTCCACCTGCCCGGTGCTGGTGAGCGGCGGCGCCATCGCCAAGTTCAGGTTCGCGAAGTACGGGTTGAAATGCAGGCCATTGGGAGTCTTGGCGTCCGGGAACTCCTTCAGGATTTCCTGGCCCTTGGCGTTGCGGAACCCTTCCTGCGACCGGAAGCCGGTGAGCAGTGAGTAGACGTAGGCCGGGCCATCGTGACGGGCCTTGGTCATCAGCGACAGGTCCGGCGGGATCGCGTTGTTGTTGGCAGCGCGCGCGGCGATGTCGTTGGCGAACGGCTTGGGGAAGTAGTCCGTCGGCATGCCGGGGCGCATGTTCGCCTCGCCCGTGTTGGGATCGACGCCCGGCACCTGGAAGCCGGCGGCAATCGCCTTCACCTGGCCTTCGGTATAGCCCAGCTGCGACAGGTCGCGGAAGGCGACGTGGCTCAGCGAGTGGCAGGCCGAGCATACTTCCTTGTAGATCTGGAAGCCGCGCTGGAGCTGCTGCTTGTCGAACTTGCCGAAAGGCCCGTCACTGGCGAAGTGGACTTCCTTGGGCGCAAGGTGAAATTCGTGCTCGGCAGTGACGGCGGGCGGCTGGGTGATCTGCGTGTACGCGCCATTGGCGAACGACCACGCCAGAGCCAGCGTGAAGAACAGCCCGACGAGGATCGAGAGAATGCGTGCCATGTCTATCGTCTTTCGTTCTAGCTGTGGCTCACGCGCCCTGGAGCGGCGGGTTCACGGCGGCATCCGCGTGCACGGCTTCGGTGGCGCCGTGACCGGGACGCAGCTGCGCGCCTTCGTCGTTGCCCAGCACCGATTCGGTGATCGAATAAGGCAGCGGCAAAGGCTTTTCGATGGCGGATACGATCGGGATCACGATCAGGAAGTGGGCGAAGTAGTACAGCGCCGCCAGCTGGCTGAGCATCACGTACGGTTCCGCTGCCGGCGCGCCGCCGCAGTAGAACAGCACCAGCATCGTGGGCACCAGGCCGAACCAGAAGAACTTGCGGTACAGCGGCCGGTAGTTGCTCGAGCGCACCGGCGACTTGTCGAGCCAGGGCAGGAAGAACCACACCAGGATCGCGCCGAACATCGCCATCACGCCCATCAGCTTGGCCGAGATGAAGAAGAAGTCCGACGTGAAGGCGCGCAAGATCGCGTAGAAGGGCCAGAAGTACCATTCGGGCACGATGTGCGCCGGCGTGCTCATCGGGTTGGCGGGGATATAGTTGTCCGGGTGGCCCAGCTGGTTCGGGAAGTAGAACAGCATGATGCTGAACAGCACCGCGAACAGGCCCACGGCCCAGCCGTCCTTGGCGACGAAGTAGGGGTAGAACGGAACGGTATCGCTCTCGGTCTTCACTTCCACGCCGGTGGGGTTGGACGAGCCGGGAATGTGCAGCGCCCAGATATGCAGGATCACCACGCCCGCGATCACGAACGGCAGCAGGTAGTGGAGCGAGAAAAACCGGTTGAGTGCGGCGTTATCAGGCGCAAAACCGCCCAGCAGCCACTGCTGCAGCGGTTCGCCCACGAAAGGGATCGCGCCGAACAGGCCGGTGATGACCTTGGCGCCCCAGAAGCTCATCTGGCCCCACGGCAGCACGTAGCCCATGAACGCGGTGGCCATCATCAGCAGGAAGATGACGACGCCCAGCAGCCACACCATTTCGCGCGGCGCCTTGTACGACCCGTAGTAGAACCCGCGGAAGATGTGCAGGTAGATGACCACGAAGAACGCCGAAGCGCCGTTGGCATGCGCATAGCGCATCATCCAGCCCCAGTTGACGTCGCGCACCGTCATCTCGACGGTGTCGAACGCCACGGCGGTGTTGGCGGCATAATGCATCGCCATGACGACGCCGGTGACGATCTGCAGCACCAGGCACAGACCGGCCAGAATACCGAAGTTCCAGAAATAGTTGAGGTTGCGCGGCACCGGATACCCGGCCCCGAGCGCGTTGTAGATCAGGCGTGGCAGCGGCAGCCGTTCATCGACCCACTTGGTCAGCGGGGAGGCAGGCTGGTATTCCTTGGCCCAGGGAAAGCTCATTTTCGTGATCCTCTCGTCCTTGGCCTTCAGCCGATTTTCACGACGGTGTCGCTGGCGAACTCATACTTCGGAACCTCAAGGTTCTTCGGAGCAGGGCCCTTGCGGATGCGCGCAGCGGTATCATAGGTCGATCCGTGGCAGGGGCAGAAGTACCCGCCGAATTCACCCTTGGTTTCGCCTTCGCCCGCGCCCAGCGGGATACAGCCCAGGTGGGTGCACACGCCCATGGTGATAAGCCAGTTTTCCTTGCCTTCCTTGGTACGCTCCTTGAGCGTCTGGGGATCGCGCAGCGTGCTGACGTTCACCGCGTCCGCTTCGGCGATTTCCTTGGCCGTAAGGTTGCGCACGAACACCGGCTGCTTGCGGAAGATGGCCTTGATGGCCTGGCCGGACTTGATGGCGGAAATGTCCACTTCCGTGGAAGATGCCGCCAGAACGTCAGCCGAGGGCGACATCTGGCTGATCAGCGGGACGACGATCCCGACGCCCGCCACACCCACGGCGCTCACTGCGGCGATATTGATGAAATCGCGCCGCCGCACGCCCTCTGTTTCTGCCATGTCTGCCCTTGCCTTGCTTTCGACAACCTACTGCAGGGGACCGGCAGGACGGTCAATCAGACCAACGGTATCCTGTTATCCCCCTTGTCGGTCATAGCCACGGGCCATGCCCGCTTTTCTCCCGACTTTGAGGGCCTGATATACACGAATGCCGGACGTGCCAACCGCCTTTTTGGTCAAAAGCGGGCAATCTGTCAGCGCCTATTCAGGCAGCGGGCGAAACCACTTACCCCAATCCGATCAAGGATATCTGCCGGCCATAGCTGGCTTCGCCGCGGTGCGTGGACCGGCGATAGGAATAGAACTGCGCCGGCGCATCGTAGGTGTCGAGCGCAGCGCCCTGCGCCCGGCCAATCCCTGCAGCGCGCAGGCGGGCAAGGACATAGCCTTCCAGATCGAACTGATAGTGGCCCGGTTTCCCGGCCACGAAGTGCGCGGAATTAGCGGGATCATCCCCGATGAACCGGTCGCGGAACGCCTGGTCCACTTCGTAGGACGCCTGCGCGATGCAGGGTCCGACGGCGGCAACGATCCGCTCGCGGCGCGCGCCAAGCGATTCCATCGCCGCGATCGTGGCATCGGTGACGCCGCCCAGTGCGCCCTTCCAGCCAGCGTGGGCGGCGCTCACGACGCCGGCCTCTGTGTCCGCGAACAGTACCGGCGCGCAGTCTGCGGTGAGAATGCCGAGCAGGACACCGGGCCGGTTCGTCACCAGCGCATCGGCATGCGGACGGGCGGCATCGTCCCAGTCCTGCGCCACCACGCACTGCGCAGAGTGCACCTGATAGACCGTGACCAGACGTGCGCCCGGCAGCACCGCATCGCGCGCAAGCGCTCGGTTTCGGGCAACGAGCGCGGGCGCATCGCCCGATCCCAGCCCCACGTTCAGACCCGCCGTCTCGCCGGTGCTGACACCGCCGCGCCGGCCCAGAAACCCATGCGCCAGCCCGGACAGCACCGGTGCAGTGATGACCTCGACCGGTTCAGCCAAGGCTTTTCGTCACCTGTTCGCGCACATCGCGCGAAAGATCGGGCGAGGCGGCGATGCGTTCCAGTTCGCTGCGCATCAGGGCCGCGCGCGCAGGCTCCACCCGCCGCCAGCGCCCGAGCGAAGGCACGAAGCGCGCGGCAGTTTGCGGGTTGATGGGGTCCAGCTGGCGGATGAGATTACCGATCATGCGATAGCCCTCTCCTCCCTCGTGGTGGAACACGCGCGGGTTCACGGCGGCGGCCATATACAGCGCGCGCACCCGGTTGGGGTTGCTCATCGTGAAATCGGGGTGGCGCGCCAGCGCCTCGATATGCGCCAGCACATCGGGGTGGAAGGCGCTGGCCTGCAGTGAAAACCACTTGTCGATGACCAGGGCATTGCCCTGATAGCGCTGGTGGAAATCGGCCAGCGCCCGTTCGCGCTCAGGCGCATCGAGGCTGGCCAGCACCATCAGCGCGCCTTGGCGGTCGGTCATGTTGTCCGCCGCGCTGTATTGCGCGTAGGCGCGGCGGGCGCCTTCCTGCGGATCGCCGGCGGCAATGAGGACAAGCGCCTGGGTCTTGATCTTGCGGGCACCGCGCGCCGCCGCATCACGGCTGTACGGCACCGCCACGGCGCGATCGTGCAGTGTGCGAAGCTGGGCAGCCAGTTCGCGCCCCAGCCAGACCTTGAGCGCTTCACGTTCGGCATGGATGGCGCCGGGATCGGAAACCGGCAGCTGCTCGGCGATGTAGGCTTCTGCGGGCAGGATCATCAGCTCGCCGCGCATCAGGTCGTCGAGCGCAGGGTCCGCGATCACCGCCGCCAGCGCCTGCCCGATGGCGGCGCGGCCCTGTTCACGCGCCGCATCGTCCAGCTTCTCGCTAACGCCGGCCACCAGATACTGGAGCATCAACCCCTGCATCGCTTCGTAACGCGCAAAAGGATCGTCATCATGCGCGGCCAGGAAAACCAGATCGGCGTTGTCCCGCGCAAAACGGATCGCCACCGGGGCGGAAAACCCCCGGTTGATCGACAGCACCGGGGGCTGCGAAAACCCGTTGAACACGAAGCTGTCCGCCGCCTTGTCCAGCACGATCAGCTGTTCGCCGCCATGCTTGCCGGTTTCGCGATCGTATAGGGCGATGCGCAAAGGAATGGGCATGGGCTGCTTGTCCGGCTGGCCGGGGGTGGGCGGCACGATCTGCGTGAGTGTCAAGGTTGCGCGCGTGCCTTCGTGCGTAAGCTCAGCGGTGACCTGCGGCGTGCCGGATTGCGAATACCACAGGCGGAACTGGCCCAGATCAAGCCCCGCGCCATCCTCGATCGCGGTGACGAAATCCTCGCACGTCGCGGCCTCGCCGTCATGGCGGTCGAAATACAGGTCGGTGCCCTGACGGAACCGTTCCGGGCCGGCCATGGTGCGCATCATGCGGATCACCTCGGCGCCCTTGTTGTAGACGGTGGCGGTGTAGAAGTTGCTGATTTCCTGGTACGAATCGGGGCGGATCGGATGCGCCAGCGGGCCGGAATCCTCAGGGAACTGGGCGATGCGCAGCACCCGCACGTCCTCAATCCGCTTCACCGCCTCGCTGCCCATCGCCGAGCTGAACAGCTGGTCGCGCAGCACCGTGAAGCCTTCCTTGAGGCTGAGCTGGAACCAGTCCCGGCAGGTGATGCGGTTGCCCGACCAGTTATGGAAATACTCGTGCCCGATCACCCCTTCCACCGCGTCGTAATCAGCATCGGTGGCGGTTTCCGGGTCGGCCAGCACGTAGCGCGTATTGAAGACGTTGAGCCCCTTGTTTTCCATCGCGCCCATGTTGAAGTCCGACACGGCGACGATGTTGAACAAGTCCAGGTCATACTCGCGCCCGAACGCGTCCTCGTCCCACTTCATCGAATTGACGAGCGAATCCATCGCGTGCTGCGTGCGCCCTTCGTCGCCAGGCCGCACCCAGATGTTGAGCGTGACTTCGCGCCCGTTCATCGTGGTGAAACGGGCGGTATTAGCGATCAGGTCTCCGGCCACCAGCGCGAACAGGTAGCTGGGCTTGGGCCAGGGGTCGTGCCACTGCGCCCAGTGCGTGCCGTCCGCCTCCTCGCCGCTGGCAGTGCAGTTGCCGTTGGCCAGCAGGATCGGGAACGCCGCCTTGTCGCCGCTCATCCGCACAGTGTAGGTGGACAGCACGTCCGGCCGGTCGGGGAAGAAGGTGATGCGGCGAAAACCCTCCGCCTCGCATTGCGTGCACAACATCCCGTGGGACGCATACAGCCCCATCAGCTGGCTGTTGGCGGCAGGGTTGAGCGCGGTTTCGATCGCAACTTCGTGCGCCTCGCCCGTAAGCTCGACGAGCAGATCGGCCCCGTCCATCCGCCAGCCTTCGGCATCCGCGCCATCGATGCGCACCGCCAGCGGTGCGATCTGGTCACCGTTGAGGCGCAGCGTGGACGTGCCGTTGCCATCCGGGTTGCGCTGCACCGAAAGCGTCGCCAGCACGTGGGTGGCGTCCAGACCCAGCCGGAAATCGAGCGAGACCTGCGGCACCAGCCATGCGGGCGGCAGATAATCCTCGCGGCGGATCACCGGCGGCGCGTGCGGCGGCGGCGCGGCATCGGCGATCTGGGTGTTTTCGGCAGGGTCGGCGGGGGTGGTGGCGATATCCATGCCGCATATCTAGAGCCTCCGGGCAGGAATGCCAGCACGGCTGCCGTCATTTGCGGGCGCCACGCGACGCTTTCGCCCGCGCCGCGCCTGCCCTAGGATCGCCAGCATGCCCCGCATGTTCATCTTCGGCCTGGGTTACACCGCACAGGTCATCGCCGCCCACCTTGTCGCGCAAGGGTGGGACGTCATCTCCACTGGCCGGGAGGGCACCTTGGGGTTCGACGACGAGAGCAGCGTACGCGTTGCCCTGGCCGATGCGGACCATGTGCTGTCCAGCGTCCCGCCGGGGCGCGAAGGCCGGGGCGAGCCGCTGGACCCGGTGCTCGATCGCTACGGTGACGCGCTGGGCGCCCTGCCGCTGTTCTACCTGTCCGCAACCGGAGTCTACGGCGATACAGGCGGCGCATGGGTGGACGAGGACGCGCCCGTCGGCACGGGGCGGCGCACGGCGCGTGCGCAGGCGGACGCGGCCTGGCTGGCGATGGGCGCGCGGGTCTATCGGCTGCCGGGGATCTATGGTCCGGGGCGCTCCATTTTCGAGCGGCTGGCGCAAGGGCGCGCGCATCGCATCGACCTGCCGGGACAGGTATTCAGCCGCGTCCATGTGAACGATATCGCCGGCGGCGTGCTGGCCGGGCTGGATGCACCGCCCGGTGCCTACAATCTGGCGGACGACCTACCGTGCGGGCAGAACCTGCTGGTGGAAGAAGCGTGCCGCCTGTCCGGCATGGCGCTGCCGCCGCTGCAAACGCTGGAGAAGGCCGACTTGTCCCCGATGGCACGCGGGTTCTATGCGGAGAACCGGCGGATCGCCAACGGCAAGGCCAAGCGCGTGCTGGGCTGGCGCCTGCGCTATCCCACTTACGTCGAAGGCTTGCGCGCACTGAGCGCGACGACCAGCCCGGCGGTGGCGAGCACGACCCCGGTTATCGCCAGCGGCGACCAGCGATAGCCTTCCAGAAGGGTGGAAAACACCATTGCGATCACCACCACCAGCACGCCGTTGTAGCCCGCTTTGCCCGCCCCGAGCTTGCGAATGAGCGTGTAATACAGCGGGAAGGTGACGACCGATCCGAACAGCGCGAGATATGCGGTGCCCAGCCAGTATGCGGGCGCAGACGGCAGCACCGGCAGCCCTGAGGTGGCCAGCGCCAGCACCGCATCGCACCCGGTGCCGTACAGCATGGCCCACGCCAGCAGGCTCGCCATCGGGGTGCGGTGCCCCACCGCGTTGGCCTGCATGACATTGGAAACGGACGCGCACAACATCGCGATCAGCGCGAAGGCGACGCCCAGCCACACTTTGCCACCCAGCGGCGCCAGGCGCGCCTCGTGCAGCAACAGCAGGCCGATACCGGCGATGGCGATGGCGCTGCCGATCGCGAAGCGGCGCTGGATCGGCTGGCCCAGAAACACCCGTGCCAGCACCGTGTTGGGCACCAGCAGCAGCGAAATCATCAGCGCCACGATCCCCGATGTCAGGTGCGCCTCGGCCCGGTAGACGAAGTTGTAATTGCCGCAAAACTGCGTGAGCCCCACCACGAACGCCAGTCGGTGACCGTCCGCCCCGATCCGCAGCGAGCGCCCGGTGACCATCGCAACCAGGAACATCGCGGGCGTCGCCAGCGCGAACCGGTACGTGACCGACCAGCTGGCCGGCACATCGCCGATCTGCCCGGTGATCACCCACCAGGTCGAACCCCAGATCGCCGCCACCAGCAGGAACGGCAGCGCCACCGAAGGTCGCAGCAGCGAATGCGCCGGCTGACCGCTCATAGCGCGGCGATGGCGCGGGCCAGCGCGGCGACGTGCGCGTCCTGCGCATCCCATGACGCCACCAGCCGCGCCGCATCGCTACCCCAATCGTAGAAGGCGAAGCCGGCCCGGCGAAGGGCGTCCCGCTCGGCAGCGGTGCAGCGCAGGAACACTTCGTTCGCCTGCACCGGATGCAGCAGACGCTCGCCCGCAGCCGCGCCGATGGCGGCGGCTGCGGCGTTGGCCGCGCGGGCGTTGGCAAGCCACACGTCACCCTCCAGCATCGCCAGAATCTGCGCGGCCAGGAACCGGCCCTTGGATTGCAGGTGCCCGGCGCGCTTGCGGCGATAGCGGATGACGTTGGCCGCCTCCACGTCGAAGAACACGATCGCCTCTGCACCCAGCCCGCCATTCTTGACGAACCCGAAGCTCAGCGCATCGACATCACCCGCGGCCTCGGCGGGAGTACACGCCAAGTGCGCGACGGCATTGGCGAAGCGCGCGCCATCCATGTGCAGGCCAAGCCCGCGCGCCCTGGCGAACGCGGCGATGGCCTCCACTTCATGGGGCGCATAGACGCAGCCGTATTCGCTGGCCTGCGTAATCGAGATCGCGTGGGGCTGCACCTGATGCACGTCATCACGGATCGGGTCGATCACGGCGGCGAGGGTATCAGGCGTCACCTTCGCGCCGTGGCCGTCGGCCAGCAGCAGCTTGGCGCCATGCAGATAAAATCCCGGCGCGCCGCCTTCGTCCATCTCGATATGCGCCTCGCGGTGACACACGACCGCACCGTGCGGGGGCACCATCGCCGCCAGCGCCAGGCAGTTGGCCGCCGTGCCGCTCGCCACCCACAGCACCGCACACTCGCGTCCGAACAGCGCCGTGAAGGCCGCGTCCAGCGTGCGGCTCAGCGCATCGCCATCGTACGGCGCGTCAGGCGCATCGGCGGCCATCATCGCGTGCCAAACGGCGGGATGGACGCGGGCGGCATTGTCGGACAGGAACTGCATGGCCATATGCCCTGAAAGGGTGCGACGCCCGCGTCAAGCACCGGCAGCCAAAGGAGATACCCGCATGGTCGGCGTTACCATCACCAAGCACGAGGACGGCGCGTCCGGCGAATACCACGCTCATGTGGCGGATGCGGACCAGATCGGCCGGCTGACGTGGAGCGAGCGCGGCGGGGTGCGCTATGCGGAACATACGCTGGTGCCGCCTGCCATCGGCGGACAGGGCGTGGCGATGCGGCTGGTGGAAGCGATGGTAGCGGACGCGCGGGAGAACGGCTTTAGGATCGGACCTGTGTGCAGTTACGTCGTGACTGCGTTCAAGCGCCACCCGGAATGGGCCGACGTCGCCGCCTGAGGGGCAGGCGCACCGTGTTAGAGCCGCTTAACCAAAGCCGTTCGCCAGAAACTGCTCGGCAAGGCCGGCCAGGAACGCGGCGCCGGTAGGCAGGACGCTTTCGTCCACCAGCATCTTCGTGGAATGGATGCCGCAGCAGTGCTGCCAGTCAGCGCCCCGGTGCGCCACGCCCAGGAAGAACATGGCCCCGGCCACTTTTTCCAGTACGTAGGCGAAATCTTCGGCGCCCATGATAGGATCGGCCAGCCGCTGGAACCCGGCCTCTCCGACGATGCTGCGCGCCACGCTTTCACCGAAATCGACGGCGGACGGGTCGCAGATCGTGACCGGGAAGCCCTCCAGGATCGATACCTCGGCAGACAGCCCGTGCGCCGCGGCGATGCCGGACGCGAGCCTGGGGATCTCCGCCTTCAGTCGCGCACGGTTGGCGGCAGACAACGTGCGCATCGTGCCGGTAAGGCGGGCACTGTCGGGAATGACGTTGTGCGCGGTGCCGGCCTCGATCTTCGCAATGGTGACCACCACTGGATCGAACACGCTGAAACGGCGCGCAACCATGGTCTGCAACGCGCTGACGATCTCGCACGCGATCGGCACCGGGTCCATCGTGTCATGCGGCATCGAGGCGTGGCCGCCGCGCCCGGTTACGGTGATCTGCAACTGGTCCGCCGCCGCCATCAGCGGCCCGGCCCGACCCGCGATCAAGCCGTGGGGCGCATTGGGCATGATATGCAGCGCGAACGCCGCATCGGGCAGCGCGGTGTCGAAACCCGCGCCGCCCAGCAGCCCGTCCTCCAGCATGAAGCGCGCGCCGTGCCACCCCTCCTCGCCCGGCTGGAACATGAAGCGCACTTCGCCCGCCAGCGTGTTTGCCCGCGCAGCCAGGATCTGCGCCGCGCCGGCCAGCATCGCCACGTGGGTGTCGTGCCCGCAGGCGTGCATCACGCCGGGTACGTGCGAGGCAAAGTCGAGCCCGGTTTCCTCGGGCATAGGCAGGGCATCGGTATCGCCGCGCAGCAGCACGCTGCGCCCCGGCCCCGCGCCGCCTTTCAGCGTGCCGACGAGCCCGGTGGTCGATGGCCCTTGCGCCCATGTGATAGGCAGATGGGCCAGCGCGGTGCGGATCTTGTCCCGCGTCTTGGGGGTATGCAGGCCAAGTTCCGGTTCGCGGTGTACCGCCCGGCGCAAGGCGACGATGCTGTCGGAAAAAGTGGCGGCTTCGCTGAGGAGGGACGCGGTCATCGCTGCATGATACCCGTGCGCCGCCCGCTGTCGAGCGGCCAGATCAGCCCAGCCCGTCCTCGCCCGCATCCTCGGGAACGCCGACCAGGATCTGGCCGTGCTCCACCTGTTGCAGCGTGCGCCAGGCCATGACGCCCATTGCCGCGTAGGACACCGCGCCCGCCAGCGCCACCGCCCACGCTGCGCCGCTTGGCCCCAACGGGATGAACTGCCACAGCCCGATGCCCAGCGCGACCAGCGCGATCAGCCGCGCCACCAGCGACTGGCGCGCGCGCCCGGTGGCGTGCAGCACCGGCTCGAAGGCCACGCTGGCAAGGTCGAAACAGGCCGCGACCGTCAACGGCACCAGGATACCGACGCCGCCTTCGAACGCCTTGCCGCCGATAAGCTCAAGCAGCTTTTCGCCCGCCAGCATCGCCACCGCGACCACGGCGAGGCCGGCGATCGCCGCGATCAGGCTGGTCTGCAAGGCAAGCTTGCGAAACTCCGCCGCTTTCGACGACACCCGCGCGCGCGCCACTTCGGCATAGACCGAGCGGGTGAGCAGGCTGGACAGCTTGCTGAGCGCCTGCGAAAGCTGCGAGGCCAGCCGGTAAAGCCCCGCCGCGCGCGTGCCCACCCAGCCGCCGACCACCAGCAGCGGGCCATTCTTCATCGCCGCATCGATCGCAGAGCCAGAATACGTGACGAAGAAGAACTGCGTCAGCCCCGGATTTTCGCGCAACGCCTCCCGCCATTTCGGGGCGTTGGACAGCCGCACCGCCTGAGGCGCCAAGCGCCGCGCCATGATCCAGTACAGGATCGCCTCAAGGATATCGACCGCCGCCCAGGCGGCAAGGAACCGGCCCACGCTGGGCCCGGTGACCCAGATCACCAGCGCCGCCGCCAGCCGACCGCTGGGCACGATCGCCTCCACATAGACCGCCATGTCGAAGCGGTTGAGCGCCCGCACCACGCCGGTAGGCGCGGAGACCAGCGCCCACAGCGAGGCTACGCAATACCAGAACGCGACGTCGACATAGCGCGGGTTCAATTCCAGCACATGGGCAAAGCCATAGATGACCACGGCAGCCAGCACGCAGCCTATCACCGCGCCGACGGCATCGATCATGCCGCACAGCATCGCCAGCCTGCCGAACTTGCCCCAATCCTTGGTGTGGACGTGTTCGGACCCATAGCGCACCACCACCCGCCAAGTCTGGAAACCGGCCAGCGCCACCAGCGCCTGCGCGGTGCCGAAGATCAGCGAAAAGTGGCCGAAGTCCTTCAGGCCCAGGGTGCGTGTCAGGATCGCCAGATAGGCCAGCCCGCAAATCGCGCCAAAGCCCTTGCCTCCCAGCAGCCAGGCGGTGTTCTGGACGATCCGCCTGAGGGGAGAGGCGGCCTCCGGGCGAGCTTGCTTGAGCGACATCGGTCCGCATTTGAACGAGGCCGCAGGCCCTTGCAAGCGTGTCGCGCGCGTCAGCGCGGCTGACGCCACCCTTGCGCTCGCGCTTCCCCTTTTGCGCGCCAACGCCTAGAGGGCGACCCATCCCATCAGCAGACCGAACCAAACCCATGATCGAACACGCCATTCTCCTCAGCGCCGGCCAAGGCTCGCGCCTGCTGCCGCTCACCGCCGAGGCCCCCAAGTGCCTGATCGATTTTTCGGGCCGGTCGCTGATCGCGTGGCAGGTGGAAATGCTGGCGCGCGGCGGGGTGAAGCGGATCGATGTCGTCACCGGTTTCATGACCGACATGCTGGAGGAGCACCTGGCCGAAATCCGCGATCCGCGGGTGGAGATCACCGTGCGGTTCAACCCCTTCTTCAAGGTGGCGGACAACCTGGGATCGTGCTGGATCGCGCGCGAGGCGATGCACGGCGACTTCCTGATCCTGAACGGCGATACCCTGGTGTCTGAGGATATCGTACGGGCGGTGCAGCAAGGCGCTGCAGGGCCTGACGGCAAGCCCTGGCCCGTCACCGTCACGGTGGACGTGAAAGCGGACGGCTACGACAGCGACGACATGAAAGTGCAGCGCGAGGCCGATGGCCGCCTGGTCCACATCGGCAAGACGTTGGCCGCGGCGCAGTCCAACGCCGAATCGATCGGCTTCCTGGCCTTTCGCGGGGAGGGTGCGGACCTGTTTCGCGAAACCGTGCGCCGTGCGATGCGCACCCCCGAAGGGGTGCAGCACTGGTATCTCAAGGTCATCGATTCGATCGCGCCCACCGGCAAGGTCGGCACCGTGTCCATCGAAGGGATGGACTGGGCCGAGGTGGACTTTCTCAACGACATCGAGATCGCCACCGCGCTGACCGACCGCTGGGTCTGATACCGGCCCGGCGCGAAGCATCGGCGCGCCGATATCAGTGTGCCGCGCCCCAGCTTTCGCCCGAGCCGATCTCGATCCCCAGCGGCACGTCCAGCGTCACCGCCGGCAATGCCGCATCGGCCATCACCCGCTCAATCACGGGTGAGGCCGCGGCGACGTCGCCTTCGGGCAGTTCGAACACCAGTTCGTCGTGCACCTGCAGCAGCATCCGCACGTGGCCCAGCCCGGCGTCGGCCAGCGCCGGGCCCATGCGCACCATCGCGCGCTTGATGATATCGGCGCTGGTGCCCTGGATCGGCGCGTTGATGGCGGCGCGTTCGCTGCCCTGCCGTTCGGCCTGGTTCTTGGAATTGACGCGAGGGAACCACGTCTTGCGGCCGAACAGGGTTTCCGAATAGCCCTTGGCGCGCACGCTCTCCAGCGTTTCGTGGATGTAGCGCTGGATGCCGGGGAACCGCTCGAAATAACGGTCGATCATCGCCTGCGCCTCGTCAGCGCCAACGCCCAGCCGTCCACCCAGCCCCCAGCGCGAAATGCCGTACAGGATGGCGAAGTTGATCGTCTTGGCCCGTCCGCGCGTATCGCGATCGACGGTGCCGAACATCTCCGCCGCCGTGCGTGAGTGGATGTCTTCCCCGGCGGCGAAGGCTTCCTTCAAGCTGGGCACGTCGGCCATGTGTGCGGCAAGGCGCAGTTCGATCTGCGAATAGTCCGCCGCCAGCAGCACGTGGCCCGGCTCGGCCACGAAACAGTGACGGATCTGGCGACCGATCTCGGTACGGATCGGGATGTTCTGCAGGTTGGGATCGGTTGACGACAAGCGCCCCGTCTGTGCGCCGACCAGGCTGTAGCTGGTATGGACGCGCCCCGTCGCCGGGTTGATCGCGGCCTGCAGCGCCTCGGTATACGTAGAGCGCAGCTTGGATAGCTGGCGCCATTCAAGCACTTTGGTGGCGACCTCCGCCCCCTGCCCCGCCAGCCCTTCAAGGATCGCCTGGTCGGTGGAATACTGGCCGCTCTTGCCCTTGCGGCCACCTTTGTAGCCCAGCTTGTCGAACAGGATGTCGCCCAGTTGCTTGGGGCTGCCGATGGTGAAGGACTGGCCGACTTTCTCGAAAATCTCCGCCTCCAGCGCGCCGATCGCCTCGGCGAACTGGCTGGACAGGCCGGCCAGCTTGTCGCGGTCCACCTTGATGCCGTGCCGCTCCATCTGCGCCACCACCGGGATCAGCGGACGGTCCACCCGCTCGTAGATCCGCGTGCCACCTTCGTAGGACAAGCGCGGCTTCAAGTGGCTGTGCAGCCGCCACGTCACGTCCGCATCCTCGGCGGCATACTGCGTCGCCCGGTCCAACGGCACTTCGCCGAAGGGGATCGCTTTCTTGCCGGTGCCGCAGATGTCCTTGAACGTCAGGGTGGTGTGCCCCAGGTGGCGCTGCGCAAGTTCGTCCATCCCGTGCCCGCCGCCGATCCCGTCCAGCGAGCGTCCGGCATCAAGGCAGAAGCTGGCGATCATCGTATCGTCGATCGGCGACACGTGAATGCCGTGGCGGGCCAGGATGTTGAGGTCGTACTTGATGTTCTGCCCCACTTTCAGCACCGCATCGCTTTCCAACAGCGGCTTCAAGCGGCGCAGCGCTTCGCCCAGCGGCACTTGGCTCGGACGCTCGGCGAACATGTCGGTGCCGCCGTGCCCCAGCGGGATGTAGCACGCTTCATTGGGGCCAACAGCAAGGCTGATGCCGGCAAGATCGGCGCGCATGGCATCCAGCATCGAGGTTTCGGTATCGATCGCGACCAGGCGCGCCTGCGCGGCGCGGGCGATCCACTGGTCCAGCTGCGCCTCGGTGGTCACGCATTCATACGCGGTGCGATCCACCGCCGGCCATTCTGGCAACGGCTGGCGCGCCGCGCCCGCCATAGTGCCAGTGCCTGCGGCAACGGGCTTGGCGGGGTGCAGCTGGGTGGTGCGTTCCGGGCTGCCAGTGCCGGTATCCAGCCGCTTGAGCAGGCTGGTGAAGCCGTGCATCGTCAGGAACTCTGCCAGCGGCGCAGGCGGGATCGCGTCCAGCTTGAAATCGTCCAGCGGCATCGGCAGCGCGCAATCTTCCTTGAGCGTGACCAATACCTTTGACAGCCGCGCCTGGTCCGCCTGTTCGATCAGGCGTTCCTGCAGCTTGGACTTCTTCATCGCCGGGGCGGCGGCCAGTGCCGATTCCAGATCGCCATGGTCCTGGATCAGCTTGCTCGCGGTCTTGGGGCCGACCCCGAAAACGCCGGGCACGTTGTCCACCGAATCGCCCATCAGGGCCAGCACGTCGCCCACCTTGTCCGGCACGACGCCGAACTTTTCGACCACTTCGGCCACGTCGATGCGCTGGTTCTTCATCGTGTCCAGCATGTCCACGCAGCCGCCTTCGATGCCGTCGTGACCCTTGGCGCACTTGCCCACCAGCTGCATCAGGTCCTTGTCGGACGACACGATTGTCACGTCCCAGCCGCGCCGCGTAGCCTCGCGCGCGTAGGAGGCGATCAGATCGTCCGCCTCCAGCCCCTGCTCCTCGATGCACGGCAGCGAAAAAGCGCGCGTGGCATCGCGGATCAACGGGAACTGCGGCAGCAGATCCTCGGGCGGGGGCGGGCGGTGCGCCTTGTATTGCGGGTAGATGTCGTTGCGGAACGAGATCGAGCCCGCATCCAGGATCACTGCCAGATGGGTGGGACCATCGGCCTTGTTCAGATCCTCGGCCAGCTTCCACAGCATCGTGGTGTAGCCATAGACCGCACCCACCGGGGTGCCCGCCGGGTTGGTCAGCGGTGGCAGGCGGTGATAGGCGCGAAAGATATAGGCCGAACCATCGACGAGGTAGAGGTGCTGTTTGGGACTCATGCCTGATCTCTAGCAGCGCCGCGCACCCGCGTCAGCAGCGCTGTCCTAAGCCGGAACCTGGCCGGTCCAAAAAACTTTGCGAGAGGGGAACCGCCGCGCCCGTGGACCGTTTCGGCGGGGCGCTTGATGCGCGGTGTTTTGCCTTCTACCCATGGTCGCCGATCCCATGCGCAGATTGCACCGCAAGTCCGGCCATGGGGTATATCGCAGTTCAAGAGGGATACTATAACAATGCGCAAGATCGTTTTCGCAGCCGCCGCGGCAGCAGCAGCCATGACGCTGGGCGCCTGCTCGGAGAAGACCCAGGATGCGACGGAAGCCGCTGCATCGTCTGCCGGCAATGACATTTCCAGCACTGCGACGGATGTGGGCGACCACCTCGACAACGTAGGCGCCAAGGCTTCGGACGCGGCGAACGACACCGCCGATGCCGCCAAGGACGCTGCTAAGAGCGCGGAAAAGACCCTCGACGATACCGCTGCCGATGCGCAGAAGGCTGCCAACGACGTGGCCAAGGAACTGGACGCCAAGACCGACGGCAACCCGAAGACCAACTGATCTTCGGCTTGGCGAACGCGAAAAAGGGGCCTTCGTCGGCCCCTTTTTTTATGTCTGGACGATGTGTGTACCTTACCGCGCAGCGGTGCGCGGATATGTGGGGCCTTCGGTGAGATAGCCGTTGTAGATCGTGCGCGCGATGCTGGCGATCCGCGCTTCACGGCCCGGCCGTCCGCCCTGCCCGGTCACGTAGATCGCCACCGCGAAGGCGCGCCCGTCCGGCGTCTGGATGATCCCCACATCGCTGGACGTGTTGTTGAGCGATCCGGTCTTGTGCGCCACCTGCACGCCTGCAGGCACGCCTGCCGAAATGCGGCGCTTTCCGGTCACGCACCGGCCCATGGTGTTCAGCAGCACAGCGCGGCTGGACGGGCTGAGCCATTTGCCCTGGTAGATCCCCGCCAGCAGGTTGACGACCGCCTTTGGTGTTGCGCTGTCACGCTTGTCGACCACGCGGGCCGGGTCGATCGCGCCGTCGTCGCGCACCAGGGTGGCGATGTCGCGATCGATATGCCAGTCCTCGATCCCCGCCCGCTCTACCCAGGCGTTGACCGCGCGCGGCCCGCCCACCACGCGCAGCAGCGCATCGGTGGCGTAGTTGTTGGAGCGCGTCAGCATCAGTTCGATCAGGCGCTGGGCGGACATGTATTCACCGGCCCGCACCGGCGCCACGGCGGTGGAAAACGGGGCCGAAGGCACGGGCACCATCATGGGAAATTCGCTGGACAGGGTCCACTTGCCCTTGTCCACGCCATCCAGGAACGTGGCGGCGATGGCGACTTTGCTGGTGCTGGCCATCGGAAACCGCTGGTCGCCCAGCACATCGACCATTCGCCCTGTGGCCAGGTCCATCGCGGCAACGCCGATGCGGCCCTGCGAGGCGTTGGCAACGGCGGCAAGCTGCTGGCCGAACGGGGTGGAATAAGTACGCGGGGCGCGCTGTTCGGTGCCGAAAAGAGTGTCGAAGCTGCTTTGAACCTCAACGACCTGATCGGTCGCCCGCGTCAGCGGCTCCAGCGATTGCGCCAGCGCGCCGTGCGGCATTGCCACTGCAGCAAGCCCGATTCCCATCAGGTTCACTGCGGCAAAAGCGCGTCCGACGCCTGTACGGCACCGTGCGAAAAGTCGGTCTGCCCCGGTCATGCAGCCCTTACCTTAGCTTTGTCCATGTTCCCAAACGGTTAACGCGATGGCGACGAAACGCCAGCCAGCAGCGACGAACTGCATCTAGCTTGCGGTGATTGCAGGAACCCGCATTTTCCTGTCGCCACGACGAACGATTGCAACACCGTTGCGCGCACGCTCACCAACTATAGGCCTTGGGCAGATAGGTACGATCCAAGTCCTTGTAGCGTTGGCGCAGACGGGACTGGTGGTTGTCCAGCGGCTGCTTCACGCCGTCTATCCATACGTCCACGGGGGCGGAGGACAGCTCCAGCGGATCGCCGTCCCACAGCACCACATCGCCCACCGCGCCCGGTGCCAGCACCCCGGCCTTGCCGCCCATCCCGCTGATCTGCGCAGGGATCGAGGTGATCGCGGCCAGCGCCTCGCCCCAGGTGAGGCCAGTGGCGCCGGGAACCTTGTTCAGCGCCACCAGGTTGCCCGCCTGCTGCGGCGCGTAGCGGGGCTGGTCCATGCCCTCGAACATGCCGATGGCAACGGTCACGCCCGCCTTCTTCATGCGCCCGACGTTGGACAAGGTGGCGGCCAGCGTCTCGAAGCTGGCGGGCAGGTCGCGCATCGGCATGGTGATGACGGGCACGTGGGCGGCGGCGATCTGCCCGGCCACCAGCCACCCTTCGGTCGCCCCCACCAACACGAGATCCAGTTTGGGGAATTCGGTCTTGAGCGCCAGCACGTTGCGGATGTCGGATGCGCGCTCCACGCCGACGTACAGCGTCTGCGTGCCGTCCACCACTTTGCCCAGCGCCGCTGCATCGGCGCGGGTGAGCAGCACATCGCCCTGCCGCTGCGCGCCGGCGGGCAAGGCCGCAACCTCGCGCGCTTCGCGCAGCGCATTGCGCAGCGCGGTGTGCGCGGCCACCCGGCTGCCCCCGGCCAGACGCGCGCCCGCTTCGCCCAGTTGCACGTACTGGAACGCGCGCGGGCGCACCACCAGCGCGGCGTCCGCGCCAAGATCGATCACTGCGCCTTGCCCGGCAAAGATCGCGCTGCCGTTGAACGGCGTCACGCTTGCGCGCGTGACACCCCCTTCGCGGCTGACGGCGATGTGTTCGCTGGCGGGATTGAGCGCGGTCGTCACATCCAGCGCGGCGTTGAACGGGCTCTTGTCCGCCGACAGGTCGTTGCTTTCCTTCACCCCGTCCACGTCCCACAGGCCAAGGTCGGTTACGGCGGAAAACAGGCCCGGCGTCACCCACTTGCCGGTGCCGTCCACGCTGGGAACCCCGGCGGGCACGGCAACGCCGGCGCCTGCGGCAACGATCCTGCCGCTCCGCACCACGACGGTGCCATGCTCGATCGGCGCGCCCCCATCGCCGGTGGCCACGGTGGCGTTGGTGATCGCAAAGTCCTGTGCATCAGCGGCGGCAGGGGCAACGGCGCTGAACCCAAGCGCGGCGGCGATGACGATCCGGTTCACTTCACGTCTCCTTCGCCGGGCTGGCCCAGTTCGAAATCGCTGACCGGTTTCAGCTTGGGATTATCCGCATCGTACAGCATCGCGCCGTCCACCCAGACTTTCTCGGGCCGCGAATAGACCGACAGCGGATTGCCGTTCCACAGCACCACGTCCGCCATCTTGCCCGCTTCCAGGCTTCCGGTCTTGTCGGCGATGCCCATCGCCTTGGCGGCGTTGTACGTGAACCAGCCGATGACCTGCGCATCGGGAATGTCCACGCCGATCCGCCGCCCGGACGCCTGCGCCCGCGCCGCCGCCTGATTCAGACGCTGGATGCCGTTCTCGTCGTCGGAATGGATTATGACGCAGGCGCCCGCCTTGGCCAGCAGCGCCGCGTTTTCGGGGATGCCGTCATACGCCTCCATCTTGAAGCCGTACCAGTCCGCCCATACTGCGGCGCACACATCATTGGCCTTGAGCATGTCAGCGATCTTGTACGCTTCGACGGCGTGGTGGAAGGCGGTGACCTTGTAGCCCATCTCCTTGGCCATATCGAGGACCTGCGCCATTTCATCGGCGCGGTAGCAGTGGTTCTGCACCAGGATCTCGCCCTTCAGCACGCCTTCCAGCGTGTCCTTGCCCAGATCGCGCTCGGCATGGTCGCCGTCCTTGTATTTCTTGGCATCGATCCACGCCTGCCGGTCCACCGAGAAGTTGCCCATCCGGGTGGACGGCTTCTGGTTGCGCTCGCCGTAGACGCGCTTGGGGTTTTCGCCGCAGGCCATCTTGAGGCTGTAAGGCGCGCCGGGAAACTTCATGCCCTGCACAGTGATGCTGGGCACGTTCTTGAGCGTGACCGAGCGTCCGCCCATCAGATTGCCCGACCCCGGCAGGATTTCCAGCGCCGTCACCCCGCCGTTGACCAGCGCGCGGGTAAAGCCGGGGTCCTGCGGCCAGACCGAATGCTCGGCCCAGACGTCGGGCGTGGTCGGCGACGTCATCTCGTTGCCATCGGCCAGCGCTTCCACCGCCGGGCTGGGATAGACGCCCAGGTGCGAGTGGATGTCGATCACGCCCGGCGTCACGAACTTGCCCGCACCTTCGATCCGGTCATACCCGGCGGGCACCGCAAGGTCTGCCCCGCCAACGCCGACGACCTTGCCGTTTTCGAACAGCACTGTGCCGTTGTCTATGCGCCCGCCGCGCCCGTCATAAACGGTGGCGCCGACCAGCGCGGTGGGCCGGCCGGGGTACGGCCTATAGGTGGACGCATAGGGCGCCGGCTGATCCTTGGCGTCCTTGTCCTTCTTGCGGGCGTCTGCGGCCTGGGTGGTCAGGCACAGCGCCAGCCCCAGCGCGACCCCCGATGCCAGACGCCGCTTTCCTGCCATTACCCTCATGCCGCTATACCCCCGCTGGAATGTTCGTTTCAGGTGTTCTTGGTGGCCGGGTGGAAACCCGCCTGCTGCGCTTCGAGCCCCATTTCGCTATAGCCGGCAAGATCGGCGTCGGAGGCGCGATCGGCCAAGGTATCCAGATGCATCCAGCGCTTCACGATCGGCGATAGCACCAGCACCAGCACCGCGATGCCCAGCGTGATCCAGCCGATCTTGGAATAGATCGACAGTGTCAGCGCCTTGTTCATCGCGCCGCTTTCGCCCCCCGTAGCCTCGCCGATCTTGCCGGCCACGAAGTTGCCCACCGCAGTCATGTAGAACCACGAACCCATGATGAAGCTGCCCAGATGCAGCGGTGACAGCCGCGTCATGGCGGACAGGCCGACTGGAGACAGGCACAGCTCACCAGTGGTGTGCAGCGCATAGATCAGGAACACGAACAGGACAGAGGTCATCACCGCCGGATCGCCGGTGCCCGCGCCCCACACGAAGACGAGGAACCCCAGCCCCACTTGTGCCAGCGCAAGCGCGAACTTGGCCGGGGCGGACGGCTCCAGCCCCCTTTTCCCCAGCACTGTCCACAGACCTGCGAACAGGGGCGCGAACAGCACGATGTAGATCGGGTTGATCGACTGGAACAGGCTGGTGGGCACCCCGCCGCGATCGACGAACTTTTCGGTGTACAGGCTCAAGGAGCCGCCCGCCTGCTCGAACAGACCCCAGAACACCGGGTTCAGTGCGATGAGGAACAGGATCGCGAAGATCCGCTCACGCGGTTCCTTGGGCAGCTTGAACGCTTCGTACAGCGTATACAGCAGCATGCCGATGCCCGAGACCACCAGCAGGCTCTGGATGACGTTCACGTACTGGATCAGGAACCAGATCACCGCCACGGCGGCAATGCCCACCCCGTACAGCACCATCTCGCTGTTCTTGGCCAGCGGTTTTGGCGGCTCGCCCCGGCCGCGCAGGGCAGGCCTGCCCGCCACGAAAATGATGAGGCCCAGAACCATGCCGATGCCTGCCAGGCCAAAGCCGTAGGACCAGCCGATCGTCTCCCCCAGATAGCCCACCAGGATCGTGCCAAGCGCAGCGCCGGTATTCATGCCCATGTAGAAGATGGTGTAGGCAGGGTCGCGGCGCGTATCGGTCATCTTGTACAGCTGACCCACGATCACCGAGACGTTGCCCTTCAGGAAGCCCGAACCCACGATGATGAGGGCCAGCGCCAGCCAGAACACGTTGATCGCCGGATCGCCCTGCTTGGTGGCCGGATCGGTCACGCCCTGCAGGCCTTCGTAGGCCATGAACAAGTGGCCCACCGCCAGAACGATGCCGCCGAACAGCACCGCCTTGCGCTGCCCCAGCCAGCGGTCGGCCAGATAGCCGCCCAGCACCGGGGTGATATAGACCAGGCTGGTGTAGGCCCCATAGATCAGATTGGCCGAACCATCGGAAAACAGCCAGAACTTGGTGAGATACAAGATCAGCAGCGCCCGCATGCCGTAGTAGGAAAACCGCTCCCACATCTCGGCGTAGAACAGCACGAACAGGCCGCGCGGGTGGCCCACGAACTCCTCGCTCTTGCGGGTGGCGATCACGCCCCCCACCGCCAGCACGGCGAACAGGACGATCGCGCCGATCGCGCCGATCCAGTCCCCTTCGTTCCACAGTGCGATGTCTTTCATGAAACGCGTGATCCCTGTGTCTGTGTCATTGCCGTCATCCGGGCTTCTGGCGTCCCCTGCGGCTAAGGTCACGAAACGTAGCGGGCAATTTCGTGCTGTAAATGGGCGCTTTGTTGGGCCCTTGTGCCGTGCGAGGGCCGGGATCGACCGGATTTACAAATGTTAATGGAGCCATTGCGCAAAGCGCCCCTTGGTGGCATTTCCGTGTCGGGTCGCAGGCACCGACCGCGTAATATTATATGCCGGCGGGCGCGTGCTTTTTTCGGGGGAAATATCGCCATGATACGGTCGGAACTGCTGCAGGTGCTCGCCAGAGACAATCCCGAGCTGCGCGCAGAGGATGTGGAGCGGGCGGTAGACACCTTCTTCGAGGAGATCAGTCAGCGCCTTGCCGACGGCGGCCGGGTCGAACTGCGCGGCTTCGGCGCATTCTCCACCCGCCAGCGCGAAAGCCGCAGCGGCCGCAACCCACGCACCGGCGAAAGCGTGGAAGTGCCCGAAAAGCGGGTGCCCTATTTCAAGCCCGGCAAGGAAATGCGCGCCCGCCTCAACGTCAGCTGATTGCGCAGGCCACGGCCCGCGTCTAGGAGCATTCCCGCAGCCGCGTGCGGGCGTGGCGGAATGGTAGACGCTGCGGACTTAAAATCCGGGACGGCACCGCGTCAAAACTCGATCTTCCGCAATTCAGGCAGTCCGCTTTCCCACGGAAGAGTGCGGGCTGCAGACGCGTAGTGCGGAAAGAAAAGCGCCCTGGTACGGGCTGCCGGTGTCCTTAATCCTTGCTGCGATTTGCATCGCTTCCATCCATGACGGCGACACCATTCGCCTTTGCCAGGAAGAGCGGGTCCGCCTCGAAGGTATCGACGCGCTCGAAGTGGTCGGTTCACCTCGCTGCCGCGCGAAAAGCCGTGCGCGCCTCGCCTCTTCAAAACATCCTGCCTGGTGTGATTCGCGTCTTGTCGCGCTAGTTCGGCGCATCCGCTCACCCCCCGGTCAAGCCGGCCACGCCCGCCTTGCGGTTGCGCACAGATCTGCACAGCCCGCTGTCTTGCTCGTCCGGTGATTACATCAAGCGCGATATGGCGCTGAAAGCCGCAGGCCCCCGTGGATAATCAGGCAGTGGCGGGTAGACCGCGCATCCATCTAACATTCCTAACATCCTATATTTTTCAAACGGTTACTCCCTAATATATTCATAATATTGATCTAACGAGATTATATAGATTGAAGGTAATATTTCGGGTTAGGGAAATCGTTGTTTTTCAATGATGTAAGGTCAGGCCGACAAAAATATTATGTATGATTAGGGCAGCGGCCTAACCTCAGAAACAGCGGATTTCCGCCACTCTCCGGGCCGTTTTTTGGGGAGATTAGGAATATTAGGTGATTGCGAGGCATGGGGGTGCCTGTTGGCTGCACGGCCACCCGTCCCAGATGCACAATTCTCGATGAAGAAGGAGCGAGCGAGGCGTGGGGGTGAGCGCCTTTGTCGCCGGAGGAGGCGTAAAGGAATTCATCCGCGCGCAATAAAATTTCGCAGAAAAATGGGGTCGGCCAAACGTAATTTTATTACGTGCACCAGCAATTTATGATGCGTAATTTTATTGCGTCAGGCGTGCGAATGATGCCACGAAAAAAGGGCCGGAGATCACTCCCCGGCCCTTGCCGCCTGACGCCGTGTGAGGAGCTCAGTTGGTAATGATAACCTCGCCCACCGCCTTGGCCTTGTCGTTGCCACCGATGCTGTAGGACAGGCGCTCCTCGCGGAAAGTGAAGCCCGCGAAGATCCGGCGCACCTCCGGGTGGTCGTTGAGCGACAGCACGAACCGGCCCCGGATCCCGCGCAGCTGGTCGGACATGGCCTCGAACTGGCTGCGATCGAACAAATCCCGGCCATAGTCGCCTTCGCTGCCGTAGTAAGGCGGATCGAGGTAGAACAGCGTGCCAGGGCGATCGTACCGCTGGATGAAGTCTCCCCATGGCAGGCGCTCGATCACCACCCCGGCAAGCCGCTCGTGAACGGCCTCGATCATCGGCCCCAGCTTGGTCACGTCGAACCGCGCCGGGGTCTCGACCACGACGCCGAAATTCTTGCCCCGCACCTTCCCGCCGAACGCCAGACGCTGAAGATAGAGGAACCGCGCCGCGCGCTGCATGTCGGTCAGCGAGCTGGCCTCCATCGCCAACAGTTTTTCGAACCCGGCCCGGCTCGTCACCTGCCAACGCACCATGTCGAGGAAGGCGAGGTAGTGGTGCTGGATCACCCGGAAGAACGTCGCGACGTCCTCCGACCAGTCGTTGATGATCTCGGCCTTGGGTCGCCGATCGCGGCGCAGGAACACCCCGCCCATGCCGACGAAGACCTCGGCATAGGTGGTATGTTCGATCGAGTTGATGAGCGCCACCAGGCGCTTGGCCAGCTGGCGCTTGCCGCCGATGTAGGGCGCGAGCGGACGCACCGGATCAACCGGCGCAAACATGCATTCGGGTATCGACACTGACATGACCGTTCTATATTTGTTCCCGTGCCGAATCGGCAGGCGGGATGGTCCCGAGGCGGGACCGGTCTGGATCATGACGAGCGTTGTTCGTCGGGCTTGGGGCGTTGGCGCGCCCCGGCCCCCCGCCTTTCGGACGGGCGGAAGGATTAGCGCGCGGAAGCGGGCAGTTTCTGGAAGCCGCTACCGACCTGCCGAATGACCGTGCCGTCGGCGCACACGTAATCGGCGAAGGCGAGCAGCTGCACACCGAACCAATCGTTCATCCGCAACATACGCCGCGCGATCGGCACGATTTCGGTTTCGTAATAGGCATCACGAGTCTCGCCCACTTTGCCGAAGCCGCCGTTGTTCTGCGGGATCACGCCGATCAGCTGGGGCGGCGTGCGGTGCGCGGCCAGCATGTCGTCGCGGCTGATGTTCTTGACCGCTGAAAATTCGTCCTTCGCGGTCACGTCGGCGATCGGCATCAGCTGGATGCCATCCTTCTTGCCGCCGGGAATATGCACGAACAGGTTCTTGAAGTTGCCGATGCCCTTGGACTTGCCCAGCTTCTCGGTGATGGCGTCGGCCGTTTCCTGGTCGGCCAGCGCCTCGTTCAGATAGAACACGAAGCCCGCGTGCGCGCCGTTGAGGTAATAGCGGCGGCGGAACAGCGTCGCGTTTTCCGACAGCAGGCCCGATTGTAGCGCCGACAGCCATTCCGGCAGGCCGAATACCTCCTGGGCGACGTCGGGCTGCTGCAGATGGTAGATGCGCCCCGGCTCGAACTCATGAATGTCGCCGCCAAAGCCGTTTACGAACCAATACTGCCCCGGATCCACGCCTGGGCGAAGATGCAGCGCGGGCGCATGATCGGCCCGCGCGAGGCGCCCGGCCATGTTCGGGATCCACTCCAGATAGGCATTGCCCATCTGGATGAAATCGAGCGCGAATCGCTCGAAGGCGTCCGAGCCCAACCACTGCGACGGCGTCTGCTGCGACACCAGCAGATTGACCTTCAGCGCCACGGCGCTGCGGTGATACGGGCTCATATTAAACGTCTGGGCAAGCCGCCCCATCGGCATCGGCGGTTCGTACCAGCGCCCGTTATGCCACATCTCGAAATACTGCCCCAGCTCGCGCCGATCGAGGACGCCCTCGGGATCGCCGAAGCTGAAAGCGGTGGGCTTCACCGCCGCCTGGCCGGCCGGGGCGGCGGGTACGATCTCGGTCTGGGTCATGACGGCTCCTGTCAGTCGAAAAATACGACACGGCCGCCGGTGGCCTGACTGGCGCTGCCGGCGGAAAGTGGTTCGTTGGAAAGCGCGTGCAGCAGTGCGAAGGCGATGTCGGCGTGGCCGATCTCCCCGTTGCGCTTGGCGATGTACGTCACGCCCTTCTTGCTGCCGGTAAGCGCCGGGCGGATCGCCATCAGCGCGGCCATCAGGTCGGTCCAGCCCGCGTCAAACTCGATGCGGTGGTTGCGGAAAACGTTCTGCGCCTTCACCACCATCGCCGTCTTGCTGGCGACGGAATATTCGATCTTGCGGGCGGTGGGGAACCAGTTCTTCACCAGCTGCCACACGGCATCGCCATGGCCGGTGGTGTCGATGGAAATGTCGGTCACGCGGTAGCGCGCTGCGACCTGCCTGATGAAATCAGCCTGCGCCGCGTAATCGCGCCCGTTGAGGCGGTGTTTTTCCAGCACGCGGAATTTGCCCACGCCCGCCTGGTCGGGCGGCGCAACGACGATCAGCGCGGCATCGTCACGGCCCTGCTTGTTGGGATCGTATCCGATCCAAACCGGCCTTTCGCCGAACGGGCGCGCGCCGGGAATGTCGATCAGCGCCGGTTTGAAATCGCGCCAGGTCAGGAAGCTGTTGACCCGTGCGGACGACACCAGCGAGTACGGGAAGCTGCTCTCGGAATCGTCGACGTCCTCGCACTCGAACAGGTTGCGAAAGGCATCGGTCGCGTAATCCATCAGCAGCTGGGCGACATTGACCAGCTTGCGCAGGCCCATCTCCACGGCGTCGTGGATCGTCAGCACGTGCTGCCAGCTGCCGTCGGGCATGATCGCGCCGCGCCGCAGGTTCTTGGTGCTGATGTCGAACGGCTTTTGCTCGCCCTTCGGCCGGCCAAGGTTCCATGCCTCGCCCGCCCACCAGCCATAGCTGCCATGCGTCTTGGTCGATGGGGTGGAGAAATAGGTCTTCTTGTAGATCTCGTGCGTCGCCATGCCGCTGGCCACGCGGTTCAATTCCTCGAAATTGTGCACCCAGGCATATTCGTCGAAGTAGAAATCGCCGCTTTCGCCCTGCGCCGTCGCGCTGTTGGTGGACAGGAAGTAAAAGCCCACCGTGTCGAGCGAGACGGGCTTGGCGTCGCTGTCCTCGTCCACCGGGTATTGCCCGGTGAAGTCCAGCTCGATGATCTTGCCTTTCAGCTCCACGCCGGTGACGCGGCGCACCCAGTTGACGATCTCGCGCCGGAACTTCAGCGCCTGGCGCTCGGACGCGGACAGAAATATCTGGTTGCGCGGCTGCTCGCCGTTGAGGACGGCCTCGGCGATCTTGGCCAGCGCTTCGCGGGCGAAATACCACGTCGCGCCGACCTGCCGGCTCTTGCGGATCTTGCGGGTGCGCTGTTCGCGCTGTTCCCACCACAGTTCCTGGTATTCGAAGTTGCGCGCATGGAAGTCGTCGAGCAGGTCCTGCCACTGCTCAAGCGTGATATGGTTTTTGCGCTTTTCCGCTCGCTTAGCCTTGGCCTCGTCGTTGTTGCGGTTCGCGACCTTCGGGTTGAGGTCGCCTTCGCGCCCGGTCTGGTCGTATTTGCGGATGCGGGCCGTCCGCTCGAGCTGGCGCGTGAGGAAATCCACCCGCTTCATGTCGCCCTCGGTGAAGGGCTCCTTGTCGAGCAGATTGGCGATCTTCACTTCGAGGCGATCCTCGATCACCGCGACCGCCGGGTCCGTTTCCCAACCGTCACGGCGCGACCAGCTGGCCAGCGTGTTGTATTTGACGCCGATCTCGTTGGCGATCTCCGTCAGCGGCCACCCGCGCCAGAACAGCGAACGCGCTTCGCGGCGCATTGCACGGCCCACCTGCCGACTGATTGCGGCGTCTTCGCCCGTGGCGGTCAGGGAGGCGGCTGTGGGCATGGCCCAGCCATGCACCGCGATTACCCCCCTCTGGCGATGGCCTGCGCGGGTAGAAGCCAGCGCTACCGCGCCCGCGCGTTGCAAGAATGTCCGCGCTCGGGCCTGAAGGCATCTCAGACGCTGGGCGCCCGCAACCGCCCCTCTTGCCTAACGCACCAGGACCGAAAGCGGAGCCCGACCCATGAAGACCAAGCCCTTCCTCCTCGCCACCGCCGGCTCCACCGTCGACGGTCGCGACATCGACGACAAGTTTCTCAAGGAAATGGCGACCAGCTACGATCCCAAGACCTATGGCGCGCGGCTGAATATCGAACATATCCGCGGTGCCACCGGCCAGGCCCCGTTCCGCGCCTTCGGCGACGTGCTGGAACTGTCCACCGCCGAGGTGGACGTGAACTTCAACGGCAAGACCGAAAAGCGCCTGGGCCTCTACGGTGTGTTCGACGTAACCGACGAAGCCAAGGCGCTCAACGAAGGCAGCCAGAAGGTCTATCCCTCGATCGAGATCGAGCCCAATTTCGGCGGCAAGGGCTTCGCCTATCTGATGGGTTGCGCGCTTACCGACAGCCCCGCCTCGATCGCCACCGAGCGCCTGCAGTTCAACCGGCAGATGCCCGGCACCCTCCACCTTTCGCGCGACGATGCCGCGTTGATCGAATTTGCCGAAAGCGGCGGCGATGCCGGCGACACCTTTCTGACCAAGCTGGGCACGATGATCGATAGCGCCTTCGCCAAGTTCACCGGCGGCAAGGTTGAAGATAAGCCGGCCTCCAAAGAAGATGCGAAAGACCCGCCTGCGCAGGCCTTTGATTTCAACGCCTTCAAGGCGCTGTTCACCGCGCATGGTGAGGCGATCACGAACGAGATTGGCGCGCTGCGCACCGAACTGCGCACCGAAGTGGACGCTCTCGGCGTGAAATTCGCCAAGCTCGAAAAGGAGCAGGAAGCCGCGCCCGACCGCAACTTTCGCGCCCGCCCGATCTCGGACGGCGGGGCCGCTGGCTACGCCGGAATTTTCTAAGCCCAACCTTCCCCCGCCGCCCCGCACCACTCTCCCACAGGACCATCATCATGGGTTATAATCTTTCCGATCGCGGCCGCCGGGCTCTTGACGGTCTTTTCACTGCCATCGCACAGGCCAACGGCGCCCGCGACGTATCGCGCAATTTTGCGCTTGCCCCGGCCAGCGAGCAGCGCCTTGAAGATCTGCAGCGCGAACAGGTCGGCTTCCTCGATCGCATCAACGTCATCGGCGTGCGTGACATCCTTGGCCAGGTCATCGGCATGGGTGCGAACAACATGATCGCGAGCCGCCGCTCGCGCGCCAACCTGCCGCGCAAGCCGCAGTATGTCGGGCGGCTGCAGGATCGTCAGTATCAGCTTTACAGCACCCTGTTTGACACCTGGCTGCCGTGGGAGATCATTGACGCCTGGTCGAAGTTTCCCGACTTCGCGCAGCGCTACGCCCGGCACGTTGCGACGTCGGTGGCGTTGAGCCGCATCACCGTGGGCTGGCATGGGATTACCGCCGCCGCCGATACCGACCCGGTTGCGCATCCGCTTGGCGAAGACGTGAATATCGGGTGGCTGCAAAAGCTGCGCCTTGAAAACTCCGACCACGTCATGGGCCGCAACATTGTTACCGCTGGCGACATCCATACCGCCACCGGAACGGCCAAGCCGATTTACATCGGTCCCGACGCCAACGAGGCCCAGGGCGACTACAAGAACGTCGATGCCCTCGCCTACGACCTGATCGCCGGCATGCCCAGCTGGGCGCGCTCCTCGACCGACCACGTCGTCGTGGTCAGCCAGGATCTGGTGGACGAGAAGTATTTCCCGATGATCAACCGCCCGCTGGCGGATACGATGGACGGTGGCAAATCGACCAGCGACCAAGCGGTATCGGACATCGTGATGTCAGCGCGACAGATCGGCGGGCGACCGGCGGCGATCGTGCCTTTCTTCCCGGAAGGGACCATGCTGGTCACTCCGCTCAAGAACCTGTCGATCTACTATCAGGAAAGCTCGCGCCGCCGGTACATCAAGGATGAACCGGAAAACATGGCCAGCCTGGTGGACTACAACTCGGTCAACGAAGGCTACGTTTTCGAAGATACTGACTTCGCGGTCATGGCCGAAAACATCACCTTCGGCGATCGCCCGTAATACCCGAGGGCGTTGAGGGCGGCACCTGGCATCCGGGCCGGGCCGTCCGAGCCGATAGACAGGGGGTAGCGTCGACGCTCCCCCGCCCGCCGCCGGATCGAGCGGGCATCAATCGAACAGGAGAGCCCAGCATGGTCAGTCCCTTCCGACGCCACCAGCAAATGGTTCGAGGCCTCAAGAGCGCAGGCCCCAATCACGTCAGCCACCGCACGCCCACCACCGCGCCCGAGCCTGAAACGAACACCGCGTCCGGGCAGGAGTATGCCGCCTTGCGCGTGCTGCTGCACGACAACCTGCGGGCGCTGGCGGACACCGCCTCGATCGAGGCGCGCAATCCCATGAAGGCCGAATTCGCAAAGGCATTTGCCGACTGGATCGAGGGCGTGCTGAAGGCCGGTGAACAGGGCACGGCGGTGCAGGATGAAATCCTCGTCACCAATATGGTCTGGGCGATCGACTATCGCGATTTCGATTATGCGCTGCGCCTTGGCGCGCATGCCTTGAAGCACGGCCTGGTACTGCCCGAACGCTACAATCGCACCGTCGCGTGTTTCCTCGCCGAAGACATCGCCACCGTGGCACTTGCCCAGCACGAACTGGTTAGCCTCGAACAGCTGCTGCAGGTCCTCGCGCTGGTGGACGGCGCCGACATGCCCGACCCGGCCAAGGCCAAGCTGCACAAGGCGATCGGTCGCGCATTCCGTCGCCGCGCCGAGACCTTCGATCCATCCGCCGACAATGCCCCGGCGGGCGGTAAGTCCGCCTTTGCGACCGAGGCCCTCACCCATCTGCAGCGCGCCCTCGCGCTCTACAACGACGTAGGCGTCAAAACCGACATCAAGGATCTGGAGCGGCTGCTCAAGGCGCTCGGCGATACCGACACGCAAACCGACCAGCCCACCAGCAACGGAGATCCGTAATGTCCCGACCTCACCGTTTCAGCCTTGCTCGCGCCCTCATTGGGGCCCTTGCCTTCTGCACCATGCCGGCACTCGCTTTTGCCATCGCCGTCATGGAGACCATCGCTTTCCCCTTCATCGGCGCTGCCGCAAAGCCTTACCATGCGCAGCCCCGGTCGATCTTCGAGACCCGGCGCGCCGGCCTCGCTTGAGGCCGCCGCCACATAGACGCCCCACGGCGCTCGGGGGGCGGACGGTCTGACAGGTAGCCGCTTGCGGTCTGCCAGCCAGCCCGTCCCCACCCCCCGACAACCGTTTTGAAGGATCGACGATGACCGGCCTTGTCGCCTATCCCGCCTCCGCTGCCGACCCGGTAAACGCCGAAGTCGTGGCAGACGGGTGGTTCCCGCCGATCCAGCTCACCACGGTGCGGGAGATACCCCGGCTTGGCGATGGCGCCGTTCCCACCCCGCGCCTGATCGCCGCGATCGAAGGCGGCATGCTGCACGCTTTCCGCGAATTGTCGAGCTGGCGCAGCGAGCGCGCCGGTGCCGGCCTTACCGGTCTCGCGCAGACGACGGCGCTTACGCTCAACGGGCGCAACATGGCGGTCGCGCTGTGGGAACGTGTCGTCATCTACTTCGCCGCAGCTGAGTTGCAGGGCCAATATCGCGACATCGCAGCCACCGACGATGGCCTGGATCGCGCCGCTGAAAAGGTACTGACCGCCGACGATTCGCGCCGCATCGCGCTGGCTGCGGTTGCCGATTTGCGCAGCATCGGAGCCGCCGTGCCTGTCCCCCGCAATCGAGTGGATTTGATCTGATGCCTTCGTTCGCTCTCTGCACACGCGCGCCAGAATGACCATCGCCATCGCTCTTGCTGGCGACACAGTCGACGCGATCTGCTGGCGCGAGCTAGGCCGCACGCGCGCGGTGACCGAACAGGTGCTGGCGCTCAACCCCGGCCTTGCCGCGCTTGGCCCGCGCTTGCCCGCTGGCACCGCCGTCGCGCTGCCCGATATGGCGCAGGCTGCACCCCCCGTGCTCGAAACCGTAAAGCTGTGGGACTGACGGATGCGCAAGATCGACACCCTGAAGGTCGCGATCCTGACTGCGCTGCCTGAGTTGGCGAAGGACCCCGATCGCTTAAGGCTCTGGATCGAGCGCGGGTCTGCCCGCTCGACACAAACCGCAGGCCGGGGTCTGACTATGGCCTTCCAGCTCAACGTCCTGGTTGTGGAAATGGCCAGCGACATCGCCGTCCTGTTTCTTGCCGTATTCGAATGGGCAAGGGCCAATCAGCCGGACCTGATGATGCCAGCGAAAGACGCGATCAATTTTGATGCCGACATCCTCGACAACGCCACTGCCGATGTGCTGATCCAGTTGCAGCTTGACCAGGCGATCAGCGCCACCCCTGGCGCTGCCGGAGGCTATGCCATTGAATATCGCAACGAGCCGGACCCACTGTTTGATGACCTTCTCAGCATCATCCATCCCGAGCCCGCACCGATATTGAAAGGCTACGAGATCGATGAAGACGCGCCGCCGTGGGATCCCTGATAAGTGGCGCAAGACCTATCCGAATTCGAACGGTGGTTTTCCCACATTCTCGCGGCGATCGAGCCCGAGAAGCGGCAGCGCGCGATCATGCAGCTGGGGCAGGCAATCCGGCGGGCCAACCTTCAGCGGATTGCCACCAACGTTGACCCGGACGGTCGCGCAATGGAGCCGCGCAAACCACGTCTGGACGGACGTGGAAAGCTGCGGAGGCAGGGCGGCAAAATGTTCAAGGGCCTGCGACGCCTGCGCAACTGGAAGATCCTTGCGGACGGCGATGGCGTCGAAATCAAGCCCGCGTCCAGCAGCGTCGATCGGGTCGCAGCGGTCAGCCAGTTCGGCGAAGTAGACGTCGTCGGTCGGCGCAGAAGCGGCGAGCCTATCCGATACCGTTATCCGGTGCGCGGTATCCTTGGCATCGGTGCTGAGGACGAGCGGCGCGCCTTGGAAATCGCGGAATCGCTGATCTCGCCTCCTGACTGATGTAGTAACAATTTGCCTTGACGTATTAGCAAATTGTTACTACACAAAATACATGATCATCGTATGGGACGAACCGAAGCGTAACGCCAATCTCGCCAAGCACGGGATTGATTTCGCTGCGATCGGTGAGGACTTCTTCGCATCGGCCATCGTGGCACCCGCCAAGGATGGCCGGTTCGCTGCTATCGGCCACCTCAACGGCGTGATCGCGGTGATCTTTGCGGTGCTGGGTTCGGAAGGGGTCTCGATCATCTCCGCCCGCCCGGCCAGCCCGAAGGAACGGAGGTTACTGGAATGACGAAGCCCGATTACACGCAAGCAGACATGGACGCGGTCAGCGACAACCCGGAATGGACCGAGGCGGATTTTGCCAAGGCGGTGCCGTTCACCGAAGCATTCCCGCAGCTGGCCAAAACGATGCGGGGGCGTGGGAAAGCGCCCACCAAGGTCAGCACGACCATCCGTCTGTCGCCCGAGGTGATCGAACACTTCAAGGCAGGCGGGCCGGGCTGGCAGTCGCGCATCAACGATGCCCTGCGGGACTGGGTGAACGCCCACTAATCTTTGTTTCTGCGGCGCTTGCGGTAGCACCCACCTTTACCGTGCCAGCCTCTACCGCGCGCGCATGAACCTGCGCCATGCCTGCGGGTATGGTCGGTTCCATCGCCTCCTCCCCCGCCGTCGATCTGTCGACCTTGCCCGCACCCGTCCTGGTCGATCAGCCCGACTATGAGACGCGGCTCGCGGGTAAGATCGCGCGTCTGGTCGCGCAAATGCCTGCGTTCACAGCGCTGGTGGAAAGCGATCCGGCGATCCTGCTCCTCGAAGCGGATTGCTACGATGAGGTCGTGCTGGCGCAGGCGTTCAACGACGCGGCGCGCGGCATGTTGCTGGCCTTTGCCGCAGGCGCCAACCTCGACCAGCTCGGCGCTTTGATGGATGTGCCGCGTCTGGTGGTGGCCCAGGCCACCGGAACGACGCCTGCCGTAATGGAAAGCGATACCGCTTTTCGGCAGCGCATCCAGCTCGCCCCGCACAGCTTTTCGGTGGCGGGGCCGGAACTCGCCTACGTTTTCCATGCCCGCTCTGCTCACGGCGATGTCGCGGACGCGACGGCCATCTCCCCGTCACCCGGCGAAGTGGTCGTCACGGTTCTTTCGGCCAGCGGCACCGGCGTGCCCGCCCCTGCGGTCATCGCGGCTGTCGAGGCTGTGCTGCAAGGCGACGTGCGCCCGTTGACCGATCATGTCACCGTCCAGCCCGCGCAGCTGGTGAATTTCACGGTCGAAGCGCGCTTGTTCGTGTTCGCCGGCCCGGATCAGGGGTTGATCCTTGCCACGGCGCAGGCCTCGGTGGCGGCGCATCTGGCCGAAGTGCGCAAGCTGGGCCGCGATGTCGCACGCTCGGCGCTGGTCGCGGCCCTGCATGTCGGCAATGTCCAGCGCGTAGAGCTGCTGCAACCCGCCGCCGATGTCGCGATCGATTTCAGTCAGGTCGCCACCGCGACGTCCGTTTCGGTCAGCATCGCGGGGACCGAACTGTGAGCCTGCTGACACCCGCCGAAAATGCTGCTGAGCGCGCGCTGGAAGAGGCGATGCTGGCGCGCATCGATCTCTCCGCGATCGGCACGTCGTGGAACCCGGCAACGTGCCCGGCGGCTGATCTGCCGTTCCTCGCGTGGGGGCTGGCCATCAGCCATTGGGATACGGACTGGACCGAGGCGCAAAAGCGCGCCGCCATCGCCGACGCCATCCCGTTTCACAAGCGCAAAGGCACCCGTGCCGCCGTTGCAGAGGTGCTGGCACGTTTCCACCCGCTCCTCACCATTACCGAGTGGTGGGAAGCCAATCCGCCACTGCCGCCTCATACGTTCGAGGTTCGGGCGTCCGCGCTGGAAATTCCGGCCAGCTTTTTGACGCTGGAGACAGCAGAAGCGATCATTCGGGATGTCGCCGCCGCCAAGCCGCTGCGCGCGCACTTCGATTTCGTGCAGACGCTGGAAGCGCAGGCAGCGCTCTACATGGCGGCGGGCGGCTTGGCCGGCGCGATGTTCCGCAGCGACTTTGCCGCCACCCTCGACACGAGCCGCGACTGGAACGCCGTTCTCCAGACCGAGATCGGAGAGCCGGTGCTGACCGAGGACGGCCTTGATTATTGGGAGACCAGCTGATGGCCGCGCTTGAACTCAAGCTCACGAACGCGGGCCTCGCCGCCGTGCAGGGCGCGTCCGGTTCCGATCCCGTGATCCTATCGCACCTCGGCTTGAGCGCCACGCCGTTTGCCTATGCGCCCACGCTCACCGCCCTGCCGGGCGAATTCAAGCGCGTCGTGGTCGAATCCGGCATCGCCGCTGCGCCCAACATCACGCACCTGACGGCCTATGATACCTCAGGCGATGTCTGGTCGATGACCGGCTTTGGCCTGTTCATGGACGATGGCGTGCTGTTCGCGGTGCATACCAGCCCCGACGTGGTGATGTCGAAGGCGGGACCAGCGTTTGCGCTGATCGCGCTCGATATCGCGTTCGAGGCCGATCTCGCTGCCAGCATCTCCTACGGCAACGCGGTCTTCACCTATCCGCCGGCCACCGAGAGCATGCGCGGCGTCGCCGAGATCGCCACGCAAGCGGAGGTCGATGCAGGCACGGACGACGCCCGCTTCGTCACGGTGCTAAAACTGGCCAACCGCTTGCTGCCGTTGATCCAGTCGATCGCGAATGAAGCGCAGGCGCGCGGCAATGCCGACGCGGCGCTCAACGCCGCGATCGGCAACGAAGGACAGGCTCGCATCAACGGGGACAATGGCCTGATCGCCGCCCTCAACGTCGAAGCGGCGGCGCGCCACGATGCGGACGTTGCGCTGCAGGCGGATATCAACACCCGCCTGCCCGCCGCCGCCTACACCGCCGCCGATGTGCTGGCCAAGCTGCTGACCGTCGATGGCACCGGCTCGGGCCTCGATGCCGACCTGCTCGACGGGCACGACGCTGCGGATTACGATCGGATCGCCCAGAGCAATCTGGTGGCGAACGGCGGGTTCGAAGTTTTCGCCTCGGGCAAAAAGGTCACCTGGGGGCAGATCACGATCGGGCAGGATGCCTATGCCGTCTACAACCTGCCGGTGGGCCATCAGGCGTGGGTGCATCCCACCTTCGGGCTCAGCACCGAGGCGGCGAACACGCAGATCCAGCAGAACACCGGCATCACCGCGATCCTGACTGACGGCAATGGTGCGCCCACCGGCATCCGCTTCTGGAACGCCGACGATCGCCTCGTGACAATCTGGGTCCGCACGATCGGCGTCTGAGGAAACACACATGGCAAAGATCACCCAGCTTCCCGCGCTCGCCCCCGCCGACATCGACGGCAGCGAAACCGTGCCCGTCGTGAAGGCCGGCGTCATGCGCCGCTCGCCGATCGGCGCGCTCATCGGCGCGCTGGCGCAGCCGTTCATCGACCTTTCGGCAAAGTGGGCCAGCGGCACCGCTCCCGGCGGTCCCGGCACCAAGTCGTCGCGCGAATATGCGCTCGACAGCGCCGGCAGCGCATCGACCGCCTTGGGTGCCGCCGATATGGCGCACGCCTTTTCCGAACTGGTGGCCAGCACCGGCCAGAACTATGACACCAAGGCCGCAGCAACGGCAGCGCTGGCCGGCATCCCGGCCAACGCCGTGGTGCAGGTCTTCACGGACGAAAGCCAGGGTGGACGCCGGGCGCTGTATCGCAAGACCGGCAACGCTCTCGTGTTCATCCGGGTGATGACCGATGGCCCGGCCACGTTCTGGGTGGATATCGCTGCAGGTTCCAACGCCGCCGGCTCGGGCAGCTACGCCAACCCTTTTGCGACGATCATGAAGGCGGTGCAGATTTCGCTGCCGGGTGACACGATCGCGATCAAGCCGAACGCCAACGGCAATGTCGTCATCGTGAAGGAAAACGTCGCCGCCGGAGCTTATCCGGGTCGCAAGTTTGTGGGCAACGGCTGTTTCTTCGACGCCTATGATCCCTTCGTGGCCGCGTGGACGCAGCCCGATGCTGCCAATTATCCCAACGTCTGGAAGGCGCCCGGCGTCTATTGGACCGTCGGCAGCGGCGGCGTGGCCGCGCACGGCCAGGCGAACAAGGAATACACCGGCCTGTTCGCCGGCTACGTCCCGTGCGCGGTGAACAATACCACCGGCCTGCAAAGCGAGGCGCAGATCCTGACCGCTCTGCAAGCCGCGCCGGATTACAACTACTCCCAGCGCAACGGGCCGGTGGTCGGCGGCACGCCCAGCGGCACCACCAACGGGTTCGTCTGGGGCAATCACGATATCTATGCCCGGTTGCCGGCCGGCATCGATCCCAATGGACTGACGTGGACCACCCAGCAGCGCCAGCAGCCGGCATTCGGTGTGGGCTGGACATTCGAGACCAACTTCACCGTCTTCGGTGGCTGGGCACACAACGGCGTCGAACTGTTCGACGCCAACACCCGGGATGCCACGATCGACGTCTACTACCCGTCATGCCACGGGTCGTTCATCTGCGGCTTGCAAGGCCGGCTTCCCAACATGCGCGGTCGCAACCCGACCGGGTCGGCGGGGTATGCCTGGCACATGTTCAACGGTGGCCCCAAAAAGCGGGCGACGATCAGCTATGGCGGCGAAGCATGGGGCTACAACGGCCAGCTGGACAAGCTGTTCGGCGGGCACGGCTCCAACCAGGGCAATGACATTGCGGACGCGCTGGTCGTGTTCGATCTGAAGGCGACCGAGTGCCAGGCGCTGGGTGCTGGCGGTGATGCAACGCCCGGCAGCACGTATGGTCCGCTGACGCGCGGCACCTTCTTCATCCGGCCCGTGCTGCAGGGCATCAAGTCCATGGGCATCGGCTCGGCGGCCTGTGTCTATGAGCCGCTGATCGTCCATACCGGCACTGGCAGCAACGGCGCGTGCTGGTCGCCACCGGCGCTTGCCGGGCAGAAGGTTTCCGTATTCGGCGGATCATGCGGCGGATCGCGCGAGGGGCTGTTCCTGCGCAGCATCAACGCGCCCGGCTCCCTGGAATTTTTCCATCATGAAGCGCTGGTCGGCGGCGATCGGGTGCTTGGTCAGTGGTGGTCGGCGACCGGCACCGCCTCGGTGTCTTTCACGAATTGCGTGATCGAGGGCGAAGGCTCGAATGAATTCACCAATTGGGCGCAGTCCAACACCCTCACGGTGCCCTTCACCGATAGCGTGATCACCGGTGTCACGCCGCCCACGGGTGCCACCTTCGTGCGCACCCAGCGTGGTGGCACCGCCGGCCTGCTGCGCGGGCCGCAGGGGCAGGTGATCGGCGACGATGGCATCAAGGCCGCTGCGTCGCTGGGCGAAGAAATCCTTGGCGCGTGCTGGATACAGAACGCATCGTCTGCCGCATACCAGCAGTTTCACGTGCTGACCCAGAAGGGCGTCTACGTTTTTGCCCCCAACGTCTCGGGACAGACGGGCCTCGTGTCGCCGAAATGGACCGCGCTCAGTGGCTATGCCCTGACCGGCCTTGCCGGCGTATTCAAGGTGAACGTCGGCAACTGGGTCATTGCTTACGGCAAGGATAGCGGCGGCAATGCCGTGATCCTTCGCTATGCTGTGGGCGATCTCAACAACAGCCTCCCCGCCGCTGTGGATCTGGCCACGCCGGGCCTTGCCGGCAAGACGATCACGTGCGCGGTGACCGGCAACGGCACGGACGGCAAGGTCTGGTTCGGCTGCGCGGACGGTACGATCATCGAATACGACGCGGCGGCCAATACCGTCCAGGCGCGCGCCTCGGGCGTCACGTATCAGCTGCGCGGCGGCACCCGTAACGGCGCCACGATCGTGCTGTGCGGTTCCGATGCTGCGGGAACCACCGGCACGGTCGGCGGCGCGGTGGTATCGGCCGATACCGGGGCGACATGGGCCAACAGCCTGACGGCAACCGACGCCGCGCCCGCCGGCATCGGCGGGTGGGCAGTGCGGCTTACGCGCGCCGCGTACCGCAACGGGCTGTACTTCCTGTTCGGCGCGCGTGGCACGATGCTGACGTCTACCACGGGCCTGAGCGGCTCGTGGACTTCGCGCACGATCAAGGCGGACGTCGATATCCGGCATGTGGCGTCGGACCCTGCATCGAACCGCCTGCTCGTGGCCGGATATCCCGGCCTCGGTCAGGATTACCGGGGCAACCGGATGTTCATGATCGATGTCAGCGCGGCTGTGCCCGATGCCGCCAACCTGCCCATCACGGCGGTGAACTGCCCGGTGTCGCAGGTGGGTGCGCTGCTGGTCGGTTCGACCGCGCAGGGGCCGGCCACCAATCCCATGTGGGCGGTGTGCGGCAAGCTGCGCCAGGTCTCGGTCAGCGAGGACCCGCGCGCCGGCTACCGCAAGGTCGAATGGCCATCGCCGATGCGCACTTTCTACACGCCGCTCGACCAGCTGCTGCCCTCTCTGCTCGCCCTGTAACGAAGGACCCCGTCATGCTCGAAAAGCTACAAGCCGCGTACCAGGAGGCCGTCGATACAGGCAACGAGGACCTCGCTTACATGCTGGGCGAATCGATCCGGCTCTACACCGCCCAGCTGACCGCTGGCGTGGTCGGAAGCGGTGATACGCCGGCTGTCGAAAGCGACGCATGATGAGCGAGGTGGCACGAACCCTCGGCGCTGCCGGCAAGGGCCTCATCCAAAAATGGGAAGGCTGCGCGAAAAAGCGGAAGGATGGCAGGTTCGATGCCTATCCCGATCCCGGCAGTGCCGATGGCAAGCCGTGGACGATCGGGTGGGGCTCGACCGGTGCCGACGTTAAGAAGGGCGTGATCTGGACACAGGCGCAGTGCGATGCGCGCTTCGACGTCGATATCCAGCGATACGTCCGCGAAGTCGCCACCTTTCTGGGCACCGCACCCACCTCACAGGCACAGTTCGATGCGCTGGTGTCGTTTCATTACAATACCGGCGCGATCCGGTCGGCGACACTGGGCCAGCTGCACAGGGCTGGCCGGTTCGACGACGCAGCCGCGCAGTTTCCGCGTTGGAATCAAAACGACGGCAAGGTGATGGACGGCCTCAAAGCGCGGCGCGCCGATGAAGCTGCACTCTACATCAGCTCAATGCCAGTTGCCGTGAGGCATCCGCTGCCGATCGCGACCACGGACGTGCGCGTGGTGAATGCCGCATCGGGTCTTAACGTGCGCTCCAAGCCATCGGCCAGCGCTACGCGTTTGGGTGCGCTCAAACGCGGCACGCCGGTCACCGTGCTACACGATGCCGGCGACTGGGTGCGCTTCATCTATCAAGGTAACGAGGCGTGGGTGAACGATCAGTTCCTCACGCCATCGTGATGCAGCCGGGGGCCTAATGGAACATTTCTCACTGTCGGATTGGCTTACCTCGATCGGCTACACCGTGCTTGCCGGTGTCGGCGGTCTGCTGGGCTACGTGATGCGGGAGCATGACAAAGGCAACGAGCTGAGCGGATGGCGCGCGCTGACCGAGGCGGTCTCATCCGGCTTCGTCGGCTTCCTCGTCATGCTGCTATGTCGCGCGATGGCGATCGACCCGCTGTGGTCCGGCTTCGTCGTGGGTATCTTCGGATGGTTGGGGGCAAACGTCTCGATCCGCCTGCTCGAGCGCATCGTTTACGAACGGCTTGGCATCAAGCTGCGGGCCAACACCGATACGCGTGTCGCAGCGGCCAAGCACAGGGAGAACGCAGCGCAGGGAGACCAGCCATGATCAGCCTGTTGAAACCTTTCCGATCGCAGATTTTTGCCATGGTTGGTGTCATGGCGGTGTGCGGCCTCGGCGCCACCGTTGTGGCCTGGCTACACATCCAACGGCAGAACGCGCAGCTTGAGGCGAAGGAAGCCCAGATCGGCGAACTCGTCGCCACCAATAAGGGGTGGGCTGCGCACGCTGCCGAGCAGAACCGGCTTCGCGAGCTGGAACAGCGCAACGTCCTGCTGCTCGAGGACAAGCTGGCGCTGATCGAACAGCAGAACACCGCCGCCGCCACGCAACTCAAGGAACTGGAAGCCAGCAATGCCGAGGTCAAAGAATATATGTCTCGCCCTATCCCTGCTGATTTGCGCCGGCTGCTCGACAAGAAGTGAAGTCGCATCGGCGCCCCCGCCCGTCTACGATGGCATCCCCGCCGGGCTGATGACGCGATGCACGGTGCAGGACATCGCGCTGGTCTCTACCGGCGACATCGTCACCAGTCGCGGAATCTACAAGGAGGGCTTTGAAAAGTGCGCGGCCAAGGTGGATGCCATCCGTGACCACGATGCAAAGGCGCGGGCCGCTGCGCGGGTCGTTGAGCAGGCCGCGCCGTGAGGGAACAGGAAGACATCCCCGCCGACCTGTCCGAACTGATCCGCCTGGGCACGATCGCCAGCGTGGATCTGAACGCCAGGCGCTGCACGGTTCGCTATGGCGCTGCCGATGATGACGATGCCGGCGGAGCGACGACCCCGTCTATCCGCTGGCTCGCGCCACGCTGCGGCAAGACCCGCGTGTGGAGCCCACCCAGCGTCGGCGAGCAGGTGATCCTGCTATGCCCCGATGGCCAGCTTGCCGCAGCGATCGCATTGCCCGGCATCGAACAGGATGCCTTCCCGCTCCCAGCTTCCGGGCTCGCCGAACTGGTAGAATACGAGGACGGCGCGCGCATCGGCTACGATCCCCAGCTACACGCTCTGACGGCCATCTTGCCTGGCGGGGGAACCGCCCGCATCGAAGCACCGGGCGGGATGACGATCCAGGGCGACGTGACGGTGGAGGGCAAGATCACGGCGACCGGCGATGTCACCGGTCAGGGCGTCAGTTTGAAAAACCATGTCCATTCCGGTGTCAGCGCGGGTGGGGCGAAGACTGGCGCACCCGAGTGATCGAGGCTACGTTCCAGTCATGTTCTCGTCCCTGATCCTGCTCGCCGCCGCTTCGCAATGCGTGGCCTACGTCCATGATGGCGATACGCTCAAGCGATGCGATGGACAGCGGCTGCGCCTTGCGCTGATCGATGCCCCCGAGGTTGCTGGGTCCCCGTCATGCCAGCCAAGGAAGCGGACCACACACTGGTGCGACAACGCAAAAGGACAAGCTGCCAAGGCCGCATTGCAGCGGTTCATGGCGTCGGGTCCGGTCACGATCAAATACATCGGGCAGCAGGATTTCTATGGCCGGCCCTTGGTCAAGGTTATCGTCGACGGCAAAGACGCCGGAGATTATCTGATCGCGCGCGGCCTTGCGCGCCGGTGGGCGCGTTGAACAGGTAACGCCACCCTCTACCCAGCCCGCCACTGGATAATACGCGCGCGAAAGCGCTTGGCTTCTCCCATGATCGGGATGAACGCCACCACCGGAAAGCAGATCGACGGCACCGCGCACCTTGCGCAGTCGATTGGCAAGATCCTGTGCACGCCGCTCGGCACACGTATCCGGTATCGCGACTTCGGATCGCTGCTGTTCGAACTTATCGACCGTCCGATCAATGCCGCCACCATCATGCTCATGCGCGCCGCAACCGCCGTTGCCATACGGCAATGGGAGCCTCGCATCGCGATCGGCAAGATCGGCGTGGCAGGCACGTTTGCGGACGGCAACCTCACTATCTCGATTGCCGGCAAGCGCACCGATGTCCCCGCGCCCAACGCGCAAGTCACCCTTTCCATTCCCATCGCGAGCTGAGGCACGTCCCCATGACCCATGGCCTGACCCTTACCGAATCGTCCGACAGCACCGTCATCGCCACCCTCGCCAGTATGGCGAAGATCGGCCTGATCGCCACCAGCAAGCCTGGCGTGGGGGACGATGCCGCCCAGATCAACGCTGCCTTTCCACTCAACACGCCGGTTCTCATCACAAGCGTTGATATCGCTGCGGGTAAGGCGGGCAAGCTGGGCACGCTAAAGCCGGCGCTCGAAGCGATCGGCGATCAGTCCAGCCCCATCATTGTGGTGGTGCGGGTGGAAGAAGGCGCAACTTCGGCGGAAACGGATGCGAACGTCATCGGCGAAACGGACGGCAGCACTTACACCGGCCTGCAGGCCCTGCTCGCTGCGGAAAGTCTGGTGGGCGCTCGCCCTCGCATTATCGGCGCACCGGGGCTCGACACCCAGGCTGTAACCACCGAACTGGTCATCACCGCCAGGAAGCTGCGCGGCTTCGCCTATGCCCGCGCGATCGGCGCCGATATCGCAGCCGCGATCCTGTATCGTGAGAACTTCTCGGCCCGCGAACTGATGCTGATCTGGCCGGACACGAACGCGTGGACCGGCGATGCCGTGGCGCGCGCGCTGGGCCTGCGCGCCCGCATCGATCAGGAGATCGGGTGGCACAAGACCTTGTCCAACGTGCCGATGGACGGTGTGCTGTCGATCACCAAGGATGTGCATTTCGACCTGCTCGACCCGTCTACCGACGCCGGCTTGCTCAACGACGCGCCCGTCACCACGATCATCCGCACCGATGGCTATCGCTTCTGGGGTAACCGCACCACGGCAGGCGAAGAGCAGCCAGACTTCGCGTTCGAAAGCGCGGTGCGCAGCAGTTACGCGCTGCAGGATATCATCGCCACCACGATGCAGCCGTTCGTCGATCAGCCGATCACTGTCGGCCAGATCAAGAACCTGCTGGAAAAGATGAACGCCGCCGCGCGCGCGCTCGTCACCCAGGGGCGGATCGTTGGTGCGAAGTTCTTTTTCGATGCAGCGCGCAACACCTCGGATCAGCTCGCCGCCGGCAAGCCGACCTTCCGGTTCCAGTTCACGCCCTGCGCACCGATGGAAAACCCAACGGTCGATCTGGTCATCACCGATTTCTACTACTCGGATTTCGCAGACCAGCTGGTCTGATCCGCAGCACCCTCTTTCCTGAAAGGATCCGGCCATGGGCATGCCGCGCAAGCTCGTAAACATCAACGCCTACGCCGATGGGCAGGGTTTCCTCGGCGATATCGGGGAATTTGAAGAGCCCAAGCTCGCCATCGCCACCGATGATTGGCGGGGCGGCGGCATGCTGGGCCCGGTCAAGCAGGACATGGGGCTGGAAGCGCAGGAAGCCACGCTCACGATGGGTGGTCACACCGCTGCGCTCATCCGCAAGTTCGGCACCACCGCGATCGATGGCGTGCAGCTGCGCCTTGTCGCTGCCTACCGTGCGGACGATGGCAGCGCCGCCCAGGCGGTGGAAATCTACCTAGGTGGCCGGTTCTCCGAAATCGACCTCGGCAAGGGCAAGCCGGGCGAAGGGACGGAACACAAATACACCGTCCCCGTCGCCTACTACCGCCGCGTCGTCGATGGCGTGGTCGAGGTCGAGATCGACATGCTCAACGGCGTTTTCATCGTCGACGGCATCGATCGCTACGCCGAGATCATGGCGATCCTGCTGAGCTGATCCACTTCGTTGCAGATCCATCGGGCAGTCCTGTTGCGGGGCGCTGCCTGGATGGCTGGCCGGGGAGGATCGCCAATCTTCTCCCCCTCCCCGGCCTTACCCGCCCCGCCCAACTGGAGCCCCGCACATGGCCGATCAATCCGACATTGCCGCCGCCACCGAACCGCGCAACCGCTTCAGCACCGTTACCTTGGGCACGCCCATCGTGCGCGGCAGCACCACGATCGAGCAGCTGACCATCCGCAAGCCCAAGGCCGGCGAGCTGCGCAACCTGACGTTGCAGGACATCATCAGCACCGATGTCACCGCGCTGCTGACCCTGATCCCGCGCATCTCGGAACCGCCGCTGCTGGCCGACGAAGTGAACGATCTTGAGCCGGAAGACCTGTCCGAGATCGGCGGCACCATTCGCGGTTTTTTTATGACGAAGGCGGAGCAAGCCGCGATCGAGGCGCTGATGGCCCAGCATCGGCCAACGACCTGATCGCGGAAATCGCTGCGGTCTTTCACTGGCCGCTGAGCGAACTGGCGGCAATGCCGATCGATGACCTGCTGGACTGGCGTGAACGCGCCATCGCCATCTGGAACCGGATGCACGCCAGCAAGGAGGGCGGATCGTGAGTAGCAAGCTCTCCCTGGTGGTGAACTTCCTCGGCGTGGACAAGATGTCCGGCGCGCTGCGCAACATCGTCGGCCTTGGCCGGCGCGGTTCCACTTCGCTACGCCAGCTAACTGGCGAATCGCGCAAGCTTGAGAGAGAGCTTGCCGGCGTGCGTCGTGCAATCGCGGCCGGCTCAGGCAACATGACCGAGCTGATCAACCGCGAACGTGCGCTCGAACGCTCGATCGCCGGCACCAACCAGCAGCTGGCTCGCCAGCGGCGGTTGCTGGAGATCGCGGCTGATCGTCAGGCGATGCTCAACCGGGGGCAGGAACTGCGGTCGCAGGGCCAGAGCAACGTTATGCAAGGCGCAGCGATGGCAGCGCCGCTGATCCTCGCCGTTAAGGCTGCAGGCGATTTCTCATCCGGCATGGTGGATATCCAACAGAAAACCGGCCTCACAAATCGGCAAACCGATCTTTTCGCCAACAAGATCCTCGCCCTGTCGGCGTCGGCAAAACAGATGCCCGAGGACATGCGCGCCGGGCTGGACGTGCTGCTATCCAAGGGCATGAACCTCGATGCCGCCACCCAGGCTATCGGTCCCGCCGGACGCCTGGCGACCGCGTACAAAGTCGAACTTCCCGACGCGGCGGACTCCGCCTTCGCAGCCATCAGCAACCTCAAGGTCGCCAGCAGCCAGACGGCGCAAATTTTTGATGCCATGGCCGCAGCTGGCAACGCGGGCGGCTTCGAAGTGCGCGACATGGCGCGCTATTTCCCTGCCCTCACGGCGCAGATGCAGGCGCTGGGGGAAAAGGGCATGCCCGCCGTCGCCGATCTTTCCGCTGCACTTCAGGTGGCTATGCACACGGCGGGCGGTGCCGATGAAGCGGGCAACAATATCCAGAACCTGTTGGGCAAGATCAACGCACCCGGCACGATCGCCGCATTCAGGAAGAACTTCGGGATCGACCTGCCTGCCGCGATGAAGAAGTTTACCGATGAAGGCTACAGCTCACTCGAAGCCATATCGCTCATCACCAAAAAGGCGACCGGCGGTGACATGAAGAAGCTGGGCTTCGCGTTCGAAGACCAGCAGGCCCGCATGGGCATCCTCGCGCTGATCCAGAACATGGAGGAATACCGCGATATCCGTCAGCAGGCGATGCGGTCAGGCGGCACGGTGGACAAAGCCTTCGGCCAGCGGGCGGCTCGCGATGCCACCGTCCAATGGCGCACGTTCATGGGCAGCGCCTCCCGCCTGGCGATCGTGCTGGGCACCACGCTGCTGCCGGTGATGACGGACGTGATGGGCAACGTGTCGCATCTGGTCGGCCGATTTGCTGATTGGGCGCAAGCCAACCCTCAGCTGGCCGGTGCCCTCATGAAAAGCGTGGCGGCGCTGATCACATTGAAGATCGGTCTCGGCGCTGCCCAGTTCGCGCTCGGCGGCATTCTCGGGCCGCTCGCGCGCGTTATCCCGTTTTTCCGCAAAGTGGACGGTGTCTCGAAGTTCGGGATCCTGCTGGGTCGCTTTGCCAACATCGGCATCCGTGCTGGCGGCATGTTGAGCCGGGGCTTCGGGATGATCCGCATCGCTGCCATGTTCCTTGCGCGCGGCGTGATGCAGGCGGGCATGATGATGATGGCCAATCCGATCGTGCTGGTCATTACATTGATCGTCGCCGCGCTCGCGGGCGCCGCATACCTGATCTATACCCATTGGGATAAGATCAAGGCCGCGTTCTGGGGCGGCGTCGCATGGGTGAAAAAGACGATCGGCGGCCTGCCCGATTGGCTCAGGAACATCGGCTCGATGATGATGAGCGGCCTGCTGCTGATGATCAACCCGATGGCGCTGGCCAACAAGCTGATCGAAGTGGCGAAGAACGGCGTTGCTGCCTTCAAGAAGTATTTCGGTATCAAGTCGCCGTCCCGCCTGTTCATGGCGATGGGCGGACACCTGACCGCCGGCCTAGAACGCGGCATCGATCGCAACCGGCATGGCCCGGTGCGCGCGATCGGACGGATGGCCAGCGGCGTGGCGGCGGCGGGCGTGATGTCGCTCACCCCAATGCAGTCGGCGGCGCGGCCCGGATCGAACGGCGGCGTGGGCGCTGGTGATACCTACCACCTCCACATCAAGCAGCAGCCGGGCGAAAGCGCGGAAGCATTTGCCGATCGTATCATCGAAACTATTGAGCGCCGCAAAAAGAAGAAGCGCCGCTCAGAATACGAGGATCGCTGATGGCCTCGCTTCCCATGATGTCGCCCGCCCAGCTGCTCACGCTCGGCATGTTCCTGTTCGGGATGGACACTGCCGCCTACGCCGATCTCCAGCGCAGCCAGGCTTGGCGCCATGAAGGCACCGATCGCCACATGGCCCGGCCAGCCACGCAGTTCGTCGGCCCCGGCGAAGATACCATCACGCTCGCCGGTGTCTTGGTGCCCGAAATCGCGGGCAGCTACAGCGCGCTCGATCGCCTGGTGGAAATGGCGGACACAGGCGGCAACTGGCCGCTGGTGGATGGCACCGGGCGGGTGCTGGGCCATTTTCGGATTGACCAGCTGGATACCGGCCATCGCATGGTGCTGGCCGGCGGGATCCCGCGCGCCGTGGAATTCCAGATCAAACTGACGCGGGTGGACTGATGGCGGACGCGAACATCGCCGGCCTTCGCCTTACGCTCGATGGCGTGGATCTGGCGGACAGGATCAACCCCCGGTTTGTCGAACTGTCGCTGTCCGAAAAGCGCGGCGGCGAGGCGGACGAACTGTCCCTCACCTTGCAGAACGCGGACGGCAAGCTGGAGATGCCCGAACCCGGCAAGGTCATCGCGCTGGCGCTGGGCTGGACGTCCGGCGCCGACGTGCCGCTTGGCCTGGTCGACAAGGGCCGCTTCACCGTGGACGAAGTGGAGATGACCGGCCCGCCCGATCAGATCCAGATCACTGCCCGCTCGGCAGACCTGAACGGCGATTATCGCAAGCGGCGCACGCAGGTGTGGCAGGACACCACCGTGGGCGCGATCCTTGAAACCGTCGCCGGGCGCAATGGCATCACCGCGCAGGTGCATCCCGATCTGGCCGGCAAGCCCGTCGCCACGCTTGATCAGCAGGGCAAAAGCGACATGGCCTTGGTCAAGGACCTGGGCAGCCGTTATGATGCGGTCGCCACATGGAAGGACCGCCAGCTGATTTTCATGCCGGTGGGCAGCGCCACCACCGCCAGCGGCAAGGCACTGGCCGCGATCACCCTGACTAAGCGCGATGGCTGGTCCTGGCGCTTCACCCGCGCCCAGCGCGACGATTACGATGGCGCGGAAGCAACCTGGCACGATCAGGACAGCGGAGAGCGCAAGACGGTCTCCACCGGCGGGAAAAAGGCCAAGCGCCTGAAACGCAGCTACCCCAGCGAGGCGGACGCGAAACAGGCGACCGAAGCGGAAGCAGCCAAGCGCCAGCGCGGGGCCTATCAGTTCGAATACGAACTGGCCGTGGCCGATCCGCGCCTGCAGAACAACCTGCCGGTCACCCTGTCAGGATGGAACAGCAGGATCGATGCGATCAAGTGGCTGGTGGTCTCGATCGACACCACCCACGGCAGCGCCGGGCTCAAGCAGCGGATTTCGCTGGAGAGCGCTTGATACGCTCAACAGGCCCCGGCTTGCTGCGCACCGTAAGTTGCCTGGCTCTTGGTGAATTGCGCCCCATGGTCTGATGACAGTTGTTGAATTAACCCGCTGCAGGAAAAGCCCGACATTTCGAGGTATGACCTCGCAGACTTTTCAGCTTGCTGGTTCCAGTCAACATTTAGACTATCAACTGCGACGGTCGCATCAGATACATCGAACCCGGCGCCATACTCTGACGAGAGCTGGTGAATGAGGCCATCGCGCGAAAAAGCGCCCGTATCGAGATACTCTGCTGCGGATCTGGCGGCATTGTTCTGCGGACCGGTCAGGCTGTTAGCTGGCGCTTCGACTTTAGCGCTTGCGGCTTCTGACTTCCCTGTTGGGTATCGCGCTGCCTTCAGCTCAGCTGTAAGATTGGCGTCATCGGCCTCAGTAAGGTTTTCAGATTTACCCGAACAATAAGTCACGGCGCAGAGCAGCACGATCAACAAAATGCAGCCGCCCAGAATATTCTGCCAGTGCTCCTTTTTTCGGTTTGCAACTTCCTCGCGGGTAAATTCCGTACGGCAATACGGGCATATCTCGGCACTGATAGAGATAGGCTCCTTGCATCGCGGACATGCGATTTCGTTCGACCTCGGCTTTTTAGGCAACAAACTTCCCCCGTTCATCGAACCTGCCGAACGCTGCCCACGTCCCGCCGGTTCACATCTTCCTGACGATCGCCACCACACGGCCAATCACGTGCATTTCACCGTCATACGCAACGGCGTTTGGCACGTGCGGATTGTCGGACAGCATCTCCACCCCGCCGTTCGGCAGGGGTCGCAGACGCTTGATGGAGCCGAAACCGGCGTAGCTGATCGCCCAGATTTTATCGGCAAGCTTGATGGATGTCTGCGAGCAGTCGACCAGCAGCAGGTCCTGATCGCGCATCGTCGGCTCCATGGAATCGCCCATGCCCTGGGCGAAGAACAGCTGGTCCGGGGCGGCGCGGGTGTAAAGGCGCAGGAACTCGATAGGAAAATGCCGGACGTTTTCCGTCACCGGCACATCCAGAAACGTGGCTCCCATCCCGAAATTCAGATCCAGCTCCCGCACAGGCACCAGCCCCAGCTCTGCCGCGATCAGTTCCGTAGAGGGAACCGGGACATATCCTTCGCTGGCATCGTCAGTTTCGCCGGAAAGATAAGCCGGGGTCGTTTCAAGCACCGCTGCGATCTTGTGGAGATGAGATGATCCCCCCGCCCCGCGCTTGATGAGATGATTGATACTGGGCTGTGACACTCCCACGCGCCGCGCCAATTCGGCCTGCGACAGGCATTTTGCTTCAAGCCGTTCTTTGATCCGTGCGCCGAGCGTCATCGCACTCGACCCTATAACCATTGGAATAGGATGATAGTTCAATTTATCTATTGCCTAGGGAATAGACGTTGTTATAGATGCGCCTATGTCCAGCGCACCAACCCCCTACGAAGCCCTTTCGGAAGCCGTTGAAATCGCGGGATCGCAATCCGCGCTCGCGCGGATTTGCGGTGTCGGTCAGCCCGCCGTCTGGAAGTGGGTGCAAAGCTCCAAGCGCATCCCCGCCGAATATGTGTTGCGCGTGGAAGCCGCGACCGGCGTTTCTCGTCATCATTTGCGCCCCGATATCTACCCTGTCGAAATGCCCGAGGCGTCCTCACGCTGGTCCGGCGTCGATCACTGCGCCGGTTCGCGTCGCAACGGGATAGACGGGCGGGCAGCACCGGTCGCGGTCAATCGCCGCCAGATTTTGAACGGAGCGCGGGCGTGACCAAGGTGCGCGAACCCCTCACATACGAATGGACCTTGACCCGGATTGCCGCGCGCATCGGGTGGGATCGCTGCGCCGCCATCTGCGGTGTTACCTCCGAACGCACGGTTCGATACTGGTCCGACCCGGACTGCGAAAAGGAAATCCGGCTGATCGATGCCGAGCGCCTTGATCGCGCCTTCATGGACCACGGCGGCGATCATGCCCCGTTCCACCGGCTCCACGCCCTGCGCCTGGACATTGCCGGGCGTGACGGTGCGGATCACAGCCTGGCCGCTGTCGCGGGCAAGGTGGCCAAGGAAGGCGGCGAGGCGGTAGCAGCGTTGATCACCGCCAGCAGCTCGTCCGACGCGCGCCTGCGCCGCCGTGCCCGGCAGGAAGTCCACGAAGCGATTGAAAGCCTCACCGATGGCCTGGCCGCGCTGGACAAGAAGGAAGCGGAGGGACAACGGCAATGAGTGGTGAAGGAATACTGCGCGGCGGTCCATTGATCCACGCCCCGCTTGATTTTCGCCTGCGGTCCGGCGGCGCGCTGTCAAAGGATAGCGCGCTGATCACCTGCCCAAAGTGCGAAGCGCCGGCTTTCATCCGCCGCAGCACCCGCGTGACGGTGACGGTCAAGCACTTGCACGCGCACTGCACCAACACCGGCTGCGGGCACACGTTCATGTCCGAGATCGTGTTCGTGCACAGCTTCAACCCCGGCCTGATCGACCGGCCTGACCTGAACCTGCCGCAATGCCCGGCAGATCAGATACCCCACGTCCTGCCGCCTAAACGCGATGGGCCAGACGATCAGATGAGCATGTTCGCCCCGGCCTGACGGCCACCGGACCACCACACACTACCGAAATTCAAACGGCTGCGCTGCAGCCGAGGGGGAAGCTTTGCCTGCCAACATCATCCCGCGCGCCGCAGTCGAGCGCATCACCATCTACCACGGCTCCCTTAACCGGCGGGCAAAGGGCCTGCGGTTCTGGTTTGCTTGGCTCGGCTTTGATCTCGATATCACCTGCACCCGCGAGGTCGCCGACCGGTGAACCTGCAGGACGAAATCATAAAGGGCCTGACGGCCCGCTTTAAATTCAAGAAGACCGGCGGGGAATGGCTGCAGGAGGGCGTGTGCCCGGAGTGCCGGAAACCCTCGGTTTTCTGCGCCGCCAAAGAACCCAAGATCGTTCGGTGCGGCAAAGGCAAGTGCCAGTGGGAAGATAGCGTCCGCAACCTGCTGCCGGAATTGTTCGAAGACTGGTCGAAGCGCCATCCCCGCACCGACGAAAACCCGCACGCCTCCGCCGACGCCTACCTGCTCAATGAGCGCGGGCTCGATCTCCAGTTGCTGCGCGGTGCCTACACGCAGGAGGTCTATCAGGACCGCAAGACGCGCGAAACCAGCGCCACTGTCCGCTTCCCGGTCGGCCCAACCTACTGGGAACGCATCATCGACAAGCCGGGGCGGTTCGAAAAGAAGGCCCACTTCGCGGCCGGCGGCAAGCCCGGTGGCCATTGCTGGATCCCGCCCAAGATCTCGCTCGAGGATCTCGCGCGCGCCGATGACATCTGGATCACCGAAGGCATCTTCAACGCCGCCGCGCTCCACCAGGGCGCGCACCTGATCGCCGTCTCGGCGATGTCATGCAACTTCTGGCCCGAACACTTCCTTGCGATGCTCCGGGGCGGCTTGCAGGGCATCCAGCGCGCCACCCGCCCCCGCCTCGTCTTTGCATTCGATCCGGGCGAAGCCGGCGTCAGCTGGTCGCGCCGGTTCGTCAGGCAGGCCAGGGCCGAAGGCTGGGATGCCACCGCCGCCCAGGTGCGCCCCGATGGCGAAGGCACCACGAAGGACTGGAACGACCTTCTCCTCGATCATCTCGAATGGCGCGGTGACAGGGATCGTGCCCCTCTGGGGCCGGACGCCATCGAAACCTACTTGTGGAACGGCGCTGTCACCATCGCCGCATCGCCGCGCGAAAAGGCGAAGATGCTGCACGAGCGCCGCAAGCTGGCCTCGTTCGACTTCCGCCACGGCAACAGCCTGTGGTGGTGCAAGGTCAGCTACGACGACGACGAGAAGCGCAATCTCATGATCGAGGAGATCGCGAACTGCGCTTTCAAGCTGCTCTATCGTGAGCGGGACGAGATCGCGGACGAAACCAACTACTTCCTGCAGGTCGATTTTCCCGGCGCCGAACCCACCGTCAAGGCGCGCTTTTCGTCCTCGGCATGCGCGAACTCGGGCGAATTCAAAAAGCGCCTCATGGCATTCGCCGGCACGTGGACGGGTAGCGGCGAGCAGCTGGACCGGCTGATCCGCAATCAGACGCGCGGCCTCAAGGTGGTCGAGCCTGTGCCATTCACCGGGTATTCCGCCCCGCACCGCGCGTGGCTGCTCGGCGATATCGCGGTGCGCGATGGTCGCCTGGTCGATCTCAATCAGGAAAAGTATTTCGACTTCGGCAAGCAGGCTGTGAAGCTGCGCAGCGCGGAGCGCCTGCTCGAAATTCACTACGACGCGGACAAGATCGGCTTCGATTGGGTGTCCGTGCTGTGGACGGCTTACGGCCCCAAGGGGCTGGTCGCCCTGGCATTCTTCACCATGTCGTTCTTCGCGGTGCAGATCCGCGAAAAGCACAAGTCGCTCGGCTTCCTCGAAATCACCGGCCTGCCCGGCTCGGGCAAGTCCACCCTTATCGAGTTCCTGTGGAAGCTGGCGGGACGCGCCGGATACGAAGGGTTCGACCCTAACAAGGGCACCGTCGCATTCCTCGCGCGCAGCCTGATGAAGGTATCCAATCTCCCGGTCGGCCTGATCGAGGGTGGCCGCGATGACGACAAGCGGGGCGGCTACAAGCAGTTCGACTATAACGAGCTGCTGGTCCTCTACAACGGGCGCTCGCCGCGCGGCACCGGCCAGAAAAGCGGCGGCTACGAAACCAATGAGCCGCCCTTTCTCGGCTCGATATACCTCATGCAGAACGAGCGGATCGACGCGATCCCCGCGGTGCTTGAGCGCCTCATGTCGATGGACATCGACAAGTCGCGGTTTTCCCCGGCGACCAAGGCGGCAGCGGTGAAGCTGGAAGGCTGGCCGATCGAAGAGCTGTCGGGGACCATCGTCCACGTCATCCGCAGCGAGGCGAAATACCTCCCCTTCTATTTCGAGCGGTTCGCCCACCATGATCAGGACATGCCTCGGCGGGTGGACGGGCTGCACAACACGCGCCCGATCAAATGCCACAGCCAGCTCGCCGCCGGGGTGGAGGCGCTGGAAGCGCTGTTTCCCTCGATCCGGCCCGAGTGGATCGAAGAAACGCTCAGGCTGGTCGATGGAATGGCGCTCGATCGCCAGAATTCATGCGGCGGTGACCACCCCGTCGTCTCCGATTTCTGGGACAAGGTTCAATATCTGGTCGAGCGCGAGAAGCCGGACGATCACGCCAACGGCACCTCGGTCAACCAGCACCGCGATCGGGAAACCCAGATCGCGGTAAACTTGGTCGACTTCGAAGCCCGCTGCCGCAACGCCGGCATCGCGCCGCCGAACATGGACCAGCTCAAGAAGCTGCTGCGCAATTCCAAATCCCGCAAATGGCTGGCGACAAAGAACGTCAACAACCCGGCAGGGCGCGTCATGTCGTGCTGGGTCTTCGAACAACCCAAGAAGGCGGAGCGGATCATATGAACCGCCCCCGCTTCATGGAACGCTTCGCCAAGGGCATCTGGCGCGGTCTCAACGTGCAGGACCCGCCGTGGGCCGCTGGGGATTATCCCGACCTGCTCGCAATGGCTGAGGGCATGCTGGCATCGCGCCAGCGCCGGTTCCCCGAATTGGTGCGCGCCGGCACGATGGAACAGGCCACCGCCGATGCCCAGCTGGCTGCGTATGCCGCGATCGTCGCCGATTGGACGTGGATCGTCAGCGGCCAGGGCGAACGCGCCCACCTCGCCACGCTTGATGCCCGCAAGGCCGCGCTGGACGCCAGCATCGACACCATCGCCGAGATCGCCAGCGAACATGGCGGCTTCTCGCTCGCGCTCGCCCTGCAGGCCCAGCATGTCATCGCCTTGCGCTGGCACCTCGAGCCCGAGAGCGACGTCCACTTCTACGCCGCCATCACCCACCAAATCCGCGCCGATCTGGCGCGCAAGAGCGCCGAGGCCAGCACGGCCCCGGCGCAGCTGAGGAGCGCTGCCTGATGTCCAAGCCTCGTATCCACGCCGCCTATTGCCGCTGCGCGCAATGCGCACCGCGCCATCCCGCTGCCACCGACATTTCGCCTGCGCTGACAGCCGGCCTGCTCACCTTCGCGATCGCGGCGGGAATGGCCCTGCTCGCCTGGGCGGGATCGTGCCTGACCGAGCAGCTGTCCACCTGGTCCTCTTCCCTCTGATGCCGGACGTTTGCCATGCCCACAACGAACCCACAGACCACCGCCGCGAAAGCGCGCGCCGCCATGCGCAGGCCGATCCCGTTCACGTTCCAATGCACGGCCTGCGAAGTGGTGGAACACCGCCCTACCCCGACCCTGCCGACAGGATGGGAGATCGAGAAGGTCGGCGCGGACATCTATGCATTCTGCGCCGGCTGCGCGATCGACCTGCCGTCGCGGGAACCGCTCCAGTGACCCGGCAAGGCAACGTAATTGTCCTTGAGCGGGACCACGAACTGGACTCGCTGCAACGGCGCGTCGCACTGCTGGCCGGCTTCTATCAACGCCGCCTCCTGCCAACCCTGACCGGCGCCGCCGTGATGCTCGGCACCGTGGTGATTGTTGCCCAGCTCGCGAAGTGGATCGCCCCATGATGGTATCCACCCGCGTCCAGCGCGAAGCCCGCGACGCCGTGATCGCCGCGCGGTTCAAGAACGGGCCGGCCCCGGCAAATCCTTACCGCGAGGAAAGCCGGTCACACATCTGGTGGAACATGGGCCGGCGCAAGGCCGAGATCGCCGCTGCGGAACTGCTTCGGGTCGGCGCGTGAGAATGTCGCCCACCCCCCACCAGCTCGCGCTCTTGCGTTACGTGCATGGCTATCAGCTTGCCCATGGCGGCGCGTCGCCTTCGTACAGCCGCTGCGCGCACGCTCTGGGCATCAAATCCAAGTCGGGTGTGCACCGCCTCCTGCACGGATTGGTGGAGCGCGGGCTCGTGCGCGTGCGCCCCGGCCACCTCGGCGGCATCGAAATTCTGGAGCCGCCAGTCATCCCCACCATCGACGGCGCACCGCTTTACGCCGTGCCTCTGCCCGCGATCGAGCGGCCACCATTCCACCCCGGCAAGGAGAATGCCCGTGCCTAAAGCCCACCTCTGCGATGTTCCCGGCTGCAACACCACGCGCAAACGCTGGCAGCGCCTGTGCGAAAAGCACTTCGCGGCGCTGCCCGGCGACATCCGCACCGGAATCATCGGTGCCCACGCAGCCGGCCGCAAGGCGGACCACCGCCGCGAATGCCGCCGTGCCGCAGCACACCTGTCCGCCGCTGCGGGCCAGGCGACCGTCACGCCCGAGCGCGCCTTCGAACTCAGCCAGCGCCTGCTGGGCGAGCGCTGATCCTTCCCTGCAGGAGTACCCCGCAAAATGTCACATGCACCGATTGATCCACGCCACCGGGCCAACATGAACATGCTTGCCGCCGCCATCGACGAAACACTCAACGGCAAGGCAAAGCCCAAAACCCTCGCCTTCGTCATGTTGGTCGCCGAGTTCGGCCAGATCGACAATGGCCGCGTCAACTACATTTCCAACGGCACGCGCGCCGACATGATTGCGATGATGAAGGAATTCATTGCACGCGCAGAGGGCCGTTACGCTGAAGGCGGCAACGCATGAAAGCGCTCACCATCTGGCAACCGTGGGCCTCGCTGATCGTCGCGGGCGCCAAGCCCTACGAATTCCGGGGCTGGCGCACGCCGCGCGCGTTGATCGGCCAGCGCATCGTCATCCACGCCGCATCGCGCAAGATCGACGAGCGGGAAGCGGCGGACCTGTTCGTCACCCTGCGAGACCGTGGACAGAGCGAGGTCAACAGTCTCGATGCGGCGGCGACGTGCCTCATCGCCGAAATGGCGCTTCCGATCCTTGCGAGGGCATGGTCGCCCGGCAGCGAAAGCCCGCTGCCGATCGCTGCCGGCATCGGCACCGCGGTCATCGGCGAACCGCGTAACGGCCTTGAGATCGCCGAGGAATTCGGCGTCCCCCGCGCCAATGACGGTGATCGTGACCAGCACGCAAATTGGGGCTGGCCGATGCTCGATGTCGAGCGGTGGGACGTGCCGATCGCGATGAAGGGCAAACAGGGCTTCTGGAATTGGCCCACCCCCGACGATCTGCTCGGAGGTGCCCTGTGATCGAACCAATCACCCCGGCCGACGAAGCCGTGGCGGATTTTCTGGCGAGCCTCGAAACCGTGAAAGCCCGCCGCGCCAGGGGCGAGCCTGCACTGACGTCGCGTCCGTTCGATGGTGCCCGCCTGGCCAACGCCTTCCGCGCAAAGCCGCGCCCGCCCGAACCCGCCCCGCCGACCCGTCGCGCCAGCAGCGCAGCCCCCTGCCGCCACTGCGCCGCGCGCGGCGACATCGGCTGCAACCACTTCCTTCCTTTTCTTGGAGTGCCGCGATCATGACGATTGAACACCTGACTGCCGGGAGCTTGATCGAACTCGCGCGCGCGGCCCGCACGGTGCCGGTCACTTCAGATGACCGCATCGAATTTGGTCGTGCGCTCATTTTGCAGGGATACGCCCCCGCGCCTGCCGCTCGAATGTCCGCTGTGGAGATCCTCGACAACGATGGTGCGCTGCAGATGCTCGCTCGCCACCGAATTCGTTTCAGCTCGCAGGTGCGCCAATGACTGCACTCCTGCCGCTTGCCGTCTGGGTTCCGATCCTTGATGGCGATCGAACAGCCGCCCTAATCTACGATCAGCATTACGCTAGTGAGCGCAGCCGCGCGAGACGTAGGGACAGAGGCACGCTTTTGATTCTCGGCCCCGGTCAGAAACTGTTGCTCTCCACACCATGCCGACGCGCCCTCTTCGCGTGGCGAAAGTTCATCGATGACGGAGGGCAGGACGGCGTCAACTGCGCTGTGTTCGCCAATCTTGGAGCCGGCCTATCTAGCGATTTGATCCAGGCTGCTGATGAGATCGCCGATCGACGTTGGCCTGGAGAGCGGCACTACACCTATGTCGACCCGCGCCATGTTAGCGCGAACCCCGGGTTCTGCTTCAAGATGGCTGGCTGGCGATTTTGCGGGCGGAGCTCGCGGCGAGGCCTCCACATACTAGAGCGCGCCAGATGAAACCGATTTGCGCTATGTGCGCTGGCACCCGCTATAAAGATTTCGCGGGCTTCCGCATGGACCTGTGCGACTGCGTCGGCGAAGCACAGCCGGTGATGATCGGCTATGACGCCGGGGCACCTGAGGGCGATTACGGGGTGGTCAAGATCGGCCCGCACACGCTGTACCAGGCAGACGCCTACCACTTGCGCCCAAAGCTGGGCTTCTTCGATGCCGAATTCATGGATCCCCCCTATCGGTTCGATAATCGGGGCGGCGGCGCTTTCCGAAAGAGCCGCGCCGGCGCGGACATGATCGTCGCCGAGGAACTGGATCAAGGGTTCGACGTGTCGATCGTCAACCCGCTGCGCGCGGGCGCAGTCGTGATCTTCTGCCACAACGACCAGCTCCCCGAGCTGCTCGAATATGTCAGCCGGCGCTACCAGCGGTTTTGCGTCCTGGGGTGGATCAAGAAGAACCCTAGCCCCATGCGCAACAAGCACTACCTCGCGGATGTCGAGCCTTATGTGCACGCCTGGAATACCGGCTTTCACCCGGTTGGGGACCACCATGACATGCATCGTTGGGTGATGTCGGGCACGATGGCTGCGAAGGCCTACGGCCACCCGACCGTGAAGCCGCTCGACGTCATGGACAAGATAGTGCGCAACCTCTCGGGTAGCACCATCATCGACCCATTCATGGGCACCGGCAGCACCGCCATTGCCGCGATCAGCCAAGGCAAAGTGTTCACCGGCATCGAGAAGAACCCCAAGCACTTCGCGACGGCAGTCGAGCGAATCACTGCAGCCTGGGAACAAGCGCGGGCAGCATGACCGCGTCTGCTCGCCTTTCAGTCGATCGCGGCACATTGCCCGATTGGCCGCGCTTGATGCGGGAGGGGATGGCCGCCGCCTACCTCGGCATCAGCGCGTCCATGTTGCGCGAGCATGGTCCTGCATCGAAGCACATCGGCCGCTGCGCGGTATGGGACCGCCAAGACCTCGACCGTTGGGCCGATGCTCTAGGCACCGTGGGCACTGACCCTCAACCGCTCGATCATCTACAACGCCAAGCAGAAGCCGATTCGATTGCCGATCGCGTGCGGAGACGCCTTGCAAATGGTCCGAACTGACCTCCCTTACGTCTACTGCAGCAGCAAGAAGCTCGCTTCGGGCAAATACCGCGACTACTGGCGCTTTCGGCGAAACGGTATTGATACTCCGCTGCCCGGCCAGCCAACAGAGCCTGCATTCCACACACGCTATGGCGAGCTGATGAAGCAGGCCGAAGTGCGCGCGCAGTCGACCGCAGATCGCGAGGCAGACCGCTACAGCTTCGCCTATCTATGCCGCCGCTTCCTTGCCAGCGCCGAATTCGCGTCGCTCGCGCCGAAGACACAGTCGGATTATCGCAGCACAATCGAGGACCGCCTTGTCCCGATCCTTGGACCGGAGCGGTTCGACTGCATCGATCGGGCCAGCGTGAAGGTGGTCCGCGACGATGTCGCGCGTAAATTGTCGCCACGCACGGCGCATAAGGTGAAGCAGATGGTCAGTCGGCTGTACAGCTGGGCGGAGGAGGAAAGCCTTTTACCAGCAACCTTCATCAATCCGGCTTCCGGCATCCGTCGCATCAAGGGCAAGACCACGCCGATCGAGGTGTGGTCGATTGAGGAAATCCGACTGTTCCTTGGCCATTGCCAGCCATGGCTCCAAACGGTGGTGCTGCTCGCCCTCTATACAGGTCAGCGCCGCGAGGACCTCGTCACGATGGAATGGACGGCGGTCCAGGGGAGCACCCTGCGCGTGCGCCAGAATAAAACCAAAGAACCTTTGACCATCCCTGCCCACCCCGAATTGGCGAAGCACCTTAAGAAGGTCCGCACCAAGTTCGGTGGCACGGTGATTCGCGACCGCAAGGGAAAGCCCATGACGGCCGATGCCCTGAGCTATGAAATCTACCACGCCGTGCGCAAGATCGACGGCATGCCGAACCGCTCGCTCCACGGCCTGCGCTACGCCGCCGCCGCAATGCTCGAGGAAGCCGGCTGCTCAGTGATCGAAATCAGCAGCATTATCGGCCATCGCACATATCAAATGGCGATCAAATATGCCCGCCAGCGGCGCGACGCCGAGGCCGCAATGCGCCGCGTCGAGCTGCTCGGCTGACCGTAAACTGCGGAACGCAATCGGATTGCACTGCGGAACGCGGACAGCTAGACGGCAAAAACCACGGTTTCTCTAGGTGTGCGGGCGTGGCGGAATGGTAGACGCTGCGGACTTAAAATCCGTTTGGGATTCCAGTGCGGGTTCGAGTCCCGCCGCCCGCACCAGGCTGGCAATACCCGCTCGTGGGTCGTATCAGTAATCGTGGCCGACAGCGGGGCAAAAGACTGTCGGCGGCAACAATATTTACAAATGCGTAACTGACACGGCGTATGTGTTACTAGGTGCACACTTCCAAGGCATCGCCGCCAGCTGGGATTGTGGGCACGGGGGGCTTGTTCGACATGACTTTCGTGAACCGCCTGTCTGTCGACGACGTCGGCAAGCCGAGCGACCTGCGCGCGACGCCGCGATTCGCGCTGCTGCTGCGTGCGGCCAAGCTGATCGGTCCGCGCGGGGAATACCTGTGCATCGTGCGCGACGTTTCGGAAACGGGCGTGCGGCTGCGGCTGTTCCATACCCTGGCCGGAGAGCGCCGGCTGGCGCTGGAAGGCCCGTCCGGCGAGCCGATCCCCATGGAAATGGTGTGGGAGAACGAAGGCGAGGCCGGCTTTCGCTTCGACCAGCCGATCGAAGTCTTGCGCTTCGTGGCCGAATCCGGGCCTTATCCCAAGCGCCAGATCCGCCTTGCGGTGGATCACCCGGCCACGCTCACCGTGGCCGGCGTCATCGTCGAGGCGCGGCTGTGCGACGTGTCACGCCAGGGCGCGAAGATCGAGACGGACCATCACCTCGCGATCGGACAACGCCTGCGCCTCACCGCCACACACCTGCCGGACTTTGAGGCCACGGTGTGCTGGCGCGCGCAGCCTACCTACGGCCTGGTGTTCCACCAGTTGATGGGCCTGGAAGAACTGGCCCAGCGCACCCATCGCATCCAGACCGCACGGGGCGGGTGAGGCTTCAATATGCCTCAATGCGAGGGATGTCGTCCGGCGCGCTGGGGTAAAAGGACGATGAGCAGCACGATCGCCGCCGCCAGCACGCCGGTCGCCAGCGATCGGCTGAAGGCGAGGCCGCCATGCGCGACCGGCTTGTCCAGAAAATCGCCCACCGTGGCGCCCAGCGGGCGGGTCAGGATGAACGCCGTCCAGAACAGCGCGACGCGCGAGACATGGGTCCTGAAATACAGCGCGGCGACCACGGCCAGCGCGGCGCCGAAGGTCAGCGCGGCGCCGGAATAGCCCAAGCTGCCGTCTGCCGCCCAGTCCCCCAGCGCCGTGCCCAGCGTTTGGGAAAACGTGATCGTGATCCAGTAGAACGTCTCTGCGCGCGGCCCGGTGACGCGATCGACCGCAACGTTGCCCAAGCTGCGATGCCACGCGAACAGCGAGGCCAGCACCCCGCACAACAGCAACAGCGTGCCGCCCGGATAGCCGATACCCAGCGACCGGGTGGTGAAATCGGCAAGCGTGGTGCCTGCCGTGGTCGAGGCGATGATCGTGGCCCAGTACAGCCACGGATTGAACCGGCGCGCCCGGATCTGCAGCGCCACTAGCGCGATCAGCAGAACCCCGAAGATTGCGGTTGCAACGACGTAACCGTTGATGCCCGCATGGCCGGCAGCGGGCGTGGTTTCGCCCAGCCACGACATCGACACCGCATCGCCGCCGGTCTCTCCCAGCGTGGTGGCCAGGATCTTGATGATCCAGAACCCCAGCGTCACCGCCGGGAGCTTTGAGACTACGCCCTCCGTCCGCCGATCCATCACCCTCACCATGCCGAATGCCGTTTATGGCGATCTGCTGGAAAACCGGGGCGGATGCAAAGCAAATGGTTAGGCCCGCGCCTAGGGATCAGGCCGGCTTGAACTTCATGGCCGCGCCATTCATGCAGAAGCGTTTTCCGGTGGGTGGGGGGCCGTCATCGAACACGTGGCCCAGGTGTCCGCCGCAGCGCGCGCAGCGCACTTCGGTGCGAGACATGCCCAGCGTCGAATCGGTCGCGGTGTCGATCGCACCGGGCAGCGGCTTCCAGAAGCTGGGCCAGCCGGTGCCGCTGTCAAACTTGGTCTTGGAGGAAAACAGCGGGTTGCCGTCCGCCGCGCACAGGAATGTGCCGGCGCGGTGCTCGCTGTTGAGTGGCGAGGAATAGGGCCGCTCGGTCCCCGCCTGGCGCAGGATGCGATACTGGTCTGCGGTCAGCTTGCGGCGCCATTCGGCATCGGTGAAGTGGACGGGATACGCCTTGGCCTGCGCGGCCTCTCCGCACGCAGCCAGCACCGGCAGGGCAGCGCCTGCACACAGCCAGCCCAATGCGGTGCGACGGTTCGTTTGTGGGTTCATAAAGCGTCGCTCCTGCAGGGCCCCTGCGTTGAAAATGGCGTTGCCCGGCGCGGGTTTCAATCCCCCGCAGGCGCCGGCCTAGCGCGCCCAAGCAACCGGCGCCTGGCCTTGACGCGCACCTTGGGGCCGGACTGCATCACCCGCCGCCGGAACAGACCCGATCCCAGCCGCACCAGCAGCGCTACCCACCCTGCCTGCCATAGCAGCGCGGCGGCGTGGGGCCACAGGGCGGGTTCCTGCGCCGCGCGCGCCAGCATCGTGTAGGGCGAGCTGAACGGAAACAGGATCGCGCCGATCTCGACCGCGCTGCCCGGCCGGGTCATCGCGAAGCTGGCCAGGAAGAACAGCAGCACTTGAAGCATCGTTACCGGCATGGAAATCGTCTGCACTTCGCGTACGGTGGCGGCCAGCGACCCGATCGACAGGAATACCGAGCCCAGCAACAGGTACGCCATCGCGAAATAGACCACGCCCAGCCCGATCAGCATCGGCCAGCCCACCGCCGGTTCGGGCAATTGCAGCACGTTCGGTCCCGCCGCCAGCACCAGCGCGCCGCCTGCCGCGCCCCACGCCGCGATGCCCACCAGCGAAACACCCAGCATCGCGAACAGCTTGCCGAAGAACACCGCCTCCATCGGGATCGCGGCGGCCAGCACTTCGATGATCTTGTTGGCCTTTTCCTCCACCAGATTGGACAGGACCATGCCCGCCAGCATCATGGTGAGCAGGAACAGCAGCGTCTGTGCGCCCTGTGCGGTGCGCAGGCCCGCCTGCCGGTCCGCCTTGGGCCGGGCGGCGGTGGCGTCTATCCGCACCGCCGGCCAGGGACGCAGCGGCCCGGCCTGCGCCTGCGCGGCGATCATCGCCACCGCGCCGCTCCATCCCTCCACCCGTTCACGCGGGCCGGACAGCACCGGCGCTGCGGGCGTGCCGGTCAGGACGGCAGAAACCTTGTGACGTTCCATGACTGCAGACGGCCTGGCGGGCGCAACGATGCGAAAGGCCGGCAAGCCCTCGCCCAGCCGCGCGCTCAGCGCATCGCGGGCACGGGTCATCGCCTGCGCATCCGCCGGCGCCATCGCGACGGCCACCACCGGATCGGCATTGGCGCCCGCGCTGGAATCGACCTGCCGGCCAACGCTGCCGGCCAGTCCGCCTACGATCAGCGGGAACAGCGGGCCAAGCAGAAAGAAGAAGAATGTGCGCGAAAACAGGATCGCGGTGAAATCCCTGCGCGCGACCACCAAGGCGGCGGCCAGGATGGACAGGCGTCCGCTGTGCGATTGCGCGTTCATCGTGCCGCCTCCTCGGGCTTGGCCTGTTCCAGCGCGCGCGCGGCAGCAGCCCCTGCGATCGCCACGAAGGCATCGTGCAGCCCCGCCCGCTCGATCGAGAGCGACAGGATGCCGGCCTCCCCCGCGATCAACGCGCGCAGCAGCGGCTCTATCCCGGTGTCCGGCAAGGGGAAGCGCCAGAACTGCCCCTCGCGCTGGGCGTCTGCCGGCAAGGCTGCGCGCCAGGGACCATCTCCGGCCCGCGTTTCCAGCCGCACTTGCGCCGGGATACTGTCCCGCGCGACGTCGACGGGCCCGGCGAACGGAACTTTCCCGCCCGCGATGATCGCCACTTCATCACACAGGCGTTCGGCGTGCGCGATGACGTGGGTGGAAAATATCACCGTGGTTCCCTGCTGCGCCAGATCGCGCATCATCACTTCCAGCTTGCCCTGGTTAAGCGCGTCGAGCCCGGAGAACGGCTCGTCGAACACCACCAGCCGGGGCTGATGGACCAGGGTGCCCAGGATCTGGACCTGCTGCGCCATGCCTTTGGACAGCTGGCGGATCTGGCGCTCTGCGGCATAGCCCAGGCCGTGCCGCTCCAGCAGATCGTGCGCACGGCGGCGGCCTTCCTTCAGCGGCAAGCCGCGCAGCGCGCCCAGGAATGCGATCGCTTCGGTCGCCTTCATCGACGGGTAGAGGCCGCGCTCCTCGGGCAGGTAGCCGATGGCATGGGCCAAATCGTGGGGCCGGTCCGCGCCCAGAATGCGGCGATAGCCCGAATCGGGGTCGATGATGCCCAGCAGCATGCGCAAGGTCGTGGTCTTGCCCGCGCCGTTGGGGCCAAGGATACCGTAGACCGAGCCTTGCGGCACGGACAGGTCCACCCCGTCCACCGCCTTGAACCCGTCGAAGCGCTTGACCAGCGCGCGGGCCTCGATCGCCAGCGGCACCTGCCCTTCTGCGGCGTTGCCGGTTTCCTGCGGATCTCCTACGTGCGTATCCATGAGGCCCCCTGGCGCCAGCTTGTCCGACCCTGATCGCGCAGACCCGGTTAAGGTCGCCCTAAGCGCGTTCGCACAGGATGTGGAGGCCCAAGCGCGCACGCTGGGATTTTGTGCGTTCGGCGTGGCGAGCGCGGTGCCGGACGCGGCGCTGGGCGCGCGGCTGGACGCATGGCTGGCCGCCGGCATGCACGGCACGATGGGGTGGATGGAGCAGCGCGCGCACCAGCGCCGCAGCCCGCAGGACTTGTGGCCCGACGCGCGCAGCGTCATCGCGCTGGGCATGAGCTATGCCCCCGCGCTCGATCCGCTCCGGCTGGCGGACGAAGCGCAGGTCGGGCGCATTTCCGTCTATGCGCAAGGGGCCGATTATCACGACGGGCTGAAAAAGGCGCTCAAGCATCTGGCCCGCTGGATCGTAACCGAAGGCGAGCGGCGCGGGCTGGCGGACGCGGTGGGCGTCAAAGTGTTCACCGATACCGCGCCGGTGCTGGAAAAGCCGCTGGCCGCCGCCGCGGGCCTTGGCTGGCAGGGCAAGCATACCAACGTGGTCAGCCGCGAGCATGGATCGTGGCTGTTCCTGGGCGAGATCTACACCACGCTGGACCTTGCCCCGTCCGCCCCGGCACGCGACCGCTGCGGATCGTGCCGCGCCTGCCAGGATGCGTGCCCGACCGACGCGTTCCCCGCCCCCTACCGCCTCGATGCGCGCCGCTGCGTCAGCTACCTGACGATCGAGCACAAGGGCCCGGTGCCCGAAGACCTGCGTCCCGGCCTCGGCAACCGCATCTACGGCTGCGACGATTGCCTGGCGGTGTGCCCGTGGAACAAGTTCGCAAAAGTCGCCCACACGATGAAGGCATTCCTCCCGCGCGCCGAACTCACCGCACCGGACCTGGCCGACCTGCTGACGCTGGACGACACCAGCTTTCGCGCCCTGTTTTCCGGCAGCCCAATCAAACGCATCGGCCGCAACCGCTTCGTGCGCAACTGCCTGTACGCGGCGGGAAACAGCGGTGAGGCGGGGCTATCAGCGCAAGTCGCCCCGCTGCGGGACGATGCGGACCCGGTCGTTGCCGACGCGGCGCGGTGGGCATGGGAGAAGCTGGGCGGCGGCCGTTCAGAGTGACCGATTGGATGTCTGCTATCGCCCCAAAGCGGACATTCACATCTTGCATGGTGGGCTTCTTAGTGGATATTATGCCTACGTTCCCCTTCGCGGTTGAGGCTTGTCGTATGAATGATCCACGGCTTTGGTTCGGCCCCAAGCGCTTGGGATTCGGCATCACCCCTAGAACCCGCGAAGGCTGGCTCATAACCCTTGCCCTCGTCCTCGCCGTAATTACCGCGAAGCAGATGATGTGATCCAATCCTGAGGTTCATTGCGGCGCCCATCCGAACCTGACGTCGATTACCGGCAACTGAGCTGTTTCGTGTGCCTGCAGGAGAGCGGACCGGCAGCTTTCCGCAGCTTTCGAAGAAAAGCAGCCTATCCGGACACGCCCCAAAGCGGTCATTGGCACTGGTTAAAAAGGTAGACATAGGGGGTCAGCATTCCTCGTGAGGATCAGACCCATTGCAACCTAAGCCTTCTACAGCTCTTTTTACCTTGCTCTTGGCTGCATGTGGCGTCAGCGCGCAGGATGCCGCTACGACGGAAAAGAAACCATCATTCGCAGCATCAGGCTCTCGGAAGCCAGAGCCGTTCGCAGTCGAGGACAGTGCCGTCCTGCAAGCGAGTTCGCAATCCGGCCGACAGTATGAAGTCTATGTCAAAACCCCCCCAGGATATGGCAAACCCGAGAACGCCTCGCGTACTTACCCCGTGGTATATCTTACCGACGGAGCATACACGTTTCAGGTTGCGTCTGGGGTATCTCGGCTACCCTTCAGTCAAAAGCGGTTCGACGAATTCATATTGGTAGGGCTGTCTGGTGCCAAAGGAGAAGACCCCGCCGCATCACGCAGGCGCGACCTCACACCTTGGCAGGACACCGACGTTGCTGGTTTCAGTGGAGGGGCCAGTACTTATCTCGAATTTATTCAAGCAAAAGTAATTCCGCTTGTAGAAGGGAATTATCGCGTTGATAAATCTAACCGCACACTCGTAGGGCAATCGTATGGGGGTTTGTTCACATTATGGGTTGCACTAAAACGACCAGAGCTTTTTCAGAACTATATTGCCTCAAGCCCCAGTCTCTGGTTTGATAAACATCGCCTTTTGCATCAAGAGGCCGAATTCGCCAAAACCAACTCGGACTTGAAGGCGCGCATATATATTGCGGTCGGGTCACGCGAACATCCGCAGCCTGGGGGCTGTGACTGTGAACACGATATGGTCACCGATAGCGCAAGGTTTGCCGCCGCTTTGCGGAGCAGGCATTATCATGCGCTCGATCTGCGCGACGAGGTGGTGTCGGGAACTTTTCATGAGACGACCTTCCCAATCGTGCTTACATTAGCCCTGCAATGGTTGTTCATGCCCTCGTAGCTCATGTCAGAATAAAGGAGGATGTCAGACACCCTACGTCCGCTCTCCACCACAATCACGCCTTTCGCGGGCCAGGATAAGTCGCATCCACCCGCGCTTACCCATGCCCCACGCCGCCCCCACCGCTCAGTGCAGCGTCGGCTTCGCCCGCCTTTCGCTGATCCGCCCCAGGGACGTCACTATCAGCCACCCTGCCGTCATGCACACCCACGGCATCACCGGGTAATGAAAGCGCGACTGGCCGGAAAACACCACGCAGATCAGCGTGGGATACAGCGCGATGCCGTAAGGCAGCAGCCACCAGCCGATCCAGCGCTGACCGTCGCGCCGGCGCCGGGCGATCATCACGAAGAACGCCGCGCCGAATGCCAGCATCAGCAGCGCGTAATACCCCTGATTGAGCGCGCGCGCACCGCGATAGACCAGTGCGAACCGCGCGTATCCGGGCGCGCCGCCCTGATAGGCCCATTCCGCCTCCCCGTCCGGCAGCCATAGCCGGGCAAGCTTCTTCGGGATCAGCCGGGCGAACCTGTCAGGATGCTGGGTGATCCACGCCATGCCCAGTTGCCGGGCCTGCGCATCGCGGGTCACTTCGTCGAGCCTGGGCTTGGCCATCAGCGCTTTGACCACCGGCGCATCGGGCGTGTAATCGCCGGTCGCGGTATCGTGGTTGCCCGTCAGCAGCGTGTAGCCGCCGTTGGTGGACACGGCCACCCAGTGGCCCAGCTGCGCATGGTTGCGGATCGACCAGGGCACGACCGCCAGGCCCGCCACCGCCACCACGATCAGCCCGTCCACCAGCAGGCGCGGCAGGCGCTGCCACAGATTGCCGGCGCGCATGCAGTCGATCGCGAACAGCAGCGGCACCACCACCAGCGTCTGCGCCTTTACCAGCGTGGCCAGCCCGAACAGCAGCCCTGCGCCGACCAGCTGCCAGCGGTTGGTGCGGGTCACCACCGCCCAGCACCCGGCCATCAGCAGCGCGGTGTAGAACACCTCCGTCAGCGCCAGCGGCACATAGCCGATGGCGTTGGGATAGACCGCCAACGCCAGCAGCCCGGCGCGCGCGGCGCCTTCCGATCCGAACAGGCGCCGCCCCAGCGCCAGCGTCATCACCCCGATCAGCATCGCGCTCACAAGGTTGAACAGGCCGAGCGAAACCGTCGATACCCCGAACTGTGAGAACACCAGGCTCAGCGCGATCGGCCAGCCCGGCGGCCAGAAAGCGGTGGGCGCACCGGAATTATCGAGGTAGCCGTTACCCGCAGCCAGGCTGGCGGCGCGGGCGAAATACCATTCCGCGTCAGATATGGGCGCAACATCGATCAGCAGCACCACGGCGCGCAGGGCGAAATACAGTGCCCATATCCCCAGCAACACCGAACGATCGGTGGCGAACCACTCCAGCTTCAGGGCAAGCCTGGAGGGACGGGCGGGAAAGTGGATGACCTTGGCGCTCATGGACGGCCTGGATAATGGCGGGGAGGCTTTAAGATCGGATTACGGCCTGCCCGTCCAGCCCTATCGTCGTCCGGTATGGCCTTGCCCTTGCGCCGCGCCGTTCCCACTAAGATGGTGATGACCGACACGCGCTTTCTCGATCTGTCCGATGGGCGTTCCATCGCCTACCGCTTTACCCCCGGCCCCGGCCCGGTGATCGTGTTCCTGCCCGGCTACATGTCCGACATGGCCGGTTCCAAGGCCGCCGCGCTGTTCGAGATGGCGCGCGACAGCGGCCTGCCGTGCCTGCTGTTCGATTATTCGGGCTGCGGGGAAAGTCCGGGCTTTTTTGGCGAAGGCACGCTGTCGCGCTGGAAGGACGAAGTGCTGGCGCTGGTTGCCGCGCTGGAGACCGACGAGAAGGTCGTGCTGGTCGGCTCGTCGATGGGCGGGTGGCTGATGCTGCTGGTGGGGCAGGCGCTGGGCGATCGGCTGGCCGGGCTGGTGGGCATTGCCGCCGCGCCGGACTTTACCGACTGGGGCGTCGCGCAAATGGACAAGGCGTTGCTGGCCGATGGCGAGACCATCTTCGAGGACAACCCCTATGGCCCCGAACCCACGCCCACCCATCCCGGCTTTTGGGCGGATGGGCAGGCCAACCTGATGCTGGACACCGATATCGCGATAGACTGCCCTGTGCGCCTGCTCCACGGCCAGCGCGATGCGGACGTGCCGTATGACGTATCCCTCCAGCTGGCGGAGCGGCTGCGTTCAGCCGATGTGCAGGTCACGCTGATCAAGGACGGCGATCACCGCCTGTCGCGCGATGCCGATATTCGCCTGCTGCTGCGCACGGTGGCCGAACTGGTGCTGCCGCGCGCGCCGGCGGCCTCACCGGAGTCCTGATCTGCCATGTCCTCGCTGTTTTTCCTCCTGCCGCTGTTCGCCCAGGTCGGCCCCGCGTCCTCGCTGCCGAGCAATGCCAGCCCCTATGCCTCGCAACTGCCGCTCGAAATCATCGAGAAGAAGGACGCCGAGGCCGCCAAGCGCGCGCGTGAGACGCAGAGCGTGGCGATGCCCACGGCGCGCAGCAACACCGGCTGCATGAGCGCGGTGGAAGCAGACCCAGAAAAGTCCGCCGAACTGGCCCGCAGCGCGCTTGGCGATGCCGTGGGCCGCGAAAAGGTGCGCGCCGGCCTGTGCCTTGGCGTGGCGCTGAGCGATCTGGGCCAGTGGGACGAGGCGCGCACCGCCTTTGCCAATGCCCGCGATGCGGCCGCGCCCGAAGATCATGCCAGCCGGGCGCGCTTGGGCGCGATGGCGGGCAATGCTGCGCTGGCGGCGGGGCAGCCGGGGCAGGCGCTGTCGCTGCTGGCCCCTGCCGCCACCGATGCCAAGATCGTCGCCGATGCGGACCTCACCGCCTCGATCGCGCTGGACCGGGCGCGCGCGCTGGTCGCGGTCAAGCAGCCGGACGAGGCCGCCGCCGCGCTTGCCGAAGCGCGCGCCGCGCAGCCGGATAATGCGCAAGCATGGCTGCTGTCCGCCACGTTGTCTCGCCGCCAGAACAATCTGGCGCAGGCGCAGGCGCAGATCGAAAAAGCCGCCACCCTTGCGCCGCAAGACCCGGAGATCGGACTGGAAGCCGGCGTGATCGCCATGCTGTCGCATAACGAGGCGGCGGCGCGGCGCAGTTGGAACTCGGTGCTTGCCGCCGGCCCCGGCAGCGATGCGGCCGCCACCGCCAAACAATATCTCTCGCAGCTTGGCCCGGAAAAGACGCCGGGCGCAGCAGCCAAATAGGAAACGATCATGATCCCGCTTTCCGTTCTCGACCTTGTCACCGTCCGCGAAGGCGGCACCGTGGCGCAGGCGCTCGACATCACCGTGAAGACGGCGCAGGCCGCCGAACGTGCGGGCTACGCCCGCTACTGGGTGGCCGAGCATCACGGGATGGACGGGATCGCGGGCGGTGCAACCTCCGTGGTGCTGGCCCATCTGGGCAACGCCACGTCGACGATCCGCATCGGGTCGGGCGGGATCATGCTGCCCAACCACACGCCGTACGTCATCGCCGAGCAATTCGGCACGCTAGCCGCGCTGTTTCCGGGCCGGGTGGACCTTGGCCTTGGCCGCGCTCCGGGTGCCGATGGCCGGCTGGCGCAGGCCCTGCGCAAGGACATCCATGCGGCGGCGGAGCGGTTTCCCAACGATGTGGTGGAGCTGCAGGCGCGCTTTGCTGGCCAGGCGGCAGGCGGCGTGCCCTCCCCCCAGGCGGCGGGCGCCGATGTGGAGATGTGGATCCTGGGCTCCAGCCTGTTCGGTGCGCAACTGGCAGCGATGCTGGGCCTGCCCTATGCTTTCGCCTCCCACTTCGCGCCCGGCGCGCTGGATGAGGCGGCGCGCGTCTACCGCGACCGGTTCCAGCCTTCCGAGCGGCTCGATCGCCCGCATTTCATGGCCGCGATCAATGTCGTGGCGGCGGATACCGAAGAGGAGGCGCATTACCTTTCCTCGTCCACGGACCAGAGCTTCGTCGCTTTGCGCAGTGGCACGCCCGGTCGGCTGAAGCCGCCAGTCCGCGATTACCGCGCCGGCTTGCCCGCCCCGGCGCGCGCAATGCTGGAGCAAGTACGCTCCGTCAGCGCGGTGGGGACACCCGATATGGTGCGCGAACAGCTGGAAGCGTTCGCCGCACGCGTTCAGGCGGACGAGCTGATCGTCAGCATCGCAACCTATGATCCCGCAGCCCAGATCCGGTCCCTGGAATTGACGATGGACGCGTGCAAGCAACTAAATTCATGTCCCGCCCATTGACCGCACCCGAAAATTGCGAGAACTGACCGGGCCATGGAAAAAGCAGACGTCGTCATCGTGGGAGCGGGACACGGCGGGGCCCAATGCGCCCTCGCCTTGCGCCAGAACGGGTTCACCGGAACCATAACCGTTGTCGGACGCGAGGCGGAGCATCCGTACGAACGCCCACCCTTGTCCAAGGAATACTTCGCGCGGGAAAAGACGTTCGACCGCCTGTATATCCGCCCGCCCACCTTCTGGGCGGACAAGGAAGTCACCTTCAAGCTCAGCACCGAAGTGGTGGGCGTCGATCCGCAGGCCAAGGTGCTCACGCTGTCGGGCGGTGAGAGCTTCGGGTATGATAAGCTGGTGTGGGCCACGGGCGGCGATCCGCGCCGGCTGTCATGTGCGGGATCGGAACTGGCCGGCGTCCACGCGGTGCGCACCCGCGAGGACTGCGATACGCTGATGGCGGAGATCGACGCGGGGACCAAAAAGGTCGTTGTCATCGGCGGCGGCTATATCGGGCTGGAAGCGGCGGCGGTGCTGTCGAAGATGGGCCTGCAGGTTACCCTTCTGGAAGCGCTTCCGCGCGTGCTGGCGCGGGTCGCCGGAGAGGAATTGTCCGCTTTCTACCAGAAGGAACATCGCGATCACGGCGTGGATCTGCGTACCGGCGTTGCCGTCGATTGCCTGGAAGGCAACGGCCACCGCGTCACCGGCGTGAAGCTGGCGGACGGTGAGATCGTGCCGGCGCAGGCGGTGATCGTGGGGATCGGCATTGTGCCCGCGGTAGGCCCGCTCATCGCGGCAGGCGCATCGGGCGCGAACGGCGTGGACGTGGACGAATACTGCCGCACCACGCTGCCCGATGTCTACGCCATCGGCGATTGCGCGGCGTTCGCCTGCGATTTCGCGGGCGGCAATGTAATGCGCGTCGAATCGGTGCAGAACGCCAACGACATGGGCACTTGCGTCGCCAAGGCGATTTGCGGCGATGCCAAGCCCTACAAGGCGTTCCCATGGTTCTGGTCCAACCAGTACGACCTCAAGCTGCAGACCGCCGGCATCAACATGGGCTATGATCAGGCCGTGGTGCGCGGTGATCCGGATACGCGCAGCTTCTCGGTGGTGTACCTGAAGCAAGGCCGCGTGGTGGCGCTGGACTGCGTGAACGCGGTGAAAGACTACGTACAGGGCCGCAAGCTGGTGGAAGCCGGCGCCACGCCTGACGTGGATGCGCTGGCGGACGCGGGGGTGCCGCTGAAGGAGCTGGTGTAGGGGCTGGTTTTGGTGGTTAGCAGACGTTTGGGTCAGGCTTCACCGGCGAATGTCCGCCGCTGGCGGCAAGGATATAGCCGCCCTCGCGTCAGTTGTCGTACCATGTGTGTTTGTGTACCAACACACCATGAGACGTTCCATGATTTTACATGCTCCGACCTCCAGTCGGCGCTGCTTCATTCGTCATAGCTTCCTTGCCGTAGGCGCTGCCGCTCTCCCAACAGTAGCCTGGGCAACTCCCGACGCCTCGGTACCGATCTGGACGGTCCGCAAGCGAGGAAGAAGCGTCTATCTCTTGGGAGAAACTCTGCCGCGCCCCCAAGCTTGGCATGTGCCAGCAGTCGAAGCGCTGCTGCTTCGGTGCGGCAAGCTCTGGACCGAGACGAACCAAACTTACCGCGAGTCAACTGCCGCGCTGGTGAAGAGATTCGGTATGTCCGCGTCGCCTTCACCTCTAGGCTTGCTGTCACCAAGCCAGGAATCTCGGCTGGAGCGAGCGGCCGTCAGCGCAAAGGTGAACCTTGCAGAGTTCGTTGGCATTCGACCCTGGCTAGTAGGCGCGACGCTCGAAGATGCTGGCTACAACGCATTCGGTCTGACGGGCGCATCTGCAAATACCGTTCTAAGCGCTCAAGCGAAGAACGCAGGCATTCCCCTCGCCAGCGAGTTCGCGACCAAAGACGACGTCTTTTCATGGTTTGGCGGCATGTCACCGATCCAAGAAACCCAATTCCTGTGTTTCGCTGTCGATGGCGTCCTGCTCGGGCGAGATGGCTGCGAGCGATTGTCTCGCAGTTGGCTGGCCGGCCGGATTGCGCCGGTCGAGGCGTTCGTCGAGTACGAGCGTCGCAGCTATCCAGAGTTGTATATGAAACTCACCGCAGATCGTAATCTAGCGTGGGTGCGGCGGTTCGAGGCGATGCTGGACGAGCCGAAGCCAACGATGGTCGTTGTCGGACTCTACCACCTAGTTGGTCCCAATAGCTTGCTCGCCAAACTTCGAGAGGCCGACTTCACGGTCAGCAAAGGGATTTACTAATCAGCGCGACTGAGAGGCAAGGTCCGCTGTTGGGGCGAAAGCAGACATCGAGACCAAAGCTGAGGGATTGTGCGGCAGTTATACTCCCCTCAATAGAGCTTGGGCGCCATCACCCGCAGCACCAGCTTTCCATCGGGCCGGATCGTTCCAAACAACTGCTGCGGGGCTGATACGCGGGGGCTCGTCCCGGACTGGAAAACATCCATCGCGACAACCACGCCCACTGCGATGGCAACCCCGGCGCCGATCAGCGCCGCTTTTCTGCGCGGGTGCAAATTTGCCGCCATCATTCCCCCCTTTGGAATATGTCTTCGATCGCCATACCGAACAGATCGGCGATGCGGAAGGCCAATGGCAACGAGGGATCGTAGCGCCCGGTCTCGATCGCATTGACGCTCTGGCGGGAAACTTCCAGCCGCTCTGCCAGATCCTGCTGGCTCCACCCGCGCTCGGCGCGCAGCACCTTGAGGCGGTTCTTCACCGGCTGTCCCTCCACCGGCCGATCGCGCTGCCGATGCCAAGCCCCACCGCCCACACCGGCACCGCCATCCAGCCCGGCACATGGTCAACCACGTGGAAGGTTTCCAGAAAACCCCAGACCGTCGCCACCCCCAGCAGCAGCGCCGTGGCCCCCAGCGCGGCGTTGACGACGCGCATGCGCAAGTATTCGTCCTGCTCTTCGGCCAGATAGCGGGCCATCGCCCAGATGAGGTAGAGGATCGGCAAGGCCGGCAGCACCGCCAGCAGCCACAGCAGCGGACCGCCGGGGTGCAGCTGGCGGTTGGCGATCACCGAAACCGCGAGCAGGACCATATACCCGAACGACCATAGCATGGCGCGCCGGTTGTAGCGCCGCGTCGCCGCGGACAACGCGCCGCACTCCGCCTGCGCGCGCTCCGACGAACGGACCAGCGGGATCAGCAGCAGCATGGGTGGCAGCATCACCAGCATGGACGGGATCGCGCCAAGGTCGAGCCGTCGTGCCAGGATGCCGGTGCCAAACATGCCCACGAAGAATGCCGCGCCCCACAATGTCGCGGCGCGGCGTGGGGCGGTGATGGTGCTCATCGCCTCAGCCCTCCATGCTGTGCTGGCTGGCATAGGTGCGCACGGCCGCGAGAACGGGCAGCGCGCAGATCGCCGCGATCGTGGTCCAGTGCGGCAGGACGCCGGCGACTTCGAGCGCGAACGTCAGGCCGACGGCGATTCCCCAGTCGCGGGCGATTTTGCGGGGCAGAGTGTCGCAGAGCATCGAATCAAACTCCCTTTGTCATTAGTAAAGGGTGTTTGACATCCCGGCGCCACATGAGTCAAGTTTCATTTACTCTTTGTCGTGCTTCGTTGACTCACCTGCACGCTTGATGACAAATCCCGTCGGCGTCGCTATCTGCCTTGCCCATGCCCAGCCCCCGCCTCACCCACACCCAGCGCACTACCCGGCCCCTGCGGGCACGGCTGGCCACGCGCTGAAGCGCAACGCCGCCGTCGCCCGGTTTCGGGTGAGGCCGCGTCCCTCCCTGCCGAAACTGCCGCAATCCCGACGCGCAACGCTTCACCCGCGCGCGCGCCTGTGCCATGGCGCGCGGCAGGTAATGGAAAGACTGCCGATGTCCGAAATGTTCAAGATCAGCCTGCCCGACGGTTCGGTGCGCGAGATGCCGCAAGGGTCCACCCCGGCAGACGTGGCCGCCGCGATCGGCCCCGGGCTTGCCAAGGCAGCGATGGCCGCGCGGATCGACGGTGAATTGGTGGACCTGTCGATGCCGTTCACCGGCGATGCCGCGCTCGCGCTGGTCACCAGCCGCGACGAGGCGGACGCGCTGGAACTGGCGCGGCACGACTTTGCGCATATCCTGGCCGAAGCGGTGCAGGCGCTGTTCCCAGGCACGCAGATCACCTTCGGCCCGTCCACCGACGATGGCTTTTACTATGACTTCGCGCCGCGCGACCGCCCCTTCACCGAAGAGGACCTGCCCGCGATCGAGGCGGAGATGCGCCGCATCATCGCCGCCGACAAGCCGCTGCGCCGCGAAGTGTGGGACCGCGAACAGCTGGTCAGCCGCTGGAAGCAGCAGGGTGAGACGTTCAAGGCCGAATGGGCCGCGCAACTGCCCGGCGACGAGCCGCTGACGGTATACTGGTCGGGCGACGACTGGCTGGACATGTGCCGGGGCCCGCACATGCCCTCCACCGGCAAGCTGGACCCGGCCGCCTTCAAGCTGACGCGGGTGTCCGGCGCGTATTGGCGCGGCGACCAGAACAACGCGATGCTCAGCCGCATTTACGGCACCGGCTGGCTCAACAAGAAGCAGCTCAGCGCCCACCTCACCCGGCTTGAGGAAGCCGCCAAGCGCGATCACCGCCGCCTGGGCGCGGAGATGGACCTGTTCCACCTTCAGGCCGAAGCGCACGGCTCGGTGTTCTGGCATCCCAAGGGCTACATGATCTGGCGCGAGCTGGAAGCCTATATGCGCCGCGCGATTGACGATGCCGGCTACCGCGAGGTCAAGACCCCGCAGGTGATGGACGCGCGCCAGTGGGAACAGTCCGGTCACTGGGGCAAGTACCGCGAGAACATGTTCGTCATCCCCGACGAAGTGCCCAACGTGGAGGACGAAGGCCCGATCGTGTCGGACGACGCGCAGTGGATGGCCCTCAAGCCGATGAACTGCCCGGCACACGTGCTGATCTTCCGCCAGGGCATCAAGTCCTACCGCGATCTGCCGCTGCGCCTGTATGAAAACGGCTGCTGCCATCGCAATGAGCCGCACGGCGCGCTGCACGGCCTGATGCGCGTGCGCCAGTTCACGCAGGACGATGCCCACATCTTCTGCCGCGAAGACCAGATCGTGGCCGAAGTGCGCGCGTTCTGCGAACTGGCGGACCGTATCTACAAGGACTTCGGCTTCACCTATTCCATCAAGCTGGCGCTGCGCCCCGAAAAGCGCTTCGGCACCGATGCCATGTGGGACATGGCCGAAAACGAGCTGCGCAACGCGGTGGTCGAGGCCGGCCTTGCCACCCCGGAATACGGCTGGGAAGAACTCCCCGGCGAAGGCGCCTTCTATGCGCCCAAGCTGGAATGGCACCTGACCGATGCGATCGGGCGCACCTGGCAGGTGGGCACGATCCAGTCCGACCGGGTCCTGCCCGAGCGGCTGGACGCCAGCTACGTGGGCGAAGATGGCGCGCGCCATCGCCCGGTAATGCTGCACCGCGCGATCTTCGGCTCGTACGAACGTTTCATCGGCATCCTGATCGAGCATTTCGCAGGCAGGCTGCCGGCGTGGCTGGCGCCGGTGCAGGCGGTGGTGGCCACGATCGTATCGGACGCCGATGCTTATGGCGCGCAAGTTGCCGCCAAGCTGCGGAGCGCCGGGGTGCGGGTGGAAACCGACATGCGCAACGAGAAGATCAACTACAAGGTGCGCGAACACTCCCTGCAGAAAGTCCCCTACCTGCTGGTGGTGGGCAAGCGTGAGGCCGAGGAAGGCACCGTGGCGCTGCGCACGCTGGGCGCGGAACACCAGAAGATGATGAGCCTGGACGATGCCATCGCCCTGCTCACAGCAGAGACCGCCGCGCCGGACCTGCGCCCATGATCCAGCGCGAACTTCTGGACAGCGCCTGGATCCCCGATGGCGAGAAGCTGGAGCTGTACCGCCACGACAAGGACTTCATGATCGTCATCGGCCACAACGAGCTGATGAGCACCCGCAAGTGGGGGTCTGAAGAAGCGCTGGCGACGATGGCCTACGATCGCATCAAGACTGCGAGGCGCCCGCACATGCTGATCGGTGGCTATGGCATGGGCTTCACCTTGCGCGCCGCGCTCAGGGTGCTGCCCGCCGATTCGCGCGTGACGGTGGTGGAACTGGTGCCCGAAATCATCCAGTGGGCGCGCGGGCCGATGGCGCACCTGACCGCCGATTGCCTGGAAGATCCACGCGTCACGCTGGTGATGGGCGATGTGGCGCATGTCATCGAAGAAGGCCTCGGCGATTATGACGCAATCCTGCTCGACGTGGACAACGGGCCGGACGGGTTGGTGCGCGAGGACAACAACGTCATCTATTCCAAGCTGGGCCTGCGCGCCGCCAAGCGGGCGCTGACCCCGGACGGGGTGCTGGCGATCTGGTCCGCGGGTGCCGATCCGGTATTCGCCCGCAGGCTGGAAAAGGCGGGCCTGGCGGTGGACGAGGTAAAAGTGCACGCCCGCAGCAACGGCAAGGGCGCAAAGCACGTCATCTGGTTTTCCACCAAGCGCGAGTAATTCGCGCAAGGCGGGCGCGCAGACCTGCGCTTACGCTTGCGCCTTAAAGACATCCAGCCAGGCGCGGGCCTGCTTCGCCTCGCCCACCTCGTGCGCCTTGGCTGGCCTGCGCCGCGCCAGAAAATCGCGGTGAAGCGCGAAAGGCTCCATATCCAGCTTTTCGCGCAAGTCGTCGATCTGCGCGGCCTGCTCTGCCAGATCGTCCAACACCGGTGCGGCCTTGGCGCGCGTGGCCTTGTCCACCGATGGGTCCAGCAGCCCGCGCATACCGGACGCCGCCGCTTCCAGCGCGGCCATCAAGGCGGCGCGATACTCCGCCTCCAGGTCGAGGCGAAGGTTTTCCATGCGTTCGAGACGGTCTGCTCTGGCCATGGGCCCTGTTAGACCGCGTTAGCGCAGCGTCAACCGGTCACCACAGCACGCCGTGCTTGTCCGGCTGGACCGGCGGCGGTGCTTCCTCGCCGATTGCCTGCAGCAGATCTATCTCGATGGTGCGACACATGGCGTTGAGCGGCAGATCGTGCACGTCGTTGGCGAACGGGTCCACCAGATCATCGCCGATCGTCAGCACCGCCAGGAACATCAGCCCTGCGATAGTGGAGCCCAGCGGGGTGGCGAACTGCAGCGTCTCCACCAGCCCGATCGGCAGCAGCAAGCAGAACAGGTGCGTGAACAGCACAGGCAGGAACCGGTATTGCGACGGCAGCGGCGTATTCTTGAGCCGCTCCATGCCGCCTTGCGCATTGGCGATGTCGATCAGGACCGATTCCATCCGGGATTCCTGGATGGTGTCCAGCCAGCCGCGCTTGCGCGCCTCTGCGATGCGGCGCCCGGTGCCGTCCAGAATACCGTTCGCCACGTTGGTGCGGCCCAGCGCAAGGTCCGCCTCGTGCTGCGGGAGCAGGCGAATCACCTCCTCGTCCGGCGGCAGGCGGCGCAACTGGCAGCGCAGCGCGTTCACATACGCAATCTGCCGCCGCACGATCCGACGCTTGAAATCGGCGGCTTCCGGATCAGGCATGAAATTGCACGCGGCGCGCGCCAGGTTGCGGCTGGCGTTGATCATCAGACCCCACAGCCCGCGTCCTTCCCACCAGCGCTGGTAGGCCGAGTTACTGCGAAAGCCCAGAAACAGCGCCAGCGCGGTGCCGAACAGCGTCACCGGCAGTTCCGGCGCATCGAACGGCAGGACGTAATACGTTATGGTGACGATGACGTCCCATACGAACAGCACCGTCAGCGGTTTCCAGACTTCCCGGACGATGCGGGTGGGGCTGGGAAATTTGGAAACGATCATTGGTGCGAAGCAGGCTCCGTGCGGGGACGCTGCGCAAGGGTTGCAACAGCCTTTTGTGGCTTCACGTTGGTGTCGCCAGCCTCGGTCGAACGGGCCATGGCGATCGATGTTCCGGTGGCCGGGCGGATCGCGAACCAGTTCATGCGGTCTACCGAGACCAGGAACGCCAGCACCAGGCAGCCGAACAGCAAAAGCAGGCCATTGCCCATCAGCGCTTCGCGCAGGCGGGTCTTTTCCGCTGGGGTGAGGTTACGCATAACAAGCCTTTCGAAAGCGACGTTTGACGCCAAAATGGTCATCCTCGGTTTCGTTCGTTTATGCATAATGCAACAAAAGTTTGCTGCAGCGCACCCATGCGGTGTGCAGTGCAGCAACCGCGATAAATCAGCAGTTTGAAATGAAAAGAGAGGCCTTGGCCCGTGTCAAAGCGCGAGCGAGTGGCGTGCCAGAATCAGCGCCAGTGCGCAGCCTGCAACCACGACCGGGCGCAACAGCGCCGTCGATCGGACGGGAAGCGCGTGGGCAAAGGTGATGATGCGGGCCATAGCCGGCATCCTGCGCGCGCAGTGGTTGCCAAAGCGTTAAGCGTGCAGCGTGCAGCGTTCAGGCCGCCGGCATCTGCTGGCTGGAACAGTGGAAGGAGCCGCCGCCGGCCAGCACCGCATCGGCCATGATCCCCACGGTATCGCGATCGGGAAACAGCGCGGCGATCGCGGCCACCCCGTCCTCGTCATGCGGCGTGCCGTAGATCGGCACCACCACCAGCGTCGAGGTGATCGCAAAGTTCATGTAGCTGGCCGGCTCTATCCGCCCGTCCGCTTCCACCCGGCCCGGAGACGGCACCTGCGTGACTATGACGCCCATTGCCTCGGCGCGCGCCCTGGCATCGGCATAGATCGCGGCATTGGGATCTTCCGGCCCGGTGGCGCCCGGCAGGGTCAGATGGTTTGGCCCCACGAACCGCGCGAGATTGTCGACATGGCCGTCGGTATGATCGTTGATCAGCCCCTCACCCAGCCACAGCACCCGGTCGTACCCCAGATCGCGCTTGAGGCGCATTTCGATGTCGGCGGGCGACAAATGGGGGTTGCGGTTGGGGTTGAGCAGGCACTGCTGCGTGGTGACGACGAGCCCGGTGCCATCCCCGTCCAGCGCTCCGCCCTCCAGAATCCAGTCCCCGGTCTCGACCTCCAGCCCGGCCTCGCGCGCCAGTTCCTCGCCGATGTCCTGGTCGCCATCCATCAGGTATTTGCCGCCCCAGCCGTTGAAGCCAAAGCGCATCGCCTTGCGCCCGCCATGCCCGTCGGTCACCACCAGCGGCCCGGTATCGCGCAGCCATACATCGCCGTAGCGCCGGGTTTCCAGCGTGACCTTGCCGCTCACCAGTTCGAGGGCGCGGGCGCGGTTGGCCTCGTCGCGCACCAGGAGGCGCACTTCCTGTCCACTGTCGGCCACGGCGCTGGCGAACGCGGCGATCTGTTCCTGCGCGCGCTCAAGGTAGCCGGGCCATTCCACCGGGTCATGGGGAAAGCCGATCCAGATCCAGTCCTGCGGGTGCCATTCTGGCGCAAGCGCATAGCTCATCGGGGATGACACCCGCCGGTTGCGGCCGCGCATGCCTTGTCGCGAATCGCGCGAAATTCGTCGGTCTTGCGCCAGTTCGGCCACATGGTGCCGTCCGCCAGTTCGCGGCCCAGCGCGTAATACAGCTCCACATCCTGGGCGATGCCGGACCAGTCCCAATCGGGAGAATACTCGTCCGCCGGGGCGTGATAGCGGTGATCGGTGTACTCCTGCGCGGCTTTTTCGCCGGCGGCGACACCGCCGTTCGCCAGATCGTTGCCGCGCTCCACGCTAAACATCGGAACGCCGCGCTTGGCCAGGCTGAAATGGTCCGAACGGTAATAGCCGCCGCGCTCCGGGTGATCTTCGGGAACGTCCGTCAAGGCGCGGTCGGCCAGCGCCTTGCGATACAAGTCCGCAAGCTCGGACTTGTCCCCGCCGGTCATGGTGTAGGAGCGCGCCGGGCCCACCGGCAGCAGCGCGTCCATGTTCACCCCGCCCACGGTGTGATCAAGGGGGTAGACCGGATTGGCGCCGTAGTATTCCGACCCCAGCAGCCCCGATTCCTCCAGCGTCAGCGCCACGAACACCTGGCTGCGCGCGGCGGGACCGGCTTCGGCGTTCATCTTCGCCAGTGCGGTCAGCGCGGCGACGCCATCGGCATTGTCCACCGCGCCGTTGCAGATATCGTCTGCGGGCTTGGCGCTGTCCTTTACCGGGGCGCAGTGGCCCAGATGGTCCCAGTGCGCGGAATACAGCACCACTTCGTCAGGACGGGTAGTGCCGGGCAGCACGCCCACCACATTGTTGGAGGTGGCGCGGCGGATCGCATTGTCGAACCCGAAGCTGACCTTGAGACCCAGCGGCACGGCGCGGAAGCCCTTTCGCTGCGCCGCCGCCGTCAGGCCGGCCAGGTCCTTGCCCGAAGCCTTGAGGATCGCCTGCGCCACGGGCTTCTGGATCCAGCCGTTGGCGATGGTCTGGTCCATGCCGTCGTTCGGCTTCTGCACGGAATACTGCGCGCCGGTCCAGCTGGAGTTGACGACGTTCCAGCCATAGGCTGCCGGGAACGTGTCATGCACGATCAGCGCGGCGGCCGCACCTTGCCGGGCTGCTTCCTCGAACTTGTAGGTCCAGCGGCCGTAGTAAGTCATCCGCCGGCCCTTGAAGAGGCCATCTTCGCCCGCCATCGCATAATCCGGGTCGTTGACGAGGATAACCGCCGTCTTCCCCTTCATGTCGACGCCGGCGTAATCGTTCCAGCCCAGCTCCGGCGCGTTGATGCCATAGCCCACGAACACCAGTTCGCTGTCCTTCACCTGCGAGCGCGGCGTAACGCGATACGTGCCCGCCACGTAATCCGCGCCGAACGCGAAGGACAGCGGCGCGCCCGCGCCGGACACCACCAGCGGCGTGTGATGGCTGCCCGTGATTTCCACGGTCGGCACCGGTTGCAGCCACTGGCCCTTGTTGCCCGGCTGCAGCCCCGCCGCCTTGAACTGCGCCACGATGTAATCGAGGATTTTTGGCTCTACCGCGGTGCTGGGGGCGCGGCCTTCGAAATCGTCGGCGGACAACCGCTTGGTGATCGCCTGCATCAAGGGCACCGGCACGTCGGGCGTGGCGCCCGCATCCTGCGGTGGCCGCAAGGCCGTGCCCTTGGGCAGCGGCCCATCGTCCTGCCCGGAAGCGGCGGTGCAGACGCCAAGCGTCACAAGGGCAGCGAAAGCCAGCAGATGTTTCATGGCCGCACAGGTGCCAGAGCGCGCCGCCCGGTTCAAGGGAGCATGGCCGCGTACGAAGCGCTTGCCCTGCGCGCCGCGTCGCGGCAGGACGCCAGGCATGACCCCGGACTGGACCAGCGCCCTTGCGCGTGCGCGTGCGCACGCCCCGTTCCTGGCCGGCGCGCTTGGCCGGTTGCCGGATCTGGCGCAGTTGCTGGCGGCAGGCGAGGCTGACGCCGCGCTGGCCTATGCCCGCAACGCCGGCCACAGCGCGCCCGATACCGGCGCGGCGCTGCGCCGCGAACGCCTGGCGCTGTCCCTGGTGCTGGCGATCGGCGACCTGGCCGGCGCGTTCCCGCTGCTAGAGGTGACCGGCGCGTTGTCCACCTTCGCGGACCGCGCGCTCGATGCCGCGATCGACGCCGGTATCCGCCGCCGCGCGCCGGACTTCGATCCCGCTGGCCCCAAGGGCTTTTTCGCGCTGGCGCTGGGCAAGCATGGCGCGGGCGAGCTGAATTACAGCTCGGACATCGACCCGATCCTGCTGTTCGACCCCGCCCTCCTGCCCCGCCGCGAGCGGGACGAGCCGGGCGAGGCCGCGCAGCGGGTAGCGCGCGCGGTCGTCGAGACGCTCTCACGCGTGGACCACGAAGGCTATGTGTTTCGCGTCGACCTGCGCCTGCGCCCGGCTTCTGAAGTCAGCCCGCTGGCGATCCCGGTGGACGCCGCGCTGACCCATTACGAATCCTCTGCGCTGACGTGGGAGCGCGCCGCCTTTATCCGCGCCCGCGCCTGCTCGGGCGACATCGCGGCGGGAGAGGCGTTCCTGGCCGCGATCCGCCCCTTCGTGTGGCGTCGCAGCCTCGATTTCGGGGCCATCGCCGAGATCGGGCGGCTGACCACGCAGATCCGCGCCAGCACGCGCGGCAGTCCGCAAGTAGGCCCCGGCTTCGACCTCAAGAAAGGGCGCGGCGGCATTCGCGAGGTGGAGTTCTATGCGCAGACCCACCAGCTGATTCACGGCGGGCGCAACCCTGCGCTGCGTCTGCGCGGCACCCGCGCCACGCTGGACGCGCTCGCTGCCGCTGGCCTGATCGGCAGCGACGATGCGGTGCTGCTGGGCGAAAGCTACGACCGGCTGCGCACCATCGAGCATCGCCTGCAGATGATGCAGGACCAGCAGACCCACAGCCTGCCCAAGACCGCAGAGGCCATCGAAGCGGTGGCCTTGCTGGATGGGCTCCCCAGCGGCGCGGCGCTGCTGGACGAGGTGGCCGCAATCACCGCGCAGGTGGGCACGCGCTACGACGCGCTGGTGATGGCCAACACCCCGCAAGGCAGCATATCGGTGGCGATGCCGGACCAATCGTCGTTGGAAGAGGAACTGGACGGGCTGGGCTTCGCCGCGCCCGGCGCTTTGGCCGAGCGTATTCGCGGCTGGCTGGACGGCAAAGTGCGCGCACTGCGCACCGATGCGGCGCGCGCCGCGTTCGCCGCGATCCGGCCAGACCTGTTCGCCGCGCTGGCCGCCGCGCCCGATCCGGAACGGGCGCTGGCCCGCTGGGAGCAGCTGCTGGGCAACCTGCCCAGCGCCATCAACCTGTTCAACCTGCTGGAAGCCCGGCCAGCCCTGCTGGACATGCTCGCCCGGATACTGGGGCTGGCCCCGACCTTGGCGGACGATCTGGCGCGCCGGGCCGACCTGCTGGATTCGCTGATCGATGCCAGCGCCTTCGATCTGCCCGGCCCGGTTGAGGACCTGATCGCGCAGTTCACCCGCTTCGAGGCGGGCGACGATTACGAGCGCAAGCTGGACGCGGTGCGCCGCAAGGTGGGCGAACTGCGGTTCAAGCTGGGCGTGCAGCTGATCGAAGGGGCCAACGACCCGATCGCCATCGGCCATGCGCTCGCCCGCATCGCCCATGCCGCGCTGACCGTGCTGACGGACTTGGCAGTGGCGGAATTTCGCACCGTCCACGGGCAGGTGCCGAACAGCGAGATGCTCGTCCTGGGCCTTGGGCGCATGGGCGGCGGCGTGCTCACCCACGCCTCGGACCTTGATCTGGTGTTTCTGTTCAGCGGAGACTTCCGCGCCGAATCGGACGGTCGCCGTCCGCTGGGCGCAACGCATTACTACAACCGCTTGTCGCAGCGGACGATCTCCGCACTGTCGGTGGCGACCGCGCAGGGCGCGTTGTTCGAGGTGGACACCCGGTTACGCCCGTCCGGCGAACAAGGCCCGCCGGCCGCCAGCCTAGACAGTTTCGCGCGATACCAGCACGAACAGGCCTGGACCTGGGAACACATGGCCTTGTGCCGCGCCCGGCCCCTGTACGGCTCCGCCTCCGCGCGCGATGTGCTGTCGGGCACGCTGCATGATGTGCTCACCGCCCCGCGTGATCCGGTGAAACTGCGCTACGATGTGCTGGAAATGCGCGCGAAGATGGCCCGGCACAAACCCGCCGCCGGCCCGCTTGACGTCAAGCTGCTGCGCGGCGGCCTCGTCGACTTGGAATTCATCGTCCACTATCTGCAACTGCGCGAACGCAGCACCGGGCTGACCCCCGACCTGGGCGATGCCGTGCGCGCGCTTGCCGCCGCAGGCTTGATAGCGCCCGCCCTGGTCGATGCGCACGACGCGCTTACCCGCCTGCTGGTTGCCATGCGCTTGTTGGCGCGTGACGCCAAACCGCCCGCCCCTGCGGCATGCATGGCGCTGGGCCGCGCATGCGGCTATGCAAACTGGGACGCGCTGGTGCAGGATCTCACGCGTGCCCGCACGCATGTTGCCAAGGCTTGGCGCGAAGTCTTTGGCGAAACTTTGGAGATAGAGCAGTGACCCGCCCCCACATCGGTGACCCCTTCCCCGATATCGCGCTGGAAACGCCGGACGGCGGCAGCGTGAAACCGTCCGACTTTGCCGGACGCAAGCTGGTGGTGTTCTTCTACCCCAAGGATGCAACGCCGGGCTGCACTACCGAAAACCTCGATTTCTCGGCGCTGCACGCACAGTTCGAAGCCGCCGATACGGCGCTGCTGGGGGTGAGCAAGGATTCGGCGAAAAAGCACCAGAATTTCATCGCCAAAAACGATCTCAAGGCCCCGCTGGCTACCGATGCGGAGCAGAACGGTCTTTCCGATGCGCTGGGCATCTGGACCGAAAAGCAGAATTATGGCCGCACCTATCTTGGCATGGTGCGCACCACCTACCTGATCGACAGTGACGGCACGATCGCGCAGGTTTGGGACAAGGTAAAGGTCAAGGACCACGCCGCCAAAGTGCTGGAAGCGGCCAAGGCCCTGTAAGCAGCCATCACCCGGCAGACCCCAGGCTATGCAACCTTCCGTTTCCGCAGCCATCGCCGCTGCGCTGCACGAATGCGATCCGCGCGCCAAGGTGATGGCCGCGCGCAAGGCAGCGCGTGACTGGCGCCTGGGCCGGCTGGACTTTGCGTTCGAAACTGCGATGCCCGACGTGCCCGGCCGCCCGGAGCGACCCGAACTGCTGCCCCCGGCCCGCATGCCCCGGCGCGGCAAGGGCGGATCGCAGCGCGGGCGCATCGCCTTGTGGCATGCCCTGGCGCATATCGAATTTGTGGCGATCGACCTCGCGCTCGACATGGCGGGGCGCTTCGGGGCCGACATGGGGCCGCGCTTCGTCACCGATTTTCTCAAGGTGGCGGCGGACGAAGCCATGCATTTCGCGATGATCGAACGGCACTTGCGGGCACTCGGCAGCTTTTACGGCGCCCTGCCGGCTCACGACGGCTTGTGGAGCGCGGCGTATGAGACCCGGCACGACGTGGGGGCGCGGCTGGCGATCGTGCCAATGGTGCTAGAGGCACGCGGGCTCGATATCACGCCGATGACGATCGAGCGCACCCGCCACGCCGGCGATGAAAAGGGCGCAGCGATCCTCGAACGAATCCTTGACGATGAGATCGTGCATGTTCGATTCGGCGCAACGCATTTCATCGAAATGGCGGCGCGGCTTGGGGAAGACCCCGCAAAATGGTGGAAATCATTAGTTTTTCGTTACTTTCGGGGAACCATTAAACCACCGTTCAACGACTCAGCGCGGCTTGCAGCCGGTCTGTCGCGGGATTTTTACGCGCCTATTGCCTAACTTCGCAGCGCAGGCATAACCCTGCTCACGAGACGGCGGGGGGTTCCGACCATCTCAGTATATTCTTGGCGCAGTGCTTTGTGCTGCGCTCAATATAACGCTGCTTGCTTGCGCAAGGTGGCGGACAGCAAGGTATTGCTAGTGGTCGTAACGAAATTTTTCGCCAAGTTCCGCGCAGTTACTGGCCTCGTCGCCATCGCGGGATTTTCCATCGCAGCGCAACCGGCCCTAGCCAACAGCGCTGCTGCCTCCGCCGATATTGCCGCCACCCTTCGCACCGCACAATCGCCCAACCAGCCTGCAGCAGGCGGTGAAGACGAACAGTTCAGCAAGCTTTTCAGTTCCTGGCAGAACTTTGAAGAAACCGGTTTTGCCGCCGCCAAGCCCAAGGCAGCCGTTGGTGGCCTGGCATCGGTGGCCATCCCCTCCCGCAACCCGCTCGCGCAAGACCGCATGACCAGCACCTTCGGCATGCGCGAACATCCCATTCTCGGCGGTCGCCGCCAGCACAAGGGCGTCGATCTGGCCGCCCCGGTCGGCACTCCGATCTACGCCACCGCAGACGGCATCGTCAGCCGTGCCTCCTGGTTCAGTGGCTACGGCTTGTTCGTGTCGCTTGAGCATGGCGGCGAAATGCAGACCCGTTACGGCCACATGTCGCGCCTCAACGTTGCTGAAGGCCAGCACGTCCACAAGGGCGATGTGATCGGCTTCGTAGGCAGCACTGGGAACTCCACCGGTCCCCACCTCCATTACGAAGTGCGCGTCGATGGCGAAGCGGTTAATCCGCTCGCGTACATGCAAACCAGCCTTGCTTCGGCGCACTGATACGCCAACAGATTTCTGGTTGAGAGGATGGGAAGGCGGCTTTGCAAAGAGCCGCCTTTTCGTTTGCCCACGGTCAATCTGCTGGGACTATCACACCTCGTGAAAGTTGAGGGTGGCGTTCAACACGAACACCAGTGTGCCGGCACATACCGAAACGATTACCCGCGCCAGCAGGTAATGCGTGCCCAGCAGGCCCGTCAGCAGCGCAAAGCCGGCGAGGATGACCGCGAGGCCGATGCAGGCATTCGCGACATAAAACAGATAGCCCGCGAACATGCCGCGATCACTGTGGGGAAACACCCATAGCCGGGCCAGCAGGTAATTGAGCGAGTTGGCGACCAGAAATCCGGTCGTCACCGCCACGAACTTGTCCACGCCGGCGCGCGATACCAGCAGCCAGATCAGCGCCATGTCGAGGCAGAAGCAGGCCCCCGAAGCGACAGCGTTACGCGCAAACAGCACCGCGCCACGCCGGCTGAACAACCCCGGATGATCGTTGCCCGTTTGCCGAAGGCCGGCACGGGAAGCCCGATTGAACAAAAGCATGCTATCGGCAACGCCTGCGCAAGCGGGATGTTGCAGCGCGGCATACCAGGTGCGCCGCGGCGCCCTCTTACACCTGCCGCTTCTCCAGCTTGCGCGCCAGCGTGCGGCGGTGGAGGCCCAGCCGCCGCGCGGTTTCGGAAATGTTGAAGTCGCATTCCACCAGCGTCTGGTGAATGTACTCCCACTCCAGCGTCTTGATCGAGCTCTTGCGCCCTTCCAGCGGCACGCCCGCGTCCCCGCGCACGCTGGCGAAAGCCGCCTCTATGTCATCGGTGTTGGACGGCTTGGCCAGATAATGCGAAGCGCCCAGCTTGATGGCCTCCACGGCCGTGGCGATGCTGGCATAACCGGTCAGCACCACGATCCGGGTTTCCGGTGCATGTGTGTGCAGCGCCTCCACCACGACCAGACCGGACGCGCCGCCCAGCTTGAGATCGACGACGGCGAAATCGAAAGTCCGGGCCATGAACAGCGCCTCGGCCTCTTCCGGACTGCCCGCGGACGCCACCTCATAACCCCGCCGCTCGAACGAGCGCCGCAAGGTGCGCGCGAACGTGGGATCGTCTTCCACGATCAGCAGCGCGGCGCCCCCGGTAGTGGCGGCGGTAGTGTCGTCAGGTTCGATCATCACCGCGTGCTCCTGCCGGTTCGAGCGCCAGTGTAGCAAGCGGGATGGCAAGTTGCACGCTGGCGCCGCCGCCAGGCCGATTTTCGACCGCCACGCTGCCGCCCAGCTTGCGGATGACGTTCACCACCAGGAACAGGCCAAGACCGCCCCCGTCCCGGCCCTTGGTGGAAGCATACGGCTGACCGATGCGCCCCAGCATCTCGGGCGGGAAGCCCGGCCCGCGATCGCTGACGGTAAGCACCAGCACGGCATCGGCGCCATCGCCCTCCAGCCACGCCTCGATCACGACAAGGTGGGGTGAGACTTCGGCGGCATTGTCGATCACGTTGCCGATGACCTGCCGCAGGCCCGGATCGGCGATGATCGGCACGTCCTGCGCCACCTGGTCGATCAGCCGCACTTCGCCGTTCAGGCGCGCGCGCCATTCGCCGGCGATGTCTTCGATGAAGGCCCGCACGCCGGTGGCCGCCGGATCGATTCCGCGCACTTCGCCGGCGGACATCAGGATACCGGACACGATCGTCTTGCAGCGCGCCAGTTCGCGTCGCACGTCGGCGAGATCGGCGGCCATGTCGGGATCGTTGGCGATGGCTGGCTCCCGGCTCCAGTCCCCCAGGATGACCGAGATGGACGACAGCGGCGTGCCCAGTTCGTGCGCGGCGCCGGACGCCAGCAGCCCCATGCGGATGATGTGATCCTCCTCCGCCGCCTGCTGGCGCAGCGCAGCCAGCTGCCCGTCGCTTTCCCGGCGATTGCGATCGAGCCGCACCACAAACACGGTGAGCAGAACGGCCGCCAGCACGAAGCAGAACAGGCTGCCCTGGATATAGAGCTGGAACGGGTCGGTGGCGTAGGCAGGCGGCAGCGCCAGCGGCCTGTAGCGAAAGGTCAGCAGCGCCATGCATAAGCTGGCGTTCAGCGCTACCAGCCAGCTCCACCGCGCCTCCAGGATGATCGCGCCGATCACGATCTGCAGCAGGAACAGGAAGGTGAACGGATTGGTCGCGCCGCCCGAATAATACAGCTGCCAGCACAGCGCCACCACATCGATCAGCAGCGCCATGAACAGTTCGCGCTGGGAAAACGCGCGGCGGCGATTGACGATGCCAGCCACCGTCAGGTTGACGACGATCAGCAGCAGCGGAACCAGCAGCAGCGGCGCAAGCGGCAATCGCACTTTCAGCACGGTCGCCACCACGATGATCGTCGCCAGTTGCCCGAACACCGCAATCCAGCGCAACTGGGTGAGCAGCACGAAGCTGGAGCGGCTGGGCGCGCTGCCGGCCAGCGCTGGCGGCGCAAACAGCGCAGCCAGCCGCTCCATCACGCCCGCCGCCACGCGTGGACCAGCCCGCCGGCCGATAGCGCCGCCATTGTGAACCAGGTCAGCGCGTACATCAGGTGATTGTCAGGAAAATGGATCTGGGTCAGGCCAGGTATCGGACGGACACTACCTGATGCGGGCGCGATGCAGCGCTCCTGCTGGGCGTCGACGAAGGCGGGCGTCACCGGGCCGATCCGGCGAGCGGCGGCAAGCGCCTGCACATCGCGCGAATACCAGCGGTCGTCCGCCGGGCGGTTGGCTTGCAGCAAGCTGCCCCCCGGCTCGTTTCGCCGCAGCAACCCGACCACCGTCACCGTGCCGGACGGCGCGGATGCTCCTGCTGACTTGGCACTCGTACCCGCCGGCACGAACCCGCGGTTGATCCACACCTGACGGCCATCACCCAGCCGCAGCGGCGTCATCGCCCAGTATCCGGTGCCATAGTCGGTCGCGGCGCGCACCAGCGCGGTGGCATCTCCTTCGTACGCACCGGACACTCGGACCCGCAGATATTCAAGATCGTCCGCGCGCACACGATCATCCCCGGGCAGCGGCACGGGTGCGGCGTGCACGCGGGCGTCCACCCGCGCGATCAGCGCATGCTTCCAGTGCAGGCGCTGCACCTGCCAGACGCCCAGCCCGACGAACAGCGCGATCGCCACAAGCAGAAGCGCGGCAAGCCCGATGGGCCGCCGCGCCTTGCCTGTGGTTCGTGGCGGGTCGGAGAGCGTCCCGGTCAGGGCATCTGCCTCATATCATGGGTCATCGGCATCATGTTGTGGTTCAGGTGATACATGACCCACAGCGAGCCGGACAAAGCGATCCCCACCACCACGATGGTGAATATCAACGCCATCATCGTCCAGCCGTTCTCGGACTTGCTGTTCATGTGCAGGAAGTAGATCATGTGGACCACGATCTGCACGATCGCGAACGCCATGATCACCAGCGCGGTGGTCTGGCGATCGGGGATCGCGCCGCTCATCACCAGCCAGAACGGAATGGCGGTGAGCACGACCGACAGCAGGAAACCCACTGCGTATTCGCGCAAGGAACCGTGGCTGCCATGCTCCAGATCGTGATGATCCTCCGCGTTGGGATGCGGGTGCGCTGCGGACGGGGCCTGCCCAGACGAAGCGTGGCCGGTTGGCGAGTGCGTGGTTTGGGCCATTACAGCATTCCCATCAGATACACGAACGTGAAGACGCCGATCCAGATGACGTCAAGAAAGTGCCAGAACAACGACAGGCACATCAGCCGCCGCTTGTTGGCCGGGATCAGACCCTTCGTGGCGATCTGCGATACCAGCGTGAACAGCCAGATCAGACCGAAGGTCACGTGCAGCCCGTGCGTGCCCACCAGCGAGAAGAACGAGGTGAGGAAGCCCGAACGCATCGGCGTCGCGCCCTCATGGATGAGGGTGCTGAATTCGTAAAGTTCGATCGACAGGAATGCCGCGCCGAACACGGCGGTGACCAGCAGCCAGGCGATCGTCGCGCCCTTCTGGTTCTTCGCCATTGCCAGCATCGCAAAGCCATACGTGATGGACGAGAACAGCAGCATCGCGGTGTTCACTGCCACCAGCGGCAGTTCGAACAGATCCTTCGGCCCCGGCCCGGCGGCAAAGCTGCCCCCCAGCACACCATAAGCGGCAAACAGCATCGCGAAGATGAGGCAATCGCTCATCAGGTACATCCAGAAGCCCAGCATCGTGCTGTCGCCTTCGGGATGATGGTGTTCCTCCAGCTGGAAGAACGTGGCGCGCAGCTGCTCGGGGCTCAGCGTCTTGTCAGTGCCGGGGGCACCTGCGGTGGTGGTTATCGAGGTCATGGCGTCAGGCTCCCGCGGCTGCGAGCTGGCGGGTGCGCGCGGCTTCCGTCTCGGCCACGCTCTCGGCCGGGATGTAATAGTCGCGCTTGTAATTGAAGGTGTGCGCGATGGCATAGCCGATGATGCCAACGAACGCGATCGCCGCCAGCCACCAGATGTACCAGATCATCGCAAAGCCCATTACCGTGGACAGGCCCGCCAGCACCACGCCGGTGCCGGTGCCCTTGGGCATGTGGATCGGCAGGAAGCCCTCCACCGGACGGGTTACGCCGCACCGCTTCATGTCCTCGTACGCATCAATGTCGTGCACGATCGGCGTGAAGGCGAAGTTGTATTCCGGCGGGGGCGAGGAGGTGGACCATTCCAGCGTGCGGCCATCCCAGGGGTCGCCGGTTTCATCACGCAGGGCCTCGCGCTTCCACACGGACACCGCGAACTGCACCAGCATCGCACCGATGCCGCCTGCGATCATCGCCGCGCCTATACCGGCGATCACGAACCAGATCTGCAGGCTGGGATCGTCGAACACGCGCATGCGGCGGGTCACGCCCATCAGGCCCAGCACGTACAGCGGGGTGAACGCGACCCAGAAGCCGGGCACCCACAGCCAGAAGCTGACCTTGCCCCAGAATTCATTCAGCTTGAAGCCGAACGCCTTGGGCCACCAGTAGTTGATCGCCGCGAAAATGCCGAACAGCACGCCGCCAATGATGACGTTGTGGAAGTGGGCGATCAGGAACAGCGAGTTGTGCAGCACGAAGTCAGCCGGAGGCACGGCGAGCAGCACGCCGGTCATCCCGCCGACGGTGAAGGTGAGCATGAACGCCACCGTCCACATCATCGGCAGTTCGAACCGGATGCGGCCGCGATACATCGTGAACAGCCAGTTGAACAGCTTGGCGCCGGTCGGGATCGAGATGACCATCGTGGTGATCCCGAAGAACGAGTTGACGCTGGCGCCCGAGCCCATGGTGAAGAAGTGGTGCAACCACACCAGGTACGACAAGATGGTGATGACCAGCGTGGCGTAGACCATCGACGAATAGCCGAACAGGCGCTTGCCGCTGAACGTGGCCGTCACTTCTGAGAACACGCCGAACAGCGGCAGGATCAGGATGTAAACCTCCGGGTGGCCCCAGATCCAGATCAGGTTCACGTACATCATCGGGTTGCCGCCGAAGTCGTTCGTGAAGAAATTGAAGCCCAGGTAACGGTCTGCGGTCAGCATCGTCATCACCGCTGTCAGCACCGGGAAGGCGGCGACGATCAGGACGTTGGTGCAAAGCGCGGTCCAGGTGAAGATCGGCATGCGCATCATCGTCATGCCTGGCGCACGCATCTTGACGATGGTGGCGATCAGGTTGACGCCGGACAGCAACGTGCCCACGCCCGCGATCTGCAAGGCCCAGATATAGTAATCCACCCCCACCCACGGACTGTACGACAAGTTCGACAGCGGCGGATAGGCCAGCCACCCGGTCTGCGCGAATTCGCCGATGAACAGGCTCATCATGACCAGCACGGCGCCCGCCGTGGTCATCCAGAAGCTGAAATTATTCAGGAACGGGAAGCTGACGTCGCGCGCACCGATCTGCAGCGGCACCACGTAGTTCATCAGGCCGGTGACGAAGGGCATCGCCACGAAGAAGATCATGATCACCCCGTGCGCGGTGAACACCTGGTCGTAGTGATGCGCGGTCAGGTAGCCTTCCGAGCCGTTGAACGCGATCGCCTGCTGGATGCGCATCATGATCGCGTCGGAAAAGCCGCGCAGGAACATGATCAGGCCCAGCACCATGTACATGATGCCGATCTTCTTGTGGTCCACGCTGGTGAACCACTCTTTCCAAAGGTAGCCCCACAGCTTGAAATACGTGAGCGCGCCCACCACGGCCATGCCGCCCAGCGCCACGACCACGAAGGTCGCCATCACGATGGGTTCCTGTGGTAGCGCGTCCAGGCCGAGCCGGCCCAGCAGCGGGCTCCAGTGCGAATGATTGATTACGGCTTCGATTGCCATGACAGTCAGTTCCGGGAAATCAGGGAAACAGGCGCGGTGCGCTGCGACGCTTTGTCATCGCGCAGCGTCAGGCCGATAGATTTGGGTGCATCGATGCCCGCGCCGCTCAAGCTGCGCAGGTCGTCAGGTGCCTTGACGGAGCCATCGCGAACCGTGCCGGACATCTGGGCGCACAAGGCGCGGACCCAGGCCAGTTCACGCCGCACCGCCGCATCGGGGGTGGCATTCTCCTGCCTCGCGGTGGACCGGCCGTTCTTGTCGTACGTCAGCATGGCGACGTTGCGAATGCCGGCCTTGCCCAGCCCGCCGCGCGCATCGATCGCCATCATCTCGCTGTTGCACATCTTGCCCGGCTCAACACACATGTCGACGATGGCACCGTACAACGCCGGATCGACGGCAGCATAACGGGTAGGCGGCACGCCCTCGCTGGGCTTTTCGAGCGCCAGATACGCGGCGCGGTCCAGGTTGCCGGCGTTCTTGTCACCGCCCGCCTTCACCGCGCTCACCCACTGGCTGAAATCGCCCTGAGGCACCGAGCGCATCGGAAAGCGCATCTTGGAAAAGCCGGCGCCGGAATAGTTCGCGGAGAACCCCATCGACTGGACGGGCTGGTTCATCACCGCGTGCAGGCGCGTTTCCATGCCGGGCATCGCGTAGATCTGGCCCGCCATCGCCGGCACATAGAACGAATTCATCACGCTGGAGGCGGTGATGCGGAACTGCAGCGGGCGACCGATCGGAACCACCAGTTCGTTGACCGTAGCGATGCCCTGCTCGGGATAGATGAACAGCCATTTCCAGTCGAGCGCGACGACTTCCACTTCCAGCGGCTTCACGTTGGCGCTGACCGGGGTGGCCCGGTCGATCCGGCCAATCGTGCGATAGGGGTCGAGCAAGTGCGTGCTCACCCAGGTCACGGCGCCTAGGCAGATGATGATCAGCAGCGGCGCGGCCCAGATCAGCAGTTCCAATTGCGTGGAGTGATCCCAGTGCGGCTCATACTTCGCGACCTTGTTGGATGCACGGTAACGCCAAGCGAAGATCACTACCGCCGCCATCACCGGGATCACGATCAGCAGCATCAGCAGCGTCGCCACGATCACGAGGTCGCCCTGCTGGCGCGCAACGTCTCCGGCGGGGTTAAGAACGACCGTGTTGCAGCCGGACAAAGCCGCGACAAGTCCCAGCGTGCCAGCCAGGCGCGCGATTCGGGAACGACGCAGCGCGCTGCTGCGACCGGACGGGTTCAGACGTGAATCGGACGAATGCATGGCGTGTCGCCTAGGCTCGTGCTGCGGATGCGAACATAGGACATTTTGTCCAATCCCCTCGATCGCCGTTCGGTATGATAGGAGCGGCACATGCTGATCCCGCGCGCTTGTCGTGCGGGATCGATTCGCGGAACGCACGCAAGTGTTCCCGCGTTCCGCTTGACCGATACCACACGAAGGCCGCGAACCGCCAGATGAGCACCAACACCGCCCACCAGACCCGCGAGGAACTTGGCCTGCCAAGCTTCAAGGCGGCGCACACGATATCACCGGGCGAAATCGCTATCGGCGTCGTCATCGGTCGCACGTCGGAGTTCTTCGACTTCTTCGTATACGCCATCGCCTCGGTGTTGGTGTTTCCCAAGCTGTTCTTCCCGTTCGTGGATGCGCTGACCGGCACGCTGTATTCCTTTGCGATCTTCGCGCTAGCCTTCATCGCGCGCCCGGTCGGATCGCTGGTGTTCATGGCGATCGACCGCGCATACGGGCGCGGCGTGAAGCTCACGATCGCGCTGTTCGGCCTTGGCGGATCGACCGCCGCGATCGCGTTCCTGCCTTCGTATGAAACGGCAGGAACGACCTCGATATGGCTGCTGATGCTGTTTCGTCTGGGCCAGGGCTTTGCCCTTGGCGGCACGTGGGACGGGCTGGCCTCGCTGCTGGCGCTCAATGCACCGGAAAACCGCCGCGGCTGGTATGCGATGATCCCGCAGCTTGGCGCCCCGTTCGGGCTGATCGTGGCGAGCACTTTGTTTGCGTTCATGATCGCGGCGCTGCCGGCGGCGGACTTTCTGGACTGGGGCTGGCGTTACCCATTCTTCGTGGCTTTTGCGATCAACGTGGTGGCGTTGTTCGCACGCCTGCGGATCGTGGTGACCGAGGAATTCCAGACCCTGTTCGCCAGCCGCGACCTGCAGCCCGTCAGCGTGCTGGGCACTGTATCACAGGAATGGCGCACCGTGGTGATCGGCGCATTCGCCCCGCTCGCCAGCTTCGCGCTGTTCCACATGGTCACGGTTTTTCCGCTGTCCTGGGTGTTCCTGTTCACGCGTGAGGCACCGACCGGATTCCTGCTGATCGAAGCACTGGCTGCGGCGTTCGGTGTGGTGGCCATGATCATCTCGGGCCGCCTGGCGGATCGCTACGGTCGTCGTACCCTGCTGGGCGCGTGCGCGGTGGGCATCGCCGTTTTCAGCGGCTTCGCGCCGCAGCTGCTCGACGGCGGCGCGGCGGGCGAGATCGTGTTCATGATCTCCGGCTTCATCCTGCTGGGGCTTGCTTTCGGCCAATCGTCCGGCGTGGTGTCTTCGGCCTTCAAGACCGAGCACCGCTATACCGGCTCGGCGCTGACCAGCGATCTGGCGTGGCTGTTCGGCGCGGGCTTCGCCCCGCTGGCCGCGCTTGCCCTGTCGGTGAAGTTCGGCCTGATCGCCTCGGGCGCGTACCTGCTGTCCGGCGCACTGGCGACGTTGATCGCGCTGTGGTTCAACAAGGAACTGGCAAGCCGCTGATCTGGTGAAACGAAGGGGGCTGCGGATGCCCCCTTCCCTCGGCCACCATTTTGCACATCCTGCGGTTTTGGCCGCTGCGCCCAAAGTCGGTCGGAGCCCAGTGTCGACGCGTTGCAGTCTCGCGGGGCGGACGCTGTAAACCCGTCAGGATCACAGATGCGCACTTTACGCGCAGTTTCGGCCTGATTTCCGTAATGAAATTACGATTTCGGCCGGGCTGAGAACTGCCAAGTCGTTCGTCGATGGCAGATGGACCACAGAAGAGTTCACGTTGCCACTAACCGGCGGCAGGTATATGAATTAGCCGATTTTCAGCCTCACCAACGGTTTGTTTCATGGCCTGCCATGCGCGGACATATAGTTGGACGTGGCGGGAGGGCGCGCTGCCAGGGGGGCACGTGCACTGCTTTTCGGTGAACGCATGAATTACGACAGCAAGATTGATCCGAGCATACCCGCCCACGACGCGCAGACCTCCTATGCCGCCGATCCGCTGGCGCAGCCGGCTCACGAACGTCACTCCTGGCGTTTGATCACACTGGCCGGGCTGGTGGTGGTCGCCGTGCTGGTGGGCTTGTGGTTCTTCCTTCATCGTGATGGCGCAGCCGATGCGGCGAACGCTGGCGCCGAGCAGATCCCGGTCGTCACGGTCGTCGTCCCAGGCAAATCCTCCGTGGCCGGAGAGATCACGGGAACCGGCTCGCTTGCGGCGCGGCGATCGATGCCGGTCGGCTCGGTCGGCGAAGGTGGCCAGGTGCGCGAGGTGCGGGTCGATGCTGGCACCTGGGTACGCCAGGGCCAGGTTCTCGCCGTGATCGACCGCTCGGTACAACAGCAGTCCGCCGCCAGCCAGGCCGCGCAAGTGCAGGTTGCCGCAGCGGACGCCCGCATCGCCCAGTCCAACCTCGACCGCGGGCTCAAGCTCGTCGATCGCGGGTTCATTTCCAAGGCCGACATTGATCAGCTTACCGCAACCCGGGATGCGGCCGTCGCCCGCGTCAAGGTGGCCCGCGCCACCCTGGGCCAGCTCAACGCGCAGAACGCGCGGCTCAACATCGTGGCCCCGGCCTCCGGCCTGGTGCTGGAACGCAACGTCGAGGTGGGCCAGGTGGTGAGCGGCGGCAGCGGCGTGCTGTTCCGCCTGGCGCGGGACGGTGAAATGGAACTGCCCGCGCTGTTGTCTGAGGACGATCTGGCAAGGCTGGCCGTAGGCGGCGAAGCGAAAGTGACCCCAGTCGGTTCAGGCAAGACGCTGATCGGCCACATCTGGCAGATTTCGCCGACCATCGATGCCACCACCCGGCAGGGCACCGCGCGCATCGCGCTGGGGTACGACCCCGCCCTGCGGCCCGGCGGCTTTGCCAGCGCCGTGATCGAAAGCGGCGCGGTGACAGCGCCGATGCTGCCCGAATCCGCCATCCAGACCGACGCCAAGGGCACCTTCGTGTACGTGGTCGATGCCTCCGGACGTGCCCATCGCCGAGCCGTGAAAACCGGGCTGGTCACTGCGCAGGGCATTACCATCGCGTCCGGCCTTGCCGGTAATGAACGCGTGGTGCTGCGTGCCGGCGGGTTCCTCAACGACGGCGACAAGGTGAAAACCCGTCTCGCTGCCGACCCCGCCGCCAAGTAACGGCAGGCCGAAGCCCATGCGTAATATCTCTGCCTGGTCGATCCGCAACCCGATCATCCCGATCGTCTTCTTCATCGGTCTGGTGATCGCGGGCATTGTCGCGTTCAACCGGATGGACATCAACAACATGCCGGACATCGACTTTCCCGGCGTGCGGGTCAGCGTGTCCCAACCGGGCGCCGCGCCGACGGAAATCGAGACGCAGATCACCCAGATCGTGGAAGGGGCGGTGCGCTCGATCCCCGGTGTCGAGGAGATCCAGTCCACCGCGTCCGAAGGCCGCTCAACCACGATCGTATCCTTCACCGTGGGCACCAATGTCGATGTCGCCACCAATCAGGTGAAGAACGCGGTCGATCAGGTGCGCGGCCAGTTGCCTGACGGCATCCTGGAACCGCAAGTCGCGAAAATCGAAGCGGGTGGCAGCGGCAACCTCGCGTATTTCTCGGTCAGCGCCGATGACATGACCATCGAACAGCTCAGCTGGTTCGTGGACGATACCATTTCCAAATCCCTGCTGTCCGTCGAGGGCATGGCGTCTGTGGACCGGGACGGCGGCGTTACCCGGGAAATCCGGGTGGTCATCGATCCGCAGCGCATGGTGGCGCTGGGGGTCAGCGCCGAATCGCTGAACTCCGTCCTGCGGCAGGTGAACGTCGATGCGGCGGGCGGGCAGGCCGAAATCGCGGGATCGCGCCAGTCCGTGCGCGTGCTGGGCAACGCGGCTACGGCCTATGACCTTTCGCAAAAGCGCATCAACCTTGGCGGCGGGCGCTCGGTGAAGCTGGCCGACATCGCCAACGTGTCCGACGGCTATTCCGATCGCACCTCCATCGCCCGCGTGGACGGGCGCGAAGTGGTGACGTTCGGCTTTTCGCGCGCGCGCGGCGCATCGGACGTCGCCGTCTACGATGCGGCGATGCTCAAGCTGGACGCGATCAAGAAATCCCATCCCGACATTCACATCACCCGCCTGTTCTCGCAGGTGGATTACACGCGCGGCCAGTACACCAGCTCGATGGAAGCGCTGGTCGAAGGGGCCGTGCTGGCGATCGTGATAGTCTATCTGTTCCTGCGGGACTGGCGCGCCACGATGATCTCGGCGCTGGCCATTCCGCTGTCCGCGATACCGACCTTCTGGTTCATGGATCTGCTGGGCTTCACGCTCAACTTCCTCTCGCTGCTGGCGCTCAGCCTGGTGGCGGGCGTCCTCGTCGATGACGCGATCGTCGAGATCGAGAACATCGTGCGGCATATGCGCATGGGCAAAAGCGCCTATCAGGCGTCCATCGACGCGGCGGACGAAATCGGCCTTGCTGTCGTGGCCACCACTTTCTCCATCGTCGCGGTGTTCCTGCCGGTGGGCCTGATGCCGGGCATTCCAGGGCAGTTCTTCAAGGCCTTCGGCCTGACCGTAGTGGCCGCCGTGCTGATGAGCCTTGCGGTGGCGCGCATCATCACGCCGATGGTCGCCGCGTATTTCCTCAAGGCCCATGGCCATGCCGAGCATGGCGGCGGACGCCTGATGGACATCTACATGAAGATCCTGGCCTGGACGCTGGACAGCCGCGAAGCGCACCGCCGCAAGGCTGCGCTGGTCCCCCAGCCCCGCCGCTTCGTGTACGTCCTTGGCGCCGCGCTGGCCTTCGTGCTGCTGTTTGCCGGCGGCCTGGTGCTGGCCTATCTGACCTTTTCAGGAGTTCAGGCAGGCGGTACCGCCATCGGGCTGGACAAAGCCGCCTTCGTGCTGGCCGCCGCCGCCGCGCCTTTCGGCATTCCCTTCGTTATCTGGGGATTGGGCAAGGCGTTCCGGATGATGGCCGCTGCGATGGGCGGTTTCGGTCGCTGGTATCGCTATTTCACCGACCGGGTGATCGCCCGGATGCACGACCACCGCTTCTACGCCTTTTGCGCCTCTGCCTATGCGCTGGTGCTGACGTTTGCGCTGCTGGCCGGGCTGCCCCAGCAATTCCAGCCCAACACCAACGAGGACACCAGCGAGGTCAAGATCGAGATGGTGCCCGGCACTACCCTCGAACAGTCCGAGCAGGTGACCGCCAATGTCACCCGGATGCTGGAAAAGCAGCCCGAGGTGAAGCAGGTGCTGGCGTTCTCCGGGGAGGGTTCGGGCAACCTGTACCTGGCGCTCAAGCCCGCCAACGAGCGCACGGGCACCAGCGTCTCGTTCGAGCGCCGGATGGCCCCGCAACTGCAGGCGATCCCGGACGCGCGGGTAAGCTTTGCCTCCCAGTCCGGCGGTTTCGGTAGCGGACGCGACATCTCGGTCATGCTGTCCGGCAGCGATTCGCAGCTGCTCAACAAGACCGCGCAGACCTTGGCCGAACAGATGCGCACGATCCCGGGCGTCGTCGCCCCGCGGATCGCGTCCGATCTGCAGCGCCCCGAACTGATCATCTCGCCGCGCATCGACCTTGCCGCCCAGCTGGGCGTGACCACGGCGGCGCTCAGCCAGACGATCCGCATCGCCACCCTTGGCGAAATCGACCAGAACACCGCCAAGTTCTCGCTCAGCGATCGGCAGGTGCCGATCCGCGTCCTGCTTGACCGCACGTCCCGCCGCGACTTCTCGACGATTGAGAACCTGCCGGTGGCCACTGTCACGGGCGGTACGGTTCCGCTGAAACGGGTGGCACAGATCGACTTTGGCGCAGGCCCCACCCAGATCCAGCGCTACAACCAGTCACGCCGGGTGTTTGTGGGCGCCGATCTTGGCCAGGGCCAGGTCAAGGGGCCGGTGCTGGAGGCGATCCAGAAGCTGCCGGTCATGCGCAATCTGCCGGCAGGCGTATCGAATGCGCCCGTGGGCGAGGACAAGTGGCAGGCGCAGATGATCAGCGAATTCGTGATCGCGGTGGTCAGCGGCATCTTCCTGGTCTTCGCGGTGCTGGTGCTGCTTTACAAGCGCTTCGTCTCGCCGCTGGTCAACATGGCCTCACTGCTGCTGGCGCCCTTGGGCGGGATGCTTGCGCTGACCGTAGCGGGCCAGCCGATTTCCATGCCGGTCTACATCGGTATCCTGATGTTGCTGGGCATCGTCGCGAAAAACTCGATACTGCTGATCGACTTCGCGATCGAGGAGATGGCGCGCGGCGTGGACAAGGTGACCGCGATCATGGACGCCGGGCACAAGCGTGCCCAGCCGATCGTGATGACCACCGTGGCGATGACCGCCGGCATGGTCCCCACCGCGCTGTCCATTTCCGGAGACGGCGCGTTCCGCCAGCCGATGGGGATCACCGTCATCGGCGGGCTGATCCTGTCCACCCTGCTCACGCTGGTGATCGTGCCTGCAGCCTTCAGCCTTGCCGATGGTTTCGAAAAGCGGATCGGCCCACGGCTGCGCAAGTCGCTGCTGACGTACGATCCGGAAAAGCATGGCCCGGGCGGCACGGATGAACGCTACCAACCGCACCCGGCGCAATAGGAAGGATCGCTTTGCCGCCAGCCGGGCGCAGGGACGCGAATGATGCGCTGACATTGCGAGGGCCGGACCGGGCCCGCCGCATGCGCCTGTTCGCCACCGGACTGCTGCTGGTGATGGCGGTCGCTTTCGTGGTGCTGCGCCGGCTGTCAGGCCTGCATCCCGACTGGAACCCGGCCCTTGGCTATGCCATCGCCTTTGTAGAGGCGGCGATGGTAGGCGGGCTGGCGGACTGGTTCGCGGTGACCGCCCTGTTCCGCCGTCCGCTGGGCCTGCCGATCCCGCACACCGCGATCATCCCGGAGAACAAGGACCGGATCGCCGATTCGATGGCCACGTTTCTGCGCGAAAACTTCCTGACGCCTCAGGTCGTGGCGCGGCGGGTGCACGGTTTTAATTTCGCCGGAGCCGCCGGCACGTTCATGGGCGATCCGGTCCGCAACGATCCGTCGCGCCTTCGCGGCGGTGCGGCCAACCTGATCGCCGACGTGCTGGAATCGCTCGATCCGGAACGGCTGGGCAACCAGGTGCGCGCCGGCCTTGCCCGGCAGCTGGAACGCGTGGAGGTGGCGCCGCTGCTGGGCCAGATGCTGTCCGCCATGATTGCCGACCGGCGGCATCTACCGCTGATCGATTCCGCGATCCGCTGGGCCGGGGAAGCGCTGGAGGCCAACGAGGAACTGGTGCGCGCCATGATCCGCGAACGGGCGAACGGACTGCTGCGCTTCACCGGGCTGGACAGCCGCATCGCCAGTTCGGTGCTGGACGGGCTGTACAAGCTGCTGGCGGAGATGATCGTCGAGCCTGATCATCCGCTCAAGATCAAGCTGGGCCTGATGCTGGAAGACTTCGCCGCCAAGCTGGTGCATGATCCGGAAACGCGCGAACGGGTTGAGACCGCCAAGCGCGAACTCATCGCCAACCCTGCCGTGGGGCAATGGTGGCAGGGCGTGTGGGAGCGGTTGCGCCGTAAGCTGATAGATGCCGCGCGCAGCCCGGACACAGCGCTTTCCGGCCAGCTTACCACGATGTTCGCCGAACTGGGCGGGGCCTTGCGCGATGATCCGCGCCTGCAAAACCAGATCAACCGGTTCGCCCGCCGCACGCTCGTCGGTGTCACGGCGCGTTACGGTGACGAGATCGTGCGGCTGGTGTCCGAAACCGTGAAGCGGTGGGATGCCAGCACGGTCAGCAACCGGATCGAGGGCGCGGTAGGCCGCGATCTGCAATTCATCCGCATCAACGGGACGCTGGTGGGCGGACTGTTCGGCATCTGCATTCACGCGGTGGACCAGTTGCTGTGAGCGAGAGGCCGGTGCTGTCCACCGCACGGTTCGATCTCTGGCGTCCCCGAGCGAGCGACCTTCCCGATCTGGTAGACCTCATGGCTGACGAGGAAACACGCCGGTTCCTTGGGCCCAACCGCGCGGGCGCGCCGGCTGTTTTTGAGCGACTGCAGCGCAACGCTGGATCATGGGCGCTGCATGGCTATGGCACCTTCCATGTCCGCGCGCATGGCAACGACGCAATCATCGCCACATGCGGCGTCTTCCACTCGTGGCGCGGCTTTGGCAAAGGCATGGACGACGTGCCCGAAGCCGGCTGGATCGTGCGACATGACCGCTGCGGGCATGGCATCGCCTGCGAAGTGATGGACGCGGCGCTGGCGTGGTTCAACCACACGCACGGGCCACGCCGGATCGCGTGCATGATCGAACACGGCAACACGGCGTCAGCGCGATTGGCGGCGAGGCTGGGGTTTGTGGCGTACGACGAACACTGCACCGATGAGGACGTGCACATCACGCTGCTGGAGCGCGGCGCATGCTAGGGATCACATGGACCGCCACACGACGGTGTTGGTGTAGTACGACGCGACGGGTTTGCCCTGGCGGTTCAGCGCGGGTTTGAACCGCGCAATTCGCTTGAGCAATCGACATGCTGCCGCATCGAAAACGGGCTTGTTGTAAGAACGCAATACCGTGCAGTCGGTGGGAACCCCATTGCTGTCGACGATCAGCCTGACGTTGATCCGTGCTTGCCCTCCCGTCATACCGACCGTAGTTGCTGCCCCGATCTGTTGGCCCCACGTGTTGACATCGATTGGTTCCAGCCGCCGAGAAAGCATCCGCTGCTCCTCCGGATCAAGGCCCCAGGATTTTACCAGTGCTGCAGTACATTGGCGCATAAGGGCAAACGGCTTCGCCAGCGAACCAGTGCCAAGGGTCAAGCGCTTATTCGACCATTCCAGTGTTATATCGGTCGCCTGCCCTTCGATGAGCGACAGCTGGGCATCGGCCATCTGATACGCCCTGTTGGTCAAGGCCGCAGTCGCGAAAACCGTCGGGATGTTTTTTGCCTCGCCGCGGACCGTGGTGCCCGGTATGAAGGCCAGAGGATATTTCTCATTAGGCAATCGGCCCAAGCGGTAAAATAATTCTGACGCCTTGGCGATGCCGCGCATCTCCTCGCCAATCACGATCAGTTCGAAATCCTGGCTTGGCGCGTTGCGGTTCATCTCCAGCATGAGCGCTGGTGTGCCGGTTCCGAACGCACGGCGCAGCGCGCAGCCCGATGGCGTGGCATCCAGGTTCCACGGCGATGCGGGCGCCAGCACCGTCTCTTTCGGTGCCGCCAACGCTGGCTGGCCGGCAGCCAGAAGCAGAAATAATCCCGTGATTGAGCGGATATACATGCACGCTTTCCCCCAGACCCCGCCGGCAACGTAACAGAGTGCGGGCAACAAAAAACCCCCGGAAGTTTGCCTTCCGAGGGTCTTTGTGATGCTTTGCGCGGCGCGCCGGATCACAGCTTGCTGGCAAGCTCCGGCACGGCGGTGAACAGATCCGCGACCAGGCCGATGTCCGCCACCTGGAAGATCGGTGCGTCCTCGTCCTTGTTGATGGCGATGATGGTCTTGGAGTCCTTCATGCCGGCAAGGTGCTGAATCGCGCCGGAAATACCCACCGCGATATACACCTGTGGGGCGACGATCTTGCCGGTCTGGCCAACCTGATAGTCGTTGGGCACATAGCCTGCATCCACCGCCGCGCGGCTGGCGCCAACCGCCGCGCCCAGCTTGTCTGCCAGCGGCAGGATCGTGGCCTGAAAGGTTTCCGCATCTTTGAGGGCGCGGCCACCCGACACGATGATCTTGGCGCTAGTGAGTTCGGGGCGTTCAGACTTGGCCAGTTCGGCGCCCACGAAGCTGGACAGGCCGGCATCGCCGGTAACCGCAACGTCCTCGACCGTGCCGGAGCCGCCAGTCGCCTCGGCCTTGGCGAACGCGGTGCCGCGCACGGTGATGACCAGCTTGGCATCGCTCGATTCCACCGTGGCGATAGCGTTGCCCGCATAGATCGGCCGGGTGAAGGTCTTCTCGCCTTCGACCGACAGAATGTCGGACAGCTGCATCACGTCCAGCAGCGCTGCAACGCGCGGGGCGAGGTTCTTGCCAGTGGTGGTCGCCGGTGCCAGGAACGCATCGTGCGTACCCATCAGCTGCACCACCAGCGGCGCGACGTTTTCGGCCAGCGCGTGTTCGTACGCCGCATCGTCCGCCAGGTGGACCTTGCCGACACCGGTGATCTGCGCGGCCTCGTCGGCCACGGCGCGGCAGCCCGATCCGGCGACCAGCAGATGCACTTCACCCAGTTTGGCAGCGGCGGTGACGACGGCAAGCGTGGCATCCTTGACGGACGCATTGTCGTGTTCGACCCAGACGAGCGTCTTCATAACTCTATGTCCTTTCGCGGGGTGCGCCTTCAGGCGACGCCCAATTCCTTGAGCTTGGCGACGAGCGCATCGACATCAGCGACCTTGATGCCGGCAGTGCGCACCGGCGGCTCGGACACTTTCAGGGTCTTGAGGCGCGGCGCGATATCGACGCCGTAATCGGCAGCCGTCTTCACATCGAGCTGCTTCTTCTTCGCCTTCATGATGTTGGGCAGCGAGGCATAGCGCGGCTCGTTCAGGCGCAGGTCGGTGGTGACGACAGCGGGGATCGCCAGCTTCACCGTTTCCAGGCCGCCATCGACTTCGCGGGTGACCGCTACGTGATCGCCGTCCACATCCACCTTGCTGGCGAACGTGCCCTGCGGCCGACCGAGCAGCGCGGCGAGCATCTGGCCGGTCTGGTTCGAATCGTCGTCGATCGCCTGCTTGCCCAGGATGACCAGGCCCGGGTTTTCTTCGGCAACGATCGCCTTGAGCAGCTTGGCAACCGCCAGCGGTTCCACTTCGGCGTCGGTCTCGATCAGGATCGCACGATCAGCGCCCATCGCCAGCGCGGTGCGAAGAGTTTCCTGCGCCTTGGTCGGCCCGACCGAAACCGCGACGATTTCTTCCGCCTTGCCAGCTTCCTTAAGACGGATAGCTTCTTCGACGGCGATTTCGTCGAACGGGTTCATGCTCATCTTAACGTTGGCAAGATCGACCCCGGTGCCATCGGCTTTCACGCGTGGCTTCACGTTATAGTCAATCACCCGCTTAACGGGCACGAGGATCTTCATTGTGATATGTCCTCTCAAGGCAGAAACGGCGATTTAACCGCGCAGTTAAAAATAGGCTGGGCGAGCTATCGCGCCCCTTCCCCTTTGCGTCAACCCCTCACCAGCGGTGGCGGGGCGGGAGCGCAATCCATCGCGGGTGTGCTGGCGCAACATGTGCAAACGGCGGGGGTTTGCGCCACCCCCGCCGTCTTTGTGGCGCTCATGCAATCACAGGCACCGCGTGCGATCAGGCGACCTTGGACACCTCGGCCACGATCTTCTTGGCGGCATCGCCCAGATCGTTGGCAGGAACGATGGCGAGACCGGAATTCGCGAGGATGTCCTTGCCCTGCTGGACGTTGGTGCCTTCGAGGCGGACGACGAGCGGAACCTGCAGGTTCACTTCCTTCGCCGCAGCAACGATGCCCTCGGCGATGACGTCACACTTCATGATGCCGCCGAAGATGTTGACGAGGATGCCCTTCACCGCCGGGTCGGACAGGATGAGCTTGAACGCCGCCGTCACCTTTTCCTTGTTGGCGCCGCCGCCCACGTCAAGGAAGTTGGCGGGGAACTTGCCGTTAAGCTTGATGATGTCCATCGTCGCCATGGCAAGGCCAGCACCGTTGACCATGCAGCCGATGTCACCGTCCAGCTTGATGTAGGCCAGGTCATACTTGCTGGCCTCGATCTCGGCGGGATCTTCCTCGGTCTCGTCGCGCAGGGCGAACACGTCGGGGTGACGATACAGCGCGTTCGAATCGAAGCTCATCTTGGTGTCGAGCACCAGCAGCTGGCCGTCCTTGCTTTCAACCAGCGGATTGATTTCCACCATGTCGCAGTCCAGGCCGATGAAGGCGGTGTACAGCTGCTTGGCGATCTTCTGCGCCTGCTTGTTGAGATCGCCGGACAGCTTGAGCGCGAACGCCACAGCGCGCCCGTGGTGGGCTTGGAAGCCTTCGGCGGGGTCGATCGTGATGGTGGCGATCTTTTCCGGGGTGGAGTGGGCGACTTCTTCAATGTCCATGCCGCCTTCGGTCGACACGATCATGGCGACGCGGCCCGACGCGCGATCGACCAGCATCGACAGGTAGTATTCCTTGGCGATGTCAACACCGTCGGTCACGTACAGGCGGTTGACCTGCTTGCCCGCTTCACCGGTCTGGATGGTGACCAGCGTGTTGCCGAGCATTTCCTTGGCGAACGCTTCCACTTCCTCGATCGACTTGGCCAAGCGCACGCCGCCCTTGGCGTCGGCGCCCAGTTCCTTGAACTTGCCCTTGCCGCGACCGCCCGCGTGGATCTGCGCCTTCACGACATACAGGGGTCCCGGCAGTTGCTTGGCGGCGGCAACCGCTTCTTCAACCGTGAGGGCGGCAATGCCGGCAGGAATGCCTACACCGTACTTGGCAAGCAGTTCCTTGCCCTGATATTCGTGAATGTTCATCGCTCAAATCGCTTTCTGCTGGAGTCCCTTGGGAAGGCGCCGTAGCCAAAGTTCGCGTCGTCCGCCTAAGCACATCACGGCAGCCTTGAAAAGGCCCGGTCACTGCGCAAATGCATAGTGACAGGTGAACTTTTTCAGAACGTTTGATAGCGAAACGCAATAGCAATATGATTGACCGGAACAGGCTGGAAACCATCGTACGCAGCGCAGGGCAGATCGCACTGGCGTCTTGGCCGGGTGATGGCCATGATCTGGCGTCGTGGGAAAAGACGCCCGGCAGCCCGGTTTGCACGGCGGACCTGGCGGTCGATTCGTTCCTGAAGCGCGAACTTAGCGCGCTGCTGCCTTCCGCCGGGTGGCTTTCCGAGGAGACGGCGGACACGGCGGAGCGCCAGGACCATGAGCTGGTCTGGCTGGTCGACCCGATCGACGGCACGCGCGATTATATTCGCGGACGGACGGGCTGGGCGATCTCGGTGGCGCTGGTCAATACCGGTCGGCCCCTGCTCGGTTATTTGTACGCGCCGGCGCGCGCGCGTGATCAGGGCGGGGAGTTCTGGTGGGCGGAAGCGGGCAAGGGCGCATGGCTGAACGGGCAGCCGCTGGTCGCGAGCCACCGGGCGCAGCTTGCCGGAGCGCGCGTGCCGGCGCGTAAGCTCGCCGCCGAAGATGCCGACTTGTGCCTTGTCGACCAGCCCAATTCGATCGCGCTGCGCATGGCGATGATCGCCGACGACCGCGCCGACCTGCTCACGACGCTGCGCTGGGGATACGAGTGGGACATTGCTGCCGCCGGGCTGATCGCGCGCGAGGCGGGTGCGGTGGTGACCGACGCCTTCGGCAATCCGCTCAATTACAACAAGCGCGATCCCCGCGCGTTCGGCGTGATGGTGTCTTCCACCGGCATCCACCCCGCCGCCGTGGGGCGCCTGGCGGAGCGTGCGGCGCGCTATTGCGTCTGAGCCGGCGCCGAAGCCGGGGCGGCGGGCGCCGGTTCATCGCTATCGGCGTCGTCCAGGTTTGCCCGCTTGCCGGCCTGGCCCTTGTCCATCCGTTCCAGCAACTGCCGGGCGCGGCCCGCCAATTCGCTGTCATGCGGATTGTACGCCACGGGCGCGAGCGCGATCCGCGCCTCGTCTTGGCGGCCCTGCCGGATGAGCACATGGCCCAGCATCAGGCGCAGCCCCATGTCGAACGGTGCGAGTTGCACGGCGCGGATCAGGCCGTCGACGGCGAGCGACGGGGGTTTGATGCCTTGCTCGGCGAAACTGCGGTAGAAATAGATCAGCGGAATCGGATGATCGTTTTCCATGGCGTTAAGCGCGATGAAGGGCCTGCGCGCCGCCTTGAAAGCCGCCGCCTTGCTGTCCGCGTCCGCCGCGTTTGCTTCGCGAAACAGCGCCAGGCCTTTCTGGACATAGGCGTTCGCTTGCTTGGGATCGCGCGCCAGCGCCGCATCAGCGGCGGCGATGGCTTCCTTGTCATGCCCGCCATCGTATTCTGCCTCGGCCAGCTGCGACAGGACCGCAGGATCGTCCGGGTATTGCGCGGCGACCTTGCGGGTATCGGCCAGAACCTCTGCCGCTTCTTCGGTCGTCGAGATACCGCGCTTGGATCGCAGGCGGGAGGGTATCACCGCTGCTTCGCCCGCTGACACCGCCCGTACCCGAACCGGGCCGACGTGCAACAGCTGGGGCTGCAACTTCAACGCCGACATCTTGGGCCGGGCGAGATAGCGCTCCACGTCTTTTTCCAGCACCGCAAAGTCGCCAAACGCATGGAGGCCGGCGTCGCGCTGGCTCTCGCCCGCCTGCAACAGCTGCACGTAGCGCCTGAGTTGCCCTTTGCGGGCGGGCTCGAACGTAAGGTAATGATACAGCAGCCAGCTTTTGCCGTAAAAGGCATCGTAGGTAGTGTGCGGGCGCGCATCATACTGGGTGGGATCGAGCAGGTCGGCGACTTTGACGTCCTTGGCCAGATACAGCTCGCCGGCGCGATGCTGCGCCGGGCGGCCCAGCCAGATGCTGCCGTCCGGATCGAACCCGCTGGACGCAAAGAATTCCGCCGAGCCCTCGCTCAACCAGCGAGGCATCGCGGCTGCATTGGACGAAATCATGAAGTGATGGGCATATTCGTGCAGCAGCACCAGCATCGACAAGGTTACCGGCCCGTTGCCTGTCTGCACCGCCGGTACCACGGCGATCGAGCCGCCGGCGTGGGGCACGTAGAACCCGCCCAGATACTTGTTGTTGCCGCCATAAACCTGGCGGACCGCGCGATCGTTGCGCACGACATATACGGTGACGCGGTTGGACGGGCTGGGGGCCACAATGTCTACGCCCAGCACACTGGCCATGCCGGCGTGATAGCGTTCAAGCTGCTGCGCGAACCGGGTGATGTCGCGTTCGCTGTCGTTCGCGTAAATCACGAAATGGTCGCTGGACGCCTCCAGCCAGGCGGCACTCGCCAAACCGGGGATCAGGCAGAGCATCAGCGCTGCCGCCGCCATCATCACTCGCATCACGCCGCTCCCGCTTCTGCAGGCAGGGGCGTAAACCCTTTGCCTGCAGGAGCGCAAGCCACGCAGCGTGGCGGCGTTCTAACGCGCGGAGCGCACGTCGTCCGTGGTGACCGGCGTGATCTTGATCTCAACCCGGCGGTTGAGCGCGCGGCCTTCCGGGGTGTTGTTGTCCGCCACCGGATAGTTCTTGCCCATACCCTGGGTCTGGATGCGCGACGAGGATACGCCGCGACCGATAAGGTAACGCGCGACCGAATCGGCGCGCCGCTTGGACAAGTCCATGTTGTAGGCATCCGAGCCGGTGGAATCGGTATGGCCGTACACGTCGACCAGACTGTTGGGATATTCGACCATCGAGTTGGCGACTTTATCCAGCGCCGCCTGGAAGGAAGGGGTGATGACGGTGGAATCGACCGCGAACGTCACGTCGGGCAGGTTCACCAGGATGCCGTTGCCCTCCTGCGTCACGTCGATGCCCGAGCCTGCGGTCTGCTCCTTCAGCTCCTTGATCTGCTTGTCCATCTGATAGCCCACGACGCCGCCGGCCACGCCGCCGATGCCGGCGCCCAGAATGCGCGCGGTGCGCCCGCCGATGACGCTACCCAACAGATAGCCCAGTCCTGCCCCGCCCGCGCCGCCGATCGCGGTGCGCGAAACCTTGCGCTCACCGGTGTTGGGATCGGTAACGCACGCGGAAACCGTGACCAGAGCGAAAACGGCTGCCGCCGAAGTAAGCCAACGCGAAGTCTTCATACTAAATGTCCCGTCCTGTTTACGCCCGTTCAGGCGCATGCCCTTCGCGTGCATCACGTAACATGAACCGCAAATTGACTATTCAGCGCACAACCAATCGCGCGCTCATGTGTTCCTGCCAGCGGCGGACGGGGAACAACGGTTGCAGCGCAACACGAGTCCTTCGCGTCGGCCCTGTTCTCTGCTAGCGGTTGAAGCACTGTGACACCTTTTCCCTGGACCGACGTCCTCATCATCGCCGGCCTGATCCTGCTCAACGGCCTGTTCTCCATGTCCGAACTGGCGATCGTGTCCGCGCGCGCCAATCGTCTGCGCGGCGCAGCGGACAAGGGCAGCCGGGCGGCACAAACCGTGCTGGACCTGGCGAGCGACCCTGGCCGCTTCCTCTCCACCGTGCAGATCGGCATCACCCTGATCGGCATCATCGCCGGCGCGTATTCCGGCTCAAGCCTGGGCCAGCCTGTGGGTGATCGGCTGGCGCTGCTGGGCGTGCCCACCCGCTTTGCCGGCGAACTGGGATTTACGCTGGTGATCATCGGCACGACGTATGCCAGCGTTGTGGTGGGCGAACTGGTGCCCAAGCAGTTGGCGCTGCGCATGGCAGAGCCGGTGGCGCTGGTGATGGCCCGGCCGATGAGCCTGCTGGCCACCGCGATGGGGCCGTTCGTGTGGCTGCTCGACCGGTCGTCGGCGCTGATCCTGCGGTTGTTTTCGATACGGCGCGGGGACAGCGAGCAGCTGACGGCCGAAGAACTGCACATGATCTTCGCCGAGGCCACGCGTTCCGGCGTGATCGAGGAAGAAGAGCGCGCGATGATGACCGGCGTCATGCGCCTGGCCGAGCGCCCGATCCGCGAACTGATGACCCCGCGCAACCAGATCGACTGGGTCGGCCTCGATGCGGACGAAGCGCAGCTGCGCGCCACGATCGACGCATCGCCACACTCGCTGCTGCCCGTGGTGGACGGCGAAGGCACGCCGGACAACGTGGTGGGCATTCTCAAGGTGAAAGAGGTCCTCGCCTGCATGGTCGCCGGCCGCCCGGTCGATGTGCGCGCGATGATGCGCAAGGCCGAAGTCATCCCCGACCAGCTGGACGCCATGGACGCGCTGCGCAAGCTGCAGACCGCCGAGGTCGCCATGGCTGTGGTGCACGACGAATATGGCCATCTCGAAGGGCTGGTTACGCCGTCGGACGTGCTGTCCGCGCTGGCCGGCACGTTCATTGCGCACCTTGACGAAGGCGATGCGCCGATGATCGTCGTGCGCGAAGACGGCTCGCTGCTGGTGTCGGGCGCGATGCCGATGGACGCGCTGGCGGACCGGCTGGAAATGACGCTGGCCGACGACCGCGATTTCGCGACCGTGGCGGGCTACATCATGGCTGTGCTGCGCAAGGTCCCCCACGAAGGCGAACATTTCGCCGAGCAAGGCTGGCGCTTCGAGGTGGTGGATATGGACGGGCTCAAGATCGACAAGATCCTGGTGAGCAAGGAAGTGATCGAAGAGGCTGACGACGGCGTTACCGGCGACGGATAGCCAGCAGGTCGCCCCGGCTATGCCCGATTAGCCAGCCGGCAGTCGCTTGCCACGCGCAGCGTCTTATCGCGGGGGGGGGTGCCTTGCGGCGGCTTAGCCAATGCAGGCTGGCGCCTGTCACACAACATTACAAATAATTTACATTCGGTTTGCCGTTTGACGTAATGATACATCGTATCATACATATGCGGCGGCAAGGGCGCCAACCGCAGAGTACAAGGCTGCTGCACCCCATCTCCCTCGCCAGATGCAACATTTCGACGTCTTCCCGAGGAAACCATCATGCGTGTTTTTCCGCTGTGGGCCTGTGCGCTCCCCGCTCTCGCGTTTACATCACAGACCGCGTTTGCGCAGGATGCCACCGCGCAAGCCGAACCCGGCAGCGTCCAGCCTGCCGCACCCGCGGCTGACGCGTCCCCATCGACCATCGTCGTCACCGCGAAAAGGCTGGACGATGCGCGCGCTTCAATCCAGCCATCGCTCGGCGCGACCAGCTACACGATCACCAATGCCACCATCCAGGCGCTGCCGGGCGGTGATAATCAGCAGTTCAACCAAATCGTCCTGCAGCTTCCCGGTGTCGTGCAGGATGGCTTCGGCCAGTTCCATGTCCGCGACGATCACAACAACCTGCAGTATCGCATAAACGGCACGATCCTGCCCGAAGGCCTGGCGGTTTTCGGCCAGACCCTGTCCCCGCGCCTGATCAACAGTTTCAACCTGCTTACCGGCGCGCTACCGGCACAATACGGGCTGCGCACCGCCGGTATAATCGACGTCACCACCAAGTCCGGTTTCGACAACGCCGGCGCGGTTTCGCTGTACGGCGGCAGCCACGGCATGATCGAGCCAAGCGTGCAGTATGGCGGCTCCACCGGATCGACCAACTACTTCGTTTCAGCGGACTATCGCTACGACAAGCTCGGCATCGAAAGTGTCGATGGCACATCCACCCCGATTCATGACGGCACCAAGCAACTCCAGCTGTTCGCCTATGTCGATCACATCCTCGACGATGAAAACCGGGTGTCCTTTGTCGGCGGCTACGCAAACCAGCTTTTCCAGATTCCGGATCCCAGCGGCCTTCAGGCAGCAGACACCAATCCGGGCTGGAACGTGAATGGGCAAACCGATTATCTGTCCAACAATCTCAACGAGAGGCAGCTTGAGCGGACCGGCTTCGGCCAGATCGCATTCCTGCATGACAGCGGGCCGCTTACCATCCAGACATCGCTGTTCGCGCGCTATTCCCTGCTGCGGTACACGCCCGACACGCTTGGCGAACTGCTGTTCAACGGGCAGGCCCAGAATGCCACCAAGAAAGACGTGACTGCGGGCGCACAGATTGACGGCGCCTATCGCCTGTCATCGGCCCACACACTGCGTTTCGGCGCCTTGTTCGAGCATGACCACGGCAGCAGCCAAACCGCGACAGCAGTGTTCCCCGGCAGCTATGACGACACCGGCAATTTCATCCAGACCGGACAGCCGATCACCATCGTCGACAACGGCGCGAAAACCGAGACCACCGAAAGCGTCTACCTGCAGGACGAATGGAAGCTGCTGCCCACCCTCACCTTCAACTTCGGAGCGCGCTTCGATCATTATGACGGCTATCGATCCGAGCAGCAACTCAGCCCGCGCGCGAACCTCGTGTGGCAGCCGACGCCCGGCACCACGATCCACGCCGGCTACGCCCGGTACTTCTCACCCGCCCCGTTCGAAAACGTCGCCACTACCACGATTTCCAAGTTTGCCGGGACCAGTGCCGCCCCCCCCTCCGGCGCGCTGGACACCACACCGTTTGCGGAACGGCAGAACTATTTCGACGTCGGCTTCCAGCACGCCTTCGGCACCTCGGGCGTCACTTTCGGGCTGGACGGCTATTACCGCCGCAGCCATCAGCTGATCGACGAAGGGCAGTTCGGCGCGCCGATCATCCTGACCCCCTTCAACTACCGAAGGGGCCGGATCCACGGCATCGAAGGCAACGTCAGCTACACCAAGGGGCCGTGGCTGGCTTACGCGAACTTCGCCTATGCCAAGGCCCAGGGCAAGGACATCACATCAAGCCAGTTCGATTTCGACCCGGCTGACCTTGCCTATATCCAGACCCATTACATCTATCTGGACCACGACCAGACCTACACCGGGTCAGGCGGCATCTCCTATGCGTTCAAGCAGGGGCCGCTTGCCGGGCTCCAGCTGGGCGGATCGATGATTTACGGTTCAGGCCTGCGCGCCGATGGCGCGGTGCCGAACGGCGTGGCGCTTAAGGACTATGCCCAGTTCAACCTGTCATCCAGCTACAAGATCGCCGGCCCGGGCATCCAGGTGCGTTTCGACATCATCAACGTCGGCAACCTGAAATACGAAATCCGCGACGGCACCGGCGTTGGCGTGGGCGCGCCCCAGTACGGTCCGCGGCGCGGTTTCTTCGTCGGGATATCGAAGGACATCTGACCAGGCCTGACGTGATCGGGCTGGCTCTCAATCAGTCAGCCCGATACCCCGTCTTCCAGCAGCCTGACCACCAGCGCCAGGCGCTTGGCATCCTCGCGCGCGAGATGTTCCTTGGGCAGCAGGCGCTTGGCTTCCTCCAGCGCGGCGACCACTTGCGGGCGGGTATAGCCGCGCTCCACCAGCAGCTCGCCCAGGTAGCGCACCGGGAAGGGCAGCCGCGCGCCGGCTCCGGTGCACAGCACTTCGAGCCAGTATTCGTCCACGTCCGCATCGGCGTAAACGTCAGCATCGCGCACGAAGTCGGCCAGTTCGGCGACTACTTGGGCGGGTGGCAGGCCATCGGCCTCCAGCATCGCCGGGGTGATGCCGTGCAGGGCCTGCGCTTGCGGCGACCAGTCCCACCCGCGCCACAGCGCCACCGGGCGGATCAGCCAGGACCGGCTGGACCCGTCGGTGCGCGCCGCGGCAACCTCGATCGGATAGGAACGCCCGTATTCGGGCAGGCAACTCGCTTCGAAATCGATCAGCGCGGGGCAGGTCAAACCGCTTCCCTTCCGGCGTGTCAGGCCATGCGTTGCGCCACAAATGCGGCAAGATCGCATTCTGGCCTGGCGCCGTAATGCGAGATGATCTCGCTGGCACAGATGGCCCCCATTCGCAGTGCATCGTCAAGGCTCTTGCCGCGCACGTGGCCATAAAGGAAGCCGGCGGCGAACAAGTCCCCCGCGCCGGTGGTGTCCACCACTTTGTCGACCGGCTGCGCCGCCACTTCGGCTCGTTTGTCGCCGGACAGCGCTACCGCCCCGTCCGCGCCGCGCGTTACCACCAGCACCGGCACTTTGGGGCGCAGCGCCGCGAGCCCAGCCTCGAAATCTGCCTCACTCGTTAACGCGGCCAATTCCGGCTCGTTGCAGAACAATACGTCGATCTCGCCGCCCTCGATCAGCGACAGGAAATCGGCACGGTGGCGCTCGATCACGAAGCATTCCGACGGGGTGAAGGCGATCTTGCGGCCGGCTGCGCGCGCGGCGGCGATCGCCTTGCGCATCGCGGCGCGCGGCTCTTCGGGGTCCCACAGATAGCCTTCGAGATACAGCACCGCCGCATCGGCGATCATCGCATCGTCCAGCGCTTCGGCGGGAAGGTAGTGCGAAGCGCCCAGGAATGTGTTCATCGTGCGCTGCCCGTCCGGCGTCACGAAGATCAGGCACCGCGCTGTCGGCGGATCACCAGCCCGCGCGGCCACGTCGAACGCGATTCCGGCGGCGCGGATGTCATGGGTGAACACCTCGCCCAGCTGATCGTCGGCCACCTGGCCCACGAAACCGCATTTTGCACCCAAAGCCGCAAGGCCGGCCAGCGTATTGGCGGCCGAACCGCCGGAGATTTCACGCGCCGGGCCCATCGCGGCATACAGATCGCGCGCCTGGTCCGCATCGATCAGCATCATGCCGCCGCGTGACAGGCCAAGATCGTCGATCAGCGCATCGGGGCAATTGGCGATAACGTCGATGATGGCATTGCCGATGGCAATCACGTCCAGCCGGGGCGGCGTGGGCTGCGTCATGGGGGGATACATCCTTCAGATCGTGGTGGGCCAGGGGAAACGCCCCGGCCGGTATCAGGCGCGCCTAGCGCGCGTCCCGCCGCTCGGCAAGCACCGGGGCGTTGACACGAAGCGGTGCGCAGGCGATGCCGCGCGGCGACCATGACCACCATCCTGCCGACACCGCCCGCCCGATTGCGTCCCGCCTGGCGCGGCATGATCGCCGCCGTTGCCCTTGCCGTAACCCTCAGCGCCTGCGCCAGCACAGGCGGCGTGACCGGCAGCCCTGCCCCGCAACGGCGGATCAAGGGCGTGCCGGTGGTGCGTCAGCCCGCCCGCACTCCGCAGCGCGACGCGCAAGTGCAGATGGTCCCCGGCCTGGAAAACGTGATCGGCGCGGATCGCGGCCAGCTGGTGGGCCTGTTAGGTCAACCACGGCTCGACGTGTGGGAAGGCGATGCCCGCAAGCTGCAGTTCACCGGCACCGCCTGCGTCCTGGATATCTACCTGTATCCCAGCGCGACATCGAAGGAGCCCCGCGCCACGTATGTGGAAAGCCGCCGATCGTCGGATGGCCGCGATGTAGACCGCGCGGCGTGCGTGGCCGCACTGCGCAGCACGCGCTAGGCGGGCCAGGTTCAGGTCGCGGCGGGAAGCAGGTCCTGCCCGGCGCTTCCTGCCTCACCCACATGCCCGGCGGGGTCGGGATGGATGAGGATTTCCACGTCGGGAAATTCCGCCTGCAGGCGCAGTTCGATTTCGTCCATCACCCGGTGCGCTTCGCGCACCGTCATGTCCGGGTCCACCCACACGTGGAACTGCACGAAATCGCGCATCCCCGAAGTGCGAGTGCGCAGATCGTGGACGTTGGTGATGTCCGGATGGCGGGCCAGCACCGCCAGAAAGCGCTGCTTCTTTTCGACCGGCCATTCGTGATCCATCAACTGGTCCAGCACATCCTTCGATGCGCCCCATGCGCTCCACCCCAGCCAGCCGGCGATGGCGAGACCGAACACCGGGTCGGCGCCGGTCAGCCCGGCGTACTGGTCCAGCGCCAGCGCGGCGATCACCGCCAGGTTGAGCAGCAGGTCCGACTGATAATGGACGTTGTCGGTGGTGATCGCCAGGCTACCGGTGCGGCGGATCACGTGCCGCTGCCAGGCAAGCAGCGCGAAAGTGACCACGATGGCCACGATCGAAACGCCAATCCCCTCCCCTGCCGCAGCCACCCGGCCACCGGCGAAGAACTGCTCCACCGCGCGCGCCGCGATGCCCAGCGCCGAAATGGAGATTAGTACGATCTGGAACAGCGCAGCGATCGCCTCCGCCTTGCCGTGGCCGAAGCGGTGCTTGTCATCAGGCGGAGAGGCGGCGATCCACACGCCCACCAGCGTGGCCACGCTGGCCACAAGATCCAGCACGGTATCAGCCAGGCTGCCGAGCATCGCGGTGGAGCCGGTGGCCCACGCCGCATAGCCTTTCACCCCCAGCAGCAGCGTGGCCGCTGAGATGCTGGCGATCGCGGCGCTGCGATTGAGGCGTCCGCTTTCGCTCATGGATACAGCAGCGTGCTCGCCCACCCATCCGCACTGTGCTGGAACAGGCGGCGTTCGTGCAGCCGATACGGTCGGTCGTGCCAGAATTCCATCGCCTGGGCGCGCACTCGCCACCCGCCCCAGTGCGGCGGGCGCACGACCTCCTGGTCAGCGAAGCGGGCGCGCTCAGCTTCGTAGCGATCGAGGAACACGCCGCGCGAATCGAGCGGCGCGGATTGGTCGGACGCGACCGCGCCCAGCTGCGAATCGCGGGCACGCGAATGGAAATACGCGTCCGCCTCCGCCGCGCTGACCGGCGACAACGCGCCTTCGATGCGGATCTGGCGGCGCAGGCTTTTCCAGTGGAACAGCAGCGCCACGTTGGGATTGGCCGCGATCTCCCGCCCCTTGCGGCTGTGGCCGTTGGTGTAGAACACGAAGCCTTCGGGGCCGTAGTCTTTCAACAGCACCATGCGGACCGAGGGAAAACCATCCGGCGTGGCGGTGGCCAGCGCCATGGCGTTGGCGTCGTTAGGCTCGCTGGCGCGCGCGTCCGCATACCACTGTGCGAACAGCGCCAAGGGATCACCGTGGGGTATCACCTCGCGCACCTGATCGGCGTCGAGGGCGGACGTGGGGGTATCAGCAGCGGTCATCGCGGGCACTCACGGTAAGGTTTACGGTGCCGCAACTCACGCAGCGCACACCGGTTGCGCCGCGTTTCGGCAATGCCCCATGCAATTACGGAACGCGCCGCGCATCCGCAAGCCACAGGAACGCTTGTCCAAACTGGCTGCGCAACCTAGCTAGAGCCATCATGGCAGCAGATCCTTACACCACACTGGGCGTTCCGCGCGGCGCAAGCGAAAAGGACATCAAGTCCGCATATCGCAAACTGGCGAAGGAACTCCATCCCGACACCAACAAGGACAACCCCGCAGCCGCCGCGCGCTTCAACGACGTGACGCGCGCCTACGACCTACTTTCGGACAAGGCCAAGCGCGCCCAGTTCGACCGTGGCGAGATCGACGCGGAGGGCAATCCGGCCAACCCTTTCGGGGGCGGCTTCGGCGGCGGTGGGTTCGGTGGCGGGCCGGGGGGCCAGCGCGGCTTTTCCGGCGGCTTTGGCCAGGATGACGGGATCGACATCGAAGACATTTTCGGCGGCATCTTCGGCGGTGGCCGTGGCGGCATGGGCGGTGGCGGCATGGGTGGCCGCGCCCGCGCCGCGCCGCGCGGAGCCAGCGTGAACTACCGGCTGGCCGTTCCGTTGACCGACGCGGCCGAACTCAAAACCCAGCGCATCACCTTGTCCGATGGCAAGACGATCGACCTCAAGTTGCCCGCCGGCGTCGAGGACGGTACCCAGATGCGTCTGGCCGGCAAGGGCGAGCAGGGTCCGGGAGGCCCGGGCGATGCCACCGTGACGATCCAGATCCAGCCCCACGCCTTCTTCCGCCGTGATGGCGACGACTTGCGGCTGGACCTGCCGATCACCCTGGACGAGGCGCTGGCCGGCACCAAGGTCAAGGCGCCGACCAGCGCCGGGGCGGTGATGCTCTCTGTCCCCCCCGGATCCAGCTCCGGCAAAGTGCTGCGCCTGAAGGGACGCGGCATGACCCGCAAGGATGGCAGCCGGGGCGACCAGTTCATCACCTTGCAGATCGTCCTGCCCGAAAATGACGCGGACCTTCTCCAGCGCCTGGAAGGCTGGCACGACGGGCGCGACGTGCGCGGCAAACTTGGCGTCTGAGCTGTCGGTCCCGGTCGCCGGACCGCAGGTTGCGGGTGGAGAAGATGCGCCAGAGGAATCGCACAAGCACGGGGGTCTGCGCCGCCGGATAAAGCGCAAGGCCGGACCTGGAACCCGGGTGTTCCGGGTGGTGATGCGGGTGATCGCGGGCACCTGGCAGGATGGCTTCATCCATGCCGGTAACCTGGCGTATATGACGCTGCTGGCGCTGTTTCCGTTCTTCATCGCGCTGTCCGCCATCTTCGCGGCCTTGGGTGAACAGGCGCAGATGGGCGCTTCCATCGATGCCGTGCTGCAGGCCCTGCCCCACCGCGTGGCCGAAGTGCTGCGCCCGGTCGCCCACGATGTCGCGGCTGCCCGGCATGGCTGGCTGCTGTGGGTAGGCGGCTTTTTCGGGGTGTGGACCGCCGGCAGCCTGGTCGAAACCATCCGCGACATCCTGCACCGCGCCTATGATGTGAAAAAGCGCCCCCGCTTCTGGCGATCGCGCTTGATTTCCAGCGGCCTGATCTTCGGCTCGGTGCTGCTGCTGCTAATCTCGCTATCTTCGCAAGTGCTGATCTCGTCGATGGAATCGATCCTGACGGCGCTGTTTCCCGAACTGGACACCCTGTCAGAACAAGTGGCCATTTCAGGGCTGGTGAGCGCACTGGCGCTGTTCGGATCGATCTATCTGCTGTTCTATCTGCTCACGCCGTCGGAATGCCCCACCCCCTGCCCCAAATGGCCTGGCGCGGCGCTGGTCACCGCCTGGTGGCTGCTGGTGGCGTATCTGCTGCCCAAGGTGTTGCAGACTTTCTTCACCTACGATCTGACGTACGGAAGCCTCGCCGGGGTAATGATCGCGCTTTTCTTTTTCTGGCTTGTGGGACTAGGGATGGTCATAGGCGCGGAACTCAACGCCGCGCTGACGCTGGCTCCAGAGGCGGATAATCCGTCCGGGGCTGCGGGCAGGGTATCGTCGGGGTCTGCGGGGCCTGACGATGAAGATGATACAGGAAGAAACGAATGACCGGTCTGATGCACGGTAAGAGGGGCCTGATTATGGGCCTGGCCAATGACAAGTCGCTGGCCTGGGGCATAGCCAGGAAGCTGCGCGAACACGGAGCGGAGCTTGCCTTCTCCTACCAGGGCGAGGCTTTGGCCAAGCGCGTGCGCCCGCTGGCGGAAAGCCTGGGATCGGACTTCGTGTTTGAATGCGACGTGTCGGACATGAACGCCGTGGATGCCGCGTTCGCCAAAGTCGCCGAAAGGTGGGATACCATCGATTTCGTGGTCCACGCGATCGGCTTTTCCGACAAGAACGAGCTGCGCGGCAAGTACGTCGATACCAGCCTCGACAACTTCCTGATGACAATGAACATCTCCGCCTATTCGCTGGTGGCAGTCACCAAGCGGGCGATGGCGATGATGCCCAACGGCGGCTCGATCCTGACGCTGACATATTACGGCGCCGAAAAGGTTGTGCCACATTACAACGTGATGGGCGTGGCCAAGGCGGCGCTGGAAGCCTCGGTCAAGTATCTCGCCAACGATCTGGGGCCGCAGGGCATCCGCGTGAACGCGATCTCCGCCGGCCCGATCAAGACGCTGGCCGCCAGCGGCATCGGCGATTTCCGCTACATTCTCAAATGGAACGAGCTGAACGCACCGCTGCGCCGCAACGTCACGATCGAGGATGTGGGCGGATCAGCGCTATATTTCCTGTCAGACCTGGCGTCCGGCGTTACCGGCGAGACTCACCATGTCGATTGCGGCTATCACGTCGTGGGTATGAAGCAGGAAGACGCGCCGGACATCGCGTTGGCCTGAGACTGGTAGGCGGCGGGGCAGAGGTATTCTGCCCCCCGCTCAGGGCCGTGTGTGGTGTTGCCCGACGGCAACGACTTTGGCCTTTTCCGGCATGTTCGCCTTCACGAACAGTTGCCACGACGAGATCGCCAGTACCGTTGCCAGCAGCGGCTGCAGCACCCGGTCAGGCGCGTGCGACGATAGATAGCTGCCCAGGATCACGCCGGGGATCGAGCCGATCAGCAGGTTGGTGAGCAATACGCCGTTCACATCGCCCATGATCCAGTGCCCGGTGCCCGCGATCAGGGCGAGCGGCACGGCGTGGGCGATGTCCGATCCGACGATGCGCGCCACCGGCAGGCGGGGGTACAGCACCAGCAGAACGGTTACCCCGATCGCGCCCGCACCGACAGACGAGATGGACACGGCAACCCCGATCAGCGCGCCCAGCAGCACCGTACTGCCCAGCACCAAGCTCGGCGGGCGCGCCGCCTCCCATTGCTGCGCCTTGCCGAACAGCCATTTGCGAGCGAACACCGCGATCGACGTCAGGGCCAGCAGGGTGGCGAGCGACACCAGGATCACATGTTCGGTCGATTTGCCGACCTCACCGATCCAGCCCAGCGCCGCCAGTGTCAACAGCGCGGCCGGGACGCTGCCCATCGCCATACGCCGCACGATCTTCCATTCCACCGTTTCGCGTGAACCATGCACCACCGACCCGGCAATCTTGGTGATCGCGGCGAACAGCAGGTCCGTGCCCACGGCCGTCTTGGCGCTGACGCCGAACAGCAGCACCAGCAGCGGCGTCATCAGCGATCCACCGCCTACGCCGGTCAGCCCCACCAGCACCCCGACCAGCAAGCCGGCCACGGCATGGAAGACGTCGATCGAACCGGTCATCACTACGTCGAACCCCTCATGCGATTGTTGTGTGCAGTGCGCTTGAAGCGCGGATCAACACAAGCACATTAGGGTTTCAGGACAGGAAGCATGCCTTCACTTGGGCGTGGGCAGGGGGGTGGTGGACGCGGCACTGGCATCCTTGGTGTCTTGCTCCGCCTGCTGGCGCTTCTGCTGCTCGAAGTAGGCCTTCTCCGCCTCTTCTACCCGCGCCTGCTCTTCTGCCGCAGTGGCATCAATGGTTGACAGACGCTTTTCGCGCTCCGCCTGGATCAGCTCGGCAAACTTGACGTCGGTGCCGTTCGCCCGCTCGGCATAGGCCTTGTCGATCATCTGCTGGACGCAGCCCGTTGATCCGCCGGGACCTACCGGCGAGCAGCTCAAGTTGCCGAACCGGCCCACGGTTTCATACGCCTGCACCTTGTTGGCCCAGGCTTCCGACTGCGGCTGGTCCAGCCCGCGCAAAGGCTCCGGGATCCGATAGCGTTCCTCTTCCGGCTTGCGCGCGCACACCGTAATCTCGTTGCCGGTGGATTGCGGGCAGGGATCCTTGCCGTAGACGATCAGTTGGTTGACCTTTTCACCGCTCTCGTCCTGCGCATGGGCCGGCACGGCGGCGAAGGAGACTGCAGCGAACGCGGCGGCGGTCATAAGGCGGATCATGTCAAAGGCTCCAATCGGTCATACGGCGGGCGCCGCGATGGTACAGGCGCGAGCCGGTGTTGGCGGTACCTGCAACCAACAACCGCATATCCTCAGATCCGTTCCGAGAGTTTTATGGCCGCGCGGCACCCCATGCGGATCGCCTGGAAGAGGAAGGGATAGGCGGGCGCCTTTTCCGCCCCCGCCGCCAGCGCCGCATCGCGATGTTCGCGCTCGTCATCGCGAAACTCGCGGATGGTGTCGCCCAGTTCGGGATCGTCGGCGCCCAGTTCATCCAGCTGCTGTGTGTAATGGCGTTCGATCTCAGTTTCGATCGCAGCGGTGCAGGCCATCGCCGCTTCCGGTCCGATCAGCGCCGTGGCCGCCCCCAGCGCATAGCCCGCAATCGACCATACCGGCTGCAGCAGGGTGGGCCGCACGCCGCGCCGCGCGATCATCGCGTCGAAGCGGGCGCGGTGCCCGGCTTCCTGCACAGCCATCGCCGCGATTTCCGTAGCGTGGGAGCCGCGCGTGCCCATTACCGCAAGCTGGCCGGCGTAAATCCGGGTCGCGCCGTACTCCCCCGCCTGATCCACCCGCAACATGCGTTCGCTGCGCTTGTCGGCTTCGGTCATCGCACAAAACTCCGCCTTGCGGCCAGCAGCCCGAAAACGGTTAGGGCGCCCGCGGTTGAGAACAGAAAGTTCCACCCGGCCAGAGAGATCCCGAACAGGCTCCACGGCGCCACGTCGCAGCGGATGATCGGCGCGTTCATGATCGCGGCCAGAGGATCGCCGCCCGCCGCCATCGGGCTGGCGGTGCAGGCAGTGAAGCCCTGCCACCATCCGTATTCGACCCCGGCATGAAAGCCGCCGATCAGCCCGGATGTCAGGATCGCCAGCGCTGCCACCGCAACCAGCGGTGCCACTGGTCGCCAGAAAAAGGCCAGTCCCGCCAGCACGATCGCCAGCATGTGCGGATACCGCTGCCACCAGCACATTTCACACGGTTGCAGCCCGAAGACATACTGGCTCACCAGCGCGCCGCCAAGCAGGCCCACCGGCAAAGCCAGCGCCAGCACACGGGCGGCACGAACCGGCGGGGTTACGGAAACGGTCATACGATGCCCTTGCCCCTCCGGTTACTTGGTCGCCGCGGCCAGCGCCGGCTTGCCCGCCGTCCGCTTCAGCGTGTCGATCGCGTAGCTGAGCTGGAAATCCTTGATACCCTGCTTTTCCAGTTCGGCGGCGGTCACCTTGAAGCGCGGATCGGTCATCTTGTCCGTCTCCAGGTCCTTGTCCTTGAGATCGGCCTCGTTGATCAGGTGGCCGCGCAAATCGGATTCGCGCACGGCATTTTCGGCGCGCTTGCGGGCATCCGGATCGGACAGCTGCGGCACTTTGATGTCCGGATTGATGCCGCCCTCCTGCACCGAATGGCCGGACGGTGTGTAATAGCGCGCCGTGGTCAGCTTGATCGCGCTTTTCGAATCGAGCGGCAGGAAGGACTGCACCGAGCCCTTGCCGAACGTGCGCTCGCCCATGATCACCGCGCGGTGCTGGTCCTGCAGCGCGCCGGCCACGATCTCGGATGCCGAGGCAGACCCGGCATCGACCAGCACGATCACCGGCAGGCCCTTGGCGGCATCGCCCTTGAACACGGTTTCGGCGCGGTAGAACTGGTTTTCGCTAGCGTTGCGGCCGCGCTGCGACACGATGTCGCCGTGATCGAGGAACAAGTCCGACAAGGCCACCGCCTCGTCCAGCGAGCCGCCGGGGTTGGACCGCAGATCCAGCACAAGACCCGCCAGCTTCCCGCCCTTGACGGCCATCTGCTTCTTGAGGTCCATCAGGCCCTTGTTCACATCGTTGCCGACATCGCGCGAGAACTCGTTTACCGAGATCACGCCCACGTTGTCCTTTAGCTCCCACGTCACCGGTTCCAGCTGGATGATGCCGCGCGTCACCGTCACGTCGAACGGCGCATCGCGCCCGGGGCGATAGATGGTCAGGCGGATGGACGTGCCGGATTCGCCGCGCATCTTGGACACCGCCTCGTCCAGATCACGCTCGTAATACAGCACGCCGTCGATATGCGTGATGTAATCCCCCGCCTTCAGACCCGCCTTTTCCGCCGGGCTGCCCTTGAACGGGGAGACGATCTTCACCGCGCCATCGTCCTCCACGACCGAGAGGCCAAGGCCGGTGTACTTGCCGTCGATCATCGTTTCGAGCCGCTGCAGCGAGGGGCCGTCCAGATAATTGGAATGCGGGTCCAAGCTGGCCAGCATGCCGTCGATCGCGCCCTTGAGCAGCTTGTCGTCGTCCACCGGGTCGACGTAGTTGTCTTTCACGATCTGGTAGATGGTGAACAGCTTGTCGAATTCGTGGCTGGTGCGCGTGTCCACCGCAGCCAGGCCGGACGTGGCGATAGGCAGCACCGCAACGGCGGATACCAGCAAGGTGGCGCGAAGAAACGGGAGGATCTTCATTCTAGGGCGAGGGCCTTTGATCGTGAGTGCCGCAAAACCTGCGGGGTATGGTGGCATCCTATCGCCCCATCGCCGTGAACGCCAGCGGAACGCGGTCAGCAAAACCCGCGCTTCGCCGAATACCGGTAGTCCTAGAGTGCGCGCAGATATTGCAGCGGGTTGACCGGGTTGCCGTCCTTGCGCAACTCCACCATGATCTGCGAGCGGGCCGGCCCGGCTGCGCCGATCGGCGAGCCGGCCAGCACGTCGTCCCCCACATGAACATCCAACCGCGCCAGACCCGTGACCAGCGACGTCCAGCCGCCCGGATGCTCGATGATGACGATGCTTTGATAACCGCGATAGGGCCCGGCGAACGCGACGCGCCCCGGTGCTGGCGCAACCGCCTGCGCCAGCGGGCGCGGCGCCAGCACCAGCCCGTTGGAGCGGGCTTGCCCGGGCGCGTCCTCGCCAAATCCGGTGACCAGCCGCCCGGTGACCGGCAGCATGTAGCCGGGTAGGCCTTCAGGCAGCGGGGTGAACTGGCCGGCACCGATCACGCGGGCCTCTTCGGGACGGGCGGGGCGCATTTCCGGCCCGGGCAGAGCGGCCAGTTGCGCACGCAGGCGGCCTTGCCGGCCCAATTCGTCGACGAGGCCCGTCAGATCACGCGCCTTTTCAGCCAGCGCCAGCGCATGGTCGCCTTCGCGCGCAGCAATGCCGCTGGCCGCGCGCCCGGCGAGCCGCTGCCGCGATTCGAGGACGGCCAGCTGGCTGCGGCTGATGCGCATCTGCGCCTGCGCCTTGGCCAGCCCCGCTTCTGCCGCGGCGGCCTGCAGTTCGAGCACGTGCCCGCGTTCGATCGCGCCGCGCAGCGCGGCGGTGCGCTGTTGCACCTGCGGCATCATCGTATCGAGCAGCGCCCGCAGATACACCGCGTCGCGCACCGAGCCGGGCCGCAGCAACGCAAGCACGGGGGGCCGGCGCGTCAGCCGTTGCAGCGCTCCGGTCAGCCGCGCAAGCGGGCCCTGCTTTTGCGCCAGCTGCGCGCGCAAGGCGTTGCGCTGCGATGCGATCAGGCGGATCTGCGCGCGCTGGGCGGCAATCTGCGCGTCCGCCTCCTGAATGCGGGCAGCAACTGCGGCGGCTTCACGCGCGGTAAGGTCGGCCTGCGCGGTGACCTGCCGGGCCCGCGACTCCAGCGTTCGCGCGCGGGCGTCCGCTGCTGCGCCTTCGCGCTGGGCGGTGATGAGGTCTCGGCGCGCCTGCGCGGCGTCAACGCCGGGGTCAATCACCGCAAGGCCGCTGCCCTGCGTGAACGCCTGCGTCGCAAACACGCCGGCTGCAACAGCGGCAAGCGTCAGTACGGCAAGGCGGGGGCGGCGCATCACGATCCGTGGGTTAGGGCCAGACTCGCGCAAATGCGAGGCGAAATCCCGCTTCAGCCGGAGCGGTGATAGGGATGCCCCGCAAGGATCGCGGTGGCACGCCAGAGCTGCTCGGCCAGCATCGCTCGCGCCATCAGGTGCGGCCAGGTCATCCGACCAAAGCAGAGCAGATGATCGGCGCGCGCTCTCGCCTCGTCGCCGTGCCCGTCCGCCGCTCCGATCAGGAAGCGGCATTCGCGCACCCCTTCGTCGCGCCAGCGGCCAAGCAGCGCGGCGAAGTCCTCGGAGCTCATGATCTTGCCGCGCTCGTCCAGCAGAATGTCGCGGGCAGGGGTTTGCGAAGGGGGCGGCACCCGCCCGCCCACGTCAGGCAGTTCGCTGTGCCGGAACGGCCATGCGATCCGCCTGGCATAGCGATCCAGCAGATCGCCTTCCGGCGTGCGGGCGATCTTGCCACGGGCGATGACGTGCAACAGCATGACTATAGCCCCAGGGCCGCCCGGCCGTTCGCGTCAACAACTATCAAGCGCGCTCAGGACGCGCCCGATGGCCCGTCAAAGCCCCACATCCGCTCCAGGTTGTAGAATGTGCGCACTTCGGGGCGGAACAGGTGGACGACCACGCTGCCGGCATCCACCAGCACCCAGTCGGCTGCGGGCAGACCTTCGATGCGCGGGTTCCCGAAGCCGCCTTGCTTCAGGCGTTCGCCCAGCTTCTGCGCCATGGCCGCGACCTGACGGGTCGACCGGCCCGAACCGATCACCATGAAATCGGCGATGCTGGATTTTCCGTCGAGATCGATGGTCACCAGTTCCTGCACCTGATCGTCGTCCAGCGACTGCAGGATCAGCGCAAGCAGCGGGTCATCGCTCTGGACGGTGGGGGGAAGCGCGGCGCCGGTTGCGCCCGGCTGTATCTGTGCCTGTGGCATCTTGGTTGGGTTCTGCTCCTTTCAAAATCGTCCAGGCAGGATGGGAACCACCCTGCCGCGTGCGATCGTATGCCGTGTAAGCCGGGTGCGTGCACGAAGGACCGCAAGGTCCATCATTCCGCCGTTCCGGGGATGGGGTGATGTGTAACTGCGTCTCGCGAAGGGGCGTTTCCGAACCTTCGTGCCCAGTCAGGATCGGCGCGGCGTATGGCCGTTGCCGACCGCGTATCGGGGTCGAATCGCAATATCACCAGCGCGGGTGCGCTCCACCTTTCCGGACCGCGAAGGCTGGTCAAGGGTCTCCGGAACGTCCCCAGCCAGGCCATCGCGGGGCTCGCGAGGGCGCCCCTGTCATACCCCGGACGGGCGATCACCGCAATCGGCATGAGCATCGCCAGTTTCCGCCAGTCTTTCCAGCGATGCAGCTGGGCGAGATTGTCCGCTCCCATCAGCCATACGAACCGCCGCTTGGGGTAGCGCGCCAGCAGCTTGCGCAGCGTATCCACGGTGTAGCGCGTGCCCAGTTCGCGCTCGATCGCCGTCACCTTGATCCGCGCGCGCCGGGCCTGAGCGCGAGCCGAACCCAGCCGGACCGCCAGAGGCGCCATCCCAGCCGCCGGCTTGAGCGGGTTACCGGGCGATACCAGCCACCACGCCTCGTCAAGGGCCAGCGCCCGAATCGCGAACAGAGTGATTCGCCGGTGGCCGCCGTGGGCGGGATTGAAGCTGCCACCCAGCAGCCCGGTCACCGGGCCATTGCGCACCGTCTGTGAACGCCGCGTCAGGGCCGCGCCTGTCCGGATCCGCGCACCTGCCACTTGTAGGTGGTGAGCCCTTCGAGCGCGACCGGGCCGCGCGCATGCAGGCGGCCGGTGGCGATGCCGATCTCCGCGCCCAGCCCGAACTCGCCGCCATCGGCGAACTGGCTGGAGGCGTTGACCATGACGATGGCGCTGTCCACTTCGGTCAGGAACCGCTCCGCCGCCGCATCGTCCTGCGTCACGATCGCATCGGTGTGGTTGGAGGAGTGGGCGGCGATGTGTTCGATCGCCTGGTCCAGCCCGTCCACCACGGCCACGGCCAGGACCGCGTCGAGATATTCGGTGTCCCAGTCCTCGTCGCTGGCGGGCAGGATGCGCGGGTCCAGCGCGCGCGCGCGGGCATCGCCGCGCACTTCGCATCCCGCATCGAGCAGGCCCGCGACCACCGACCCGCTTTCGGGAAACTGGGTGTCGAGCAGCAGCGTTTCCATCGCGCCGCAGATGCCGGTGCGGCGCATCTTGGCGTTCAGCGTCAGCGCGCGCGCCATGTCCGGCGCGGCGGTGTGATGCACATACGTGTGGCAGATGCCGTCCAGATGCGCGAGGACCGGCACCCGTGCATCGGCCTGCACCCGCGCGACCAGGCTTTTTCCCCCGCGCGGCACGATCATGTCGATCAGCCCGGCAGCGGTCAGCATCGCGCCGACCACGGCCCGGTCCTGCGTGGGCACCAGCTGCACCGCAGCGGCGGGCACACCGACGCTTTCCAAGCCAGCGGCAAACGCGGCGCGGATCGCGCGGTTGGAATGCAGCGCCTCGGTACCGCCGCGCAGCAGGACCGCGTTGCCCGAGCGCAAGCACAAGGCCGCAGCATCGGCGGTGACGTTGGGGCGGCTTTCATAGATGATGCCGATCAGCCCGATCGGCACGCGCACGCGGGACAGCCTGAGCCCGTTGGGGCGCTCGTCCTGAGAGATCACCGCGCCGACCGGATCGGGCAGGCTGGCAACCTGATCCACCGCGTCGGCGATGCCCGCCAGACGCCCGGCATCGAGACGCAGTCGATCCAGCAATGCAGCCGTCAGCCCTTTCGCCTCTCCGGCGGCGACGTCTTGCGCATTGGCGGCAAGGATCTCGTCCTGCGCCGCCCGCAGTGCGGCAGCGGCGGCATGCAGCGCTGCGGCTTTCTGGCTATCGTCCAACCGGGCCAGGATGCGTTGCGCGGCGCGGCCGTCTGCGGCAAGCTGACGGACCAGATCTTCGGGCGAAACCGCCGCAACGTCGGGCGCAAGAGTGGTCTGCAAAGTCATGCCCGCGCCCTAGCAGCACAGGGGCGCATTGTCACCGATCCGCGCGACGGCCCGCCAAATATGACCGATTCGCAGCCGATTGATGACAGTTACAGATGCCGGAATCCTCCGTCCGTCGCGCCGATCTTGCTGCCCACCTTGATTCCGCAGCCTTTCACGCCGGGCCGATTCGCTTTGCCGACCGCGCGCTGGTAGCGGCGCGTCCGGGATTGAAATATCATTTTTAAACGTGGGGTTGTTTTGTTTTCGGTATCAGCCGGAGCGCTGTCTATGCGCTTCAGGAATGCATTTCCCGATCGCGAATTCGTCATGCGATCGCAGGGGCAGGTTCGCTTCGTGCGCGTCTCGTCACGGACCCAGAAGACCGTCGCCGCCGCTGCACTGGGCCTGATCGGCGCGTGCTGCGTTACGATCGGCGCAATGGCGGTGTCCCACACCACCCAGGCCGAGCTGGCCGCACGCGAAGCCCGCGTGGCCCGCACCGCAGGGCTGGTCGCAAACGAAAAGCGCAACATCGCCGCTCTGACCGCCGACCTGGCCCGCCGTCAGGCCTTCATCGAACAGATGGTGGATGCACACATCGGCGATGACGGCTCATCAACGAATGCAAGCGCAGCCCCTCAGATCAGCGCAGCCGCGCCCGATGCCGCCGGACTGCAACGCATCAAGGCCGAGCAGCTCGCACTGGTGGCGCGGTTGACCCGCTATGCCGACGTGCGCGCACGCAGCGCTTCGGATGCCATTCGCCGGCTCGGCCTCGATCCCGCGGCGATGACCCGCACGCAGGGCGGGGAGGGCGGCCCGCTCGTCAAGCTGCAGACCGGGGCGGACGGCAGCATCGATCCGCGCTTCGCCGCGATGGGCAAGAGCCTGGCGCGGATGGGCGCCCTCGAAAGCGGGCTGGCCGCGATCCCGCAAGTCAGCCCGGCGCATGTGGCCTACGTATCCTCCAGCTATGGCTACCGCGCCGATCCGTTTACCGGCGGCGCGGCCTTTCATCCCGGCCTCGATTTTCCGGGGCCGAAGGGCTCGCCGATCTATGCCGCCGCAAAAGGCACCGTCACGTTCGTGGGCCAGCGTAACGGCTACGGCAATTGTGTGGAGATCACCCACGGCAACGGCCTGATGACGCGCTATGGCCACTTGTCGGGCTTCCACGCACATGTCGGCGAAAAGGTGGAGGGCGGCGCGCTGATCGCCGCGATGGGCAGCACCGGCCGCTCCACCGGCTCGCACCTCCATTTCGAAGTTCGGGTGAACGATCGCCCGGTAAACCCCCGCCCGTTCCTGGAAGCGGCACGCAACATCGATAAGGACACCCGCTGATGGCCAGAGCATACACCATCTCTCGCGGCGTTGCCGCTGCCCCCACCGCCTCCACACTGGATGCGAAGATGTGCGTTACCGGCAACATCGAGACCGATACCGATATCCAGGTGGATGGCTGTGTGCATGGCGATATCGCCTGCACGGCGCTGGTGCAGGGAGAAGGCAGCGAGATCACCGGGGCGGTACGCGCCGAATCGGTACGGATCGCCGGTCTGGTGCGGGGCTCGGTCGCCGCGCGCGATGTGGTGATCCTCAAGACCGCGCGGATCGAGGGCGACGTTGCCTACGACGCGCTGACGATCGAGCAGGGCGCGCGCCTGAATGGGCGCCTCAGCCCCAACGCCACCCACACGCCGCCAACGGTCGCGCGCCTGCCGCTGACCGATCGCAACCACGACAGGGCCCTGGCCGCCGAGTAAGTACTCCAGCACCGGCGCGCACTTTCGTTCACGCCGCAAGAAAAGGCTGACGCCTCCCGTGGCTACGCGCTAAGGAGCAGCGGATGGAACTGCTTCAAAGCATCTACCCGTGGATCAAGGCCGGGCACGTCATCTTCGTCATCTTTTGGATGGCCGGCCTGTTCATGATGCCGCGCTTTTATGTGTATCATCAGGAGGCCGATCCCGGCTCTCCGGAAGAAGCGCGTTGGGTGGATCGCGAAGCCAAGCTGCGCAAGATCATCCTCACGCCTTCGCTGGTCATGGTCTGGGTGTTTGGCATCCTGGCCGCCACTGCGATGGGGTGGTGGGGGCAGGGCTGGCTGCATGCCAAGCTGCTGTTCGTGCTGGGCCTGTCCGGCTACCACGGCTGGCTGGTCGGCTACGGCAAGAAGCTGGCACGCGGGCAGCGGCCGTATTCCGGCAAGGCCTTGCGCCTGCTGAACGAAGTGCCGGGCCTGGCGGCCGTGGTGATCGTCATCCTGGTGGTCGTCAAACCCTTCTAAGGAGCGTGCCTGTGATCGTTCTTGCTGCCGCTGCCGTGTCGCTTGCCGCACTCCCGCCTGCAGACCGGAACGACATACGTTGCCTTGCCTACCTGACCGTGGCGGCAAGCAAATTGGACGGCGATCTGCGGCGCAAGGTGGAAGGCGGCGCACTGTATTACTTCGGTCGTCTCGAAGCGCGCTCACCCACGCTCGATGTCGCCGCCGCGCTGGACAGCGCGATCCACGATCCCGCGTATGACCGGCGGGCATACGAAGCGGACAAAGCGCGATGCCATGTGCAGCTGGACCCGCTCGCCAGGCGCTTCGACGCATGGCGCGAAACCTACGAAAAGACCAAGTAAGCCCACACGCGTCGCCCGCTTTCGAAGCCGCGCGGCAGCCCGAGCGTCGTTTATAATTGACCGCTGAACGCCCCGCTATTATCTGGGAGGCGTTCCGGCACATGGCGTGAGCCTGTTCTCTTGCCTGGATCTGCTTTCCCCAAGCCCTTCGATCCCGCCGGCCGACACTCCAAATCTATCCGGAAAATTACGCTCCATGCATCTTAAAGAACTCAAGAAGAAATCGTCGGCCGAACTGGTCGAAATGGCCGAAGAACTGGGCGTCGAAGGCGCATCCACGTTGCGCCGCCAGGATCTCATGTTCGCTATCCTCAAGGAAGTGGCTGAAGACGGTGAGGAAATTGTCGGGCAGGGCACCATCGAAGTGCTGACCGACGGCTTCGGCTTCCTGCGCAGCCCTGAGGCGAATTACCTCGCCGGACCGGACGACATCTATGTCTCGCCCAACCAGGTCCGCAAATGGGGCCTGCGCACCGGCGACACGGTGGAAGGCGAAATCCGCGCGCCGCGCGATGGTGAACGCTACTTTGCGATCACCAAGCTGGTGACGGTGAACTTCGACGATCCCGACGCCGTGCGCCACCGCGTCAACTTCGACAACCTGACGCCGCTCTATCCCGATCGCCGCCTGAAGCTGGACTGCCTCGACCCCACGGTAAAGGACAAGTCGGCCCGCGTGATCGATCTCATTTCGCCGCAGGGCAAGGGCCAGCGCGCATTGATCGTCGCACCGCCGCGGACCGGCAAAACCGTGCTGCTGCAGAACATGGCCAAGGCCATTACTGACAATCATCCCGAAGTGTTCCTGCTCGTCCTGCTGGTCGATGAACGCCCCGAAGAAGTCACCGACATGCAGCGCTCGGTGAAGGGCGAGGTCATTTCCTCCACCTTCGACGAACCCGCCCAGCGCCACGTGCAAGTGGCTGAAATGGTTATCGAAAAGGCCAAGCGCCTGGTCGAGCACAAGCGCGATGTCGTGATCCTTCTGGATTCGATCACCCGCCTTGGCCGCGCCTACAACACAGTCGTACCCAGCTCGGGCAAAGTGCTGACCGGCGGTGTCGATGCCAACGCCTTGCAACGCCCAAAGCGCTTTTTCGGCGCCGCGCGCAACATCGAGGAGGGCGGCTCGCTCTCCATCATCGCCACGGCGCTGATCGACACCGGCAGCCGGATGGACGAAGTTATCTTCGAAGAATTCAAGGGCACCGGCAATTCGGAAATCGTGCTGGACCGCAAGGTCGCTGACAAGCGCATCTTCCCCGCGCTCGATGTTGGCAAGTCCGGCACCCGCAAGGAAGAACTGCTCGTGCCGCGCGATCAGCTGTCGAAGATGTGGGTCCTTCGCCGCATTCTTATGCAGATGGGCACGGTGGACGCGATGGAATTCCTGCTCGACAAGATCAAGGATTCCAAGACCAACGAAGATTTCTTCGCCACGATGAACCAGTAAGGGCAGGGGCGCTGGGCGTACCTGCCGATACGCCGGGTCCTGCCAGCGCGGGACCCGGCGCAACCTTCGCTATCGTTGCCGCTCAGGGAATGAGGACGGTAGACCCCGTGGTCGATCGGCTCTCCAGCGCGGCATGCGCCTTGGCCGCATCGGCCAGCGCGAAGCTCTGGCCGATGCGGGGCTTCAGAACGGCCGAGGCGATGCGATCGAACAGCGCCTTCGCGCTGGTGGCCAGAGCCTCCGGGGTGGCGATATAATCCGCCAGCGTCGGGCGCGTCACATAGATCGACCCCGCGCGCATCAGGTCAAGCAGTGCCACCGGCGGCACCGCACCGGAGGCGTTGCCGTAGCTGACCATCAACCCACGTTTACGCAGGCACGCCAGCGAAGCCGCCCACGTGGCCGCACCCACGCCGTCGTAGACGACGTCGCACAACGCGCCGCCGGTCATGTGCCGCACCTGATCGGGCAGGGCGTCGAAGGCGCAACACAGGACATGCGTGGCCTGAACGTGCCCTGCCTTTTCTGCGGAGCCGACATGCCCGATCACAGTCACGCCCTGGTCCATCAGCCACGGCACCAGCAGCGAGCCGACCCCGCCCGCGGCGGAATGCACCAGCGCCACATCGCCCGCCTTCGCGGGAAACGTATCCTGCGCCAGATAGCAGGCCGTCAGCCCCTTCAGCATCACCGCAGCGGCGGTTTCTGGCGCAATGCTGTCCGGAATGCGCATGGCCTTGGCGGCAGGGATGAGCCGGTGGGTTGCATAAGCCCCGCCATTTTGCACCGTGCCGACGCGATCGCCCGGTGCCAGTCCGTCGACACCGTCGCCGACCGCAACGATCCGGCCCACGCTCTCAGAGCCCAGCACGATCGGCAGCGCGTCGGGATACAGCCCTTTGCGATAATACGTATCGATGAAGTTCAGCCCCACCGCTTCGGTTTCGATGAGAACTTCGCCAGGGCCGGGCTGCGACACTACGAAATCCTCACGCTCGATCACGTCAGGGCCTCCGTGCCGCCGCACGATCATGCGATACGCATTCGCCATCGCCCGTCAGCCCAGATGTTCTGCGAAGAAGGCTTCGGTGCGCCCATCCGCCAGTGCGGCCCCGGCGGGATCCCGGCGCGTGCCGATCTCGGCGGCAAAGCCGTGATCCAGCCCTTCGTAATCGTGCAAGGTTACCTTGGGATGATCGTCCAATCCTTCGTGGATGGCCTTCTGCGCAGCTTCATCAACGAAATGATCGGCGGTGGGGATGTGCAGCATCAGCGGATTGGCAATGGCATGCTTCTCGCCCAGCATCTGGTCGATCATCACGCCGTAGTAGCCAACGGACGCGTTGATGTCGGTGCGCGCGGCCGCCATGTAAGCCACGCGCCCGCCCATGCAAAAGCCCACCAGGCCGACTTTCCCGACGCCCTGGTCCTGGCGGATCCAACGGATCACCGCTTCGATATCCTGAATGCCAAGGTCAAAGTCATGCTTGCCGGCAAAGTCCAGCGCCTGCTTGAACTCCCCCTCGTCATACGGGCTCAGTTCGATCCCGGGCTGCTGCCGCCAGAACGTGTCGGGCGCCACCGCCAGATAGCCCTTCGCCGCCCAGCCTTCGGCCTTCTGGCGAATGCCGGCATCGACGCCGAAAATTTCCTGCTGCACGATGATGGCCCCGCGCGGTGTGCCCTCCGGCTTCACCACGTAGGCCGGTATCATGCCATCATGCGCGAACGTTGGAATTTGGGAATTGGTAGCCATGGGAACTCCTCAGCAGATTATAGCCTGTGTAGGGACTGGCATTGGACTTTGCCACGCCCATATGTCAGTTCTGACATCGGCATTTGAACAGGAGGCCGCGCATGAAGGTGAATGTCGAGCTGGAATGCTCGCCCGAGGAAGCCCGCCGCTTTCTTGGCCTCCCGGATGTAACTAAGGCGAACGACGTCTATGTCGATGCGTTGACCAGGGCGATGCAAGGCGCTGGCAACTTCGACCAGTTGAACGAGCTTACGAAGCAGATCGCACCCGTTGGCCAGTTCGGCCTCAAGATGTTCCAGCAGTTCATGGAAAGCGGCGTCGCCATGGCGATGAGCGGATCCGGGCAAAACCCTGCGCGCAAGGACCGCGAATAGCATTCGGGCGATCTGCCTGCTAGGCGGCGACGCCTATGAACGACACCATCTTCGCCTTGTCCAGCGGGCCGCCGCCAGCGGCAATTTCCATCATTCGCATAAGCGGCCCAGATGCGGGCCATGTGCTGGCGCGGCTCGCAGGCGCGGTGCCGCCCCCACGCCGCGCCAGTTACCGCACACTGCATGTTCCACGTGGAACAGTGCTGGATCAGGCGCTCGTCTTGTGGTTTCCAGGGCCAAATACGGCCACGGGTGAGGCATTGGCTGAACTGCACCTGCACGGTGGGCGCGCCGTGGTGGCTGCGGCGGACGCAGCGCTCTTGGAATTGGGATGCCGCCGCGCCGAGCCCGGAGAGTTCACCCGCCGCGCCTTTGCCAACGGGCGGATCGACCTGTCTGAAGCGGAAGGCCTGGCGGACCTCCTCAGCGCCGAAACGGAAATCCAGCGCAGTGTGGCGCTCGCTATGGCGGGCGGCGCTTTTTCACGACAGGTGGAGGATTGGCGGGACCGGGTTCTGCGTTTGTCCGCCGTGGTCGAAGCCGCGCTGGACTTCGATGACGAAGACGACGTGCAAGGCCGCCCGCTTAGTCTCGATGCCGATCTCGCCGCCCTCGCCAGTGATTTGCGCACGTGGCTGCATCGCCCCACGGCTGACCTTTTGCGCCAGGGCTTTCGCGTGGTTCTGGCCGGCCCTCCGAACGCTGGCAAAAGCACCTTGTTCAATGCACTGGTACAGGAAGAAGCGGCCATTACCTCGCCCATCGCAGGAACGACTCGCGACGCGGTGATGCGCAGCGTCGCGCTTGACGGCGTACCTTTCCTGTTCATCGACACGGCAGGTTTACGCGACAGCGGAGAGGACACGATCGAGGCCATCGGCATCGCCAAAGCGCATAGCGAAATCGACACGGCGGATCTCGTCCTATGGCTGGGATCGGAGGGGGAGGGCCAACAGGGTGCCTGGGAAATCGCTACGCAGATCGACGTGGTCGACCATCCTGGCAAAGCATCGCCGCGGCACCGTGTTTCTGCGCTAACCGGGGAAGGCCTTGGCCACCTGCGAAACGATCTCGTAAATACGGCGCGCACCGTAATGCCAAAGGCTGGTCATGCTGCGTTGAACCGGCGGCAACATGATTTGCTGTCTGATGCCCTGAAAGCGCTGGATGCCACACGCAGTACGGCTGACCTGCTTTTGCTGGGCGAGTGCCTTAGACTGGCCCGCGTCGCGTTTGACAGCTTGGTGGGTCGCGCCGCAACCGAGGACGTGCTCGATACCTTGTTCGGACGCTTCTGCATCGGCAAGTAGATGTTTCACGTGAAACACCGCTTTGACGATTTTGACCACATGCGATACAGGCCGGCGATGCAGACGTTCGATGTGATGGTGATCGGTGGCGGCCATGCCGGCTGCGAAGCGGCGGCGGTCGCAGCGCGGATGGGGGCCCGTGTGGCACTTGTCAGCTTCGACCTCGCCACCGTCGGCGCCATGAGCTGCAACCCCGCGATCGGCGGCTTGGGCAAAGGCCACCTCGTGCGCGAGGTAGACGCCTTCGATGGCATCATCGCGCGGGCTGCCGATGCTGCCGCGATCCACTACCGGATGCTCAACAAGTCCAAAGGCAGCGCGGTGCAAGGCCCGCGCGTGCAGGCGGATCGCAGTTTGTTCAAAGCCGCCGTGCGCCAGCTGCTCGCCGAACACGGCAACCTGACCCTCATCGAAGGAGAGGTCAGCGCCCTGATCTTTACCGGCGAGCACGTAACCGGCGTACGGTTTTCGGGCGGCACCGTATTATCGGCCCCGGCCACGATCCTGTGCACTGGCACGTTTCTGGGCGGCATCCTGTTTCGTGGAGAGGAGCGGATCGTCGGTGGCCGGATTGGCGAGGATTCCGCACAGGAACTCGCCGCGCAGATCCGCAGCGCCGGCTTGCCCATGGCGCGCCTGAAGACCGGCACGCCGCCCCGGCTCGATGGGCGCACAATCGACTGGGGCCGGCTGGAGGAGCAACCCTCCGATGGCGAAGGGTGGACAATGTCCGCTATGGGATCGCGCCGTACGGTGCCGCAGGTATTTTGCGCCGTCAGCCGCACCAATGATCGCGCGCATGACGTCATCCGGCGTAATCTGCACCGATCGCCGCTGTTCTCCGGCGCAATCGGTGCGCAGGGCCCACGCTATTGCCCGTCCATCGAAGACAAGATCCATCGCTTTGCCGATCGCGACAGCCATCAGGTTTTTCTCGAACCCGAAGGGCTGACCACTCCGCTGGTCTATCCGAACGGCATCAGCACCTCCCTGCCCGCTGATGTGCAACTGGACATGCTGCGCAGCATGGTAGGGCTGGAGGTGGTCGAGATGATCGTTCCCGGCTACGCCGTAGAATACGACTACATCGACCCGCGTGCCTTGCGGCCAACGCTGGAGGTTCGCGCGCTGCCCGGCCTGTATTGCGCCGGGCAGATCAATGGTACGACGGGGTACGAGGAAGCCGCCGCGCAAGGGCTGGTTGCGGGGCTGCATGCGGCGGCGGCTGTGCTGGGTAAAGCCCCTCCGCGCCTGGACCGGGCCAACAGCTATCTGGCGGTGATGGTCGATGACCTGACGTTGCAAGGCGTCAGTGAACCCTATCGCATGTTGACCGCCCGTGCCGAGTATCGCTTGCGGCTTCGCGCCAATAACGCGTCCACCCGGCTCACGCCGATTGCCATCGAAGTCGGCGCAGTGGGAGCCGAGCGTCAGGCGTGGTTCGCCGCGCGCGAGAATGCGAAGGCCGCTCTGTCTGACGTATTTGACACGAAAGTGCCTGCTGCGGAGATGATGGCGGCCGGCGCACCGGTCAAACCGGACGCTGGCAAGCTGCCGCTACGCGAGTGGCTGCGTTTTGGCGGGGTGGGCGTGGAGTGCCTGAAAGGCTGGATCAACCCCGCGGCGTCGCCGGACATCGTGGAAGAGTTGGCGGAAGACGCGACTTATGCTCCGTATCTGGAGCGCCAGCAGCGTGAGTTAAAAGACCTGCGCGCCGGCGAGGCGCTGCCCCTGGGGGATGATTTCCCGTATGCAGATACCCCCGGTCTTTCCCGCGAAATGATCGAGCGCCTGTCCCAGGCCCGTCCGGCAACGTTGGCCGCCGCAGGCCGCATTCGCGGGGTGACCCCGGCAGCGCTGGCGGCGTTGCTGGTGCAGGCCCGCAGGGTCACCGCATGATTGAAACCGAGGCTGCCGCGCGTGCGTGGCTTGCGACGCTGCCGGAATTCGACTCACAAGCGCAGGACCGTCTGGATCTGCTGGTCAAGCTGACGCGCGAGGAAAACCAGCGCCAGAACCTGGTGTCCGCCGGCAGCTTGGAACACGTATGGACCCGGCACATCGTAGACAGTGCCCAACTGCTCCGCTTTGTTCCACGTGAAACAAGTTCGCCATGGATGGACCTGGGCACTGGCGCCGGCTTTCCCGGACTGGTGATCGCTGCGCTGCGTCCTGAATGCGAAGTCGTCATGGTCGAGTCGCGCACGCGCCGAGTCGAATGGCTGCAGCGTGCTGCCGATGCGATGGGATTAAGGAGCGCCAAGGTTATAGGCGCGCGCCTCGAAACCATTCCCAGTGCGCCACGGGCCTGCATTTCGGCGCGCGCATTTGCGCCACTCGGCAAACTTCTCAACTTATCGGCGCGATTTTCCACAAGTGACACGGTCTGGGTGTTGCCCAAGGGCATGTCCGCGCAGCAAGAACTGGATAACCTTCGCAACTGGCGTCACACGTTCCACGTGGAACACTCGGTGACGGACCCACAGGCGGGGATCATCGTCGGCACTTTGACCGGCGGGAAGGGCAGCACCACGTGATCCGTATCGCCATCGCCAACCAGAAGGGCGGAGTGGGCAAGACGACCACCGCGATCAACATTTCCACAGCGCTTGCCGCCACGGGGTGGCGAACGCTGCTGATCGATATCGACCCGCAGGGCAATGCGTCAACCGGGATTGGCGTGCCGGCATCGGAGCGGCAGGGGTCGTCTTACGACGTGCTGGTCGATGGTGTGGCGGCGCGCGAATGCATTATGCCCACCCGCATTCCAGGCCTGGACCTGCTTCCTGCTACTGTCGATCTTTCCGGTGCCGAAGTGGAGCTGGTCAGCGCGGACGATCGGGCGCATCGCCTGCAGCGCGCGCTCAGCCCGGACCTGGGCTATGATGTGTGTCTGATGGACTGCCCGCCGTCGCTCGGCCTTCTGACCCTCAATGCGCTGACCGCTGCGGACACCCTGCTGGTGCCGCTGCAGTGCGAGTTTTTCGCGCTGGAAGGGTTGAGCCAGCTTTTGCAGACGGTTGAACGGGTGCAGCAGCGCTTCAACCCCGAGCTTGGCATCATCGGTATTGCGCTGACGATGTTCGACCGGCGCAATCGCCTTACCGAGCAGGTGTCGGACGATGTGCGATCGGTGCTGGGCAAGCTGGTGTTTGAGACCGTCATTCCGCGTAACGTGCGCCTTTCCGAAGCGCCAAGCCATGGCGTTCCCGCCTTGATCTACGACCATGCGTGCGCTGGCAGCCGCGCCTACATGGCACTCGCCCGCGAACTGATCACGCGGTTGCCCGAAAAGAGGAAGGCAGCATGACCGACGATCCCATCGTGCGTTTCAGTGTCCCGCAGCCCAGGCCAGCGGGGCAAAAACCCAAGGGCCTTGGCCGTGGCCTGGGTGCCCTGTTGGGCGAGACACGGCGCGAGGCACCGGTGTCCTCTGGCGGCAACAGCGGGGCTGCCGACAGGTCCGCGCCAGCCGGCGGCCTTGCCGTGCTGTCCATCGCCGATATCCAGCCCGACCCCAGGCAGCCGCGACGCCAGTTCGAGGAAGGCGCGCTGGAGGAACTGGCCGCATCGATCGCCCAACGCGGCGTCATCCAGCCGATCATCGTGCGGCCGCTGGACAACGGGCGTTATCAGCTTGTCGCCGGTGAACGCCGTTGGCGCGCCGCGCAAAAGGCGCATCTGCACGAGATGCCAGCGCTGATTCGCGACCTTACGGACCGCGAGGTCATGGCCATCGCTCTGATCGAAAACCTCCAGCGCGAGGATCTGAACCCGATCGAGGAGGCGCGCGCCTATCACCGCTTCGCCGAAGACGAGGGCATGACCCAAGCCGAAATCGCGCGTCTGGTCGACAAGAGCCGCAGCCACGTCGCCAATTTCCAGCGACTGCTGGCTCTGCCTGATCCAGTCATCGCGCTGGTCGAGCGCAGCCAGTTGTCGATGGGACATGCACGCGCACTGATCGGGTGCGACGATGCCGAAGCCATCGCACAGGCTGCTGTAACCAAGCAGATGTCGGTGCGGGATGTCGAGAAGCTGGTGCGCAAGAAGCAGCGCGGTGATGCTGCGCCAAGGCGCGCCAGGACGGCTCGCAATGCCACAGCGGATGCGGACATTGCGGCAGTGCAAACCCACCTTGAGGAATTTCTAGGCATGCCAGTCAAGATCAACGCCGATGCCGATCCGGCGTCCGGCTCGGTCACGATCCGCTATGCCACCCTGGATCAGCTCGATCTGGTTTGCCAACGCCTGACCGGTGGGCTCATCTGATCATTTGATCGGCACGCGCTTGTCAGGTGCAAGACGCACCCGTTTGTCTGGCACGACTTTCGCGCGGCGCGGGATGACCCGGCGGGCCGGACGCACGGGCACGTCTTCATAGACGTATTCCACGGTCTCGGTGCAGGGCGGGCGGGACTGGGGTGCCGGAACCATCATCATCGGCACGGCCATGACGGGATAGCCGTATCCCGGATAAGCCTGCCCGTAGCCGTAGGGTGCGTCGTATCCCGCCGGGCCGCGCTGATAGCCGGCGTAATAGTCGTCCAGATACGCCTCGCATTCGTCGCGCGCCCGTCCCCGGTCTTCCGCCTTGTCGATCGCGACACCGGCTGCGGCCCCGGCGAGACCGCCCGCCACCGTACCCAGGGTCCGGTTTCCGCGACCCGCGATGCGATTGCCGATCACGCCGCCAGCGACACCCCCGATCATAGCGCCGCCAACACCGGAATCGCGCGACGAGATTCGACGCCGGCAGTCCGCCAGCCATCCCTCACGCGCGTGATCATAATCCTCTCGGCGGTATTGCCGGTCGCCCTCGTAGCGGTCAGCGTAATGACCTGCGGGCGCGTCGTAACCGGCCTGCGCAAACGCGGGAATGGCAGGCAGAACTGCTATCGATATACTCGCTGCCAAGATGGAAATACGCATCGCAAAGCTACCCCTCGTGCCATAACCGGCTGTTAGCCTGGTAAACTAACTAAGGGACTAGCATTTTGCTGCGGCCAAGGCGAACGGCGTCATGGACCGATCCATGCCTTGTCCCGAATCGGCGCAATTTCGACCGCAGAATGCAGCGTATTTTCTTAGATGGCGCGCGCCGCAATGGCGGCCAGCTTCTGCAGCCCCTGCGCATCCTCATCATTGAACCGACCGGGCAAAGGGCTATCGAGGTCAAGCACTGCGATCACTACGCCGTCCCGGATGATCGGCAGCACGATTTCCGATCGGCTGTCAGCGTCGCATGCGATATGGCCGGGAAAGGCGTGCACGTCGGCAACCACCTGCGTTTCCCCACTTGCTGCCGCCGTCCCGCACACTCCTTGGCCGAAAGGAATCCGGATGCAGGCGGGCTTACCCATGAACGGCCCGAGTACGAGTTCGCCGTCCACGGTGCGATAGAACCCGGCCCAGTTCAGGTCCGGCACGAACTGCCAGATCAGCGCGGCAATGTTGGCCATGTTGGCCACGCCATCGCGCTCTCCCTCCACCAGCGCACCGGCGGCAGAGGCCAGCGCGTCATACAATTCGGCCTTGGGCAGGGCGGCGGCAGGGGCAAAGTCATACATGCGCAGGTTGTTAGCCCAAGTCTTTGTTGTCGCATAGCCGCTGCCGGCCTATCTCTATGCCATGAACCCGATCGTCAAAAAGACCGCCATCGCCTCCACCGTGATCGTCCTGGCCGCGGCCGGATTCGTTTACTGGAGTTTGCATTCCAACACGTCGGACCTGCCCTGGGACGCAACGACGGGTAAAAACCCGCAGCTGGTAGAGCCCGCACCGCAGTGGATACCCAGCATCAAGCTGGCCAAGCCGGTAGGCTGGGTCGCTGGCGAGGCACCCAAGGCAGCAGCAGGGCTTACCGTATCGCGCTTTGCTGAAGGGCTCGATCACCCCCGAACGCTATTGACGCTGCCCAACGGCGACATCCTGGTATCCGAAACGAACGCGCCGGCGGGCAACAAGCCGTCCGGCATTACCGGCATGGTTATGGGCTGGATGATGGGCCGGGTTGGCGCAGGCGTGCCTTCGCCGGACCGAATTGTCCTGCTGCGCGATGCCGATGGCGATGGAAAGGCGGAACTGCGCACGGTGCTGCGCACGGCGGACATGCATTCCCCGTCGGGCCTCGCTTACCAGAACGGCAGGCTTTACATCGCCAACCACGACAAGGTGCTGGAGTTCGCGTTTACCCCCGGCCAGACGAAGCTGGAAGGCAAGCCACTGCGTACGATGATAGACCTGCCGCCGGCAGGCAATCACTGGATGCGCAATCTCCTGCTCAGCCAGGACGGCAAGCATTTGTATGTCGCCGTCGGGTCATCCTCGAACATCGCCGATAATGGCCTGGATGCCGAAACCGGACGGGCGATGATCTGGGAGGTCGATGTGGCGACCGCGCGCCGCCGTCAATACGCAGTCGGGATGCGCAATCCCAACGGGCTGGGCTGGAATCCCTCGACCGGAGAGATGTGGGCCACCGTGCAGGAGCGCGATATGCTCGGCCCCGATCTCGTACCGGATTATCTCACCAACGTGCCGGTCGGGGCCCAGTATGGCTGGCCCTGGGTGTACTGGAAGAACAACTTCGACGAGCGCGTGCAATTGCCGATGGACAGCTCGATGGTCGAATACACCCGCAAGCCGGAGTACGCGCTGGGCGCCCATGCCTCGGCGCTGGGGCTGACGTTCGCCAATGGCGGTAACCGGCTGGGCCAAGGCTTTGAAAACGGTGCGTTCATCGCCCGCCACGGCTCTTGGAATCGCCGCCCCGCCGCTGGCTACGACGTCGTGTTCGTGCCGTTCGACGCCAACGGCAACCCGCGCGACGTAAAGCCGCAGCGCGTACTAACCGGATTTCTGAAAGACAATGGCGACACCCACGGTCGGCCCACCTGGGTTGGATGGGACAAGGGCGGGGCGCTGCTGGTCAGCGATGACACTGCCGGCATTATCTGGCGCGTGATTGCACCGGGCGCGCAGCCTTCCCAGCCGGTCAAGGCGGTGGTGACCGAACACATGAAGCCGCTGGAGGACATCAAGGACCCCACGTCCCCCGAGGCGATGATGGGCGCGTTCAAGAAGCAGGACGACAGGATCATCAACTAGCCGCAGCCCGGCGGCCGCGTTTTCTACAACGCCTTGCCGGCCCGCCCGGCCAGTTCGTTGACGTATTGCCAAGCCACACGGCCGGATCGGGCGCCGCGTCGGCGGGACCATTCCAAGGCATCGGATGGCTCCCAGGCGAGGTCGAAGGTTTCGGCGTAGCCGGCGATGATCGCCAGATAGGCGTCCTGATCGCAGTTGTGGAAGCCGATCGACAGACCGAAACGGTCCGCCAGCGCGAGCCGTTCGTCCACCAGATCGCGCGGGTTGATAGGATCATCCTGCTCGGCCATCGAGCGACCCACGATAGCCCGGCGGTTGGACGTGACCGCAAGGCGCACATTGGCCGGGCGCGCCTCTACGCCGCCTTCCAGCCAGGACCGTAGCGTCCGGGGACCGGCGCCGTCATCCTCGTCAAAGCCCAGATCGTCGATGAAGACGAGGAAGCTGCGGTCCTCTTTGCCCAGCGCGGTGAACAGGCCCGCAACACCGGATAAGGCCTCGTGCGCTACTTGAACCAGCGCCACGCGGCCGGGGTGCTGCGCATCCGCACCGCGCACGGCAGCGCGAAGCAGCGCCGACTTGCCCATGCCGCGCGATCCCCACAGCAGCATGTCGTGCGCCGCGTGGCCCGCAGCAAGCCGCTCCACGTTGGTGACGACGCGCTCTTTCTGGGTGTCGATGCCGCGCAGCAGATCAAGCGAAGGGGCATCCAGGTGGCTGACTGCCCGTGCTGCGGCACCCGTCCACACATAAGCCGGATGGGCAAGCCAGTCCGTGGTCACCGTCAGCGCAGGCGCCATGCGCTCCAGGGCATCGGCGATGCGGGCCAGCACGCGCACGTAGTTCTCGGCGTCGGCGGCGGGTTCTGGTGGCATCGGCGTGAATTCCTTGGCTTGCATTGCGGGCGTCTATAACGAGGCGCGATGGACCATGCCAGCCGACCCATGCTTCTTGCCCCTGACCAAAGCGGCATTGCTCTTGCCGCACAGATTCTGCGCGACGGAGGACTGGTGGCGAGCCCCTCGGAGACGGTCTACGGCCTGATGGCGAGGGCGGATCAGCAGGAGGCGGTGGCCGCGATTTATACGGCTAAAGGGCGACCGAGCTTCAACCCACTGATCGTGCATGTAGCTGACACGGCGATGGCGCAGAGACTGGCGGTGTTCGATGAGCGTGCCCGGCGGCTTGCCGATGCGTTCTGGCCCGGTCCGCTGACGCTGGTTTTACCATTACAGATGGGGGCCGCGGTGGCACCGTCCGTCATTGCCGGATTGCCGACGCTGGCGGTGCGATGCCCCGCGCATCCGGTGCTACGGGCGTTGATCGCCGAAACGCGATTACCGCTCGCCGGGCCATCCGCCAACCGCAGCGGCGGGGTTAGCCCGACCCGTACGGAACACGTGGTTGCGTCTCTGGGCGACAGGGTTGACGCGGTGATCGACGGGGGCACCTGCGCGCAAGGACTGGAATCGACCATCGTCGCCCTGCGCCCGTCTGGCAGCTGGCAGGTTCTGCGCCCAGGTCCGATTACCGAAGCGCAAATCGCTGCGGTGTTGTACGCGCAGAGCGACGCTGTTTGTTCATCTGCTATAGAAGCGCCGGGTCAGCTATCCAGCCATTACGCGCCAGGCAAGCCGGTGCGGCTGGAGGCGACCCAAAGGCAGGACGATGAATTCCATATCGGCTTCGGCACGGTGGCGGGACATGCGAACCTGTCGCCTGACGGCGATCTGGCGGAAGCTGCGGCCAATCTTTACGCGCTGCTGCACCAGGCCGCCGATGCCGATCACCCGCGCATCGCGGTGGCACCTGTGCCCGACGCCGGCATCGGCGTGGCGATCAACGACCGGCTACGACGCGCCGCCGCCTGATCTCTGGGAAATCAGCGCTGGTTCGGCACGCTGGGGCTGATGGCCTGAATCTGCTCATAGTCCTGGCGGGCAAGATCGCACGCGTGCTGGTCGCCGCGGCGGCAGGCGCTGAGATGCTTTTGATATTGCCGATCGATGCGCCCCAGTTCGGCCTGCTGCTTGCGCACCCGGCGGCCCAGGTTGCGATCCGATTCGGACTGGCTGGTGGTCGTCCAGTCCACCGCCTTCCCGGCAACCCGAACGGGCGCAGTGACGATGCTGGCCGCAGTGCTGATGCAGCCTGAAAGCAACGGGACGACGCACACAGCAAGCAACATCGGGCGATGGCCGAACTTCATACCGGGTTCCTTTGAAAAATCGTCGACGGCCTTGCGCTGGCACCACGCAAACGAAAGGCCGCTCCTTTGCAGAAGCGGCCCATCGTTCCACGTGGAACATGCGTTGCTTACGCAGCGGTTTCCGGCGTATCGTAATACTTGGGCGCATGCTCGTTCAGGATCGCCAGAATCTTCTTGAGCGCGGCGGGTTCGTCGGTCTTTTCCATGGCCGCGAGTTCGCGGGCCAAGCGCGAAGAAGCCGCCTCGAAGATCTGCCGTTCCGAGTAGCTCTGCTCTGGCTGATCGTCCGCACGGAACAAATCGCGGGTCACTTCGGCGATCGACACCAGATCGCCCGAGTTGATCTTCGCTTCGTATTCCTGGGCGCGGCGCGACCACATGGTGCGCTTCACCTTCGGCTTGCCGGTCAGCGTGGCAAGGGCTTCGCGCAGCGTCTTGTCCGAGGACAGCTTGCGCATGCCGATCGATTCGACCTTGTTGACGGGAACGCGCAAAGTCATGCGTTCCTTTTCAAACCGCAGGACGTAAAGTTCCAGCTGCATCCCGGCAATTTCCTGCTTTTGCAGCTCGATGACACGGCCCACGCCGTGCTTGGGGTATACGACGTAATCTCCAACATCGAAGGCATCGGCCCTGGTTGCCATGTATCGTCCTTTCGCCTGCAGGGGTGTTTCTTCCATCCGAATCAGGAGAGAGCCGGGGATGCGACAGGAGACGATTGTCTCCGCCGTCCGGTCAGATCGCTCTCCCAACCGTCTGCTTTCGAACCCTGCCTCGCATGAAAATGCCTGCCGAACGGACGGAGCGTCCGGGCAGTTGCATGTGCATATAACACCGAAACGGCAAAAATACCATAGCCACGGCAACCTTTTGCGCGCTGCACCAAAGATGCAACCCGCAGATTACCCCAGACTATTGGAAGTGTTAGCTGCGCCGCAGCGGACAGGCCGCTGACGAAGACACCTGGACATCAGTCACCTTCGCCGGGTTCGGGCGAGAAGAACTTCTCGAACTTGCCCTCGATGCCCTTCATCGCGTCCGCGTCTTCGGGGGCGTCCTTCTTGGTGGTGATGTTGGGCCATTCGGCCGAGAACTTGGTGTTCAGCTCCAGCCACTGCTCAAGCCCCGCGTCCGTATCGGGAAGAATCGCTTCTGCCGGGCATTCCGGCTCGCACACGCCGCAGTCGATGCATTCGCTGGGATTGATGACCAGCATGTTCTCACCCTCGTAGAAACAATCCACGGGGCAGACCTCGACGCAGTCCATATACTTGCACCTGATGCAGGCGTCGGTGACGACATACGTCATGAGTGCGTGTTCCTTCCTTCAGGCGTCGTGCGAATCCGGCGCTGCTATGGGATCAACAGGCCTGCCGTCAAGCAGTCTATAGCAGCTTTGCGCTTCACTGGCGGGGCCGCGCCGTAGCGGAAGGGAAAGGACTTCTATCACCCGCACACCGTCAGCTATCGGCACGGTCAGCACATCGCCCACCGCGATCTTGTGATGGGCACGCTCGATGCGCCGTCCGTTCAGCCGCATATGGCCTTGTTCGACCAGCCCATGGGCCACCGGGCGTGTCTTGGCGAAACGCAGGAACCACAAGAGCTTGTCCACCCGCATAAAACCTTACCGCACCATGTCGGCCAGCAGGGCGAAGGCGCCATCAGGCCTTGGCGCACCTGCGGGACGCGGCTCGGCGCGGCGTTGCGGGGGGCGCCAGCGCCAGCGCACGGGAGCGGGCGGGCCTTGCATATCAGCCGCCAAAGCGCGCGGCATGATCGGTTGAAAGCCGCCCAGCCGCAGGAGGCGCGCGAAACTGGCGGTGGTGAGTCCCATCGACACCGCGCGTGCCGGCTTGATGATGAACCCGGCGCGCTGTGCCGCCGAGCCGTTGCCGCTGCGAAGCTCGTGCGCTTCGCGCAGCAGCTTGTCGGCCATATCGAGCCGGAGCGCCTGCTTGCCCAGGCTGCGATACCCGGGCGGGAGCCGCCGGTCCTGCATCGCCAGCACGGGCGGCATGGCAAGGTCGGGCAGATCCAGCCCCGAGCGACCGCGCACCATCGCCAGCTGGCACCACAGCGCAAGCCGCTCGGGACGCAGCATCGCCGGCACGAACAGGTCCAGCGCGCCCACTTTCACTCCCAATCGCGCCAGCATCGGACGGCGCGCCTTGTCGAGCCGGTCAAGGCCGCTATCTTCGCGCGGCACCAGCCCGCCACATTCGACCAGCGTGATCAGCAGCGCGCGCAAATCCGGCCCGGCGTCTGGCGAACGGCTGGCCTCGTCCAGCCGGGCCAGCGCACCGAGCGGGGCGAGGGCTTGCGCCAGCCACCCCTCCAGCGCCGCTACCAGCGCCTTGCGCGATGGCGCGGGCACGGCGTCCAGCGCGCGGTCCGGCAGCAGCGTGGGGCTGAGCAGGGAGCGGCCCGGCAGCAGGCTGGCGATGCGCTGTCCGTCCCACACGATCGCGCCAGCCTCCAGCGTCATGCCAGCAGTGCCGGCGTGGATAGCCTCGGCCAGCGCATCGGCGCGCGTGGCGAGCAGACGGGCCAGATGCCGTTCGGCAGCGGCCAGCAGCAATTTGCGGTCCGACAGCCGCGCGCCGGGATCGACCTGAAAGGTGAAGCCGCGCAGGCTGCCAATATGCTCGCCTTCCACCAGGACTTCCTCGTCCTCCAGCCGGACTGATAGCAAGCCCGCATCGGGGCCGAGCTTCTTCATCAGCACCGCCGTGCGCCGATTGATGAAGCGTTCGGTCAGCTTGCCGTGGAGCGCGTCCGACAAGCGGGCCTCCACGGCGCGGGCGCGGGCGGCCATCTCGTCGCGCGCCAGCACCCAGTCCGGGCGCTGGGCGATGTAGGCCCACGACCGAATAGCCGCGATCCGGCCCTGCAGCGTGTCGATATCGCCGCCGGTACGGTCCAGCTGCGCGATCTGCGCGGCCACGAAATCGGCCCCCAGTTCGCCCTGCCGCAAGTCCTGCCACAGCCGGGCGACGAAGCGCGAATGCGTTTCCACCCCCTGCTGGCGGAAATCGGGCAGGCGGCACACGTCCCAGAAACGGCGCACCTGGCCCAGCCCACGCACGGTATCGCCAATCTCCGCCTCGTCGGCCAGGCGCTTGAGCACGGCAAGGTCGATCGCCTCGGGCGCAGGGGCAAGTTCGGAGCGATTCGGCGGCGTTTCCAGATCGGCGATCAGGGTGGCAAGACTGTCGAACCGGGGTTCGGGCTCACGCCAGAACAGCTTGGTCAACGGGGGGAAGCGGTGCTCCTCGATCGCGTAGATCTCATCCGGCTCGAAATCGGAATCGTGCCCGCCCGATCCCGTCAGCGTGCCGAAGCTGCCGTCTTTCTGGTGCCGCCCGGCCCGCCCGGCGATCTGCGCCATTTCCGCCGTAGTCAGCCGGCGGTGGCGGCGCCCATCGTATTTGGACAGGCCCGCGAACGCCACGTGTTCGACATCGAGGTTGAGGCCCATGCCGATCGCATCGGTGGCAACAAGATAATCCACCTCGCCGGACTGGTAGAGGGCAACTTGCGCATTGCGGGTCTGCGGGCTAAGCGCCCCCATCACCACCGCCGCGCCGCCACGGAACCGGCGCAGCATTTCGGCGATGGCGTAAACCTGCTCCGCCGAAAAGGCGACGATGGCGCTGCGCGGGGGCACCCGGCTCAGTTTCCTGGCACCGGCATGGGTAAGGGTGGAAAAGCGCGGCCGGGTGACGACCTCCACCCCCGGCACCAGCGCACGCACCAGCGGCTCGGCGGTGGACGAGCCCAGGATCATCGTTTCCTCGCGCCCGCGCGCGTGCAGCAGCCGGTCGGTGAACACGTGGCCGCGTTCGCGGTCCGCGGCCAGCTGCACTTCGTCGATCGCCACGAACGCCATCGAGCGTTCCATCACCGGCATCGCTTCCATCGTGCACAGCAGGTAGCGGGCGTCCTTCGGCTCGATCCGCTCTTCCCCGGTGATCAGGGCAACGCTTTTCTCGCCCTTGATCTTCACCAAGCGGTCGTAGACCTCGCGCGCCAGCAGGCGCAGCGGAAAGCCGATCATGCCGCTGGAGTGGGCGCACAGGCGCTCTATGGCAAGGTGGGTCTTGCCGGTGTTCGTAGGCCCGAGAACGGCCTTCACCCCGGTCGGAGTGTCGCTGCGGGCCGAAGCGTGCCGGTCATAAGCCATTGGATGGAATGTGGCACCGCGCCTCGCCCCCCGCAAGACCGGTCGCCACGAAACCACCGGCAAACAGCGGCTCACGCCAGGCATCGTTTAGGACCGCTTAACCTTGATCAGGCAAGGCCGTCGGGAGCGGGCAGATTTGCCTAAAGGGATTCGCAAAGGGTGTTCAAGGCGTTGCGGCAGGACCGGTCGGAAAGCGTCGCGCGGCAGCAGGCTTTCGCGCATCATGCAGTACCGTCCTCCGGCGCGCCAGCACCGGTCATCCTTGCGTTTCCTGCGCGGGACCGCATTCGCCCACCGCTCACCCTTGCAGAACCACTTCCCCCACGCTTTCCGCGCATCGAAGCGTGGTTCTCCCGCGCCAATCTGGCGCCGGACCTTGCTGTCGATATTGGCAGCGGCACGTGGCTGCGCGGCCTGGCAACACTGGTGACGCTCACCGCTTCGGCCATTGCCTTGTGCCCGGATTTCACCGCGATAGACACCGCCAGCGCCATGCCCCTCGCGGCGGGTCAACAGGACGAATATCGCAGCCAGGCCATCGCTCCGCTGGCGCTTGGCGCGGACAGCGGGCGGCGTATGGGGCTGACCCCGCGCGTGCGGCCGGTCGCCGGCTTGCCGGAGCGGCCGACGATCCAGCTGGTTTCCACGCTGGGTCAGGGCGATACGCTGACCGCCATGCTGGAGCGTGCAGGCGTTGCCGCAGATCAGTCTGCGCAGGTTGCCCGGCTGGTGGCGACGGCAGCCCCGGACGGGACGATCGCGCCAGGCACCCCGTTCGACATCACGCTGGGCAAGCGCCCGGCGGCAGGATCGGCGCGCGCGCTGCAATCGCTCAATTTCCGGGCGCGCTTCGACCTTGATCTTGCGGTCACGGCCTCGGGGGGCTCGCTTTCGCTGGCGCGCCGTCCGATCCGCGTGGACGAAACCCCGCTGCGCATTCGCGGCACCGTGGGGCCCAGCCTCTACCGCTCCGCGCGCAACGCCGGGGCGCCCGTCTCCGCGATCCAGGCATACCTGCAGGCGCTCGACAAATACGTCAGCCTGGAAAGCGACCTGACCGCGCAGGACCAGTTCGACATGATCGTCGCCTACAAACGCTCCGCCAGGGGTGAACGACAGACGGGCGATCTGCTGTACGCCGGGGTGGAACGCGGTGGCAAACCCACGCTGCAGCTGCTGCGCTGGGGCAAAGAAGGGCAGATGCAGGCTGCTGGGATAATCAGCCAGCCGCGCAGCGTGGCGCTGGGTATGCCGGTGGCCGGGCACATCACCTCCACGTACGGCCCGCGCCGTCACCCGATCCTGGGTTTTGTGCGCATGCACGCCGGGATCGATTTCGGCGCCGCTTATGGCTCGCCGATTTATGCCGTGGCGGATGGCATCGTCACCTTCGCCGGGCGTCATGGTGGGCACGGCAATTACGTGCGTCTGCAGCATGCGGGCGGGCTGGGCACAGGCTATGGCCACATGAGCCGCATTGCCGTGGCCGACGGCACGCAAGTGCGCGCCGGGCAGGTGATCGGTTTTGTCGGCTCCACCGGGCTGTCCACCGGGCCGCACCTGCACTTCGAAGCCTATCGCGGCGGGCATACGATCAACCCTGCCGGCCTTGCCATTGCAGTCCGTCCGCAGATTGACGGGCCCCAGCGCGATGCGTTCAAGGCGCGGCTGGATGCGCTGCTGCGCATGGCGAGCACGCGGGTGGATACGCCGCTCGGCGATTGAAAGGGCTCCGCTTTTGCGGCAAGCAGCCGCGGATGACCGCCAGCTATCCCCACACCCGCCTGCGCCGCACCCGCGCCACCGCCTGGAGCCGCGCGCTTCACCGCGAAACCACACTCACCCCGGCAGACCTGATCTGGCCGCTGTTCGTCACCGAAGGCGTGCAGGTGGAGCAGCCCGTGGCCGCGCTGCCGGGCGTATCGCGCTGGTCGGTGGACCTGATCGTCGATCGCGCGCGCGAAGCGGTGGAGCTGGGGATTCCGGTGCTGGCGCTGTTTCCCAACACCCAGCCCGATCGCCGCAGCGAAGACGGGGCCGAAGCGCGCAATCCCGACAACCTGATGTGCCGCGCCATTCGCGCCGTGCGCGATGCGCTGGGCGACCGGATCGGGCTTTTGACCGACGTTGCGCTCGATCCCTACACCAGCCACGGGCAGGACGGGCTGATCGACGATGCCGGCTACGTCCTTAACGATGAGACGGTGGAGGCGCTGGTCGGCCAGTCGCTCAACCAGGCCGCCGCCGGGGCTGACATCATCGCCCCGTCCGACATGATGGACGGGCGGATCGGCGCCATCCGTGCCGCCTTGGAAAACACCGGCCACAGCAACGTCCAGATCATGAGCTACGCGGCGAAGTACGCCTCGGCGTTCTACGGCCCGTTCCGCGACGCGGTGGGATCGCGCGGGCTGCTGAAGGGGGACAAGAAAACCTATCAGATGGACCCCGGCAACACCGAGGAAGCGCTGCGCGAAGTGGCCATGGACCTGGCCGAAGGGGCTGACAGCGTGATGGTGAAGCCGGGCCTGCCGTATCTGGACATCGTGCGCCGGGTGAAGGAAACGTTCGCCGTGCCGGTGTTCGCCTACCAGGTGTCCGGCGAATACGCGATGATCGAGCATGCCGTGGCCGCCGGCGCGGCGGACCGCGATGCGATGGTGCTGGAAACGCTGCTGGCGTTCAAGCGTGCGGGCTGTTCGGGGGTGCTGACCTATCACGCCGCGCATGCCGCGCGGCTGCTGCATGGCTGATCCGCAGCACGCCAGGGGGCCCTCGCGCCCGCTGTTCGTCGCCATGATACTGACCGGCAGCTTCCTGCTGTTCCTGATCCAGCCGATGATCGCGCGCATGGCGCTGCCGCGGCTTGGCGGCGCGCCGAACGTGTGGAACAGCGCGATGCTGGTCTACCAGGCGCTGCTGCTGGCCGGCTACGGCTACGCCCACCTGCTGGGCCGGCTGCCGCTGCGCCGACAGGCCACGGTCCACATCGGCGTGCTGCTGCTGGCCGGGCTGACCCTGCCGGTGGGGCTGGCCGCGCTGCCGCATGGCGCCGGCCTGCCCGAAGCGCTGTGGGTGCCGCTGCTGCTGGGCGTCAGCATCGGACCGGTGTTCTTCGCGGTATCGGCGCAAGCCCCGCTAATGCAGCGCTGGTTCGCCGCCGATCCAGCTGCCGGCGCGCCGTGGGCGCTCTATGCCGCATCGAACCTGGGCAGCTTCGCCGGGCTGCTGGCGTACCCGCTCATCGCCGAGCCGCTGCTTAGCCTGCATGCGCAGAGCATCGCGTGGTCGGCCGGCTATGCCGCGCTGGCGGTGCTGGTGATACTGGCGGCGGTCGCCCGGCGGTCTGCGCCTGACTATGCGGCAACGCCCACGGAGAGCGGCGACCACACAGCGGTAGGCTGGCGTACGATACTGCTGTGGCTGATGCTGTCGGCGGTCCCGTCAGGCCTGATGCTGTCCACCACCACGCACCTGACCACCGACATTTTCGCGATGCCGCTGCTGTGGGTGATCCCGCTGGGGCTCTATCTGCTCAGCTTCGTGATCGCCTTTGCCGACCGGCGCGGACCGGCGCGGGCGATCAGCCGGGTGGCGCCGGTCGTGGTGCTGCTGGCGGGCAGCTATGCAATGGTGTCCAACGGGTCTGGCAGCGTGTGGATGGTGGGCGGCACCTGCCTGCTGCTGCTGTGCATCGCGTGTGCGCTGCACGCACGCCTGTATGACCTGCGCCCCGCGCCGGCGCAGCTGACGCGCTTTTACCTCGTCATGTCGGCGGGCGGGGTGCTGGGCGGGGTGTTCACCGCGCTGATCGCACCGCTGGCGTTCGACTGGGCATGGGAACATCCGCTGCTGGTCATCACTGCCGCGCTGCTGATGCCCTTGACCCCGCTGCTGCGCTGGCGTGAAGGAGACGGGATCGAGCCGGGCATGGCCCGCATCGCGCTGGGCGTGCTGCTCGCAGGCGCGGCGTTCCTCTGCTTCAAGCTGGCCGAAAACCTGCTGGACCCCGATGCCGATCTGGTCGCCGCGCTGCTGACCGTGTTCGTGGTGGGCATCGGCGTCGCGGTGATGGCCTGGCGCTGGGCGTTCGTGGCCGTACTGATCATGGCAATGGTGGGGCAGGGCGGCATCTGGACCATCCGCGCCACGCTGGAAAGGCAGCGCACCCGCAGCTATTTCGGCATCTACACAGTGTACGACAACAAGACGCTGGGCGTGCGGACGCTGGCGCACGGCACCACGCTGCACGGCATGCAATCGCTGGACCCGGCCCACGCCCGCGATGCGCTGACGTATTATGGGCCAAGTTCGGGCGCGGCGCTGGCGCTGGGCGCGGTGCCGCTGCTGGAAGGGCCCCGCGCCCGCATCGGCGTAGTGGGCCTGGGCACCGGTTCACTCGCCTGCCAGAAGCGCCCCGGCCAGAACTGGACTTTCTTCGAAATCGACCCCGTGGTGCTGCGCTTTTCCACAAGCGGGCGCTTCACCTTCCTGCGTGCGTGCGCGCCCGATGCCCACGTCGTGATAGGGGACGCGCGGCTCGAACTGGCGAAAGTGCCGCCCGGTTCGTTCGACGTGCTGGTGATCGATGCGTTTTCGTCCGACGCGATCCCGATGCACCTGCTGACGACACAGGCCCTGCAGGTGTATCTGCATGCATTGGGGCCGCGAGGGATGCTGCTGGTGCATATCTCCAACCGCTATATCGCCCTGGATCCGGTGATCGGCGCCAATGCGCGGGCGACCGGGCTTGGCGCGCTGTCACGGCTGGATTATCCCCGGGACCTGCAACGCTACACCCCGTCGCGCTGGATCGCGCTGTCGCGGGACCGGGCGATGCTTGCGGCTCTCGCGCGCCAAAGGCCCGACGCACCGTGGACCGTTTTGACCGATGACGCCGCGCAGCCCTGGACTGACGATCACGCCTCCATCCTGCCTTATGTGCGGTGGAGCAACCTGGCAGGAAACCCATGACCGACCGCACCGACATCACCATCGTCTCGATCCACGGCAAGACGCCGCGCATCCACCCCAGCGCCTTTATCGCACCCGGTTGCCGGATCATCGGCGATGTGGAGATCGGACCGGACGCCAGCATCTGGTACAACTGCGTGGTGCGGGCCGACGTGAACCGCATCGTGATCGGCGCGCGCACCAATATCCAGGACGGCAGCATCGTCCATTGCGACAGTCCCAAGCCGCACCGGCCGGAAGGCTATCCCACGATCATTGGTGAGGATGTGCTGATCGGCCATCTGGCGATGGTGCATGGCTGCGTGCTGGAGGACCGCGCCTTCGTGGGGCTTGGCGCGATCGTCATGGATGGCAGCTATATCGAAAACGGTGGCATGCTGGCCGCCGGCGCCCAGCTGACTGGCAAGCGCATCGGGGCCGGGCAATTATGGATGGGACGCCCGGCCAAATTCGCGCGCGATCTTGATGAAGCGGCGCTCGCCGCAAACCGGGCGGGAGTGGATAGCTATGTGCGCAACGGACAGGCGCATGCGCGGGCGCTGCGCGGGGAAGGCTGAACTGAATCAGCCTTGGTGTTCCACGTGGAACGCGGCCCACTCAATCCCGGATCAGTGCTTTGAGCGCGTCCATCCGGTCCGCTTCATGCGCGGGCTTGTCCGCCCGGATGCGGTTGATGCGCGGGAAACGCATGGCAACGCCGGACTTGTGCCGCTTGCTGGCGTGCACCGAATCGAACGCCACCTCGAACACCAGCGACTTGTCTGTTTCGCGTACCGGGCCAAAGCGATTGACGGTGTGCGTGCGCACGTGCCGGTCCAGCCATTTCAGCTCCTCGTCGGTGAACCCGAAATAGGCTTTGCCCACCGGTAGCAGTTCGGCGCCCGCATCCGGGTCGCCATCCCAGCAGCCGAAGGTGTAGTCGGAATAGAACGAACTGCGCTTGCCCGAGCCGCGCTGCGCATACATCAGCACGCAATCAACCAGCAGCGGATCGCGCTTCCATTTGTACCACAACCCGGTCTTGCGACCCGCAACATAGGGGCTATCCCGCCGCTTGAGCATCACACCCTCGATCGCATCGTCGCGCGCGCGCGAACGAATGGTGGTGAGTTCGGCGAAGTCCGCAGCCGGGATGACGGCGGAAATGTCAAACCGTATCGGATCGAGGCGCGGGACCAACGCTTCCAGCGCGCCGCGCCGTTCCGTCCAGGGCAGGGCGCGCAGATCCTGTCCTTCCAGGATCAACACATCGTACAGTCGCACGAAGGCGGGATATTCCTCGCGCATCTTTCGGCTGACCGTCTTGCGGCCCAGCCGCTGTTGCAGCGCGTTGAAGCTGGCCGCGCCGCCTTCCTCGCCCCCCTGATGCACGCCGCGCACCAGCAGTTCGCCATCCAGCACCGCATCGATTTGCAAAGCCTCGGCAATTTCGGGGAAGCTGCCAGAGATATCGTCCCCCGAACGGGAGTAGACCCGCGTTTCGCCCCCGGCACGCACCACCTGCACGCGGATGCCATCCCACTTCCACTCCGCCGCATAGTGCGTCAGGTCGAGTTGCGTGTCCTCCAGCCCGTGCGCCAGCATGAACGGGCGGAACAGCGGCAGGTCATCGGAATTGGGCGCTTCGCCGCCATGGGCCGCCCAGTCGAACAGCGGCGTGTACGGCGCACTCTGGCCATGCCAGTGCTCCTCCACATCCTCAACAGCCACATCGAAGGCCTGCGCGAAAGCGGTCTTCGCCAGCCGCGCCGAAATGCCGATACGCATCGCGCCTGTCGCCAGCTTGAGCAGGGCATAGCGCCCGTTAGCATCCAGCCGGTCCAGCAGCTTGGGCAGATCGCTCATCACCGTGGCGCGGGTCATGCGCGATAACGCGTCCACCGCCTCGGCAACAGTGGGTGGCGAGGGCGCATTGGGCGGTTCTGGCCACAGCAGGCTGGCCGTCTCCGCCGAATCGCCGACATATTCGCGGCTCAGTGTCCACAGCACCGGATCGATCCGCTCGGTCAGCAGGTTGCGGATCGTGGCGCTTTTCACCGCCGGAAAATCCAGCCCGTCCGTCAGCGCCGCCAGCGCCCAGCCACGATCGGGGTCCGGCGTCGAGCGCAGATAGTCGGCCAGCAGTTTCAGCTTGGCGTTGCGGCTGCGGGTATAGACCAGCGCATCGAGCAGGGCGGCGAATTCTTCCATCAGCGCGGCTCAGTCATCTTCGTCTTCATAGCCGACCAGCGCCAGTGCCTTGGCCTTACGCTGGTTCAGCTCGCACCAGCGCAGCATGGCCTCCTCTCGGCCATGGGTGATCCAGGTTTCCGCCGGGTTCACGTCGATCACGGTCTGGGTCAGCTCGTCCCAGTCGGCATGGTCCGAGATGATGAGTGGCAGTTCCACCATCCGCTGACGGGCACGCTGGCGCACCTGCATCCAGCCCGATGCCATGGCGGTGATCGGATCGGGCAGGCGGCGGCTCCAGCGATCATTCAGCGCAGACGGGGGCGCTACCACAATACTACCCGCAAGTTCACCCTTGGCCGCATCGGACATCAGGCGCAGCGGCCCCAGATCGATACCCCAGTCCTCATACAGGCGGCACATCCGCTCCATCGCGCCATGCAGCCAGATGGTGTCGGCATGGCCGGCGCGGCGCAGTTCGGCGATCAGCCGCTGCGCCTTGCCCAACGCATATGCGCCCACCAGCACGCAACGCTGCGGATTGGCGGCCCGCGCATTAAGCAGCTTGGCGATTTCCTGCTCTATCGGGGGATGGCGAAAGACCGGCAGCCCGAACGTCGCCTCGGTGATCAACACGTCACATGCGGTGACTTCGAAAGGCGGGCAGGTGGGATCGGGGCGACGCTTGAAATCGCCGGTCACCACCACCCGCTCGCCGGCACGTTCGAGCAATATCTGCGCGGAGCCTAGCACGTGCCCGGCCGGAATCCATGTGGCGTACACGCCGCCGCCCAGCGCCAGCCGCTTGCCGTAAGGGGTGGGCACCGCACCTTCATCGGTTGCATAGCGCAGCTTCATGATCGCCAGCGTGGCAGGGGTGGCAAAGGTATGGCCGTGGCCACCGCGCGCGTGATCCGCATGCCCGTGGGTAACGAGGGCGCGGTCCACCGGGCGGGACGGGTCGATCCAGCAATCGGCGGGCACCACATGGATGCCCCACGGTTCGGGCCGTATCCAGGAAAAGTCGCGCGCCATGCACAAGGAAATGGGGCGGGAACCGCGTGGTTCCCGCCCCAGCGGTTAGGTTTGTTGTGCTGATCAGTCCTCGGCGCTGGGCTCGGGCTGGATGCCCGGCTTCTTCGCCCGCTTTGCCGCATCCTTCTTGCGGGCCTTGCCGATCCGGGGTGCGGACGGGGTCAGCTCGAAGTTGAGGGCATCGTCCTTAAGCGAGACGTGCACTTCGCCGCCATGCGCCAGCTTGCCGAACAGCAGTTCCTCCGCCAGCGGCTGCTTGACCTTCTCCTGAATGACACGGCCCATCGGACGCGCGCCATACAGCTTGTCGTAGCCGCGATCGCCCAGCCAGCCGCGCGCATCGGTATCGAACTGAATGTGGACGTTCTGGTCGGCCAGCTGCAGCTCCAGCTGGAGGATGAACTTGTCCACCACCCGGCTGATGGTGTCCTTCGCCAGATAGGCGAACGGCACGATGGCATCCAGACGGTTGCGGAATTCCGGCGTGAACATCTGCTTCACCGCTTCCTCGCCGGCGTCGGCCTTCGAGGTATCGCCAAAACCGATGCCCTGACGCGCCATATCGGACGCGCCCGCGTTGGTGGTCATGATCAGCACCACGTTGCGGAAGTCCACCGTCTTGCCGTGATGGTCGGTCAGGCGGCCGTTATCCATCACCTGCAGCAGAATGTTGAACAGGTCCGGGTGGGCCTTTTCGATTTCATCAAGCAACAGCACGCAATGCGGGTTCTGGTCGATCGCGTCGGTGAGAAGACCGCCCTGATCGAACCCGACATAGCCCGGAGGTGCCCCGATCAGGCGGCTGATCGAATGCCGCTCCATGTATTCGGACATGTCGAAGCGCTTGAGCTCGATGCCCATCACGCTGGCCAGCTGGCGCGCCACTTCAGTCTTGCCGACGCCGGTGGGGCCGCTGAACAGGAACGAACCGATCGGCTTGTCCGGATCGCGCAGACCTGCGCGGCTCAGCTTCATCGCGGTGGACAACAGCGCAATTGCCTTGTCCTGCCCGAACACCACGCGCTTGAGATCGCGCTCCAGCGTTTCCAGCGCCTTCTTGTCATCGGAGCTGACCGACTTGGGCGGGATGCGCGCCATCGTCGCGATGACCTGCTCGATCTCGCGCGAGGTGATCGTCTTCTTGCGGCGGCTGGGCGGCACCAGCATCTGCATCGCGCCCACTTCGTCGATCACATCGATCGCCTTGTCGGGCAGCTTGCGGTCGTTGATGTAGCGCGCCGACAGTTCCACGGCCGTCTTGATCGCATCGGGGGTGTACTTGACCCGGTGATGTTCCTCGAACGCAGTGCGCAAACCCTTGAGGATCTTGATAGTATCCTCGACCGTCGGCTCGTTCACGTCGATCTTCTGGAACCGGCGCAGCAGGGCGCGGTCCTTTTCGAAGTGATTGCGAAACTCCTTGTAGGTGGTCGAACCGATGCAGCGGATCGTCCCGCCTGACAGCGCCGGCTTGAGCAGGTTGGACGCGTCCATCGCGCCGCCGCTGGTGGCGCCAGCACCGATCACGGTGTGGATCTCGTCGATGAACAACACCGCGTGCGGCATCTTCTCCAATTCGGAGACGACTTGCTTGAGCCGTTCTTCAAAATCGCCGCGATAGCGGGTGCCGGCCAGGAGGCTACCCATGTCGAGCGAGTAGATTACCGCTTCGGCCAGCACTTCGGGCACGTCACCCTCGACGATCTTGCGCGCCAGACCTTCGGCTATGGCAGTCTTGCCCACGCCCGGATCGCCCACGTACAGCGGGTTGTTCTTGGAGCGGCGGCACAGGATCTGGATCGTGCGGTCCACTTCCGGGCCACGCCCGATCAGCGGATCGACTTTGCCCTTCAGCGCCTTCTCATTGAGGTTGACGGTGAACTGGTCGAGCGCGGAATCCTTCTTGTTGGATGCCGCCTTCGTCTCGGCCTTGTCTTCCGGCGTGGGCGCCGCATCGTCGGACGCGCCCTTGGGGCTGCGATCCTCGATGCGCTTGCCGCCCTTGCCGATGCCGTGGCTGATGAAGCTGACGGCATCGAGCCGGCTCATGTCCTGCTGCTGCAGGAAATACACCGCATAGCTGTCCCGCTCGGAGAATAGCGCGACGAGCACATTGGCGCCGGTCACGGTGTCCTTGCCGGAAGACTGCACGTGCAGGATCGCGCGCTGGATCACCCGCTGGAAACCGGCGGTTGGAGCAGGATCGCCCTTTTCCTCAGTCTTGAGCGACTGGTATTCCTGGTCGAGGTACTGGCGCACCACGTCGCCCAGATCGCCAAGGTCCACGCCGCATGCCTGCATCACCTGGGCCGCGTCGGTGTCATCGATCAGCGCGAGCAGCAAGTGCTCAAGCGTCGCGTATTCGTGACTGCGCTCGGACGCGTGGGACAGAGCCGAGTGCAGGGTCTTTTCAAGGCTTTGCGCGAAACTGGGCATTTAGGCGACCTTCATGGGAGGGACGACTCTCCTTGCGGGGGAGTTTAGGCGGGGTGAGGTTTCCTGATCGATATAGGAACGATAAGGGCGGTTGCGAGGCCAGGGGATGCCGAAGGGCAGGGCGGTGGCAAGGCAACCTGGCGGCGTCACGACGGTCGCGGCCTGAATAAGGCGTCGGCGGCCCGCAAGTGTGCGGAGGCCTTGTCGCGGTGGGCGCAGATGCGTGAAATCTCGGTTTCGAGCAGGGCGATACGCGCGTCGAGCTCGTCCAGCGAAAAGCGATCCAGGCTTTCACCGGCAAGAAGGCTGGCAGCGCCGAAGTCTCCTTCGGACGACCGCAGCCGCGGTCGCGTATCATCGTCCATTGCGGTGCAGCATCGGACTCGAATCGTTGCCTGTCAATGGTGCGAAATGTGTTTGCCGCACACGCCGCCTGTGCCAGATGTTACAGTATGTTAGCTGACACGCCCGCCATGATGACCGCCATCGGGTTCGACTCGCCAGGCGAGGCGGACGTGCTGCGCCCCGAAACAATGCCGGTTCCCAAACCCGGTCCCGGCGAGGTGCTGATCAACGTTGCGTTCGCTGGCGTAAACCGCCCTGACGTGGTGCAGCGGCAAGGCAAATACCCGCCGCCGCCCGGTGCCTCGACGATTCCGGGGCTTGAACTGTCCGGCACGGTGGTAGCGCTTGGCGAAGGGGTGACACAGCTCTTGCCCGGCGCGCGCGTCTGCGCGCTGGTGACCGGCGGCGGATATGCGCAGTATTGCCTCGCCAAAGCCGCGCACTGCTTGCCCGTGCCCGATGGCCTCCCCATGAACCAGGCGGCGGCGTTGCCTGAAACGCTGTTCACCGTGTGGCATAATGTCTTCGAACGCGGTTATGCGCGTGAGGGTGAGACGCTGCTGGTCCACGGCGGCACCAGCGGCATCGGCACGATGGCAACGATGCTGGGGCGCCACTTCGGGCTGACGGTGATCGTCACTTGCGGTTCGGCGGCAAAATGCGCCGCCGCGCTGAAGATCGGCGCCCATCACGCGATAGACTACAAGGCGACCGACTTTGTGGAGGAAGTCAGTCGGCTGACCGAAGGACGCGGGGTGGATGTGGTTCTCGACATGGTGGCCGGCAATTATGTGGCGCGCAATCTCAAGTGTATGGCGGTTGATGGCCGGCATGTGACGATTGCGGTTCAGGGCGGCACGCAGGCGGAAATCAACATGGCGGTGGTCATGGCCCGGCGCTACACGCTAACCGGATCGACGATGCGCGCCCGGTCGGACGACTTCAAGGCGCTGCTCGCGCACGAGATTTTGGAATGTGCCTGGCCATTGGTGGAAAATGGCGCGCTGCGGCCGGTGATGGATATGCGATTTCCGCTCGATCAGGCCGCTGCCGCTCACGCGCGGATGGAAGGCGGGGACCACGTGGGCAAGATCGTGCTGGAAGCATAAGGTCGCGCAGCGTTTGCGGGCGCATGGCCAGCTATCATGGGGTGCAATTTTCCAGCTGTTTTGCTTGCAAAATACGCGCGCTTCGCCTAGATCGAGCAGGTTAGGCCGTCCCGCAGGGGCGGCCCTTATTGTTTCTGCTGGAGATAAATGACATGAGCCAGCCCACGCCGCTGATGCCGCACGCCACCGCCTCGTGGCTGGTCGATACCACGTCGCTGACGTTCGAACAGATTGCCGAATTCTGCGGCCTGCACCTGCTGGAAGTGCAGGCGATGGCCGATGATCTGGCGTCCAGCAAATACACCGGCCGCGATCCCGTGCGTTCGGGCGAGCTGACGATGGAAGAGATCGAGAAGGGTCAGGCCAACCCGGATTACAAGCTGCGCATGCACAAGGTTCCGGTAACCTCCAGCCGCACCAAGGGTCCGCGCTACACGCCGGTGTCCAAGCGGCAGGACAAGCCGGACGGCATCGCTTGGATCCTGCGCAATCACCCCGAAGTGTCGGACGCGCAGATCGGCAAGCTGATCGGCACCACGCGCAACACCATCGCCGCGATCCGCGATCGTTCGCACTGGAACATCAACAACATCACGCCCAAGGACCCGGTAACCCTGGGCCTGTGTTCGCAGCGCGAGCTTGACGCGCTGGTGGCCAAGGCCGCGAAGAAGGCCGGCATCGTGGATGATGGTCTGAGCGACGAGCGTCTGTCTGACGACCGCGTGGCCCTGATCGAGGAACTGCGCGCCGAACGTCAGGCCGCCGTTCAGGCCGCGAACGAAGCGGCGCAGGAAGCCGAAGTCGCCGCCTGGCTCGAAGCCAAGCGCGCCTCGGAAGCCGCCGGCGAATAACGCCCGGTCTGCTGGAAATGGAAAAAAGGCCGGGGGGTTGTCCTCCCGGCCCTTTTTCATGTTCCCAGCCCAGCGAAACCGCTCAGAGCCCAATAAGCGGTTTGATAGGCCACCGACACCCTGAAGGGCCAGAGCGCGCTCCAGCAACCGCACAAAGCGATCCTGCGGCTATGCCAGCCTAGCCGCGCCAGCCCCGGACCACTGCCAGCAACCGCTCGACATGGTCTATCGGTGTGAACTGGCCGATGCCGTGCCCCAGGTTGAACACGTGAGGCCGCTCGGAAAACGCCGCCAGCACCGCCAGCGCGCCTTTTTCCAAATCGTCGGAGCCTGCCAGCAGCAGCAGCGGGTCAAGGTTGCCCTGCACCGGCATGTCAGCCGGCAAGGCCCCTGCCGCCCACACCGGATCAATGGTTTCGTCGATGCCCACCGCGTCGACCCCGGTCTCCCGCGCATAGGCCGGCAGTTTCTCGCCCACGCCCTTGGGAAAACCAATGATCGGGGTTTGCGGATGGCGTGCTTTCACCGCCGCCACGATTGCGGCGTTGGGCGCAATCACCCAGCGCTCGAACTGTGTAGGCGACAGGCTGCCGGCCCAGGAATCGAACAGCTGCACCGCTTCGGCGCCGGCGTCGATCTGGCCGCACAGGTACTCCACCGTTACCGCCACGATGCCATCGATGATCGCCTGGAAGGCTGCCGGATCGCGATAGGCCAGCGCACGGGTGTCATGCTGGTCGCGGCTGCCTTCACCCGCCACCATGTACGTCGCGACCGTCCACGGCGAGCCCGCGAAACCCAGCATCGTTTTGTCCACAGGCAGGCTCGCCCGCACTTTGCGCACCGTTTCGTAGATCGGCGACAGGCGTTCGGGCACGCTTTCCAGGGTGTCCAGCGCGTGGTCCAGCAGGCGCGGCGACAAGCGCGGGCCTTCGCCGGCCAGGAACTGCAGGTCCTGCCCCATGGCATAGGGCACGATGAGAATGTCGGAAAACAGGATCGCTCCGTCGAACCCAAAGCGGCGGATCGGCTGGAGGGTGATCTCCGCAGCGGCGTCATTATCGTACACCAGTGCCAGAAAGCCGCCCTTTTCCGCCCGCAACGCCCGATATTCCGGCAGATACCGCCCGGCCTGCCGCATCAGCCACACAGGCCGCTGCCCCGCGTTTTTTCCACGCAAAGTTTCAAGAAGCAATCCGGGCATCGCGTCGCAATCCTACTAAAATAAAAGATTTATATAAGGATGATGGAGTTAGTTGGTCCTGTGGATATCGGGGACGAGCATGCCCTGCCCGATTTGTGCCCCGTTGAACAGGTGTTGCCGCATTCGCGACTCTGGACCGGGGTTGAGTCAATGCAATGTTGTTCGCCTTGTCCACAGGGTGTGTGAACACCGCGCCGCCCTGTCCAGAACCTGACTCGGTAAATCCCGGTAGCGGGCAATAAACCGCCTGCACGAGTTGTCACCCGATTGCTCCCGTGGTTTATGCCGCAAGATATCCACAAGGGGTCCCCCGGCCGACCATGGCGCGTTTTCATCTTCATCTGCTGTCTGATTCCACCGGCGAAACCTTGGAAATGATCGCCAAGGCGGCGCTCGCCCAGTTCGACGATGGCGATGTGTTGCGCCACTTCTGGCCGATGGTCCGCTCGCACCAGCATCTGGACCGGATCATGGGCGAAATCGCCGCCAACCCGGGCCTGGTATTCTTCACATTGGTGAACGAGGAAACCCGCAAGCGCCTGGAAGAACGCTGCCAGACGCTGGGCCTGCCAGCCATTGCCGTGCTGGACGGGGTGACCGATGCGCTTGAAGCCTTGCTGGGGCAGGAAGCGAAGGGACGTCCGGGCCGCCAGCACCGGCTTGACGATGCCTATTTCGCCCGCGTCGATGCGATCCAGTTCACCATCGCGCATGATGATGGCATCTTGTGGGAAGAGTGGGAGGAGGCCGACATCGTGCTGGCAGGCGTATCGCGCACCAGCAAAACGCCGACCTCGATCTATCTCGCCAATCGCGGCTACAAAGTGGCGAACATTCCCATCGTCGTCGAAAGTCCGCCGCCGCCGCACCTGTTCGACCTCAAGCGCCCGCTGGTGGTCGGCCTGACGACCGCGTCCGACCGGCTGATCCAGATCCGCCGCAACCGCCTGCTGTCGCTCAGCCAGTCGCCGGACACCGATTATGTCGCGACCGACAAGGTGGAAAGCGAACTCAAGTACGCGCGGCGCATGTTCGCCGATAACTCCTGGCCGGTCATCGACGTGACCCGCCGGTCAATCGAGGAAACCGCGGCGGCGGTGATCAACCTGTATAACGAACGCATAGCCGCCGGTGAAAGCGGGCAGGTGGGTTCCAAGCCGATATGAGGGAACAGACCCCGATCGTCCTCGCCTCGCAAAGCGCCTCGCGCAAGGCGATGCTGGAGGCAGCGGGCATCGCGTTTACCACGAGCCCGGCCAACGTGGACGAACGCGCCTTGGAACAACAACTCGGAGCGGCAGAACCCGCAGCGGTGGCGCTTGCGCTTGCTGAGGCAAAGGCGGTGGACGTTTCACGTGAAACACCCGGCGCCTTAGTGCTTGGCAGTGATTCTTTGGTGGTCTGCGAGGGTGTCCGTTTCGACAAACCAGGTACGCGCGACGATGCCGCCCGCCATCTGCGCTTCTTTTCCGGCAAGGTCATGGAATTGCATAGCGCTGGCGCTCTGGTGCGGGACGGCGTGACCCTATGGTCGCAGGGCGCCGTCGCGCATCTGCATGTCGCCGTGTTGTCCGATGCGTACATCGAAACGTACCTAGATGTGGAATGGCCGGCGGTTGCCGGGTGCGTTGGAGTATTCAGGATCGAGGGCAGGGGTGTGCAGCTGTTCGAGCGGATTGACGGGGATTATTTCACGATCCTGGGCATGCCGCTGCTGCTGGTGCAGGCGGCTTTGCGCCGACTAGGAGTGTTAACCGCATGAGCGTGCCGTATGCCGAGGTGATCGGTGACCCCATCGCCCAGTCAAAGTCCCCAGTAATCCACAACTTCTGGCTGGCCCGGCTCGGGCTGCCCGGCCGGTACGATCATTGCCAGGTGCACGGTGATGGTCTGGAACGCTACCTGTCGCAGCGCCGGACCGATCCGGACTGGCGCGGCTGCAACGTCACGATGCCGCACAAGCTGGCGATCATGCCGCTGCTTGACCGGATAGACCCGCTGGCAGCGCGCATCGGCGCGGTGAATACCGTCGTGCGCGAGGCGGATGGCAGTCTGACCGGATACAACACCGACGCGCCGGGCTTCCTCGAACCCTTGCAGGCCGAGCTGGCGGCGACACATCTGTTTCGCATGGCCCGCGTGCTGGGAACCGGCGGCGCGGCGCGGGCGATCGTGGCGGCGCTCGCGCAGGAACATTTCGTCATTGTGCTGGCCGGGCGCGATGCCGGCAAAGCCCTCGCGATGCTGGACGAGCTGGCGCCCGATGGCGAGCATCATGCGACCGACTTTGGTCACTTTGCCGATGCTACAGACTTCGCGTTCGACGACCGGAAAGGGTGCCTCGATCTGGTCGTCAACGCCAGTCCGTTGGGGATGACTGGTCAGCCGCCGCTAGCGTTCGATTTCTCCCACGCGCCGCCTGGCGCCATCGCGTACGACATCGTGACGAGCCCGCCCGACACACCGTTCCTGCAGACCGCCCGTGCCGCCGGCCTGCGCGCGATCGATGGCTATGCGATGCTGATCGGGCAGGCCGACCGGGCCTTTACCCGATTCTTTGGCGCCAATCCCCCGCGCGAAGAGGACGAGGCCTTGCGCACGGTGATGCAGGCGTGACAATCCTTGGCCTCACCGGGTCCATCGGCATGGGCAAGTCCACGGTGGCCGCGATGCTGCGTGATCTTGGCGTGCCGGTGTTCGATGCCGATGCCGCCGTGCGCGCCTTGCAAGGCCCTGGCGGCGCGCTGGTGCCGCAGATCGAAGCCGCGTTCCCCGGCACGACCGGGCCGCAAGGGGTACTGCGTGAAAAGCTGGGGCAAGCGGTGTTTGCCGATCCGGCGCAACTGGCGCGGCTCGAAGCGATCGTGCATCCTGCCGTGGCAGAACTGCGCCGCGATTTTCTCGCGCAGCATCCTGATGCGCCGCTGGTCGTGTTCGACATTCCCTTGCTGTTCGAAAAAGGCGGGGATCGCAGTGTCGATGTTGTGGCCGTGGTGTCCGCCCCGGCTGACGTGCAGGCACAACGGGTGCTGGCTCGGCCCGGCATGACGGCGGACAAATTCGCGGACATTCTCAAACTGCAGATGCCGGACGCGGACAAGCGGGCAAGGGCCGATCATGTGATCGATACCGGCACGTCGCTGGAGCGTACCCGCGAACAGGTGGCTAGCCTCGTGCAGGCGCTGACCGGAGGTAATTAAGACCGCCAAGGGCCTTGCGCATGCCGGCGCGCGGGCAGATATGAACACAGATGAGAGAGATTATCTTCGATACCGAAACGACCGGCTTTGACCCGAAAAACGGCGACCGCATGGTCGAGATCGGCTGCATCGAAATGATCAACCGGGTGACCACCGGCAACACGTTCCACGCCTATTTCAACCCGCAGCGCTCCATGCCGGCCGAAGCGGAAGCCGTTCACGGCCTTTCCGACGCATTTCTGGCGGACAAGCCCCTGTTCGCCGCGCGGGCGCAGGAATTCCTGGAATTTATCGGCGACAGCCCGATGGTGGCGCATAACGCAGGGTTCGATTTCAACTTCATCAATGCGGAACTGAGCGCGTGCGGGCACCCGATCGTCGGCCTGGATCGCATGGTGGATACGGTAGCGCTCGCCAAGGTGCGCCATCCCGGTGCCAAGCTGTCGCTAGACGCGCTGTGCAGCCGCTACGGCATTGATCGCAGCCATCGCACCAAGCACGGCGCGTTGCTCGATGCCGAATTGCTGGCTCAGGTCTATGTGGAGCTGCGCGGTGGCCGGCAGATCGGCCTTGAGCTTGCGGCTGACAGTATTGAGATCGTGACGGAAACCAAGGTCCTTGTGCAAAGGAACCGCGTTTTCCGCCAGCCGCGTCCCCACGCGGCTACCGAGGGGGAACTTGCCGCCCACGCGGTGTTTCTCCAATCGGTCGATACCCCGCTTTGGGGTGCTTGAACTCTAGCACTAAGGAGAAAACGCCCATGGATATCCGCGTCTCCGGTCACCAGGTGGAAACTGGCGAGGCCCTTCAGGCTCACGCCAGCGAAAAGCTTTCGGCGATCATCGAGAAGTACTTCAGCAGGGCGCTGTCCTCGCACGTCACGTTCGGACGCGCGCCCGCTGGCGCCTTCCGTTGCGATATCATAACGCATGTGATGCAGAACCTGGTGCTCAAGGGAACTGGAACCGCGCAAGACGCGCACGTTTCGTTCGACCAGGCCGCCGAGAAGATCGACAAGCAACTGCGCCGCTACAAGCGCCGCCTGAACGGCCGGGCCGAGCAGACCGCGCACGCCAACGCCGCCGAGGAAGCGGCTTATACTATCTTCGAGGAACCGGCGAACGATCACGAAGAAGAGCTGGAAGCGGATGCACCACTGGTAATTGCCGAAACCCGGGTGGACGTGCCCGAAGCTACGGTTTCGGACGCGGTGATGATGCTGGACTTGCGCAACACGACGGCGCTGTTTTTCAAAAATGCTGGCACCGGGCGGCATAATATGGTCTATCGCCGGGGCGACGGTTCGATCGGCTGGGTCGAGCCGCATTGACGCCTGCCAAGCGCAAGCCGCTTCTTTTCTGACGGAAAGGAAACAAAAACCCCCGGTGGATGCCGGGGGTTTGCGGTGCTTAACCCCGGGACCGGTCTAGTACAGAAAAACGCAATGAGTGGGCTTTTTTCACTGCTGCCCGACGCCGTGATCACCGCGGACGTGGACAGCAAGGATATCATTCTGGATCGGCTCGCGGGCCAGTTTTCCAAGGTCTATGGGCTTGATCCTAAGGCCGTGCTGACCCGCATCCTAGAGCGCGAGCGGCTGGGCAGCACCGGGTTTGGCCGGCGAATCGCGATCCCCCATGCCCGTATGGTCGGGCTCGCCAGACCGGTGGCGGTATTTATACGGCTGGCATCGCCTGTGGAATTCGAGTCTGCCGATGGCATGCCGGTGGACCTGGTGTTTGGCCTGCTCTCTCCCGAAGGCGCGGGTGCGACGCATCTGCATGCCCTGGCCGCTATCTCCCGGATGATGCGCGATGAGCGGATGCACGAATCCCTTATGGCGGCGCCCGGGCCTGAGGCGATGTACAGCCTGCTTAGCAGTGTCATCGACCGTGATGCCGCCTGAAGACGCGGCCGGCGTGGCGGACGATGCGCATGGCGCGTCTCTGCACTGGCGGGCGCTGGAGGGCCTTTACGCCTCGGCGCCTATCAACCACCTGTTCCGTTCGGAACTGGAGATTCTTGGCGAAGGCCGCTCACGTATCAGCTTTACCGTAGAGCCGGACAGTTTCCACGCCGCTGGAGCCGCGCACGGCACGATCTATTTCAAGATGCTGGACGATGCGGCGTTCTATGCCGCCAACACCCATGTCACCGACCGTTTCTTGCTGACGACCTCATTCAACATGCACCTCAGCAAACCGATCAAGGGTGGCCGGATCGTGGCCGAGGGGCGCTGGGTCAGCGGTCGCCGCCGCGTGCTGGTCGCCGAATCGTGGCTGGTGGATGGCGACGGGGAGGAATGCGGACGGGGCACCGGCACGTTCATGCGCTCGCGCATCGCATTGTCCAGTTTGCCTGGCTATCGCGTGGCAAACGGCTGAATGGAACCCCGGCTACCCGCTCATCTTGAAGTGACCGCACTGATTCGCGCGGTGACGGCCGAAGGCGGGTTCGCTGCCGTGCTATCCAAAGGCGAAAAGGAAGCCGGCACCATCCTCGTGGTTCTGGCGCACAACGGCGCAGATAGCCGCATCTACGAGCGGATGCCTGACCTGGCCGGGAACCGCACCTGGACGTTATCCCGCCGACAGGACCCTGAAAAGCCGTTCGAATTTCGCGACTATCTGGCGCGCCGCGAGGCGCAGGACCCAGACGTGTGGATCGTGGAGCTTGATATCGCGAAGGGCGAACGCTTCATCGGTGCCCCGCCGGACCAAGGTTGACTTACGACGGGGACGCCTTAAAGGCCGCCTTCGCAAGTGCGGAAGCGGCATGGGAGGCAGTTCGGCACCCCTGCTAGCACGCAGACGGGGTATCGTCGGCAGGCTCAACGGATATTGAACGCCTTTACGGGCCGTTCCGTTCCAGCCTGTGTCAGACCGGTGCACCGCCCTTGAACACATGTGAATGCGAACGAAGGTTGAGTGGGCAAGCGCGATCGCGCTGGCCTCGACGGTTTTGACCGTCCTGTTAGGCGCCACCGGGTCAGGCGCAGCGGCAGCGGATCTGATTCCGATGCTTGCAGAACAAAAGGCCCCGGCTGCATTCGTATCGCAGCCCGTCGTCCAGGCACTGCCCTCGCAGGATGCGGACGATCAGACCGCCGACGGCAGCGATGGTTCCAGCACCGCCAATGCCGATTCCCTGCAGGAACTCGTGTCGCAGAAGGCTTCGGATGACGATGATCTGTCACCCGAAATGCGCTGCCTGGCGGGCGCCATCTATTTCGAAGCGCGTGGCGAATCGCTGGAAGGGCAGCTGGCCGTCGGCCGCGTGGTCGTGAACCGCAGCCGGTCCGGCCGCTTCCCGGCCAGCTATTGCGGCGTTGTGTACCAGCGCTCGCAGTTTTCCTTCATCCATGGCCGCTCGATGCCTTCGGTACGCGAAGACAGCAGTGGATGGCAGGAAGCCGTGGCCGTGGCGCGGATCGCGGATGACGGGGCCTGGAAAAGCAAGGCCAAGGGCGCGCTGTTCTTCCATGCCAAGCGCGTATCGCCCAACTGGCGGCTTACCCGCCTGGCGCAAGTGGACAACCACATCTTCTACCGCTGAGACGCTCAAGCCGCGCCCGTGCGGCCCAGCGTCTCAGGCGGCTGAAAGCTCTACCCAGACCGGCGCATGATCGCTGGCCTTTTCACGTCCGCGATGTTCCTTGTCGACGCCGCAGGCGACCAGCCGGTCCGCCAGTTCGGGCGACAGCAGCGAATGGTCGATACGAAACCCGTGATCGCGCTGCCACGCGCCGGCCTGATAATCCCAGAACGTCCACACGCCGCCACGCGGATTGTGCGTCGCCAAGGCGTCAGTCCACCCATCGCCCAGCAGCCGGTAATACGCATCGCGCGATTGCGGCTGCATCAGCGCGTCTGCCGCCATCGCGGCTGGGGCCCACACATCGCGATCGGTGGGGATCACGTTATAATCGCCCGTAACGATCGCCGGAACTTCCTCCGCCCGGATCTGCGTCATCCGGTCGCGAAGGCGCTCCATCCAGCGCAGCTTGTAATCGAACTTGGGACCGGGAACCGGATTACCGTTAGGCAAGTAGATGCACACGACGCGGATGCCGAAAACGTCTGCTTCAAGATAGCGGGCGTGTTCGTCCTCAGGCTCGCCCTCCAGGCCGCGCTGCACTTCCACGGGCTGTTCGCCATCGGCCAGGATCGCTACGCCGTTGAAGCCCTTCTGGCCGTGCCACAGGCCTTTGTAGCCCAGTTTCTCGAACTCGGCGATCGGGAAGCCTTCGTCCTGGCTTTTGATCTCCTGCAGGCAGGCGACGGCGGGGCGGGTTTCTGCAAGCCATTCGAGCAAGCGCGGCAGCCGCGCCTTCACGCCGTTGATGTTGAAAGTGGAGATTCTCATACCGAGAAGCTGGACCCGCATCCGCATCCGGCAGCCGCATTGGGATTTTCCACGCGGAACGCGGCGCCGCCCAGCGACTCGACGAAATCGACTACACACCCGTCCACCAAGTCGAGGCTTACGGAATCGACGAGCAGCTTGACGCCATCGGTTTCAGCAATGCTGTCATCGCTTTCAGGGGCGTCGGCCAGCCCGAACTTGTACTGGAAGCCCGAACAGCCGCCCCCTTCGACCGACAGCCGCAGGATCGCGGGCTTGCCCTGCTTGGTTGCGATCGCGGCCACGCGTGCGGCGGCGGAAGGGCTGAGGGTAAGGCTGCGGGTCTGGCTGGCGTTTTCCATACCTGCGATGTAGGCGCGCATGTGGCGTGCGGCAAGCAGGGCTGGGCACGGCTTGCCCCGTGCGCATCACGCCATCTGAATATAGTCGCGCATGGCCGCCGCTTCGTTCTCGATCTTGTCTATCCGGTATTTCACCAGGTCGCCGATGGATACGAAGCCCACCATCGCGCCGTCCTTCACCACGGGCAGGTGGCGGATGCGCCGCCGGGTCATTAGTGACAATGCGGCCATGACCGAGGCTTCGGGCTCAACCGTCACGGGCAGCACCGTCATGATGTGGCCAAGCGGCATGTCTAGCACGTCCGCGCCAAGCTCGCTGAGCTTGTAGATCACGTCACGCTCTGAAAAGATGCCGGCAATCTCCCCATTCTCCAGCACCGGCACCGCGCCGATACGCTTTTCGGCCAGGATGCCAACTGCATCACGCACGGTGGTGGAGATGTCGCAGGTCACGACTGTGTCGCGGCTTTCGATAATGCGGCCAATGGTCATCGTCTGCTCTCCTCTGTTTCAAGGCGCATCCGTTCCCGCAGCTTTGCGCCGGCGCGAAAGTATCACACCGATGGGCGGCTCGCCATGTTTGCAACGCAGTGCTTGCGACTTCGTGCGCGGAGCGCCAGATTGCGCGCATGTTACCGTCTTCACCGCTCGACGATCCGGAAAAAGCCGCGCACGCCTGGGCGCGATTCCGGCGCGTGATGCGCTGGATGATGACGATTACGGTGGGGCTGGTACTGGGCTCGGTCATCCTGCTCTACCGGTCGAACGGGATGATCTCGATCCATTTCTACATCGCTACGGCGCTGGGCGTGGGGTTCACGATGCTGCTGGCCTCGGCGTTGATGGGGCTGATCTTCCTGTCCAGCGGCACCGGCCATGACGAATCGGTGATCGACCAGGACAAACCCGAGCGCTGATCCGGCGTTATATGTCGGACGGTGGGCGCAGGCGGTATTCTTCGACGGGTTCGCCGCCGATCAGGTGCTGCTGGATGATCTTTTCGAGCACCGCTTCGTCGCACGAATGATACCACACGCCGTCCGGCCATACGACGGCAATGGGTCCGGCATGGCAGATGCGCAGGCAATCGGCTTTGGTGCGTGCCACGCCGCCCGCTCCGTCAAGCCCCAGCTGCTTGACCCTTTTTTTCAGATATTTCCACGCAGCCTGCCCCTTTTCGGGTGAGCAGCATTCGCCCTTTTGCGGTTCGGCGCAGATGAAGATATGGCGGCGAACGGTATCGCCACCGGTCTTGGCAAGCGCGGCCTGTGCCTTTTCGATTTCGCGCCGCTCGCTCATACCTGCAACATCCATGGCTTGGCGTTTTCCAGAAAATGCTCGGGTAACGTCGCCGGGCCATTATCGCCGACGGCAACCAGCACGCTTCGTGCGAACGCAATGATCCTGCCATCCTGCACGATCAACTGCACCAGACGATGGCTGCTGCGCCCGAGATCTTCGATAGCGCAGAAAACCGTAAACGGGTCAGGGTATTGCCCTTCGCTTAGGTACTCCACTGCCAGACTGACGATCATGGTGGCCAGACCATCGCTCCAGCCGCCAAATCCGGTCTGCTCATAAAATCGGACGCGTGCGTCTTCGAGGTAAGCCGCCAACGCCACATTGTTGATGTGCCGGTTGATGTCCATATCGCCGAAACGCGATTCAATCGTGGCGGAAAACGGGTAGCGCGCAAGATCGAGCAGCGCCGAGTCAGGTTTGGGCATGGTGCGAAGGTAGGGGGGCTCCCGGCCCGGGTCCAGCCCGGGCGTGAAATTACCCGCCGCGCTTACCCTTTCTTGCCGACGATGCGCGCGATCTCTGCGGCTACCAGACGTTCCACCATTGGCGGCAAATTGCGATCCAGCCATTCGGCGAGCGCCGGGCGCAGCAGTTCGCGGGTGAGCGCTTCCAGCGAGGTTTCCCCCGCGCGCACGATCTGCGGCTGTGCGCCTGGCTCCGACAGCATAGCCAGAGCCGCCAGCGATTCGCGCATGGATTCGCGCGCGTGGGGCCGGATCAGGGGTTCGTCAGCGTCAGCCGTTTGCGGGGGCAGTTGCGCCGCCTCCTGCAGTTCCAGAACGTCATCGTCGTCATCCTGGGGCGCCGGAGCGGGTTCGCGAATGCTGCGCGGGGGGCGGGTATCCAGGCTGCTGTCGCGCGCGATGACCTGCTTGATCGACTGGAGGATCTCCTCCACCGAAGGTTCGCCGCTCTGCCGCATCTGCCACACGTCCCCGTTATGCCCTGTTTCGCGTGCTAGAAAACGCGATTTGCGGCGCCGGCGTTCCCTTAGTCCGGATCACGGCTCCTGCGAAGCGGGAATGTCGCCGTCCTGCACGGGCGTGTCAACGGTGCGCGTGGACTGGACGGTCGGCGCCTTGTCATCGTCCCAGTCGAAGAACTTGCCGCGAACGCGTTCGTAATTGGCGTTCGGATCGTACAGCATCCCGCCATCCAGATTGAGGTCGCGCGCCTCGGCTCGGCCCATCGCCGCCAGCAGGGTGAAGCCGGCGACGTAGGCGTTGCGGCGCGCCGTCACCAGCGTCACTTGCGCGTTGAGCAGTTCCTGCTCGGCATTGAGGATGTCGAGGATGGTGCGATTACCGACCGAGTTTTCCGCTTTCACCCCTTCCAGGCTGAGAGAAGCGGCATCCACCGCCACTTGCGAGGACCGGATAATATCGTTCGAGGCGACGTAGGATGTATAGGATGAGCGCACTTGCGCGATGATGTCCCGCTCGGTCGCGATTTCCTGTTCCATCGCGGCAGACGCGTTGGCCTGCGCCTGGCGGCGCTGCGCGGCTGGCAGCCCGCCTTGGAAGATCGGGATCGAGATCTGCGCGCCGGCTTGCGCGGAGGAATCCTTCTGGAAGATACCCGCACCAGAAACGCCGCGTGCAAGCGAATTGAAGTAATTGTTGTAGCTGCCCTGCGCGAACAGGCTGACGGTAGGCAGCCGCCCTGCACCAGCCACGTCGATATCCTTGTCGGCCGCCAGGCTGCGCTGGTGGGCGGCGATCAGGTCCGGATTGGAATCGAGCGCGATGGCGGCGGCATCTTCAGCGTTGGCCGGCAGGTTGGGCAGGGGCGGCGGCGGTTCCAGCGAAACTGGCGCGCTTCCCACAAGCCGTACATACGTTTCGCGGGCGGCGGCAAGATTGGCCTCCGCGCTCAGAAGGTCGCTTTTCGCAACCGCCAGGCGGGACTGCGACTGCGCCACGTCGGTGCGGGTAAGGTTGCCGATCTGGAACCGGTCGCTGGTGGCCTGCAGGTTCGTTTGCAGCACGGCCACGTTCTTGCGGTTCAACCCGACGATTGCCTCAGTGCGGATCACGTCCATGTAAGCGGCAACGACTTGCGAAAACACCGAGGCTTCGGTGCCGCGCAAGTCAGCCTGCCCGGCCTCGACGCGGATCTTCGCGGCCTTGACCCGGTTCTTCACCGCGCCGCCGGAATAGAGCGGCACGCCAAGGTTGCCGCCGGCGTTAAAGGTGCGCAGCGGCGCGTTGAACGAGTTTTCGCTCTGCTTGAGATACTCGGTGTATGTACCGGTGGCGCTGGCCGAAGGCAGGCCGGGCGCGCGGGCGATGGGCACGTTTTCATCCGTCGCGCGCTGCTGCGCACGCGCGGCTTCCAGCGTCGGGTTTGTCTTGTAGGCGTTGACCAGCGCATCGCGCAGGGTTTCGGCCTGCGCAGGTGCGCTGGCCGCCGTGAACATCAGACACCCCCCGGCGAGTAGCCCGGCGCGCAGCGCGAACCGGGCCATGTTTAGAAACTCCAGCGTTTGGGTGCAGCGAATTCAGGAAGGACCGGAATGCCCATTTCCGCCAGCGGCAGCAGCGAGACAGTGCCCGCCGCCTTGGTGCCGGCGGCAAGGCGGGTAACCCCACGCTCCACCAGTCCGGTGACGATACGCCCGCCGTCCTGCAGCTGATCGGCAAGGCTCTCGGGCAATTCCTCGATTGCCCCATCGATTACCAGCAGCGAATAGCCGCCAGCCGCGCCCGATGCGGTATCGCCCGGCATCACGGCATCGAGCGTGCCCACCAACGGCCGCAGCAGCGCCGCCAGATAGCCAGCGCCATCGCCGACCAGCAGCGCCTTGTCCTGCACAGTCGGCACGGCTTCGGACAGCACTTTGCCCTGAAACAGCGGCGCGGCCAGGAACTTGCCGTTGCCCAGCGGCACGGCGCGGTCGATATAGGCGGCATCGCGAACGTCGGCGGGCACGTAGTCTTCGCGCGGCACGCGGGCAATCGCTTCCAGAACCCAGCCTTCGTTCACGCCACTGGTGCGCAGCTGGCTGGTAATCATGGCGCGGCGTGCTTGCGCATAGCGACCGCCTGCTGGCACGTCTTCAGCCACCGCGGCGCGAGACTGCGCCAACCGATCCTCGGTCAAGGTCATCTAGGTTTCCCTCACTGGTCGCGCGGGCCACGTTCTGCGGAAGTGGCGAGCATTACTGCCGCACCGCCGCGAACACCGCGCTGAATGGCTCGCTTCTATGCCAAGCGGCCCGGCAGGCCAAGCCATTTGCTATGACGCCGGTCGATCCGATCAAGCGCTTTGACGATCACTGCGGCGCGGCTTATGGACCGGCGCAAATCCGACCAATCCGCCACAACGGGCCAAAGAACCGGAGCGCTTTTTCCATGACAGATATGGTGACCATCCGCGAAGCCGACCTGATCGAGTCCGTCGCCGATGCCTTGCAATTCATCAGCTACTATCACCCGATGGATTACATCCGCGCACTGGGCGATGCGTATGAGGCGGAAGTCGGCCCGGCAGCGAAGGACGCCATCGCGCAGATCCTGACCAACAGCCGGATGTGCGCCGAAGGGCATCGCCCGATCTGCCAGGATACCGGCATCGTCAACGTCTTCATCGAATGGGGCCAGAACTGCCGGCTGGAATCGGACAAGTCGCTGCAGGACGTGGTCGATGAAGGTGTGCGCCGCGCCTACAATCACCCGGAAAACAAGCTGCGCGCCTCGGTGCTGGCCGACCCTGCCTTCACCCGCCGCAATACCAAGGACAATACGCCGTGCGTCCTGTCCGTCTCGATGGTGCCCGGCTCGAAGATCTCGGTTGACGTTGCGGCCAAGGGCGGCGGCTCGGAAAACAAGTCTAAGTTCAAGATGATGAACCCCAGCGATTCGATCGTGGACTGGGTGGTGGAAATGCTGCCGCAGATGGGTGCCGGCTGGTGCCCGCCGGGTATGCTGGGCATCGGCATCGGCGGCACTGCCGAGCACTGCGTCAAGCTGGCCAAGCAAAGCCTGATGGAACCGATCGACATGGCCCAGCTCAAGCAGCGCGGGCCCCAGAACGACATCGAAGCGCTGCGAATCGAGATTTTTGACAAGGTGAATGCGCTGGGCATCGGCGCGCAGGGGCTGGGCGGTCTATCCACCATCCTTGACGTCAAGATCCTGGACTGGCCGTGCCATGCTGCCGGCAAGCCCGTGGCGATGATCCCCAACTGTGCCGCCACGCGCCACGCCCACTTCACGCTGGACGGTTCTGGCCCCACCTATCTCGAAACGCCCAACCTGGACGAATGGCCGAAGGTGGAATGGAAGCCCAGCAAGGAAGCGAAGAAGGTCAACCTTGACACGCTGACGCCGCAAGAGGTGCAAAGCTGGAAGCAGGGTGACCGGCTGTTGCTCAATGGCAAGATGCTGACCGGACGCGATGCGGCCCACAAGCGCATCGCCGACATGCTGGCGAAAGGTGAGGAACTGCCCGTCGATTTCAAGGGCCGCGTAATCTATTACGTCGGTCCGGTCGATCCGGTGGGCGATGAAGCTGTCGGCCCGGCAGGCCCCACCACCGCCACCCGGATGGACAAGTTCTCCGATACCATGCTCGATCTGGGCCTGCTCGCCAGCATCGGCAAATCCGAACGCGGCCCGGCGGCGACCGAATCGATCGCCCGGCACAAGTCCGCTTACCTGATGGCGGTAGGCGGTGCGGCATATCTGGTCGCGCGCGCGATCAAGGACGCTAAAGTCGTTGGCTTTGCGGATCTGGGCATGGAGGCGATCTACGAGTTCACCGTGCAGGATATGCCGGTGACGGTCGCGGTCGATAGCGAAGGCAACAACGTCCACACCCTGGCGCCGCCGATCTGGAAAGAGCGTATCGCCAAGGAGCATCTGCTGGCCTGAACGGCACCACGACTGGTGGCGTGGCGCGCGCTGGTGAAGCAGGCGCTGCCCGCTGCGCCAGCCACACTCGACGAACGGCAGACGCGGGCCGATCGGAACACTGGCGCGGGAAACGCGAACCGGGCTAGACCGGGCGCATAATGACGGATGCCTTTTCCACTCCCCGCGTTCCGGCGCGGCTGGTCCTGCTGTCGCTTGCCGCGCTGTGGGCGTGCTATTTCATCGTGGCCAGCCTGCGCGGTGCGGTCATGGGCGTGGAGCTGGCATGGCCGATCCTGTCGCGCCGGCTGACGATCTGCATCGTCTCGATGCTCATCATGGCCGCCGTCTGGCCCTTGCTGCAGTTGCTCGACCGTCGCTCCGGTCCGGTGCGGCTGGGCGTGGTGCTGCTGGGCGCGCTGCCGCTGTCGCTGCTGCTGAGCGTCGTGAACGACGCGATCTTCGCCGATATCGAGATGCCGATGCTGCATAGCGAGGACGGCGGTGCCGTGGTCAAGACCGGCAATGTCAAGATTTCGCGCGACGAAGCCGGCAACATTCTGGTCGATCTGCCCAAGGCGCCGCCGCCGCCGAGCCTTGACGCTGACGATGACGACCCGGCGCCCCCGTCCGCGCCGGCCCAGCCGGGCGGCGATGCGGGTGTGACCATCCATGCCGACAAGTCCGCCGCCGCCGCAGACAGTGTCATGAACCAGTGGGCGGCCATCGCCGACACCGCGTTCGGGCGCTATTTCCTCGTCCTGGCCTGGGTGGCGCTGTATTTTGCGCTGGCCAAGGCGGAGGCCGCACGTCTGGCGGAGCGGCGGGAGGGGGAATATCGCCGGGCAGCCGAAGCGGCTGAGTTGCGTTCGCTGCGCTATCAGGTCAATCCGCACTTCCTGTTCAACACGCTCAATTCCCTGTCCGCCCTTGTGATGACCGGGCGGCAGGACGATGCCGAGGAAATGATCCAGACGCTGTCCACGTTCTATCGCCGCACATTGTCCGGCGATCCCACCAACGACTTGTCGCTGATGGACGAGATCGAACTGCAGCAACTGTACTTCGCGATAGAGGCGGTGCGCTTTCCCAACCGCTTGCTGACGCACATCGATATTGACGAGGCCGTGCGTGATGCGAAAGTTCCCGGCATGATCCTTCAGCCGCTGATCGAGAATTCGGTGAAGTACGCCGTCGCCGCCACCCAAAAGCCCGTCACGATTTCGATCGAGGCGCGCCGGGAGGGCGGGCAGATGGTGATTGCGGTGCACGATGATGGCCCTGGCGAAAGCAGCGGGCAGCATCGCCCCGCGCACCAGGGCTGCGGCATCGGGCTCGCCAATGTGCGCGATCGTTTGCGGGCCCGCTATGGCGAAAGCGCGACGATCACCTACGGAACCAGCCCCGGCGGCGGGTTTGCCACGATCCTGCGCATGCCTTTCGATGCGCGGCCATTGGATATCGGACATGCTTGAGACTGCCAGCCCCCAGCCTTTGCCCGATGTGCCGTTGCGCACGCTGATCGTCGATGACGAGCCGCTGGCGGTGGAGCGGATGCAGGTCATCTGCGCACGCACGCAAGGCATCACGGTGATCGGCACCGCCAGCGATGGTCAGGCGGCGCTGCGGCTGATCGACGCGCTGGGCCCCGATCTCGTGCTGCTGGACCTGACCATGCCCGAGACGGACGGGCTGACGGTGGCGCGCCGGTTGGCGGAGCAGCCCAATGCACCCGCGATCATCTTCGTCACCGCGCATGATGAATTCGCCGTGGAAGCCTTCGATCTCGATGCGGTGGACTATGTGCTCAAGCCGGTCGCGCCTGACCGTTTGCAGCGGGCAGTGGGCCGCGTGGTGGCACGCCGGGGCGCACGCGCGCAGCAGCAGGTGGAAAGCCGCTGGCTGGAAGAGTTCTGGGTGCCGCATCGCTCGGAACTGGTCCGGGTGCCGGCAACCGAGGTGAAGCGGATCGACGCGGAACGCGATTACGTGCGGCTGCATGTGGGCGAGCAGAGCTATCTGCTGCTGCAGACGATAACGAGCCTGGAAGACCGGCTGGACCCGGCTCGCTTTATCCGCATCCATCGCAGCTGCATCCTGCAGCGCAATCATGTCAGCGGGTTGCGACACGAAGGGCTGGGCGTCTGGTCGGCCGAAACGGCGGACGGGCAAGCCCTGCGGATAGGGCGCACGTATTTGCCCGAAGTCAAAAAAATGGCGGGCCGTTAAGCCCGCCAGGTATTTTTCCGGGTCTTTTCTCTTTTGGGACCTGGACGAATGGGGGGGGCGGTTCAGCCACCAAGGCGGGTGTCGTCTGCCTTGTCGATCGCGGTGGCGACCTTGGCGCGGACAGCTTCCATCGCCTGCTTGTAGCAGTTGCGGTCCATGTCGCGGCTGATGATGGTGCCGGTGGTGGGCACGTTGGCCATGCACACGCTGCGTGCGGCGCGCGAAATGCGCAGGTTGAGCTCTTTCTGGCCGGCGGGGGTCTGCAGGTCCAGGTCCTTGAAGGATACCTGGGTGGTGGCGGCAAAGGCGACCGGGGCGGCGAACAGGCTGGCGGTGCAAACGGCGGCGGCGATGATGGCGGTCTTCTTGAACATGATACTTTCCTCCTCTGGCGAGCCTTGGAAGAGTGTCTCCGTCCGGCTCCATGAGTGTGGTGTGCATCAGGCAGCGCGGGGGTTCACGCGAAGGTCTACTGCCGGCCCAGCCGCATCGACGAACGGGCACCGCGCCGGACCAACGACATTTGTAATCGACCAACGACATGGCTGCGACAGCGCCGGGTCTGCGGGCTGATTCGCCAACGGCGCACCCCATGCGGGAACCGTGTCCGCCGCCATGACTTTCCGGGGCATGGCACATCACAGCGACAGTTCCGGCAGGACAGTCTGGCTCGTTTGCAACGAGGCCAGCGGCAGCAATGACGAAGCGGCGGTGGACGCGGTAATAGCGGCGCTCGGCGATGCCGGTCTGCACGTGGACCGCGTGCTCCGCTTCCCGGACGAGCCGGCACCGGCCGCGGCCGAACTCGACGCGGCGGAAGTGGATATCCTGTGCGTCTTTGGCGGAGACGGCACCACCCACTCGGTCGTCGCCACGGCGTATGGCTGGTGCGGCAAGGTACTGGTCCTGCCGGGTGGCACCATGAACCTGCTGGCTAAGCGCATGCATGGGGATCGTCCCGCTCCTGAAATTATCGCCGATCTGGCAGGCGGCGCCATCCGCACGGCGCGCCCCAAGGTCATAAAGTCGCGCCACGGCATCGGCCTGACCGGTTCGCTGGCCGGCCCCGGCACCGTGTGGAACGAAGTGCGCGAGGCGATGCGCAAGGCCAACATCCTGGAATTCGTAGCAACCGCGCGCGAGGCGATCAGCCAGTCCGCCAACGGCCCCAAAGTGGTATGCGCCGAGGTCGACTGCGGGCGCGAGGAAGGCTATGCCGCGATCACCGTGGTTCCGCACGACGATGGACTTGAGGCGAATGGCTACTACGCCGAATCGCTGGGGGACTTTGCCGGGCAGGGTATCGCGCTGATCAATCGCAACTTTCGCGATGGTCCGCACGATGAACTGGGCCGCCATGCGCAGCTGCGGCTGGTCTGCCCGACGGGCGAACCGATGGGCCTGCTGATCGACGGCGAGCCGTTCGATGGCGGGGCGGAGGAAATTTTCGAACTCGCGCCGTGCGAGGTCGATCTGGTGACGACGATGGAGTTTGATGGATAATGCTAGGGAACATGCACAGTAGGACCGCCGCTGAATCGGGCGATCCGCTACGGCTGTTTCACCTCAGCGATATTCATTTCGGCCTGGAAGATACCCGGGCGCTGGACTGGGCCAAGGCCTGCATTGAGCAGGAACGCCCTGATGCAGTTGCGATCACTGGCGACCTGACGATGCGTGCGCGCCACCCGGAATTTCGCGCCGCCTGCGCATGGATCATGGCGCTGGATATCCCGGTGACGGTCGAAGTGGGCAACCACGACATCCCGTATTTCAATTTGTATGAGCGGTTCTTCGCGCCGTATAAGCGTTTCAAGGTGATTGAACGCGTACTGGAAACGCAGCTGGATCTGCCGGCGCTGGCGATCGTGCCGCTGCGCACTACCACCCGCGCGCAGTACCAGCGTTTTCCCTGGTCCAATGGCTGGGTGACGGATCATGCCCTGCACCAGACCTTGCGGGCGATCGATGCGCTGCCGGCGGGTACGCGCGTGCTGGTTGCCGCGCATCATCCGCTGACCGAGCGGCGCGCGGATGGCAAGTTGCTGACCATCAACGGAACGCACGCGATGGAGCAATTGGCGAAACGCCGGGTGCTGGGCATCCTGAGCGGTCATATTCATGACCCGTTCGATCTGACCGCGCAAACGCCGTCCGGCCCTCTACGCATGATCGGGGCGGGCACGTTGTCTTTGCGCATCCGCTCCACCCCGCCCAGTTTTAACGAGATCGTCGTTTCGGGCGATCAAGTAAAAGTCACCGCGCGCAATCTCGATGAATTACCTAGCGAGGCGCTGCAGATCGACCGGGTTCCCGAAAATGCGCTGCCGCCCCGGGCGCCGGGCGAACCGGTTGCGCCCGTTGGCAATGTGCCAGCTACCGATCCGCCGGTGCATTGATTTGGGTAATAAAAAAAGGCCGCACCGTCGGATGACGGCGCGGCCTTTGTTGGTGTTCCACGTGTAACTTAGTAATCGTGATCGACGCTGCCGATGCCGTTCATCCGGCTGCGCAGCACTTGCGGCTTCCGCACCAGCGAGACGTTGCCCGCACCGTTCACTTCCACGTCCACAGTGCCGGTGGCGCCGATGGTGACGTCGCCCACGCCATCGATGCGGATGGTGGCATCGCGGCCCTGCACTTTGCCCAAGTCCAGGTTGCCGGCCCCGGCGGAGGTCACGAACATGCGATCCACCTTGCCGTCCGCGTCCAGATCGATCGCGCCGCGTGCATCGATCCGCAAGGACTGCTGGTTGAGGTTGTGCAGGTTGACGTCACCGGGCGCATCCATGTCGAGCCCCGCTATTTCCGGCGCAGTGATCCGGACTTTCAGGGTCTTGTGAAACCGGGTGTTACCGTTGAGGGACAAGCGACTGCCATCCCACACCAGCCGGTCCACGACCTCGGACGGACCTTCCACGGTCATCTGGGTTGTGTCGCCGCGAACAAATTCCAGGTCCACCGGAACGGCCATGGCGAGCTGGCTGCCGGATTGCAGCGCGAAGCTGCGGGTCTTGCGGGGGCCGTGAGCGACGGCGGCGTCATCATCGTCGAACGCCCACGACCAGTTCTTGCCGTTGGTAATGTCCTGGCGCAGACGATCGCCGCCGGCCAGCCATGCTCCGCTGAACGCGACGATCGAGAGGATCACGCCGCTGGCGAATACGATGAGCAGTTTCCTGAGCATCTTAAGGGTCCTTCTTTCTTGGCGTTCAATTGTCGGAATGAATGGCAGGTTCGAGCACCCGGTAGTGCAGGCGACCGAACCACATCAGGGCGTTGACGATCCAGATGCTGACCAGGGTCAGCAGGGCAGCGACGGCAACCGACGCACTCATCAGGCCAAGGCCGCCCAGGATCGCAACCAGCGGTCCACCCGGGAACCCGCTGAACGGCCCGGCGATCAGCACGAAGCCGCCGCCGATGAAGCAGGCCAGCACGGCCACGAACAAGCCGAACATGACGCCCAGTATCGGCAGCACGATCGGCAGCAGGATCAGGATGTCGATCGTGGCCAAGCCCATGAAAGCCAGGATCGCGGCCCACGCCGAGGAGGGCGAGGCTTCAGTTTTCCAGTTGCGAAGGCCTGCCTCGAAGCGCAGTTCGCGCGCCAGCCGGCTGGGATTGCCCAGGGCGGCGGCTACTTCGTCCTCACTGCGCCCTTCGGCGGCGCCGGCTTCGAAATGCTCCTGATAATCGGCGACGATCTCGTCGACGACGTCGGTCGGCATGCCTTTCAGCCCGGCTTTCAGGCGCCGGATGAATTCATTACGCTTCATGGCTTGTTTCCCCTTCCTGCGCTTGCGTGTCGGTAGTCTGGGCGGTGGCGATCAAAGCTTCGACGGCCTCGGTGAAGCTGCGCCATTCCCCGATCTGCCCAGCCAGACGGGCACGTCCGGTTTGCGTGATGCGATAATACTTGCGCGACGGGCCCGAGGGCGATTCCTCAAGATACGTCGCCACCAGCCCTTCGGACTGCATGCGGCGCATCAGCGGGTAGATCGTCCCTTCGCCCATATCCACGGCATCTGCCATGCGACTGGCTATCTCGTATGCGTAACTGTCACCCTTGGACAGCAGGGCGAGCACGCACAGCCCGAGCACCCCTTTCTTCAACTGGATTTCGATTTCAGACATCGAATCACCTCCTGCGATGACCCAGTGTATATGGACAGCTACTGTGTAACGCAAGATACCATGCACAAAATAATACATGCCGCCGCAAGGTACCTTGCGGTGCGCTTGTGCCGCAAGATTAAAGGCTGGCGGATGTGGGCTTTCGAAAGGACAGAACGCGCTTGCACGGTGGGCGGCCAACGGTAGGTTCGGCGCCATGCCGACGCCGTATCACCCGCCCGTAAAGCGCTCCGTCGAGATTGCCGGGCACAAAACGTCGATCAGCCTGGAACCGATTTTCTGGGATATGCTGTGCGAAGCCGCGCTGGCCGAGAGCGTGCCGATCAACGCGCTGGTCGCGCGGATCGACGTGGAAAGGCTGGAGGTGGACCCGCTTCCCGGATTGGCGGGCGCAATCAGGGTGTGGCTGGCGGCGCGGCTGCTACGGTAGCGGTCAGGCGGCTTGGCGAAGGGCGACGCCGGTGCGGGTCAGGTCATCCAGGCTGATCGGACCCCACTCATTGCGGGACGCGCAGACACACACGATTCCCGCGCGCTGCCACGCCGCGTCAGCACGTCCGTGCAGCACGCCAACACCGTCTTCTATCAAAGCACGTACAGGATCGCTCACCAGATCGAACCGTCCGGCAGGCGTTTCCAGTCGCGTAAATTCACATACGGATGCATAGCGACCGGTGGACAGGCAGTCCCAAGGGCGCGGATCGTTTGCAGAGCGGACCAGATGCTTGATGCCCGGCAGCCCCGCAAGATGCACGGGATTGCCGACGTTCCCCAGGATCCACACGGTGTCTGCCGCATCTACACGGCGGTGCCAGGTTTCGCAGATGCGGCGAGTAAGTTCGGCAGTGTGGGAAACGCCGGCGGCAGCTTCGCGGCGTGCATCTTCGCAATCGAAATGCAGATTCGCCACGAAATGTATCGCCATCACCAACTCCCAACGCGGCACAGCACCCGTCCCAAGCGTTTCAACGACTTACTTGCGGGATTCGTTCCACTGGGATCAACGGTTCAGCCGATTTGCGGTGTCTGACGCGCACAAAAAAGGAGGGAGCAGCGCCCCCTCCTTTCGTAACTCATTTTCTTTGCGTCAGTACGTCGACGGGGGATCGCTAGCTGGGAAGCTTTCGTCGATCGCCTCGTCGGTCTTGCTCCAGGACTTGGGCGGCGTGGTCATATGCTCCGGCCCGGAATCGCGCACGGTAGCCCGATCGCCCGCCGTCACTGTTTCCGGCTGGTTCTGCGTGGCGTACTTGTACAGCGCGTAGCCTATCGCCCCTGCGGCCGCCAATTTGATCAGGCCCATGTCGATTCTCCTCTCGGTGGTTCGATGGGGGCAACGCGCGATGGGCAAGTAAGGTTTCGCGCTCCTATCAATCGCCCACACGTTCGATCTGGGCGCCGACGAGGGCCAGCTTTTCCTCCAGCCGCTCGTACCCGCGATCCAGATGGTACAGGCGGTGCACCTGGGTCTGGCCTTGCGCGGCCAGGCCCGCGATCACCAAGCTCATCGAGGCGCGCAAGTCGGTCGCCATCACGTCGGCGCCAGTGAGGCCGGACACCCCGTGGACGATGGCTGTTCGGCCCTTGGTTTCGATGTGCGCGCCCATGCGGTTGAGTTCGGGAACGTGCATGTAGCGGTTCTCGAAGATCGTCTCGGTCAGCACGCTTGATCCTTCGGCCATGCACAAAAGCGCCATCAACTGCGCCTGCATGTCGGTGGCAAAACCGGGATAGGGCGCGGTGGACAAGGTGACCGGGCGCAGCTTGCCGTCGGCCGCCACGTGTAGCCCTTCGGCGCGCGGTTCGACATGGACGCCGGCATCGCGCAGCGCCTGCACGGTGGCTTCCATGTCCTCGATCCGGGCGCCTTTCAGCACCACTTCGCCACCGGTGATTGCGGCCGCGCAGGCATAGGAGCCGGCCTCGATACGATCGGGCATCACCATGTAGGTGGCCCCGTGCAGCCGCTGCACGCCGTGAATGGTGATGTCGCTGGTGCCGATGCCTTCGATCTGCGCGCCCATGGCGACCAGCAGATTGCACAGATCGACGATCTCCGGCTCACGCGCGGCATTGTGCAAGGTGGACTTGCCGTTGCACAAGGCTGCCGTCATCAGCGCGTTCTCGGTCGCGCCGACGGAGACCACCGGGAAGGAATAGCGTCCGCCCGGCAGGCCGCCATCGGGCGCAATGGCCTTTACGTAGCCCGCCGCCAGCTCGATCGTCGCGCCCAGGGCTTCCAGGGCTTTGAGATGCAGGTCGATCGGGCGGTTGCCGATGGCGCAGCCGCCGGGCAGCGACACCGTCGCCTCGCCCATGCGGGCCAGCATCGGGCCCAGCACCAGGATCGAAGCGCGCATCTTGCGCACCAGATCATACGGCGCGACCGAACTGGTGATGCGCGTGGCCTGCAGGGTCATAACCCGGCCGAAATCTTCGGGGCGCGACCCGGCGATGGCGGTGGATATGCCAAACTGGTTCATCAGGTGCTGGAACCCGTCGATATCGGCCAGACGCGGCAGGTTGCGCAGCGTCAGCGGCTCGTCCGTCAGCAGCGCGCACGGCAGCAGGGTGAGCGCCGCGTTTTTCGCGCCGGATACGGGAATGGTGCCGGAAAGGCGCTTGCCGCCTTCGATGATGATCTTGTCCATCGCGTCGCTTTAACGCGAAAAAGCACGCGGGCAACGCCAGCAGGGTGAAAATCACGACGGATTAAACGAACAGTAAGGTTAATATGGTGCTGTTGCGTGGGTAGCGGTTAGACGCTTTAACGCAGTTGCAACATGAGGGAGGCAGTTTCGCGCGTATGAGTGACCACCAGTTCAGAAAGCCGGTCCGCAAGGCCGTGTTTCCCGTCGCCGGCCTCGGCACCCGTTTCCTGCCAGCCACCAAGGCGATCCCCAAGGAGCTGCTGCCCGTCGTCGACCGCCCGCTGATACAGTATGCAGTGGACGAAGCGCGCGAGGCGGGGATCGAGGAATTCGTGTTCGTCACCGGGCGCGGCAAGACTGCCATCGTCGAGCATTTCGACACCGCTTACGAGCTGGAAGCGACGATGACCGGGCGCGGCAAGTCGCTCGACCCGCTGGAGCCTACGCGCATCCAGCCGGGCAATCTGGTCACCGTGCGCCAGCAGGTGCCGCTGGGGCTGGGCCACGCGGTGTGGTGCGCGCGCGCGGTGGTGGGCGATGAGCCTTTCGCCATCTTCCTGCCGGACGAGCTGATGTATGGCACGCCAGGCTGCATGAAGCAGATGATCGACGCATACAACGAAGTGGGCGGCAATCTGGTGTCGGTGCTGGAAGTGCCGAACGAGGAAGTGTCCAGCTACGGCGTAATCGCGCCGGGCGAGAGCCGGGGCAACCTGACCGAGGTCAAGGGCCTGGTCGAAAAGCCGAAGGCGAGCGAGGCGCCTTCCAACAAGATCGTGTCAGGCCGCTACATCCTCCAGCCCGAAGTGATGGGCCTGCTCGAAACGCAGGGCAAGGGCGCGGGCGGCGAGATCCAGCTGACCGATTCGATGGCCAAGCTGATCGGCCAGCAGCCGTTCCATGCCGTGACGTTCAACGGGCGGCGTTTCGATTGCGGCTCGAAAGTGGGCTTCGTGGAAGCAACGCTGGCGATCGCGCTGGACCGCGAGGACATGCGCGACGACGTGCGCGCAATTGCCCAGCGCTTGCTGGGGTGATGGGGCAGGGGGCCTTGCGGGGCCCCCTTACTGCCGCACAGGGTCCGTCAGACGGGCCATGATGGCGGCCACGTAGGCTTTGGTTTCCCGGATTTCCGGCACGCCGCGCGCGCGGGTGACTCGGCCCGGACCCGCATTGTAAGCTGCCAGGGCATTCTCGATATTGCCGCCGAACGCGTCCAGCTGCATGCGCAGATAGCGCGCGCCGCCTTCCAGATTGGCGAGCGGGTCCGCCGCGTTCACGCCCATCTGCGTGGCGGTGCCGGGCATCAACTGAGCAAGACCGCGCGCGCCCACGGGCGATACCGCGCGTTCGTTCCAGCGGCTTTCCTGCCACACCACCGCTTCGAGTAGCGCCGGGCTGATATCGTACTTGCGCGCCAGCAGCGCCACGCTGGCGCGCCACTGCGCCGGCCCTGCCGCGTCCAGCGCATCGGTGACCGATTGCGGATGCAGCCCGGCGTCGATCTGGAGAGGTTCTTCTTCAACCTGTGAGGACGGCCCTGCCAGGGACGCCGCCGATGCCGGGCCGCCAGCGATCCATTGCGCGCCGTCGCTGTCGATCTGCAGCACATCGGCGCAGGCGACACCGGGCAAGGCGGCGCACAGCGCACCAAGCATCACTGCGCCGACCTTAGCCCGCCCCATAGATCCGATTCCCCACGCCATCGGCGACGGCTTTACCCTGTTTTCTACTGCATTCCCAGCGCGGTGCGGATCGCCTGCCAGGACACCAGCTTGAAGTTCTGGGCCTTGGGCGCGTTGTCGCCGTCCTGCGCCATGAACACGCCTTCGGGAAACTGCGGCCCGAAATCGCCCAGCACCACTTCGATGCCGTCGGTATCGCTGGTGCCGCCGATCGCACCGCCGTTGATGCGAAAGCGCCCGGCGGCCTGGCCTGTCATCAGGTCGAACAGCGCGTAGGCATTGTCACCCTGGCTGGAGGCAACGAGCCATGCGGTGCCGTCCGGCTTGCGGGCGATGGCCAGCCCCTCCACGTCGTCCACCAGGCCGTCCGCCGGGCCAACCCTGGCAAAGGGGCTGGCCTGCAGCGCGGCGCCCGCCAGCGGCACTTTCCAGATGCCGACGTCTTCCTCGGCTACGAAAAGCGTGTGCGTCGCATCGTCTACCACGCAGCCTTCGGACTGGGTTGCGAACTTCACGTCGCGCACATGCTGCGCGGTGATCGCGCCGCCACTTTCGACCAGCCGGCTTTCGGCCACCGTGCCGTCCTTGAGCACCACATACGCCCGGGCCGCTTCGCCCGCGGCCAGCGGTGCGCCCATGCAAAAGCCGTAGGCTTCGGCCGGCGCATGGCCGGCTTTCAGAAACGCCTGCGTGCGCAGCGCGGTGAGTTTTCCGGTGCCGCCATCCAGCGTGAACAAGGCGATGCGCGGTTCGGCTCGGTCGGTGCGGTCGCTTGCACCCACCAAGATGCGCTGCCTGCCATCGGCCGTGCGCACTTCGCGCAAGTCCGCATTGTTGAGCGCGCCGGCCGGTGCAAAATCGCGGACTTTGCCGTCCAGCCCATAGACGTAGAGGCCGGCCTTCTTGTCCGTGCCCAGCAGCAGGCTGGCCGCGGGATTGGCGGCATTGCGCCAGATCGCCGGATCGTCCGCCGCATCGGCATTGCCGGTGCCCACCGGCGTGGTTTCGCCCTGCGCCGGCACATCGATGGCGGCATAGCGCGGGCGCGGCGCGCCGTCTGTCACCGCTGTGGTGGCGCAGCCGGCCAGCAGGAGCGCGGGGAGCAGGCTGGCGGCGCCGAGTTTCAGGAGAGTACGGACCTGCATCAGAAGGTCACCCGCGCGCCGAATTTCACGGTGGATCCGTATTCCTCGTACTGCAGCAGACGCTGGGCCCCGGCGTAGTTCTGGTACGCGTAGTACTTGGCGTTGTTCACGTTCACCCAGTCCGCAAACAGGCGGATGTTTTCGGTCAGCTTGTACTTGGCCGAAAGGTCCAGCTGGAAGTGGTGGTTGACGATCCGGTCGGTGTCGGCGGATCCGCCTACTTCATCCAGATACTTGTCGCGGAAAGTGCCCGCCGCGCGCAGCGATACCGGCCCCTTTTCATACCCCAGCACCACGTTGAAGGTATTCTTCGACGCGTTGGGCAGGTCGATCCGGCGCGCCAGCCCGTCCTCGTCCAGCACCGTGCCGCGCGCATACGTGTACGTGTAGTTCAGCTGGGTCAGCAGGCCGTCCAGCGGCGAGGGCAGCATCGAGAACACCTGGCTGTAGCTGACTTCGAGCCCCGAAATTTCCGCCTTGTCGCCGTTAACCGGGATGGTCAGCTCGGTGTAGTCGATGCCGTTGAACGTGCCTTCCACGCTGGAGAAGCTGGAGTACGTATAGTCCTTGATCGACTTGTAGAACGCCCCCACCGACAGTGCACCGTTGTTGGCGAAGTAGTATTCGAACCCGGCATCGAAGTTCCAGGCCTGGTAGGGTTTCAGCGCGGGGTTGCCGAATTCGGCCTCGCCGTCCTCGTTGATCGAATAGCGCGGGGCCAGCTGGCCCAGCTTGGGTCGCACCACCGTCTTGTAGCCGGCAAAGCGCGCCACCAGGTTCTGCTGCGGGCTGTAGCGCACCGTCAGGCTGGGCAGCCAGTTGGTGTAGCTGCGCTTGTAGGCAACCGGGGTGACCGACACGATCGTGTCGTCATCGTCTTCCGATACCGCGACCAGATTGCCGGTCATTTCGTTGTGCGTGCGCTCCACCCGCACACCGCCGATGATGCGCAAGGTTGCCGAATCCCAGCGGCCCAGCAGGTAGGCAGCGGCGATGTCTTCCTTCACCGCATAGTCGGCGGTGGAACTGTCGATCAGGCTGTTGGCCGGGTTGCGCTCGAAGCCATCGGCATTGGCAAGGTAGAAGTCCGCCGATCCGCCCTTGTTGGCGACCGGGCCCATGTCGAGCAGGCGATACGTCTGGCTGCCCAGAACGTCTGCCAGTGTCAGGTCGCCGTCGTAATCGTCGAAGCGGCTCATCTCGAAATCGTAGGACTTCTTGCGCCAGCGCGCCTTGACGCCGCCCTGCACGGTGAAATCGCCATCGTCGCCGGCAAAGGTGCGCGCCAAGTCGGCCTTGGCGGCCCATTCGCGGTCCTGGCTGTTCGACAGCGTGGTCAGCTCAAGGCGGTCGAACGCGTAGTTCGAAGCATCGTTCAGCGTGCTGGCGCCGCTGGTTACCGCATAGGTCGGATAATACCGCCCCGAATTGTCAATATCGACCGCCACGCCTGAGGCGCGGCCGAAGTCGGCGGCGAAGCGCATCGGGTCGAGCGAGAACGTCTCTTTCTCGCTCGATTTGGCGTAGCTCGCCTGCCAGTTGAACTTCCAGGTGCCGGTATCGGTGTCGCTGCCGATCGAGACCGAGCGGATGCGCTGGCGCTCGAACCGGTCCTTGAGATCACGCTCGACAGTGAGCGCGTCCTTGGACCCCAGATCCGCGGTATCGAAGCTGACGGTGGAACCGCTGGCGCCGCTCGCCTCGTCGAAATCGCCGAAGTCGAACGTGGTGCGGCGGCGATATTCGTGGTCGTCAAACTGCGACCAGTTGCCGCGCACATAGGCCTTGGTGGTGTCCGACACGCGCCAGTCGAACGAAAGCGCGGCGTTGATGCGCGTGCGCTCGACATCGTAATCGCGGTATTCTAGGGTTTCGGCATACGTGTTGCCGTTGTCGTCGGTCTTCCAGTCGCTCGCCTCGACGTTATCGGTCTCGAACTTGCGCTTGTAGTAGCTGACCGAGCCGGCCACGCCGAAATTGTCGCCCAGCTTCTGGGTGAAGTCGAACGCGCCCTTTGGGGTCACTTTGCCCGAATAGTCGTTCCAGCTGCCCTCGCCGCTGATCGAATAGCGGTTCTTCTTGGTATCGAATGCGCTGGTGGTGTGGATTTCCACCGAGGCGCCGATGAAATCGCCGTCCATGTCGGGCGTGAAGCTTTTCTTCACGTCGATCGATTCGATGGTGTCGGAGGAGATGACATCGAGCGCCACCGAGCGCGCTTCCGCTTCGGGCGCGGGCAGGCGCACGCCGTTCACGGACGTGCCGTTAAGGTCCGGGTCAAGCCCGCGCACCGACACGTAGCGGCCTTCGCCCTGGTCGTTGAGGATGTTGACGCCGGGCAGGCGGCGCAGCGATTCCGCCACGTTCTGGTCGGGAAACTGGCCGACCGCGTCGCGCGTCAGCACGGACTCGATGCCGTCGGCAGCCTTTTGCCGGGACAGCGCGCTGGACAGGTTGGCGGTCTGTCCGGTCACCACGATTTCGCCGCCGCCGAACGCCGCCAGGTCGAAATCGCCCGAAACCTTGCCGGTGGCCGGCACGGTGACCGTGCGCGTCGTCACTTCGGCGCCCACATAACGCGCTTCCAGCGTGTAGGTGCCTGCCGGGACATCGCCGAACACGTAGCTGCCGGCGCGGTCGGTTTCGACCTGCCGGTTCAGCTCGACGATCCGCACGCTGGCCGATGCGAGCGCGCGATTGCCGGTGGTGTCGTTGACGTGGCCGGCGATCTCGCCAGCCTGGGCGATGGTGGCGAACGAGGCCGAGGCGAGCAGCCCGGCAACGAGCTGGAGCGAACGGGTCATGATGTGGAATTTTCCCTGTAGAAACGAATGCGTGTTCTCAGGGGCGCCGCCTAGGCGCGTTCAATGACGGTCACATGATGTAACGAAGACAGTTCGATGACAGGGCGTGCAGCGTCAATACGCTGGACGCGATGCCGCGCGCACGGGCGGCAGATCGACTATGCGGGAATGCGGAAAGAATGGTGCTGCTAGGGAGGATTGAACTCCCGACCTCGTCATTACCAATGACGCGCTCTACCACTGAGCTACAGCAGCGCCGTTCAGGCCCCGGCAGGCGGGGCGTCAGGCATTCGGGCCGAATGACCCGGTGCAGGGGGGCGCTAATGTCTGCGCGCGCCACGATTGTCAAGCGCCGCTTGCGCTTTGCGGGCGGCGGCGGCAAGGATTCCAGAATGAGCGAGGATCAACGTCCCTCCGGCGGCCAGCCACCCAAGCTTTCGCGCGAAGAGCGGCTGGCGGCAAAGCTGCGCGAAAACCTGCGTCGTCGCAAGGCACAGGCGCGCGCGGTGGCGGACTTCGACGGCGATCGCACCACGGAATCGCGCGGGCTTTCCAAAGCGCCACCGGAAAGCTAGGGGCAGGCCCCTGAACCCGTTCGTTTTCCGGTCCAGTCATTAAGGGAGCACCATCTTGCCTCGCCTGATCCTTCTTCGCCACGGCCAGAGCCAGTGGAACCTGGAAAACCGCTTCACCGGCTGGTGGGACGTCAACGTGACCGAAAAGGGCGAGGCCGAAGCCCGTGCCGCAGGGGCGCTGCTGAAGGCCAAGGGCATGCTGCCCGACGTCGCCTTCACCTCGGTGCAGACGCGCGCGATCAAGACGCTGCATCTGGCGCTTGAGGAGGCCGGCGTGCTGTGGATCCCCGAGACCAAGGACTGGCGCCTGAACGAGCGGCATTATGGGGGCCTCACTGGTCTGGACAAGGCGGAGACGGCGGCCAAGCACGGCGACGATCAGGTGAAGATCTGGCGCCGCAGCTTCGACATTCCGCCCCCGGTGCTGGAAAAGGGGAGCGAGTTCGATCTGACTGGCGATGTCCGTTACGCCGGCATCGATGTGCCGATGACCGAAAGCCTCAAGGACACGATCGCACGCGTGCTGCCGTATTACGAAGGCTCCATCGTGCCGCACCTGAAGGCCGGCTCCACGGTGCTGGTGGCCGCCCATGGCAACTCCCTGCGGGCGCTGGTGAAGCATTTGTCAGGCATTTCGGATGACGAGATCACCGGGCTGGAAATCCCCACCGGCCAGCCGATCGTTTACGATCTGGACGACGATCTGGCGGTACTTGATCGCTACTACCTGTCCGAGCGCTGATCGCCATGACGCCGCCCGATCCCTCAGCTAAGGCTCTCGTCGCGATCGTGATGGGCAGCCAGTCGGACTGGCCGACGATGGGCAAGGCCGCGCAGATGCTCGATGCGCTGGGCGTTGCCTACGATGCGCGCATCGTCTCGGCGCACCGCACGCCGGATCGGCTGGTGGACTTCGCCAAGGGCGCGGCGGACGAAGGGTTCAAGGTGATCGTAGCCGGGGCCGGGGGGGCAGCCCACCTGCCCGGCATGGTCGCGTCGATGACGCACCTGCCGGTGCTGGGCGTGCCGGTGCAGAGCAAGGCGCTTTCGGGGCAGGACAGCCTGCTTTCCATCGTGCAGATGCCCGCCGGGATCCCGGTGGGCACGCTGGCGATCGGCGAGGCGGGCGCGGCCAATGCGGGCCTGCTGGCCGCCGCTATCCTGGCGACGGCGGACGATGCGCTGGCGGCGCGGCTCAAGGCCTTCCGCGCGGCGCAGACCGCCAGTGTGGCCGAGCGGCCCGAATGACCGCGCAGGACCAGCGCGCATGATCGCTCCGGGTGAGACGATCGGCATCCTGGGCGGCGGGCAGCTGGGCCGGATGATCGCGATGGCGGCGGCGCAGCTGGGCTATCGCTGCCATGTCTACGCGCCGGAAGCCGATGCGATCGCCGCCGATGTGTGCGCCCAGTTCACGTGCGCCGCGTGGGACGATGCCGCTGCGATGGCCGCGTTCGCTGCCGACTGCGCAGTGGTAACCTACGAGTTCGAGAACGTGCCAGTGGCCCCGCTCGCCGCACTGGGGGATACGCCGCTGCTGGCGCATGCCCGCGCGCTGGAAACCGCGCAGGACCGGCTGGTCGAAAAGCGCTTCGTGGCAGAGCTGGGCGGCACCCCGGCGCCTTTCATGCCGGTGGATACGCCCGCAGACCTTGCCGCCGCCGTGGCCGCGATCGGCGCGCCCGGCATCCTCAAGACCCGGCGCGACGGGTATGACGGCAAGGGCCAGTGGCGGATCATGACGCCCGGCGATGCCGCCACGCTGCACCTGCCGGCCACGGCGCTGATCTACGAAGGCTTCGTAGATTTCTTCGCCGAGTTTTCCGTGATCCTGTGCCGCGGCGCGGACGGGGACATCCGCTTTTTCGATTCCGCCCATAACGTGCATGAAAACGGCATTCTGGATACCAGCACGCTGCCCGCCCCCGCCGATCTGCAGGCGCAAGTGTCCGCCGCCCGCGATCTGGCCGGCAAAGTGGCGGCGGCGCTGGACTATGTCGGCGTGCTGACGCTGGAGTTTTTCGCCACGGCGCACGGGCCCGTGTTCAACGAAATGGCCCCGCGCGTCCACAATTCGGGCCACTGGACGATCGAGGGGGCGATCACCAGCCAGTTCGAGAACCACGTGCGCGCGATCTGCGGCCTGCCGCTGGGCGATACCCGGCTTGCCGCCAAGGGCGTGGTGATGCGCAACCTCATCGGCGATGACGTGCATGACTGGCAGGCGATCCTGGCGGACCCGGCCAACCACCTGCACCTGTATGGCAAGGCCGCCGCCCGACCGGGGCGCAAGATGGGCCACGTGACCCGGCTTGTGCTGGACTGATGGCGCAGGACATTTTCCTGATCTATGCGCGCGCGGCCAATGGCGTGATCGGGCGTGACGGCGCACTGCCTTGGCGGCTGCCCGCCGACCTCAAGCGGTTCAAGGCGCTCACCATGGGTAAGCCGATGGTGATGGGCCGCAAGACCTTCGAAAGCTTTCCCGCGCCGCTGCCCGGCCGCCGCCATATCGTGCTGACCCGCGATGCCGGCTGGCAGGTGCCCGGTGCCGAAGTGGCGCATAACGTGGATCAGGCGCTGGCGCTGGCAGGCGGCGGGGAGATTGCGGTGATCGGCGGCGCGCAAGTCAACGCGCTGTTCCTGCCGCTGGCGCATCGCGTGGAGCTGACCGAAATCGCTGGCGATTACGAAGGCGATACGCTCATGCCGCCGCTGGGACCGGGCTGGCATGAAGTGGCGCGCGAGGACCATGGCGCGCAAGGGCCCTTTCCGGCGCATGCTTTCGTCACGCTCGTGCGCGCCCTATAGCCGCCGCACCGATGATTCGCCTCGACAACCGCCTGCCTATTCCCGATTCGCTGCGCGGCGCCGTGCTGGCGCTGGGCAACTTCGACGGTTTTCACCGGGGCCATCAGGCCGTGGTGGGCGAGGCTATCGCTTGGGCGCGGGCACAGGGGCGGCCCGCCATCGTCGCGACCTTCGATCCGCATCCGATCCGCCACTTCAAGCCGGACGCCGCACCGTTCCGGCTCACCACGCTGGACCAGCGGCAGGAACTGTTCGCCGCCGCCGGTGCCGATGCGATGCTGGTGCTCCACTTCGATAGCGCGATGGCCGCGATGCCCGCGCCGCAGTGGGTGGAGCGCATGCTGGTGCAGCACATGGGCGCGGTGGGCGTGGTGACGGGTGAGGATTTCACCTTCGGGCGCGCGCGCGGCGGCAATTCCCAGATCCTGTCCGCGATCGGCGCGGCGCATGGCCTTGAAGCGCGCACGGTGGGCCCGGTGAGCGACGATGAAGGCACGATCTCCTCCAGCCGCATCCGGCAGGCGCTGAAAACCGGCGATTGCGAAACGGCGGCGCGGCTGATGACCCGGCCTTTCGCGATTCGCGGCCGGGTGCAGCATGGTGACAAGGTGGGCCGCACCATCGGCTATCCCACCGCCAATCTGGACATGGGTTCCTACCTGCGCCCGCTGTACGGCATCTATGCGGTCACTGGCCGGATGCCGGATGGACGGGTGCTGCAGGGCGCGGCCAACATGGGCATCCGCCCCACCTTCGATCCGCCCAAGGAACTGTTGGAGCCGCATTTCTTCGACTTTACCGGCGACCTGTACGGCCAGGAGATCGAGGTTACGTTCCACCACTTCCTGCGCCCGGAAGCCAAGTTCGATTCGCTCGATGCGCTGATCACGCAGATGGACGCCGATTGCGTACGCGCCCGCGAACTGCTCGCCGCGCTGTAAGCGGGCGCCGCCGCGCTATCGCGCGCACTTCCAACGCTTCGCCATTTGCTCTAGTGCGCGTGCCGTCATGACCGAACAGCAGCGCCCGCAGTCTCCGGACTATCGTAGCACCGTCTTCCTGCCGAAGACCGATTTCCCCATGAAGGCGGGCCTCCCCCAGAAGGAGCCGGGCATTCTGGCACGCTGGCAGGCGGAAAAGATTTACGAAAAGACCCGCGATGCGCGCCGCGGTCGCGAAAAGTTCATCCTGCATGACGGCCCGCCCTACGCCAACGGCGATATGCACATCGGCCATGCGCTCAACCACATCCTGAAGGACATGGTGGTGCGCACCCAGACCCTGCTGGGCAAGGACGCGCCGTATGTGCCCGGCTGGGACTGCCACGGCCTGCCCATCGAGTGGAAGGTCGAGGAAGAATACCGCAAGAAAAAGAAGAACAAGGACGAGGTTCCCGCAGAGGAATTCCGCGCCGAATGCCGCGCCTATGCCGCCAACTGGGTGAACGTCCAGCGTGAGCAGTTGAAGCGCCTTGGCGTGAACGGAGACTGGGACAACCCGTACCTGACGATGGACTTCCAGGCGGAAGCCACCATCGTGGGCGAACTGCTCAAGTTCGCGCAGAACGGAATGCTCTATCGCGGCGCCAAGCCGGTAATGTGGAGCCCGGTGGAAAAGACCGCACTGGCCGAAGCGGAGGTGGAGTACGAGGACATCACCTCGACCCAGATCGACGTGGCGTTCGAGATCACGGAATCGCCCAAAGTGCCCGAGTTGAAGGGCGCGTATGCGGTGATCTGGACGACGACACCGTGGACGATCCCAGTGAATCAAGCTTTAGCTTATGGGCCGGAGGTTGATTATACGGTTGTTCACTTCGGTGATGAACGGTTCATCGTCGCAGCCAAGCTTGCTGAAGAATTTGCAAGCCGCACTAATCGGGTTGTGACAGGAACAAGTTCTCCAGCCGCTGGCATTTTTGGCGGTTCAGAGTTCGCGTGGCGTACCTTCAAAGGCTCCGACCTCGAAGGCACCATCGCGCGCCACCCGATGCACAAACTTGGCGGCTTCTTCGCCGCGCCACGCCCGCTGTTGCCGGGTGATTTCGTCACCACCGACAGCGGCACCGGCCTTGTCCACATGGCGCCCGATCATGGTGAGGACGACTTCGAGTTGTGCAAGGCCCACGGCATCAACCCCAAGTTCGTGGTCGAGGCCGACGGCAAGTACCGTGAGGACTGGCCGTGGCTGGGTGGCCAGGGCTCGGTCATCAACCCCAAGTTCAACGCGCCCGACGGCCCGATCTGCACCGCCTTGCGCGAAGCCGGCGCGCTGCTGGCGGCGTCTGCGGACTACAAACACAGCTACCCGCACTCGTGGCGGTCCAAGGCCAAAGTGATCTATCGCTGCACCCCGCAGTGGTTCGTGCCGATGGACACGGCGATGACGCACATCTCCCCCAAGACGCGCGGCGAGAACCGCTGGGAAGGCGAGGGCGGGGCGGTGAACCCAGCCGAGGAAGCCGCGTGCGCCGCGCCTACGCTGCGGCAGGCCGCGCTCGGCGCCATCGCGGATACCCGCTTCGTGCCGGACAAGGGCCGCAACCGCATTGGCGCGATGGTGGAAGGGCGGCCCGACTGGGTGCTTTCCCGCCAGCGCGCGTGGGGCGTGCCGATCACACTGTTCGTCCATCGCAAGACGGGCGAATACCTCGTCGACGAGGCGGTGAACGACCGCATCCGCGCGGCGATCCTGGAACGCGGCGTGGATGCGTGGAGCGATGATGCCGCGCAAGGCCTGCTCGGGCGGGACTACGACGCGCAGGATTACGAGCGCGTGGCCGACATTCTGGACGTGTGGTTCGATTCGGGCTCCACGCATGCTTTCGTGCTCGAATCAGGTCGCTGGCCCGATCTGCTGCGGCCCGAAGGCTACACCGGCCCCACGGCGGACCTGTATCTCGAAGGGTCGGACCAGCATCGCGGCTGGTTCCAGTCTTCGCTGCTGGAAAGCTGCGCCACGCGCGGCCATGCGCCCTACAAGGCGGTGCTTACCCACGGCTTCACGATGGATGCCAAGGGCTTCAAGATGTCGAAGTCGCTCGGCAACACGATCAGCCCATTGAAGGTCATGGAAACCAACGGCGCGGACATCATCCGGCTGTGGGCGCTCTCGGTTGACTTCACCGAGGATCACCGCATCGGTGATGAAATCCTGAAAGGCGTGGCCGACCAGTATCGCAAGCTGCGCAACACCTTGCGCTACCTGCTGGGCGCGCTCGACGGGTTCGACGAAGCGGAGCGGTTGCCGGTGGACCAGATGCCCGAGCTGGAACGCTATGTGCTGGCGCTGCTGGGCAAGCTGGACGCCACCTTGCGCACCGCCATCGATGCGTTCGATTTCAACACCTACGTGCGGGCGTTGCTGGAATTCTGCAACGAGGACTTGTCGGCGTTCTTCTTCGATATCCGCAAGGACTGCCTCTATTGCGATGCGCCCACGGACACCAAGCGCCGCGCGTATCGCACCGTGCTGGATACGTTGTTCCACGCGCTGATCCGCTACGCCGCGCCAGTGATCGTGTTCACTGCCGAAGAAACCTGGGCCAGCCGCTATCCCGATGCGGACAGCGTGCACTTGCTCGAATGGCCCGAAGTGCCGGTGGCCGAGGCGGACTTTGATCGCTGGGCCGCGTTGCGCAGCCTTCGCCAGCAGGTGACCGAAGCGATCGAGCCGCTGCGCCGGGACAAGATCGTGGGTTCCAGCCTTGCCGCGCAAGTCACCGTGCCGGCGTCTGCTCCCGAAGCGGACCTGGCCGAACTGTTCATCACCGCTCAGGTTACGCGCGGCGCGGGCGATCAGGTCAGCGTGTCGCCCAGCCCGGATCACAAGTGCGGCCGCTGCTGGCGCCACTTGCCCGAGGTGAAGGAAGACGGCGATCTGTGCGCGCGCTGCGAAGACGTGGTGGAGGTCGCCGCGTGAGCAATCCGTGGGCCAAGCGCGGGATCGGCCTTGTCGTCGCGCTGGCGATCCTGGTGATCGACCAGGCACTCAAGACTTGGGTCGTGCACGGGTTGTTGCTGGAGCATATGGGCCAGGTTTACGTGACCCCGTTCTTCAACTTCACGTGGACGCGCAACTTCGGCGTATCGCTGGGCCTGTTCACTGCAGGCTCGCCGGAAGGGCGGTGGGCGCTGGTGGCGATGACGGCGGCGATTGCCGCATTCGTCTTCATCTGGCTGCTGCGCGAACGCAAGCTGCCGGAAATCGCGGCGTTGGGCCTGGTGCTGGGCGGCGCGGCGGGGAATATCTGCGATCGGTTCAACGTGGGCTACGTGATCGATTACGCCGATCTGCACTTTGGACAATGGCGTCCGTTCCTGATCTTCAATCTGGCCGATGCGGCGATCACCATCGGCGTCCTGATTATCCTTGCCCGTTCCCTGCTTTCGCGCGAAAAGCCCGATGCAGCGGCGCAGGCCGACCCCAAGTCTCAAAAGAATGCGAGTTGAATTGATGCGCATGAAGAAAACCGGTGCCCTCATCCTCGTCGCGACCGGCGCCGTCATGCTGTCCGCTTGCGGCAGCACCGGGCTGTTCAACCGCGGTCGCCCGGACGAATTCGCGGTCCAGCGCCAGACCCCGCTGGTCGTGCCGCCAGATTTCTCGCTCGCCCCGCCCAAGGAAGGCCAGCCCCGCCCCACCGACGATTCGCTGCAGCAGCAGACGCTCGATGCGCTGTTCGGTGGCCCGCAGGCCCGCAGCGACATCGAAAAGTCCACGCTGGATCTGGCCGGCCCCGCAGAACCCGCCATCCGCTCCAAGGTGGGTGATCCGGGCACCTATACGGTCGCGAAGGGCCCGATTACCCGCGCGATCCTGTCCGCCCCCGAAGGCGACGGACGCGATGCGCAGACCTCCGTGGGCACCTGACCCGCTGACGGCTTGATCGCAGACAAGGGGCCGGGCGAAAGTCCGGCCTTTTTGCGTTGGGATGCCGGTTTACGAACGCGCCCGTTGTGCCGTTTCCAGCTGCGCCGTGCACTGCGCCCGGCGCTGATCCCGCGCATCCGATAGCGACCGTGCGGCCTGAGCGGGCAGCGCGCAGTCCTGCGCAGGCCGGATCGGGTGCTTGGCAAGGCAGCCGCTGCGGGTGCTGAACAGGTCGTCGGCGCAATCCTCGAACGCGGACTGGTCGGCATCGTGCATGGACTGGCAGGCCTGCGTCCAGCGCTGTCGATACCCGCTTTCGGCCAGCCCCATGCACTGCGCATAGTCGGCCTGCGCGGCCTGTTCGCGCTGCACCCGCCGGGCCAGCGCCAGCGCCTGCTGCGCCTCCCGGTCCTGCTTCGCGGTCATCTCCAGCCGCTGGCGGCGCACGTCCTGCGTGGGGAGGTAAATGCCGTAGTAATAGCCGATACCAGCCCCGGCCAGCAGCACGGCCAGCGCAAGGCACAGCTTCAGGATCGGGTCTGCGCGCTCAAGCATGTTCGCGGGCCACTTCGCGCCAGCCGATGTCGCGGCGGCAGAAGCCGGTCGGAAAGTCTATCGCATCGACCGCGGCATACGCCGTCGCCTGCGCCTCGCTCACGCTGGCGCCGCGCGCGGTGACGGCAAGCACCCGTCCGCCGCTGGCGACAAGGGTATCGCCCTGACGCGCGGTGCCGGCGTGGAACACCTTGGCGCCCAGCGCTTCCGCCACGTCGATCCCCGAGATCGCGCCGCCTGTTTCCGGCGTGCCGGGATAGCCGTTGGCGGCCATCACCACCGTCAGCGCCACATCATCGGAAAAGCGCGGTGGATCGATCGCGGCAAGGCGGTTTTCGGCGCAGGCGTGCAGCAATTCGACCAGATCGGATTCGAGCCGCATCAGCATGGCCTGGCATTCCGGATCACCGAAGCGGCAGTTGTATTCGATCAGTTCGGGGCCTTTGGCGGTCAGCATCAGGCCCAGGAACAGGACGCCGGAATACGGCATGCCTTCGTTCGTCATCGCCCGCACGGTGGGCACGATGATCCGGGTCATCGCCTGCGCCTGCAACGCGGGCGTCAGTACCTTTGCCGGGCTGTAGGCGCCCATGCCGCCGGTGTTGGGCCCGGTATCGCCATCGCCCACGCGCTTGTGATCCTGCGCGGAGGCGAACGGCACCACGGTGGAGCCATCGGTCAGCGCGAAGAAACTGGCTTCCTCGCCCTCCAGAAATTCCTCGATCACCGCTTCCGCGCCGGCTTGGCCAAAGCGCCCGGCGAAGATATCGCGCACGGCATCTTGCGCCTCGGCGATCGTCATGGCGACGGTGACGCCCTTGCCCGCCGCAAGCCCGTCAGCCTTGATGACCACGGGTGCGCCGAACTTTTCCAGCGCCGCAAGGGCGGCAGCCTCGCTGGTCACCCGCTCGTACCCGCCGGTTGGGATGCCCGCGCGCGCGCACAAGTCCTTGGTGAACCCCTTCGAGCCTTCCAGCTGCGCCGCCGCCTTGCTGGGGCCGAATACGGCGAAGCCTTGCCCGCGCAGCGAATCGGAAAGGCCATCCACCAGCGGCGCTTCGGGGCCGATCACGATCAGGCCGATCACGTTCGCTTCGCAAAACGCCAGAACGGCGGCATGGTCGGTGATGTCCAGCGCGGCCAGCGTGGCCACTTGGGCGATGCCGGGGTTGCCGGGGGCGGCCCACAGGGTATCGCAGCGCGGGGATTGCGCCAGCTTCCAGGCCAGCGCATGTTCGCGCCCGCCAGAGCCCAGTAGCAGGATGTTCATTTCCCGTGCCTTCCGACCATTTCTTCCAAGACGATGACGCTGCCAACGGTTCCGGGGCCAATCGTTCCGGAGGGCTGGTAGCGAAGGAGACCGCCGGGGACAACGCCGCGCCGCTTTCCATCAGCGAGATTTCGAACCTGCTCAAGCGCACGGTGGAGGATCGCTTCGGCTTCGTGCGGCTGCGCGGCGAACTGTCCGGGGTGAAGCGGGCGGCGTCCGGGCACCTGTATTGCGCGCTTAAGGACGACAAGGCGGTGATCGACGGGGTGATGTGGAAAGGCGGCGCGCAGCGTCTGGCCTTCCGCCCAGAAGACGGCGTGGAGGTGATCGCCACCGGCAAGCTGACGACATACCCCGGCCGCTCCAAATACCAGATCGTCATCGAGACGATGGAGATCGCCGGCGAAGGCGCGCTGCTGGCGCTGCTGGAAAAACTGCGCGCAAGACTGGCCGCCGAAGGGCTGTTCGCGCCTGAGCGCAAGCGGGCGCTGCCGTTCCTGCCGCGCGTGATCGGCGTCGTCACCTCGCCCACCGGCGCTGTCATCCGCGACATCCTGCACCGGCTGGCGGACCGGTTTCCCACCCATGTGCTGGTGTGGCCGGTGCTGGTGCAGGGCGAAGGCAGCGCACAGCAGGTGGCCAATGCCGTGCGCGGTTTTTCGGCGCTGCAGGCCGGTGGCCCGGTGCCGCGCCCCGATCTGGTGATCGTGGCGCGCGGCGGCGGCTCGATCGAGGACTTGTGGGGCTTCAACGAAGAAGCCGTGGTGCGCGCCGTGGCCGAATCGACCATCCCGGTCATTTCGGCGGTGGGCCACGAAACCGACACCACCTTATGCGATTATGCCGCTGACCGCCGCGCGCCGACACCCACGGCGGCAGCCGAAATGGCCGTGCCGGTGCGCGCCGATCTGACGCTTCAGCTGGAAGAACTGGCCTTGCGCAAGCGCCGCTGCGCGCTGCGTCCGGTGGCGCTGGGGCGTGAGCGGCTGGAGGCGCGCGTCCAGCGACTGCCCCGGCCCGAAGCGATGCTGGCGGCGGGAACGCAAAAGCTGGACGATTTGTCCGAACGACTGCGCCGTGCGCTGCGGGACGAAGCGCGGCGCAAGGAGCGGCAGTTGCAGCAGGTGGCGGGCAGCTTGTCCCTGCCGCTGCTGCGCCACCGCGTGCAGGCCGGCGCGCGCGATCTGGCGCGGGCGGGCCTGACGCCGCGCGTGCTGAGCCAGCGGCTGGACCGCGCGCGGCACGGTTTCGCGCCGTGGGACCGGGTGCTCACGCAGTTGAACCCCCGCCTGCCATTGCAGCGCGGGTACGCGCTGGTGAAAACCGCTGGCGGCGCGGCGCTGACCACCCGCGCCGCCGCCGCGTGCGAGCCTGCCCTGACGATCGAATTTCGCGATGGCGAACTGGCAGTCGTCGTGGGGGAGGGGCCCGGCTCGGCGCCCGTGCGCAAGCCGGTGCGGCCAGCGCCCGCCATGCCGGGACAAGACGATTTGTTCAGCCGCTAAGGGTCTGCTAGAGATCACGTCATGTTGATGTCTTCCGCAGACCGCCCCGCCAAGCTTGCTTACGGCCCCAATGGCTTTCGGGTGCTTGCGCCCGGCCATTACGTGGCCTGTGCGGTTACGGGTGAGAAAATTCCGCTGGAAGCCTTGCGCTATTGGAGCGCCGATCGGCAGGAGCCTTACGCCAGCGCCGAAATCGCTACGCGGCGCTTGCTCGGCCAGGCCTGAAATTCGCGCCATGAAAACGTTGTCGCGGCCCCTGCTGGTGGCTGCTGTTTGCGCTGCAGCCTTGGTTCCGCTGGTTGCTCTGCGCGCCGCGTCTTATGGGGCCAAGACCGCCCCATCGACCCCCGCCTCGCCGGTATCACTCAGTTTCACCGGTGAATTGACGCAAGGTGGCTGGATCCGGGGCGTGTTGCCGGCAGGCGCGCAGACGCTGTCGATCAATGGCACTGCGCTGCCGGTGACCAGCGATGGCAGCTGGTTCGCCGCGTTTGACCGGGATGCCGGCCCCCAGGCAGTGCTGCGGGTTTCCTACCGCAACGGCGCGATCGGCGAGCAGCGCATTTCCGTATCGCCGCGTGCCTGGCAGATCGAAAACGTCAACATCGCACGCACCCCCGGCGGGCCGAGCGAAGCGTTCATGGCGCTGCGCCGCCCCGAACTCGCCCGGATCGACGCGGCACGTACTCTGGTTACCGATGCGCAAGGCTGGCGGCAGCACTTCATCTTTCCGGTAAAGGCCCGCATTTCCGGCCGCTTTGGTTCGCAGCGCGTCTATCGCGGTGAGCCGGCGGCTTATCATTCCGGGCTGGACCTGGCCGGCGGCGCCGGCACCGTATTCGTGGCGCCGGCCGATGGCGTGGTGATCCTGGCGGCGCAGGCACCGTTCACGCTAGAGGGTAACCTGCTGATGCTGGACCACGGCATGGGCCTAAACAGCGCCTTTCTGCACTGCTCGCAAATTCTCGTGCGGCAGGGTGAGCATGTGAAGCAGGGCCAGGTCATCGGGCGCATCGGCATGACCGGACGCGCTACGGGGCCGCACCTGCACTGGTCGATCAAGTGGCACGACGCCCGGCTCGATCCGCTGCTGTTCACCGGGCCGATGACGTAACGGCTGGCGGCAGCGTCCCGCCGGTTGCCTTCGCGCCCGATTGCCCTATCCGCCCCAGCCATGTTCCTGCGCCACCGCATTTGCCTTCTGATCGCCGGTCCCGCCCTGCTGTGGCTGACTTGGGGACGCGGGCCGGTGGTGGAAGAACACGAAGCAGACGATCCGCATTTCACGATCGCGCCCGAGCGGCTGCCCGATCGCGCCACGATGGCGCGATACCTCGGGCCGTTCCGCTTGGAAGGCGCGTGGGTGATGCGTTCCAACAACGTGCGCTTCTTCGGCTATTCGTCGCTCGTGCCGATGGAGGGTGGCCGCCAGCTGCTGGCTTTCAGCGATTCGGGCGATGTGCTGTCCTTCGCGCCGCCTGGCGAACCGCCGCGCCCAGGCGCCGTATGGCCGCTGCCGCTGCGGGAACGGGCGCGCGGCAAAGTGGACAAGGACGTGGAATCGTCCACCCGCGATCCGGTGTCTGGTCGCTACTGGTTCGGGCTGGAAGGCAGCAACACCATCGTGCGGTTTTCCCGCGCGTTTCGGGAAACCGGGCGGGTGGCGCCGCGCGGCATGGCGGCGTGGGATACCAACACTGGCGCGGAAGCGATGGCGCGGCTGCCTGACGGGCGCTTCGTGGTGATTCGCGAAGTGACGCCCGGCTGGTCGGAAGCGCGCCTGCACGATGCATTGCTGTTTTCCGGTGATCCGGTGCAGCACCCCGATGCTGCGCCATTCCGATTCGACGGACCTGACAATTTTTCGGTGGTGGACATGACGGTGCTGCCGGACGGGCGGGCGCTTATCCTGATGCGCCGGTTGCTGTGGCCGTATCCAATGCGATTCGCCGGGCGCATCGTGATCGCCGATACCGCCCGGATCCGTCCCGGCGCGGTCTGGCATTCGACCCCGCTCGCCTCACTGGCGTCAATTCTGCCGGTCGACAATTTCGAGGCAATCACGGCGGTGCCGGCAAAAGACGGGCGGCTGACGGTGTGGATCATGTCGGACGACAACCACATGCGCACGCTGCAGCGGACATTGCTGTGGAAGCTGTCCGTCGATCCCGCCCAGCTGCCTTGGCCCAAGTGAGCGACGCCAGTGATTGGCCCAAGTGGTCGGGCATCACGCGAAAAAGCGCGCAAAGCCCAAGGCTTGCGCGCTTTTAAAGCGGTTGTGATCACGCCTCCCGAAAGAGACGATCGATCAGGCGGCCTGCTTCTTCTTCAGATCGCGCTTCACCTTCAAGGCGCGCGCGCTGAGCTTGGAATCAGTTGCCTTAAGAAGCCAGTTGTCCAGCCCGCCGTTGTGCTCGACCGAGCGCAGGCCGTGGGTCGATACGCGGAACTTGAAGCTGCGCTCCAGACCGTCGGACAGGAGCGTTACGTTCTGCAGGTTGGGCAGGAACACGCGCTTGGTCTTGTTGTTGGCGTGGCTGACGTTGCAGCCAACCTGGCGGCCCTTGCCGGTCAGTTCGCAGATGCGGGACATGTTCTTTCTCGCTCGAAAATTGCTGTGCCGTGTTAACGGGAAGGCGCGCCCTTACCGAGTCCCTCAGCCAAGGTCAAGTTGCGCTGGGGTTTTTCGCAAGGTAGCGAGGGTGCATGACCCGCTGGCCGCTTCCCCCCTACATGGCGCTTGCCCTGGCGCAAGCCTGCCAGGCGGCTGCTGCTGGCGAAGTGCCGATCGGCGCGGTGGTGGTGCGCGATGGCCAGGTCCTGGCCACGGGACGCAACCGCCCGCGCGAACGACACGATCCCACCAGCCACGCCGAAATCGAGGCGATTCGCGCGGCCGCGCAGGCGCTGGGCAGCGAACGGCTGGAGGGATGCGAATTGTGGGTCACGTTGGAGCCTTGCGCGATGTGTGCTGGCGCCATCGCCCACGCACGGATTGCGCGGCTCTATTATGCCGCGTCCGATGAGAAGGGCGGGGCGGTGGAGCATGGGGCGCGGGTGTTCGATCATCCGCAATGCCTCCACCGGCCGGAGGTGTACGCCGGGATCGGTGCCGGGGAAGCGGCGGCGCTGCTGCGCGCGTTCTTTCAGGCGCGGCGATAACCGGCACAAGACCGGCCTTTACAGCCCGCGCCAGATCCGCAGCAGGGTGGCGTCTGCCGGCCCGTATTGCCCGGCGCGGCATGGGCCGGGTCGGAAGTCCTTGCGGTAACACAAATGCATTTCGCGCAACCAGCCGGTGCGGCTGGTCTCCAACCCTACTGCGGCGCGGGGCCAGCCGGGATTGGCAGCGAGAAATTCGCTGCGCAGGTCGCCGGCGGTCAGGTCTTTCTTGCGAGAGAGGCGATCGGCGTCCGGCCAGTGGACGGAGCGCCACAGGATCGCGCTGACTTTGAAATACTGTTGCGGCGTTGCGGCCATGCAGGTGCCGTGGCGTGCCCACTCATGCGCCAGTAGGCCGGGCGAGGGGGTCATGCACAGATGGTCACGCAGCACCTGCGGCGCGGGCACGCCGGCACTGGCGCACCATTGCGGGGAGGAGCCGGCGGCGGCTTCCGGCCACAGGCCGTGCAGCACGAACCCGAAGCGTCCGTTGGTGCCCGCGCACTGCATCGCGCGCGTGTCGCCGCTGGTTTTGCAATACTCGGGCGACCAGCTGGCCGCCAGCGTGTACCCGGCCACCGCAGCGCGCCGCACCGGGCCGTCCGGCGTCACCGGGCGCACTGGACGAAGGTTGTGGGGCGGCGCGCACTGGTAGGCCTGTCCCAGCGCCGGCAGCGGCAGGAGGATAAGCGTCGCCGCCAGGGCGTACGCGGGTTTCACAGCGGCGTGAAGTCCAGCCCGATGTCGGCCGCGGGCGCAGACTGGGTCAGGCGGCCGACGGACACATAGGTAACGCCGCTGGCCGCGATTGCGCCGATGGTGTCGAGGTTGACGCCGCCGGATGCCTCGGTAGGCACGCGCCCGGCCACCAGCGCCACCGCCTCGCGCAGCAGGTCTGGGCCCATGTTGTCCAGCAGCAGGTGATGGGCGCCAGCCGCGATCGCGGGTTCGATCTGGTCCAGCCGGTCAACCTCGCAGATGATCTGGGCGACGCCGGCATCCCGCGCGCGGGCCACGGCGGGGCCAACGCCGCCGGCCACCAGCACGTGGTTGTCCTTGATCATCGCTGCATCCCACAGGCCCATGCGGTGGTTCTGTGCGCCGCCGGTGCGGGTTGCGTATTTTTCCAGATGACGCAGGCCGGGGATGGTTTTGCGCGTATCGAGGAGGGTCGCGTGCCCGTTCATCGCATCGACATAGCGGCGGGTCAGCGTGGCGATGCCGGACAGGTGCTGCACCGTGTTGAGGGCGCTGCGCTCCGCCGTCAGCAGTGCCCGCGCATTGCCCGCCATGCGCATGAGCAGCGTCCCGCCGGGCACCTGCGCGCCTTCATCGACCAGGATTGCGATTTCCATCGCCGGGTCCAGCGCGCGGAAGAACGCCGCAGCGATGGGCAGGCCGGCAACGGTGATCGCATCGCGGGTGTCCATCACGCCCGCAAAGCGCGTGTCCGATGCGATCACGCTTTCGCTGGTGACGTCACGCCCGCCGCCCGGCAGGCCGGTGCCAAGGTCTTCGGCCAGGGTGGCGGCCACGAACGCGGACAGATCGAAGTTGGGGATCGCAAAAGTCATGGCGGCGTCTTTCGCGCGATCGGGCGATAAAGTCGAGCCGTGCGTAGTGGCGCGGGTTACCAGATCAATGGACGAAGCGGGCGATCACATCGCGATACGAGCGGCTGACTTTGACCTGCGCGCCCGAATCAAGCACCAGGAAGCATTCGCCGTTGGTATGCGGCTTCACCTGGCGGACCTGGTTGAGGTTGACGATGGTGGAGCGGTGCACGCGCTGGAACACGCGTGGATCAAGGCGGCGTTCCAGATCCTTCATGGTTTCGCGCAGGATTAGCGAATTGTCGGCAGTGCGGATGCACATGTAATCGCCCGCCGCCTCAATATGTTCGATCGAATCGACGTCAATGCGGAAGATCTGGCCGCGATCCTTGATGTTGATCAGCTTTTCGTAGCGGTCCGAATTGGGATCGGTTTCCTCAGGCATGTGATCGACCGCATCGGGCGCCACTTCGGCCAGCACCGTCTTGAGCTTTTCCGCTTCTTCGGACGAACGCTTTTCCGAAAGCCGCTGGCGTACGCGGGCCAGGGTATCGTCCAGCTTGCTCTCTTCCACCGGCTTCATCAGGTAATTTACCGCGTTGGCTTCAAACGCGCGAACGGCGTGTTCCTGATACGCGGTGACGAACACGAACAGCGGAGGCTCGATCTCCATCACGCCCTTTACGACGGAAAAACCGTCAAAACCGGGCATCTGGATGTCGAGGAAAACGAGATCGGGCTTTTCGGTCTTGATCTTGCGGATCGCTTCGCGCCCGTTCGCGCAGGTATCGATAATCTCGACATCGGGGTATTTTTCGAGCCGAAGTTGCAGGCCTTGGATGGCGAGTTTCTCGTCGTCGACAAGGATCGTGCGAATTGTCATGTTTCAATTTCTCCGGCCCGGCTAACGCGCAAGGGCCAAATTTGTTTCATCGCGCCATGAAAGCCGGTTGGCGCGCGGCATCTGGCATATCCTCGGTGGTTTCCCAGCGGTCGAAAGGAAGCTCGATCACGACCGCGAAACCGCCCTCCGGCGGCTCCACGGTTTCGAAGCGGTGATTCTCGCCATACGCCTGCGACAAGCGATCGCGGATGTTCGATAATCCCACTCCGGTGGAAACCGGCTCCCCTCCATCGTAGGTCATGCCCGACAGCCTGTTGTCGGTCGTGGGACTTTGCAAGCCCGGCCCGGTATCCGAGACGGTGATGCGAAGCATCGGCCCGACGAGTTGCGTGGCCACCGTGATCTCCGCCCCGGCCTCCTGCTGGCTGACGGCATACTTGATCGCATTTTCCACCAGCGGCTGCAGTAGCAGCGATGGCAACAGCCCGCTTTCGGTGGCGGGATCGATGTTGAAAGTGGTGCGCAGCCGCTCTTCGAATCGCATGCGTTCGATGTCGAGATACAGCTGCAGCGTCTCCACCTCCTGCGCCACCGTGACCCGCGCCGAAGGCTTGTTGACCAGCGTATAGCGCAGGAACGACGACAGGCGGCTGAGCATGGCGTTGGCGGGCTCGGTCTGCTTGAGCAGCACCAGAGTGGAGATGGAATTGAGCGTGTTGAACAGGAAATGCGGGTTGAGCTGATAGCGCAGCATCGCCAGTTGTGCGCTGGTGGCCTGGTTTTCCAGCCGGATCAGTTGATCATTCTGTTCTTCCACCTGCAGGTAGAAGTTGACCATGAAATACAACGCGGTCCACGCACCCAGCAGCGTTGCGTCCAGGTAGAACACGCCTACGAACAGCTGGGCGAAGCTGGTGGTATTGTCGATCCGCCACAGCGAAATCACCCACGCGTCAATGAAGGCGTGCAGGCCCACCGCCAGCGGCAGGACCAGCACCGTCAGCCCCCAGGTAACGAGGGTGCGCCGCTTGATCAGCGCGCGGTAGATGACCGACAGCACCAGCGATATGGAAAAGCCGGTGATCGTGGCGATCAGCACCTGCACCAGCGAACTGAGCGGCAGGTCGTTTGCCAGGAACGACATCGAGCGCAGGATGAACGCGCCGCCCCACCCTACGAATTGGAGGCGCCAGAAGGCGCGGTCCTTGTCGGCGAAGAACGGGATGGGCTGGATGGGCAGGACGCTCATCGGCTCAACTTAGTCCACTTGGCCGGCATTGCAAAATCGGCGGGGCACAACATGGCGGCTCACGATCCGCGCGCGGCGCTGATGGCGGCGGAAAGCTGGTCGAAGCCCACGGCGCCGGGTATCAGCCGGTCGCCCACGATCCAGCTGGGCGTGCCGGAAAAGCCAAGCCGCTGCGCGATTTCCAGATTGCGCCCGATTTCCTGGGCAACCGTGGCGCTGGAGGCCACGCGCCGCGCCCGCGTCAGGTCGAGGCCGGCCTTGGCGGCGGCGGCGGCGATCGCGGCGTCATCCACCTGGCCGGCGGCATACATCGCATCGTGGAACTGCGCATATTTGCCCTGCTCGGCGGCAGCCAGTGCCATGCGCGCGGCGTCCGGGCTGTGCGGGCTGATGATCGGCAATTCGCGAACGATGATTCGCAGGTCCGGGTTCTTCGCGATCAGGTTGGCGACGTCGGGCAGGCTCTGGCGGCAATACCCGCAGGCATAGTCGCTGAATTCCACCAGCGTGACCTTGCCGTTGGGATTGCCCAGCACCGCGCCGGGAAACGGCGTTTCCACGGTGGAGCGGATACCGGCAAGCGCCTGGGTGGCCTGGCGGCGCTGCAGGTTCTCCATCGCTTCGGGCAGGATCTCGGGATGGCTGAGGATATAGTCGTGCACCACATGCTCGATGGCGGCGCGGGCGCCATACCAGCCCCCCACGCCAACCACGGCGAGGCCGGCGACGGCGATGAGTGCGAACTTGGCGGGGTTGCCCATGGTCTGGTTTGCTATCCGTATATGATCGGGTGGGAGGGTGGTGCCGGCGCCTTCAGCGCCGTTTCTTGCCGCGTTCCAGCTGGGCGCGGGCCTGCATTTCGATGTCCTGCGCGCGCAGCCAGTCCGGCGTGTTGGCCGTCAGCCCTGCTTCGGCGGCCTGCGCGCTGCGCAAGGCTTCCTCGGCGCGGCCGGACAGGATCTGCTGCTCGGCGCTGGCCAGATAGGCGCGCGGCATGTCGCCGTTGGCCGCATAAATCACGCCCAGCTGATACCAGGCGAACGGGTTTTCGCGATCGCGCGCAACCGCGTTTTTCAGCACCTCCTGCGCCTCGCGGAAATTGGCGGGGTCCTCGGTAGCGATCAGCGCGTGGCCGAACAGCGTGGCGATCAGCGGCGTGTTGCCCGAAAGCGCGGTCGCCTGCCGCAAGGGGCCCAGCGCTTCGGCGGGTTTGCCGGCTTCGAGCAGGATCTGCCCGTCCAGTTCGAGAAAGTAGGGATCGCGCGGGTCAGTGGCGATCAGCGCCTCGGTTTCCGCCCGCGCCTGCGCAAACAGCGACTGGCGGTGATAGGCATAGGCCCGGGCATAGCGGGCGGGCACGGACGTGTCGGTGACGGGGTAGCGACGCATGACTTGCGCGGGGTCGGCCAGAAACCCGTAGAGCTTGGCCTTGGCCCGCACGAACCGCTGTTGCAGCTTCGCATCGTCCGGCTTGTTCCAGGCAGGGTCTTTTTCATACGTATCTTGCAACGTCGCGATGCGATCGCCGGTCAGCGGATGGCTGGAATAGAACTGGTCCCCGTCCTGCGGCCGATAGCCATAGCGAAACTCCATGTTCTGCAGCTTCTTGAAAAAGTCGAGCGAGCCGCGCCCGCTGATCCCGGCTGCAGACAGGTACTGCGCGCCCGCCGCGTCGGCAGAGGCTTCCTGCGAGCGGGTGTAGGCCAGATAACTGCCCATCGCGGCCTGCTGGCCGGCCATCACCACGCCCATCGCCGCTTCCGCCCCGCCGGCAGCAGCGGCGGCGGCGCCCAGCAGCAGGGAAAGCAGCGAGATGTTGGTGGCGCTTTTGCCGCCCATGTTGAGCACGACATGCCCGCCGGTCACGTGGCCCAGCTCATGCGCGATCACGCCTTGCACCTGGGACGCGGTATCCGCCTCGTCGATCAGCCCGGAATTGACGTAAACGGCCTGGCCGCCGGCGACGAACGCGTTCACCGTGTGATCGTTAACCAGCACGATATCGACGTTACCGGGCTGCAGCCCGGCGCCTTTGGCCAGCGGCGCGGCCATGTCATGCAACAGCGCCTCGGTTTCCGCATCGCGCAGGATGGACTGCGCCGCGGCCGGGACGGTGGACATGCCCAGCAGCACGGGAACCATGACCAGCAGGGCGGGTAGTCGCAAGCTCGGCATCGATCCTCTAGGTGGCGTGGGCCGCTGAACCGGGGATGAAGCCGGGATCCACCTGATGCCGGGACCGGGGCCGGGGATCAACCCGCGATTGCACGCTGGCGCCGCGTGAGCGATCAGCCGAGCAGGCGGCGCGCGGCGCGGACAAGCAGCGCATCGTCGTCCGCCACCTCGCCCACCAGCAGGACCTGGCCGTCCGCAGTGCGGCGCGCGACCAGTACGGTGAACTCCGCGCCGGTAGTGGCCGTTTCCGCCAGCGGGGCTGCCGGCAGACCACGCAAGTCGTGGACCAACTTATCGCGCACGCCCATTGAGTTCTTGGCCGGATCATCCGTCCTGCGAAGCCGGCGCTCCTCGCGCACCACCGCCTTGAGGCCACCGGGCGTGTTTGCCAGATGGCCACCCAGCGCGCCGTTTTCCAGCCCTAGCCGCTGGGCATGGGCGATCGCGGTGGCGAACTCCGTCAGCCGGGTCTTGTCGTACGTTGCGCCGAAAACCAGCTTCACCAGCGGGATCAGGGGCGCGCGGCTTTGCGTCTTGAGGCCCGCGTCGCTGACCAGAGCGGCGAAATCATCCGGTGCGTCCTGCGCGGCCAGCGCGCAATCGTATGCCCGCCCGATCGCGTCATACAGCGCCTGGTGCGAGCGCTCCTCGCTGTGGCTGGCAAGCTGCGCCAGCTCGCGCGCCGAGGCCAGCCAGTCAGCCACGCCCATCGCATCGTCAGCGAAAGCGGTGGGTTCCGCATCTTGCGCAAAGCCAGGCCGGGGGATCTCGACAGGCGTGTAAGGCAGGTCCGCCGTCACACCAAAATCCCCGGTGGCGAAATCAGCCGGCCCATCGGCCCATTCGTTGAGCATCTCCGGCACGCGCATCAGCGCCGGCGTGTCGCTTTGAAGCGCTGCCGGCACGGCGGCATCGGTCGCGCGTTCCTTCCAGTTGATCACGCCGTAAATGAAGTCGATGCGGGCGCCGCTGGACCCTTGCGTGCGTGAAAAGGGCAGCAGGATGCCCCGGTACAGGATGGCGACGCCCTGATGGTTTGTGAACTCGGCCTCGAAGCCGATCGGCGCCTCGTTGGCCAGGATCTGCATGTAGTGATCGGTGATGCGCGAGAGCAGCGACCGGCTGGGCACATCCTGCAGGCGCATCCCATCCTTAGCGCCGCATTCCGCTGCCAGCATATCGCCCAGCCAGCCGATACGCGGGTTTTCGATGCCCTCAGCGAAATCGAGCAGTACGCTGCGAGGGCCGAAATCGGGCAAGGCGGCAGGGTCGAGCGCGGCGATGTCAGGGAACGCGTTGTCTCCCAGCAGCCCGGCCCAGAAATTATAGGCGCGCACCTGCATGCGCCGCTCGTCATTGCCCAGGGATGCGGCGTCTAACGGGCCGGCGTCCATCGCCGCATCGGCTGATCGCTGGTCGTCGTGGCCGGAAAGCTCGCCGTGCATCGTGTCCATGTCGCCTTCGTCCGACTCGCCGCTGTTGCCGTGGTTTTGGCGCAACTGCGTGAATTAAGCTTTAAGTTGCGCCTGTGCCGCTTCAGGGCGCATCGATCACCCCTTCGCCCGGGCGCGGCATCGGCGCGACGATGCGCAGCACCGCGAACGAGGCGATCAGCACGGCGGCGCCTGCATACATTGCGGTGGGCAGGCTTTGCCAGTCCGCCACCATGCCCCATACCCACGATCCGAGCGCCATCCCCCCGAAGGTCACCGCCTGATAGATCGACAGGCACCGGCCCAGGATGGCTTCGGGCGCACGTAGTTGCACCGCAGTGTTGAGCGTCGTCAGGATCATCACCCAGGCGAGGCCAGCCACGAACGCGGCAGGCAGGGCATAGAGCACCCGATCGCTGGCCGCGACGAGGATGAGCGAAAACACGAACATCGCCGCGCCCACCGCCAGGATCCCTTCCAGCCCGATCTTCCGGCGAATGGGACCAGTGAAGGGCGCGGCGGTGATCGAACCGATGCCGAACAAGCCCAGCATGATGCCATAATCCAGTTCGCCGCCGTGCATCTGCCCGCTGACCACGGACGGCAGCAGGGATTGGTATGCAGCGAGGCTGAAGCCCAGCGCCAGTCCGCGCATGAGTATTCGGCGCACCGGTCCATTGGTGGCGCAAAAGCGCAGGCCAATGGCGACGGCCGGCAGGATCGGGCGTCGCTCTATCAGGCGGACTTGCGGCTTCCACCACAACAGCACGCAAATCAGGCCGACGTAGCTGATCGCGTTGATCGCAAACGCGAACGACGGGTTCCAGATCGAGATCAGTATGCCGCCAAGGGCGGGGCCGATCGAGCGGGCGATGTTGAACGAGATCGAATTGAGGGCGATGGCCTGGGGTATCTCGCTGCGGTCAACCTGCTGGCGGACCGAGGCCTGCCATGCGGGTGAGTTCAGCGCGGTGCCCACCCCTACGCTGAGCGTAAAGGCCAGCAGCAGGTCCGGCGTCAACCAGTGGGCATAGGCCATCACCGCCAGCGCTGCCGAGACGATCAGCATGCCCACTTGCGCGGTCAGCATGACCAGCCGGCGGTCGAAGTTGTCGGCGATGGCGCCGGCGAATACACCCAGCAGCATGATCGGCACCGTGGCCGAGGCCTGGACCAGCGCCACCAGCTGGTGCGAGGTCGTAAGCTCGGTCATCATCCACGCCGCGCCCACGCCTTGCAGGGTGGAGCCGATGTTCGAGAACAGGTTGGCGATCCAGATCGCCCGGAACACCGGATAGCGAAACGGCGAAAACGCGCCTGCGCGCGGCGGCGGTGCCAACCCCGTCGTGGCCACCGCAACGGCCTGTTCTGCCACGCTGTCTTCCGTCTTCACCCCGCCCGCCTAAAGCCAGCGGGCAGGTGCGGCAAGCGTCCTACAGCAGATACTTCATGCGTATTTCCAGATGCACCGCTTCGCCCTGCACGTCGAACGCGGCATGTTCGAACTTGGGCGGACCCATGACGACAGGGGCATTGTTGGAAAACGCGAACCCCTCACGCGGGATGAACAGGCGGGTGTCCAGCTTGCCGTTACCGTTCTCGTCGTGGATCAGCGATACCGCGTAGCGACCGGCGGGTACGCGGCCGAAGTCCAGTTCCACCGTGCCGTGATGGGCCGGCACTTTCAGCTTGCGCGCCTGCGGGTCCTTGTCGCAATCGGGAAAGCTGTCCGCGCGGGTGGTCAGGCACGCCAGCACCTGGCCATTGGCATTGCGCAGACCTGTCACCGTCACCGTCACGCCGGTTGCGGCGGACGGCGCGGCATCGGCAGGTGCACCAGCCCCGGTCATCGCGGCGATGCAAACGAGGAGGAGATCCCGCTGTCTGTGCCGCACAGGTGATCCCAGTGCCGGAAATAAAGGCCGTAATTGCATCGATAACTTTCGTGATGCCGCTGGTGATGGCTGGCGGTTATCAGCCAGCGGCCTGCCCGCGAATGAACAAGGGCCTGCGGAAACAGCTCCCAGCCCATATGGTTGGTGATGCCCATGACGGTCATGATCGTGAGCACGACGCTGAGCGCGGCGATGTGGATGGGCACCAGCAGGACAAGGGCAGGGATCACCACCGCGCCGGTCAGCGCCTCGATCGGATGGAAGCTCATGGCCGCCCAGGCGGTGGGGGGGCGGCTGGCATGGTGCACGGCATGGGCCAGCCGGAACGCGCGCGGCTGGTGCATCCAGCGGTGCGTCCAGTAAAACCAGGTGTCATGCAGCAGCAGGTAGACCAGCACCGAAACCGGCAGCCACCACAGGGGATAGGCGTGAACGTCTGAGTAGATGCGCGTCCAGCCGTGTGCCTGCCAGCCCCAGGCCACCAGACCGGCGGGGATGCCGTAAATCGCGGCGGACAGCAGCGACCAGGCGATCTCCCGCCGGATCTGCTTGTCCAGCCCTGTGTAATGCCCGGGCCGGGTGCGATGGGTGATCCACGCGAATAGCCCGGAGGTTATCAGATAACGCACGCCCACGATCGCCGTCATGGCAAGAGCGGACGCGGTCACTGCCACGAGGGGACCATTAGGTGCCATGGCGTGGGCACTATGCGCTTGCGCGGGCAAGGGGAAGGACAAAAGAAAGCCCCGGGGTTTCGCCCAGGGCTTTCATGGTATCGTTTGAGGGGAAGCCGATCAGCTGGCGCGGCGCACGGCGCCCTTGTGGGCGCCCAGGCCCTTGGGGCCGCGCGGGCGGAAATGGCGCTTGCGCTCACCCTGATCCTCACCGGCGGCGGCGCCTTCACGGCGATCGCCACGCGGTGCGTCCGAACGGCTGCGATCGCCTTGCGGACGACCACGGCCACCGCCCTGGCCGCCAGCGCGACCGCCACCGCGCCGGTCGCCCTGCGGTGCGGCGGGAGCAACGCGAGCCGGGGCAGGCAGGCGCGCGGCCTGGTTCTGGAAATCCGCCGGCAGCGGCAGCAGGTCCAGCTTGACGCGGGTCAGGCGCTCGATGTCACGGATATAGGGCTTCTCATCCGCTGCGATGTAGCTGATCGCAACGCCGGTAGCGCCGGCGCGCGCGGTGCGGCCGATGCGGTGGACGTACTGTTCGGCAACGTTGGGGATCTCGAAGTTGTAGACGTGGCTCACGCCGCTGACGTCGATGCCGCGCGCAGCAATGTCGGTAGCGACGAGGACGCGCACGGTGCCCTGGCGAAAGCCGCCCAGCGCTGCGGTGCGCTGCGCCTGGCTCTTGTTGCCGTGGATCGCGGCAGCCGGGATGCCGGCGGCGACGAGGTGGCGCACGATGCGGTCCGCGCCGTGCTTGGTGCGGCTAAACACCAGCGCCCGGTCGATCGCGCCATGCGTGGCCTTTTCGGCGGCATCGTCAGCCAGCCCGTCGCGCAGCGACAAGGTCAGCAGCGCCTGCTTTTCGGCCTGGTTGATGTGGATGGCGAACTGCTCGACGCGCTCTGCCGTGGTGGACTGCGGGGCCACTTCGACCCGGACCGGGTTGTTGATGAACTGGCGGCCCAGTTCCGCGATCGCCTGCGGCATCGTGGCCGAGAAGAACAGGCTCTGGCGGCCGGCGGGCAGCATGTTGGCAACGCGCTTGAGCGGCACGATGAAGCCCAGGTCCATCATCTGGTCGGCCTCGTCGAGCACGAAGATTTCCACGTGCTTGAGGGTGAGGGCGCGCTGGTCGATCAGGTCGAGCAGGCGGCCCGGGGTGGCGACCAGGATATCGACGCCGCGTTCCAAGGCGCGGGCCTGCTTGCCCACGGGAACGCCGCCGAAGATGCACTGGATCGTCAGGTTCAGGAACTTGGCGTAGCCGCGCATGTTCTCGGCGATCTGGGCGGCCAGTTCGCGGGTTGGCGACAGCACCAGCATGCGGCAGCCGGCGTTCTGGCGCGGCTTGGGGTCCTGTGCCAGGCGGTGCAGCGAGGGCAGCGAGAACGCGGCGGTCTTGCCGGTGCCCGTCTGGGCGATGCCGAGCAGGTCGCGCCCTTCGAGCAGCGCGGGAATCGCGTCGCGCTGAATGGGTGAAGGATCGGTGTAGCCCTTGACGGCGAGAGCGCGAAGAATGGGCTCGGCGAGGCCAAGTTCAGAAAAATAGGACATGCGTCACTTTCAAAAGTGCACGGGGGCGCGCACGGTCAAAAGGAGAGGCGCACGCACACGGCAAGGTGTCGTTGGCGACCCTGCGTGAGGAAGGAAGCTTCATAGGTGCAGTCGCTCATCCGGGCCGGCCTTGGCTACTTGCGCCCTGGCCTCACGCTGCTCTCGGATTGCGGCGGGTAATCCCGCGCGCCGTCTGCTGGAAGGCTACATAGGATGCGTTGCAGCAAAACGCAAGAAAATTGCGCTTGGCAATCGTGACTACGTGATTCTACGTGTGCTCGATGGTGAGTATGTCGGCACTGCAGGGTCTATGCGGGGTGCGGACCCGGGTCGATACGCCGCGCCTGTTCGCGCAGTTGTTTTCGCGGCCCTGGGCGCTGGCGCTGGCGCTGATGCTCGCAACTTTCCTCGCCCGCGCGGCCACGATGGGCGATCCCGGCTATTACGTGGACGAGACGTTCTACCTGCTGGTGGGCGAGCGAATGCGGGCGGGCGCGATGCTGTACGTCGATATCTGGGATCGCAAGGCGCCGGGGCTGTACCTGTTCTACGCAGGCATCACTGCCGGTGGGGGCGGGATGCTGCGTGTGCATCTGGTGGCCGCGCTGTTCGTGTGGGGCACCGCGCTGCTGGTGGCGCGCATGGCGCTGCACCTGCTGGGAGCCGGGCGCTGGGGTTTACAAGGCGCGGTGCTGGCGGCGCTGGTGTACATCGCGCTGACCGGGCCGCTGGGCGGCGGCGGCGGGCAGTCACCGGTGTTCTACAATCTGTTCGTCGCCTTTGCGGCGTGGCGCCTGATGCGCGCCGACGCGCTGCTGGTGCGCGCCGCGATTCCACGCGGCGTCGTGCTGGCGATGCTGTCACTCGGGCTGGCCGTCACCTTCAAGCAAAGCGCAGGCGCCGAAGCGATGTTTTTCGGCGGGTGGACGGCGTGGCGCATGTGGCTGGGGCGCACAAGCGCGCCCCGGTGGGCCGGGCAAGTGACGCTGCTGGCGGCGTGCGCCGCGCTGCCGCTGCTGTGCTGCGCCGGGTGGTATGCGGCTGCCGGTCACTTCGATGCGTTCTGGACTGCCGTGGTGGGCTCTAACCTGCGGCGCGGTTACGCCTTTATTCGCGCCACCGGCATGGCCTCGCACGTGATCGCCGCACTGGCGATCCCGATCGGGTTTGCGCTCGTCAGCCTGATCCTGTTTCGCGATCGCCTGAACAGCCGACCGGATTGGCAACTGGCTTACGCCTGGCTGGCCGTGGCGGCGCTGGCCATCGCGCTATTCCCCAACAAGTCGGAGCATTATTTCCTCCCGCTGGTCGCCCCGCTTGCGGTGTGCGGCGCGCCGTTTCTGCAGCGCGGCATCATCGGCCCGCTGATGGGGCTGTGGCTGCTGGCGCTGCTGACCATCAACGGGGAGCCGGCGCACTGGCGCCTGCGCACCGCATCGCGTGCGCAGATGCAGACGCTGGTCCAGTATCTGCACCGCGAGGATCCGGCGAACCGCGTGTTCATCGCCAGCGGCACGACCTGGCCCTATCATGCGCTGAACGTGCAACTGCATTCACCCCTCGTCTTCCCGATGCATCTGGTTGACGCCAGCGAGCGCAACGTCAGCCAGTTCAATACGCGGCGCGAACTGCAGCGCGTGCTCGCCGCCAATCCCGCGATCGTGCTTACCGGACCACCCGAGCTCGAACTCGCCCCCGATCCTGAACTGACCGGTATGGTGGCACGCTATATCGCAGTGCATTGCCGACGGGACATCCGCCTGCCGCTGACCAACATGTACGGCACTTTCCCGGTGACCGTGCATTCGCGCTGTGCACCACCGGCCGGGCAGTAGCAGGCCGAAAGCTCAGTCCTCGCCGCCCCACTGCACGGTATGCGGATCGCCAAGGTTTACCAGCCGGCGCAGCGATGCGCGGGCGAGCCGCTCGGTCTCCACCTTGCGGCGGGCGGCGGCCATTTGGCGCAGCGGCGCGGGACGCAGGATTTCTGCGTCGTACCCATCCGCCACGATCACCCCGCAGCAGTCCGGCCTGAACACCTCGGTTTCCAGCGGTGCACGATCCAGCGCGGGCGAAAGGCCCCAATAGAACCGGTCGCAATAGTCCAGATAATCGGTCCATTTCGCATCGCCGAGGAGGTCGGCGCGCGCGACCTTGATCTCCACGATGATGACGTGCCCTTTCGGGTCCACCCCCATCAGATCGGCGCGCCGACCGCAGCGCAGCGGCATTTCAGGCATGCACCAGATCCCGTTGCGCGCGAACAGGCGACCAATCCCGCGCGCAACATCGGCGGCGGCGTGGGTAAAGGAAAAAGAATCGGCTTCGGCCATGGCGCCCTTTTAAGAACATATCAGGAACTTGCAACCGGGTATCCGGACTTGGCCCTGGTCCATGTCACGGCTCATCAAATTGGCGCTGGAAAGGGCGCGCGCCCTCTGCTAACCGCAGCCGCACTGCACCCGTAGCTCAGCTGGATAGAGTGTCGCCCTCCGAAGGCGAAGGCCACTGGTTCGAATCCAGTCGGGTGCACCATTTCCCCTCATTTCAGACGTAGCGGCAGCCCGGCGGCAATGAACTGCGCTTCGTCGGCCTGTGCCGCGATCGCCTGATTCAGGCGGCCAGCCTCGTCGCGAAAGGCGCGTGCCAAGGCGTTGTCCGGCACGATGCCCAGGCCCACTTCGTTGGATACCAGCACCAACGGGCACGAGCAGGCGGCGATGGCGTTCTCTAATGTTTGCGTCGCCTGGCGCAGGTCGGCCTGCGCCATCATGAGGTTCGACAGCCACAAGGTCAGGCAGTCCACCAGTATGGCGTCCGCCTGGCTGCTTGCGCGTTCGATAGCGCCAGCCAAGTCGAGCGATTCTTCGAGGGTGATCCAACGCGGGCCGCGGTCCTGACGGTGGCGGGCGATGCGCGTCGCCATCTCGCCGTCCAGCGCCTGCGCGGTGGCGATATAGGCCAGCGTTCCGGCATGGGCTTCGGCCCGCGATTGCGCGTAGCGGCTTTTGCCCGAGCGCGCCCCCCCCAGCACCAGCAGCGTGTGTCTCACGATTTAATCCCGGCAAGCGCCAGCAGCCCATCGATGTCCAGCGCGGCTTCCATCGCCGCCGCCAGGTCATCGAGCGCGGCGTCCACCCGCGTATCATGGTCTGCGCCGTTGGATCTGGCGCCGAGCCTTGTGAGTAACGCGCGGCGCATTCCGGGCTTTGCCAGCAGCCCGTGGCAATATGTCCCCATCACGTTGCCGGTGGCAGCGATCGCGCCATCGGTGCGCCAGCTGCCGTCCCGGTCTTCCAGCGTGGCAAAGGGGCGGGCGGTGTCAGGCCCGTGCGTCACGCCCATGTGCATTTCGTATCCGGTGAAGGCCTGCCCCAAGGCGCGGCCCGCAACATGCGTCAACGTCTTGCGTGTGCCCAGTGTGGTGTGAACGTCGAGAAGCCCAAGACCGGGCGCGCTGCCCGGTGGTCCTTCGACGCCGTCGGGATCGGCTATGGCGCGGCCCAGCATCTGGTAGCCGCCGCAAATGCCCAGCACCACGCCGCCGCGTCGATGGTGGGCCAGCACGTCGATGTCCCAGCCTTGCGCGCGCAGGAAGGCGAGGTCGGCCAGCGTGGCCTTGGAGCCTGGCAGGACGATCAGGTCCGCGTCCGCAGGGATGGGCTGCCCGGGCGGCACCATTGCCACCGCAATGCCAGGCTCGTGGCGCAAGGGGTCCAGATCGTCGAAATTGGCGATGCGCGGCAGGATCGGGCAGACCACCAGCACTTTGCCGGACCTTGCCTGCAACGGACGCTCCAGCACGACCGCGTCCTCGCTGGGCAGGCGGCTGACGGCGCTGACCCAGGGCAGCACACCGAAGCCGCGCCAGCCGGACAGCCGGGCGATGGCGTCGTAGCCATCAGTGAACAGGGCGGGATCACCGCGAAACTTGTTGATCACGAAGCCGCGAATCATCTGCGCGTCGGCCGGGTCGATCACCGCGCGGGTGCCGACGATAGCCGCGATCACGCCGCCCCGGTCGATGTCGCCCACCAGCACCACCGGCACGTCGGCGGCGCGGGCAAAGCCCATGTTGGCGATGTCCCCGCTGCGCAAGTTGATCTCCGCTGGCGAGCCTGCGCCTTCGACGATGACCAGATCGCAGCGCGCTTCCAGCCGCCGGTAACTTGCAAGGACTTCGGGCAGCAGCGGCCGGCGCGCCTCGCGAAAGTTGGCCGCGCCCAGCGTGCCGCGAACCTGGCCGTGGACGATAAGCTGCGCGGTGCGATCAGCCTGCGGTTTGAGCAGAACGGGGTTCATGTCCACATGCAACGGGGCACGCGCCGCCAGCGCCTGCAGTGCCTGCGCCCGGCCAATCTCGCCCCCCTCGGGCGTGACGGCGGCGTTGTTCGACATGTTCTGCGGCTTGAACGGCAGCACGCGCAAGCCCCGGTTGGCGGCGGCGCGGCACAGGCCCGCCACCAGCACTGACTTGCCCACATCGGACCCGGTTCCCTGCAACATCAGCCCAGCCATACGGCACTCATCGCAAGAACTCCCACCAGGACGCAGGCGCGCCGATAGAGCGTGAGGGCGCGCGCGAGATCGGGCGCGCCCAGGGTCTGTCGGCCATCCCCGATCCACGCCTTGTCGGCAAGCGCGCCGTCGTAGGCCGCCGGGCCGGCCAGCCTGACGCCAAGCGCGCCGGCCATCGCTGCTTCCGGCCAGCCCGCGTTAGGGGAGGCGTGGGCGGCATGATCGCGCGCCAGGATGTGCCAGCCTCCGCCCCCGGCAAGACACAGCAGGACGGCGGACAGCCTTGCCGGCACCAGCATGGCCAGATCGTCCAGCCGCGCCGCCGCCCAGCCATAGGGGCCGTATGGTGCCTCGCGATGGCCAATCAGGCTGTCGGCGGTGTTGATCGCCTTGAGCGCCCACGCGCCGGGCAGGCCCAGCACCATGAGCCAGAACAGCGGCGCGACGACGCCGTCGCAGAAGCTTTCCGCCAGGCTTTCGATCGCTGCGCGGGTGACGCCGGCCTCGTCCAGCGCAGCGGTGTCTCGTCCTACGATCATCTGCACGGCGCGGCGGGCGCCCGGCAGGTCATCACGGCGCAGCGCGGCATGGATCGGGCGGACGTGATCGTCCAGACTGCGCACGGCGATGGCGGGCCAGGCAAGCAGCGCCAGCAGCGGCCAGGCCCATGCGCCGGCGATCGCGCGCACCAGAAATTCTATCGAGATAGCCGTGGCGATGATGATCGCCATCAGTACGATCATCGCCATCAGTCCGGCTGCGCGCCGGGCGGTATCGGACCAGCGCTGGCGGTTGAGGCGTTTTTCGCACCAGCCAATAAGGGCGGCGAACGCGCCCACCGGGTGGCCGATGATCGCGTGCACCCGCCCCGGCCAGCCAAGCAGTGCTTCGATGCCGAGTGCGGCGGCAGCCACCGGTTCAAGCATGGGTCAGCGCCAGATCGAGGCGGTGCAGGGCTTGCGGGGTGGCGGGAACGCCAAGGCGCAGCGCATCGGAGTACGCCTCGAACGGTCGCACCAGGATGTGCGCTTGTGCCAGCGCATGGAACAGCGTTCCCGCATCGCACCCGGTAACGTAGCGAAACAGCGGGCAAGCACCGTGCGGGCGCAGCCCGTGGCGATGCAGCACGGTGTCCAGCGCTGCCGCACGCGTGGGAAGCTGTGCCCGGGTGCGGTGGATCCAGGGCTCGTCTGCATACGCTGCAGCGGCGATGGCGAGCGCAGCGCTGTGGATCGGCCAGCTTCCCAGCAACCCGCGCAACCGGCCCAGGATGGCCGGCGGGGCGATCGCGAAGCCCAGGCGCAGGCCTGCCAGCCCGAAGAACTTGCCGAACGAGCGCAGGACGATCACCCGGCCCGCCGAGCTGACATGGGAGGCAACGGTGTGATCGGGGTGGCAGTCGGCAAACGCCTCGTCGATCAGCAGCCAGCCCCCTGCGGCCCCAATGCGTTCACCCCATTCCAGCAGCGCGGCTGGTGCGCGCAGGATGCCGTCCGGGTTGTTGGGGTTGGCGATCGCTACCGTTTGAGCGCCATCTGGGGCCTCAGCAAAGCTGATGGTTCTGGTCCGGTCGAAGGCTTCAGTATGGCTGCGATAGGCCGGCGCCAAGGCGCGTCCAGGCAAGCCGAGCAGCGGGGCCAGCAGCCGCAGGGCCACTTCGCTGCCTGGCACCGCACACACCAGCGCAGGGTCTGCGCCGAAATACGCAGCGGCGGTATGCTCCAGCCGTTGCAGCAGCGCCGGGTCGGGCAGGGCGGCCCAGTCGGCGAAAGGGGGCACGGGCCACGGCACGGGGTTGAGTCCGGTGGACAGGTCCAGCCAGTCGTGCCGGTCACCGCCATAGACGCGCATCGCCTCGGCCAGCCTGCCGCCATGATGGAGGAAGGCGGCGTTCATCGGGCCAGCACCAGCGCGGCCAGCAGGCAGGTTTCCAGCAGTTCGATGCCCGCGCCGTGCCCATCGCCGGAAATACCGCCAAGCTTCGCGCGCAGCCACCAGCCCCACACGGCCATTGCCGGAAACAGGGCGAGCAGCGCGGGGTGCAGCGCCGCCGCCGCCGCCAGCGCCGCCGCACACCACACGGCAAGGTGCGTGATGCGCACGCCGCTGCGAAACCGGGTGCCCAACCCTTCGTGCAAGGGCGGCAGAAACAGGGTCCACGCAATCGGCGCGATGCGGGCAAGCGCCGGGACCAGTATCAGGACCGGGATCATCGCGCGGTGAACGGGCAGGGCATGGAGCAGCACGAGCTTGGCGGCCAGCTGCAACACAATCGCCACCACCGCAAAGCTGCCGACGTGCGGATCGGCCATCACCGCGTGCAACCGTTCTGGCCCCGCGTGGGCGGCCCCGGCGCCATCGGCAACATCGGCCAGACCGTCCAGATGCAGCGCGCCGGTTATCGCCACCCACCCGGCCAGCCCCGCCAGCGCGGCGGCCCACGGATCGCGCGCGTGCAGGAACCACCACGGCGCGGCCACCGCGCAACCCACCGCCAGCCCGGTCACCGGAAACCAGCCCATCGCGGCAGCGAAATCCTGCGCGTCGGCGCCCACTGCCGGCAGCGGCAGCCGGGTCATGAACTGAAAGGCCAGGATCACGCGGCGCATGGATCGCCTGTCAGGTTGACGATCTGCGCGGTCGGCAGGCCGCTGTCAGGCCACAGCCGCAAGGTCAGCACACAGGAATAGGGCAGGTCGAACGCCCAGACCTGGCGGTTTTCCATGTGGAACAGTACCGCCATCGCCGCCCGCATCGCGCCGCCGTGGGTGATGATAAGGGTGGGCTGGTCAAGCTCCCGCAAGGCTGCGGCCACGCGTTTTTTCAGGTCGGACCAGCGCTCGCCGCCAGGTGGGGCGGCGGCATCGGGATCGTCCCAGAAACGCGCATAGGCAGCCGGGTCCACCTCACTGGCGGCAAGCCCGGTCCAGTTCCCGAAATCGAGTTCGCGCCAGCGCGTATCGATGGCATGGGGGATAGTGCGCAAGTCGGCAATCTGCCGGGCCGGCACGGACGCGCGCGACAGGTCGGACGAGATCACGCGGGCAAACGCCAGCGGCGCCGCGCGGGCCAGACACAGCTGCGTGCCGGCGGGCAGGGGCGGCGCGTCTGCATGGCCCAGCAGCAGCTGCGGCGTGACCGGTGCGCCGTGCCGCATAAGGTGGACGCAAAATCCGCTCATGCCGCGCTGGCAACGCCCGCTTCGTCGAACGTCGCCATCTCGTTGTGGACGGCAAGCGCCGCCTGCACGATCGGCACCGCCAGCGCCGCTCCGGACCCTTCGCCAAGCCGCAGGCCCAACTGCAGCAGCGGGTCCAGCCCGAGTAGATCGAGCGCCCGGCCGTGCGCGCCTTCGGCCGAGCGATGCGCGGCCAGGCAATGGGCGGCGATCAGCGGATTGTCTGCGGCCAGCGTCGCAAGGGCCGCCGTCACGATGAAACCATCGATCAGGACCGGAATGCGGCGCAGGCGCGCGGCCAGGATCGCCCCTGCGATCGCGGCGATCTCTCGCCCACCCAGCCGGCGCAAGCTTTCGAAGGCATCCGGGCACATCGCGCCATGCAGGTAGATGGCAGCGTCGATGGCCGCGATCTTGCGCTGGAGACCGGAATCGTCCACCCCGGTGCCGCGCCCGGTCCAGTCTCGCGCGGTGCCCCCCAGCGCTTGCACGCACAAGGCGCTCGCCGCCGTGGTATTGCCGATGCCCATTTCGCCCACCAGCAGCAACTGGGTGTCCTCGCGCAGGGACGCGGCGCCCTGGTTCAGCGCATCGAGGCACTCGTCCACACGCATCGCCGGGCCCTGGGTGATGTCCGCAGTGGGGCGTTCCAGATCGAGGGCGATTACCGCCAGGTCAGCACCGCAGGCGCGGGTCAGCGCGTTGATCGCGGCGCCCCCAGCCGCGAAGTTGGCGACCATCTGCGCGGTGACGGCGGTCGGAAAGGCGCTGACGCCGCGCGCCGCCACGCCGTGGTTACCCGCGAAGATAACCGCCTGCACCACGTCAACGGCAGGCCGCGCGCGCGCTTGCCACCCGGCCATGAACACCGCGATCTCCTCAAGCCGGCCAAGCGAGCCCGCTGGCTTGGTCAAGCGGGCCTGCCGGGCAAGCGCGGCCTCGCGCGCGGCACCGTCCGCTACAGGAAGCGCAGCCAGCGCGGCTGCGAACGCCTCGGGGTTTGCGAAAGCGGTCATGGGCACACGAACCCTTCGGGCGGGGTGCGGGTGATGAAGTGCCCTTTCACCCCCTCGGGCCAATCGCGGTACGGCACCTGCCCTTCGGCGCTGGCTGCGTGGTGCGCGGCATATTCCAGGATGGCGCGGGCGGCCTCTACGTCCGGCGCAAAGTCGCCCAGCACGTAGCCGACCTTGCCCGGCGCGCGGATATGCACCGCGCAGTGCCGGGTGCAGGCGAACAGGCACGCCATCGGCTGCACCGTCACGCCGCGCAGGCTTGCGTCGTCTGCCTGGACGGCGTGCAGGGCCTGCTCCAGCAACGCCCCGCCGCGCCGCCCGGCGCTATCCTCCCGCGCGGCGGCGCTGTTGCGGCAGGTCACGCAAACAACCACCGACGGACCCGGTTCGACCGCGCGCAGCATCAGAACTGACTGCGCAAGCCGACGTAAACGGTGCGGCCCAGCGTGCCGTAACCGCTCACCGTCTCGTAATGCTTGTCGGTCAGGTTCTCCACCCGGCCCTGCACCATCAGGCTTTTGGCGACCTGCCACTGGGCACGCAGGTCGAACAGCCAGTAGCCGTCCAGCTTGGCAGTGCCGCTTGCCGCATTGTAGCTGTCCCCGGCATAGCGCGCAGCGGCGCTGGCGCGCAGGCCTTGCGGCAACTCGATGCCCGCTTCGGCATTGGCCAGGTGGCGCGGCACGCGCTGCAGCTGGCGGCCATAGCTGGCACTGCCGGGCGTACGATCCTGCGCCTCGATCCAGCTGTAGTTGCCGTTGGCGAACAGGATGCCAAGGCGCCCCGATGCGGCAAGCTCCAGCCCGCGCGCCTTGGCTTTGCGGACATTGGCGTAATAGCCAAACCGCGTGGTGGTGGTGCCCGGAATGAAGCACTGCGCGGGCTGCACGCCCGATGTCGGGCAGTAAGCGAAGTCGATCAGGTTATCGGTATCGCGCTGGAACCACGTGGCCGACAAGCGCAGAGCCTCGCCGAAGTTCTGTTCCGCGCCGGCCTGCCAGCCCTTGGCTTTTTCCGGCGCCAGGCCGGCTGTGCCATAATCGCTGAACAGCTGGTACAGCGAAGGGGCCTTGTACCCCTCATCATAGCTGGCGCGAACCACGGTGCGGCCCTGATTGGGAGTATAGACCGCGCCGGCGCTGACCACGGTGTTGCCGCCAAAGCGGGACTGGTGATCGTATCGCACCCCGCCATCGAACGTCAGCCCGGTCACCGGGGTCACCCGCAGCTGGCCGTACACGCTGTTGGTGTCGACCGCATAAGGCGTCAGCACATAAGGCGCAGTGCTGTTGGCGGGCGACGCGGTGGTCATCCGCTGCTCCTCGCGTTCGGCGCCGAACACCGCCTGCACCGTATCGGAGAAGGTGTAGGTACCCTGATACTCGAAGCGGCGGACGCGGCCATGCGCATCGAAGGTGATCTGGCGTACCTTGCGCGCCGGATCGTAGTTGGCCCGGTCGGTTTCGGTCTGCAGCACGGCAAGGCGATTGTGCAGCCTTTCGTCCAGCAGCGCGAAGTTGAGCCCGGCATAGCCAGACCATTCGCGGGTGCGGCCATAGGCCAGCGAATCGCCGGACGTGGCGTCGAAATCGTTCTTCGCGTCCGCCCAGTAACCGCGCAAATCCAGCGATACGCCCGGCGCCACGCGCACCGTCACGGTGCCGCTGGCACCGCTGCGGGTGTAGCCGTCAGCCTCGGTACCATTGTCGCGCGCAGAGATGCCATCGGTGGTAAAGTGCGAGGCGGCCAGCCGCCAGTCGATCGCCTCGGACGTGCCGCCCACCCCGGCGCGGGCATTCACCGTGTCATGCGTGCCGGCCTCCAGCGCGAAGCTGCCTTCGAACGGCTCGGTCGGGCGACGGGTGCGCACGTTGACCACGCCGCCGATCGCGTCGCTGCCCCACAAGATCGATTGCGGCCCGCGCAGGATCTCGATCCGGTCGATGTCATCAAGCAGCAGGTTTGAAAACGCATAGCCCCCGGCGGTGGACGAAGGATCAGCCAGGCGCATGCCGTCGATCACCATCACCGTCTGCCCGGCGTCCGCGCCGCGGATGCGCAGCGATGTGGCGGTGCCATAGCCGCCGTTGCGCGAAAGGCTGATGCCGGGGGTGCGCAGCAGCGCATCAGTCAGGGCGATGGGCTGCAGGGCGACGATCGCCGGCGCGTCCAGCACGGTGACGGTGGCCGATACCCGATCGGCGGCCACCGGCGTGCGCAGCGCGGTGACGACGATGCGCTCGCCCTCGCCGGCATCGTCTGGCGCGGCCGGATCGGCCTGTGCGAAGGCGGGGCTGGCGCACAGAGCGAGGGCGAGGGTGGCGGAGGCGGTCAAAGTTGATTTCACACGTCGATCCTTCAAGCAAACGGCGTCGACCCCGCCGGCCCGGACGATGCGTGAAGGATGCGCGATGGCGTACCGCCCCTGACGAGGCGGACTAACGACACACGATACCCTTCGCGCGCCGCACAAGGCCCACGAGGTTATGGCTGTCGTTGCGCGAGGAATTTGCCCCCTCGTTCGTCCGGCACACCCTGTCCGGTCGAAGAACGACGGCGACGGGCAGGTCTCCTGGCTCACGGGTCAGCGCCGTTCCGGCCGCCTTCTCAGGACCGTATGGTCCCAATGGCAAAATGGCCGGATGGCTCGCCGCTTACAGTTGCAGGGGCAGCCCGGGTCTTTCACCCGAGTTCCCTTTTCATCCCCTTGCGGGGAACCTGTCGCGGCGCGGCAACTATCGTGCGAACGCAGGGCTGGCAAGTGGCAGATGCTTGCGCCGCATCCGCAACTGGCATAGATGCCGTTCTGCTACGGGTGCCCGCAAGGGCTTAATCGGGAAGTCCGGGGGGCGGGGAAACCTGCCCGATCCGGCACTGCTCCCGCAACTGTGACCGGGGAAGCGCACCGCCACGATGCCATTGGGACCACAAGGTCCCGAGAAGGCGGCGGACCAGCGCGATGATCCGGTAAGTCAGGAAACCGGCCCGTTGCCGTCGATCCTTCGCGCGGGCGGGATGTACCGGGCGGACGAGGGCAACGCTTTTTTCCGAAGCCGGGAAAAGCTCCTTCGCGTGACGACAATCGTGTGTCGCGGCGAAGGGAGATCGAACAGCTTTCGCATTATTGCCAATCTGTTGACCGGGCACATGCCCCGGTTCTTCCGTGCGTCCGCTTTTCGGCGGGCGCGCCGCGATTTTCCCATGTTGTCCCTTTTTGGAAAGATCACCGATGATCCGTGCCGAACATGCCGCAGCGTTGCCCCGCTCCCGTGCCTTGCAGTCCTGCGTGCTTGCCGCGCTTGCCGCCGTCATGCTGGCAACGCGCACGCATTCGCTCAGCAATTACATCCATCTGCCCGATACCAGTCTCGCCAGCTTTTTCGTGCTAGGCTATTTCGTCCGCCAGCCGCTGGGCTTTGCCGCGCTGTTCGCGCTGGGCTTCGCCATCGACATAGTAGTGATCTACGTACTGGGCGGGTCGGGCTTCTGCTTCACCCCGGCGTACTGGATGCTGGTCCCGGCGTATGGGGTCATGTGGGGCGCGGGGCGCTATGCCGCAGAACGGCTGGGCGAACGCGCGGTTGACCTGCTGCCCGCCGCTGCGCTGCTGGTCGGGGCAACGGTGGTCTCGCAACTGCTGTCCAGCGGGGGCTTCTATTTCCTGGGCGGCCGCTATCCCGACGCCAGCCTTGCCGGGTTCGCGCCGCGCATGGAGCGCTATCTTCCCGCCGTGCTGATCGCCACGCTGGTATGGACCGGTCTTGCCGCCGCGATCTGGACCGCCGTGCTGGCGGTTGCGCCTGACATGCGCCGCCAGCGCCAGATCCGATGACAGACGCGGACGAGGCAAAGCGCCACAAGGAGCGCACCAGCCGTCACAAGGCCGTGGTCGATGCGCGCATTGCCGCCGCGCAGATCGACAAGGGCCTGCTGCTGGTGCTGACCGGCAATGGCAAGGGCAAGTCCTCCAGCGCATTTGGCATGGCCGCGCGGATGCTGGGGTACGAGCGCCGGGTGGCGGTGTTCCAGTTCATCAAGGGCAAGCAGCACGTGGGCGAACGTGCCTTTCTGGAGCGTCAGCCCGGCCTGACCTGGGAGGTTTGCGGCGAAGGCTTCACCTGGGATACGCAGGATCGCGCGCGTGACATCGCGTTTGCCCGCGGAGGCTGGGCCAAGGCCTGCGCGGCGCTGGCCAACCCGGCGATCAGCCTCGTCATCCTGGACGAGCTGACCTATCTGGTGACCTATCGCTACCTCGATATCGAAGAGGTAATGGCCCCCATCCTTGCCCGGCCGCCGATGCAGCACGTGGTGGTGACGGGGCGCGCGGCCCATGCCGCATTCGAGGACGCGGCCGATACGGTCAGCGCGATCCGCGACGTGAAGCATGCTTTTCGCGCCGGCGTGCGTGCCCAGGAAGGTATCGACCGGTAGCGGCCCGGGGCGGCTGCTTCAGACTTCCGCAGCCGTCTTGGTGCGCAGTTCGGGCTGGGGATCGTTGCCGGGCGCACTTGGCGCTTCGATGATTTCCGGCTCGGGCACCTGGAAGATTCCGGCCCTGCCGGCGCGCATCCCCAGCGCCTCGCTTGAGGAAAACGCGATCAGCCAGGGCGATGCGAACAGCCCCACGATGATCGGGGCAAGCCACAGCGCGGTCGTGCGGTCCAGCCAGAAGGTCGCGATGAGCGCGGCGCCGAGCAGCAGATGCTCGCGCAGGTCAGGCAGCACTTCGCGCACGGTGATACGCCGGGCATCGCGGGTCTGGGTGTTCCACCCCGCCGAAATGCCCAGCAGCAGGCCCAGCAGCGCCTTGGTCTGGGTAACCATGGTGATCGGCGCCAGCAGCATGCTCAGCACGATTTCCAGCATGACTGAACGGACGATGCCGACCGGGCCGCCAAAGCTGCGCCGCCGATCGCGGTCCGCCATCATCCAGGTCAGGCCCATGACTTTGGGGCCGAACAGCAGCACCACCGTCAGCGCCAGCACGCTGGGCGGGGCGAGGGTTACGAAACCGTCGCCATCGCGGCTGAACACTTGCGCGATCATGGTCAGAATCAGCAGCAGCCAGCCGGGCGACGTCAGGTAGGCCGATGCGCCGATCAGCAGGTGCAGCCGGCTGGTCCAGTGCAGCCCGGACGTGCCCAGCAGTTGCAGGTGCTGCAGGTTGCCCTGCATCCAACGCCGGTCGCGGATTGCCATGTCGACGATGGTGGGCGGAAATTCTTCGTACGAGCCGCCGATCATCACCATGTGCACCGCCCAGCCGCGCCGGCGTAACAGCGCCGATTCGAACATGTCGTGGCTCAGGATATGGCCACCGAACGGGGCTTTGCCGGGCAGTTCGGGCAGGCCGCATGCCTCGGCGAACGCGCGGGTGCGTACGATCGCGTTATGGCCCCAGAAGTTGGCTTCCGATCCCGACCACCACATCAGCCCGGCGCTGGCGATCGGGCCGTAAGCCTCGCTGGCGAACTGCATCCAGCGCTGGAACAGGGTGCGCGCGTTGGTGATCATCGGCACCGTCTGCAGCAGGCCGATCGACGGTCGTTCCTCCATGATCGAGGCCATACCCACGATCGTGTCACCGCTCATGATCGAGTCAGCGTCGAGGATCAGCATGTTCTCGTAAGCCGCCCCGAACCGGCGGACCCATTCCGCGATGTTGCCCGGCTTGCGGGCGGTGTTCTGTTCGCGCCGGCGATAATAAACCGCGATCGGCGCGTCCTGCACCAGTTCGCGCCACGCGGCTTCCTCACGCTTGCCGTGGAACGGGTTCGAATCGCTCAGGACGAAAAAGTCGATCCACGGCGCGCCGCCCGATTCGGCGATCGAAAAGGCCATCGCCCGCACCCGTGCAAAAACCTCTTCCACGCTCTCGTTGTAGACCGGCATCAGAACGGCGGTACGATGGCGCAGGCTGGAGGCCGGGCTGGGCAGTGCTGTGAAGCCGGGATGCTCGCCGGTGATCAGCTTGAAAAAGCCCATCGTAGAAGTGACGAAACCGAACGAAATCCAGCAGAACAGCGGCACGAAGAAGGCCAGCAACACCACTTCCACCCAGTCCAGCCCATCGCGCGACAATTCCATGCGCACGGTGCTGGAAGCGGCAAGGCCGATAACCGCGGTCAGGGCAATCAGCAGCAGCCGCTTCACCAGCATCCCATGCGGCGCGGTCAGCACCTCACGCGCGCCGGGAGGATTGCCCCACAGGTTCTGCACGGGCATCGCCAGCGGCGCCTCTTCGGGCAGCATGACGTGCGAGGGAACCACGGTCAGGCTCATGTCTCGATCGCCTTGATCACCGTTTCGCTGAGCGCTGCGTTACCGCGTTTCAGAAACAGGCGGAATTGCGGCTGGTTCACCGCTTTCATGCGCACATCGATCATCGCGCGCCAGCGCCCGTCGCTCCGCGCGATCGGATAGGCGGTGGCAGCGGCAATAGCAGCGGAGGGAAGATCGGTTTGCGCCGCGACCCCGCTGGAACGGTCCAGCCCGGCCAAGGACGATCCGGCAAAGTCGAACACGAACTTGCGCACCCCCTCGATCGGCGGTGCACCGGGGATGCCGCCCGGTCCTTCGAACACGTCCGCGCAGCGCGCCGTGCCGTCGATCGTGGGATCCTGCGATGACCACGTCAGGCGATAGGCGATGTCGCGACGCTCCCCGGCCTTGGCCGGCCGGTCCGCCTTCCAGAAGATCGCCACATTATCCAATGTCTCGCTGGTGGTCGGCATTTCGAACAGGCCTACCGCGCCCGGTCCCCAATTGCCCTTCGGTTCGATCCACAACGATGGCCGCCGATCGTAGAACGCGCCATCGTCCTGATAATGATCGAACGCCTGGTCACGCTGGAGCAGACCAAACCCGCGGGGCGAATCGGCACGCATGGCATGCAGGCGGGGCGACGAGGGGTTCTCCAGCGGGCGCCACACCCGCTCGCCATTGCCGGACCAGATGGCCAGCCCGTCCGAATCGTGGATTTCCGGTCGCCAGTCGGGCCGGGCGCGCGGGGTGGACTGATCGTACCAGAACATGCTGGACACAGGGGCAAGCCCCAGCTGCGCCACATTCTTGCGCAGGAACAGCGCGGCGGTCACGTCTTGGATGACCGCGCCTTTGGTGTTGCGGCATTCGAAAGCATAGGCACCGCACAGGCTCGGTCCATCCAGCAGGGCGTGGACGCGTGTCGTATCCGGCCCGGTCTGCTCGACCCAGAAACGCGTGAAATCGGGAAATTCCTCGCCGCTCGAAAGCCCGGTATCGACAGCTATGCCGCGCGCGGAAAGGCCATACTGATCGCGCGAGCCGGACGCCCGGAAATAGCTTGCGCCCTGAAAGGCTAGCCAGTCGCTGCGCCCGGTGTCATCCATCACGCGAAAACCCACCGGATCTATGGCCCGATGCCCGGCGAACAGGCCGCTCGTGTCGATGATTTCGCGTGCCTGGCCAGTGGCCACGATGGCGATGCGCACCGGCTTCGGCGCGTTGATCCGGGCGGCAGGAAACAACCGGATGTTGCCCGCGATCGCCGGCAGATCGCCATAGGTCAGGCGCACGGCCTCGTCGAAGTCGGCGGCAGCATGCGTTGCGGTGGCCGGTGCCACGTAAGGCTTGGCTGCCAGGCTGCGCGCCTGCGATACCAGCATGTCCCACGAAAAGGGCGTGGGCGCACCCAGGCGTCCGTCCTTCGCGGCAAAAGCCGCGCCCGGAAATACACCCCCCGCAACAAGGCTTGCGAGGATCCCCACGGCGCCCCGCCGCGAAATCTTTGCATCGTCGATAGAAATAGCAGATCCTTTGTCGGCGAACATGATCACAGCCCATACGCTTGGGCAGGCATATTGTTTCAGCCGCAACCTTTCACTGGCCTGACCGGGCCGGTCCGCTCATCGCATCGCGCCAACCAGTTATCACCTGATCGCCGGGTTTGAGCCCCGGTGCGAAGACTTCGGTGCGTTTCCCGTCGCTGCCGCCTACCTGCACGTACACGCGGCGCGGCTCACCCCCGTCGAGGATGTAGATGCGCGCGCGCTGGCGACCGGTTTGGCCCGCCGGATCGAACTTGAGCGCGGCATCGGGCACCAGCAGCACATTGTGACGGCGGGGTAATTCGATATCCACGGTCGCGGCCATGCCCGGGCGCATGTGCGGGCCCGGATTGGCGATGGTGAACACTGCGCGGGGCGGTATCTCTTGCGGAGACGGGCTGAGCCGCAGCAAGGTCATCGTCGCGGCCTGCGGCGTATCGGGCGACGAATCCGGTCGTACCTGGGCAAGGGTGCCGGCCTTGATCGGACCGGTGGGAAGGGCGCCGAGCGGAATTTCCACGCTCATCGGGGCGATGCTGGCCGCGAGTATGAACAGCGGATCGTGCGCGCTCACCTGCTGCCCTGCCTGCACGCGGCGCTCCACCACAAGCCCGGCAAACGGCGCTTTCACCGCGAAGCCGGCCATCTGGGCAAGGTCCTGCTTCAAGGCGAGCGAGGCCGCCTGCACCTCTGCGCGCGCGCTGGCCACCACCAGCGCCGTGCGCGCCGCCTCGGCCCTGGCCCGCTCCATCTCGTTGAGCGACGGCGCCCGGCCGCCCGAGCGGCGCCACACGGTTTCGAATCGTGAAAGGCGCGCGGCAGCATCCTGCGCGGCAACTTGCGCCGCGTCCAGAGCCGCTTGGGCGGCAGCGGCACGCGCCCGTTCCACGGCCACCGAACTGCGTTTTTCCGGATCATCGAGCCGGGCCAGCACTTCGCCGCGTGCTACCGGGCCGGTGGATTTGTCGGACGCCCAGGTGATCCTGCCATCTGCAGGTGCATATAGGGTGATTTCGCCGTTGCCATGCAACTCGCCGCGCTCCGATACGAGCGGCACAAGGTCGCCCTGCTCTATCGTTGCGGAGTAATAGGGGGTGTCCTCGCCATTAACGAAGCGCACAAAAAACGCCGCAGCACCCAGGCCAGCAAGCGCCAAGAT